>CAWHBX010000003.1:0-1156353 GCA_963827765.1 uncultured Acidobacteriaceae bacterium
GGGCGCAAAAAAAATTGTGCGCCCAACTGCTGCTAACGTGCTGCTAACGAGCGGTGTACGCGGAAAAAACACAGCGGCCCCCACGAAGACATGTCTCTCCGCAGGCGCCGTGTGCGACGCTTAATGATGAATAGCTTGTAAAATTCCTTGCCAGTTCAAGGGCCTGTTCCGTCCCGCCGCCCGCGGGACCGGCTGCCAACTTCTATCCAGCGACCCTGTTCCGTTCCGCTTCCTGGGTATATTTGGAGGATACGGGTCGCCGTCGCCTCGCAGTGAAACCAGGATAAGCGGGTTATTGATAAAATATTAACACAACTTCCCGGCATTCGGCCACTGTTCGGTCAAATAATTGCAAGCGGGATGACTTGTGTGGTGACGGGGCTTTGCCCCGTCCAAGCGGGACAAAGCCCCGCTTCCACACACCCTCCCGCGCCTGCCCAAAATTACTTGACCTCGACAGTTGCGCCTGCTTCGGTGAACTTTTTCTTGATGGTCTCGGCTTCTTCCTTCGAAACGCCTTCCTTGATGCTCTTGGGAGCGCCGTCCACCAGGTCTTTTGCCTCTTTCAGACCGAGGCTGGTGACCTCGCGTACTGCCTTGATCACGTTGATCTTGTTGGCTCCCACTTCCTTCAGAACGACCGTGAATTCGGTCTTTTCCTCCGCCGGGGCTGCCGCGCCCGCCGCCGCGCCGCCGGCCACCATCACCGGAGCCGCCGCCGCCGCCGAAACACCCAAACGCGCTTCCAACTTCTTCACCAGCTCTGCCGCGTCCAGCAACGACAGGCCAACGATCGACTCTTCCAACTGCTGTAGATCCGCCATGTGCATCTCTCCGCTTTATTTAAGATTTACGATTTCGCCGCCGCTTCGCCAGGTTTCCAGTGCGACCAGGCCTTCCATCCGAACGCCAGACAACGCCCGAACTTCCGACCGCGCCACCCCTCGCTTCACGTCAGCTAAATCTTTTTTCGAGCAGCGTCGCTGCTCAGAAACTTTTGTAATTTTGCAATCGGGTAATTTGGCAATTTGAAAATCCCCTCACAGCGAACCGTGCGCCGGGTTCAAATTACAAAATTTCAAAATTACCCAATTACCAAATCCAGAGGCTTACGCCTCCTTGAACTTTTTCTCCTGCACTCCCTGGTCGATCACCACCGCCAGGTTCCGCCCAACTGCATTCATCGCCGTAACCAGACGCTGCGCCGGAGCGTTCAGCAGGAATAGCAACTTCGAATACAGCTCTTCCTTCGACGGCATGGTCGCCAGCGATTCGATGTCCTTCACCGTAATCGCGCGCCCTTCCACCACGCCCGCCTTGAAGCTGAATTCCGGATGCTCCTTAGCGTACTTCGAAAGCGCCTTCGCCAGCGCCACCGGGTCGCCCGCCGTGTACGCGATCGAGGTCACTCCCTGTAGGCCTTTCAGCGCCACCTCAACCTTCGTGCCTTTGCCCGCCAGTTCGGCCAGCGTGTTCTTGACCACGCGATACTTCGCTCCGGTCGGACGCAACGCCTTCCGCAATTCGAAGTCCTGCGTCACCGTCAGCTTGGAATACGTCGCCACGATCATGCTGGAAGCATTCTTCAGTTCGCCGCCCAGCCTCTCAACCTGCTCAATTTTCTTAGCTCTCGTAACCGCCATATCAAAACCCTTTCAAAACTTGTGTGGGGACGGGCGCCTCGCCCGTCCGCCGGGCAAAGCCCGGAACTTACGCCTTCGCCGCAACCTCAATCGGAGTCGTGTCCAGCGCGATCCCCGGCCCCATGCTCGAACTCAGATAGCACGCCTTGATGTACTTGCCCTTGGCCACCGAAGGCTTCGCCTTGATCACGCTCGAAATCAACGTGGTCGCATTGTCGACCAGCTTGTCGGGCGTGAAGGAAATCTTTCCCACCGGCACATGCACCAACGCCGTCTTGTCGGTGCGGAACTCGACCTTGCCGGCCTTCACTTCCTGCACCGCGCGCGCCACGTCCATCGTGACCGTGCCCGTCTTCGGATTCGGCATCAGTCCCTTCGGCCCCAGCACCTTGCCCAGACGGCCCACCGACTTCATCATGTCGGGCGTGGCAATCAGCGCATCGAAGTCGGTCCAGTTTTCTTTTGTGATCTTCTCGACCATGTCTTCGCCGCCTACGAAATCCGCGCCTGCCGCCTCGGCCTCGCGCACCTTTTCCCCGCTCGCGATCACCAAAACTTTTTTCGACTTGCCCAACCCATGCGGAAGCACCACCGTGCCTCGCACCATCTGGTCGGCATGTTTCGGATCGACGCCCAGCCGCAGCGTCACTTCCACCGTCTCGTCGAATTTTGCGTATTTCACTTTCTGCAGAAGTGGTACCGCTTCCTGCAGCGTATAAGACCGCGCTTCAACCGCTTTGCGCGCCTTGGCGATGTTCTTTCCCGACTTCTTCATTTTCACCTCAGTCTCCCACCGCGTTTCCTTGTTCCGAAACGCCGTGGTGTTTTCGACCACATTTCCTGTGTGGTGGCGGGGCTTTGCCCCGTCCAAGCGGGGCAAAGCCCCGCTTCCACACAAAACTTATCCAACCACTTCAATCCCCATCGAACGTGCTGTCCCGCGCACGCTCTTGATGGCGGCATCCACCGACGCCGCATTCAGGTCCGGCATTTTCTGCTTCGCAATGTCCTCGACCTGCTTCAGCGTCACCTTGCCAACCTTATCTTTATTCGGAGTGCCCGATCCCTTGGCAATTCCCGCCGCGCGCTTCAGCAACACCGATGCCGGTGGCGTCTTGGTGATAAACGTGAACGTGCGGTCGCTGTACACCGTGATCACGACCGGAACAATCAATCCTTCCAGTTCCTTCTGCCCGGTGCGGGCATTGAACTGCTTGCAGAACTCCATGATGTTGACTTGCGCCTGCCCCAGCGCCGGTCCCACTGGAGGCGCCGGCGTCGCCTTGCCCGCCGCTATCTGCAACTTTACCGATCCTGTTACTTTCTTTGCCATGATGCCTTTCCCGTACCTGAACTAATCTCCAGCCCCGAGTCTAGGATTTTCGGCCCGGCGCCTTACCACTTACTCTTCGTATCAGGGCATCACTTTAGCGATGCCGCAACCCTTGCGAAAAACTCCACCCCTTTAGGGGCGGGGCATCGCGCTACGCGACCTTCTCCACCTGCCCAAATTCCAATTCCACCGGAGTCGAACGCCCGAAAATCGTGACCATCACTTTCAACGTCTCGCGGTCCTCGTTCACATCGTCCACGATGCCCGTAAAGGTCGCGAACGGTCCTTCGCCGATGCGCACCGTCTCGCCTTTTTCGAATTTGACCTTGAGCTTCGGCTTCTCCCGGCTGTCGGCCACTTTATAAACAATGTGATTGACTTCTTCATCCGACAGCGGAGTCGGCTGCTGTCCCGTGCCCACAAATCCCGTCACCCGCGGCGTTGATTTCACCACGTGCCAAACGTGATCGTCCATGTCCATTTCCACCAGCACGTAGCCGGGATAGAACATGCGCTCCGAGGTGTACTTCTTGCCGCCGCGTACTTCCGTGACCGACTCGGTCGGAATCAGCACCTTGCCGATCTTGTCCTGCAACCCGAAAGCCTGCACCCGCGATTCGAGCGATTCCCGCACCTTGCGCTCGAATCCCGAATAGGCGTGGATGATATACCACTTCATCTTCGGATTGCGCGCGGGCTCGCCGCTCGGAACTATTTCCGCGGGCGGTGGGGCTGTCTGCTGCTGGCCCTCTTGGCCAGTGCCGGTCACAGCGCTTTCGTTTTGTTCGTTGTCCGTATCCAGCATTCCATCGCTTCTTTCGCTCGCCGCCTAATGGTGCGAGAAATAATGCAGCATCCGTTCCAGACTGTTGCTGATCGCCAGATCTGTCAGGAAGAAAAATAACCCAAACAGAAACACCGTAATAATGACCACCGTCGTCGTTCCCTGGACTTCCTTGCGCGTGGGAGACGTGACTTTCTTCATCTCCATGCGCACGTCGCTGTAAAACGTCTTGATCCGCTCCGGCCAGGATCGCAGCGTGGTCACAATCGCGTTTTCTTCTACCGCTGTTGCCATACCTTCCCGCTTTCCTCGACTGCTCCCTCTCGGGCCTCAACTCTGGCAGGGGCGGAGGGATTCGAACCCCCAAGTTCGGTTTTGGAGACCGACAGTTTAACCGTTGAGCTTACGCCCCTGTTTCTATCGGGTGATCGGGTACATCGGGTCATCGGATGATCTCAGATCGCCCGATGGCCCGATGACCAGATGATCCAATCTATTTAACTTCCTTATGTGTCGTGTGCTTGCGGCACCGGCGGCAAAACTTCTTCAACTCCAACCGGTCCGGTGTCGTCTTGCGGTTCTTGGTCTTCGAATAATTCCGCTCTTTGCAATCGCCGCACTGCAACGTAATGATCTCTCGGGGCATTTCAACAGCTCCTGGCTTCTAGCTCTTGGCTCTAAGTTCTTGCGCAAGACTCTTTTCTGTCCCGCGCATTGCCTGTGTGGTGACGGGGCTCCGCCCCGCCTCCACACCAGCGCTACGTAATGATCTCCGCGATCGTGCCCGCGCCCACCGTGTGGCCGCCTTCGCGGATCGCGAACCGCAATCCTTTTTCCATCGCCACCGGCGTGATCAGCTCGATCACCAGGCTCACGTTGTCGCCCGGCATCACCATCTCCGTGCCCGCCGGCAGCTCCGCGATCCCCGTCACGTCCGTCGTCCGCAAATAAAACTGCGGACGATAGCCCTTGAAGAACGGTGTGTGCCGCCCGCCTTCTTCCTTCGTCAAAATGTAAACTTCCGCCTTGAACTTCGTGTGCGGAGTAATCGATCCCGGCTTCGCCAGCACCATCCCGCGCTCCACGTCTTCTTTCGCGACGCCGCGCAGTAACAGCCCGGCGTTGTCGCCCGCCATGCCTTCGTCTAACTGCTTCTTGAACATTTCCACGCCAGTTACTACCGTCTTACGCGTCTCGCGGAAGCCGACGATCTCCACTTCCTCGCCCACCTTCACCTTCCCGCGCTCGATCCGGCCCGTCACCACCGTGCCCCGCCCCTGGATCGAAAAAATATCCTCGATCGGCATCAGGAACGGCTTGTCCAGCTCGCGCGCCGGCTGCGGCACTTTCTTGTCCACCGCCTCCATCAGCGCGTCAATCTGTTTCTCCCACTTCTCGTCGCCGTTCAGCGCCAGCAGCGCCGACAATCGCACCACCGGCACATCGTCGCCCGGGAATTGATAGCTCTTCAGTAACTCGCGCACCTCGAGCTCGACTAAGTCGAGTAACTCGGGATCGTCCACCGCGTCGCACTTGTTCAATGCAACGACAATGTAGGGCACGCCCACTTGCCGCGCCAGCAGCACGTGCTCGCGCGTCTGCGGCATCGGACCGTCCGTCGCCGCCACCACCAGAATCGCACCGTCCATCTGCGCCGCGCCCGTGATCATGTTCTTGATGTAATCCGCGTGACCGGGGCAATCCACGTGCGCGTAGTGCCGGTTCGGCGTCTCATACTCCACGTGCGCCGTGGCAATCGTGATGCCGCGCGCCTTTTCTTCCGGAGCGTTGTCAATCGAATCGAACGACCGGAACACGATCTTCGGGTTGTGCTTCTGCAAGACCTTGGTGATCGCCGCCGTCAACGTCGTCTTGCCATGGTCAATGTGACCGATCGTCCCTACGTTGCAGTGCGGCTTCGTCCGTTCAAATTTTTCTTTCGCCATAATTCCGTTTCCTCGCTAATCAGTAGATAGTAACTCAGTAATCCGCTCAGTAATACTGATACAGCTTGTGAAACCTCGCCCGCAGTGCCGGGTCAACCTCTTCGATCTTCGAGAGATAATACTCCCGCACCTGCGCCTGGTCCGAAACCGGCAGCGAACTATACATAGCCCGCGCCGTTCCCGCCGTGCCTCCCGCCGCCCGGTCGATCGCATCCGCCGCAAACACGGCATCCAGATTGCGAATTCGAATTCCGCGGCTGTCCAGTTCCTTCAAATACTTCGTTACCTGGTCCGCCGCGAGCGCTTTCTCCAGCGCGGCCTTCAGCTCGCCGAATTCACGTTCTTTCTCGATCCCGATCGTGCCTTGCTCGAACATCGCCGTTTACCGTTTCAACCAATTCATGCCAAACACCAAATTTCAACCGCAACGCTCAAACTCTGGAGCGGGAGACGGGGATCGAACCCGCGACCAACAGCTTGGAAGGCTGTGACTCTACCACTGAGTTACTCCCGCTCAGCCTCAAACGCTTCAGATCCCTCGCATAAAACACTCGGGATTTCGGCTGCGGGCTCCCGCTTCGCTCACGCCCGCAAAACGCCTCAAGTTACTCCCGCCCTCGAAACCAGCTGTCAGCTCTCAGCAAACTTATGGAGCCGATGATCAGGATTGAACTGATGACCTCTCCCTTACCAAGGGAGTGCTCTACCAACTGAGCTACATCGGCCCAACGAAATTCTTAGAGCGCTCTGTTAAAACCCTACTGCTTGTCATCCTGACCCTGAGCGCAGCCGAAGGGGAAGGACCTGCTTTTATTCGCACCGCATCAATCTTCAATCCGCCGGCTTCGTGCCCTCGCGCTCTTCCTCGATCCGCGTCCGCCAATAGTACAGTGCCGCGCGAAATGCGAACAGTCCAAGAATCAGCAGCGTCCCGGTCCGCAGTCTCACATTCGCATTGAAGACTCGAATCGGATCGTCCGGCAGCGTCGTCCAAGCTAACACGCCCAGCACCGCATACCCAATCAGCGCCAGCACGAATTTCTTCTTGATCGTCACCTAATTTCCAGGTTTCAAGGTTTCGGGGTTCCAAGGAACTCAAGCGCGATTTTTACTTTGCAACCTTACAACCTTGAAACTTTCTTCTTCGCCATTCTGGTGCACAGGGGAGGATTCGAACCTCCGTACCTCCTGAGAGGGACAGATTTACAGTCTGTTGGCTTTAACCACTCACCCACCTGTGCAAATCCGAAAACTTCCCGCCGCGCAAACAACCACATCGGCGCCGCTCAACGCTTCTCAGCTCGGGAAACGAAATGCGAGAACTCCCGCCTGGCACCGGCTCGCCTGAAATAATTCTATTGGAGTGCCTTAAAACTGCGCCGCCGCGCCTGCCTCTTCGTGTTTCCGGAATCTTGTTTTTCTGGAGCTGGCGAAGGGAATCGAACCCCCGACCCTCTGATTACAAATCAGATGCTCTACCGACTGAGCTACGCCAGCAGGTGGAAGCAAGTCCAACCGGGCACAATACTTCCTTGTTCCCTTCCTGAAGTCCGGGACAATTATTGAAGCTATCACAACGACAATTCCTCCGCAACCGCATTTCCCCGGAATCGTCTGGGATTGAACAAGGAAGTCCGCATTTCCTTTTTGAATCTAGCGTAAGCCACCTTAGGATGACTTCAACGCCAGTATTCATGCGGCTTTGAGAACAAACAAACTCTGCCGGAAATCGAGCGCCAACAGGAGTGCATGATCGGCGCCGTTTTTGGACCAAACAAGGAAAATCCCGCTTTACGGCTGCTGGCGTGCAGTTTGGACGCAAGTCTTTTTTGCAAAGATGCAAAGTTTTGCGCACGTCCTTAAAATTCTTTAAATCTTTGATTGACGGAGTGGCTGGTGCGCGTGATACTTGCTCGACGCGCTTACGGAGTAAATCCGTCAGCCTCAGATGTTCATTCCCTGGAGGATTACAAATGTCAAAGTATCGCATGTTTCAAGTGGTAGTTCTCATTGCGATCGTTGCTTTCTTTGTTTGCGGCCAGCAAGCGCTGGCGCAACCAAAACTGCACGGTCGTGTTAGTGTAACGGCCTTATCGAAGGCGCACGACGCGCAGGGGGTTCAACCAGCCGACGGCACCCCGCCGCCTGTTACCCCTGGCATCTACGGCATGGGCCAAGCGATGATGGCATCCAGTTACCCGAATCTGGACAGCGCTGGTGGCGAGCTGTGGCCCTGCGTCGAGGGCTCCGGCAACGCCGATTGCAGCTTCCTCTCCATCCCTGGCAGTGTGGTGCTTGGAGTTCCGCAATACGCCTGGACACTGGCAGCCTGTAACGAGACCACCAACGGAGGTATTCCTTGCGGTTTACTCATGTCGTGGTTCGAAGACGACGCGCAAGACACCACCGATATCCAGCTTGAAACGGTCACAGTCACGCAGGTCATCGGCGGGGTCACGTCTTACATCTACGATACTGGCCTGCAAATTTTCAGCCCCGATGATACGGCAGATGGTGGTACCGGAGGACTGACTCCTCCCGCCAATGATGTCGCCAGTTACAATGACGTGGGCTTTGGCACCCTTGGCCAGACGGGCAAGAACAACGGCATGTGCGTGGCCAACTCCAATTACCCTCTATCGCCAACAGCTCCATACTCAAATTACCCAATAGCAGGACCGGGATATTTTGCCTCGATAGCAGCCGGCAAGATTTGCAAAGACCCAATTCCTGGATTGGCCACCGTAACCGCAGTGACCTCACTCGGTACACCCACATATACGGCACTATCGGCCGCAAAGTGTACCGCTGCTGGCGCCCCCTCACCCTGTTATACAGTCAAATTCGCGATTAAGCATACGCTTTCGCAGAAGTGGACCATTTGGCTGCAGTAAGCATCTGATGCATGGTTCCGGTGGCGGCCCGGGCGGGCCGCTTCCGGAAGGAATTACTTCAACCAACGTCCCAGGCTCAGCTTCGTGCTTGAGTCTGGGACGTTTTTCTGTGGGGTATTTTTGCCGCCGCCATACACTATCCCTTCAATTCGTTGACTAGCGAACGCCGCGTCCATAATTGGAAGCGACCCGAAAGACGGGCATCTCCTTTAAGATCGGACAGCTGGAGCATTTCCCGATTTGCTGTAGAGTGAGCCGGGAACGGGCAGGGCACGGCTTCACAGGCTGCGGAAAAACTCTCATTCGCGTAGGTTTTTGGGAAGGGCACGAGTTGACTCGTGCCGTAAGACGTTGAAAATATGTTCGCGCTTCAGCGCCTGGGGTGAGCTTTTCGCGGCCTTATCGAGTTTTTCCGCAGCCTGTTCAGCCGTGTCGCTAGGAGCTGCAACGGGTTCCGGCTTTAGCCGCTGAGGGCGCGCACTCTGCACCCTCACTCGAAATGCTCTAGGATCGGACAAGCCGTGGTAGAAAGATGTTAGCCGAATACGGTGGATCGGAGTTCGTCCGTGAATAAATTCCTGTTCGTCCTCACTCTCAACTTGTTGGTTCTCCCGCTTGCAGCCCTCGCTCAGTCCGCGCCCCAGCAACTCACGTTGGAACAAATTTTTTCCGGGGGAGAACTTACCGGGCGCGCCCCCGAATCCATCCAGTGGAGTCCGGACGGCGGCAAAGTTTCTTTTCTGCAGCGCGACGACGCGGGCGAGCGCGGTGAACTCTGGTTTGTGAACGCGGCGACGGGCGAGAAGAAAATTCTGGCCAGTGAATCCAAGCTGTCGCTGCTGGTCCCTTCCCCCAGCAAGGTCCGTTCCGGCGACGAGCGCGAGCAGGAGCGCGTCACGCGCTATCACGTCCCCGCCTACCTCTGGTCGCCCGATGCCAAGCACCTGCTCTTCAATTCGCAGGGACAGCTCTGGTATTACAGCCTGGATACGGGAACGGCGGTGCAGCTCACCTCGTCTCCGGACCCGAGCGCAGACCCCAAGTTTTCGCCCGATGGCAAGCGGATCGCCTATCTGCGCAAGCACAATCTTTATGTGCGTTCGGTCGCGGGAGAGGAAGACGAACATTCGCTCACGCGCAATGAAAATGAGAAGGAGAAGGAGAAATACAAAGATCGCGATAAGGATAAGGATAAGGATAATAGCGATAGGGGCAGAGACCGGGACAAAGACGACAACATCCTGAACGGCGAAGTGGACTGGGTTTACGCCGAAGAACTGGACGCGCGCAGCAATTACTTCTGGTCGCCGCAAGGGCGCGAGATTATTTTTCTTCAGATGGATGAGACCCGCGTCCCGGCCTATCCCATCACCGACTGGTTGCCGGCGCATCCCCGGGTCGAGCTGCAGAAATATCCGAAGGCGGGAGATCCGAATCCCACCGTGCATTTGGGAGTCGTGGGCGCGAACGGCGGCAAGGTACGCTGGATCAAACTCACCGAGGACGACGACACCTGCGTGCCGCGTTTCGGATGGATTCGCGAAGGCTGGGCTTGGGCCGAGGTCCTCAACCGCAAGCAGGATGCGATGGACCTTTATTTTATTGATGCGAAGTCGGGGACGTCGCGCAAGGTGCTGACCGAATCGGCCCCGGATGCGTGGGTCAACGTCAATGACGATTTTCGCGTGCTGAAATCGGGCAACCGCTTTCTCTGGACCAGTTGGCGCGACGGTCATACCCACATTTATCTCTACAGCTTCAACGCGCCCGACCCGCTCGCCTCCGACGCCAAACTCGAACGCCAGCTCGAAAGCGGAGACTATGAAGTGCTCACGATTGCCGGAGTGGACGAGGCATCGCTCACGGTTTTCTTCACCGCCAATCAAGGAGATCCGCGCCAGGCGAAAATTTTTTCCGTGAAGCTGGACGGCTCGGCGCTGCAAGCCGTTTCATCGGGGAACGGCAGCGATTCCGTCAGCTTCGCCGCCGATGGCAAACATTTTGTCGAGACGCATTCCGCAACCATGACGCCGCCGCGGATTTCGCTGTGCGCGCCCGGCAGCGCCTGCCAGAAAATTTGGGAAGGGCGCAGCGTGGCGGATTACGGCCTGCTTGCGCCGCAGCCCCTGGAATTCAAGGCCGGCGACGGTACGGTGTTGTATGGCCAGCTCATTCTGCCGCGCAATACAGAGGCAAGCCAGAAGATTCCGCTCATCGTTTACATCTATGGCGGCCCGTTCGCGCAGACCGTGGTGGATGAATGGGGTGGAACGAGGGCGCTGTTTCACCAGATGCTGGCGCAGGAAGGCTTCGCGATTTTTGCGCTCGATAATCGCGGAACTCCGAATCGCGGCAAAAAATTTTCGGCTGCGATCCGCCGACAGTTTGGCGGAGTCGAGTTGCAAGACCAGCTCACGGCGCTCGACCAGTTGTATGCGCGGTTTCCGCAGCTTGACCGCGCGCGCACCGGCATTTGGGGATGGTCGAACGGCGGTTCGATGACGCTCTACGCGATGACGCATTCCGGCCGCTTCAAGGCGGGGATCGCGGTTGCTCCGGTGACGAATTGGCGCGACTACGATTCGATTTATACCGAGCGCTGGCTGGGTCTGCCAAAGGAAAACGCCAGCGCCTACGACGATTCCATGGTCAGCGCCGCCGCCGATTTGCGCGGGTCGTTGCTGCTGGTGCATGGCACGAGCGACGACAATGTGCACTTTCAGAATACGATCCAGATGACCGACGCTCTGATCAAGGCGGGGAAACAGTTCCGGCTGATGGTGTATCCGAACAAAACCCACGGCATCGCGGGCGTGGAAGCGCGCACGCAGTTGCACCACATGATGGAAGATTTCTGGAATAAGGAATTGAAGTAGCTATCGGTCTTCAGTTGTCAGTTATCGGTTTTTCTTGTTTCGAAGAACTCTTCCACATGTACCAGAATTTCCGCGCCGTTTTTTGCCTCGTAGATCGCCTTTCGTAAGCGCCGCTCCTCCCGACACGCCGTGGGTAAACCACGACGCGAACTGCTTCATCTTGCCTTCGGCTCCGGGCATTCCTTCTTCCAGCAACATTTGAAAGTAGGTGCGGATCATCTGGTAGCGGTCGGCTTCGGTGGGTTCGTCGTAAAACGAGGCCGTGTGGGGACGGGGCTCTGCCCCGTCCAAGCCGAGCGAAGCTCGGCTTACATACTGTTCGATCTGGCGGAATATCCACGGGTTCGCCGGGGCCATGCGGCCGATCATTACCGCATCGCAGCCGGTTTGGGCCACCATGGCGCAGGCGTCTTCGGGCGAGCGGATGTCGCCGTTGCCGATCACGGGAATTTTGACGGCCTGCTTGACCGAGGCGATCCATTCCCAGCGCGCATTTCCGCTGTAGCCTTGCTCGCGGGTGCGGGCGTGGAGGGCGACCGCTCCCAGGCCGCAGCTTTCGGCCAGGCGCGCCAGCTCGACGCAGACGATTTCGTCGTCGTTCCATCCCGCGCGAAATTTTACGGTGAAGGGAATCTTCACGGCGGCGCGCACCGCTTCGAAAATTTGCCGGATCAGCGGCAGATCGCGCAGCAGTCCCGAGCCGCCGTTGCACTTCACGACTTTTTTGGCGGGGCAGCCGAGGTTCAGGTCCACGAGGTCGAAGCCGAGGTCTTCCACCAGGCGCGCGGCATCGGCCAGCACGCTCGGGCTGCTGCCGAAAAGCTGGGCCGACACGGGGTACTCGTCTTCGTAAAAATGAAGGTAGCGTCCGCGGGCGCGCTCGTTGCGCAACACTCCGTCGGCCGAGGTGAACTCGGTCATGATCAGCCCGCATCCGCCCAAGCGCTTGATGAAGCGGCGGAATACAGTGTCGGTGACGCCGGACATGGGCGCGAGCACGGTGGCAGGAGCAATTTCAACATTGCCAATTTTTAAGGACGCGGGAAACACGCGAGGCGGTGTGGCAACGGCTGGTGTGGAGACGGGCGGCTCACCCGTCCGGGTCGCGTCCGGATTGTCCCAGAACTTCTGCACAGCTTGATTTTACGTCCTTTCCAGCACCCGCCGAGTGTGCGACAATCCGGATTGTTCACTTCCTATGAATAAAATTCGCGAGATTCTGCTCACCGAATACATCGGGGCGATCCTGGTGGCGCTGTTAATCGCCGAGGCTATCATTGCTTTCGTCACATTCCTGGTTGGCCAGATCTACTATCGCCTGTTCGTCGCTGGCCACTATCCGGGAATGGTCCCCATGGAGTCTCTGAGCTATTCCGTCCTGACGACGCTTGTAAAAATGCTGTTGTACTTTGCGTCGGCTTACATTCTCGCGCGATGGCTCTATGGCGCAAAGCCCCCGGTGACTCGGCAGAGCACAGAAACGCTCCAAACTAGTCGGGAAGTATGACTGAAACTCGTATGACTCTCGCCATCAAGCCACTCGCGCGTAGGTTTGCCGCCCCCGCGCTTGCTGCCTGGCTATTGTACATGGGTGTGTGGATCGTACTTTTTGCAATCGAGCAGCCCGTGATGTCGCTACTAATGCAGGTTGAGGGTTGGTTTATCGATCTTTTTTTCGCCAACATTGGAGTGGTGGAAACATCATCTTGGTCAATTCGCATTTTTGCGAAGGACATGGCGGAGGGCATCGTGCAGATCCTCCTCGGTCTTTTTGTTGGTTTGTTGATTGCTCGAAGAAAACGACAATCCCTCAGCCATTCAGGTTAAGACGACCAAAAGGAAAGCCTCCCGCTCGGGGAGGCTCTCACAAATGCAATTTTCGCGAAAAAACTACTTCTTCGCGGCTTCGGCTTTGGCGGCGTCGCTTTTGGCGTATTTGCGGCGGAAGCGCTCCACGCGGCCGGCGGTGTCCATGAGCTTCTGCTTGCCGGTGAAGAAGGGATGGCAGGCGGAGCAGATTTCCACGCCGATGTCGCCCTTGTGGGTGGAGCGTGTGACGAAGGCGTTGCCGCATGCGCAATGCACGCGGATCTCACTGTAGTGGGGATGAATGGCTGCTTTCATGTCGGTTCCTAATCCTCGAATCAGATATTCGATTTTACAGGAGTCGGGAAGGATTGAGCAACCCAGGTGTCAGGAAAGCAGGTGTTAGGTCGCTGGTGTCAGGTCTTAGGAAAACCTTCCAATTCCAGAACCTGAGACCTGACCCCTGACACCTAAGACCTGAACCTCTACAATTGTCGGATGGAAACGCCCGCACCCACCGGCGCCAGCCGCATTATGGCGCTCGATGTCGGATCAAAACGAATCGGGGTTGCTGTCTCCGACCCGCTCGGCATTACCGCGCAGGGGTTGGATACGATCCAGCGCCAGAACAAGCGCCGCGATCTGGAGGCGCTGGGACAAGTGCTGGCGAAATACGAAGTCCGGGAGATCGTCGTCGGCCTGCCCTTGCGCTTGAGTGGCGCGGAAGGAACGCAATCGGAAAAGATGCGGCGCTTCGCCGACGATCTGCGCGCGCACTTCGGCTTGACCGTACATCTATGGGACGAACGCTGGACTTCGACCGAAGCCAACCGGCTGCTGCGCGAAACCGATCTTTCCATCAAGAAGCGCGGGCAAGCCGTCGATCGCATGGCCGCCATTTTGATTCTTCAATCCTGGATGGAAGCCCACCCCACCCGTTGAGCGCGAGCGCATTCACGAGGCCAGTTCGGAAATTTCCGGGAAGCGCAGATTGCACTTGGTCAGCGCCTTGGTGAGCGCTTCTTCAATCACGCCCTCGGCGCAGTTGCGCGAGATGGCGATTTCGCTGACCAGGAGGTAGCGGGCGCGCTCCAGCATCTTTTTTTCGCGGTAGGAAAGCGACTTGGTCTGTCCCAGAATGAGCAGGCTCTTCAGCACCGCGGCGACATCCGGGAGCGAGCCGGTGCGCATGCGGTCGGAATTTTCTTTGAAGCGGCCTTTCCAGTCGGCCACGTTGATGCATTCGCCGCTGGAGAGATACTCCACGATCTTCTCCACCTCGCCATTGCGCACCACCGGACGCATCCCAACGCTGCCGGCATTCGCGAACGGCACCATGACCTTCAAGCTGCTGGCTGGTATTTTCAGCTGGTAAAATTTTTCCACCGTGGTGCCCGTGGTCCGGCTGCTGATTTGTTCGATGATTCCGACGCCGTGGTTGGGGTAAACGACTTTATCGCCGATGTGAAAAACGCCACTTGCATTCATGCAGGGGGCCCTCGCCCGAGGGTGCGGTGAACTGCTTTTAGTCTAGCCGAGCGCGGTCCGTAAGGCAATGGAGAAGCGGCGCTCGGCGGCCCGGATGGCCATTGCTCCTTCGCGGCCTCGCCAGTCTCGGCATAAGTCATTTTGGTTGAGTAAGTTGGACTTGAATGGGTTGAACCAGATGGCGGCTGCGCCAAGCGGAATCCGGCTGCCAGTCCCAATGGCTGCGGGTTATAATACGCAGTGAATGACGGAACTGATCAAAAAGAAACTTCGCGACGAGCTGAACACGCTCGAGCATGAACTGGCCTTTGACATCCCCAAAGAGATCAAGAAGGCCGTCGCCATGGGCGACCTCAGCGAGAACGCCGAATATCACATGGCCAAGCAGCGCCAGGAGTATCTGAAGGCGCGCGTCCGCCAACTGGGCAAGCGGCTGGCCGACCTCTCTCTGATCAACATGAACAATATCCCCAAGGACAAAGTCGGCCTGGGCTCGACCGTGACGATTTTCGACGGCACCAAGAATGAGGAAATGGAATACAAGATCGTGATGAGCGAGGAGTCGGACGTGTCCGCCGGAAAAATCTCGACCACCTCGCCGATCGGGCGCGCCCTGCTGAACAAGAAAGTTGGCGACATCGCCACGGTGGTCACCCCCGGCGGAAGCCGCGAGATGGAAATCCTGAAGCTTTCCACCATGCACGATCTCGCCGAAGCCAAGCTGGAAGAGGAACTACAAGCGCTGCCGGAACCGGAACGAGAATCGGAGTGAGCGGCTACATCGCGGGCAGCACTATACGCGGCACTATATTATGAGGAGCGCTACATGAGCGGTCGCTACCTGAGTTGGACCAGCGGATTTGGACGCGCCTGCGGCGTTCTGCTCGACGCCATCGTGCGCCTGCTGGCTCTCTCGCGCATCAATCCGAACGCCCTGACCGTGATGGGCCTGGTGGTCAACACCTACGCCGCGTTTTTGTTTGGATACGCCAATGTTGCCAACCAGCGCCACATGTTTTTCTACGCCGGCCTGGTCATTATTGGATCAGGATTTTTCGACTTGGTGGATGGCCGCGTCGCCCGCGCCTCCAATCAAGTCACGCGCTTCGGAGGTTTCTTCGATTCCATCGTCGACCGCTACAGCGACGCCTCGCTCTTCTTCGGCTTGCTGGTTTTCTACTCGCGCGGCAACCGGTTTTTCTATGTCGTGCTGACCGCGCTGACCATGATCAGCGCGATCATGGTGAGTTACGCGCGCGCCCGCGCCGAATCGCTCATCGGCCTGTGCAAGGTCGGCTTCATGGAACGCCCCGAGCGTCTGGTCTTGCTCATCATCGGAGCCCTGTTCAACCGCATGGCCCCCGTGCTCTGGGTGATTGCCGTGCTCTCGACCATCACCGTAATCCACCGCATTTTCTACACCTGGCAGCGGACCACGGAAATGGACACGACCGCGCGCGCCGCGTAGAACGCCAAGCTGAACAATGGAGCGACGGGCGCCCCCGCCCGTCCAAGTAATCATCACATCCGGCAGGTTCAAACATCACTGCAATACTCCAGACACTATGAGATTCGTATCAGGGTATCGCTTTAGCGATACCTCCAACGCACGTAAAAGAAAGCGCCTTCAGGCGCTGGGGTTGAATGTCGATTCCCAATCGCAATGCCGATCGGTTACACGTGGTCGCCAGTGATCGCACTTTCTTTGTGACTTCCTCCACTTGGGAGAAGCGAGGACTTCTGCAATCCGCTCGCGCCGCAAACCTATTGATCGACGTGCTTTATCACTATCGCGAACATCGGAAATATCTTCTCCACGAATTTGTGATTATGCCGGACCACTTCCATGTGCTGATCACAGTGGACTCGGAAATGACCGTGGAGAAGGCCGTTCAGCTAATCAAAGGCGGTTTCGCGTTTCGGGCTGGACGCGAACTTGGTTTCCGCACTCCGGTTTGGCAGAAGGGGTTCTCGGAAATCCGAGTAAACGAGCGGGAGGCTTTCCTGGGAGTCCGCGAATATATTCATGCGAACCCGGAGAAGCGATTTCTAGTGACGGCGGGCGTGGATTATCCGTATTCGTCGGCACGTTCGGAATTTGAGCTGGATCCGCCGCCCCAGCGCCTAAAGGCGCTTCCGGAGAGCAATGCTTTCGGCATCGCTAAAGCGATGCCCTGATACGAATCGCTCTTTCTCCACCGCCTGCTAAACTAATCCCCGCAACACCCTGCAAAGACTGAAGGACTATTCGTGCCAACCAATCCCGTTCTAGTCGTACACGGCGGAGCCTGGGCCATTCCCGACGACATGGTCGAGGCGCACCTCAACGGTGTGCGCCATGCCGCCGCTGCCGGATGGCGCGTGCTCGAACGCGGCGGCTCCGCGCTCGACGCGGTCGAAGAGGCCGTAGTCGTGATGGAAGACGACGAAACTTTCGACGCCGGCCGCGGCAGTTTCCTGAACCGCGACGGCAAAGTGCAACTCGACGCTTTCATCATGGACGGCGCGACCCTGCGCGGCGGCGGTGTCGGCGGTGTCGAGCGTCTGCGCAATCCGGTCCGCGCCGCCCGCAAGATTCTCAGCGACAGCCCGCACGTTTATTTCGTAGCCGAAGGCGCCGAGCGTTTTGCCGTCGAGCACGGCATCGCTCTCTGCCGCAACCAAGATCTCGTCATCCCCAGGGAGATCGAACGCTTGCGCGAATATCAGGCGCAGACTTCAACCCACGCCGACGATCTCTTCGCGCCCGAAATTTCGCACGACATGCTTTCTCATGACACGGTTGGGGCCGTCGCCCTCGATGGCGCGGGCAACATCGCGGCTTCCACTTCCACCGGAGGCACGCTCAATAAAGCTCCCGGCCGCCTCGGCGATTCCTCGCTGATCGGCTGCGGATGCTACGCCGACAATCTCAGCGCCGCCGCTTCCACCACCGGATGGGGCGAACCGATCATGAAGCTGGTGCTGGCGAAGTGGGCGGCCGACCGCGTTCAATCCGGCAGCTTGCCCGAGCGCGTCGCCGGGGAAGCGATGGACTATCTCAAGCAGCGCCTCAACGGCCACGGCGGAATCATTCTGCTCGACGCGCAGGGCCGCTTCGGAATCGCCCACAATACTCCGCGCATGGCCTGGGCGCTCCAAACAGCGCAAAAACAAGAAGTCGAAATCACGCACAACGGTTGAAGGGTTTTGCATTTGACTGAAAGCTGAGAGCTGAAAGCTGACAGCTAATAGCTGGTCCTAGAATTCCACGTGCGCCCGCAGGCTGGGCACCACCACCGGCCCCCGGTCGCGGTTGTAGCCGGGGTTGTTGATGTGCTGCACTCCGGGAGCGAGATAGATTCCCCGCCAAACGTGCGCCGTGTAATACGATTCGACGATATTCTCCCGCCCGTAGTTCAGCCCTACATAGCCCGGCCCGCCATCGCCCAGCAGAAAGCCGTCCCCGCCATCCGCCAGATAGACTTGGTGATCTTTCTTGATCCCGTTTGACACGAAAGCAATGCCAGCGCGATCTTGCTTGCGGTGCCATAGCGCGCCATTCACTCCAACGCCCTCGGCTATGGTCGAATCGATTTCGGTGTACGCAAACGACTCGGTCTTGCCGTTGTCCCATCCCCAGCGGGCAAACGCCGTGACGTTTCGCGTGAGATTCTGTTCCACGTTGACGCCGAAACCATACTTGCGCGTGATGTGCCAGGGATGGTTTGTGATTTCCGGGACCGTCTCCGGTTTCGGGGATGTATGATTTTCAAACTGCTCAACCGCATCGCGATAAATGCCCATATTGGCGTAGTTCGTATACGCGAGCAGCCGCACGACGCCCGCTTTTTTCGGCACGACTCCACGCCGCAGCTCGTATTCAAAATTTTCCGCATGAACTTGCCACGGCCGCCACACCAGGTCAATCCCGTTCGCGACCTTCGGCATGAGCCCTTCACCGAAGCGGAAACCCCAGTTGCGGTCTTCGTAATCCGCGACCACTCCCACGGTGTAGCCGCGCGTATCGGCGGCGTAGTCCCAGGCGCCGTTGTTGTCCACCGACCAGTTGCTGAATTGAAGGTGCGTATCGGAACCGACCGAATTCTCGATCGAAAAAATCCGGCAGGCTGAATTTGCCAAAGCGAATTTCCAGCCGCCGCCGCGGCAACTCCTCGAACAGCGACAGAAAACTGCGCTGGTTCTCGACCTTGTCCTTGCTCAACGCGAACACCTTGTGGATCATGCCGCGCGCGAGATACGGCATTTTGCTCAAAGAAGGATTGCGCACGATGTCCAGGTCCGTATTCCCGGCCAACCCAAGCCCGGTGCTGAGCGCCGCGCCGCCCGCTTCTTCGATGTCCACCAGCAACTCGGTGGAATCATTGAGCCGCACTCCGGTGTAGAGCGTCATCACGCGCGACGTGGCTTTTTCATACTTTGGACTAAGGCTGTTCGGCCCGCTGTAGCCGGCGTGAAAGCCGGGATGAGTTTGGAAAATGAAATTCGTCTGCCCAGAGAGCCAGAAACGCGAGCTCTTGAAATGCGGCAGCATCGCCTCGGGATCGGCATTAGCATCGGTGGGCGGGTCGGCGGGATCGTCTCCGCTTGCCGCTGAACTGTCGCCGTTTGCCACGGGCACATCAGACTGCTGCGCACGCGCCGGCATAACCCATGTCGCGGCAACCATCAGCCACAACGCAGCCCACAGCGTCGTCACAGTCCAGCCTGCCGATTTGCGATCATGCTTCGTCATTTGCCCCACAGCCCAATTTGTCAGTATGTACTGGGTCGGTTAAAAGCACGTTACAGTTGCGATCCGAGAATCATGCGGGTTCGTTCCAAACGACGTTCCCCCGCCTCGTCGTTTGGGAATCCGTATTCGCTCCTGGGAGATTCGAATCTGCGTGTTGCTCCCCCACATATACACGCTGGATGCTTAACGTAAGCATATCACAAAAAGTTAACTATAGTTAATACTGAACGGACCACGCACCATCAGAAAAGTTCCGCGCAGTGCCGTCTCAGTTTTAGGGATAGAAAAATCAGAGATGGGCCGATTGCCGCCAAGAAGACATCCAAAAACTAAAAAAGGACAGCCCGGAGCCCCCCAAGGCCGTCCTGATAAACCCTCCCGGTTAGAAGGGCAACTGTAATTACGATAGCCACGCGAGATTGCAGGAATATTTCAATTTCGTGAAAGTCCGATGAATTCGACCTTGCCTTGCCATACTCCCTTCTAAACAATTGTCATCCCGCTCCCTACTAAGAGATTGTCATCCCGAACGAAGTGAGGGATCTGTAGTTTGTCGGAATCGGCAAAAACGCGGCTTCGCTGTCCTCGCTCTGTGGACCCTGCATTCGGATCGCAAATGGGCTTGTTCGACCACGCTCCGGCCACTGCACCGTCGCTGTTATATTGATCTGAGTATCCGATGCTCCTCGGTTTAACAATTGCTGTGGAGGAACCATGTCCCGCCAGACCGATAAATCCCGCAAGCTGCACGAACGCGCCGAACAGCTCATTCCCGGAGGCGTGAACTCCCCGGTGCGCGCTTTCCGCGCCGTCGGAGGCGATCCGCTCTACATCGTGCGCGGCCAGGGCTCGCACGTTTGGGACGCCGACAGCAACGAGTATGTGGATTACATCGGCTCCTGGGGCCCGCTCATTCTCGGCCACGCCGCTCCCGCCGTCATCGAGGCCGTGATCGCGGCGGCGCGCCGTGGCACCAGCTTCGGAGCTTCCACTCCCGCCGAAGCCGACCTCGCCGAGCTGGTGATTGCCGCCTTTCCGCATATAGGGAAAATCCGCTTTGTCAGTTCGGGCACCGAAGCGACCATGTCGGCCATCCGCCTGGCACGCTCCTATACCAAGCGCAAATACATTGTGAAGTTCGAGGGCTGCTATCACGGACACGCCGACGCGCTCCTGGTGAAAGCCGGCTCCGGCGTGGCCACGCTCGGCATTCCCGGCTCGGCGGGCGTTCTCGAAGAATTCATCCAGTTCACGCTCGCGCTCCCTTACAACGACATCGGCGCAATCGAGCAAGCCTTCGAAAAATTCAAGGGTCAAATTGCCTGCGTCATCGTCGAGCCGGTCGTCGGCAACATGGGATGCGTGCCTCCAGCCAGCGGATACCTCGAAGCTCTGCGCGCCATCACCAAGCGCGAAAACTCGCTGCTGATTTTCGACGAAGTCATGACCGGATTCCGCCTCGCTTACGGCGGAGCGCAGGAACTCTACGCCGTCCAGCCCGACCTGACCACTCTGGGCAAAATCATCGGCGGAGGCTTGCCCGTGGGCGCTTACGGCGGTCCCAGCGAAATCATGGATCTGATCGCCCCGCTAGGCCCGGTCTATCAAGCCGGAACGCTCTCTGGAAATCCGCTGGCGATGGCCGCCGGTTACGCAACCCTAAGCTACCTGCGCGAGCACAAAGACGTTTATAAGAAGCTTGACCAGCTAGCCGGAGAAGTAGTCGCCGGAGTAGCCGCCGCAGCCAAAGATGCCGGCGTGACGATATGCCACAACCGCGTCGGCTCGATGTTTACCTGGTTCTTCGCGAAAGGCCCAGTCACCGACTGGACCAGCGCCGCGAAAAGCGACACCGAAGCCTTCGGCCGCTTCTTCCGCGCCATGCTGGAAAACGGAATCTACCTGCCGCCATCGCAATTCGAAGCGGCGTTTTTGAGTGCGGCGCACACCGAGCATGACGTGCAGCAGACCATAGCGGCAGCGAAGCAGGCGTTCGCGAACGTGCATGCGTAGTGTGGCTACTGAATGAATGCACCTGTCTCTGCATTGATTGCGACGTGCAGCTTTGCGCTCGAAAAGTCAGTCCCCTTAATGTCATAAAAGACAAGCCAGATCAATTGACCAACTTTTTTGTCCAACATCATCGCATAGCGAATCTCTAGTCTTGGATTTCTCTCCAGCAGTGACCTTCCTCCGTGTTCCTGCGCCACACGGAAAGCTGCATCGCTGTCTGCCCTAATTCTTGTAACCTCAACGGGGAGCTGTCTATCGAGCGGTTCGTAATTAGTCACTTCGCGGTGCGTTATGTTGCCTCTTAACCAATAAAAGCCGGTGCTTTGCTTGCGCGAAGGCGAAATCACGACAGCCCGCCATTCATCGCAAACTCCTTCGTGCGGAGCTTTCTTGCAAATACCTGAATACAATCGAATGACTTCCGCATCGGGAGACCACTGCTTCACGCTCTCCATGATGCCCCGCAATGCTTCTCGACCTGTGATCCAATCGACCGATCCTTTTCCAGGCAGTTGGGTTGGAGTTCCACTGCAGCCGACGCTCAAAAGCACGCCTATCCACACCAGTTGCTTCAAACTGTTCCGCACTCCGGCATCGCAATTGATTGTCACGGATATTATCCATTCTGCTGGCGTCATAGCCTGCATCACCAGCCTCGCTTGAGTTTTGGTTTCAGTTGCCAGGAAAACAACCGAACAATAAATGCTAACTACTTGGAAACCATATCAGTGTACTTTACAAAATGTTACGTTGAACACTATTCGGCTATTGGACGTTGCTTGCTCGCATCTCCTCCACCGTTACAAACTCGTATCCCTGATCGCGATGGCGCCGGATCAGATTGTCTGTCGCGATCACCGTCTGCGCGCGGTCGGCGGCCATCGTACGATGTCCGCCATCGTGCAGTAGGATTACGTCGCCGCCGCGCATCTGCCGCACAACTTTTTTTTCAATCACCGCGGCGGGTGGAGCGTTCCAGTCATAGCCCGTCACATTCCACATCACCGTCTCGAGCCCGAGCGAGCGAGCAATCCGCAGAGTCGCCGGTCGTCTTCCTCCAAATGGAGGACGAAACAATTTCGCCGGCTTGCCGATTGCGTCCTGCAAAGCCTGTTGGCAGTCAACCAGCTCCGCGCGCGTCCGCGTCGCCGACTTAAAAATTAGCAGCGGATGCGTGAAGGTGTGATTGCCAATGACGTGTCCCGCCTCGGCCACCGCGCGCGCAAGATCGGGACGCTGCCGCGCGAAGCGTCCAATCATGAAAAACGTCGCCCGCACATCGTGCTTCGCCAGCACCTCGAGCAGTTTCAGCGTATGCGGATCGTTCGGCCCGTCATCGTAGGTCAGCGCGATTTGCTTGCTTCCCCGTGCGCCGCGAGCAAACGTCCGTCCAAACCACTGCGCCGTAGGCGCCATGGACTGATATCCCGCAGCGGCAGCAGCGGCCGTCGTCGTCAGTCCAATCAGAGCGGGAAGCATGAGGAGATTCTAAATGGTCGTCGGGTGCTCGTCGTTGGCTATTCGCTGTTCGCAATTTTGTTCCAGACGCGAAGAGCGAACAGCGAGCGGCGAACGACGAATCGCGAACGACCATCGACCAGCAACCAACGACCGCTCTTGCCTTCTCCCACATTGCATCCAAACGCGAAGCGATATATTCTGCTGACGACAATCCATGGCCAAGCTTTTCGAGCTGCCCCATTACATCGCGGTCGAAGGTCCCATACGAGTGGGGAAGAGCACGCTGGCGCGAGTGCTTGGAGAGCGCCTGGCCGCGCAGCGCGTCATCGAGCCGGAAGACAATCCATTTTTGCAGGCGTTCTACGAAGGCAAGCCTGGCGCGGCTTTCCAAGCGCAGTTGGCGTTCCTGATTCGCCGCTTCGACCAGCTGCGCGCGCTCGACGTGGGTCCGCGCTCGAACAAGACCGTCGTCTGCGATTACATTTTTGAGAAAGACAAGCTCTTCGCCTGCCTCAACCTCAACGATCGGGAACTCGATACCTACAATCGCTACTTCAATTATTTTCGCGAACAGTTGCCCACGCCCGACCTCGTTATCTATTTGCAGGCCACGCCGGAAGTGCTGAAGAAGCGGCTGAAGAAAAAGAACGCGGCCGGCGAAAACGCCATCAGCGAGGATTACCTGATGGAAGTGGTGAAGGCCTACGAACATTTTTTCTTTCACTACACCCAGTCCGACCTGCTGATCGTGAACACCTCCCAGATCGACTTCGTTGACCACAACGAGGACCTGCAGGAGCTGCTGAAAAAAGTCTCCGCCCCGATCAAGGGCACGCAATATTTTCTGCCGCTGGGCGGCCAAGACGCGACCGGCGGGTAGGGCGGTCATTGGTCGTTAATCGTTTGGCCCGTTAACTCTGTCCCCTTAACTCTCACACGATCCGGTTGTCATCTCCGTACTTTTTGCGACCATTTACTCCGAAGGCAATAACTAATTAGTACGGTGGGTCCCCCCCCCCCCGGTCTATTGAAATCATAGGGTTAGGAGGAAATTCACGCCAAGTCTTTGGGTTTAAAGGACTTAGAGGTAAAGTATTCCGGAATAAGGAGTTAAATTGTCAAAGAGCGCTGAAAATGGGTTTGGGGAAGATTCGAGGGCCGTCTTGAAAGACGGGTACTCCTCTTCACTGCCCCAATCAGACTTCTATTGTCGCGCACGGCGGGCTGAAAGTCTGTGATGGTGGTCACAGATGGTGAGCGATGAAAAGGCAGGAGTCAGATTGCGGAAGTTCGAATGAAGCGGCTTTTGCGATCTTGCGCAAGTTACGGAATGTTATTACAATTGTAATCACACGAGGAGTGGCGCATGGTTGAGCTCAAGATCCGCAAGTTCGGCAATTCGCTGGGTGTGGTTCTGCCGAAAAAAGTGATCGATCGTTTGCAGGCCAGCAATGGGGAGCGGCTTTTTCTTATCGAGTCGGGGGACGGCGATTACCGGCTCACGCCCTACGATCCTGCATTCGAGAAGAAGATGGCGAAGGCGGAAGAAATCATGGCGCGCTATCGCAACACGCTGCACGCGCTTTCGAAGTGAAGCAGCAAAGTGAAAAAGAGAGAACCACTCTGGATCGAAGAGTTCGCTGTGCTGGCGATCCACGACCGTCTGCTGGCGCTCCACGGCGGCGCCCCCGGATTGCGAGACCGGGGTCTTCTGCAGTCAGCGCTGGCGCGTCCTTGCCAGCACCACGCTTATGCTGACACACTGGACGTGGTTGAAATGGCCGCCCTTTATACGGCTGGAATTATCCGCAACCATCCTTTCGTCGATGGCAACAAGCGGACGGGGTTTGTGATCGGCATTCTCTTCCTCGAACTCCACGGTTTCGACTTCAAGGCCAGCGAGGCGGATACTACCCAAGCCATAATGGCTCTGGCAGCAGGCACGCTCGATGAAGCTGGTTATGCGGCATGGATGCGGGAGAATGCGAAGCGCAAGCGGAGACTGTAAGACTTCTCCCGGAGTCACTGAAAAAAGTCTACGCCCCAATCAAGGGCACGCAATAATTCCTGCTGCTGGGGAACACGGAGGCAGCCAGCGCGTAGAGTGCTGACTTGTTAGAGCAGGTTTTCCAGGTCCCGCGCCCCATGGAGCACCCGCAGGATTAGCACGTCGTGGTCCTCAATGCTGTAAAACACCAGGTGCTTTGGGAACCCTGAAATCGGCATGCGCCGAATGCCGCGCAGTTCTGTCGGGCCAAATCGGCACGGCGTGCCCGAGCGAGGATTCCTCAGGATTCGCATCACGGCTGACGTGACTGCTTCGCTCCATCGCTTGGCTAACTTCGAGTCTGATTTTTCTTCGTACCAGTCGGCCTGCTCGATGATGTCGACCCCGGCAGCCTCGCTAAAACGCGCTTGAGCGATGCTCACTTCCGACGTGCCCTTTCGCGCAAGGCCGCGACGAGTCCCTTCTTGCGGATTTCAGCGACCGGAATTTCGATCCTCTCGCTTTTTACCCCTGCAAGAAGGTCTTCCTCGAGATTCCGCAACCGCCGCTCTTTGTCCTGGCGGATCAGTTCGCGGATGTACTCGCTGGGCGTGCTCCAGTCACCGGAGTTGACTTGGCCCTCGATGTAGTCTTTGAGAGCTTCGGGAAGAGAAATGTTCAGAGAACTCATGGCCATACCTTCATAATATGACATTTTATGACGGCAGGGAAGAGGGATATTGTATCGACCCATGCCCCTTTTGCAGCTATAATCACCCTCGCGTCATCCAACTACTGAAAGACGACGCATACAGGCTCTATCCGCGCGGATTGCGGAGGGGCACTGGAGGACACTGTGAATCTCACACCCATGGGCGAACCGCGCCGCAAGATCACTACCGCTACCCTCCGGGAAAAGAAGTTGCAGCACGATCCCATTACTTGCTTGACCGCTTATGATTACCCGACCGCACGGCTGGTGGACGAGGCCGGCATCGAAATGGTGCTGGTCGGCGACTCGCTGGCCATGACCATGCTGGGTTACGAGAACACGCTCTCGGTCACGATGGACGAAATGCTGCACCACGTCCGGGCGGCGCGCCGGGGCGTGAAATACGCGCTGCTGATTGCCGACATGCCTTTTGGGTCGTATCAGGTTGACTCCAAAGACGCGGTTCAGAACGCCGTCCGCTTCGTGAAAGAAGGCGGGGCCGAGGCGGTCAAGATCGAGGGTGGCGAGAAGCGCGTGGACACGATCCGCCGCGTGATTGACGCCGAGATTCCCGTCGTCGGACACATCGGGCTGTTGCCGCAATCGGTCAACGTGATGGGCGGCTACAAGGTCCAGGGCAAGACGCTGAACGCCCTGGAGCAGCTCCTGCGCGATGCGGTCGCGCTCGACCGCGCGGGCGTGGCCTGCATGGTGCTCGAAGGCATTCCGCGCGAAGTGGCGGCCATGATTACCGCCGAGGTCGAAACGCCGACCATCGGCATCGGCGCCGGACCGGATTGCGATGGCCAGGTGCTCGTGTTCCCCGACCTGGTCAACCTGGCGTTCGGGCGTCCGGCGAAATTCGTGCGCCGCTACGGAGATGCCGCCGCGTTGATCACCGAGTCCATACTGGCCTTCAAGTCCGACGTGGTTTCGCACCAGTTTCCGAACGACGCCGAGTCCTACCACCTGCCGAAAGAAACGCAGGGCGCACTCGAAACGGTACTCCTCCGCAAGCCCACGATACAGCGATAATGGTAGGCGAAGAAACTGTTGTGCGAAATATGGTGCGAAAACTTGTGAAAACGATTGCCTTCGTTCTGCTCGGGGCCCTGGCCGCCTGCTCCAAACCCCCGCAGCCGGCAGCCCCGGAGACTGCGGAAACGCGGCAGCCCACCGGACTCGAGTCCATCCCGGTGGCGGATCCCGCGAAGTTACCGCCCTACAGGGATATGAGCGGCTGGCGGAACCCGTATTTGATCGTGCGCGAGGATGGGATCGGCTTCCTCGATCTTTCCAATCGCGAGATCCATTTGCTGACGCAGGAGGAAGTTCCGGCGGAGTTGGTCGCGCTGCCATCGAGCGCATGGCCGTATGGGCGCGTGGTGCTGGTCACGCAGGCCATTCCCAAGAATCCATCCGAGCAGACGAAAGCGGATCTGCGCAAAAACCGCGCCCTGCTTTTGGGAACTCTGAAAGAATTGGACGTGCAATTCCGCGAGGCGCCCTGAGCGGACAAACATGACTAAGATGCGCAAGAAATCCCAGCCCCTAAAGGGGCGGGCATTTTAGAATGAATTTCGGCATCGCTAAAGCGATGCCCTGATACGAACTTTGATTTTCCCGCAGCCCGTTTTCCTTCCGACCATGAAAGTCTGCGCCACCATCCCGGAAGCCCGCGCCGCCTGCCGCGATGTCCGCGCCCAGCGCAAGCGCCTCGGCCTCGTTCCGACCATGGGCGCGCTGCATGAAGGCCACCTCTCGTTGGTCCGCGCCGCAAAAGCGCAGTGCGACGCGGTGGCCGTTTCCATTTTCGTGAACCCCACGCAATTCGGCCCGGCGGAAGATTTGTCAAAATATCCGCGCCAGTTTGACCGCGACTGCTCGTTGCTCGAAAAAGAAGGCATCGAGATACTCTTCGCACCACCGGTCGAAGAGATTTATCCTCCGGTGGCCAAATCACCTGGGTCGTGGTCGAGGGCCTGAGCGAAAAGCTCGACGGACGCTCGCGCCCCGGCCATTTCCGCGGCGTAACGACCATCGTCTCGAAGCTCTTTCACATCCTCGGGCCCGAGGCCGCGTTCTTCGGACAGAAAGACGCCGCGCAGTTGGCCGTGATCCGCCGCATGGTGCGGGACTTGAATTTCCCGGTGGAAATTGTCGCTTGCCCCATCGTGCGCGAGCCCGATGGCCTCGCCATGAGTTCGCGCAACGCATACCTGAATCGAGAAGAGCGCGTCCGCGCACTCGTGCTGCAACGGTCATTACAGAAAACTTGGCAGCAATTTCAAGCCGGAGAAAGAATCGCCGCGAATCTGATCACCGCCGCCAAGGAAGTCCTCGCCCGCGAGCCGCAAGTCGCGCTCGATTATTTCGAGATCGTCGATCCCGACACGCTCGATCCGGTGGAACGGATTTCGCAAAAGACGCTGGTCGCCGTCGCCGCCTACGTCGGGCCTACGCGGCTGATTGACAATGCTGTGCTGGATCTCCGCACCGAAATCGCGGCAAGCTAAAATGGCCTCAATCCGCGCCCCGCAGTTAACAGCCTGTGGTGCAAGTCGGAGAGCGGAGGATGACAAAATCCGGTGAATCCAAGGTAAGTGGCGGATCCTCACTTTCACCACGGGTTGTCTTGAGGGCGCGTACGAAAAGGTGGGCAACACTTTTCAGGATTGTGCTAATATCCGGTTTAGCAGAGTTTGTTGGGGCCCGTTTTTGGGGATGCGGGTCGCCTCCCTTCACGGCGCGGCTTGAGTGGGGCGTATGTTGTACGGCGAACAGTTTCCGGTTCGAGTTTTCTTTGCCGTTCTCCTGCTGATTACTGCCTGCAGCGCGCTTCCGCTTTTCGCCCAGACTTCAACCGAGGACGTCCACGTCCAGCCCCGCGTCCAGCCGCCGGCGCCGAAAGAGTCCGCCATAGATCCTGCGCTCAAGACCCACACCAGTCCCATTAAAGTCGACGTGGACCTGGTCCTGGTGCCGGTCACTATCACCGATCCCTTGAACCGCCTCATCACTGGCCTCGACCGCGAGAACTTCAATCTTTTCGAAGGCAAGGAGCAGCAGGAGATCAAGACTTTCTCCAGTGAAGACGCTCCGGTTTCGATCGGCGTGATCTTTGACATGAGCGGCAGCATGGGCACCAAGATCGATCGCGCCCGCGAGGCGGTTATCGAGTTCTTCAAGACCGCCAACCCGCAGGACGAGTTCTTCATGATCGCCTTTGCCGACAAGCCGGAGGAGATCGCCGATTTCACCAGTTCGGTGGATGACATTCAGGGCCGCCTTCTCTATGTGGTCCCCATGGGCCGCACCGCGCTGCTCGATGCCATTTACCTCGGCGTCAGCAAAATGCGCCAGGCCAAGTATCCCAAGAAGGCCCTGCTGATCATCTCCGACGGCGGCGACAACCATAGCCGCTATACCGAAGGCGAGATCCGGTCCATGGTCAAAGAGGCCGACGTGCTTATCTACGCCATCGGCATCTACGATCATTATTTTCCGACCGAAGAAGAGCGGCTCGGACCCATGCTGCTCAGCGATGTCACCGAACTGACCGGTGGGCGCGCTTTTACGATTGATAACCCGAACGAGCTGGCCGACGTTTCCACGAAAATTGGCATTGAGTTGCGCAACCAATATGTCATCGGATACCGTCCCAAGCACCCAGTGCGCGATGGCAAATGGCGTAAAATAAAGGTGAAGCTCGTGCCGCCCAAAGGATTGCCGCCGCTCAAGGTCTACGCCAAGACGGGTTACTATGCGCCGACGGAATAATGTTCGTCCACTGGTTCTTTTTCTGCTGACAACGCTGTTCCTGGCCAACTCTCAAGCGCAAGGCGTGGCCCCGGCCAGCGTCGCCGATTCGCAAGCCGCTCCCAACATCGCTCCGAACTCTGCTCCGAACTCCGCTCAAAATCCGGATTCCTCCGACAGCCGCGTTTTCGTCTTCCACAAAGAGGTTGATGAAGTCGTGCTTCACGCCACCGTCGTTGACGACAAACAGCGCATCGTCACTACCCTCGGTAAAAGCGATTTCAACGTTTACGAGGATGGGCATCCCCAAACCATTACCTCGTTCCGCCACGAAGACATTCCTGTCGCCATGGGCATCGTCGTTGATAACTCCGGTTCCATGCGTGAAAAACGTCAAAAGGTGAACGCGGCGGCCCTGAATCTGGTGCGATCTTCAAACCCAAATGATGAAGTGTTCATCGTCAACTTCAACGACGAGTATTACCTTGACCAGGATTTCACTTCCAACATCAACAAGCTGAAAGAAGGGCTGGAAAAAATCGAGGCGCGCGGCGGCACCGCGCTCTACGATGCGGTCGTAGCTTCCGCCGACCACTTGAAAAAAAATGCGAAGCTCGAAAAGAAAATCATTTTTGTAGTTACAGATGGAGACGACAACGAGAGCGGTGAAACGCTTGAGCAGGCCGTGCGCCGTTTGCAGGCCGACAACGGACCTGTGGTTTACGCCATTGGCATCCTGGAGAAGGACGAGCATCCGAAGCACGCCAAACGCGCCCTGCAAATCATGTCCGAGAGAACTGGCGGCATCGCTTTCTTCCCCCAAACGCTGGACGAAGTGGACGCCATCAGTCGCACCGTGGCCCACGATATTCGCAGCCAGTACACTATCGGATACAAACCGGCGACGCCGAAAAACCAGGGCGGCTATCGTCAAGTGAAAGTGGAAGCCCGTTCGCACGGCCACGGCAAACTCACCGTCCGCACGAAAAGCGGTTACTACGCCGCCAGCGAGCCGGCTGCAGGCGCGCAGTGAGTGGGGATCTGTAATTGGTAGTGGCCTGCGCACGACTAACACCATTTATGGATTGTCATCCCGAGCGAAGCGAGGGATCTGCAGTTCGCCGAGCGCTGTTAGCTATCAGTTGTCAGTAAGAACTGATTTAACTGATAACTGATAGCTGCCTCACTGCACCGACTCCCCAATCCACTCCAGGTACGCCGCGCTGCCGTCTTCAATCGCAATCTCGATGCACTCGGGAAGCTCGTAGGAATGCAGCTCACGCAGGGCCTGGCGCAGGCGGTTGCAAGCGTCTTCCGTCGTTTTGATCAGGAGCAGCCACTCCGTTGCCGTCTCGATCTCGTCTTCCCAGCGATAGATCGACTCAACCTGCGGAGCGATATTGACGCAGGCCGCCAGCTGCCGCTCCACCAGCGCATGGGCGATGCTCCGGGCTTCTTCGGGCGAACCGCAAGTCGTGAGAACAAGTCTTTTGTCGGTCATATAAAATCAAAGTCAAGGGTCCGACTTTCACTGGAAGCATACGAGGCATTCGATGGTAACGCAAATCAAGTTTGGCACTTCCGGATGGCGGGCCGTGATGGCCGAAGATTTTACGTTCGCGAACGTCAACCGCGCTGTACATGGTATCGCGCGCTACGTGTCGTCGCAGAAGTCGAAGGCGCCAAAAGTCATTGTCGGCCGCGATCCGCGTTTTCTCGGCGAAACTTTCTGCGCCATGGCCGCCGAGATCTTGTCGAGCTACGGCATTACGCCGCTGGTCATTGCGGAGCCCGCGCCCACGCCCGCCATTGCCTACGCCGTGATCGAATCGAAAGCCGACGGCGCCATCAACTTCACCGCCTCGCACAATCCGCCGGAATATAACGGCATCAAGTTCTCGACGCCCGATGGCGCGCCCGCGCTTCCCGAAGTTACCGAAGCCATCGAGCGCGAAATCGCGGCCTTCGATGCCAATCCGCAAGCGCCGCGCACGACAAAAGCCGAGTCCCAGTCTCTCTCCATCGACCCGCGCCGCATGTATCTTTCGCGTCTGCGCGAACTCGTCGATCTCGACGTCATCAAGAAAGCCGGCATCAAGATTGCCTTCGATCCCATGTGGGGCGCTGCCCGCGGCTATTCCGACGCGCTGCTGCGCGAGGCCGGAGTGACCGTGGCCACCGTCCACGACACCCGCGACGTGCTTTTCGGAGGCCATGCCCCCGAACCCGGCGACCACCTGCTCGAAGACCTGCGCCAGAAGATGCGCGAAACCGGCGCGGGCATTGGCATTGCGACCGACGGCGACGCCGATCGTTTTGGAATTGTGGACGTGGACGGCACGTTCCTCCAGCCCAACTACGTCATCGCATTGCTCTTCGATTATCTGGTCGAAACTCGCGGCTGGAACAACGGAGTCGGCAAATCCGTTGCCACCACCAACCTCATCAACGCGCTGGCCGAAAAATACAAAATCGAGCTTTACGAGACGCCGGTTGGCTTCAAGTATATTGGTGAACTGATTAAGCAGGATAAGATCCTCATCGGCGGCGAAGAAAGCGCCGGGCTCTCCATTCGCAAACACGTGCCGGAAAAAGACGGCGTGCTTGCCGGCCTGCTCTGCTCCGAGATGGTTGCGCGCCGCGGCAAGCCGCTGGGCAAGCAATTGGAAGAAGTATTTGCCAAAGTTGGTTCCTTCTATCCGCTCCGAGAGAACTTCAGCTTGACGCCGGAAGGGAAACAGAAGTTTACTGATAAGTTACAGGGCGATCCGAGTGAGTTCTATGGCATCAAAGTTGCCAAAGCGGTCAGGATCGACGGACTCAAGCTCGTCCTCGCCGACGGATCGTGGGTTTGCTACCGGCCCTCGGGTACGGAGCCGGTGGTGCGCATCTATAGCGAAGCGCGCAGCAGGGAAGACGTCGCCAAGTTGAGCGCGGCCGCAAAAAAATGGATCTTCGATTAGGACCAACGCCGCGAGCACGCATCTTTCCCAGTCCCGAGGAAGGCCTGCGCGCGGTGCTTGGTCAGGCGAAGCATCAGGCTCCGAAAGCCGAGGCGGCGGCGGCGCGCTGGGTGGAACGCACGCGCCCGGCTTGGTCGTGGCTCGCTGTGGAGTGGAGGCGTATAGGGACCGCGTCCGCCGTCCTTCTGATCGTTGGATTATTTTTGCACGCCATGTTCGGAGCCAACGGCATGGTCGTTTATCGGCAGAAGCATGCCGAGATGCAATCGCTCCAACGTGAGGTCGAGCGCCTGCAGAAGGAAAATATCCAGTACGCCGACCAGATCAAATCGCTGAAGTCCGATCCGGCCGCCATCGAGAAGGAAGCCCGCGAGCAGCTTCACTACACCCGTCCCGGAGAAGTTATTTATGTCGCTCCCGATCCTCCGCAGAAACCGCCCACCGGCCGCGCCAAGAACGCGAGCCCATAGCGCATGACGAAAGATAGATAATGGTTAGAGCGTGTTTCCCGATTGGTTTTTTGAAGGGGCGCGGCTTCAGCCGCGCCGTTAACGGGGTACTTTCTCCAAGCAGGCGCATCTAATCACCATGGCCAAAGAGCAAACAGCGGTTTTCGGCGGTGGATGCTTCTGGTGCATGGAAGCCGTTTTTCAACGTCTGACCGGCGTAACTCATGTCGAGTCGGGCTACATGGGCGGGCATGTGGACAAACCCACCTATCGCCAGGTGTGCAACGGCGACACTGGGCATGTGGAAGTGGTGCGCGTGACTTTCGATCCCGCGCGGATTAGTTATCGCGATCTTCTGGAAGTATTTTTCGCGGTGCACGATCCGACCACGCTCAATCGGCAAGGGGATGACGCAGGCGAGCAGTATCGTTCCGTCATCTTCTACACGAACGAAGAGCAGCAGCGGATCGCAGAGGATGTGATTGCGGAGATGACGGCAGTCAAGGCGTTCTCCGAACCGATCGTGACCGCGGTCGAGCCGGCCGGGGAATTCTACGTGGCCGAAGATTACCATCAGAACTACTACAACGGAAATTCGCGCCAGCCTTATTGCATGTTTACGATCTCGCCCAAGCTGGCGAAGCTGGAAAAGAAGTTCGCGGAAAAATTGAGAGCGTGAACTGGGAACGCGCGGCCCGGCTTGAACACCGGCTGGGATCTATGCTTTGGAATTGGAATTCTTGTCGGGGGTGGACGCGGCGGGTTCCGGCCGTTCGTCCAACAGAAGCCGCCGCAAGGTGCGCAGGTCGTTGAGCAGCAGGCTGCTGTTCGTCAAGTGTTGTTCCAGCTTATTCAGTTTGAATTGCACGATCCGCAGGGCCTGTACCCGGCGTTCCGACTTGGCCTTTACGGCCTCGGCCAGGTCGGCTTCGATCTCGCTTTTGGCTTCAGCGATGGCCTCGACCAAAAGTTGCACGTATTGGTGGGCATTCTCGATGCTATCAAACGGGGTTTGGAGGGGGCTGTTCAAGGGCGGGGGCTCCTCAGTCTTGCACCTCGTATTCTACGGCACGAGGATGATGCCTGCAATTTTCCAGGACGGGCTTTCCAGGACGGCAGCCGTCTCATCCTATCTAAAGCCCGCATGTTTATTGGTCCTGAACGGCACGGCTGAAGAGGCACCATTTCAAAGCAGGCTACATAAATAATGCAGGTTAGGATGAAGCCGCCTTTAGAGTTTTCGGTCCTTCGCGTAGGCGACCGGACTGGGCAACTCTTCCAGCCCCCGGCCGGCGAAGATCTCCTGAAACACCTGCAAGAGCGCGTCGTGCACCAGCCCATTCGACGCCAGAGTCTCGCGGCTGGCGATCTGGAATTCGCCGCCGGAAAAGTCCGTGACCTTGCCGCCAGCTTCTTCGACGATCAGCACGCCCGCCGCCGTGTCCCATGGATTGAGATTGAATTCCCAGAAGCCGTCAAAGCGGCCCGACGCGACATTGCACAAATCGAGCGCGGCCGATCCCGCCCGCCTTACGCCGTGGGTTTGCAACGTGATCTGGTGATAGAGATAAATATTCGGGTTCTTATGCCGCTTGTGGCTCGGGAAACCGGTGGCGACCAGGCACTCCCCCAGATTCGCCGTAGCCGACACGTGGATTGCCTTGTCGTTCAGCCGCGCGCCACCGCCCAGTTCGGCGGAGAACATTTCGTCGCGCGTCGGATCGTAAACCACTCCCGCGATCCGTTGTCCCCGGCGCTCCACCGCGAGCGAAACGCAAAACACAGGGTAGCCGTGGGCAAAATTGGTGGTGCCATCGAGCGGATCGACGTACCACTTATAGTCGCTGCCGGTTTCGATGCGCGATCCCTCTTCACCCAGTACGTCATGAGTGGGAAACTGGTGGCGAATCCGTTTCAGAATCAGCGCTTCCGACTTCCGGTCGGCCACCGTAACCAGATCCACGTCGCCCTTATATTCAATCTTCACATGTTGGCGAAAGTAGTCCATCAGCAGGCCTCCCGCTTCGCGAGCCATGGCCTGCATCGGAGAAATCAGGTCGAGAGATGGATGGGATGTCATGCGACTTCGAGGCTTTCGTTTTCAGGATTGAATGTTGAGTACTGGCAACTGGCTACTTCTTTTTGCTGTCTTCCGCGATGTACACAATCTCATGCTTGAAGATGAACAAGTTCGGGCCGTTCTCGCGCGTCACGCGCACCATGTTCTTGTCGTAATATTCGATCCAGCCGCGGACCACTTCGCCGTCAGCCAGCTTCAGGCTCACGACCCTCTGCTTTTCGCCCAGCGCTTTCAGATAGGCGGCTTCTTCAAAAGTCTCGTCTGGAGGAGGAGTGCGCTTCTTGTTAAACGTGGGACTTCCTGACTGTAACGGCATCTCGTCATTCTACAACGTCGCGCTGCAGGCGCGCGCTTTCAAAGCGAAAGTCAATCATACTTTGGTCCGCTCAATCGGTCCGCTTAAAAGGGGCGTTGAATGGTTGGAGCTGCGTTGGACATCTTCCGCAAATTGTCATCCTGAGCTTCGCTCAGGATGACAAAACTTATGAAGGCCGGAGACTTTCGCCACAGGCCGCTAAATCTGGTAATCGGTGTCTTCCATGATGCGTTGCAGGGATGCGGAAAGCGGCGCGATTCCGCCGGTGCCTTCCAGTTGATGCACTCGTTCCGCCAGCCGGTTCACCTCAGTCGCGACCGCGGCCAGCGCCTCGGAGAGTGGGTCGGTGATCTGCTTGGGGTCGGTGATGACTACGCGCTTGCCTTCGCGAAGAACGATGTGTCCCGGCACGCCCACCACGGTGGAATCGTCGGGCACATTGCGCAGCACGACCGATCCCGCGCCGATCCGGCAATTGCGCCCCACCGTGATGTTGCCGAGAATCTTTGCGCCTCCGCCGACGACCACATTGTCTTCGATGGTCGGATGCCGCTTCCCTTGCTCCTTGCCGGTGCCGCCGAGCGTGACACCCTGGTAGAGCGTGACGTCCTCACCGACAATGGCAGTCTCGCCAATCACCACGCCCATGCCGTGATCGATGAAAAAACGCCGGCCGATTTGCGCCCCTGGATGGATTTCGATGCCGGTAAGAAAGCGCGCGGTTTGCGACAACCAGCGTGCCAGCAGCCGGAAACCGTGGTTCCACAACCAGTGGTTCATGCGATAGAACCATATCGCATGCAGTCCGGAGTAGCAGAGATAAACCTCCAGGCGCGACTTGGCCGCCGGATCGCGCTCCAGCACTGTGGCAACGTCCTCGCGAATTAGCGATAGCAAATGCGGCATGAGTCCAAGCTTAAAGGATCAAGCCGGAAGTTGCGCCGTCGGAATCTGCAACGCCTGGTTCCGGAGTCCTTCGAAGAGGATACTACTCAAGTAGCGCTCGCCGAACGACGGCAGAACCACAACGATCAACTTACCCGCATTTTCCGGACGCTTCGCCACCTTCAACGCCGCAACTACCGCCGCTCCGGACGAGATGCCCACCAGCAGACCTTCTTCAAGCGGCATCCGCCGCGCCATGTCAATGGACTCCTCGTTGGTTACGGTGATGACCTCGTCCACGAGATCCCGGCGCAAGATGCTGGGAATAAAACCACCGCCGAGCCCCTGAATTTTGTGCGGGCCTGGCGCTCCGCCGGAAAGAACCGCGCTATCTGCCGGCTCCACCGCCACCGCCTTGAACGACGGCTTCTTCGGCTTGATGTATTCGGAGACGCCGGTGATGGTCCCACCCGTGCCGACGCCGGAGATCAGAAAATCGACGCGTCCGTCCGTGTCTTCCCAAATCTCGGGGCCGGTGGTTTCAAAGTGAATTTTCGGATTGGCCGGGTTGTCAAATTGCTGGAGCGTGTAGCCGTTTGGAGTCGTGGCCAGTAATTCCTCGGCTTTCAGAATCGCGCCCTTCATGCCGCGAGGGCCGGGCGTAAGAACTATCTCGGCGCCCAAAGCCAGCAGCAGCACACGCCGCTCCAGGCTCATGGTCTCGGGCATGGTGAGGATGAGCTTGTAACCGCGCACCGCCGCCACAAAAGCGAGAGCGATTCCGGTGTTGCCGCTGGTCGGCTCGATCAGAACGGTCTTCCCGGGCTGAATGCGTCCGGCGCGCTCGGCATCGGTAATCATGCTCACCCCGATGCGGTCTTTTACGCTGGCCAGGGGGTTCTGGCTTTCCAGTTTCGCCACCACCTCGGCGACCGCTCCCCGCGTAACCCGGTTCAGTCGCACCAACGGTGTGTGGCCAATCAGTTCGGTCACATCTTTTGCGATTTTCATAGTTTTTCGATTCTAAAATCTGCCGGTTCGATTCTTTCGATTTCTGGAACCGGCGACACGGGAACAAGCCCCCTCGCCGCCGTTTAACACAATTAACCCTACTAGTTTACTCGTCTATGCGAGATGATGCAAATCGCACGACTCCGTGGGCCCATCGCAGCCCATGTCCAATAGCTTCGCATGGCCTTTCAATTGTCCATGATCAAAAGCTTAACAGCTGTGGTGAAAGTAAGTGAGCGGCGCGCGATCGAAACTTTTATGAATTGGGAGTTATAGAGCGGGACTACACTTTCACCACAGGCAGTTGACTGAAGAATCTGGCAAGCGGACACGCTCGGGAAATGGGGAACGAAGTGTCGCGCTAAGCGCTCACGCGGGTTGGGCTGCTCTTGACCGTTCGCGCTTGTCGTCGCGGAGTTGCGCAGCGGAAAAAGCGCAGCCGCAAGTGCCGCATCTCCAGGCTGTAAATGAGCTGGCCGGCAAGCCTGGCCCGCTAGTACTCGTCTGGGACTGGCTCGAGCGCATCGCCAGGACCAACTCACCACCGCACTTCGAGCATTCGCGTTTTTGCATATTTCGTCCGTGGCGCCGTGCGCGACGTGGGTCCTGGCCCGCTGCGTTTAGAAGATTGCCGCATCTCCATTCGAGGCTGCGGCCGGACCCTGAGACCTAAAACCTGATTTGCTAGGCGCTCACCTGCACAGATACTAACTCCGGATTGCAATGGGAATTTTGCATGGATTTGACCGCGTCTTCCGCTGTAAATCTCCCCATCACCAGGGCCAGTTTACGGTTGGTTGTCGTCTGGATGGGCAGCCGGTCAACCCGCAGCACATATTGAGTGGCATGAGCTCCGCGGTTTACCTTCACAACAAATTTGATATTTTTCATGGTTCCTTTCTGTTTCTAGCGATCTCACAAGAACGATCCGACAAGAAAGATCCGACAAAAAAACCAGACGGCCAACAGATCAAGGAGGCCACGGCTAATCCGGCTGCCTGTATCTTGAGTTGCCCTTCGCTATTGAAAACCAGGCAACGATCCTCAATCGGTATTGGCGTCGAGCGTCTTCCCGCTTCCCACGCAAACCCCGATCGGCTTGGGTTTGAAGTCGAAAACATCCCCAGCGGACCAAACGCCGCATAACTCACACTTCGAGCAATTGAAGATAAAGAAAATTTTCAGATAGGCTGACTTAGCTCAGAGGACCTGAAACAGTAAGAAAAGGTGCTTGCTCACTACTAATATTAGGCTAGTGCGCGGCCATTGTCAAGGTTTCCACGCCAGCTTGCCGCGCAGGCTGTACTATCGCCCTAGAAATCTCCACGCCCTGGAAGTTAAGCACGCGGCGCTGTCATCGGGTGATCGGGAGTTCGAGCAGGGAAAAGTGACCCGAGGGCCCGACGATTCGACGACCGATCGTTCGATCACCGGTCATTCGATTATCCCATGTTCTGGCGCACCAAACTAACTAACAATCGGGGCGCCGGACGATGCTACGCTGGTAACGCTCTGGTTTCTCGCATGCGCCTCCGCAAGAGGATTGCAGGGAACCAATCTCAAGAAGCTTTTAAGAACAGTCGAAGCGCTGGCGGATTTGGGTCCCGAACTCACGGCGGACCGCGACTTCCGCCAGACCGCTCGAGCCATGCTGACCGCCGTGATGGAGGCGGCCGGCGCGCACGAGGCTGTCTTATTTTCGTTCAGCGAACGGCCGTCCCTGCTGACCTCGGTCGATGCCCAGGGGTTCGCGCTGCTGCCCGATCCCTCGCTGATTCCGCTGCTTCCCCGCCATGTGCACACGCTCACCGCGGCCGCCGGCCCGGTCGTGCTCACCAGTTCCACTTACGATACCTTTCTGAGTTCGAACGGCAACGTCGCGCCCGAGCTTTTCAAGTGCATTTGCCCGCTGAAAGTCCGCGGAAAACTCGCCGGAGCGATCGCTCTGGGACGCCGTCACGGCGACGCGCTGTACGAAGAAGACGCGCTCGACGCTTTTGAAATGCTGAGCCACTATGTGGCGCTGGCCATTCAGAACCACACTTTAGGCCAGACGCTGGCCCAGCGCGTTTCCGAAAACCTGCGCCTGCTGGCCTCGCTGCACGGTTTCTACGACAACGCGCTCGAGGCTTTCGCCACCGCCATCGACGTCAAGCACGTCAACATTCATGGACACTCCCTGCGGGTGGGCCGCTATTCGCAGGCCATCGGCGAAGCGCTGGGGATGGACCCGAATGATGTTGCCTCGCTCCGGTCGGCGGCCTATCTGCACGACATCGGCATGGTTGTCGTTGATAAGCGGCTCATCGGAAAAGCTTCGAAGCTCGATGAGGATGAGTCCCGCGAAATGCGGGACCACACGGTGGTTGGGCATCAGATCGTCAGCCATGTGCAGTTTCCCTGGCCGCAGATCCCGGAAATCGTGCGCTGGCACCATGAACGCCAGGACGGGTCGGGATACCCAGACGGCTTGCATGGCGACGAATTGCCGCCAGCGGTGCGCATCGTGGCCTTGGCCGAGACCTTCGATGCCATGACCAGCGAACGTCCCTACCGCGAACGCATGTCGGTCGGGACCGCGCTTCAGGAATTGATCCGCATGACCCCGCAAAAATACGATCCGCAGGCACTGCAGGCTTTGCTGATCCAGGTGCGGCGCGACGCAGTCGGAACCAACCGCATCCCCATCCTCGACCCCGACTTGATGAACCTTTCCGCCGTGGATGTGGACCAGTTGGCGTCCACCCTGCAACACCGGATCAGTCAGAACCGGCGTTTTCTTACCTGAAATCGGCGCGTTGCGGTTGACAACGCAATTCAGCAGACCTGATAATCGCTGTGCTTTAATAAATCGTTCCGCTAGAAAACCGACCGGCTTCGAATCAATCTGCTGTAGATCGCTTGTCCTGCCCTGACAACAGGCAAAGAGTGAGTGGTTCGATCCGGCGAGGAGAATGAGGAAATCACATGCCTGCAACCAAGTTAACTGTGCCCTTTTACAGTCATGTCCGCCAGTATCACAACATCAAGGCGGAGATCGACGCCAACATCAAGGAAGTTTTGGAAAGCGGCCAGTACGTTCTGGGCCCGATGCTGAAAAAGTTCGAGGGCGAGTTGGCCCAATTCCACGGAACTAAATATGCGGTTGGCGTGGGCAACGGCACCGATGCCCTGTGGCTGACCTTCAAGGCGTTGGGTATCGGCCCCGGCGACGAGTGCATCACTACCACCAACACCTTTTTTGCCACCGCGGAAGCGATCTGGTTTACGGGAGCGACGGTCGTATTTGTGGATTCCGATCCCCGCACCAACTGCATCGATCCCGCCAAGATCGAGGCCGCGATCACGCCCCGCACCAAACTGCTGGTGCCGGTCCATCTCTACGGCCAGTGCGCCGACATGAAGGCCATCCGCAAGATTGCCGACAAGCACAAGCTCAAGGTGGTCGAAGATAATGCGCAGGCCATCTGCGCGCGCGGCGACGGCTTCAAGATCGCGGAACTCAGCGACGCCGCCACCATCAGCTTCATCATTCAGAAGAACCTGGGAACGTTCGGCGACGGCGGCGCCATCGTGACCAATAACCCTGAGATCGACCGCATCGCGCGCAAGCTGCGCAACCACGGCTCGGAGAAACGCTCCCACCACAGCATGGGTTACAACACCCGACTCGACGATCTCCATGCGGGAATCCTCAGCGCCAAGCTCAAGCACATCGCGGAATGGAGCGAGCTGCGAAGAAAGTGGGCGGCACGCTACACCAAGGGTCTGGCGGGCGCAAAGAATATCACATTGCCTTACGAGACTCCCGGCTATTATCACGTCTACCACCTGTACGTGATCGAGACCAAACAGGCGAAGCATCGTGATCCCCTTCTCCAGTTCCTGGAAAACGAGGGAATCGACGTCAAGTGCCACTATCCGATTGCGATTCATCAGCAGGAAGGATATCCGTGGGGTCAGGAGGCGCGCATTGCCGGTCCCATCCCGAATTCGGAGCGCAACGCGGCTTGCTGCATCTCCCTGCCGATGTTCCCTGAGCTGACCGCGGAGGAAGTGGACTGCGCCATCGCCAAGGTCCTGGAGTGGGACCGGAGCGCGCGATGAGCGCGAGCGCGACAACGACCGGTAAATACCGGGTTGTGGTCGTGGGCATGGGCAAGCGCGGAATGCACCATGCCCAAGCCTTTCAGGCCAACGGCCGCTTCGAGGTGGTTGGGGTCTGCGACATTGATCCCGCTCGCCTCGACGCGGCAGCGGCCAAGTTCGGCGCGGCCAAGGGAACGGACGCGCTCCGGGTCGCTACCGTTGTGAAGCCCGATGTTTTCTGTTTTTGCACTCTCCCCAACCTGCGCAGCGAAATGATTTGCGCCGCCATCCAGAGCGGTGCACGTCTGATTGCTTTTGAAAAGCCGGTCGCGTTGAACACACGCGAGGGCTTCCAGGTCAAGAAGTTGCTGGCGGAGAGCGGCGTCAAGGCCGTGGTCAGCCATCAGCATCGCTATGGCGAGCATTACCGGAAGGTGAAGGAAATCGTGGCCAGTGGCGCGCTCGGGCGCATCCACACCGTTTATGGCACAGCCTCGGGCTGGATGATGCACATGATCTCGCACCTCATTGATTACATGCGCTGGTACAACAATGAATCACCGGCGCAGTGGGTGATGGCGCAGGCGGCCGGACGCGTGAAGCTGGCCGACTTGCATCCTTCGCCCGACTACATCGGCGGCTTCATCCAGTTCGCCAACGGCGTGCGCGGCATTGTCGAGTGTGGCGCCGGCGCTCCCGACGTTCCCGAGGTTGATTACTGGTGGCGGAAGTGCCGCATCGGCGCGCAAGGCACCGACGGATTTGCCGAAGTCCTCACCGGCGGCGGCTGGCGCGCGGTCACCAAGGCAGGCGCTTCCTCGGGCGGTGGCTGCATGAACTACGACCTGGATATGCCGCCGTATATTCAGGAAATCGCCGACTGGCTGGATGACGACCACAAAGTACACTCTTGCAATTTCGCCAGCGCCTATGCGGGCTTCGAAATCATGATGGCGCTCTGCCGCTCGGTCGTGAGCGGAGGACAAGTGGCGCTGCCGCTCACGGATGCCACGGGTGAAGATGAAATCGAGCTGCTGAAAGCGCATCTGGCCGACCGCAAAGTCCTATTGTCCACGCCGCTCAACGCCAAGGAGTACGGGCAGTAACAGTAACAATGAGTCATGCGATGGAGCGACGGGCGTCTCGCCCGTCCAGCATTTTTTGCGGCGAACTCCGCATGGTGCACAACCTCCCGCGAGTCGAATTCTTCCCGGTGTAAAATCAGTGGTCTGTCCTATGTGTCTCGTTCTGTTTCTCGATCGCGATGTAGACTTGGGACAGTCGGCGCGTTGGTATCGTTTTGGCGCGGATGTCATCTAACAGCTCGTGGTAAAAGCGAGGAGCAGCGCGCGCCAAGCTTTCTATGATTTTGTCATCCCGAGCGAAGCGAGGGATCTGCATTTCCCGGCGCACTACAAATCCCTCGCTTCGCTCGGGATGACAAAATCTGGCAAATTGAGAATTGAAGCGCAGGCTCCCGCTTTCACTACAGGCAGCTAAGTTTCTAAACACGACAATGCAATCCGATTTCCGAGGAGAGAATTGATGGCCGTCAGCGACCCGTCTGTCGCCACCCCTGCCGAGCTCGATCAATTGTGTGTCAACACGATTCGCACTCTTTCGATAGACGCGGTGCAGAAGGCGAACTCGGGCCATCCCGGGGCGCCCATGGGATTGGCTCCAGTCGCCTACTGTCTGTGGCAGCAGTTTCTGCGTTATGACCTGGCCAATCCGCTCTGGCCCAATCGCGACCGCTTCGTGCTCTCCAATGGTCACGCCTCCGCGCTGCTCTATTCCCTGATCCATCTGGCGGGCGTGCGCGAAGTAAGTCCCGAGGGTGAAATTCTTTCGACCCCTGCCCTGTCGCTCGACGACCTCAAGAACTTCCGCCAGCTCGGCAGCAAAACGCCGGGGCATCCCGAATACGGCGTAACCACAGGCGTCGAAACCACCACCGGCCCCCTCGGTCAAGGCGTCGCGAATAGCGTCGGCATGGCGATTGCCGAGCGCTGGCTGGCGGAACACTTCAATCGTCCGGGATTCGAACTGTTCAATCACAACATCTGGGCCATCTGCGGTGACGGCGACATGATGGAAGGAATTTCCTCGGAAGCCGCGTCGGTCGCCGGCCACCTGAAACTTTCGAACCTGTGCTGGATCTACGACAACAACAAGATCACCATCGAGGGCAATACCGGTCTCGCCTTCGACGAAAATGTGGCCGCCCGCTTCGCCAGCTATGGTTGGGATGTCCAGCACATCCACGACGCAAACAATCTGGGTGCGCTCGTCAACGCTTATAACCACGCGTTCAGCGTGGAGGACCGTCCGAAATTAATCGTCGTCGACAGCCACATTGGCTACGGCTCGCCCCACCGGCAAGACACAAGAGAAGCGCACGGCGAGCCGCTCGGCGAAGAAGAAGTCAAACTGACAAAGCGTGCCTACGGCTGGCCGGAAGACGCGAAATTCCTGGTCCCCAATGGAGTCGCGGAACACTTTCGCGACGTTATGGGCAAGCGCGGGCGGCAGTTGAGCGGGCAGTGGAACGCGATGTTCAACGATTACTGCAAGCAGCATCCCGACTTGGCGATTCAATTCGAGCGCATGCAGCGCGGGCGGCTTCCCGATGGATGGGACAAGGATCTGCCCACATTCGCGCCCGATGCCAAGGGAATCGCAACCCGCGAAGCTTCCGGCAAGGTCCTCAACGCCATCGCAAAAAATCATCCCTGGCTCATGGGCGGCTCGGCCGACTTGTATCCATCAACCAAGACGCGGCTCACCTTCGACGGCGCGGGCGATTTCGAAGCGGGCCAATACAACGCGCGCAACTTCCACTTCGGCATTCGCGAGCACGCGATGGGTGCAATCGTCAACGGTATGGCGCTGTCGAAACTCCGGGCCTACGGTTCGACATTCCTCATCTTCAGCGACTACATGAAGATGCCGATCCGCCTCTCGGCCCTCATGGAAATTCCCGCGATCTGGATCTTCACCCACGATTCCATCGGCGTTGGCGAAGATGGACCGACCCACCAGCCGATCGAGCAACTCGTGTCGCTGCGGGCCGTTCCCGGCCTCGTGACGCTGCGGCCCGCCGATGCCAATGAGGTCGTCGAGGCGTGGAAGGTCATCGTGAAGCTGCAAAAGAAACCGGCGGCGCTGGTCCTGACTCGGCAAACCGTTCCGACCTTTGATCGCACAAAGTACGGATCGGCGGCAGGCGTGGCTCGCGGCGCCTACATCCTTGCCGACGCCGAAGGCGGCAAACCACAGGTCATTCTCATGGCCACTGGCAGCGAGGTGTATCTCTGCATCGAGGCCTACGAGAAACTAAAAGCAGAAGGCATTCGGGCGCGCGTTGTAAGTATGCCTTCGTGGGACTTATTCGAGCGTCAAGACCGGAGTTACTGCGACGAAGTGCTTCCGCCCGCCGTCACTGCGCGCATCGCGGTCGAGATGGGTTCGACCTTCGGCTGGGCGCAATACACAGGATCGAAAGGACGCGTCATCGGCATGACTACTTTTGGAGCCTCCGCTCCGCTCAAGGATTTGCAGAAGAAGTTCGGCTTCACCGCCGATGCCATCCTGCAAGCGGCGCGCGAACTGCTCGAAAAATGACGATTGTGTAGAGACGGGGCTTGCCCCGTCTCAGCAGGCGCGGCGATGGAGACTCGGTAAAGTACCGCTTATTATCGTCAGGCACTTACTCCGCAGCCTGACCTGGTTAGGAGACAGTTATGAATCCGGTAGACACGCTTGAGACCGCAAAAGTCGCCAGTCCTCTCACCCAGCTTCAAATCTTCGGCCAGTCCATCTGGCTCGATTACATCCGCCGCGACCTGCTCAAGGGTGGCGCGCTGCAGCGCCTGATCGCGGAAGACGGCCTGCGCGGGATGACTTCGAATCCAGCGATTTTCGAGAAGGCCATCGCGGGCTCGACCGAGTACCAGGATTTTCTCGACTCTCTCGCCAGCCGCTCCGGCCTCGACGCCAAAGGCCGCTACGAACTGCTGGCGATCCGCGACATTCAGGACGCCGCCGATCTGCTCGCGCCCGTCTATCGGAGCACGAAAAAGCGCGATGGCTACGTAAGCCTCGAAGTCTCCCCGTATCTTGCGCACGACACAAACGGCACCCTCGACGAGGCGCGGCGGCTGTGGAAGAGCGTGGCCCGTGAAAATTTGATGATCAAGGTGCCCGGCACAGCCGAGGGCATCCCCGCGATCCGGCAACTGCTCAGCGAAGGCATCAATGTCAATGTGACGCTGCTCTTCGCGCAGCCTGTGTATGAGGAAGTCGCGGAGGCGTTCATTGACGGAGTTGAAAAATTTGCCGCAACCGGTGGCGACGTGAGCAAGCTCGCCAGCGTGGCCAGCTTCTTCATCAGCCGCATCGATTCGCTGGTTGACTCGCTCGTTGTTGAACAACTCAAGAAAGAAACGGACGCGGCCCGCAAGGCAAAATTGCAGGGGATTCTTGGGAAGGTCGCTATCGCCAACGGCAAGCTCACTTACGAAGCCTATCAGCGCATCTTTTCTTCTACGCGCTGGAAAGCGCTCGCCGCCAAAGGCGCGCAGACACAGCGCGTGCTCTGGGCGAGCACCAGCACCAAGAATCCAAATTACCGCGACGTGATTTACATCGAGGAATTGATCGGGCCGGATACGGTCAACACCGTTCCTCCCGCAACCTTCGATGCCTTTCGCGATCACGGCAAGCCGCGCCAGAGCCTGACCGAAGACCTCGATGGTGCGCGGAAAACGATGGCCGATCTCGCCGCCGTTGGCATCGTCATGAAAGACGTGACCGGCAAGCTGACCGCCGACGGCGTGAAATTGTTCGCCGACGCTTTCGACACGTTGCTGGCCGCGGTCGAAAAAAGTACGAAACGGCCTGGCTCGCCACAGGTCAATCCCCAGACTGCGACTCTTCCGCCCGATCTCGATGCGGCGGTAAAAAAAAACCTTAGCGACTGGCGGGCGTTGGGAAAAGTAAGACGCCTCGCGGAGCGCGACGCATTCCTGTGGACCGGCGAAGACGAGGCCAAGTGGCTTGGCTGGCTCGGCATCGCGGATGAACAACTTGCCGCTGCGAACCAACGGAAAGAGTTTGCGGACGAAATTAGAAGCGCCGGATTCTCCGACATTCTGCTGCTCGGCATGGGTGGATCCAGTCTTTGTCCGGAAGTGCTGGCGCTGACCTTCGGGCAAACGCATGGCTTCCCGCGCCTGCACATACTCGACTCGACCGACCCGGCGCAAATCCGGAGCGCCGAAAGAAAAGTCAACCTCGCAAAAACGCTCTTCATCGTCTCCAGCAAATCCGGCAGCACACTCGAGCCCAATATTTACAAGCAGTATTTCTTCGAGCGCGCGCGGCAAACCGTCGGCGCCGACAAAGCTGGCAGCCACTTTATCGCCATCACCGATCCCGGATCGAAGATGCAGCAGGTCGCCGAGCGCGACCGTTTCCGCCACATCTTTTACGGACTGCCATCCATTGGCGGACGCTACTCCGCGCTCTCCAACTTCGGCATGGTTCCTGCTGCGGCCATGGGCCTCGACACCGGTAAGTTCCTCCAGCAGACGAAGGAAATGGTCGAAGCCTGCCAGCCGCCGCTCCTGTGGATCAGAATCCGGGAGTGATGCTCGGCCTAATGATAGGGACCGCCGCGAAACTTAGCCGCGACAAAATTACGCTCATCACCTCGCCCGGAATTGCCGACCTGGGCGCGTGGCTCGAGCAGTTGATTGCGGAATCCACGGGCAAGCTCGGCAAGGGCATCATCCCGGTTGACCGCGAAGAACTGGGTGCGCCAGAAGTGTATGGCAGCGACCGCATCTTCGCCTACCTCCGGCTGGAAACCGCGCCCGAAGCGGCGCAGGACGCCAAGGTCTCGGCGCTGGAGAAAGCGGGACACCCTGTAGTGCGCATCGCCGTCGCCGATCTCTACAATCTCGGACAGGAATTCTTTCGCTGGGAAATTGCGACGGCGGTCGCGGGCTCGGTCCTCGGCATCAACCCTTTCAATCAGCCCGATGTGGAAGCGAGCAAAATCGTCACCAAACAACTCACGTCCGAGTACGAACGCACGGGATCGCTTCCTCCAGAAAAACCTATTTTTGAAGAAGCAGGCTTCAAGCTTTTCACCGACGAGAAGAACGCCGCCGCGCTCATCGCCCGTGTGGAGGCGGGTCTCCAACCCGCCGGGACGGGGCGGAGCCGCGTCCCCACACAATCTACCGCGGAAGCCAGCCTGCTCAAAAACTACCTGCGCGCGCACTTGGCGCGTCTTAGAGCCGGCGACTATTTTGCCCTGCTGGCTTACGTTGAGATGAATGCCGAGCATGAGTCTTTGCTGCAAACTTTGCGCATGACCGTGCGCGATCGCAAGCGTGTGGCAACGTGCCTCGGCTTCGGACCGCGCTTTTTGCACTCCACCGGACAGGCTTACAAAGGAGGCCCCAACAGCGGCGTGTTCCTGCAAATCACCTGCGACGATGCGAACGACTTGCCGGTTCCCGGACAGAAGTACACTTTCGGAGTGGTGAAGTCGGCACAGGCTCGTGGAGACTTCCAGGTCCTCGCCGACCGCAATCGCCGGGCGCTGCGCGTGCATCTCGGCAGCGATGTCAAGGCGGGTCTCACGAAACTGGCCAAACTGGTGAAGCAGATTTTGTAGGCCTACAAATTTTTTAAGAATAGTGAAGCGCAGCCGCCCAGGTCGCGGCTAAGGAGATCGAATGCAACTAGGAATGATAGGTCTAGGGCGCATGGGCGCCAACATGACGCGGCGCTTGATGCGAGGCGGTCACACGATGGTGGTTTCCGATCTCAGCGCCGATGCGGTGAAGGATCTCGCTGGCGAAGGCGCGGTGGCATCCTCTTCTCTCGACGACCTGGTTGGCAAGCTGGCCGCTCCACGCGCCACGTGGGTCATGGTGCCGGCGGGCGATCCCACGGAAAAAACGGTGCAGGCCCTGCTGGCGAAAATGCAGGCGGGCGACATCATCATTGATGGCGGCAATTCGTATTTCAAAGACGACGTTCGCCGCTCGAAATTGTGCGCCGCTAAGGGCGTGCACTACGTCGACGTCGGCACCAGTGGCGGAGTCTGGGGACTCGAGCGCGGATACTGCATGATGATCGGCGGCTCGAAAGAGGCCGTCCAGCGCCTCGACCCAATCTTCAAAACGCTGGCGCCCGGACGCGGTGGCATTCCGCGCACTCCAGGGCGCGAAAAAATGCCCAAGCCAGCTGCTGACGCTGCCGCTGGCACAGCCGAAGACGGATACATCCACTGCGGCCCCTCCGGCTCTGGGCATTTCGTCAAGATGGTCCACAACGGCATCGAATATGGATTGATGCAGGCCTATGCGGAAGGCTTCGATATTTTCAAGAACGCGGCGAGCAAAGAACTGCCCGAAGATATCCGCTACGATCTCAACCTGCCGGATATTGCCGAGGTGTGGCGGCGCGGCAGCGTGGTAAGTTCGTGGCTGCTGGATCTGACGGCGATGGCGCTGACCGAGAATCCCACGCTCGCCGAGTACAGCGGATTCGTGCAGGATTCCGGCGAGGGCCGCTGGACAATCCAGGCGGCGCTCGAAGAGGCGGTCCCGGCGGAAGTGCTGACCGCAGCCCTTTATACGCGCTTCCGTTCGCGGCAAGACCACACTTTCGCGGAGAAGATGCTCTCCGCCATGCGGCAGAAATTCGGTGGTCATGTGGAACCTAAGTCACCGGTGAAGACGAAGTAAGAAGCGGCGCGAACTACGAACTTCGAGCCACGAGCAAACATAGGTTGGGATTTATTCGAAGCCTGCGGCTCTTGGCCCGCATCTATTAGTTGGGAGAATCCATGGCTCAACCTGAAGTTCTGCCCGTTACAGCCAAACCGCGATTGGGGCGCACGGCCGATCCTTGCGCCATGGTGATCTTCGGCTTTACCGGCGACCTGACGCGCCGCAAGCTGATTCCGGCCCTCTACAACCTTGCCAGCCAGCAATTGCTGTCGCGCGAATTCGCCGTGGTCGGCGTGGGCCGCAGCCCCATGAGCGATGACGACGCGCGGAAGAAGGTCGCCGAGGACTTCAAGCAGTTCGCCAGCGGCGCTATTGACGCCGATTTGTGGGAATGGTTTATCCGCCGCGTTAGTTATGTCAGTGGAAACTTCGACGATCCCACGACTTATGACAAGCTGAAAACAAAGCTTGCCCAGGTTGACAAGGACCATAACTCCCACGGCAACTATTTTTTTTATCTCGCCACCGCGCCCAATTTCTTTGGCGATGTCGTCGAGCGGCTCGCGAATGTCGGCCTGATGGCCGAAGAGAACAACCATTGGCGGCGGGTGATTATCGAAAAACCTTTTGGCCACGATCTCGATTCCGCCAAGGCCCTGAACCAGCGGATTTTGAAAGTCGCTTCCGAATGCCAAATCTACCGCATCGATCACTATCTGGGAAAAGAGACGGTGCAGAACATTTTGGCGCTTCGCTTCGCGAACGGAATTTTCGAGCCCATTTGGAACCGCCGTTACATTGATCATGTGCAGATTTCAGTTGTCGAAACCGTCGGTGTCGAGAAGCGCGGCGGCTACTACGATGGCGCCGGGGCCCTGCGCGACATGGTTCCCAATCACATCATGCAGCTCATTACGCTGACCGCGATGGAACCGCCAATTTCTTTCGATGCGAACGCGGTGCGCGACGAGCAGGCAAAGATCCTCCACGCCATCCAGCCCTTCAGTAACGAAGACGTGCTCAGCAAGACCATCCGCGGGCAATACGGAGAAGGCACGATGGACAACCAGCGTGTGCCCGCCTACCGTTCCGAAGAGGGCGTGCCTCCGGACTCGCGCACCGAAACCTTCGTCGCCATGAAGCTCCTGATTGACAACTGGCGCTGGGCGGGTGTTCCCTTCTATTTGCGCACTGGCAAGCGGCTGCCCGGACGCAATACCCATGTCGTGATTCAGTTCCGGCGCGCGCCCTTCATGCTGTTCCGCGAGACCCAAGTCGAAAACATGATGCCCAACCAACTGGTGCTCCACATCCAGCCCGAGGAAGGTATTTCACTGCGCTTCGCCGCCAAGACTCCGGGACCCACCATGCAATTGGGCGAAGTGAATATGGACTTTGCCTACGCCGACTATTTCGGGGCCTCTTCCGCGACCGGATACGAACGCTTGCTGCACGATTGCATGACCGGCGACGCCACGCTGTTCCAGCGCGCCGACATGGTCGAGGCGGGCTGGAGCATTGTCAATCCCGTGCTCGATGTGTGGAAGGCTTTGCCTCCGCGTAATTTCCCCAACTATCCTTCCGGAGTCTGGGGCCCGAAAGAATCCGACGAAATGATGGAACGCGATGGCCGGCGCTGGAGAAACTTTGAGAAATGATGGGGAATGAGTAATTTGTAATTGGTAATTTGTGATTTTAGAGTACGATAATTTCGTAATCCGATCCCTGCGACCAGCAAATACGAATTACGGAATTGCTAAATTACCAATTACCAATTCTCCATGCCCCGGACTCGAGCCATCGAAGTTTTCTCCACCGCGGCCGATCTTTTTCACGCTGCCGCCGAAAAATTCGTCCGGGCGGCCCGCGCCGCCATCGGTGCCCAAGGGAGATTCTCGGTTGCGCTCTCCGGTGGCTCGACTCCCAAAGCTCTTTATTCCCTGCTCGCCTCGAATTACGCTGGCTTCGCTTGGAACCGCGTCTTTCTATTCTTCGGCGACGAACGTCACGTCCCCCCTACCGACCCTGACAGCAATTATCGGATGGTGAATGAATCGTTGCTGACCAGGATTGCAATTCCCGCCGAGAACGTTTTTCGCGTGCGCGCCGAAAATCCCGATGCCGCCGCCGCTGCCGCAGATTACGAAGGGCAACTCCGCCGATTTTTCGAACTTCGATCCGGAGATCGGCCCGGAGAATTCCCGCGCTTCGACTTGGTTCTTCTCGGCATGGGTTCCGATGGCCACACCGCTTCTCTGTTCCCCGATTCTCCGGCGCTCGACGAACAGTCGCGCCTGGTGGCCGCCAATTGGGTCGCGAAGTTCAACAGCCACCGCATCACCTTCACCTTCCCGGTACTCAACCGCGCCGCCGAAGTGATGTTCATGGCGAGTGGCGCGGACAAAGCCGACATGCTGCGCCAGGTCCTCGAGGGCAAGAACATTCCTCCACTGCCCTCGCAAAGAGTCGAGCCATCCGACGGAAGATTGTTGTGGATGCTCGACGAAGCCGCCGCCGCAAAGCTGACGCGGTGAAACCAGTTGGGTGTGATGAAAAAGGTCGGGGTCTGATTGCAGAATTGGAAACACTCGCGGCATCTAGGCTTGGTTCACCGCATTAGTTTTTAAGGGTCTAGAAACGTTCTGATCTGCTGCTCTAGTTTTCCACCATCTCCCGTCTGGCAGTCCCAGATTACAAGGCTTTTCCAACCCAGTGTCGCCAGCCGGGAGCGGTTTTTCTTATCTCGTTTTTTGTTGTTCGCCAGCTTTGTGAGCCAATAAGTGGTGTTCGACTTCGGTGTCCGGCCATCAATGCAGCCCCGGTGCTGGTGCCAAAAGCAGCCATGCACAAAAATGACTTTTCGTCTGGAAGAAAAAACAAGATCGGGACGACCAGGCAGGTCTCGACGATGCAAACGAAAACGATAGCCCAATCGGTGCGCCAGCGAACGAACGGTAAGTTCCGGTTTCGTGTTGGCGCTCCGGATGCGTCGCATGTTTTCGCTTCGGCGTCGGCGTGAGATCGTGTCCACTATGTTTCAGGACTTCTCTGTTGGAAACTTTTTATGCAGCCAGCGTAGCACTTCCAACTGGTCTGCGCCCGTAGCCCTGCGAATCTGAATCAGCAACTTCTGTAGACTCGGGCGATCCAGGGTAAGATTCCTCGCACCCTCGTTGCACACTGAGCAAATTGCCCTCAGATTGCCGGGCTCATCCTTGCCACCCATGGATTTGTCGATGATGTGACCGATTTGGAGGCGAGTATTTCTTCCCTCGTCATAGGGATGCGGTTCACCGGCTACAGCACCGCACATCTGGCATGTAAACCCGTTGCGATCTAGAATTAAAGCCCGCAATTCTTTTGAAATCGACCGTTCGAAAGCTGGCACCGGCTTGGGATCCAGTAGAAGGTACTGTCCCGGTTTCAGATCGCTTCGATCATTATGGGTGAGAATCTGATAGCCCTCTTCGGTTCTGAGCTCTCGAACCCGGCGCGCCCACTCGCTAGTTCCGCCCGACGCTTCACTCAATTCGTGAGAATCCATTATGCGCCCGATGTTCCCAAGGAAATATCTGCGGAGTTTTGCTCGGGCACCGATCCGCTTCTTGTCTTTCATCCAGCCGCCTTTTGTAGATTCGCCACCCGCAGACAATGATGTACTCTTTCAGCCACCGCATGTGCTACAGGAGGCGGAAACGCATTACCAATCTGACGATAAGCCGCCGTCTTGCCTCCTGTAAACTGCCAATCGTCAGGGAACCCCTGCAACCTTGCAACCATACGCAACGTCAATCGGGGCATCCCGACAAAACTCCGGTCGGGCGCATCATTGCCAATACCTAGCCCATCCACACTCAGTGTTGCCCATGCTTTGCGCGCTCGAGTTGGACCTAAGTCTGGCCCACCATGTTTCAAGCTTCCTCCAACAATCGTAGGGGCGATCTCATTTGCACAGTTTTTCCAGACAGGTGCACCTTTCCATCCGTTTGCTGAAATCAGGTCGTACAGAATTTCCCCCACCGTCGGCGGTAAATCAAAATTGCCTGTTGGCCAGCTAAAGTTTTGGAAAAGTTCCTTTTTAATTGCCACAAAAACCACTCTTGGCCGAAGCTGTGGGACGCCAAAATCGGACGCATTGAACAAGTGCCAATCGCTGCGATATCCAAGTTTGGCGAGTTGTTTCTCGACGTGCAGGCGATAGTCGCAGAAGACTGCATCGAGAATACCGCGCACGTTCTCGATCATCACTGCTTTGGGCTTCGTTTCGGAGATGATCCGCATTGCGGCGGGAAATAAATTCCGCTCATCCTTGTCACCCAACTGCTTGCCGGCCACAGAGAATGGGGGACAAGGTAGCCCACCGGAAACAATATCGACTCCACGGTAAGGAGAAGCGTCAAATTCCCGAATGTCCCCCTGTATCACATTCCATTGTGGCCGGTTGACGCGGAGTGTATTGCAAGCGTGACGGTCCCACTCGATGAGCGCTACATGTTCGATACCAGCCCGTTCCAGACCCAAGGCTTGACCACCAGCTCCCGCACACAGTTCAAGTGTTGTCAGCGTTTTCATTTTGGATGTACTCCGTATCTTAATCGAAGTCTGTGTGCAAACCTTCTGCCAATTTGACGACGCTGAATTGCACAAAGGGAGTAGGGACCCTTCCAACCCCGGTGAAAGACGGAACGTTTTCTGTGTGGATACCTGACGGGGTTTTTACTCCAGTAATTCGACGTATAACTTTTTTCATCACACCCAACTTGTGACCACCATCACAGACATAAGCCTTGCACTCCGCAACAATGGAGATCTGATTGGGGCAGTGAAGAGGCGTACCCGTCACCAAGACGGCCCTCGAAGCTGCCCCAAACCCATTTTCAGAGCAGTTTTAGGAGCTAAGTTATTGATTTTGGAAGACTTTACCCGCAAGTCCTTTAAACCCAAAGACCTGGCGGGAATTTCTTCCTAAGTCTATGATTCCAGAAGACCGGGGGTAGGGGGGGTGTAGTAAACACGGGTTAATACCTTAAGAGTAAACGGCAAGCGGATTTCACAGAGTCAGTTTAGCGGGTATTTCGCTCAGGATGACAATTTTGTGGGCAGCACAATGCTTAGGCGGCGTGGCCGCGCCAGCCGGCGATTTCTTTGAGACCTTCTCCGCGGACGTGCTCGAAAAGTCTGACTTTGTGGCGCGTGTGTTCGAATTCGTGGATGTCGGCCCAGACTTCCGCCTGCCACGCTGTTTCGTGGGTCTCGGTCTGGCCGCAACTGGCACAGCGGGTGTGAAAGGTGACGCCCATCTTCAGAGGAAACGGCGCGTCCTGCAGTTCGAGAAAGACGCAGCGCACTTCCTGGATTTCTTCCTCGGCGCTCAGGATGTGTTCGTAGCGCAGCAGGTATCCAAATCCCAGTTCGCGGGCTTTGACTTCCGCTTCTTCGCGAGTATGAAAGGGGCCGTATTCGGCGCGCTGTTGGTCGGTCGAGTCGCAGGCCATCCAGAAAATGTCCTTGTGAGCCATTCCCTACCTTATTCCTGGTCTGAATATTCTTGGTGTGGACCGGCGAAGCTCTTATCACGCAGTGTTGAGCGACGGAAGCTCTGGACCGATGAAGTGGAACGGACCGCTCCAACAGCAACAGAGCAATTTGATGACCGGGAATTGGGCGGGCGGCGGGCCTTCCCAGGCGGCAGCTGCGGAGAGAAGCTGGCGGGCCATTTCTCTGAAAATAAGTTACTTAGGCCGGAGGTCCCGCAAAAGCAACGGCCCGCTCAAATCCGCGGGCAGCGCGAGCAGTGTGAAATCTTATGCCGTCCGCGCACGGGCCTTCCTACATCTCTGGGTTTGAAAACCGGACGGGCTGCACCGCGACCACAGCTCAACTTCTACGCGCCGAATTGAATGCCTCGCCGCTCGCGCCCCAGAGACACCACAACGGCCGCCAATGTGAACACCACAAATGCGGTCAGGGCCATGGCGTTGGCGTAGCTGGTGTGCTGGGCGAGAATCGCCTCCACGTAACCGACCGAGCCCGCCAGAAGCACGCCACACTGGTAAGCGAATCCGGGAAGGAATCCGCGCACCGAGTCGGGCGACAATTCGGAGAGGTGCGCGGGAATGATGCCCCATGCTCCCTGCACCATGAACTGGATCAGGAAAGCTCCGGCGACCAGCAAGGTCAAAGACGGAGCGTAGGCCCACAGCGGGACCAACGCGACTGCGCAGACGAACGCGGCGACCATGGCGCGGCGGCGTCCGAAGCGGTCGGACAACAATCCAATCAGCAGGCCTCCGAGGATCGCTCCCACCATGGAGATGGCCGTGATCGCCGCGCGTTGGGTCGGACGCATGCCCCACTGGCGCTGCAGGAAAGTTGGGAACATATCCTGCGTGCCGTGCGAGGCAAAGTTCATCATCATCATCAAGACGGTCAGATAGAGAAATAATTTCCAATGGGAGCATATCTCGCGGCCCAGATTGCTCCAGCTCGACTGACGAGTCTTCTCCCACACTTCCGATTCTTTCACGCGAAAGCGGACGAAAACCCCCAGCAGGGCGGGCAGTCCTCCGATAAAGAACATCGGCCGCCATCCCCAGCGGGGAAAGACGAAGAAAAAACAGACCGCCGACAACAGGTAGCCCAGAGCGTAACCCTGCTGCAGCATCCCGGAAAGAAGACCGCGCAGGCGCGGCGGAACTTTTTCCATGGCAAGCGAAGCGCCCACGCCCCACTCTCCGCCCATGCCTATGCCGAACAATGCGCGCAACACCAGGAAAGTAGTGAAACTATGCGCGAAGCCTGTGAGCACCTCGACCATGGAGTAGAAGACGAGGTCGATCATCAAAGGGAGACGGCGGCCGTAACGATCGGCCATCAGTCCAAAAATAAACGCGCCCACCGGCCGGAACATCAGGGTCAGCGTGAGGGAAAGAGCAATCTCCGCGTCGGAACGGTGAAACTCCTGGGCGATGGCCGTCAGCGAAAAGACGACCAAGAAGAAGTCGAAGGCGTCAAGCGTCCAGCCAAGGAAGCCGGCGAATAGGGCCGCGCCGTGGCCGCTTTTGGCCGGTAGGGTGGGCGGCTGAGCTATGAAATTTTCCGGCATGCTGGCATCCGATGGGGCGGTCAAGATTCCTATTTCTCCCGTGGATCGGAGTTGTGTCAGTTGCGACGACGCGAATCAGAATACACGGAATGACACAAGGCCGCACTATAGCAAATTTGGAATTGCTGGGTCGCCGGGAACTGCCGAGCTTGCGCTCGGCTTGGACCCTTCGCTCCGCTCAGGGCAAGCTCGCGAGACGCCCGTCCCCACACAATCTGATTTATTACTTATTACTTATTACTTATCGCGCGGGTTTTTCGATCACCTTGCGGATGCGCTCGAAGGCCCAGTCGATTTCCTTACGCTGGATGACCAGAGGAGGCGCGATGCGAATCACATGGTCGTGAGTTTCTTTGCACAGGATCCCTTCTTCCTTCAAGGCTTCGCAGTAGGGACGCGCGGGGCTGTGCAGTTCGATCCCGATCCATAATCCTTTGCCGCGGATTTCTTTCAGATCGGGGCTGCGGAGCGTTCGCAGCAATCCGAGAAAGTAATCGCCCAGTTCAGCGGAGCGTTCGACCAACTTCTCCTGCACGAGCACGCGGAGCGCGGCGCGGGCCACGGCGCAGCCCAGGGGATTACCACCGAAGGTGCTGCCGTGGTCTCCGGGCTTGAAAACGCTCATGATTTCCGACGACGCGAGCACGGCGGAAACCGGGTAGAAGCCGCCCGAGAGCGCCTTGCCGACGATCACCACATCCGGCCGGATTCCGTCGTGCATGTAGGCGAAGAGTTTGCCGGTGCGGCCGAGGCCGGACTGGATCTCGTCGGCGACCAGAAGAACGCGGTGCTTGCGGCAGATATCGGCGGCCTGCTTGAGGAATCCCGCTGGCGGAATGACGATACCCGCCTCTCCCTGAATGGGTTCGACGAGGAAGGCGCAAGTGTGCGGAGTGATGGCGTTCTCCAAAGCCCGCGCGTCGCCAAAGGGAATAATTTTGAAGCCGGGGGTGAACGGCCCGAAACCGTCGCGATACTGCGCGTCGGTCGAGAAACCCACTACCGTGATGGTGCGGCCATGAAAATTATCGGCGCAGACGATGACTTCCGCTTTGTCCTCGGGAATGCCTTTGATTTTGTATCCCCATTTGCGGGCGGTTTTGATGGCGGTCTCGACCGCTTCGGCCCCGCTGTTCATGGGCAGCGCCATGTCATAACCGGTCAGATCGTGAAGTTCCTTATAAAAAAGCGGGAGTTGATCGTTGCGGAAGGCCCGCGAGGTGAGCGTCACCTTGCGCGCCTGCTCGATCAGGGCCTGGAGAATTTCGGGATGGCAGTGCCCCTGATTGACGGCGGAGTACGCCGCCAGGCAGTCGAGATAGCGCTTGCCTTCGACGTCGTAAACCCAGACGCCCTCCGCCCGCTCGATTGCGACATCGAGAGGATGGTAGTTGTGGGCGCCATACTTGTTTTCCAGATCGATAAGATTGCGGGTGAGCAGATTTTCCTCCGTTATAAGTTCGCTAGGCATAAGTGTCTCTTCAATTTTAACAGTCTGTGGTAAAAGTCCATCGCCCAGAACCAGCGCCTAAAGGCGCTCTCATAACGCGGCACATACGGTATGTCTGAAGGCATACCCCGATACATATCGTACTTGCACCACGGGCCGTTAACTTTATTCCTTCTCCAGCAGCATGGTAAGCAGCGCCATGCGCACGTACAGTCCGTTGACCGCCTGGCGGAAATACAACGCGCGCGGATCTTCATCCACAGACTTGTCGAGTTCCACGGTCCGCGGCAAGGGGTGCAAAATCATAGCGTCCGGCTTCATCTTGCGCAAGACGGCCGAGTCGATCGCGTACTGTTGCGGGCTTCTCAGCCCGGTCACGCGCTCGGGCCGGATGCGGGTTTGATAGACCACATCCACTTCTCCGATGATGCGGTCGATCTCCGGCTCAAGTTCGTAGTGCACTCCGTGTGCGTCGAGATACTCCAGAATATCGGGTTTCATTTGGAGCTCGGGCGGACTGACAAAATAAATTTTCACTCGTTCGAATTTGGCCAGCAGATAGGCGAGCGAACGCGCGGTGCGCCCTTTGTCGAGCTCTCCGATGATAGCGACGTTCAAGCCATCGAGCGGACGCTCGCGGTAGATGGTGTACAAATCAAGCAACGCCTGGGTCGGATGCTGGCCGCCGTCGCCATCTCCGGCATTGATGACCGGCACTTGAGAAACCTGCGCGGCCCGCTTGGCGCCGCCTTCCTCGTGGTGGCGGATGACGATCACATCCGAGTAGCTGGCGACGATGTGGATGGTGTCCTCGACGTTCTCTCCCTCAATTTCGGAAGAAAACGCCCGCGCATGTTCGGTGGACAAGACCCTGCCTCCCAGCCTTTGCATGGCGGCTTCGAAGGACAGGCGGGTGCGGGTCGAAGGCGTATAAAACAACGTCGCCATGAGCCGGTTCTGATAGTCGAGCGAACCTCCGCGGGCTACCACCCGCTCCATGCCGCGGGAACGTTCGAACAGCTCCATCAGCAACGGCACGGTGAACTGCTGCGACTCGATGACGTGCTTCAACTTCCCGCTGTGCTGGGTCCGGGTGTCGGCGCGTCCGACGCGGGGCACGCCCGGATTGAAAACTTCGTCTGCCATGGATTACTTGCCTCCCGCCGGCGACTCCGTGCGCGCGCGGGCGGCTGGCGCGGCGAGTCCCCGGTCCAATTCACGACGGTCCAACTCACGACGATCCGGCACATCACGATCCGGCACAATATGAGTGCCCGCCGCTCCCGACACCGATGAACACAGGTTTTCGCACGATGTAACGATGGCCTCGCGTCCCGCCTGCATCAGGAACCGCAATACCGATTCGACTTTAGGGCCCATGTTGCCGAGCGGAAACTGTCCGGCATCGGCATACTCCAGCAACTCGCTGCAGCCAACCAGATGCAACGGTCGTTGAGATTGCTTCTTGTAATCCAGATACACATAATCCGTGTCGGTGGAAATGACGAACAGATCCACTCCCAGACGCGATGCCAGCAGCGCGGAAGCCCGGTCCTTATCAATCACCGCTTCGACACCCTGCAAACTCCCGTCACGCCACGCCACCGGAATGCCACCGCCGCCGCAGGCGATTACCAACACGTTCCGTTCCATCAGGTCGCGGATGATTTCGAGTTCTACGATGTCCAGCGGCTCGGGCGAGGGCACCACTCGCCGATAGCCGCGCGCCGCATCTTCCATGATTTCCCAACTCAACAGGCGCTTGCGTTCCTCGGCATCGGCGCGAGAGTAGAACGGGCCAATCGGCTTGGTGGGCTGCTTCATGGCTGGATCCTCGAGCGAGACCACGATCTGGGTCAACACCGTCGCCACCTGCGACTGCAAGCCCGCAAGCTTAAGTTCTGTGTTGAGGGATTGCTGCAAGAAGTAGCCGATTTCGCCCTGGGTGGAGGCGTCACAAACGTCGAGCGGTTGTCCTGGAACCTGGCTCGCTCCCCGTTCCGAGCGCAACAGTGCCGCTCCCACCTGCGGCCCATTGCCGTGAGTGAGAACGATGCGGTGCCCATCGCGCACCAGCTTGGCAATCTCCGCCGCCGTGCGCCGGGCGTTCGCCAACTGCTCGGCCACGGTGCCCTTCTGACCCGCGCGAATCAGCGAGTTCCCGCCCACCGCCAGCAGCATGGTTTTCATGGCTGCTCCTCTGTTACGCGCGCTCCAGTTCCGGCGTGGTTGCCGGACGCATCGGCCCCACGTGTACATCCTTCATCAGTTCGAGCATGATCGCCTTCTGGATGTGCAGCCGGTTTTCCGCCTGCTGGAAGACAACCGAGCGCGGCGAATCGATCACCTCGTTGGTTACTTCCTCGCCGCGATGGGCCGGCAGGCAGTGCATAAAGATGGCATCGCGTTTCGCGCCAGCGAAGAGATTCGCATTCACCTGATAATTGCGGAAAATGTCGTGCCGCTTGCCGGCTTCGGCCTCCTGCCCCATGCTCGCCCACACATCGGTGTAAACCACATCCGCCGCCGCAACCGCTTCTTTCGCATCGTTGGTGGTCCGGCAACTGCCTCCTGTTTTTTTGGCCCGCTCCTTGGCCCAGTCCAGCGCATCCGCTTTCGGCTCATAACCCGGAGGCGTTGCCACCACAACTTCCGCCCCCAGTTGCGCGCCCACGAACAGGAGCGAGTGCGCGACGTTGTTTCCATCTCCGGTGAATGCCACTTTCAACTTTCCGGTCGCGCCTTTGACTTCCCAAATGGTCAGGAAGTCCGCCATCGCCTGGCAGGGATGGCTGTAGTCGGTCAGCCCGTTGATCACCGGAATCCCGGCATACTCCGCCATCTGTTCGACAACCGTGTGGGCGAAGGTCCGGATCATCACGCCCTGCACCATGCGTTCCAGGTTCTTGGCCACGTCATACGCCGATTCGCGCTTGCCCAGGTTGATCTCCGCGGGAGAGAGATAGATTGAAAAACCGCCCAGTTGCTGGATGCCGACATCGAAAGTCACCCGCGTCCGCAACGAAGGCTTCTCGAAAATCATGGCCAGAGTTTTTCCTCTGAGGGCTCCGCTATAGACATCGGGGTAGGCCTTGATCTGCCGCCCCAGCTGCAGAAGATCCTGGATCTCCTGCGGAGAAAAATCTTTGATCGAAAGAAAGTCTTTGCTCTTCATTATTTTTGTCCCACCTCCGTCGGAGCTTTCACCGGCACTTTCACCGGCATTCTAAGATACGCGAGGATCTCGGCCATTCCTGGATGTGTGAGTTCTTCCACCTCGTAAGTGACCCGCAAACTGGGCTTGTTGAGCTTGATGACTCGCGCCAGGTCAATCGGCGTAGCGATCAAAACCAGGTCGCAGGGCGCGCGATTGATGGTCTCTTCCAGTTCATGGCGTTGCATCACACTATATCCCATCGCCGGCAGAAGATTGGTGAGGTGCGGATAACGGTCGAAAGTGCTGCGAATGGAGCCGACCGCAAAAGATTTCGGACACACCAACTCGGCCGCTCCCCATTGCCGCGCGGCCACGACTCCGGCGCCATAGGGCATTTCGCCGTGCGTCAAAGTCGGACCGTCTTCCACCACCAGCACGCGCTTCCCCTTCACCAGTTCAGGCGTGGGCGCGGACACGCGGCAGGCGGTTTCGACAATTCTGGCTTTGGGATTGCTGATCTGAATATTGCGCCGCACCGTCTCGATGTCATGCTGCGCTGCCGTATCCACTTTGTTGATGACGACCACATCGGCGCGCCGCAGGTTTACCTCTCCGGGAAAATACGACAATTCGTGCCCGGGGCGCAGCGGATCGGCCACCACGATTTCCATATCCGATTTATAAAACGAAGTGTCGTTGTTCCCTCCGTCCCACAGAATGATGTCCGCTTCCTTCTCGGCCTGGCGCAGGATCCGCTCGTAGTCCACGCCCGCATACACCACCGTGCCCTGACGGATATGCGGTTCGTACTCCTCACGCTCTTCGATGGTGCACTGCTGCAACTCCAGATCTTCCACCGTGGCAAAGCGCTGTACCGCCTGCGCCACCAGATCGCCGTAGGGCATGGGATGCCGTATCACGACTGGCTTCCAGCCCTGCCGCCGCAACTCGGAGGCCACCAGTCTCGACAACGGACTCTTGCCGCAGCCCGTCCGTACCGCGCAAACGGAAACTACCGGGATGGTTGACTTGAGTTGAGTGCGGTCCGTCCCCAATAACCAAAAGTCCACACCTGCAGCCACAACGCGCGACGCGAGGTGCATCAAATTCTGGTGCGAGATATCGCTATAGGCGAACACCACCGCATCCACCCGCTCGTCGGTGATCAGTTTCTCCAGGTCCTTCTCTTCATAAATCGGTATTCCATTGGGATACTGCGAACTTCCTGCCAGTTCCGACGGGTAACGCCGGTTGGCAATGTCGGGGATTTGCGTGGCCGTGAAGGCCACAACCTGATAGTCGGGATGATTGCGAAAAATCACATTGAAATTATGGAAGTCCCTGCCCGCCGCACCTAGAATGAGTATCCTTTTCATAGTTTCCCTCTTGCCAGACACCGAACGTTCTAACGATCCAACGCTCTAGCAATCTATGTTCTCGCGCGGCCAGGAGTGTGGCAGTGCCGCATGTCACAGCCATGTGTGACTTCCCGTCTGGATTCGCGATAGCCGCCGAGGCCCGTCCTCAAAAACCAATCTTGCTTAGTGCGTCTCGATTGAAACCAATTCTCCTTCGTTCTTTCCCGCCGCGCGGTAGTTCACCGACACACGCCGGTCCTTCCACTCGCAAGAAAACTCTTCTTCCCCAATTACCAGCAACGACTTGTAATCCGAAGTATGCAGCTTGTAAGTCGTCATCCCGCTCAAGATCGTGACCGTCGCCTCCGGGGCCTTGGAGCAGTCGCTGCTCACGATCTTGCCCTTGAGAAATTGCACCGGCTCCGTCGTCCCCGGCTTTTGGACCGTCGCTTTTGGCGTGGCATCCGCGTCTTCTTCTTGATCCTGCGACGCGCTCGCGGCTGCGGCCGTCCCCGCGGAAGGAGTGCTCGCCGCGCCCGCCGCCTCGCTTTCTCCCGCTCGTTGCGGACGTACCCCATACTTCTGCAGCGTGTCTAAGTCTTCTAACTGTTCTTTCGCCGCCGCTGCCGCCACTCGGTCCGGCGACGCCTTCAACCGCGTGAACACTTCCCGCGCCAGCTCCCACTTCTTCCCCGCAATATAAATCTGTCCCAGGTTGAACTGATATTCCACATTTCGCGGAGCCAGCACGATTGCCTGCCGCTGCGCCTCCAGCGCCGAGTTGATTCCGCCTCCTTCCACTCGCGCCATGCCCAGCATGTTATAAGCGTCGGCCAACTCCGGATACCAATCGGTTACCGCCCGCAGGTCCTGCATCATGTTCGCCAACCCCTGCATCTCCTGCCGCGTGGCCTGTGCCTTCTGATACTTCATCGCCGAGCGGTAATACCAAATCCATGGATCTCGCGGATTCAACTCCGCAGCCTTGTCCAGCTCGCTGGCGGCCAGGTCGAATTTCTTCTGCCGCAAATATTCCCGCGCCAGCCCGCGATGCGCCGCTTCGTTATTTCTGGGGTCCTCCGTCAACTGCTGTAAGTCGCGCAGCGCTTGATCGCGATGCTCCGGAATGCGCGCCATCACATCGCCGATCATCGCCCGCGCTTCCTCGTCCTTCACCGGACTTACCGCCATCCCAATATCGTCCGCGTCGAACGGCAGCGCGAAATGGTCCGGCTGCGGAATGTCGATCGGCTCTGCCACCGGCTTCTTCGCCTGATCGAGCGCAATGCCCAATCCGCTCAGCGATTTGAAATACGTCTTCACCGCCTCTTCCATCTGCGCCGGCGTCATATCAAACGCCTCGACGATCGCCTTCTCCACCGGCACTTTTCGATTCAGCACAAGGTCGAAGTAAGTCCCCGCTTCCGGCAGCTTGTTCTTATTCACCAGATAGTGGACAACCATCCACGACTGCGCGTAGTACAAAGTGTGGTGCGTCCCCTCGTGCGTTCCCGACCCGTCATGCTTCATCGTGAACAGGTCCACCATCGAAAGCCATACCGGCGAACTTACTAACTGCGTTAGAGACTGCGGCACATTCGGGTCGCGCTGTATTGGATCCATGTCATCGAAGATGTTTTCGTGCCATTCCGATTGCAGCTCGGGATCGCCCCCCATCTCCACTTGCTTGCCGATGTGTATCGAACCAAAGTATTCCGCCAGCCCTTCGTCGAACCAGCCCTGCGCCGGAGGATAATTGAAATTCAAAAAATAATGCGCCAGCGGATGCGCCACGACTTGCCAGGAATCGGTCTCAAACAGATTCAGGACGATATAAATCCGGTCCGGCCCCGGCACATAAAACCCAGCCGCCATGCTCTGTTTCGCCGGAGCAACCAAGCCGTACTGCTTGTCGCTTTTGAGCGCAATGACGGTAATTGGCACCGGCATTTTCAACTTGTCTTTCAGCAGTAACTGTCCAAAAACCGCCCGCATCTGCTCCATACGTAAAGCGACTTCCCGCCCACGCTTTTCGCCAGCATCCGTAAGCACCAAGAAATGCGCGGAATGCGCTTCAATCCACTTGGGTTCATCCTTGGCAAATGCCGGCCGCGAGAAACAACCCACAAGCAGCAGGCCCACAGCAACGGTGCCGATACCAAACCAGCGCTTCACGGTCGGTTCCTTCCCCCAAAAATGCTAGCACGCCTCTCTCCAGTGTGTACAAGCACAAATAACATGGGGGGGGGCGAGCGCCCTCGCCGGTCACCGTTTCTTCTACTCAGCAAACCAGTGGATTATTTTCACAACATTCACATCGAACGAAGCTCGCCTGAATCCAAAGACAACTAATAAATCCTGTGGTACAGTTACGGGTTTCAACATCACGCTAAATCTTTCCAAGGACGCGAACCAAGGCATGAAGCCACCAGCGCAGCCAATCACCGCAGTCGCACCGCCCGCCGCTTCCCGTCTCGCCTGGATCGATTGGATGCGCGGCCTCGCCTGCGTCCTGATGTTCCAGACCCACTGTTACGACGCTTGGCTGGGCGGCGCGGCCCGCAACTCTCATTTCCTTAAAGGATCGCAACTCCTCGGCACGCTGCCAGCCCCACTTTTTCTTTTTCTAGCCGGGATTTCCTTCGCCCTGGTCACCGGAAAACTCATCCGCAAAAACCTAAGTGCCGCTCAAATCACTCGTACCATGGTCCGCCGCGGCGCCGAGATACTGGCCTTCGGACTCCTTTTTCGCCTGCAAGAATTTCTCATCGCCTGGGGATGGGCCCCGTGGTCTGACTTACTTCGCGTCGATGTGCTGAACATCATCGGCCTATCCATGATCCTGATGGCGCTGCTTTGCGGCATGGTCCTGCATGTGTGGGGACGAACGCCCTCGCCCGTCCAAGCCGAGAGTAGCTCAGCAGCCGCCTGTGACCATGGCCATTCCGGATTTGCAATAGCGGTTACCGCCATCGCCGCCGCCGCTCTAATCGCCCTGCTAACTCCGCCCCTCCACACCACCTGGCGGCCAACCTGGCTGCCCTGGCCGCTGGAGTCCTATATCAACGGATGCCACAACCTCGGATCCCCCCAGCCCTGGCTCTTCTCCATTTTTCCCTGGGCCGCCTTCGCCTTCGCCGGTTTAGCCGCCGGGTTCATTCTTTTCAACGATCTTCTATTCAAAGACCATACCCGCAACCGCGCGGCCGAAACCCTGGCGATCTTCACTGCCACTGGAGTTATCGCAATCCTGGCCGCCTACTTATTCGACCACTCTTCCTTCCATCTTTACTCCACCTATAACTACTGGCATACCAGCCCGAACTTTTTGATGATGCGTGTAGGTCTCTTGTTAGTGATCTCCTTCCTGAGTTACGCTTGGTGCCGCTGGGGACTGGCAACCCGCGGTTTCAGCCCACTCATCCAACTGGGCCAGACATCCTTACTCGTTTATTGGGTCCACATAGAATTCGTTTACGGACGATTCTCACTTCTTCCGAAACGTGCCCAATCCGTTCCCGCCGCGTCAAGAGGATTACTGGAGATTACCCTATTCATGCTAATCCTCTCCCTGCTCCGCACAAGAATCGACTGGAAGAGAATCGAGTGGAAAAAGATGACCCAACGCGCCCAGCCAGCGCGCGGTTCTGGCACTGTTGGGTAGCGGCAAATCTCTAACTATTGCAGGGTTAGGTCCATCTCACCGTGTTTATTGAAGTTGATTTGTAGCACGTTTTCCTGCCCACTGGCGAACTCACCCGCCACCGTGGCGATCTGGTCATAGGCGGTTCCATCAGAGGCCACTTGCACCCGGAGACTATGTTTCCCAGGTGATAGCTGTATGGCATGGAATTCATGGCCCTGGACATGATGGAACACGCCCAAATGTTTCTTGTCTGTTCCTTTCAACAGGTGCGTATAAGTCAGACGATCATCCACCCAAATCGACAGATGTGCCTCCGCGAATTTGTGTTCCACCTCGATTTCCAACATTGCTGGAGAAACTATTGGTGAGCTAGCGCGGGCCACTTTCGCAGGAGACGGATAGGTACGGTCCGCTGGAACCGGCTTCGGGAACTCTTTCACGATTGGCGTCGGCACTGTAGCAACCGAAGCGGCCGCGCTCGCGGCTGACGCTGCCGGCGTCGCCGCCGTTTTGACCGGGAGGGCAACCTCCCGGGCGAGTGACCATAGCTCGGCGGCTCTGGTTGGCCCTCCTCGGGGGCCAAACGAAATCATCCAGAGTCCAAAGATGAAAACCCCTGCCAGAACCAAGGTACCGGCAATAGACTTCTTCCGCATCTTCTCCAGCAAGTTCTCCGCGGCACCGTGCCCCGCGGGCAGAGAGAACGCGCTTGACAGGAGTTTAGCTGCAATCCCCGGTTGCCCCAGAGACGATTTGGCTCTTTCATTCGCCGTTTGGCCTGCGCCTCCGCTCGTGGGCGAACTTGGAAGCTTTGCCTTGCTCCACGGCTCTAGTCCTTCCCGCAGGCGCTGGATGTCCAGCACGATCTCCATGCCGCGTTGATAACGCTCGGCGGGATCTTTCGCCATTGCGCGCTCAATAATGTAATCGAGTCCCTGCGGCAACTCAGTATCGAGAACGGTCGCCGGTACCGGATCGCGGTTGACCACCTTGAACGAGACCGTGATGGCACTGTTGCCTTGAAACGGTTTATAACCTGTCAGGACCGTGTATAGGATCACGCCTAGGGAAAACAAGTCCGACCGCCCATCCACCGCTTCGCCATTCAATTGTTCGGGCGACATGTAAGCGGGTGTGCCTAACACACGTCCCGCCAGAGTGTGATTGGAGAGGTTCAGTTTAGCCACTCCGAAGTCGGCAATTTTGGCATGGCCGTCTTCGGTCAACAGGATATTCGCGGGCTTTAGATCGCGGTGGACCACGCCTTGACCGTGGGCGCAATCCAGCGCCTCCGCCAGTTCGAGCGTTAGCTGTAGTGCTGTCTCCAGCGGCAACTTATGATTTTCCCGCGACAGCAGTTCGTCGAGGGACTGGCCCGCAACAAATTCCATTACGATGTAAGGAGCGTGCGTCTCGGGTTCCTCGCCGACATCGAAGATGGTTACGATTCCAGGATGCGAAAGGCGGCCCGCAGCTTCCGCTTCCCGGAAAAAACGCTCGCGATACTCGCGTTCCTCTTCCGGCTGTTGGCCAGCCAACGAAATAGTCTTTACCGCGACGACGCGGTTGATCTTGGGATCGCGCGCTTTGTAGACGACACCCATGGCTCCCCGTCCCAGCTCGGTCAGGATCTCGTATCGCCCAAAGCGTTTGCTCTTGCACTCATCCATACGTGTCATCTGCGGTTTCAGAGTTTCGTGTGACTTCGTCAGCCTAACGCCGCTTCCGTCTTGTCGTTCGTTTTATCGTCCGACGCGGTAGTGACAAACACGCCGGTTACGTTCTCGTTCAGCACATCCAGGATTTTCTTCGCGTGCTCGATGGTGATTCCGTTCAGCAGTTCGAAGCCAACCTGAACTCCCCTGAATGTGGAAATTGTGTCATGGTGGGGGCGAACGTCGACTATGATCGACCCACCTATCCGGCCGATGCCAAAACCAACACTTACTCTTTCGATCTTCGTTGTCTTCATGAATTATCCACGATGTGAAGGCATAACCTTCATGCACCGCCTCTCCAGCGGTCGCGAGAGTAAGGGGGGTTGCGGTGCCTTTCGATATTGTCAACTGGCAGGCCGAATCGTTCCAAGTTACCAACGTGTTCGGCCTGGGGGGCCGTCTGGGGGACCGGGAAACGCGGGAAAGACGTCCTCCGCCAAACAGCCGGGAAGCCGCGGGACATTTCCGAGGAGAGTGGATGGAATTCCTATCAGTACGTAGCCAACTCAAGCCTTGAGAAAAGAGTTAGTGGCGCAGACGTGTCTACGATTACCCCTGGGTAGGTGACTATCAACGTGTCTGTAAAGGTTAGCTTCTTGTTGGAATAGTTTACTGGGGCCGTGTAATCCCGTGCCCGCGGAACCGGCCTTTCGGGCTTTCACCCGGCGCTGAACTCGGGAAAGCCTTCTCCGGGGCGGAACAGACGGCGCGGCGAGGTCCGGTTGGCTTCGGCGATGCGGCGGTTCAGATCTTCCACGTCCGTTCTTACCCAGCCTACACTGGAGAGTTTGATCTCACCGTCCTGCGCGATAAGAAACCATGACGGCAGCTTGGTGAGGCCGTATGCGTTGGAAACCGCGGGGTTGGCCGGATCCTCGAGGAGCGCGGGGAAGCTTACACTATACTTTCTCAAAAAAGCCGCGGTGTCGGCTTTGTTGTCCTGAGAAATCCCGACCATGGCGACTTTCTGGCTGCCATACGATATCTGTAAGCGCTCGAACAACGGAAACATATATTGACAGACCGGGCAGGAAGCCTTGAAAAACACCACCAGCACTTGCGCTCTCCGGAGCGCGCCTTGCAAAGAGAACGCGCTGCCATCGAGGGCGGGCAAAGTAAAGCCGGGCGCTTTCGTCCCATCCCGCAATGCAGTCATATTTTTGGGCCTCCAGACAGGCGATCAAGTTACTTCATGGATAAGACGCCTCACACTACTTCTAATGATACTTCTAATTAGATGATGCCGCCGGCCTTCAGGATTTTCCGCGTCAATCCGGTGATGGGAATCCGCGCGATGCGATCGATTGCGATCCACCTGCCTTTCGCAGCGGGCGAAGACTCGATCAACCACGTATTCCGCAACACACGAACAGTGTAATCCGTAGTGGTAATGGAATGGCGAAAAGTACGCCAAGGTGCCAAGTCCGTCAATAAGCCGGGAGGCTCGGACGATTGCGGCAGTTCCCACATGCCAGCCATGACCGCCGCATTTTTCGGGCGTTGCACCAGCCGGACTTCACCGCCGGCGCCGCTCTTGCCGCCGCCATTGCGCACCTCCAGAGCGCACCAGATTTGTTTCTTTTTCTGGCGCGACGGCGGCTGCGCACGCGGCACCTCTCCCTGCGCGACACACCATTTCCGGGCCGGACACGCCGTGCAGCGCGGGTCGCGCGGCACGCACACCGTTGCGCCGAGTTCCATCATGGCCTGATTGAAGTCGCCGGGCCGCGAGATCGCGAGCAGCGATTGCGCGCGCTGCCAGGTCTCGAGCGTGGTGAGATCGATACCGGTCAATCTTCCGAGCACACGCTCGACATTGCCATCCACCACGGCCGCGGCCTCGCCGAACGCGATGCTGGCGATGGCGGCGGCGGTGTAACGCCCGATGCCGGGCAGGGCGAGCAAGGCTTCGGATTTTCGCGGAAAGCGGCCGCCGTGTTGTTCCACGATCTGCCGCGCGCAGCGGTGCAACCTGCGCGCCCGCCGGTAGTAACCCAGACCGCTCCAGGCCGCCAGCACCGCATCTTCAGAAGCCGCGGCGAGCGCGTGAACATTCGGAAAACGCTTGAGGAAAATCCGGTAGTGGTCCACGACGGCGGCCACCCGCGTCTGCTGCAGCATGATTTCGCTGAGCCAGATGCGGTAGGGATCGCGAGTCTTGCGCCAGGGCAAGTCGCGGCGATGCCGGTCATACCAGCCGAGCAACGCGCGCCGGAAACGGGCAGCATCCTTATCCTTATTCTTGCCGGAAAAGTCAGGGTTGATCGAGTCCCGAGAGCGCGGGCGCGATGCAACGGCTGACGCCGGACGTGGACGCATGGCGCGATTGTACCGTGACCCGGCTTGTGTGGGGACGGGGCTGTGCCCCGTCCCAGCGGGGCGCAGTCCCGCTTCTACATAAAGCCAATTGACCGCCGGGAGCGGGGCCGCGATAATGGTGAAGCCCGGTAAGCGCGAGACCCGCGTGAATATTGAAATTGACACTGACCCGGACCGGCAGAATGCTTATGAGCGAATTCGACCGCAAGGTGGAAGGAGCTACCGAGCGCTTCAATCGCTCGGTGGCGAATATCGCCGAGACCCTGGAAAAGGAGACGGCGGAACTGGTGAACTATCTCAACAACGAGGTTGTGCCCGCCGCGCGGACCCATTCCTCGAAGGCGCTGCGAGCGGCGGCTGGAAAGCTCGCCGAGTTCGCCGATCATTTGGAAACACAGCGCAAGAATCCTTGAACCGCCTTTCTTACATGCGCACGCCCAAGCACACGCGACGGTCGTTGCGTGCGTCGGCGGCATGGACGCTGTTACATCTTCTATCTCTCGCGTTACTGGCCAGCACGCTGCTGAGCGGCTGTGGTGGACATAAGGCCCCGCAGGCGCAGGTCCCACCACCGCCATCAATCCCACAGGAAAAAGAGAAGACGGCCGCGACTCCGCCATCCCCGGAAGCGCAGCCGGCAAAAACGGCAAGCGCGGACGAGACGATCGCCATTCCCGCTAACGCGAAACCTATCTTTGAAGAAACCGGGATGGCGAGCTGGTACGGCGCTCCCTATCACAATCGGCGCGGATCGAACGGCGAAGTTTACAACATGCACGCGATGACGGCGGCGCACCTTACTTTGCCGCTGGGCTCCATCGTGCGCATCACGAATCTGAAGACCGGACATTCGGCGGTGGTGCGCATCACCGATCGCGGGCCGTTCGTCGAAGGACGCATCGTCGATCTTTCCATGGCCGCCGCCAAGGCGCTGGATGTGTACTTGCCCGGCACCGCAGATGTTCGACTGGAAGTGTTGCAAGCGTCAGCGCCTCTCGATACCGGTGGACGCTGGGCCGTTCAAATCGGCCCCTTCACCCGCGAAAAACCGGCCGCCAAATTGGCGGAACACCTGCAAAAGCGTTACCGGACGGCCAACGTACTGAAGTTTCCGAGTCCCGTGGGCGACTGGTGGGTGCGGGTGCGAGTGCTGGACGACGACCGCCAGCGCGCCACCGCTTTGGTCCACGAGACCAAGACTCCGGAGGGGTCGGTATTTTTGGTGCGGCTCGACTGAAACTTTTTTGCCAAGCGCTGTTAGCCAGGTGATATTGTTTTTTCAGAGTTAGAGAGAACTTATTTCGTGAGTTACTTGCCGGGAGATCGTAATCCCGCGCAAAGGGAGACTGACTTATGGCGGATTGTCTATTCTGCCGCATCATTCGCGGCGAAGTGCCATCCAAGAAAGTTCATGAAGACGAGCACACATTTGCCTTTGAAGATTTGAACCCACAAGGCCCTACCCATGTGCTGATCGTTCCGAAGAAACACATCGCTGGTCTAAAGGAAGCGGCGGCGGAAGACGCCGAGCTGGTGGGACGCTGCCACCTCGCGGCCGCGCAAATTGCGCGGGAACGGGCGATTGAAGATGGCTACCGCACCGTGCTGAATGTGGGCCCGCGCGCGGGACAATCGGTTTTTCATCTGCACGTACACCTGATCGGCGGCCGCGCACTGCGATGGCCGCCGGGTTAGTGTCGTGTCCCGAAAGTTCGCAGCATAAACACTAACTGTCATCCTGAGCGCAGCGAAGGACCTATGCATTAGGGCGGGTGTAAATCCATAGGCGTCCTCCGACTTGTATCTTCCGGCTCACAAGCTCTGGCTTACAATCGTGGGATGGCAAACCTGACATTGGTGTACGGACTGCGTCTGCTGCCCTCCGATGAGGTTGCGGAGGTGGGCGCGGCGACCGTCAAACTGAAAAACGGGCGCGAGGCGCACATTGCCATGCACATTCTCGAGGGCGGCAAAGACGAGATTGAAAAGCAGCTCAAGACCAGTCTGGCGGCCTTTTTCGACATCTATCCAGAAATCTGATGGCAGCGCTGGCGACAGATCTAACGGCAACGAACACCCGACGAAGTGACGCTGGTGCTGGCGAGGGCGAAATCGTGGAGCGCCGGGCGTCCCCACCCAGCGCCGGCATACTCTGGACGGGCGAGACGCCCATCCCTCCACCGTGAACATCATCACGCGGTCACGGTACTATCACATTTTCCTTACTCTCGACGTTCCAGAAAGAGAACAGGTCGTCCCTCCGGGACTGGAATCATTTGTCCTACTTTTTCCAGTGCTGAAGCGCTGGGCTAAACTGGTTCGCCCCTCCGGAGATGAGTTCTCCGGTGTTTTGTTCCACCGGGTTTCCTGAGAATGTGACCCGGCTTCCAGTGTGGCGAATGTAGTCTGAGAATTTCCGCCAGAAGAAGGCGATGGCAGGCAGAGGGTCGTTCCAGTAAAAGGGAGTCGAGCGCGCACCCCGCCAAGAGCGCAGCCAGGCCCACAAGCCCGGACCACCGCAGTTCCGCTGTTTGCGCCAGGCGCGAAAATCACCGGGCAGGAACCCGAGATATTGCCCGGCTTTATAGGCGATCACCGGTTCGACGGGCAGCCCCAGCGCGTCCCGGTAGGCCATGCTGCAAACGTCGATTCCGGCGCGGGCGGGCGCGTCCACGTACCACCAGGGACGGGCGTTGATCTCGAGCAGTTTGAAGAATCCGTCGCGCTCGTCGTACTTGAACTCGGCGCTGAAAATGCCGCGGTAAGAGAGCGTTTCGAGCAGATACTGGAGAGACGCGACGGCACCGGCGACTTCCTCCAATGGAACGCTCACCATGAAGGTACTGTTGCCCAGCCAGGGCGGATCCATGCGCAGCCGGCGTCTGGCAAACAGGGCACAGACGCGGCCTTGGCGGTCGATGAACCCTTCGATGAAGTATCCGGCGGTGGGCGGCCCGGGGATGAATTCCTGCAACATAATTGGGTAGGGCAAGCGCTCCATCGCGCGCAGGGCCTGGGCGCGGCTGTCGACCAGGAATCCCTTAACGCGGTATTTGCTGGTAAACGACGCGGACGAAAGCGGCTTAAGGATGGAGCCCCGGAAATCCTCGCAGGGTATGGAATCCAGTTGCTGGTTTGAGATGAGGAGGCGAGTCCGGGGGTGGGGAAGCCGCCGGTGCTGCAATATCTGCGCGAAACGCCATTTGTCGAGCAATGTCTCCACCACGGGAAGCGAGGCATGGCTGGAAGGAAATCTGCGCGCCAAGCATTCCGGCAGGGCGGCCGTGGCGGCCAGCCAATCGTCGGAACAGGGCAGAAGCACTGCGCTTTCCAGGGAGAGGTTGGCCAGCAGCTCCGGCAAATCGTGAGGCGCAAGGCCAGGGCCGGAGCCGGGAAGTGGCCGGTACCAGCGCGAATAGCCGACAAAGCCACTGTCGGTGCAAAGCGCGTAGGTGGGGATTTCCGCCCGATGCAGCAAGCGGAGCACTGCGGAAAAGGTTACGTTGCCTCCGCCCATGGCAATCACCGGAGGCACACCCACGTGAGTTAACGCATGGACCCCTTCCCGGGCTTGATAAGTGGTGTGCAAGAGTACTCAGTCGCGGGGGAGGGAAAAACAACAAGGAGTGCAAATTTACAATTTTATCGTACCACAGGGCGCACCTCATGGGAAGCGGTCCGTTGCTCAATAAAAACGCGGGAGGAACCGCTTCCTCCCGCATCATTATTTTCCCAAAAAATGCTGTGCTTAAACTACACCAGCCCCTGGTCCAGCATCGAGTTGGCGACCTTCAGGAAGCCCGCGATATTGGCGCCATTCACCAGATTGCCGGGCGTGCCGTACTTCTCGGCCGTTTCGAAGCAATTCTTGTGGATGGAGATCATGATGTTGTGCAGACGCTCGTCCACTTCTTCGCGCGTCCAGGAGATGCGCATACTGTTCTGCGACATTTCCAATCCGGAGGTGGCAACGCCGCCGGCATTGGCGGCCTTGGCCGGTCCGTAAAGGATTTTGGCGTCGAGGAACAGCTTGGTAGCTTCGAGGGTGCTGGGCATGTTCGCGCCCTCGGCGACGAGCTTCACGCCGTTCTTGATTAGGTTCGCCGCGTCTTTCGCGTTGATCTCATTCTGGGTGGCGCTCGGGAACGCGCAATCGGCTTTGATGTTCCAGAGCCAGTTGTAGTCGAGCTTCTTGTCGGTGGCGTTGTAGACGGTGCCCTTGAATTCGTCGGTGTAATCCTTAATGCGGCCGCGGCGATTGTTCTTCAGCTCCATGACAAAGGCGAGCTTTTCGCGGTCAATGCCGTCGGCATCGTAGATGACGCCGTCGGAATCGGACATGGTGACCGGCTTCGCGCCCAGATCGAGCAGCTTCTCGACCGTGTATTGCGAGACGTTGCCGCTGCCCGAGACCAGACAGACTTTGCCTTCCAGCTTGTCTCTGCGGGTCTTCAGCATTTCCTGGGCGAAGTACACGCAGCCATAGCCGGTGGCTTCGGGACGAATCAGCGAACCGCCCCAGGCCAGGCCCTTGCCGGTGAGGACGCCGGTGAATTCATTCCGCAGGCGCTTGTACTGGCCGAACAGAAATCCGATCTCGCGTCCGCCCACGCCGATGTCGCCGGCGGGAACGTCCGTGTCGGGGCCGATGTGGCGCTGCAATTCGGTCATAAAGCTCTGGCAGAAACGCATCACTTCGTTGTCGCTCTTGCCTTTCGGATCGAAATCGCTTCCGCCCTTGCCCCCGCCCATGGGCAGCGTGGTGAGCGAATTCTTGAACACTTGTTCGAACGCCAGGAATTTCAGAATGCCGAGATTGACCGAGGGATGGAAGCGCAGTCCGCCCTTGTAGGGGCCGATGGCGCTGTTCATCTCGATGCGGAATCCGCGATTGACCTGCACTTTGCCCCGGTCGTCGAACCAGGGAACGCGGAACATCAGGACGCGTTCGGGCTCCGTAATACGTTCCAGAATCTTGGCTTCATGATACTCAGGGTGGCGCTCCAACACGGGCCTCAAGGAATCGAACACTTCGAGCACGGCCTGGTGGAATTCCGGTTCGGCTGGGTTTTTGGCTTTGACGAGGTTGAGAATTTGATTGGCGTAGTCCGCCCCAGCATTGGCCTTGGGCGGTTCCATGACATTACTCATAGGCTTTCCTCCGAATTTTGATGCGATGAACGGATTGTCAAAAAACAACAGGACGCCGCAGGAATTGCGGCTGCAATAATTAGATGCCTGGAGTGGAAGCTCTGCTGTGATTAACGTCACAAGATTTCGTGATGCATTGGGCGCCAGACGCCAGTGGCATTCGACGTGCGTACGACAGGTAACCCCTGTGGAATGTGTCGCATAACGCTGCCCCGACTTACTTCGAATGGTCAGGTTTCACAACGGTAACCTTGGCGGTTACCTGTTGGCCTTTTTCCATGCCTCCCACCATGACCAGGCCGCGGTGCGTGACCAGCAGGCCGCGATGGTCCATGGTGGGCGCGGGCGTGTTCTCGCCGATTGTTTCCCATTCTCCGGTGTAGTAGTTAAACGCGAAGGTCACCGGGGAAGGTTCGGAAGGCTGGCCGTTATAGCCGGTTCCGTTGTAGTCGTAGGGATTGTCGGTCCCGCCGGAAAAATAAATCCTGCCTCCTCTTTTTTCCACCGGCCCCGCGCCGGCCGCGATGCGAAAGCGCGCGTTGCCGGGATGGGCGGGAAGTTTCGTCCACTCAATTTTCGTGATGTCACCCTTCTTCGATTTTGGTATCTCGCCCACCCAGCATTCGCTCGACACGAGGTATTTGGGGCCCACGCCGCTCGGGTTTTTGTAGGCACCGTCCACGTAAACGATGATGTCGCCGATGATGGCGCCCGCATGACCGAACACGGGCGTGCCCGGAATCGGCGTGCCCTGCACCCAGGTATCTTTGTCGGTGTCATAGATCTGGACGTTGCGCACGGCATCGTTTTTCGATGACGACCATCCGCCGATGAGAAAAATGTAGCGGTCGCGATAGACCCCGACGACCGCGTCGGCGACCGGCACGGGGATGTCCCGGCCGCGATAATAGCGGTTTTCAACCGGAACAAAAACATTCAGGTCCGATACGGCGGTCTCTCCGCCCTGCGCGTCGAGGACATAGCCTCCGAAAATAAAAACCTGGTCGTGGAGCGCGATCGCCGATGCCGCCAGGCGCCCGGCCACGCCCGGCACGGGACGCTTTTCCGTCCACTTGCCCGTTGCCAGATCCATTTCGTAGGCGCTGGTGGTGACTGCATCCCAGGTCTTTTTCGGGCCGATGCCCATGAAAGAAAATATCTTGGGTCCACCTTCGTCGTGCGAAATGGCAACCGCATTGTTCGAGACCGGTGCCGGAAGCGGGCTAAGCGTGGGTTCCTCGGCTGCCTGGAGCCGGGCCACCAGAAAAAAACAGAACAACACACGGTGCAGTTTGCGCAATACCAATTTCATTACCGCTGATTTCATCCATGAAATCATAGCAGCCCCGCGCATGGAGCGACGGGCGTCCTCGCCCGTCCGCGTAGCGACAGCCCCCGGCTGTCCAACCGAACTCTGGATTCGCTATAGAAACAACGTGCGTCAGAACCATGTGCGCTTGCGATACTCCCGATAGGCATCGCCGAACTTCGCTTCCAAAACCGCAGCTTCACGGCGCGCGCGAAAGATCTGCACGGGAGCGATCACCAGCAGAATGATGAGCAGGTCAAGCCGCCACAGAATGAGAATCAGCCCGGCCAGAAAAATTTCTCCCGAAATGTAAATCGGATTGCGGATCCGCGAATAGATGCCGCGGGTGACCAGCGCTGTCGCTTTCGGAACGACGGAGAACGATCGGCCCAGCGTGTAGCGCGAGACAATCACGCCCGTCAGGCCGATCAACCCGAGTAGCAGGCCGACCGAGCGCGCCAATCCGTGTGGCCCCGGTCCCGAGTGAAATATCCAGCCAAGTATCCACAGGCTCACGGCCAAGGGCAGCCACACCCGCAATATCGTTCCGCGATCCATCGCCACAAATGTACCTCAACACATGGCATTTCGCGCTGTATTCACATCACCCAGGGCGCAGGGCTCGTCTGGATCTCCGCCAGTTGCACTTGCAGTTCAAGTAGGGCGCGATCCAGCGAAGCGGAGCGGCCAACTTATCGGTTGTGCGCCCTACTGGATCTGAATCACGCTCTCCGAACTGCCGGCTTTGATCTCCTCGACCCGCGCCACCACCTTGCGGGCAAACGCAAACAGCGACTTTGCATGGGGCGAGTTCTCTCCCGCGAGCACCGGCGGAACGCCGCTGTCGCCCGATTTGCGGATCTCCGGATCGAGCTCGATGCCTCCGAGATAGGCGATGTCGAATTGTTTTGCCGTTTTTTCCGCGCCGCCACGCGAGAAAATATCAATTTCATGCTGGCAATGCGGGCAGACGAAGTAACTCATGTTTTCGACCATCCCGACGATATCCACCTTCATCTGGCGGAACATCTCGATGGCCTTGCGCGCATCCTGCAGCGCCACGTCGGAGGGTGTGGAGACCACAATTGCGCCGGTCAGCGGCACAGTCTGAATCAGCGAAAGCGCAACGTCGCCCGTTCCCGGAGGTAGGTCAATCACAAGATAATCGAGCTCTCCCCACTCCACCGATCCCAGAAACTGCCGGATGATCGAATGCAGCATGGGACCGCGCCAAATCAGCGGCTTGTCTCCCGGATTGAGAAAGCCGATCGAGATGACCTTGAGCCCATGCGAGTTGAGGGGCGCAATTTGGCCGTCGCCCGTTACTTTCGGCTGCTCGTTGGTTCCGAGCATGAGCGGAACATTGGGGCCGTAAACGTCGCCGTCGAGCAATCCGACTTTGTGGCCCATCTTACTCAGGGCGATTGCCAGATTGACCGCGAGCGTGGTCTTGCCCACTCCGCCCTTGCCGGAACCGACGGCGATGATGGCGTTGACGCCAGGCAAAGGTTGCGGCGTGGACTGTTGCTGTCCAGGATGATGGGAGTGAGCGCTCATCCTTTAATTATACGGGAGGGAAAAGCGAGCACTCAGCAATCAGTTTGTCGTCAGTCGGAGAAGCGCGTATAACGGCCTCAATTTCACTTAGGCCCTTCGTGAGAGGACGGGCGATCCTGGTTTTGCTGAGTGCTGAGTGCTGAATGCTGAATGCTGATTGCTGAGTGCTGAATGCTGATTGCTGATTGCTGATTGCTGATTGCTGACTGCTCAGTAGTGTCCTTCTCCCACCTGCACCTTGCCGCGAAACTTCCGGTAGACAAACACAAAATACGCTACCGTGAGCGCTGCGCCAATCGTCCACCAAACCAAACCGACCCGCAGTCCATGACTGCCAGCGGCGGTGTTCGAGATGGTGAGGTCGTATTGATGGTCGCGGGCAGGCAACACGACAGGATAGAGCGCAAACGCCGCGCCCACCAGCATGAAGGTGATATACAGGCTGGAGGCCACGAACGCGAGTTTCTCTTTGCCCTTGGGATTCGCCCATAACATCACCGCCAAACTGGCAACAACGACCACCGGGACCAGTGTCCCGATCCTGTGCCTGCCGTAGTTCGCCATGATCTCGGGCCGGATGAAGTAAGTCGCAACCAAAGTAGTGAAGGTCAAAAAAAACTGCACCGGCCAACAGAGCAAAGCGAAACCGCGAGCGCGGCGCCCGAGGTCTTCGTCGGTTTTGAGGGCGACGTAGTAAGAACCGTGCGCGGTGAGGGTCACTAACGCCATCACGCCGATAAGTATCGTGTACCAATCCAGAATGCCCGGTTGCGAACTGAGTCTAAAGTTGGTCCAGAGCGGCTCAAAGAAATAACCGGTTGCATCCAGCGGAACTCCGCGCACCACGTTGCCCAGCGCCGCCCCGAAAAACACAGCCAGCAGAATGCTGGATACGCTGAAGACCACGTCGAAGAAATCGTGCCACACCCGGCTTTCGACGTGAGCGCGGAATTCGATGCCAATGGCGCGCAGCATAAGCAGCCACAGAACAATCATCAGAGGCAGGTAGAACCCGCTGAAGCTCGACGCGTAGAGTTGAGGAAAAGCAAAATAGAGCGTGCCCCCGGCGGCCAGCAACCAGACTTCGTTGCCGTCCCAGACCGGGCCAATGGCGCGCAGCACCCGGCGCCGTTCGTCGTTGGTTTTCGCCGCCAACAGATAAATCGCGCCCGCGCCAAGATCGAATCCGTCGAGCACGACATAGGCCGCGATCATCGCCGCGACAATCCAGAACCAAAGGCCCATCATAGTTATCTTGCCTCCGTGTTATCTTGCCTCCGCAGCCACAGGGCCGTGCTCGATTTCCCGCCGAATCAGGAACAAAAATAAAATGCCCAGCACAGTGTAAATGCCCATGAATCCCAATAGAGTAAACATGCCGTTCCCGGCCGAAACCGCCTTGGAATAGCCGTCTTCCGTGCGCATCAACCCATACACCAGCCAAGGCTGGCGGCCCAGCTCGGCAGTCATCCATCCGGCGGTGTTGGCGATATAGGGGAACGGCGCGGCCAGCATCAGGATCCAAAGCATCCACTTACAGTCAAAAAGTTTTCCGCGCCACAGCAAAAATAGTGCAACGGCCATAATGGCAACGAAGAACGTCCCCAGGCCAACCATGATGTGATAACTGTAATAGAGTAATGGGATGTTATCCGGCCAGTCTTGCTTGGGAAAAGCGTCGAGTCCGCGGACGTTGGCATCCCAGCGTTTGTAACTCAACATGCTTAACATTTTCGGAACTACGAGCGGATTGTCAATCTTGCCTTGCTGATCGTTAGGCTGACCTAAGATGACCAATGGAGCGCCCGACTGGCCCTGAAACAATCCCTCCATCGCCGCCAGCGTTACGGGTTGCTGGTCGGCGACCATCTTGCCTTGTCCATCGCCAGTCGGAAAAATTTGCAGCACGCTGAACACGCAACCGGCGATCACGCCGGTCTTGACGAAGATGCGGGCGTGCGCCGCCCACTTGCCGGAGAGCAGATAGAACGCGCCCACCGACGTCATAATAAACGCGCCAGTGATCGCCGCTCCGCTCATGTTGTGCGCGTATTGCCATCCGGCCCAGGGATTCAGCACAAAATGCCAGAAGCTCTGCAGTTGCAAGCTGCCATCCGCAGCTGTGAAATAGCCGACCGGATGCTGCATGAACGCGTCGGTTGCGATGATGAAATAGCCCGACACCCACGAACCCACAAAGACCGCGACTGCCGACCACCAGTGTGCTTTCGGGCTCAGCCGTTTCTCTCCATACAAAAATAATCCGAGAAATGCCGATTCGAGAAAGAAGGCGAACATGCCTTCCATGGCCAGTGTCTGTCCGATGACGCCGCCCGCGAACCGTGAAAAGTGCGACCAGTTGGTGCCGAACTGAAATTCCATCGGAATGCCGGTCACAACTCCCAATACGAAATTGATGCCGAAAATCTTTCCCCAGAAGCGGGCCGCCTCGTGATACACGGGATCGTTGCGCCGCAGGGCAATCGTCTTGAGAACAACGATCAGCAGCGCCAGCCCCATGGTGAGCTGTGGAAAAAGATAGTGAAAGGTTGCAGTGAAGGCGAAGTGAAGGCGATGAACAAAAAGTGCGCTGTCCATAGGTAGGTCTCAGCTTTGGATCATCCAGCTTATCAGCAATGATGTATAAGTTGCCACACTGCTGTCCAGCTAAAATTTCGGGAGGCCATTCTGGCCCATTGAAGATTAGCATGACAACGTATGGTCGAAGCGGGAACGATTGGCATTGAAAAAAGGCCGATCGACTTCCTTCCGCCGATTTTCCGTGTGAAACAATCGTGTAAAACAATGATGAATGAACTCTGATCGCACCGTCTTCGCGCAGTCACGCCGGATTCAGGTGTGAGCTATCCCACCGGGTTACACTTCAGGACCTCATTGATAGTCACGACATCGACTAGTCCGAGACAGCCGTAAATCGCCGGCAAGATCTTTTCCGCCGGATGAGTGCGTCGCAGTTGGGCCACGATTTCCGTGCCAGCCCGATAAGCCGGAAGATACATTCGTCCGAGCAGCGGATGTTTGCCCCACGCGCCCGAGAGCTTGTCCGCGCGCTCTTCCGTGACGAGGAAGTCCCGGCGAAGAACGGCGGCCACTTCTTCGCGCTGCATTTTTTCACCCCAAGTTAGATAGGACGATTGGTTCTTGGCATCGTCTTGCAACAGGGCCAGCAGGACACCGATCTGCAAATCCTCGTCGGGCAGTTGTTCGACTTCCGTCACTCCATGCGCGATGAGAATGGCATTGTTCGCGATGCCTTCGAAGAGCGTGGCCGCGCGGGTGTTCATGGTCAACACCGTGGCTTCGAAGCCGGCTTTCCCGCGGACATAAAGGTCCTGTAAGTAGGCAAACGTCGTAACATGCCCCGGCACAACTTCGTGACTGACTAATTGCTCGAATTCAGGAACGGAGATTTGCAACGAAGCATTGATCTCATAAGTGGCTTCGTATTTCGGACTCCCATCCGCATTGCGGGCCCGTCCGATGTAATTCATGGAGCCCGAGAACCATGCATCTTTAATCGGAAGGAATTCGATGTTAGCCCGAGGAACGGACAGGAGATACTGTGGAAGATAAGTCAGTAAGTTGGCCTTACTAAGGCGATCGAAGTAGGCAATCATCGCGGCCCCAAGGGCGCGGACCGAAGCCATGGGGACCACACGGTCGCGGCGCCATGCATCAACCGCTCCGAGAAGGCCGGCGGAACTGGAGGTTGAGTAACCCGCCCGGCCCAGCAATTCGGCCACACGCTCGCGTTTCGCTTCCGGCTTGGAGGCTTCCGGAGGCCGCCCGGTCGAGGCCTCAACACACCGCGCATAGGGCACCGGATCGCCCTTCCCGAGCACCTCCATGGCCAGGTCCCACATCGTTTCCAGGCACAGTGACAAGCCAATGAGGCCATGGCCACGCACTCCGGCAATCTTTCCGGCCTCATTGCGAATTCCAGCGATCGCTCCCGGAAGATCAACGTGGCGCAGGTAATTCTCCACGGCTTGACGGTCAAGATTCTTGCCCGTGACGCCTCCGCTTTCTCGCACCCGCGCCGCTGCCGAATCGGTGTACGCGGCGGGCAGCGGCTCATCCGAAAACCATGAGTCGGCGATAAATCGTCCCGTGCCAGAGGGACACATTACGTCGCCGCCCCAAAGCGTATCTACGCCTAGCACTGCATCCGCAACAAATTGTCCTAGCGAGTCCATGCGAATCCCCTCATTGTTTTTCCGCCGGCACCTTTTTCAGCGAGCCGAACCAAACATACAAGCACAGGCCAACAAACAGCAGCGCGGAAACGCTTTGCGACACCGCATTATTTGTGTAAAAAGGCGTCTTGATTAGGTCTTCGCGAAATCCGGGAATCGTTCGGAAAGATGCGCCCAAAACACCGCCCAACGCGCCTCCTGCCATCAGCCCCGAAGCGATAATTACTCCTCGTTCGCGGATGGTTCTGCCTGGTTCGCCGCCGGTTTTTTCGGAGCGTTGGTTCAAGTAGTGCGAAAGAAATCCTCCGACCAATGCGGGGGTGTTTAATTCGAGAGGGAGATACATTCCCAGGGCGAAGATCAGCGAGGGCTGCCCCAGCATTTCCAAAATCAACGCAATCATGGCGCCGGCGCCGAACAGAAGATACGCTACCGGCTGATGACTCATGAATCCTTCCACCAGCGCTTTCATAATCGACGCCTGAGGCGAGGCCAAAACCGGCCGCAAATCGCCCGGCAACGCTTCCCCGAATTGAAAAGTCCGGGCCAGCATCACCACCGTGAGTCCAACCGCGATAGCGGCAGCCACGACACCCAGGAACTTCACTTTTTCCTGCGCGGACGGCGTCGATCCCAGCCAGTATCCCGTCTTGAGGTCGGTGATGGCTTGTCCCGACACGGATAATGCGGTACACACCATGCCTGCAATCGCCATCACGAAGAACATGCCCGTCGTCCCCGACAACCCGAATCGCAGCAGCACCGCGCACGAAATAATAATCGTAAGCATCGTCATCCCGGAGACTGGATTTCGCGCCGTTGTGGCAATAGCGTTTGCCGCCACCGATGTGAAGAAAAACGAGAAGACGAGCGTAAGCAAAAGGCCGATTGCCATCACACTCCATGACGCCGCCAGATTTCCGAGGAGCATGGCGACTCCGATCGCTCCGATTACAACTCCGAGAAAAATGGCAATCATGGGGATGTCGCGATCGGTGCGCTCCTCGGTTGCCGCGCCGCTCTTGCGAAATACGCGGAGCGCTATCCCAAACGACCCGGCCACGATGCGTAACGACCGGACGATGCCGAATATGCCCGCCGTTGCGATCGCTCCGACGCCAATAAAACGAACATAGCCGCGGTAGATCTGCACCGCCGTCATGTGCGAAATCGGAATCGTTGCCGGATACACAGCGCTGTCCAGGTGGCTGCCGATGAACCATATCAACGGGACGAGCACGAAATTGGAAAGCACACCGCCGGCGCAAAGAATCATGGAACTGCGCAGACCCATTACGTAGCCCAGTCCGAGGATGAAGCCCACGGCGTCGAAACTGAAAACCATGCGGGCGCGGTCGTTCAAAGTGCGAAACAAGGGCAAGAACTGAAAATCGACAAACTCCTTCCAAACCTGAAAGGTCGTCACCAACAAGTCGTAAATGCCCGCGATCGCCGTTGCCTGCAGCAGCAGCTTCGCTTGCGATCCGCCTTTCTCGCCGGTGACCAGCACTTCCGTGATCGCAGTCGCTTCCGGATAAGGAAGCAGGCCGTGCATGTCGCGCACGAAATAGCGCCGCAAGGGAATCAGAAAAAGAACGCCAAGACATCCGCCCGCCAGGCAGATAAAAATCGTCTGCACGGGTCGAGGGTCGAGCTTCAGAATGTATAACGCCGGGACCGTGAACACCGCGCCGGCCACCACCGATCCGGCAACCCCGCCGATGCCGGTGATGATGACGTTCTCCAGCAGGCTCGACCGCCGCGGATAAAGGCGGGCCAGGCCAATCGCAAGAATCGAAATCGGAATGGCCGACTCCATCACCTGCCCGACTTTCAATCCCGAATAAGCGGAAGCGACCGTAAAAATAACGCAGAGAAAAATGCCCCAGCCGATGGATCGCACTGTAAGCTCCGGCACTTTCGCGCTCGCGGGCACAATCGGCGTGTACGATTCGCCGGGCTTCAGTGGCGCATACGCGCTATCCGGAAGAGACCTGCTTTCGATTTCGCTCATTAAGAACCGCACCTCCTGACGGGGCGGAAAACTCGGCCGTCATCGCCGCTCGCTGTGGCCTGGGACTGTGCGCTCAGAGGGCAGCATACTCGCTCCCCTTTGCTTTTTGAAAGAGGTTGAATTCTAATTCTGCTTCGGTGGTATTGTCTGTGGCATCCCTCACAACCGCGGGTTCGTGGCGAGCTACCTTCGTGACAAGGACCGCTCTGGCGCTGCTCGGATTCTCCGCGGTCATCGGCCAGATCGTTCTCATGCGAGAACTCATTGTCGTTTTCAACGGGAATGAGATCTCTGTGGGAATCACGCTGGCCACGTGGCTTTTGTGGACGGCTGCCGGAAGCAGCCTAGCCAGCCGCTTCGTTCTTATCAAAACCAACGCCCGAAGAGCAGTTGCCGCGCTCGAATGCCTGCTCGGGCTCAGCTTGTTGCCAACGATTTGGTCGGTGCGCGCGTCCAAGACTTTTTCCCAGACAGTACCGGGCGAATTGGCCGGGCCCGTGCCGATGCTGCTCACCTCTTTCATTTGCCTAAGTGTATTTTGCGTTTTGTCCGGCTGTCTGTTCGTCGTTGTTATCAGGCTGTACAGACATGAGTGCAGCGTCTCCACTTCTGTTGCGTCCAGTTCGGCGTACTTATTGGAGGCGGCCGGCTCCGCCTTGGGCGGGATCGTTGCCAGCGTTGTGTTACTGCGTTTTCTTGAGTCCTTCCAAATCGCCGCTATCGTCGCGCTCCTGAATCTATGCATGGCTGCAATCCTGTCATTCGGATCGGACCGCAAGCGAGTTATATCAGTCGCTCTGGTTGGAATATGTCTGGCAGTCCCTCTTCTTATCTATATGGCGCCATCGTTGGCCAGATCTTCGCAGGCGCGCCTTTGGCGTGGATTTCACCTATTGGAGTCGCGTAACTCGATTTATGGCAACTTGGCCGTCACGGAGACGGGCAACCTTCGCAGCATCTATGACAACGGCGTGATCCTGGCCAGTGTGCCCGATGAGGCTGCCGCCGAAGAAGCGGTCCACTACGCGCTGCTGGAACATCCTGCGCCGAAGAAGATTCTGCTCATCGGTGGCGGCGCGAGCGGCAGCATCGCTCAGGTACTCAAGCACCCGACGGTTGAGCGCGTTGACTATGTCGAGCTCGATCCCACGATCATTGACATGACGAAGCGGTGGTTCCCCGCACAGTCTGTTTCTTTTGTTACCGATCGTCTTATTGAAGATAATCGCGTGCACATACATTACGCCGACGGCCGCCTCTATCTCAAAACCGCTCGCAAGCAGTTTGACGCGATCATTCTCGATCTGCCCGACCCGCAAACCGCGCAGTTGAACCGCTTCTACACTGTCGAGTTCTTTCGCTCCGCCAGCGATCATCTGGCAACGGGGGGACTGCTTGCGCTGCAACTGCGCGCGTCGGAGGATTACATCAGCCCGGAGCGCGCCGAGTTTCTGCGTTGCATTGATCGCACCTTGCGTGAAGTTTTTCCCTATGTGCTCGAAATTCCCGGCGAGACGGTCCATTTTATTGGCGCGCGGCGGCCCGATCTTCTGGGCCACAATCCACTGACCGGCGATCCGCAACTGCTGATTTCCAGGCTGCAAGCGCGGCACCTGCAAACCTTATACGTCCGGGAATATTTCATCCCCTTTCGCATGATGCCGGACCGCATGGCGCAAGTTCGCGATCTGCTGCAGCCTCTGCCCACAACGCCCGTCAATCGCGACTTCGAGCCCATCGCGTATTACTTCGACGTGGTGCTTTGGAGCGCGCAATTCAAGTTGGGCTACTCCCGCTGGTTCCAAGCCGCGGCGCGCATCGCTTTCCCTCGCATCGTCGAATGCGGCCTCGCCGTTTTGTTGCTTGTCGCGTTGCTTTTGGTATATGTGCCCGCTCGCGGGAAACGCGCCCGTGCTTCCGCCGCCTTCTGCATGGCGGCAACGGGCTTCACGCTGATGGCCCTCCAGATTTTTCTCCTGCTCGGATTTCAGTCCGTCTATGGCTACGTGTATCATCAGCTCGCAATTTTGATCGCCATGTTTATGGCGGGCATCGCCTTTGGAAGTTGGCTGGGCATGCGCCGCGCCCGCTCCAGCGAGCGTTCCTCATCACCACTTCGCGTGATGGCCACCACTCAGTTCCTTCTCGCTCTTTCGGGGCCGGCGCTGATCTTTCTGGTTCGCTTGCTATCGCGGATTTCCAGCGGCACCGCAACCTTGTTGGCTGCGCAGTTTGTTTTCCCTGCCTTGGCCGTCTTAGGAGGAATGCTCGGTGGCTATCAATTTCCCGTTGCAACGGAGATCTATCTTGGCGACAGCAGTCGCAAAGCGAGTGTGGGCACGCTCTATGCCCTCGACTTGGCCGGCGGTTGTGTCGGTGCTCTGCTGCTGAGCACTTATCTCATCCCCGTCTTCGGCTTCTCGAAAACGGCGTGGCTCAGTGCGGTGGTAGACCTGGCGCCTGCGCTCCTGGCCGCGCGGGTGGCATTGGAGGCACGGGCGTCTCGGGCGTAACTGCCTGCGGCTGCGTGTCTCCAAAGACGACGGCGGTGAACTGGAAGATGTCCGTATTCTCATCTTTCCAGCAACTCGCGCGCATCCCTGCCTTGGCGCAGGTTTCTTCGAGGAACTGCTGCCGGTCCCATTTTTCTTCCACCGGGACTTGCGGCAGCAGGAGACCCTCGTGCGTGTCATTCTTCATCAGCAATCCGTGCTCACCGACTTTAATCTGCCGAACATCGAGCACGCGCCGTAACGGCGAGAGCACCGAAATTTCGTATTCGAGCCGCGGCAATTCCGAGGCCGATACCGGCAAAAAACGAGGGTCGCGCAGAGCGGCGAATGCAGCCGTGTCGCGCACCGTCAGGTATAAAGGCTTCAGCGAAGACGTGTATCCAATGCAGCCGCGCAGTTCCCCCGATTTTTTCAAGGTCACGAACGCGCCGCGCTCTTGATTCAACAATTCGCTCGAGCTTGCAGCCGCGTCGTAAGGCTTGCCTTCCCGCACGGCATATTCGACCGACTTGCGGGCCAACGCCAGGAGTTCATTTTTCTCGTGCGTGTTCAGCGAAAACGGCTGCATAACTGTTTTTCCACCCTGCGTTTTCAAAAAGACATCGGCGCTGTAACCGACGACGCGTGAGTGGTCTCCCGTAACGTCGCCAGTGTTGGCGTACTTGATCACTCGGGCCTCATTCGCTCCCATTCGTTCCGCGGCAATCATGGCTGCGACGATCGGCGCTCCGCCGCAGGCTTCCCAAACGCGCGCCTCGAAGTTCCGCGACATACTGAAGTAGTCCCACTCCGCAAGCGCGTTCAGCGTTTTGTGGTCGATCTTCACCGCGTCATCGTACGGGTGATAGTGCGACAAATCGGAACTGGCCACGATCAGTGTGTCTCCGCCATGAATCAGTTTTGCCAGGGCCACGCCCAGAGCGCGGCTGTTCTCATAGCTCTGGTTTCCCATGACGATGGGCACAAGCGCGAAATCTCCCAGCACTCGTTGCAGCCACGGCAACTGCACTTCGAGTGCATGTTCGGCGCCCTCTTTGGTGGGAGTGTGTCCGCGGCTCGAGAGCTGGATGGTCGGACTCATTTTCGCCAACTGCGCGGCAAACGCTTTGTCCACGCGGACAGTGCCGAGCGGCGTTGCATAGGCGTCGCCATCGTAGATCGAGGTGAAATCGAAATATTCGTAATGGGACGGCGCGATCACCACCACCCGCGAAAATTTCCGTCCTTTCAGCGCGGCATAGGTATATGCCGCCACCGGGCCCGAATACTGATAACCCGCATGAGGCGCGACCACCGCGAGAATCGGATCGGCAATTGGCGGCTGTGACGAAGCGGCGCGCGCCAGCATGTCGTCAATCATTGTGGTGAGTGCCTTCGGGTCGGCGGGATAGAAGCTGCCCGCGACTCCCGGCTGCCTTACTGCCGGCGGATTGCCACCCCAACAAGACTCGGTCGCCGCCGCGAGAAAAATTGCCACGAACAAGATCGTCGCCGAATGGAATTTGAAGCGCCTTCCCAGATTCATACGAAAAAGATTCATACGAAAAAGCCTCATACGCGAAACCCTCCTCTCGCACCTACGCGTGCCAAATGCCCGGGATCGCCTGATTGCAGAAAGGGCAAGCGCCTTTGCGGACTAGCATCTGACTCGCCGTGAATCCCACGCGTTCCACCAACATGCGGCGGCACTTGGGACAGTAAGTATTTTGTGCCGGATGTCCCGGCACATTGCCGATATACACGTAATGCAGCCCCTCGGCGTCGGCAATCGCCTTGGCCCGCTCCAACGTCGGAACCGGCGTGATAGGCAAGTTCTTCAAAAGATATTCCGGATGAAATTGCGTGAAGTGTACCGGCACATCCACGCCCAGGTTCGTCTTTATCCATCGCGCCAGGCCTTGGAACTCAGCGTCGCTGTCGTTGAGCGTGGGCACGACCAGATATACGATCTCCGTCCACTTGCCCATCTTTTTCAGCGCGACCAGCGTTTCCAGCACCGGCTTCAACTCACCGGTAACGGCGTCCCGGTAATACGATTCCGTGAACGCTTTCAGATCGATCTTGACTGCGTCCATTTTTCCGTACGCCGTTTTCAACGCCTCATTCTGTATGTAACCATTCGACACGACCACACTGCGGATGCCGGCTTCGTGCCCAGCATCGGCCGCATCCATCAAATACTCGCTGAACACCACCGGCTCGCTGTAGGTGTAAGCGATCGTCGGGCAGCGGTTCTGTTGGGCCAGCTCGGCAACCGCTTTTGGAGGGGCATACTGCGCCGGGACCTGTTCCGGGCGCACTTGCGAGATGTCCCAGTTCTGGCAAAACTTGCAGTTCACATTGCACCCCGCCGTGGCGATCGAGAACGCCAGCGTGCCCGGCAGGTAATGGAACAGCGGTTTCTTCTCAATGGGGTCAATGTGCGCCGCGCACACGCGCGAGTGCACCAGCGAGTGGTAGGTTCCTCCGCGATTCTCGCGCACCCCGCAATACCCGCGTTCCCGGTCTCCCACCGTGCATTCGCGCGGACACAGCTTGCACTTCACTTTTCTGTTTGGAAGTTTCTGGTAGAACTTTGCTTCGACGGTGAATTGCGAATCGTCCTGTGCTGCCTGGGTCGGCGCTGCCATCGCGGGAAGGGGCAGCGCGAAACCGCCGAGTCCGCAGGTTGCTCCGGTCGTTACTCCGGCCAAGGCCGCGCATTTCAAAAACGCGCGGCGATCAAATGCGGGCGCAAGCGCAGAAATGGCCTTGGGCTTTGGATCTCGTTCGGCATCGGCATCCACATCCACAGAGCGAGCCATTTCGAACCTCAATCGCGCTCTTGTTTACACTTCAACCAGCGCGATCCGTTGCAGATTGTTCGTGCCCAAGCGATGCTGCGCATCCGCCGCGGTTGCAATGTAGTGGGGCGCTCTGCCCTCGGCTTCCAGCGTCTTTAATTTCATTTCGGCCCGCTTGCGCTCGATGATGCGCCATCCGCTATAGTCGAGCGCCACCGGATCTTGCGCAACGATCAGGGCATTTTCTTGCCAACTGTATTGCGGCTTGAATCCCGGGCCGCCTTCAAAGCAGGCCATGGTCGCGTCGCAAATGGTTAGGCGCATCTTTTTTCTGATCTCCGGCAGCATGTTCAAGTCCGCAATATAAGGATTACAGCCGTTGGGATGATATTTGTTCGGATTATGAATAACTCCATACATGTTCTTCATCGCTATGGTGACACCGGCGCCATCGTGATCTTTCAGCACGGGCACATTGATGAGCACATCGCAATGCTCGGTCAGGATCTTCGAAAGCCGGCTGCCCACACTGCCATAAGTCGCCAGCTCTTCTTCGTATCCCACTCGGTCCGTGCCGAAGCATTGAACCCGGCCCGCCGCCGTGGAGACAGGGTAACCGGAATGTTCCAGTTCGCCGGTGTCGCGGTCCCAAATCACAATATCGCTCGCTCGGATCCCGGCTCCCTGCAATCGTTCGCAAATGGCTTCGACCAGTTGGAGATTGCTGGACAATCCTCGTCCGCCGAGCGCGTTCACCTTGAGTCCTACTTTTTCCCCGGGACGCACCAGCTTTTTCCACGGCTCGGCCGGATGGTCCAGTTCGAAGAGAGTTTGCATGGCGCGATCAAGCAGGCCCATGATCCGGCCAGAATCCACCGTGCTTCCGGCGCCGCGCAGCAAAGGATCGCGCGCGATTGCGACCCTCGACTTCAAGGGCAGGGAAGTGTGCTCCGCGGCTTCGAGCAACGCAATTTTGCCGCTCGCGCCGAGGACGACACCACCAGCCAGGCAATTTTTCAGGAAATCCCGCCGGCTTTTGCTGCCCCGTTCGTTCATAAGAGTTCTCTGTCAGGACAGTTTACTCCGCTACGCCGCCCTGGTTTATTCATAATTGGACTATTCATACCGCAACCGGAAGGCATTTTCAGTGACCGGGAGCACACTCTTCGCAGGCGGTCGTACTGGTGAATTTCCCGGAGGCCCAATAGCCCGTGGCGCACGTACGATTTGTATCAGGGTATGCCTTCAGGCATACCGTAAATACCGTGCGATGTAAGCGCCTTTAGGCGCTGGCTTCGGCCTCTGGAGCTTCACCACAGCCTCTAATATTTCAGCCCGACGGCGCTGCTGAGGAATGCACCGACGGGAGACATTTTGCGGCAGGCCGCGGTGAAGATCGCCATGAACCTGGAGCTGCAAACTTGTTTGTCGGTGAAGTTCACGGCGGTGCCGAGATCGCGCAGCTTGAGGTCTTCGACGAATTCATGATCGGCGCAGAAACCGCGTGGAGGGCGGCTGAGCTTGCCGGCATCGTCCCAGTTGAGAAGTTTGCGGACCGCGCGCCATTCCTCGGGGCGCGACACGATGGCGGTGCGGACTTTGAGCAGCACCGGCGGCTCGGGATGCCACAGGCCGCACGCGGCGAAACAGCCGCCGGGCTCTAGATGAAGATAAAAGCCGGGTGAGTGAACGTCCTTGCCCCGGTGCGAAAAGCGCATGGCGGCGTGGGTCTTGTAAGGACGCTTGTCGTAAGCAAAGCGCGTGTCGCGGTAGATGCGAAATAGTGAGCCGCGCGCCGGGCGCGCATCGGCAACCAGATGCGGCGAAATTTCGTAAAGCGGCGCGGCGAAGTCCGCGATAAAACGCAGGGCCGGCTGGCGCACCGAGTTTTCGTATTCGTCCTTGTGGGCCAGAAACCAGTCGCGATCGTTGTTGCGCTTGAGGCGGGTGAGAAAGCGGAAGAGTTCGGCGCTGAAGTAAATGGGCATTGGGAATAAGGTAAGAAGGAGTCGAAGAAAAGTAAAGGGCAATCGCGAGTTTTTTCTATTGACAGGACCAGTCCCTTTGAATAAATTCGCAACCCGAGTTTTTCGCAACCTGTGAAGCTGTTCCCTTTCCTAAACGATTGCTGTGATAGCTTAGCAGCCCGTGGTGAAAGTCGAAGAGTATTGCACTCGCGATACTTTTCATTATTTGGGGTAAGTGGCGGATCCTCACTTTCACCACAGGCTGTTCGAGTAAGTTGTGGGACCTCACTTCTCCATCCGAGAGACGCGTTTGTGGGTTGAGGGGTTTGCGCTCGGGAGAGGTTTCAGAATTAGGCACTGACAGATGTTCCTGTTCGTGTTACCTGGTGCCAGCGCAAATCGCCGCGTAGATACTCCCAAATTCCCCGCAATCGCCAGTACATCGTCATTTGGCGGTAAGGAAAATGCTCGAAGAGGCAGTAAGTCAGCAACCATGCGACTTCTCGCCAGTTACCGTAGCGGCGATAGTTCATCTCCTCCAGCACCACGGAGCCGACTGAGATCATTGTGGCAAATGTATATCCGAACAAAAGGAATAGCACGAAGAAATGCTGACTTAGACAACCTAAGACAATGGCCAGCACGATGGTGCTGTAGCCGAGCATCTCGATCACCGGCGCAAGGCACTCGAACAGCCACATATAGGGCAGAAGGACCCAGCCGACGCGTCCGTAGCGTTTTCGGAAAAGCATGTCGCGTGTGGCCCAGAGCGTATCGAGCAGGCCTTTATGCCAGCGCGCTCTTTGGCGGCCCAACGACTTGTAATCCGATGGCGCTTCCGTCCAACAGGCCGGGTCGGGAATAAAGTTGATGTGGTAGGGGATATCGTGGTCGTGCATATAGCGGTGAAGACGCACGATCAGGTCGAAGTCTTCGCCGACCGCATCGGCGCGAAAGCCCTTGATCTTAAGCACGAGATCGCGGCGGAAGACGCCAAACGCGCCGGAAACAATGGGCAGCAGATTGAATGCCGCCCACGCTTCCCGGCCCACCAGGAAGGCGCGCAAATACTCGATCACTTGCAGCATTTCGATATGGGTATGGGGCAGATGGACTTCCTGCAGTTTGGCTCCCTGCACTTTCGATCCATTCAGAATGCGAACGATCCCTCCCACCGCGACCACACGTTCCGGATCGGAGATCACGCCGGCCATAATGCGCGACAGGGAATCTTTTTCCAGGATCGAATCGGCATCCACGACGCAAACGTAGGGGCTGGTGGCCACGTTAATTCCAGCGTTGATCGCATCGGCCTTGCACCCTGCCGAGCGCTTGTCCAGCACCAGCAGCCGGGGATGCGCCACGCTGCGATAAATCCCGATCACCGGCGCGGTTTCAATCTCAGCGACATAGAGAATGGGGGCGCGATGGAGGCCGAAGTTTTCCCGAAGTTTTTCCATGGTCCGGTCGCTCGATGCGTCGTTGACAATAATCACTTCCAGTTCCGGGTAGTCCAGTTCCAGCAATGAGGCCACATTGGCCACAATGCACAGCTCCTCGTTGTGGGCCGGCACCAGCAAACTGATGGGTGGGGTAAATGGAGAAGATCGGATGCCCTCCAGGCGAAGGCTCGCCAGACGATACCGATGGCGCGCGTTCTGGTAAGTGGCTACGGCGAGCAACCCCAGGTTGATCAGGTTCGAGAGCAGGTAATAGATAAAAAAAGAAACGTTCGCGATTTCGAGAAAGCGAAACATCACCGCTTCCCCGCTGCCGCGACCGCAACCTTGCCGGGCCCAGCGTAATGTTCTCTTACCGCGTCGGCGACGTTCTCAACATCGGCGGCCCCGGAGGGGTGATCGACAACATTTTGCAGCCCATCCAACGCCGCGTCCAGAGAACCACAACGCTCCAATTCCGACAGGAAGGCCTGCAAAGCGTAGTTGTCCTGCGTGGCCACGACCTTCTTCAGGATTTCTTCCTTTCCCTGGTGCATGCGGGCCAGTGTCCATGCGGCCCTCTGCCTCACATGGCGATTCGAATCGCACAACGCGCGCAGCAGCACATAAATCTTCCCCGTGTGTTCGAGAGAACCGAGGGCGATCACCGCGCGCAGACGAACGAACCACTCCTTATCCACCGCCAGGGTCGAGAGCACGGGAAAGGCGATTTCCGGCTGCACTTTCGCCAGGGCGCGGGCCGCCGATGCGCGAACTTCTGGAAGTGAGTCCGCGGCCAAAATCAGCAGCTCTTCGCCAAGATTGGAATTGGCGAGCTCTCCGAGCACGCGCACAACCAGTTCCCGTGCCCGCCCGCTCGCATAATCCAGGTAAGGGAGGAGAACTTCTGGCGTCTCGCGGCAGCAATTCAACAGGGCGTTCCTCAAGGTGTGTTCTGGAACGTGCAGTTTATCTTTCACGAAAAGGTTCAGGAGAGGCAACGCGGCATGGGGGGACGAAATTCGGCCAAGTCCCCGGACCGCCGCCGCCAGCGTTTCTTCCGAAGAAGAAGACTCCAGCGCCTCAACCAGGGCTGGCACCGCCTCCGGTGCGCGGGTGCGGCCGAGCGCGAGCAGCGCCGATCGCTTCTTCCAACCCGTCAAGGTACGCGCCTCGCGGATGCGCAGGTCCAGCAATCCACTATTGCGCAGGCAGGCTAGCAGCGCTGGGAACTGGTCTTTTTCGCAAACTTCGATGTTGTCGAGCAATATGTCTTCGACAATTTGGGAATCGAGCCTGTTCAAGCGCCAGTCGGAGCTGGGAATTTTTCCCGATAGAATGTTCGTCCATTGTTCGCGAAGGGCCACGGTGCGCCGGTTCAACCGGATAAAATAGTGTCCCCGGTGCCAGCGGCGAAATACGATAAAACCCACCAGCAGAATGATCCCCACCAGCAAAGTCAGGGTTACTCTGCCCACCAGATGGGCAAGGCCGAGATCGCGAAGCCAGCTAGAATCGTATCCCATAGCTCAATCCCAGGCTGGTCTGTTGCTGGCTATGTTCGCGATCTTGTAGGGCGACAAAGCCAGTTATGTCCTGATATTCATTCCAGCGATAGCGCAGGCCGCCGCCATAGGTGCGGGCCGACAAGCGCCCAATTTGATTCACCATGGCGAAATTTTCAGCGCCGACCGCAAACAGCACATTGCCGGACAGTCTGCGAAACAGCGGGAAGCCGACCTTGGTCGAACCAGAAGGGACCCAATCGGGATTGCCCACGGTAAACTGAGTGCGGGCGCCCGTCGCGGACAGCGTCCACGTCCACTCCTTGGGCAGATAGACGACTTGAGTCGTGCTGACGGTGATGACCTGGGCCCCTCGATACCAAAGTGAATTCTCTTGATAAGAACTTTCCAATCCCTTGAACCATGGATGGGAAAATTGGAACCCGTGTCCATACTCGATGAGCGCCTCGCCTTCCGGCACGACATCCTGTGGATTCGCCCCCGCCCCCAGAATGCGCACCCAATTGTTTTTGTGGAAGCGATAAGCGGCGTCGGCCCACATCTTCACCGCGTTCTCGCCAAAAAGGTGGTACGGGCTGACGCCAAACGCAGTCGTCCACTTTTGGTTCCAGTGCGCCGTCAGACTTACAGTTTCGGCCTGCGCATCTTCCGTGTAGTTGAATAAATCCGCTTCCCCGCCGATCTGAAGCTCATACCGGGAACTGCCTGCGAGTTCCGCCAATCCGTTGATCGCAGCGCGGTTTGCGGGATCGTAGATCAGGACGCTCTGAAACTGGGTCCGGGCTTCGGTGGCGCGTTGCAGCAAAGTAAGCACTCGGGCACGACGAACGAGAACTTCCGGGTCCTGCGGAGCGGCGCTTCGGGCCTCTTCCAAAACTGCCAGCGCCTCCGAATATTTGTGTTGCCAGAGAAGAACATCCGCGAGGCCGGTCAATACATCCACATCCGCTGGGAACTTGTCGAGTACCAGATGGTACTCGATTTCAGCTTCTGGCCAATGCTGGGTCCATGCCAGCAGCCGTCCGCGCCAGCTATGCGCCTCCATATCTCCCGGCGCCTCTGCCAGACGGTGCTCCACGACCGCCTGCGCCTCGGCGATCCGGTGCTGATCCACAGCCGTGCGCACCTGCTGCTGCCAATCGTCCTCCGCGAACATGCGCGTCGAAAGCAGCAGCCACGCCACTGCCACCAACGCAAAGGCGGCAGGCCGGTGGTGGTAGAGAAACAATCTGTTGGACAGACTCAAGGTTCTCCTCTGTGCCTGCTTCCGCATCCCCTAAGTGTTCAAACACACGGCATAACTTGCCGGTAAGTAAAGTGAAATATCCGTAAGGACACTACTCCCGAGGACTTAGCAACACTTAATAATATCAGTAGAAAGTGCTTACTAAAATAGGTGACTAAAGTAACTTATCTGGCCACTTTGTCTGTTGAGTTAGCCGGAATTATGGCTGGTTTCATAAATCGGTTTTGTATAGGCCACGACTTCACAGGCTGCGGAAAAACTCCGAATTCATACAGGTTTTGGGAAGGGCACGACTTCAGGAGCCTGCCCTGAGCGAAGCCGAAGGGTGCCGCCATGGGCCAACAAAAATGCGGACTTTAGCCCCTAAGGGACAGCCTGCCTGCCCGGAGAACTATTTATGAACCAGTTCTAGCGAGGCAATGAAGCCGGAAACACTTGATTTCTGGAGTAATTGATGTGTACGAGGACCCGCGATTTGCCCGCGAGCTCAGGAAGGACCACCTCATGGTCCGTCCAGCGGATCCCCGGCATCCCCGAGGCATTTTGAATCTTGCGCAAGGTAACCAGTGTAAGTCCGGCGATGGGAATCTCCGGATTGATTTCAACCTGTTCTCCGCCGGCAACCGGCTGCGGAAACCAACTAACTTGGCTGCGCGCCTTCCAGAAGCGGGCGTACTCGGTCATGTTCTCGACCAAAATATCCTGGGGAAGCCGGGAGAGAATGGCGCGCTCCACCTCCAGCTTGTCTTGCGAGTTATTGCTGTGGATCAAAATTACGTTAGGCGCTCCGTTCTCCGCATTGGCTTCAATCGTCTCCAATATCGCGGGTATGCGGTCGAGGAGCGGTGGCAATTGCTCGTCCTCAAAGGTCACGGGAAATTCGAATATCGTGGTGGCCTCGGTCATTCCATAATCGAAGTCCAATTCATAGGGAAAACTAGTCATTACATCTCCAGCCGTAAACGACGAGTCGAATTCATATCCGCAGCGTACCAGCGCCTCGGGAAGATAAGGTGGCACCCGCAAATGCCCTGCGCGGAAAAAAATCGTGTGGTGCCCCTGTAACTCGCCGTCCAGCAGACTCTTGCTCACGCAAACTTCTCCGAGCGTGGTTGCGTCCTTCGCCGCATCGTCCCGTGTGGCGCGCGCGCTATAACTCGGGTAGTGCTCGTCTCCAGTCCCCAATGGCACCTTATTGAACAGTTTTGTATGGATCACGGAGTGGCTTTCTATGTCGTTTCCGCGGGCCACTAAGTCGTGTAACACCTCCAGCGCCTGCCCGAAGAAAAAAGCATGGCTGTTCACATCGTCCAGATATTTTGTCTGGACGAAAAACGTGCTGGAAACGCCCGCACTTTTTTCGAACTCGGCAAAGGCGAGCATCGGCTTGAACGAATATTCCCAATCCACGTCGTGCGAGAGCATCAGCACCGACCTTTTGCCCTGCGGAATCGTGCCCAGGCGAATGCCCGTGTCGGAGTACGTTTCGTACCACGCGCGCAATATCAGAAGCCAAACATCCGTTCCGGGCTCGAAGGCATTGACGTAAATCCGCTGAGCTTCGTAATCGCGGTTCTGCTGGTTTCGCCGTACCACGTCATTCAGCGCAACTCCGATCAGATACACATGGCCGCGCCCAACGTCGCGCCGCAGCACTGCCGCCGTACCGTCCTCATACCGTCCCAAAGTTTGCGTTCTTGCCGCTGCCTTGTAGCCATTCGACCAGATGACTTCCTTGATCTCCGGAGAACCAAGCGGGACTTCCTTTTCCGCGGCGCGGTTCAAATACCGGAACACAGGATCGGTTGTATCTGGATTTGCCGTATCGAAAATAACCTTGTGGCGGGTGCGGAGAGCGGCCACATCCTCAAAACCGAACAGCGGTTTGAACCCACCTCCGAGAACATCCTGCGCGAAAATAACGCCACCTTTGGTCACGAACTCGGTAATTGCCTGCGTCTGGACCGCGTCGAAAGTCATTCCATCCACCTCGGGATATAAGAAGAGCAGTTTGTGACGCAAGGCCGCGCGCAGATCGCGAGTTACAAAAAACGGGATCCCCATTTCTTTCAGGCATCTCACCGCCGATTCCGCGTCTCGGTCGGGTTTTGTCAGAAAGACCGCAACCTGGGATGGCGCTCTTTCAGGGAAGAGTTGAGTCGGGTCGCCGGGCGCGGCTGGCGGCCGGTTGGCGATGCGCAACGGGGCCGGATGCAGAGAACCAAGCGCCGAACCGCTCGGATAGACTTGCACGTAGATCGTGTAAGCGATCAGACATGCCATCGCAACCAGAATGATGAGTCGTATTCTCACGAGTTACTATGCCTGGAGTTTAACATATATGCGAACGCGCCTTTACGGGCTGCAGAAAAACTCTCATTTGCGCAGGTTATTGGGAAGGGCACGAGTGTACTCGTGCCGTAAGACGTTGAAAATACGTTCGCGCTTTAGCGCCTGAGGTGAGCTTTTTGCGCACTCGACGACTTTTCCAACAGCCTGTTTAGGCGCTGGTTCTGGGCGTTTGAGTTACACCACAGGCCGCTGGGGGGCCAGTCCGTAACAACGCTCTTAGCTGCGACTAACTCGTAACAACGCGTAGTTCCTCAAAGAAATGTGGATACGATACGCCCGCGGCGTCCGCGCCGCGAATCGTCGTCTCGCCTTCGGCGCGCAGCGCGGCCACCGCAAACGCCATGGCGATGCGGTGATCGCCGAAGGATTCGAGTTCCGCTCCATGCAGAAGCTGGCCGCCGGGTATCCGCATTCCATCGGGACGCTCTTCGACTTCCGCGCCCATCTTCCTCAGATTGACGGCAACGGCCGCGATGCGGTCCGACTCCTTCACGCGCAACTCTTTCGCATCGCGAACTTCAAGACCACCGTCCGAGTAAGGCGCGATCGCCGCCAGCACCGGAATCTCGTCAATCAATGCAGCCGTGTCGGCGCCGGCGATTATGCCCCCCGTCCATGCCGCTCCACGCGCCTCAATCGTTCCTGCCAGCTCGCCCCGATGTTCTTCCAGATGCGCCACCGAAATTTTCAACCCCATCTGCACCAAAATATCGAGCAGCCGCGCCCGCGTCGGATTCATCAGAATTCCGGGCAAGGTGATCTGCGATCCCGGAAACAGCGCCGCCGCGCAAAGAAAGAACGCGGCACTCGAGAGGTCGCCGGGCACGCGCGCCTCCATCGCGCGCAGCCGCTGTCCGCCCGCGATCCGCGACATATTTCCCGCCCGCTCGACTTCCGCCCCAAACGCCCGGAGCGCAATTTCTCCATGATCGCGCGTGCGGATCGGCTCCTCGACCACGGTCTCGCCTTTGGCAAAAAGTCCCGCAAACAGCACGCACGATTTTACCTGCGCGCTCGCCACTTCCGGCCGGTAGTGGATCGCCTTCAAACGCCCGCCGTGGATTTTCAGCGGAGGACGTTCGCCGTTCGCGGCTTCGATCCGCGCCCCCATCTCGGAAAGCGGCGTCATGATGCGCGCCATGGGCCGCCGCGAGAGCGATTCATCTCCGCACAACTCGCTGATAAATGGCTGGCCGGCAAGAATTCCGCTCAACATGCGCATGGTCGAACCGGAGTTGCCGCAATCGAGCGTCTCCGCCGGGGCCTTCAGCCGCAGCCCCACGCCGCGCACTTCAATCGCTCCGCCGTCGCCCTCGTCTTCGTTTTGCAGCCGCTTCCACTCGCTGCCAAGTTTGCTCACGCAATCGAGCGTGCTCTGGCAATCGCGCGCCGCGGAGAAATTATGGAAACGGCTCGTGCCCTCGGCAATCGCCGCCAGCATGGCGTAGCGGTGCGAAATGGACTTGTCGCCGGGGATGCGAACGACCCCGCCTACCGCGCGCGCTGGACGGACGATGACACTCGAATCGTTGAGATTGGAATTGGGATTGCGCTTCGAATCGTCGGGCATGAATTGAATATAGCGGAGATTTCCGGCGCGGGCGCGGCCAGCCTACTGCGCGCGCACTCGTCCGGAGGCTTCCGCGAGAATTTCCTGCGGGACTTCCCTCAGCGTGACCGAGAATTCGAACGTGGGCGTTTCCGGTCCGCGCCCCCACCGCGCCACTTCCCAATGAGCGCGCAGAAACTTGACCTCGGGCCGCGCCGTCAGATCGAGCAGCAGCGGGACTTCCTCGCGATAAAATTTCTGCGGAAAAGCCGCGACCGGCTTGGCATCCCACGTGACTCCATCCGCCGATCCGAAGATTCCGGCATCGAGCGATTCCTGCTCGACAATGTTCGTAATGGCTAGCGTCAGCAGAAAGATCCGGCCCTCCGCTCGACTCACATCGAGCGTGGGCCCGTCTCCTTTGGCGTTGACCACGGTCTTATCGGGAACAAGAAAGGCTTCCATCGGCATGGGGCGATTCTAGCAGAGGCCGCGGGCAAGCGGCAGACCGTTGCCGGCGCCACGAAGTTCGCAGCGCCTCGTTAACCCCTGTGGGTAAGGGTGCAGCGCAAGCGTTCATAATTCTTCTAAAATAGGCTTGACCTGTCTAAAGCTAAAGGGTTGAGACTGAACATAGAGCGATGCTTTCAGTGACGCAATTGGCGCGCGCCTGCGGCTTGAGCCGTACCACGGTGTTGTATTACGAGTCCTTGGAACTGTTGCCTGCTCCGCCGCGCAGCCAAGGCAACTACCGCCAGTTTGGCGATAGGCACCTGAGCTGTCTGCGGCAGATCTGCTGTTACCGGAGCGCCGGTCTGAAACTGGCGGACATTCGAACTCTTCTCGGTGGATCGAAACGGGCGGAGGCGGCTTCAGTCCTCAAGCGGCGGCTGGCGGAAATCGGCGTGGAAATCGAGCGGCTCAAGGAGCACCAACGCGCCATTCTGCGATTGCTGGAGCATCGAACTACATTCGTCGGGAGAAAAAACATGAACAAAGAAAAATGGGTTGCCATCATGAAGGCCGCGGGTTTCGTGGACCACGACATGCGAAAGTGGCACAAGGAATTCGAGCGGGCGGCGCCGGAAGACCACCAGGAATTTCTGGAATATTTGAAAATTCCAAGGACCGAGATCGACCGCATCCGGGCCTGGTCGAGAGAAACGGCTTAGATCATCTGGTACCGTGACCGCGTGATGAGTTCCACCGGCAAGCGTGGAACGACCCCAGTAATATTCATGCGGTCACGATCCTGGAACATGCCAAAGGACGGGCCAGGAAATGACCCAATCGGTCGTCCCTGCGCGATCGGGTACAGCAATGTTGAATTCGCTCTACTGCTTCGGCAATCCCGCTCGCGGATTGATTCCAAAATGCTTCAGCTTCGATTGCAGAGTCGTCCGTTTCAATCCCAACCGCTTGGCTGCGCCCCTGGGGCCGCCAATCTGTCCGTGGCTCTCCCGCAAAGCGCGCAGAATGTGCTCGCGTTCCGTCGCCTCCAGCGTTTCATCCACGCCTTTCTCCTCCTCCATTGCACTCAGCGGTGTCATTTCGCTCAACGGAGACACCAGCACCGAGCCTTGCGTCAGGATCACCGACCGCTCGACAAAATTCTCCAGCTCCCGCACATTTCCCGGCCACTCCCACCCCATCAGCACATCCATGGTTTTCTTGGGAATGCTCGTGATCGTCTTGTTCATCTGCCGGGCGAACTTCTGCACAAAATGTTCCACCAGCAAGCGGATGTCCTCGCGCCGTTCTCGCAACGGTGGCACGCGGATCGGAAACACGTTCAGCCGGTAATACAAATCGCTGCGGAACTCATTCTCCAGCACGCTCTCCGCCAAGTCGCGGTTCGTCGCCGCAATCAAGCGAAAGTCCACTTTTAAGGTTTGCGTTCCGCCCAGCCGTTCGAACTCCTGGTCCTGCAACACCCGCAGCAGTTTCGGCTGCAACGCCAGCGAAATATCGCCAATCTCGTCGAGAAACAGCGTGCCTTTGTCGGCCAGTTCGAGCCGCCCAATCTTCCTGCTCACCGCTCCCGTGAACGCGCCCTTCTCATTGCCGAATAACTCGCTCTCCAGCAGCCCCGACGGAATCGCCGCGCAATTCATTTTGATGAAACTGTTCTTGGAGCGCTGGCTCAAGCGGTGAACCGCCCGCGCTACCAATTCCTTGCCCGTCCCCGTTTCGCCCAGCAGCAGCACCGTGGCATCGCTGGACGCTACTCTTCCCACCTGCTCCATCACCGTTTGCAGGGCCTTGCTCTGCCCGATGATTTCCACGAACCCCAGTTCCGTATCGATTTCCTGCTCCAGGTAAAGCTTTTCTTCCGTCAGCTTTCTCTTGGCTTCGCGCAGCGCTTCGCTGGCTTCCCGGAGTTCGGTGACGTCGGTGCTGGCGCCGGTGATTCCAATCACCGCGCCCACCGCGTCGAAAACCGGTTCGATCGTCGTATCGAAGTAGTGCCTCTTGCCGTCGAACGTGGCCTGCATCTCATCTCGTTCTCCCACCCCCGTTTCCAGCACCCGCCGCCGGAGTTCCGTGATGCGCGCAGCCTGCTCCGGGTCGAAGATTTCGCTCGCGGTCTTTCCCAGATTTTCGCTGTCCAAAAACGGAAGCTGCGAATTGTATATCCAGGTGTAGCGCAAATCCCGGTCTTGGTTGAACACCGTTATCGGAGAATTCTTCAGCGCCACCCGGAACCGTTCCTCGCTTTGCCGCAACGCTTCCTCGTCGCGCTTGCGCTCGATTTCCGCCGCCGTTCGCGTCGAGAACAGTTGCAGGATCATTTCGGCGAATTTTGCGTTCGTCAGCGGCCGCGTGTAGACCGCCACCATGATGCCGATCGCGCGCCCTTGCGAATCGCTCAATCGTGCCCCGGCGTATCCGTCCCCATTGAGCTGCTTGAGCAAAGGAAATTCCGGGAACATCCCGGGTACGCCGGAAACATACGAGCGGATGCCTTGCTCCAGGACTCCTTTGCACGGGCCATGCGTCGGATCGTAAGTGAAGTTCTCCGCGATTTCGCCCTGACGGCAAACCCCAATCGTTCTCACCTTGTCTTCTTCGCCCTCGATGAGTTCACCAATAAACGCGCAGTCGGCTTCCAGACACTGTGCAAGCTGCATGGCCATCGAGTTAAAAAAGTTCTCGCTGCTGTCGGCCCGCACTTGCACCAGCGACGCGATCGCCTCCTCCTCCCGCTTCTGCTCCGTGATGTCCTGCACCAGCGCCATATTGATTCGGCGCGTTTCTCCTTCACCCCACATCGGCACCGCCAGTGTCCTCGCCCAGCGCGCCGATCCATCCGGGCGAAGATACCTTTTTTCCAGCCCGTAATTCGCCGGCTTTCCCTCGATCAGACTCCGCATGTATTCCTTGCTGCGCTCAACATCATCGGGATGAGTAATGCCCGCCATGTCGAGCCGCAGCAGCTCCGCTTCGCTGCGCCCCATGATTTCGCAGAATTTCGCATTGACTTGCAGAAATTGCCCGGTGCCCGTATCCGCCAGCGCAATGCCCACCGGAGACCGCTCGTACACCGCCCGGAATTGCCGTTCGCTTTCCCGCAACGCTTCTTCCGCCTGCTTCAGTTCGGCCCGCGCCCGCAGCGCCAGGATGCCGTAACTCAGATTATTGGTGAGTTCCTCCAGCAGATGTTGTTCGGCAGCGTCAAAAACTCCTGTCTCCGTGGCATAGATGGCGAGTGTTCCCAGTACCTCTTCACCGCTCTTGAGCGGCAAGACCAGAGCAGAACGGTAGCCTCTCTTTATGGCATTCTCGCGCCAGGGAGCAAAGTGAGGATCGGATGTCACATCGTGGCATACGCTTGCCATGCCGGTCCGGATGGCCGTGCCGGTGGGGCCGCGCCCGCGCTCCTCGTCGGCCCAAGTCACGTGCAAGGCCTCCAGGTAACCCGACTCGAACCCACTCGACGCAACCACCCGCACCGTTTTTTTCTCATCGTGCTCGGCGTAGCCCACCCACGCCATGCGGTAGCCGCCCACGTTCACCACCAAATCGCAAATTTGATGGAGCAGGCTTTGTTCATTCGTCGCTCGTAGCAGCGACTCGTTGCACGCGTGCAACGACCGCAGCGCGCGCTCCGCCCGCACCCGTTCCGTGACGTCGTGCGCGATTCCTTGCACAATCGGCCTGGCCACACCCTCGGTCCGCAAGATGTTGTGGTACTCCCAGGCGCGCTGCTCGCCCGATCGCGTGACCACCCACATCAGGCCTTGCGACTCCCCCGTGCGCTCGATCTCGCGCAGATAGTTGTCCAACTCAGCCCGGAATTGTGGTGCGATAACATCTTTCAGCTGCATCCGCAGCATCTCTTCCACGCTGTAGCCCAGCAGGCGCGCGGGAACGGGATTGACCGACAGGAATCGGCCTTCCAGGTCGTGGACCGACAGCAGGTCTTGGCTCTGCTCGACCAGATCGCGATACCAGTCTTCGTTCTCTTGCGGGTCCCGCCGGATCGGGACCATCGCGATTGGCGCTTCCTCCGGTAAATGGCGCTTCCGTTCCGCAGGGTGCAATGCCATGGCTCACCCGCCATTGAGCCGCTTGGAATCCTAACAATTATTACTTGGCCAGATCGAATTCCACCGGCTGTCCAATTCTTGGTACCACACGTCCTTCGAGAAACTCCTCGAAGGTGCAGTTACTTGGCTAAGATACTCTTCCTTAGAGCGTGTTTCAAAAATAGGTTTTGGGAAGGGCACGGCTTCCGTCGTGCCGCTAACCTGTGTTTGCCATCGGAGGAGATCCTTTTCTGAAAGCCTTTTCGCTTTCCGCGTTCGGTTGCAGTTCTTGGGATTCCACCGGAGCGGCCCGGCGGCGTCAATTACCCGAGACTCGGCCCTGGATCCTGTCTTTGGCTGTCGGTTGCTGGGAACGCGCGCGCGGAACCGGCGCACATTTGTAGTTTGCTGTGGAGAACGGCCCGCCCTCCGCGGCCCGGCGATCGTGACCCGTTCGAGTGCGGCATTTCTCACACCGCCTCTCTGCTCGCGCTCCGGCTCAGGTCAATGAAAGATGAAGGGAAGATGTGACCTGAACCCTTTGGGGGAAAGAACGAAGTAATTATACAACTTTCAGCCCCCAACAACAACTTCTGTTGTGAGCAGCCATCTCCTCAATCGTTCTGGGTAGGGCACGCCTTCACAGGCTGCGGCCCCCCCCGGTTTCGTATCAGGGTATCGCTTTAGCGATACCGTAAGTCCTTCGCAACCAGCCGCCCCTTTAGGGGCTGCCGTTGCCCGATCGGCCTCTTCCGCAGCCTTCACCCGCGCCCCCCAGCGCCATTCCAGCCGCTCCGGCGCTGCTATAATCATGCTTGGGTTAGCGTGAAACATTCAGCCCACAAGTCGTCGCCAGCCTCCGTTTCCACTCTGCGTGCCCAGTCCGTCGGCCGCAACCCGCCCTCTCCGTCCAAGCATCCCAACACCAAGCGCATCGGAGAGCTGGCTGAAGCCGCCTTCATTGTCAAAGCCGCCAGCCTCGGCTTCGCCGTTTCCAAGCCCTGGGGAGACAGCGAGCGTTACGATTTCATCCTTGACTCCGGCCAACGCACCTGGCGTGTCCAAATCAAATGCACCCAGTTACTAACTGCCCGCGCCTACCAGGTCCAATCCACTTACTGCGACCGCAAGCGTAAAGGACACTACACCTCCTCCGACATAGACGTCTTAGTGGCCTACATTCTCCCCCTCGATCTCTGGTACGTGGTCCCCGCCCATGCCTTTCCCCCCAGCGCCAGCATCCGCTTCTACCCCGAGGGCAACATCAGCGGACGCCAAGCCCGCTTCGAGCAATATCGCGAAGCCTGGCACCTCTTCCACCAGGATTCCCTCCCTCCCACTAATGATTCTCATCCCGCCAATGTTTGTCATCCTGAGCGCAGCGAAGGACCTGCTTTTGTACCTCCCGCAACGCCGCCCAATCCCCCACCCGATAACGAAACCGTCCTCGAGCGCATCCAGCGCGAATGGGTCGAAAGAGTGACCGCCCTCTACAGCCGCAAAGACTGAAAAAACTTTGCAGTGACGCACCTTCACAGGCTGCGGAAAAACTCCTGTTTCGTATCAGGGTATCGCTTTAGCGATACCGCAAGCCCTTCGAAATCAATTGCCCCTTTAGGGGCTGGGCGTCGAATTTTGACTTTTTACGCAGCCTGCTAGAGCATTTTCAGGGTTACCGTAAGCCACGGACGGGTTCGGGAAGGGCACGACTTCAGTCGTGCCGTTAACGACCGCCAGAAATATGGGCTTTAGCCCCTGAGGGATGGCCGGTGGTGGCGTCAGAAGCAATCGTGAAAATGCCTCCAGCCACTCGCCGTACACATCTCTGCCGGCTTTCGTCAGGTAGCGGCGAACTTCAATCGCTTCATGAATGTAACTTGTAAATTACAAACAGTCGGGAGGTCTAGCGCCAACGGCTAATAACCGAAACCTCCAGTGGTGGGTCGGTTTCCGAGTAGCCGACCACTCGCCAAGTGACCGGATTCTGGCGTGATGAGTGATATCGCGATTTAATAGCAACCATGCACAGCATATTCCAAAAGCCTGTTTTCTGCTCTTGGGTACCACTGGGTGCCAAAGCCAAGTACTCTCGATTCGGGATAGGCAGTCACATCCCGATGTATCGTTAGTTTTCGCTCAAGCTGTGCTCTACTTCATTCTTGGTACTCTAATCGGTAGATAAACCAGTCTGGCTCGATAGGCACAACATACAGACCGGTGGCAACTGCCCCTTTTTCTTGAGGAAGTTTCGCGCTATCTAAGGAAGCAACCACAGTCTGCTCCCATCCTGCGGGAGAACCCGTCTTGGGATCCTTCGGGTAATAGCGCACGCCCATGTAGGAATCTGAACAAATCGCGCAGCCGCCGCCCCAAAGTGCAAACTCCATTGAGCCGTCCCCTCTGACAATCACGTACTTGGCTCCAATTTTGCCCATGAGATCCCGGTATTCAGGGACCAGGCGTCCGTGCATTCCATCTATATAAACTTTGCCATCGCTGCCTACATACCGAACGGATTGATCCATTCGAAGGAGGTTAACAAATCGAATGTAGTCAGCCCTGTTGCTCTCGAACTGCTGGACCACGCGTTGCTGAGGCGGAAGATAATAGTTGGGGGCAAGGAAAAAAAGGTACGCGCCACAACACAACAGCATCCCCAGAGCTACCACCATCCCCAGAGCCACCACGAAGACGGTTGTCCCCCAACGCCGTACAGCGTTCACACTGCTAGCCACGAGAGGTTCCATACGAATCGCCTTCTATCTTATTGGACACTACCGTTGCGTTTGCAGGAGATTACGTGCGTAACTGACGCTATCAGGCGATAGCACTCACGATCTGGCTTGGCTGGGTTTGGATCACGGGCAAACCGGAAACTGACCCACTACCAAACCTCCCCCTTCCTTTTCAATAACTTACCCCATAAAATCCCCCCATTCCCCGCTCAACCTCGATTTTCTCCCTTTCGTTGCCTTCTTCGTGCCTAACGGCTGCGCTTTCAATAGGATCACCCTGACCATTCCACGCATCGAAACTTCTGGATTTCACCGGGGTGTTTCCCTCGTGGAAAGGTCTAGAGCATTTTCAGGATCACTATAAGCCGTAGTCGGGTTCGGGAAGGGCACGACTTCAGTCGTGCCGCTAACCACAGCCAGAAATGCGGGCTTTAGCCCCTGAGGGATTGCTGGTGGAGAGATCCACCTCAATCGTGAAAATGCCTTCGAACTGAGGAGAGCGAGAGCAGAATGCACAAGCCAATTAAATATGTCGAGAAGGCCGTGACCATTGCCGCCACGGGTGTGTGGGCAATCTTCGAACGCCTCAACCGCATTGCTCCGAATTCAGCCCCGATTCCCAAGTGGTCCGACAAGCCCCTGCTCAAGTCCTGGGAAAAGTCTAAGCCGCCGCTCGGCTGGCCGCGCACCACCGATTCACTTTGTCCCAAGTGCGTGCCTGAAATTCGTCAGCAGATCCTCGACGGCCACCTGCCGGTTGACATTCTGATGAACGAGAAAGTCGGCGAGATCAAAGCCCAGATCGTCGAACGCGACGGCAAGCTTTGGATGGTCAAGGACTGCGTCAAGCACGGCCACTTCGAAGACCTGATGTCAACCGACCCGGAATTCTCGCGCCACCTCGAAGAAGTTTTTCCCGGCCGCGACATTCTCGCCCACAACGACGAGAAGCTGCACCACCACGGTACTTCCACGATGAAGTATGGACGCGGCGCCGTGCTCACCGTTGACCTCACCAACCGCTGCAACATGATGTGCGATCCCTGCTTCATGGACGCCAACCAGGTCGGCTTCGTCCACGAACTTACCTGGGAAGAAATCAAGACCGTGCTCGACAACGCCATCACCCTCAAGCCCAAGCGGCAAATGTCGGTGCAGTTTTCCGGCGGCGAGCCTACGCTCTCGCCCTATTTCCTCGACGCCGTTCGTTACGCCCGCAAAGTCGGCTTCAACAGCGTGCAGGCCGCAACCAACGGAATTGAATTCGCCAAGAGTTTTGAATTCGCGCAGCAGGCCGTCGAAGCCGGCATGCGCTACGCCTACTTGCAGTTTGACGGAATTGGCAACGCCGCCAACGATCATCGCGCCGTGGGCAATCTGTTCGACGTGAAACTGAAAGCGATTGATAACCTGCATCGCGCCGGCTGCGAAATCGTCCCCGTCATCACCATCATCAACGGCATCAACAACGAGCAGGTCGGAAAAATCATCCAGTTCGCGCTCGACAATCCGAAGAAGATCAGTTTCCTGAGTTACCAGCCCGTCAGCTTCACCGGACGCGACGAGGCCATTACCGACGAACGCCGTATCGCGCAGCGTTACACGCTCGCCCACCTCGCCCACGACGTTAAAAATCAAACCGGCCTCGGCGAACCCACCCGCGATTGGTTCCCGATAAGTTTTATGAGCACCTTCAGCGACTGGGCCGACGTAATGCACGCCCAGGACACAAACAACAACTGGGGCCAACTCTCCTGCGGATGCCATCCGAATTGCGGGACGGGGATGGCGGTGATGATTGATAAGGAAACCAAAGAAGCGGTGCCGGTCACGGCTTTCTTGAAGGGCGATCAACTGGCGAAGGACATTGCGAAGGTGAACGATGCGGCGCGCGGGAAATTCTGGACCGCGTTTGGAATGGCGCTGTGTCTGATGAAGAATTACGATTCGTTCCAATCGCCTACGCACTTCAAGCTGATGGACCTGCTGCAGAAGTTCGACAAGAACTTCAACGCCACGGGCAGGAACTACGGCAAGGTCGGACCGGACCGGACGATTGAAGACGTGATGAAGCGGCGGCAGGACCGGTGGAACTTCCTGTTCATCGCCGGGATGTGGTTCCAGGACCTGTTCAACTACGACTTCCGGCGCACGGAGCAGTGCATCATTCCGTACGCGACGCAGGAGGGCGAGATCAGCTTCTGCGCCTACAACACGGGAGTGGGCTGGCGCAACATCATCGAGAAGATGCACATGACTTCGACGCTGACCAAGTGGTACGAAGAGCACGGGCGTCATGAGATTTTCGCCGGCGGCAAGAAAGTCGACATGGAAGACAAAGAGCACACGCTCTATCTGCGGGAAGAGATCGTAACAAACGAAGTGCAGCACGATCTCGACAAGCTGGGCATTGCGAAGACGGCGCGCGAAGAAAAGAAGCGGGCGCGGGACAGCAAGGCCGAGAGCAATAAAGTCAAGAACGACGCGGCCTACGACGCGCGCATGGCGCAGCTCTATCGCGAAGTGATTTTGAAAGAAAAACCGGCAACGTCGAATGAAGGTGGATTCATCTCGCTGGATGCGATTGCTGCGGCGACCGCTCCTTCCAATGGAAACGGCGCCGAGAACGAGAAAGAGATGGAAGAAGTTGGCGAGCCGGTGGCGGGAGATTAGTTCTCAGTTTCCGATTGTCAGTTCTCTGTTTTCAGAGGCCGCTTGAAAAGAGCGGCCTTTTGTTTTGGTTTACCACAGTCAACTTGAATGTGTGGATTGGCGAAAGGCCCCGCCCAAGCGGAGCTTGGACTGATGAAAGAAGTCAAAGGCCCCGCCCTGTCGCAGAAAACGCGACAAGAGCGGGGCACCCTCAGGAGTTGAGATCAGCGAAAGGGTGGGCCAGCCCCCCGGGCCAGCCCCCGGTGCCGGGACCCACTTCTCGAAAAGCGCGAGAAGTGGGGCACCCCCATTTGATTTCCGAATCGCGCCGCGGATGTGGACGCCCGCCCCAGCTCAGAGATTGCGTCTCCCAGGTTAGCGCCCAAAAGACGGGCGCGAACCTGGGGCACCTTGCTGGGGCACCTTGCGCGTCGTAAGTGGTCGAAGAAGTGTCCACGCGATCAGACCTCCAAACCCACCCTTGCGCACAAAACGCGCAAGGATGGGGCACCCACTTTTGTGGTTGTGCAGGCGGAAGGTTGGGGCACCCGGCATATGTGGATTGGCGAAAAGCCCCGCCCAAGCGGAGCTTCCACCCCATCACGCGAAAACCGCGCGTGATGGGGACCCCGGCTTGGACGGAGCACCCTTTAGAGTTAGGATGAGTTGGCCGGGCCAGCCGCCCGGTAACTATGCACACTAACTGTAACTCTATTAAACTAATGTAAATATGTGATTGAGGGAGTGAAAATGCGAAACGGTCTTCTGCTATTCATTGTCGGACTCGTATTGTCTGGAGTGGTCGCGGCTCAAGCGTCCCCTGCCGATAGCGACCAGCTCTCACACATCCTTGCACGTCTGAAAGATCCGGACCTTCATACGCATCTAACCGCCTTTAATGATTTGATGACTTATGTGTCATCCGAATGGCCGAAGGGACCTCGACCTACAAGCCCTTCTGATACGCTGAACAATTTCTTCGCCCGGCATCCCGACAAAGCCGATCAAGTGAAGCTCAGTTTGATTGAACTCCTGAAGGAAGAAAACCATTCGTTCATTGAGACTGAGAATCCCCCGCCCGATTCCCACGATGAGGATGATGTTGGAGAGTATTACGCCGAACTGGTGGACACGGTCTCTTCCCTGGACGATAAAAGGGCTATTCCAGCGCTCGCGGGGGCAATCACAACGGGAGGGATGGCTCAGCGCGGGTTATTGAAGTATGGGGACAAAGCACTCGAACCCATGCTTGAACAGTTCAAGAGTTCTGACGCTCTGGTGCGTGCCTCGGCTCTTGGAATGGCAACGGCGATTCTTGAGGAAAAGAATGATTCTGCGTCGCACGCTCTCGTCCTCAGCTTGCTCCGGTCGTCCCTTCACGATCCTGGACCGGTTGTGCGGACCGAGGCCGTTTTGGAAATTGATTGTCTTGCGGACAGGAGCAAGTTCGTTCCTGTGTTGCAAGAAATTGCCAAGACGGATCCCGATAAACTCCCCGGCAGAGCCGATGACGGAGGCGATGGAGGTCAGTTCTATCCTGTTAGAGCAGACGCGAGGCGAGCGCTGCGACACATCCAAAACAACCAGACATGTCAGCAACCGTAACGAACTGATCTGAAAAATTTGCGATCCAAGGGGGCTGGCCCGACCTAAACTGATTGACTAAATTCTCGGGGGTGCCCCCATTTGATTTCCGAATCGCGCCGCGGATGTGGGCCGCCCGCCCCAGCCCAGAGATTGCGTCTCCCAGGTTAGCGCCCAAAAGACGGACGCGAACCTGGGGCACCTTGCTGGGGCACCTTGCGCGTCGTAAGTGGTCGAAGAAGTGTCCACGCGATCAGACCTCCAAACCCACCCTTGCGCACAAAACGCGCAAGGATGGGGCACCCACTTTTGTGGTTGTGCAGGCGGAAGGTTGGGGCACCCGGCAAGGATGGGGCACCCACTCTTGTGGTTGTGCAGGCGGAAGGTTGGGGCACCCGGCACCTTGCCACCTTATTCCACGGCCACGAACTTCAGGCAGACGGGCGCGGGAACGCGAAGCGTCTGGCCGGTGGGGGTCAGTCTTCCGGAGTTGGGGTCGATGCGAAAGAACACTATGGTATTAGTGTCCTGATTTGCAACTAACAAAAACTTACCAGTGGGATCGATGGCGAAGTTACGCGGAGTCTTCCCTTGAGTGGAGAAAGTATCTACGAGAGTTAGGCCTCCGGTCTTGCTGTCGGTGGAGAAGAGGGCGATGCTATCGTGTCCGCGATTCGAGACGAAGAGAAACTTGCCGCTGGGGTGCACCTGGATTTCGGCGGTGTCGTTGCTGCCCGTGAAACTTTTCGGCAGTGTCGAAACTGTGTTTAGTTTTTGCAGGGCCCCAAGACGTGGGTCGTAGGAAAATGCGGTGACGGTGGACTGCAATTCGTTGACGACGAAGGCGAACTTTCCATTCGGATGAAAGGCCACATGACGCGGTCCGGCTCCGGGATCGAGCTTGGCGTAGGGCGGATCGTTGGCGGTGAGGGACCCGGCGATTCGGTCGAAGCGGTAGACGATCAACTTATCCAAGCCTAGATCGGCGGCGATGGCGAAACGATTGTCGGGTGTGGTCTCGATCCAATGGGCATGCGGGCCGTCCTGTCGTTCGTGGTTGACACTGGAACCGGCGTGCTGAACAAAGGCGGAGGACTCGCCGATGAGGCCGTCGGGCCGAACGGGAAAAACGGCCACGCTTCCGCCAGTGTAGTTGGCTACCAGGGCGTACTTCCCAGTCTTGTCGAAGGCGATGTAGCAGGGGTCGGCACCGCGCGAGGGGACTTGGTTCAGCAGTTGCAATTTGCCAGTGCGGTGATCGATGGAGAAAGCGCTTACTGCTCCGCTGCTGGCACCTTGATAGTTCTGGACTTCATTCACGGCATAGAGGAAGCGGCGGCTGGGGTCGGTGGCGAGGAATGAGGGATTGGTGGTTTCCGCCGCTACGCCTAATGGAGTTAGCTCGGAGGATGCGGCGTCGAAGCGGTAGGCGTAGATTCCTTTGCTCTCCTTATTAGTGTAGGTGCCGACGAAGAGGAGGAATTTGTGTTTTGGGGGAGTACCGGCGGTGGTGACGGCGACTAACGAAAGGAGAATGAAGATCCACGCAAGGGCGAGGCGGCGGAAGATTGTCATGGGGTATATCAAAGCGCAATTGGGGTGGAAGCGCAAGCGCGGGGACGCCGCGGGGAGGTTCGAATCAATGAAGTTCGATTCGATGGGGAAGTGTCCTTGGTGCAGGTAATAGTTTTGTAATGTAACAGGGATCACGGCGAAAAGACCCCACTTAGCACTATCCTTTCAAAAAGGGGACCGATCAGGCAGGAAATTTATGGACACACATGCTATGGAAACTCATGCCAAGGGAAGTCACGCGCGCATACTTCTGAGTTCGGTGTTTGGGCCTTATGCGCAGGACGACGAATTTGGCAGCCGCTCCATCAATCCGATGGAGCTATATCACAACCAGGTGACGCGGGCGCAAGGCGGATTCTCGCTGCGCATGTTCCATCGCTCGTGGGGCATCATGATGATCCAGAAAAATATTTCGGCCCCGTGCAGCGTGCTCGATTTCCCCACGCGCAAGGCGTTCGCCCGGGAATTGACGAAGAACCACTACGACATCGTGGGCATTTCTTCGATCATCGTGAACGTGGGCAAGGTGCGGGAGATGTGCCGCATGGTGCGCGAGCTGTCGCCGGAGTCGGCGATCGTGGTGGGCGGACATGTGGCCGCCATTCCGGGCTTGGAGACGATGATTGACGCCGACCACATTGTGCGCGGAGAAGGGATCTCGTGGATGCGGCGCTACCTGGGCGAGGACGAGCACGCGCCGATCCGGCATCCGGCGATTGTTTCGGGCTTCGAGACGCGCATCATGGGAATCCGTCTGCCGGAGCGCAAGGGCGGGACGGCGGCAACCATCATTCCGTCGGTGGGCTGCCCGATGGGGTGCAACTTTTGCACCACGTCATCTTTTTTTGGCGGCAAGGGAAAATTCATCAACTTTTACGAGACGGGCGATGAGCTGTTTGAAGTGATGTGCGGGATTGAAGCGGAGCTGAAAGTAAAGTCGTTTTTTGTGATGGACGAAAACTTTTTGCTGCACCGCACGCGCGCGCTGCGCTTGCTGGAGCTCATGAAGGAGGCGGGCAAGAGCTGGGAGCTTTCGATTTTTGCGTCGGCCAACGCCATTCGAAAATACACCATGCTCGAACTCGTCGAACTCGGCGTGTCGTGGGTGTGGATGGGATTGGAATCTCCCCGCTCCAGCTATAGCAAGCTGCAGGGCGAGGACATTCAGCAACTGACGCGCGAGCTTCGCCAACACGGGATACGAGTGCAAGGCTCGACCATCATCGGGCTGGAGCACCATACTCCGGAAAACATCGCCGGAGAAATCGAATCGGCGGTCGGGTACCAGACCGACTTTCACCAGTTCATGCTTTACACGCCGGTCCCGGGCACACCGCTTTACCAGGAAATGTCGGAGCAGGGGCGTTTGCTGACGGACGTTGACCCCGCCGATATTCACGGCCAATTCAAATTCAACTTCCGGCACGCCGCCATTTCGCGGGAGGATTCCAAACGCTTTTTGGACTGGGCCTTCTGGCGGGATTTCGAGAGTAACGGGCCGAGTCTTTATCGCATGTGCCAGACCATGCTGCAGGGCTGGCAACGCTACAAGGATTGTCCCGATGCGCGAGTGCGGGAGCGGTTCGAGCGGGAAGTGAAGAAGTTGAGCAGCGCTTACAATGCGGCGCTCTGGGTGATGGAGCAGGAATTCAAGAAAGTCAATCGCGGGGTGAGCGAACGCATCCACAAACTGCGGCGCGAGGTCGAGAAGGAATTTCCGGTCGTGGCCCGGCTTACGGCCGCATCGCTGGGCCCAATCCTGTTGTGGGCCACACGGCGCGAGGAGAATCGGCTGGCCAAAGGACGCACCTACGAGCCTCCAACTTTTGTCGAGCGGAGTAATTGGGTTTCGGCGCTGTAGCGCGATGACTCAGGTCCGGTAACCGTTACTAAAGATTGCCGGTCTCCGCCTGATTTCGCCGAAGACTTTTCAGACTATGCCGATCCACTTCATATGGTGAATCCAATTAGCAGTACCCAAGCCAGCCAAGTTAATCAAGTATCACCACCGGCTGCTCGTCAGCCTCAACCTACCGCTGAAACTCCAAAGAGTAACGCCCTCCCACAGGACAAAGTCACCTTGAAAAGCGGTGACGTCGACCACGACAGCGACAGCAAGTAAGCCTCATTTTATTGCCACATCATCTGTGAAGGATGGGTGAATTCACTCATCCTTCACTACTTTCCCCCAGTTACTCATCCATTGGTTCCCCTTCCATTTTTTATTTGTGATTCCGCTATCCCTTGAGATTGCGGTACAATCGCTGGCACCTTGAGAATCAACAGGGATGCGGAGTCGGAAGTCTCGACCCCGATGCAATGGAGATATTCACCCATCACTGCGACGAATGAAGTTCACTAATGAAGTTCACTAAGGAGGCGATATGAGTTTATCGAAACGGGCAATCGCGGAGTTTTTCGGGACCTTCTGGCTGGTATTTGGCGGATGCGGGAGCGCGGTGCTGGCGGCGGCGTTTCCGCAGCTAGGCATCGGATTTGTCGGCGTGGCACTGGCCTTCGGGCTCACTGTGCTCACGATGGCGTTCGCGATTGGACACATTTCGGGATGCCACCTGAATCCGGCAGTGTCGGCGGGACTGGTGGTGGGGAAGCGATTTCCGGCATCGGAATTAATTCCGTACGTGGTGGCGCAAGTACTCGGCGGAATCGCCGGCGCGGGCACGCTCTATGTAATTGCGAGCGGCAAGGCGGGCTTCAGCCTGAGCGGCGGCTTCGCTTCGAATGGCTACGGAGCGCATTCTCCGGGCGGGTATTCGCTGCTGTCGTGCCTGGTGGCGGAAGTGGTGCTGACGTTTTTCTTTTTGATGATCATCATGGGCTCGACCGACAAGCGGGCCCCGGCGGGATTTGCGCCGATTGCAATCGGACTGGCGCTGACGCTGATCCACCTGATTGGAATTCCGGTGACCAATCTTTCCGTGAACCCGGCCCGCAGCACGGGACCCGCGGTTTTCGTGGGCGGATGGGCGATCTCGCAATTGTGGCTGTTCTGGCTGGCCCCCATTGTGGGCGGCGCGCTGGCGGGCGGAGTTTATAACACGGTGTTCGGCGAGTAGGCGGCATCAAGTTCAATCACGCAACGGCCCCGGGCGGCGGAGTTCGTCCGCCGCTGGGGGCAACTCTTGCTTCATCAAAATCTCTAAATTTGCAGGCAATGACTGAGTCCACGGAAATCCGGGAAGCGCCGCTCCGAGAGATTGCCGTGGTGTTTCTGAAACTGGGCACGATAGCGTTTGGCGGCCGGCGGCGCATCTGGCGATGATGGAAGAGGAATTCGTGTGGCGGCGGCAATGGATTACGCGGGCCGAATTTCTGGACCGGCTGGCGGCGGCGAATTTGATTCCGGGGCCGAGTTCGACCGAAGTCGCAATTTTTGTGGGGCAACTGAAGCGCGGCTGGCGCGGACTAATTGTGGCGGGCTGTTGCTTCATCATTCCGGCGGCCGTAATTGTGTCGGCGATGGCGTGGGCCTATGTGCGCTTTGGCTCGCTGCCGAAGGTTGAGGGCGTGCTCTGGACGATCAAGCCGGCGGTGGCCGCAATCGTGGTCCAGGCGCTGGGCAAGCTGGGACGGACGGGAGTGCGGACGGTCCCGTTGGCGGCGATTGCGGCGCTCGCGGCGATGCTGAGTTTGGTGGGAGTCAGTCCGGTACTGGTGCTGGTGTCGGCCGGGTTAGTATCGGCGGCGATTTTGGCGGTGAAGAACCGGCGGCTGGGTGGGGGCGCGGCTGGGCTCCCTACAATGGTTGGGCTTAAGAAAATATTTGGGCTGCCGAAAGTTTTTGCCGGGGCAATGGCGGTTACGGCTGTGGGCGCGGCTTTTCCGGTGGGGCTGCTGCGTTTGTTTCTGTCGTTTCTGAAAGTTGGGTCGGTGGTGTTCGGCAGCGGATATGTTTTGCTGGCATTTTTGCAGACTGAGTTTGTGGAGCGTCTGCACTGGCTGACGGAGAAGCAGTTGATGGACGCGGTCGCGGTGGGACAGTTTACGCCCGGGCCGCTGTTTACGACCGCGACGTTTATCGGATACGTGATGGCGGGATGGGTGGGGGCAGCGGTGGCGACGGCGGGAATTTTTCTGCCGGGGTTCGTGCTGGTAGCGGTGAGTGGGCCGCTGATTCCGCGGCTGCGGAGATCGCGGGTGGTGGCGGCAGCGCTCGATGGAGTGGTCGCGGGGTCGCTCGCCTTGATGGCGGTGGTGACGTGGCAGTTGGGGAAGGCGTCGATTGTGGACTGGACAACGCTGGCTGTGTTCGGCGCGAGCTTGATCGGGCTGCTCCGGTTGCGGGTGAACTCGGCCTGGGTGGTTGCGGCAGCGGCGGTTTTGGGATGGATGATTCGGTAGGTGCGGAAGTCTGGACGCGGAAGTGGCGACGGTTATGCTTCGTCCTTGGTGAAGAAGAGGTTAAAATAGATGATTGTGCCCTGTTTACTGGGGATAGTGTGACCGCAGCCGGATATTGATTCATGGAATCTCGGAACAATCTCGACGAAGGACCGGAACGGACGCCGCTGGACGGCGGCGCGCCAGCAACTTCGCCCGGCATTTCATCGCCTCGGCGGTCGCGGCCTTCGTCGCCGGTTTACTGGCGCGTGGAAGGAAGCCTGCTGGAGCTGACCACGGTCCGTCCGATTGCCTTTTTTACCTGGAACAGCCAGACGTATATTGCGCGGGCGATGCGGCGAACGCTCGTGTTTGTGATGGCGGCGCTGCGTCCATTTTTGTATGCGGCGAACCGGATCGTTGCGACGCGAATCGTCCACTCCGTGTTGCGCGGCATCACGCGAGACCGGCTCGATCTGCTGGGCGAGGAAGAATTCGAATACAAGCTGAAGCCGCTGCTCAAGGAAGAAGGAGTGCGGCAACTGAAGGCGTTGCAAGCGACAGGCGCGGACGTGGTGCTGGTGAGCCAGGGGTTGGAACACGTGATGCGGCCACTGGCACGGCATCTGGGAGTGCGGTGGACCATTGCGAACCGGCTCGATTTCCGCGATGGAGTGGCCACGGGACGGCTGCTCGATCCGGTGATCCGGCCGCGGGGATTGTTTGCGCGGATCCGCGAAGCGGGGCCGGACGGGCGGCAGAGTCCGGCGCGCTGGGTGCGGGCTTTGGGGTTGCGCGGTCCGAAGGCGCTGGAGTCGGCGATCGTTCCGGCGGTGCGGGTGGAGGCGCCGCGCGTTCGTCCGATTGTGTATTTCGATGAAACCCGGCATTCAGCGCCGTTTTCGGTGCGCCAGGCACTGGACGGGAAACGCATACTACTGATCGGCGTCACCGGATTCATTGGTAAGGTGTGGCTGGCGAACACGTTGATGGACCTTTGCCCCAACGGGCCAAAACCGGGCCCGTTGGGGGCCCCGATTCTGCCCGAGATCGGAAAACTTTATCTGCTGATCCGGCGGCAGAAGTCGAGTACGGCGCAGCAACGCTTCGAGAAGATGATTGAAGGCTCGCCGGTTTTCGATCCGTTGTTTGAAAAATACGGCGACCGGCTGGGCGAGCTGCTGGCGGAAAAAATTGAAGTGGTGGAGGGCGACGTTTCGCGGCCCGGCTTGGGGCTTGACGCTGAGACGTCCGCGCGCCTGCGCCGGGACCTCGATCTGATCGTCAACAGCTCGGGGCTGACGGATTTCAATCCCGATCTGCGGGACGCGTTGGCGGTGAATGTGGATTCGACGGTCTACCTGATCGAATTCATACGCGGATCACGCCACGCCGCCTTGCTGCATCTTTCGACTTGTTATGTGGCTGGACAGCGCGATGGGCGCGTGAGTGAGAAAGTGCGTCCGAACTACACGCCGGCGCGCGTGGCGGGCACCAGCACGAACGGTGGTACGAACGCCGGCACGAACTTCGATGCGGAAAAAGAATGGCGCCGGCTGCACGAATTGGTGAAGTCGGCGGAAGCGCGCGCGGAGGGGCCGGAGGTCGCGGCAGAATTAAAGAAGCAGTCGCTGGGGAAAGAGCATGCAGCGAAGGGGTTGAGCGGGCAGGCGCTGGAAAACCAAATCCGCAAGAACAAGGTGCGCTGGCTGAAAAATTATCTTACGGAAGAAGCCACGCGGCGCGCGAAGGAGTTGGGCTGGCCGAATACTTATACGTTCACCAAGAGCCTGGCGGAATCTTTGATCGCAAATCGGATCGCGAAATACGGCGCGAAGCTGCCGATTGCGATTGTGCGTCCGTCCATTGTCGAGACCTCGGTGACGAAGCCGTTTCGCGGATGGAACGAGGGCATCAACACTTCGGCGTCGCTGTCGTACTTGCTGGGCACGGCGTTCCGGCAACTGCCGTCGAACGAACGCAAACGGCTCGACATTATTCCGGTAGATGCGGTGTGCGCGGGGATGACGCTGATTGGAGCGGCGCTGGTGGAACGGCGTCACGAGCCGCTGTATCAGTTGGCGACGTCGGTGACGAATCCTTGCGACATGGGGCGGTCGATTGAGCTGACGAGCCTGGGACACCGGCGACACTATCGGGCGCAGGAAGGTTTGGAGTACTGGCTGCGCTTGCGCATGGATGCGATTCCGGTTTCGAAAGGGCGCTATGACCGGATGTCGGCGCCGGCGCAGAAGATGATCGTCAAATCTATCCAGCGCGTGATGTCTCCGCTGCCGATGAAGAAACCGTTGACGAAGACCGAGCGCAATCTGGAGCGCGTGGAAAAACTGGTCGGCCTCTTCGAGCCGTTTATTCTGCACAACGAACATGACTTTGTCGCGGACAATGTGGAGAAGTTGTCGCAGGCCCTCGTGCCCGAAGAGAAAGAAATTTTCGGGTATGACACGGCGGGGCTGGACTGGTGGGAGTATTGGATTGACATTCATATTCCGGCATTGCGGCGGTGGACGTATCCGCTGATTGAAGGGCGGCCACTGGAAGCGCGTGCGCCGCGTGTGCTGCAGATGCCGGCGCCGGAGACAACGAAAAAGGCAACGACGATTTCAACCGCAACTACCGAAAATGGCGATGCCATGAAGACGGGGACGAACGGAGCACCGTGGCAATATTCCTGACCGGTGGGACCGGGTACATCGGCGCGCATGTGGCGGCGAACCTGCTGGAGCGGCATGACGCGACCTTGAATCTGCTGGTGCGCGCCCGCGATCCGCGCGAGGCGGAGCTGCGGCTTTGGCAGGCCTTGCAGTTGCATCTGCCGTTTCCCAAGTTCTACGAATATTTGCAGGGGAAGATCCGGATTTTTCGCGGCGATCTCACGGCGCCGCAGTTTGGGCTGGAAGCGAGCGATTACGAACGGCTGGTGCACACCACGGACTCGGTGGTCCACTGCGCGGCTTCGCTGAACCGGAAGTCGGAAAAAAGTTGTTTGAATGTGAATCTGCGCGGGACGCTCGAAGTGGTGCAACTGGCGCGGCAATCGCAGTACTATCACGGACTGCGGCGGTTTTCGGAAGTGAGCACGGTGGCCGTGGCGGGGAAGCGCAACCACGAATTTGTTGCGGAGGACGAGTCGGTGGAATGGTCGCGCTCGGACTACGATCCTTATGCGCGGACGAAAAAATTCTGCGAGCACATGGTGCGCGAACTGCTGCCGGATGTGCCGCTGACGATTTTCCGGCCGAGCATCGTATTGGGGGACAGCCGCTATCCGCAGACGACGCAGTTCGACATGGTACGGTCGTTCGTGTTCCTAGCGGGATTGCCGGTGCTGCCGTTTCGTCCGCATGACAAGATTGACATTGTGAATGTGGATTTTGTGGCGGATGCGATTTCAACCTTGCACATGAAGGCGAATCCCGAGCACGATATCTATCATCTTTCTTCGGGGAACGACGCGCAGACGTTTCAGGAGCTGACGAAGGCGCTGGCGGCGGAGCAGAACCGGCGCGGGCCGCTGTTTTTGCCGGTCCTAGAAAAACCGTTCGGCTCCATCGTTAACACGCTCGCGAACCGCAAAGGAGCGGTGGGGCACGGGGCCGCACTGCTGAAGGTGTTCTGGCCCTACTTGACGTGGAACACGGTTTTCGACAACACGCGCGTCACCACGGAAATGGGACGGAAGCCCGTACCGTTTTCGCAATACAGTTTTCCGCTGCTCCGCTTCAGCCGCGAGAATAATTTTGCCTACCCGTATCAGCCCTGGCCGGAGAGCGCGGAAGCAGAAGGGGCGGCGTCATGATGGACTTCGTTCTGGAAGCGTGGGTCGCGGGCATTATCGAGGGCAAGAAAATTCAATGGATGATGGGCAAGCGCGAGCCGTGGCAACCGGGCGAAAAATTGAAGCTGCTGTTTGCGGGCTACAACGGGACGCGCAACACGGGATCGGATGTGCGAGTGGAGGAAATGCTGCGGCAGATCCGGCGGATTCTTGGGCCGGAGAACGTCGCTCTTAGTATGATGACATTCGATTTCGACCGTTCGCGCGGATATTTCAAGGGCACGTCGCAGGTGCGGCTGCCGGATATTTTCCCGCCTTTTCTGGCGAATGAAGTGCCCAAGCACCACGGCGTGGTGGCGTGCGAAGGTTCGATGTTCAAATCGAAATTCGCGAATGCGCTGGCGACGATGATGATTGGGGCGCTGGGCATTGCGGCGGCGGAGAACAAGTTGTCGGTGGGCTACGGCGCCGAGGCGGGAGAGATGGACCCGCTGGTGGCGAAGATGTGCGGGCGCTATTGCAAGAATTCATTCGTGATCACGCGGAACAACGAGTCGCGGAACATTCTGCGCGAACTGGGCGTGCCGACGGAATTGGGCACGGACACGGCGTGGACGTTTGAGCCGCTGGGCGCGGAGTATGGGCAGAAGGCGCTGCGCGATGTGGGATGGGATGGGAAGACGCCGGTGCTGGTGGTGTGTCCGATCAATCCGTTTGAGTGGCCGGTGAAGGCGTCGGTGAGGAAGGCGGCGCTGCACAGCCTGACGGGCGCATACAAAGAGAGCCACTACCGCGGGCCTTATTTTCATAATGCGGGGCGCGAGGCGGACCGGGCTTACGAACATTATTTGAGTTCGATTGCGAATGCAGTGGCCGCGTTTCGTCAGAAGAAGAATGTGTTTGTGATTATGGCGGCGACCGAGCGCATGGATGCGCGGCCTTGCCGGCGTATTTCGGAAAAGCTGGGCGGGGTTCCGGTGCTGACGTCGGACGATTACAACATGTACGAAATGGTCAGCATTCTGCGGGCTTGCCGCATGATGGTGTCATCGCGCTATCACGGGATAGTGACTTCGATGCCGGCGCTGGTGGCGTCGGCGGGGATCACGATGGATGAGCGCATACGCAATCTGATGAACGAGCGCGGACATCGGGAGTTGCTGATGAATGTGGACGATCCGGAGCTGGAGGCGCGGACTCTGGCGGCGCTGGAAATTCTGGATCGCGACGGGGAACGGATTGCCGACGGCATCGCGCGGACGGTGGTGAAGAATTTGAAATTGATGGCGCGCATGGGCGTGTATTTCGAGGAAGAAGTGCAGCGGAGGTATCCGGAGTTTCCCACACGGCGCGGCGAATGGAGTTGGGAAGATTATCTGCCGCCGATGAGCGAAGGGTTGCGGGAGCTGGCGAAGGCGTACGGATAATCGCGGGGAAACACGTTGCGCGGCGGTGCCGAATGGAAGTAGGGGTCCTTAGACTCCGCCAGAGCTTCACTTCGTGAAGCTCTGGCTGCGCTCAGGATGACAGTCATTATCAGGATGACAGTTTAGAAGGAATGACAATTTATATACGATGACTTTTCTTGAACAAATTTTCGCGAGCCTGGAGCGCGGCGGCGATGCCGTGGTACTGCAGGAAATGCGCGATGGGCAGGCGCTTCCGCTTACGGCGCGGCAGTTGCTTGCGCAGGTGCAAGTGGCGCGGATTTATCTGCGGCGGCTGCGGCTGAAGAAGGGCGACCGCTGCGCGCTGCTGGCGCACAACTCGATGCAGTGGGTGGCGATGGACCTGGCCGTTATGGCCGAGGGGCTGACGGTGGTGCCGCTGTATGCGCGGCAGGCGCCGGCGGAACTGGTGGCGATGATGAAGGATTGCTGGCCGTCGGTGATTGCCTGCGGCGAGCAGTCGCTGGCCGATGCGATTGTCGCGGCATGGCCGGAGGCGCCTCCGTATTTCTGCTTCGAAAATGTATTTATGGTGGGGCGCGGACCGGTGGAGAATCCGGCGCTGACGGTCGCGGAAGGCGATGTGGCGACCATCATCTACACCTCGGGCACGTCGGGCGAAGCGAAGGGCGTGATGCTGAACGCGGGCAATATTGGCTACATGCTGGGCTGCACTTCCGGGCGGCTGGACCAGTTGATGAAAAAAAGGCCGGGGCAGGATTCCGTGTTTCATTACCTGCCGCTTTGCTTTGCGGGATCATGGATCATGATGCTGACTTGCCTCGCGCGCGGCAGCAAGCTGACGTTGAATATGGACCTGGGGAAAATTGCCACGGAGATGAGGCTGGCGGCGCCGGATTATTTTCTGAATGTTCCCGCGCTTCTCGAACGCATGCGCAAAGCGGTGGACGAGCAGCTTTGGAAGACGGGCGGAATTCCGCTGAAGGTTTACACCAAGGCAAAAGGCGCGTGGATGCGGAGGCAGGAAGGCGGAACGCGCGCCGGGGACGGGATGTGGCTTGGGCTGGCGAGCCGGTTCGTGTTTCCGACGATCCGAAAGAAGATGATTGGCGGGAAGCTGCGCGCGCTGATTTGCGGCTCGGCGCCGCTGAGTGTGGAGACGCAACTGTTTTTTATGATGCTGGGCATTCCCGTGTTGCAGGTGTACGGCTTGACCGAGACGACGGCGATTTGCACCATGGACGATCCGGATGGCGAGGTGGTGGCGGGGCGCGCGGGGCCGGCGATTTCGGGCGTGGAGATGAGGACCGCGGAGAATGCGGAGATCGTGGTGCGCGGGCCGAATATTTTTCCGGGATATTGGGGCCGTCCGGAGGAGACGGCAAAGGTGCTGCGCGATGGCTGGCTTCATACCGGCGATCAAGGCGAAGTGGACGCGAACGGAAATTGGAAGATTGTGGGCCGCATCAAGAACCTGATTATTCCAGGGTCGGGGCATAACATTGCGCCGGAGCCGATTGAAGATAAAATCCTGCAAGAATTGCCGGGCGCGATCCAGGTGGTGCTGGTGGGCAACGGGCGCGGACATCTGGCGGCGCTGGTCACGGGCAAAGTGAGCGGCGAGAAAACGCAGGCGGCGCTGGACCGGGTGAATCCGGAGTTGCCGCATTACAAGCAAGTGCGGGCGTTTCATCTGGTGGAGGAAGCGTTCACCATCGAGAGCGGGCTGCTGACGGCGAACGGCAAGCTGAAGCGCGACTTGATTGCGGAGCGCTTTCGCAAGGAAATTGACGCGATGTACGCGGCGGCGAAGAGCCAGGCCTCGAAGAACGAAGCGGTGAAGGCGACGGCATGAACGACTTCAAAGGGCAAACGCTTTCGTGGCAGATCGTGAATGGGGCGATTGAGCTTGCGTTACATCGCGAGCCTTGCAACGAGATCGGGTCGTTCACGCTTGATGAACTGGAAAAATTTGCCGCGGCCCTGCCCGGGCTGACGAATGAAGCGCATGCGTTGATTGTCCATTCGACGGTGAAGGCCGGGTTTTCGGCGGGAGCGGATTTGCGCGAATTGTTCGAGCGTTCGCAAAAGGCGGAAAAGAGCGTGGCCCTGCGCGGGGTGCGGGAGTTTTTAGAGCGCATTCATGCCGTTTTGAACGCGCTCGATACGCTGCCGTTGACGACGATTGCGGCGGTACATGGCGTCACTTTTGGCGGCGGGTTTGAACTGGCGCTGGCTTGCGACATTATTATTGCCGACCGCATGGCGCGATTTTGCTTTCCGGAATTGCGGCTGGGGCTGGTCCCGGGGTTCGGCGGGATTCCGCGGCTGAAGCGGGATTTGGGCAATGCGGTGGTGCGCGATCTGCTGCTCACCGGGCGCAGCTTCAATGTGATGAAGGCGCAGCAGATCGGGCTGGTGAGCCAGATTGCCGCCGAAGGCGAGGCGCTGCGGGTGGCGCGCGCGACGGCCAGCCAGATGGGGAAATTCGACCGGCGGACGGCGGCGGTGGCAAAGGAGTTTGTGAAGCCGATTCCGTATGAAGAGTTGAAGCGGGAGATTGATATTTTCTGCGACCTTTACTCGCGCCCGGCCGTCGAAGAAGGGCTGCGGAAATTTGTGGAGAATGAGGGAGTGCAGCCGTACTTGCCTTAATTTGTAATTGGCGATTTGTAATTGGTAATTTTAAGGACGCACGCTTATGTCAGCGCCTACGATCGATCACACACTCGAGGAAATTTTGAATCTTGCGGCTTCGCATTTTAAGGTGCCGCGGGAGAAACTTACTCCCGACGACGATTTTTTCAAGACGCTGGGCATTGACAGCCTGCAAGCGCTCGATTTGCTGACGCGGCTGGAGCATCATTTTTCTATCGAATTGCCGGACTATGAACTGCAAGGCGTGTCGGATTTCCGGACGCTGGCGAACCGGATCCAGGCGCGGCTGTGAGACTTTTTTACCACGGAGACACGGAGAAAACATTTATTTTCTTTTCCCGCGACTCGTGGCGTCGGGATGCGCTCCTTATTATGTTCTAGACGCTCTTGTTTTTCTCCGTGTCTCGGTGCCTCCGTGGTGGAATAAGAATATTCAATGCTCGATCTCAGCCAATATGCGAGTCTGGGTGCGGCGCTTACGGATGCGCTGGAGCGCTGGCCCAATGAAACCTGCCTGATTGAAGCCGATCGCGACCGCGAAAAGACGCGGCTTACTTATTCCGACTTCAAGGAAATGGCGCGACCGCTTTGCCGCGCGCTTGGGGACGCCGGTTTCAAGGCGGGCGATCGGGCGGCGATCATCATGACAAACCAGTCGAAATGGCTGATTTCGGCGCACTCGATTTTTTTCTGCGGCGGGGTGCTGGTCCCGCTGGATTACAAATTGACGGCGGCCGAGCATTTGCAATTGCTGGCGCATTCGAAGGCGCGGTTTCTGATAGTTGAATATTACTTGTGGCGGGCGATTACGCAGTCGCCGGAATTTCCGAAACTCACGGTTGAGATTGTGCTGGTGACAGAAGCGCCGGCGGGAGAGGACTTGCGCGGCGCTTACCGGTGGGAGGATTTCAAGAAAAAGGGTGAGCCACAGTTGGTGGAGCGGCGGCGCGAAGACACGGCCTGCATCGTTTATTCGTCGGGCACGGGCGGGCGTCCCAAGGGATGCGTGCTGACGCACGACAGTTATCTGGAGCAGTGCGCTTCGCTGACGGCGTGGTATCCATTTTGGCCGGGCGTGCGCTATTTGAGCATTCTGCCCACCAACCACGCCATTGATTTCATGGTGGGATTTATCGGGCCGTTCGTTTGCGGGGCTTGCGTGGTGCATTTGCGGACGCTGCGTCCGGAATTTGTGCGCGATGCGTTTGTGCGCTATCGCATCACTTATGTGAGCCTGGTGCCGATGGTGCTGAAAAATTTGGAACGCGGACTGCGGGCCAAGTTCGATGAACTGAAACCGGGGAAGCGGATGATGCTGGACCGGATGATCGGAATGAACAAAAAGCTGACGCGAAAACGTCCGCATGTGGAGTTCAGCCGCGGCCTGCTGCCGCAAGTCCACAAGGCGTTTGGCGGAGAACTGCGGGCGCTGATCGTGGGCGGCGCGTTTACGGACCCGTCGACGGCGCAGTTTTTCTACGATCTGGGAATACCGGTGGTTTGCGGGTACGGGCTGACGGAGGCTTGCACGGCGGTGACGCTGAACGATCTGAAACCATTTCGCGCCGATACGGTGGGCAAGCCGCTGCCTGGGACCGAGGTGCGGGTGCTGGATCCGGATGCCGACGGGATCGGGGAAGTCGCGGTGAAGAGCCGCGCGGTGATGTCGCATTATCTGGACGACCCGGAACTAACGGCGCAAACGATCGTCGAAGGCTGGCTGCTGACGGGCGATCTGGGGTGCCTGGACGGGCGCGGCCACCTGCAACTCGCCGGGCGCAAGAAAAACATGATCGTCACCGAGGGCGGAAAGAACATTTATCCCGAGGACATCGAAGCGGTGTTCGACGATTTGCCGGTCAAGGAATACTGTGTGTTCGCGGCGAATTATTTGTGGCCGCGGAAAACGCTGGGCGACGAGATGCTGGTGCTGGCGCTGCGGCTGGAGCAGAACCAGCAGTTCAACGATCAACTGCGCGAGGAGATTGTGGCGCGGAACCGGCGGCTGGCCGATTACAAACGAGTGGGCGGATATCTGGTGTGGGAGAAAGATTTTCCGCGGACGGCGTCGCTGAAGATCAAGCGCGGAGAATTGGCGGCGGAGATTGGAGCGGGAGCGGCGCGGGAAGCTGTGGTGGAGATTTAAGAATCAGGTGTCAGGTTGCAGGTGTCGGGTTTCATGAGATAGCCTGCCTGAGACCTGCGACCTGACACCTGCGACCTAAGGCCTAACCTGTGAACGAAACTTTTCTGGCCATCATCAATCCGGCGGCGGGAGGCGGGCGCTGCGGGCTGCGCGTGGGAGCGGCGCTGGATCGCTTGCGGGCGGCGGGGATTGCGATCGAAACGGTGGAGACGAGCGCGGTTGGACACGCCACTCGGATTGCGCGCGAGGCTTATGGTCGCGGCTATCGGAAGTTTTTGGCGGTGGGCGGGGATGGGACTTCCTATGAAATCGTCAACGGGCTGTTTCCGGAGAGCAGTAATAACAGGTCTCAGGTCTCAGGTACCGGGCCTCAGGAAGTTTCCGGCGCGGAAGAGCGGATTCCCACGCTGGGATTTCTTCCACTGGGAACGGGCAATTCTTTTCTGCGGGACTTCGCCGGTGGAGTTTCCAGCAAGAGCGGATTGGAACACGCGATGCAGGCGCTGGAGGCGCGGCGTTCGCGGGCTTGCGATGTTTTGTGTCTGACACACAAAGACGGCGCGATTTACTACACGAATCTGCTGAGCATGGGGTTTGCGGCGGACGTGGCGGCGTTGCGGCACCGGCGGTTTCTGGGGCTCGGGCAGGCTGGGTATCTGCTGTCTATTTTTCTTTCGCTGGCGCGGCTCAAGCGGCGGCCGTTTCCGGTGCGGGTGGAGGGGCAAGGAGAGTTTGATTCGAGGCGCTGCTTATTTCTGACGTTCAACAACAGCAAGTTCACGGGCGGCACCATGATGATCGCGCCCGACGCGGTCACCGATGACGGATTGATTGAGTACGTGCGGTGGGGGCCGATTGGGCGGCTGGGGCTGATCCGGAACCTGGCGACGCTGTATGATGGCACGCACATGCGGCATCGGCTGGCGGAGCGACAAGCGGTGAGGCGGGTCGAGTTCCAACTCGATGGGCCGGTGGACGTGATGGTGGACGGCGAGGTGCTGACGCTGGAGTGCCGCGCGATCGAAGTGCTGCCGTCGGCGCTGCGGGTGGTGGTGTGAAGGACACTCATAATACGGCGAACCGCAGATCCTTCGCATTGCCCGGGATGAGAATTCATAAATCAATCGTGATATAAAAAATCCATGTCGCAAGAACGAAGAGAACGGCAAAAGGAAAGACTGGGGATTGAATCCGGCATCCGGAAATGGCTGCGCATCGCGATAGTTGCCGTGTTGATTGTGGCCGCGATCGGGCTGGCGTACTATCTCGACAATCGCATGCGGCACAAGCACGACGGGTTCGCTCGCTGTTTGACCGAGCGCGGGGTGAAGATGTACGGGGCGTGGTGGTGTCCGCATTGCGTGGAGCAAAAAGAAAAGTTTGACGCGTCGTTCGAGTACGTTCCTTATGTGGAATGCGGCATCAAAGGCGACCTGCATGGGCAGGCGCAGATTTGCAAAGACGAAAAGGTCAACCATTATCCTACCTGGCAGTTTCCGCCGACGGGCGAACGAGTGGAGCGCGTTTTCACACTGGAAGAGTTGAGCGACCGGACGGGGTGCGCGCTGCCATGACCGATTTGACGCGGCGTTTGATGAGTTTGATTGCCATTCTGGCGGTGTGCGGGATTGCGGTGTCGTCGGTGTCGCTGCAGCATCATTATGCGACCTCGAAGACGGCGTATTGCGAGTTCGGGGAAACGTTCAACTGCGATATTGTGAACCGCAGTGAATATTCGTCGGTCTTCGGAATTCCGGTTGCGCTGATTGGGATGATTGGGTATGCGGCGCTGGCGGGGCTGGCGACGGTGTATCGCGAGCGGCGCGAAACTCCGGCGATACTCTGCGGTGGCGCCGCAGCGGGACTGGCATTTGCTTTGTACCTGGCCTACATTGAAGCGCGTGTGCTTGGAGTGTGGTGTATTTTGTGTTTGAGTTCGCTGCTGCTCATTGCGACGACGACGATATTGTCTGGGGCGATGTGGTGGAAAAGCAGTCGGCAGTAGCCAGTGGTCAGTTGCCAGTACCATGTGTGGTCGAATGTTTTTACTGAAAGCTGAGAACTGATAGCTTGAATCCGCTCTGGCGCAGAACGCGGAGCAGTGGGACAATAGGCAAATGCGAAGATCACTTACTACAACCTTACTATTGGCCGCGGGGATGATGCTGGCCGGAACTGGCTATGCCCAGCAGACTCCAGCAGCAAGCACACCGGCGGCAACGACTCCAACGGCTCCCGCAGCCACAACTTCGAAAGCAGCCGCCACGGCGAAAGCTCCGGTGAAGAAGACGGGGACGGCGACGAAAAGCGCGGTGGCGATTCCGCTTAAAACGCGCAAAGAGAAGTTTAGCTACGCCTTAGGAATGAACATCGGGACAAACCTTGGGAACACGCTGAAAAACCAGTCGGTGGAAGTGGACTGGAATCTGGTGTCCCAGGGATTGAAGGACTCCACGGGCGGCCGTAAGACGCGTCTGACGCAGGCAGAAGCGCAGTCCGTGCTTACCGAGGTGCAGAACGAAGTTCGCAAACAGCAGCAGGAGAAAACGAAAGAAGCTGCGGCGGCGAACAAGACCGAAAGCGAAACATTTCTGACCGCGAACAAAGCGAAAGAAGGCGTGGTGACGTTGCCCAGCGGCTTGCAGTACAAGATCCTGAACGCCGGCACCGGAGTGAAGCCGACTGCGACCGACTCGGTTGTTTGTAACTATCGTGGCACGCTTATCAACGGCACGGAATTTGACAGCTCCTACAAACGCGGAGAACCGGCAACGTTTGGAGTCGGTCAAGTGATTAAAGGATGGACGGAAGCGCTGCAACTCATGCCCGTGGGATCGAAGTGGCAGCTCTTCATTCCTTCGGACCTTGCCTATGGAGAGGCGGGGCAGCCGCGCGCTGGAATTGGGCCTAATGCGGCCCTGATCTTTGAGGTCGAGTTGCTGTCGATCCAAGACAAGAATAAGGACAAGAATAAGGACGAAAAGACGAAAGACGACAAGAGCAAGGAACTCAAGAACGACAAGCCCGAAGAGAAGAAGTAAGGAAACGCTTGTTCTTATAATGGAACCCGAATTGTCATCCCGAGCCGCTATTGCGAGGGACCTGCGTTTTCGCGCGGTCGCCGAGAAACCGCAGATCCCTCGCTTTCCCACCCCATCGCGCCAAAAGCGGGTGCGATGGGGACCCCGGTTTGCTCGGGATGACAATTTTTAATTGGACAACGCCTTATAACATCTTGCCGCGCTACATTCCCAGATACATCACGTGGACGTAAGTCCCGAGCCGTACGTTATAGGCGAGGTACCAGCCGATGTGATCGGGATCGTTGTAGATGACGATCTCATCCGAATCCCAGAGCCAGCCGTCACAGAAGCCCACATCGTAGGGAGCTACGTTGAAGAAGAAGCCGCCGAACCAGAAGCGGCTGGGACCGCCTCCTCCGAGGCGCCAAATATGACTGCGGCCGAAACCTCCGGTGAAGCGGCCGTGCTCCCACGGACGATCAAGATGATAATGAACGTCGTCGCGGCCGGTGTCATGGCCCACCCATTGTCCATTGCTATGTACGTGGGGAGCTTCGGGATGTCCTTGCTTGTCGTTGAACTTGCGGTTTTCCTGGGCCGAATGCGGAGTGGTTACTCTTGCAGGACCGTGCTTAGGAATGTTTTGATGGCCGCCACCGACCTCGGGCCGGGCACCACCTTCGTGGCCGGCGTGTTGCGCCAGCGCTGAGAGAGAAAACACAAAACATATCGCGAGCAATCCAATCAGTTTTTTCATTTGGTTGTCTCCATCCTCCAAAAAATATAACACCAGGTTGGTTTAGATGTTTCTGTGGGCTTTCGAGATTCCGTGCAGCATAGAAGAGGAGCGGCTGGCCGGTTTGCGGCAGAACGGGGCAAGTTGCAAGGCGCGAGAGAGGGACGAGGCAAGCCCCGATTTTACAGGCGGGAAAAGCGGGGCGGGGCTTCGCCCCGCCTGGACAGCCGAGGGCGGTTGTCCTGGCGAATTTTTTATTCGTAGCGGAGGGCTTCGATAGGGTCGAGGCGGGAGGCGCGGATGGCGGGGACCATGCCGCTGATCAGGCCGACAGCAGTGAGGATGAGGACGGAGACGAAGAGGGTGAGGGGATTGATGACAAGGCGGATGTCGCCCGCTTCGGCATGTTTGGCCATGGCGCTGTAGAGCGTGAGTCTGCCCACGGTGAGCGAAACGATGTAGGCGAGGACGATGCCGAGGAGTCCGCCAAAGAAAGTGATGGCAAGGGCCTCGGCGAGAAACTGAAGGAAGATGTGGCGGCGGCGCGCGCCGAGGGCTTTCTCGACGCCGATCTCGCGGGTGCGTTGGGTGACGGAGACGAGCATGATATTCATCAGGCCGACACCACCGATGCCCAGAGTGAGTGTGCCGATGAAGGCGAGCAGAATTTTGAGGCCGATGGTGACGACCTCGAACTGGTGGATCTGCACCATGATGTTGAAGACAAAAAGGGCGCGGCGGTCGGCGGGATTGAATTTGTGCTGCGCGGCCATGGTGTAGCGCACGGATTGTTCGATGCGCTCGTAGTCGTTGGTCTCGTAGTTAAACCAGATGGCGTCGAGGTAGTGGGTGTCCATGAAATCGCCCATGGTGGTGAAGGGGATGTAAGTGACGCGATTGATGTCGTTGTCTCCGGCCTCCATCTTGGGGGTGAGGACGCCGATGACTTCAAAGCTGATGCCATCAATGCGGATGTGTTCGCCGAGGGCGTTGCGTCCGGAAAAAAGTTTATCTTTGGTATCGGAACCGATGACGGCGACGCGCGCGCGCTGGAGCTGATCTTCGGGATTGTAGAAGCGTCCCTGGGCAAGGGTCAGGGCGCGAATGGAGAAAGTGTTGGGGTATTCGCCGGTGACGTTCATGGTGAAAGAGCGAGTATCGTACTGCATGATCGCGTCCTTGCTGCAACTGGGAGTGATGTGGGCGATTTGCGAGACGTTGGTCGAGAGCAGGTCGACGTCGTCGAGGGTGATGCGGATTTTCTCGCCGGCCTTCTCGCCGCCGGACTGCATGGAGGAGCGGCCGGGAATAACGATCATCATCTTCGTTCCGAAATTGGCGAAAATGTTGGCAATGGCGCGGCCGAAGCCATCGCCATAGGCGAGCAGCAGGACAACGGTGGCGATGCCCCAGGCCATGCCGAGCATGGTGAGGGCGGTGCGGCGCCGGTTATAGCGCATGGCATCGTAGGATTCGTGGAGCAGGTCGCGGAGCATAAAATTTGCAATTGACAATTTGTAATTTGCAATTGGTAATCTCAAGCTTTGGAAACACAATTACCAATTACAAATCACAAATCTCCTTACTCCTGCCGCAAGGCCTCGACCGGTTCGAGGCGGGCGGCCTTGCGGGCGGGATAGAGTCCGGCGGCGACGCCTGCGATGGTCAGGCTAACGATGGCGAGGACCGCGGTTTTGGGCACGAGCCGCGGCGGATCGAAACCGCCCTCGCTGTGGAAATCGCCGAGCAGGGCCATCAAGCCGGCGGCCAAAGCCATGCCGATGAGCCCGCTGACCAGCGTGAGCAAAACTCCTTCGGCGAAAAATTGCAACAGGATGCTGCGGTTGGTGGCGCCCAGGGCCTTACGCAATCCGATTTCGCGGGTGCGCTCGGTAACGGCGATGAGCATGATGTTGACGACGCCGATGGCGCCGAGCGCGAGCGTGACCAGGCCGACGGAGCCGAGGAATTCGTTCATGGCATCGAAGATGGTGCCCATCAATTGCGCTTGCTTGACGGTGTCCCAGCCTTCGAAGGCGTCTTCATCGCGATAGTCGAAGTGGTGATTGCGGGCAATGACGCGGCGCGCCTCATCCTGGGCGAGCAGGTGTTCGTCGGCGACGCGGGGCTGATAGTTGATGAACGAAATCGCGTTGTAGGCCTCTTCGCCCTGGAGCGGGAAATCGCTGCGCATGACCTGAAAGGGAATGTAGGCGCGCATGTTGGTGGAGTTGTCGTCGCCGCGGCCGACGCGCTTGAGAGTGCCGATGACTTCGAAGCGATGGCCATTGAGCAGGATGAAGGAGCCGACGGCGGGGCGTCCGGGAAAAAGGTTGTGCGTCATTTCATCGCCGAGGACGACGACGTAACGCTTTTGCAGCTCGTCGAGATCGTTGAGCCAGCGTCCCAGTTTCAGCGGGAGGAAGCGGATCCCGTTGTACTGCGGCTCAGCGCCGGTGAGCAGGCCGCTGGCGCTGGCAAACTCGCTGACGGCTTGCACAGCGCTGGTGTTGATAACGGGAGTGATGGAGCGGATGTGCGGAGATTCCTTGCGGATGTCGAGATAATCCTGGTAAGTGAGCCGGTATTCGCGGGCGGAGTTCATGCTACCCTGAACGGCGGGAGCGCGGCCGGGGAAGATGAACATGATGTTTTCGCCTAACTCCGAGAGCTTGCGCCGGTTGCCGGTGCGGAAGCCCTCGCCGAGTCCGACCAGCAGGAGCAGGGAACCGATACCCCAGGCGATGCCGAACATGGTGAGGAAGGAGCGGAGTTTGTGCGCCCAGAGGGTGCCGAAAATCTGCGCGACAATGTCGATCGCCGATGGCATGGGGAGGCTAGCTTTTAGCTGTCAGCTTTCAGCTGTCAGTACTCAGTCACTCGCTTAAGGGCTGGCGGTTTCACTCCACCCGTGGTTCCGGTCAAGTGGTTCCGGTCAATAGGATAGCAAGCGGATGGGGTAGGGGGACACCCGTAAGTTGCGGCTGGGGCATTCGCGACGAACAAGGGACAGATGCGACTGCCGAGCTGGGCTCGGTTTGGACGGGCAAGGGCGGCTGTCCCTACGCTAGCTGACCCTGCGCAACTTTGGACGGGCGAGGTCGCCCGTCCCCACACAACTTTAGAACTGGTCTCATAAATGACTCCCAGGGCGTGATGTCTGGCCCTCAGGGGCTAAAGCCCGCATTCTTATTGGCCGGTAGTGGCACGGCTGAAGCCGTGCCCTTCCCAAAACCATTTATGAGACCGGTCCTAATCTTTAGCAGGTTAGTTGGTCGCGGGTTAGTTTGAGGCCGGTAAGGTTGCCGAGGATGGTCACGGCGATTTGCTCGGTGCGGAAAAATTCTTCGGCGGTTTGCTGAAGGTCGCCGATGGTGACGGCCTCGATGTGTTCGATGAGTTCATCGAGTCCGTAGAAGCGGTCGTAATACATTTCCTGACGGGCGAGGTTGGACATGCGCGCGGTCGAGGATTCGAGCGAGAGCATGAGGCTGCCTTTGAGCTGGTCCTTGGAGCGGCGCAGTTCTTCTTCGGGCACGGGGTTCATTTTCAGGTTGCGGAATTCCTCGACGACGCACTCAACAACTTTGATGGCCGACTCGCGCGAGGTGCCGGCGTAGACGCACATGGAGCCGGTGTCGCGGTAGGGATTCAAGTCGCTGTAGATAGAGTAGGCGAGCCCCTGGCGTTCACGGATGTTTTGGAACAGGCGCGAACTCATGCCGCCTCCGAGCAGCGTGTTGAGGATGTAGGAAGCGTAGCGGCGTTCGTGGGCCATGGAGTGCGAGGGGACGCCGACGCAGATCTGCACTTGTTCGAGGGATTTTTTGTTGCGCAGGTTGATGCGGGAAAAAGTCTTGGGCTGGGGCGAGTGCAATCCGTTTTTCGCAGGTTTTACATGCTCGAAATATTTGGCTACGAGTTCGACAAAGTGCTTGTGGTCGAGATTGCCGGCGGCGCTGACAATGAGATTGCCGGGCGCGAAGTGGTGTCCATAGAAGCGGGAGACGATGGGGCGCTCGAATTTTTTTACGGTGTCGCGCGTCCCCAGGATGGGCAGGCCGAGGGAGTGGTCTTTCCAGAAACTTTGGGTGAATATTTCGTGGACGAGGTAGTCGGGATTGTCCTGGTCCATTTTTATTTCTTCGAGAATGACGCGGCGCTCCTTGGCAATATCGCCGGCATCGAAGACAGGATGAAGGACGAGATCGGTGAGGACGTCCATGGCGAGGGGGATGTGTTCGTCAAGGACTTTGATGTTGAAGCAGATACATTCCTTCGCGGTGAAGGCGTCCATGTTGCCGCCGATGGAATCGACCTGGCGGGCGATGGCCTCGGCGGAGCGGTTCTCGGTGCCCTTGAACACCATGTGCTCGATAAAATGCGAGATGCCATTCCATTCGGATTCTTCGTCGCGCGAGCCGGACTTGAGCCAGATGCCGATGGCCACCGAGCGGATGTGGGGCATCTGCTCGGTGATGACGGTGAGGCCGTTCGGCAGGACTTCACGACGAATGTTGCGGGTTTCTTTTGCCATTAGTTTCCCAGCCCCTAAAGGGGCGTCTTACCTAGAGGCTTGCGGCATCGCTCAAGCGATGCCCTGATACGAATCCGGGGCGGGTTACTTGTACTATTCTCCCACAATCCGGGGCTGGGCGACGGCAGATGAACTGTAGCCTTTCTTTTCTTTAATTTACGGAGATTCTTTGACATCGTCATTTCGGTATTACACTCTAAAGACGGGCGAGGGCGCCCGTCGCTCCAGTAGTTTCAAATGCCAAACCAGTCATCCAATTCGCTCTTAGGACTTAGCTTGCAGGAGCTCACTAATCTTGCGCTGGAATCGGGGCAGCCTGCTTATCGGGGGCGGCAATTATTCGATGCGGTGTATCGGCAAAAGATTGAACGGCTGGATCAGGTTTCTACGTTGCCGCTTGAGTATCGGGCTCGGCTGGCGGAGCAAGGATGGGAAGTTGGGCTTCCGACGATTGCGCGCAAGTTTGTTTCGAACGATGGGACGATGCGTTATTTGGTGGAACTCTCCGACGGCGAGACGGTGGAGACGGTGTGGATGCCGGAGGGAGATGGCGGAGAAACGGGAGACGGCGGCGAAGCGGATGACGAGGGGTGGATCAGTTCGGAAAAGAAGCGAGCCAAGCGCGCGATTGCTGCCGGCAAAAAGCAGGTCCTTCGCTCCGCTCAGGATGACAATTCTTTATTTGCTGCGGAGGTGTGGCGCCGGGCGACGATCTGCGTGTCGAGCCAGGTGGGATGCGCGGTGAATTGCAAGTTCTGCTTTACGGCACTGCTGGGCGTAAAGCGGAATCTGGAGGCGGGAGAAATCGTGGGGCAGATTGCGGCGGTGCTTCGCGAGCGGGGAGTCGAGCCTCCGCTGCAGCGCGTCAACATCGTGTTCATGGGCATGGGCGAGCCTTTCTTGAACTACGAAAATTTCATGAAGTCGGTGCGACTGCTGGTGGAGGGCGTGGGGATTCCGGAGTCGCGGATGACGGTGTCAACGGCGGGGATCGTGCCGCGGATCCGCGATTTCGGGCAGGAAGCGGTGCGGCCGAAACTGGCGATTTCGCTGAATGGATCGAATGATGCGTCGCGCAGCGAACTGATGCCGCTGAACCGGAAGTGGAACCTTGCGGAGTTGATGAAAGCGGCGCGGGAATTTCCGCTGCGGACGCGGGAGCGGATGACGTTTGAGTATGTGCTGCTGGCGGGCGTGAACGATGGGCCGGAGCAGGCGCGCGAGGTGGTGGAGTTGGTGCGCGGGATGCGGGCGAGAATCAATTTGATTGCGCTGAATCCGGGGACGGAGTTGCCCTACCGGACGCCGGACGAGGAGCGGGTGGCGGCGTTCCGGCAAATATTGGTGGCGGCGGGGATTCCGGCGTTTGTGCGGCGTCCGCGGGGGCGCGACATTTTTGCGGCGTGCGGGCAGTTGAAGCGGGAAGGTTTCAAGGTTTCAGAGGTTTCAAAGTTTCAGATGTAACAGCTCAGACTTGATCTGACAGTGTGTTTAGAGCAAGTCTGAGCTATTACATTGCAGGGTCTCAGAGTTGCGAAACTCATGGAGTTTGTCCGCGATTGCTTCTAGAATTGGGCGTTCAGCTTTAGAATTAGGCGTTTGACATTGCGTTTCACGACGAGAGTCTCTTGTCCAGGATGATTTTTCGATACCGCGATCTATGGCGCTTCCGGGCGCCGCTCAGCGCGAGCGAAATCCGGCGCACGGAACGCTGGCTGGCGACGGCGCGGGTGGCGCTGACGATTGTGGCGGAGATCGCGCTTTGGATGGAACCGGCGCGCGGGTCCGTGTATTCGCGCTGGCTGTACTGGCTGCTGACGGTGTACCTGGCGCATGCGGTGGTGGTGATGTTGCTGGTGCGCTTCCGTCCGCAGTCGACCAGGGCTTTTCGTTTGGTGGTGCACGCGGCGGACATTGTGTGGCCGGTGCTGATGTCGCTGTTCGCGACGGCGCAGAGCGGGCCGTTCTTCCTGTTTTTCGTGTTCGTGATGGCGGCGGCGGCATATCGCTGGGGGTTGTGGGAGACGGTGGGCACGGCGGCGACGGCGGTGGCGCTGCTGTGGGCGGAAGCGTTCGTGATGCGCGCTGGGCTGGAACGGGCGGCGGACTGGTGCCTGCGCGTGGCGCATTTGCCGCGGCTGGGTGTAAGCGTGCGGGAACTGGACCCGCAACAGTTGTTTATGAGTTCGGTGTATCTGATTGTGCTCGGATTTCTGCTGGGCTATATGTCGGAGAACCAGAAGAAATCGCGAGCGGAGCGGGCGGTGATCACGCGCGTTCTCAGTTCGACGCGGGTGGAGGCGGGCCTGACCGGGACGATGCAGCAGATTCTCGGGGAGGCGATGAGCATCTACGGGGCGCGCCGGGTGCTGAGCGCCTCGCAGGAAGCGCACAGCTACCGGGTATTTTTAGCCGAGCTGAATCGTGGCGCGGAAGGCGGCGAAGCGCTGCGCTGGCGCGAGGCCGCGCCGGAAAGCGAAAAGGCGTATCTGTTCGAATCGGCAGTGGATGCGGTTTATGCGTCGCGCCACGCCAACGGTTATTCCACGGTGCTGCTGAATCGCGACGGAGGGCGGTTGCGCGAAGCCAGTACGGATTTTCTGAATGCGCTCGGGCAGGTGGAAAAATTCGACGCGCTGATTTCAGTTGGGATGGCGTTTGGCAGGGAGTGGTCGGGCCGGGTGTTTCTGTTCGATCCGCAGATGATGGGGGACCCGGAAGAGGAACTGCGGTTTCTGCAGGAGTTCTCGCGGCAAGTGGGCCCGGCGATTTACAACGTGTATTTGATGCGGCGGTTGCGGGAGCGGGCGGGGGCGCTGGAGCGGGCGCGGTTCGCGCGCGAGCTGCACGATGGAGCGATCCAGTCTTTGATCGGAGTGGAAATGCAGTTGGATGTGCTGCGGCGTCAGTCGGGAACCGAGGCGCCGTTGGTGAACGCGGAGTTGGGGCGGATCCAGAAACTGCTGCGCGAAGAAGTGCTGAAGTTGCGCGAACTGATGCAGGCCATGAAGTCGTTTGAGGTGGATGCGGACCGGCTTCTGGGTTTCGTATCCGACACGGTGGAGCGCTTCCGGCGGGAGACGGGAATCGCGGCGGAATTCGCGAGCGAACTGGAGCGGGTGGACCTGCCGCCGCGAGTGTGCCGGGAACTGGCGCGCATTGTGCAGGAGAGTCTGGTGAACGTGCGCAAGCACAGTGGAGCACACCACGTGCTGGTGCGGCTGGCGCAGCGCGGGGTGGATCTGCAATTGATGGTGGAGGACGACGGGAAGGGATTTTCTTTTTCCGGAAAGCTGTCGGGGGCCGAACTGGAGACGAGTGGGAAGGGGCCGGCGGTAATTCGGGAGCGGGTCCGCCTGCTGGCAGGCGAACTCGCGATAGAATCGACTCCGGGGCACGGAGCGCGGCTGGAGGTGCGGATTCCGCCGGCGAGGAAGGCAAATTATGGAGAGGACAACTAGGGACAAGCCAATTCCAGATAAGCCAATTATGGATAAACGAATTCATCCCATACGCATAGTGATTGCGGACGACCACCCGATTTTCCGCGACGGGCTGCGGCGCCTGCTGGAATCGGAAAGCGATATGAAAGTGGTGGGCGAAGCCTGCGACGGCCACGAGGCGGTGAAGCTGGCGACGGAGATCAAGCCCGACATTTTGCTGCTCGATCTTGCCATGCCTCGCCACACCGGTCTGGATGCGCTACGCGACCTGAACGCGAACGGAGGCGCGGCGGGGACGGTGCGCATAATTCTGCTGACGGCGGCGGTGGAAAAGAAACAGATTGTGGAGGCATTGCAGTTGGGAGCGCGCGGCGTAGTGCTGAAAGATTCGGCCACGCAACTCCTGCTCAAGAGCATTCATGCCGTGATGGCGGGAGAGTATTGGGTGGGGCGGGACAGCGTCTCCAATCTAGTGCAGTATCTGCGCGGCCTCATGCAGACGACGAACGAAGAAACGAAGCAGAAGAAATTCGGGCTGACGCCGCGGGAACTGGAGATTGTCTCGGCGGTGGTGGCGGGCTATGCCAACCGGGAAATCGCCGAATACTTCAAGATCAGCGAGGACACGGTGAAGCACCACCTGAGCAACATCTTCGACAAACTTGGAGTTTCGACCCGGCTGGAACTGGCGCTGTTCGCGGTGAACCAGGGGCTGCCGCTGAAAACGATTGTGTAAGGGAGCAGGCTGAACAGCCGCGGTGGAAGCCGGGTCAGGGGCGGCGCAGGAGTGACACCTTTCATAAATTGTCATTAATTGTCATTCCTCGTTGCGCTCGGGAGGACAAAATCCTGAATTGAGAGTTGAAGAGCGGGCTCTAAATTTCACAACCGGATTCTGAAGGGAATCCCCGAGGGATAGCACGATAGTGCCATACCAGGCACTGGTGTGCTATTGGGTGGAGGTCGGGATCGGGATATTTTACAATTACACGGCTGCGAAATACTATACCGTGAGGTCAGCAAAATTCGGATGTGTCGTCGCTTGAGGGGGCAAACAGTGATGAAGGCAATGTTTCAACTATGGTCTGAGGACAGTGGACAGGACGTCGCCGAATACGCCGTAATGCTCGCAGTAATCCTGGTGATCGTGATTGGCACCGTGCGGCTGATCGGCGGCAACGCCAACAACGTGTTTTCGCAAGTCGGAAGCAGCTTGACGACGGCGCAATAGCCTGCACAACCAAGCCCCGCTGCGCCTGGCACGGGGCTTCTCCCGGTTTTTCCCTGCTAATTCTCTCCCGAAGGTAAGGTTTCAAAGTTGCAAGGTTTCAGAGTTTCAAGGTCTTAAAACTCGCGCATCAGTTGCGCTACTGCCCTGTGCGATTCAGACCTTGAAACTTTGCAACCTTGAAACCTTGAAACCTTGCAACCTTGAAACCTTGCAACCTTGCCCCTTCCTACTGCCCCGTCGGAGCTGACACCGTTTTTTCCGGCACGGGCACCGGCACTGGAGCAGGTGCAGGCACTGGCGTCGGTACTACCACGGGCGCCGGAACTGTCACCGGCACGGGGGCAGGCACCGGCACGGGGGTCGTTTTTTCTGGAGCGACGGAGCTGCCGAGCCGGGTCAGGAATGGAAAGAAGGGCGTGACTTCGAACGGCATCTTGTCGGATGCGTTGGTGATAGTGACGGGCTTTGTCTTTACCAATTCCAGCCGATTCGTCCACGGATCGATCTTGACCCGGCCGCCAAGAGGAAGGGCTGCAATCTGGTCGGCCTTCTTCGGATCGAATTGCGGCGAGGCGATCATCAAAGACGACATCATGGTGGCGTTGCCATTGAGGAGGCTGTCGCCCAAGTGCCCGCGGATCAGGTTTTTCAGTTCCGGAGCTTGGGCCCGGACGGCTTTGAGGAACAAGCCGGCGTTGCCGAGTTTGTCCTTGTAGGGGGAGTTGTTGAGCAGTTCGATGGCCTTTTTGTCGGCGGCTTCTTCTTCTCTGCGATCGCGCGCGAAATCCAGGCGCTCGAAGGTGCGCTCATCGGGAAAGAACATACGGTCGTTGAAGGCGAGCTTGGTGTCGAGGTGATGGCCAAGCACGATGTGAGCCAGTTCGTGGGTGAGAATCATGGCGAGGGACGCTTCGTCGGGCAGCACGTCAATCATGCCGCGGCTCACGACGATGGTATGGCCGATGGTGAAGGACTCGAGTGGCGTAGTCATCAGCACGCGGCACTTCACGTCGGGTTGAATGTCGAGGTTGTTGGTGACCATCATGTTATTGACGACGGTCTGCAACACCTTGTCGATTTCGCCTTCCGGAGCGAGCAGGCCGATCTGCTGCAGGCGGTCGATCGAGTTGAGTTCCGCCTGATGTTCCCATTGCCGCTGGGCCTCGATGGGCGAAGCGTCCTGGGCTCTCTGACTCTGGTCCTGGATGGACTGGAGGGGATCGACGACGATCTCGGTGAATTCGGAGTTGCGGCGGAGGTCCCTGAGGTTGTAGCCCCAGAGCCTGGTCTGCGCCTTGTAATTGAGCGTCTGACCGAGACGGCTCTTGGTTTCGGACTCCTCGGAATAAATCAAGGAAGGCAGCCAGACGCCGCCGGGGCGGAGGTTCTGGCGCCAACTGTCAAAGTGCAGGTAATGAGTATTGCGATGCGATTGAGTATAAGTGCCGTTGAAGCGGACAATGTTGTAGTCCTGGTCTTCGATCCAGATACGGCCGAGGAAGCGGCCGCCGGAAGCGTCTTTCTTGGGGGCGACGTCGAGGACGATGCAGCGAATTTCGCCGAGGAACTCGCGGCGGACAAAAGTGAAGTCGTAATACTGGCGCTGAAAATCCCGATCGAGGACCACCATCTGGGCAAAGCCCAAAGGCAGGAATTTAATGGCATAGACGTTGCTCAGTTTAGCGATCATGCGTTTGCCGAGGCCGGATGTGGTGGGCGAGGTGAAGGTGCGGTCGTCGGTACCCTCGCTCATATCCAAGCGGCCCAGGAAGTACACGTCGCTGGCGGGGACGGGCGCGTCGAGGTCCTTGTCTTTCTTCAGATTCTGGAGATAAGTTTCCACCAGGGGATGAAGTTGCTTCATCTGGTCCATGAAGAAATGTTCGCGTGCGATTGCCCGATCGACCACCTGGTCGAAGCTGGCGACGGAGCCGGTGGAGGGCTGGGATGGCGGCGAAGTCTCGACGAGCGGAGTTTGAGCAGGCGAAGACTGGACGGGCGGAGCCTGAACCGGCGGGGTCTGGGCGAAGAGATACGTGGCGCAGCAGACCAGGGACAGCGTGAGGACTGCGAATCGGAAACGCAGCATATGGTCTCGTCTCATTTTACCTGAGAGGCGTGACCGATGTGCGGGCTTGCAGTCTGTGGTGGAGTTACGATTGTCACTCCACGCTTGCCGGTGGAGAGCCGGGCGAGGACGCCGGTCGCTCCACGAGCGGGATACGGCAACGGTGATTCCGCTCTAGGGAAGCTCTGATTAAGTCCTCGCTGGCGAGATGAGATGCGTTGAAAGTGCGTCCCTCAGCGGCTAAAGCCGCTTGTATAGCGGGATCTGACGGCATGGCTGAAGCCATGCCCCTTCAAAACTTTTCGTAAACCAACTTAATCAGAGTTTCCCTAGGATGCGAGTTGAAAGGTCACGTGCATGATCGCCTCGCAATCGGCGGGGTGACCATCTCTCAGGGAGGGCTTGAATTGAACTTTTTCCGCGGCGCGAATCGCGGATTCATCCAGCCCATGACCGAGTCCGTGCAGTATTTTCAGAATGCGAATCTGCCCGGTCGCTGAAAAGACAACCTCGAGCTGGACCTCGCCCTCAATTTTAAGCCGCCGTCCTTCATCGGTGTACGCCGGACGGGGCTTGAATGTGATCTCAGCCGGCACGATATTGACAGCGTCTTCGGCTGACTTCGCTTTGGGTTGGATAGAGGCGATCATGATGTCGGCGTCTTCGAAGCCAGCCTGACGAACAGCGCCGCGCGAGCCGGAAACCGTGCCGGGACTTTTGCCAGTGGCCACGCCGTTGCCAAAGCCGGAGCTCGCGATCGCCCCGCGGACGCCATGCGATCCACCGGTGCCGTTGCCATAGCCGGTGCCGGAAGGCAGATCGAACGATCCCGCCCGCGCGATTGTAATGGGACGGTCGTGGTTCTCCGCCGCGGGTACGCCGTTGGGGTCGCCAAAGCCACCGGTTTGTACTTTCTGCGGCGCGGCTGCCAGGGTTGGCGTCGCCGAGCTTCCGGTGGAGAACACGTTGGTCCTGACTGGCGGCCTGGGGATCGGGGGCATCATATCCGGCAGAAGTTCTTTCGAGGCAGCCAAAATCAATTTGGGCGCCGGTTCGTCGGGAAGGGTTTTTTTCGGCCGGACCAATTCGAAGGGAACGCGCAGAGCTTCGGGCCGCGGCGTTACCAATTCGGCGATTTTTGGAACGGAAAAATGTTTGACCGGCGCCGGAGTCCGTGAAGCTGGAGGCGGAGTCTCGACCAGGCTGATGAAGCGGTAGTTGTGCAACGGTGACTCGAGAATGTTGGGGTAAACGATGGCGGCAAGCAAGAAGTACGCCAGCACCAGCGACTGCGCGCCATAACCGAGAACGAACGTCTTCCAAGGAGTACGACGCTTGGGCAGAAGGCCTAGGGTCATTTGCGAAGCCTGGGAATTCATGTCGGCACCTCAATGTAACTTACCGGCTTAATGGCCGGTGTCGAAACGATGCTCGATGCACAGCTCTTAACGGGGCGGCGAACATCATCGAAGAGTTAAGGTATCGCTGAAGTGATACCCCGATACCGATCTAACTTGCGCCACGGGCGATTAGCGCTTGCCAAAGGCAGTGGTCAATCTAACGAGCTAGCATTTTAAAGACCGCGGGGAACTGGCCGAACGAGGACACTTCGATGGATGAAATGCACGTTGAAGGCCATTTTCGACGATGGCTCTCCATTCATAAGATGCCGACAACCGGCCATTTGGATGAAAAAAATTTTCTAGCGGAGCAAAAATTTTGAGCAGCAAAATTTTTCCTAATTTGGGAAAGGGAAAATTTTGTGGGCACTCGGAAGATTTTGCGCGGAACGCCGGAGGGGAGTCAAAGCGATGCCGAACCTGGCCATTCCATCACAAATAGAAGTAAGCGGCATCACAGCGCAGGACGGCAGGATTGGTGGATCATAGGCAGAAGCCGACGTCGGCAGTGGACGATCCCAGCCGTATTTCGGCGCCGGGGGCGCTGGGAACGAAGTGGCCGAATGGAATCGAAACCAGCGTCGCGCCAAAAACGTGGAGTCGTTGCATGGCAATCGAACCGCGCCTGCCCACAGCCCTAAGCCATGATCCAGACGAGTCGCTCACCCTGGAGCAGAAAGAAGCGTTGCGGCGCGGGGTGGCCAAGATGGTTGAGTTGGGCGCGCAAGTTGGAGTCAGTGTCGATCGGATGATGGAGTTGCTGCAGTCGGGCCTGACCGTCCGCGAACTGCTGGAGTACCTGGCCATGCGGGCGGGAGAAATGAGCTGAATGAGCCGGGAGCGGAGACAGGTTCCAAAGTACCGTCCATCCCAGATGCTGGTTCACACCTTGATAATCTAAAACCTTGAAACTGATTTTGTGTATTGAGCGTTTGCCGCCAGGCTTGCGATTGGTTAATCTCAAGCGATGGCATTTGCCATGAAATGGGACGCGCTTTTGAAGGGCTGGGCGTGGAGTACCGAATTTTTCACGGGCCTGCCGGCAAAAAGGCTGACTTGCGTTTTCTGTGAGCGCATCTAATTTTGCAGGCGCAACTTTTGCGGGCACATCTTTTACAGGCACATCGAGGCGCGCGGTGGCGATCGCGGTGGCCCGTGTCTGCCGGAACATGGTGATACGAAAGAGGAGATCGAGATTGAGGAATCGGATACTGTGGTTGTCGGTTTTTTGCGGACTCATGGCATCGGCTTCGGCCCAAACGGATTTTAACCGCTTTACCTGGAACGTCGGACTTGGACGTGGCATCGGCCGTCACGATGTTGCCAGCTTTGTCGGGGACTCGAATTTTGCCGTGGCCGGAGGCGGCATGAACTTCAGCCGCTGGTTCGGCGCGGATGCCGAATATATGTACTACGATCTCGGCTTTAGACAGAGCGTGATTCAGGAACAGTACCTGCATGGGCAAAGCGGACACATGCAGTCGATCAGCCTGGACGGCATCGTCAAACCGCCGTTCCATCGGGGCAGATTGGGAACGTACGGGATCCTCGGCGTCGGTTTCTATGATCGCAGCGTCTCGGTACCCGGCCAACAGATTACAACCGCCACAATCTATCAACCCGCATGGAAATGGTGGGACCTGACATGGCAACCCGATTTCTACGGGACTCGCCTGAACGCGCAATGGATGTCTTCGCATTCCAAGGTTGCGGGCGGTTTCAACTACGGCGGAGGAATCACCTATCGCCTGCATCGTAATTACAAGCTGTACACCGAATTCCGCTATCATCGCGCGTATCAGAGCGACGGTCAGACCATCGTGATGCCCATCACGTTTGGGCTGCGTTGGTGAAGACGCCGGGCGTTTTTTGACCAACGAGAGGGCGTTGGCGAGATGTTGCCAACGGTTGAAGCATTTTCACCGATCGTGCAATGTAAGACATGTCATGGTTGCGGTTGGCCTAGCCGCCGACAATCCCTCCGGGGCCAAAGCCCGCGTCTTTATAAGCCCTGGGCAGCAGGGCTGAACAGGTTGCGGAGAAAGTCGACAAGGCCGCAAAAAGCCCACCTCAGGCGCTGAAGCGCGACGTATTTTCAGCGCCTTACGGCACGAGTGAACTCGTGCCCTTCCCAAAAACCTGCGCGAATGAGAGTTTTTCCGCAGCCTGTAAAGCCGTGCTCTACCCTAACCCGGCTGGGGCTTACAGTAAGCCTGAAAATGCTCTAGTTATCAGCTATCAGCTATTGGTTACTTGTGGCCAACAACCCACGCGCTGGTTAGCGGATACTTTCCGGTGCTTGCCTCTCGTACTTTGGAGTTTTCCTGTGGGCAGATAAGCCAAGACGCTGGGCGTCAGAAATGCTATAAAGACGCTATAGAAAGTCCAGGGTCGCTGTGGCCACATGGAACTGACGAGCCGCGTCCGGCTAGGGTCATGCCCGATTGGGACCACCTCCGGGTTGGACAGCCGGAGGTTGTTGTCGCTACGCAAGCTTGCCGGCGATAGTGGGTTCGGGACCATAGGCGCAGGAATGAGAATCATGAAAAAAGTCGCGGTTGGTATTTTCTTTGTGATTGCCCCGCTGCTTGCGCAAGTTCGGGCTGCAGACAGAGCAGCACCAGCCGCGGCCACTGGTCCGGCGTTCGAGGCGAGCGCCGGTTACGCCTATCTTGTTATGGATACGCCATCACAACCGGAAACCGGCCTGAGCGGGGTGGATGGCAACATCCTGGTTGATATCAATTCGCGCTGGGGACTGACGGTGGACTCCAGCTACGTTCGCACTGGCGACGTGCTTGGCACCGGACATAGCGGCAATGTTCTGAGCCTTCTCGCTGGACCTGTGTTCTATCTCGCGAATGGGAGAAAGACCCGGATCTTCCTGCGCGGCTTGGCCGGCGTGGGTTGGGTGAACAGCGCGGTCCCGGTCACAGGACCCCTTTACCTGGGCGGGACGGTGGCGCGATTGTCCTATGCGATGGGTGGCGGAGTGGAACGCACGGTGGCCGGGCCGCTGGCGGTGCGAGTGGGATGCGATTATTTGCGGACCGCGTTCGCCAATTCCAGCGGGGCGATTGTGTCCCAGAACAATGTACGCATGGTGGGCGCCATCGTCTTTCGTTTTGGAAGACGATAGCAACACTCGCGCCGGTTGCGGCAGGCTGGGGAGGACGACGATTCCCGCTAGGCGGTGAAGACGCGCCCTGCAACACAAAGTCAAAGCCCGGGTTCTTCAGCGGCGCGCTGACCTTGTTGTTCCGCGCCGAAACGGGGGAGCGATGGCTTTCCTTGGAGCGACGCGCGGATCCGCTGGCGTTGCTCGGCGCTCAGGGCGATGAATTGAAATCCACACTCTGTTCCCAGCACGCGAGACACTTTTCCGGGGACCACCTGCTTTCCGAATTCGGACATTGGGATTTCAAGTGTGACTAACTCGCCGGGCAGCAGAGTCTCGGCAACGAAAGCCCCGAGCCCGCTTTCGCTGAGATTGCGCGCCCAGCCCTGCAAGTTAAGTTTCCGGTTGTCCCGCTGGAGACGAATCTGGATCCTGGTCTCGAACACATGGCGGGGGGAGATTTCATCCGGCGAGTCCATGAGGTCGTCGGAGTAATGAGTTGTCATCGGTCGAGGTCTGTCTTTCGCGTCCCAGTTGGACAAAGAAGAATATCAGAAAATGTTTGCGGGCAAGAATCATACTAGGGCATGGGGAACCGGTTGACAATCCTATCTCCGCTGCCCTAATATCGTTTTCAAGATGACTCCGCTGACCCATCGCCATTACCACCATCATCATCACCATGCGATGAGCGTGCCGGCGGGGGAACACGGATAAGCCAAGAGCAATCCTAGGAAATCCAAGCCCGCTGGCGCAGAATTCGCCGAGCGGGCTTTTTGTTTTTGCGCGAGCCGGCGGAAAATCTGGCACACAAGATTAAAGATTAGGAGGGTTCGATGGAGATAGACTTCGACAAGATGCAGGGCCTGGCGCCCGCCGTCATTCAGGATGCGAGCGGCGGCGAGGTGCTGATGCTGGGTTTTATGAATCGGGAAGCGCTGGAGAAAACGCTGCGCACCGGATTCGTGACCTTCTACAGCCGCACCCGCCAGAAACTTTGGACCAAGGGAGAAAGCTCCGGCAATCGCCTGCAGGTGGTTGCCGCCTGGACGGATTGCGACCGCGATACGGTGCTGCTGCGCGTCCATGTGCTGGGCGAGGGCAAGGTTTGCCACACGGGGACGCGCTCCTGCTTTACCGAGGAACTTATTTTGGCAAGCGCGCCGGGCAGCGCGATGGATGAAAAAAAGAATGGAGAACCGAAATCTGGCCCAGGGAGGGCGGAACGATGAAATTGCGATTGGGCATTCCCAAAGGAAGTTTGCAGGAAGCGACGTTGAGCCTTTTCTCGCGCGCCGGACTGCGCGTTTACACCAACGCCCGTTCTTATTTCGCCGCCACGGACGATCCCGAGATCGAATGCATGTTGATTCGCGCCCAGGAAATGGCGCGATACGTCGAACACGGCGCGCTCGATGCGGGCTTAACGGGCCTGGATTGGGTGCTCGAAAGCGGCCTCGAAGTGGTCAAGGTCGCGGACCTGATTTATGCCAAGCAAAGCATGGGCAAGGTCAAGTGGGTGCTGGCCGTGCCCGAGGAGTCGGGCTTCCAGAAACTCGAAGACCTTGCCGGGCGCACCATCGCCACTGAGCTGGTCAGTTTCACCCGCAATTATTTCGCCGAGCCGGAAGGTAGACGTGCAGGTCGAGTTCTCGTGGGGCGCAACCGAAGTAAAGCCGCCGCTGCTGGCCGATGCGATTGTCGAGGTGACGGAAACGGGCAGTTCACTGCGCGCCAATCATTTGCGCATCCTCGAAACCGTGCTGGAGTCGAACACGCAATTGGTCGCCAACAAGGCAGCTTGGGCCGATCCCGCGCGGCGGCAAAAAATCGAGAACCTGTCCGTCATGCTGAGTGGGGCCATCGCCGCGCTGGGGCTGGTGGGGCTGATGCTCAACGTGCGCAAAGCGGACTTGCCCGCTATTCTTCGCCTTCTGCCAGCGCTGCAAAATCCGACGGTCGCGCCTCTGGCCGATGGTGAGTGGGTCGCGGTGAATACGGTAATCGAGGAGCACACCGCCTGGTCGCTGATTCCAAAGCTGAAGCAGGCCAACGCTCAGGGCATCGTCGAATATCCGCTGAACAAGGTGGTGATGTGATGCGCAGCGGCGAAAGTGCGAAGCGCAAAAGCGAAGTCAATGCCGCGATGCGCATTCTCGAAGGCCCCCAGCAAGCTCGCCTGGTGAGGGCGCTGGCCGAGCGCGGCGCGACCGATCTTGCCGATGTCGAGCCGGTTGTGCGCCGCATTGTTCGTGAAGTCCGGCGCAGCGGCGATCACGCGGTGCGTCGCTACGCCGCGCGTTGGGACGGATTGCAAAAGGGCGATCCGCTGCGTGTTCCCGAGGACGAAATGCGCGAGGCTTGGGAGAGGACCGATCCCGAGTTGCAGGATGCGATCCAATGCGCTGCGGAAAATATCCGTCGCTATGCGGAGTGGCAAAAGCCGGAAGAATGGCGGCGTGAAATTGGGCCGGGCGTCGTCGTCGGCCAGTTGGTGCGGCCTCTAGAATCGGTGGGATGTTATGTGCCGGGCGGCCGTTATCCGTTACCTTCGACGGTGCTGATGACGGTGATTCCGGCGCAGGTCGCCGGGGTCAAACAAATTCGCGTCGCATCTCCGCGCCCGGCGCAGGCGACCTTGGCGGCGGCCGCACATTTAGGCGTGCGCGAGTTCTACCGGGTTGGAGGGGCGCAGGCCATCGCCGCGCTGGCCTGCGGAACGGAAGAAATTCCACGCGTGGATAAAATCGTCGGCCCGGGCAACCGCTACGTGACTGCGGCGAAGAAATTCGTCGCTTTCGATTGCGCCATTGAATTTCTCGCCGGTCCCACCGAGGCCGTTATCATTAGCGCGGACGGAGATCCGGCCTGTATCGCCAGCGACCTGGTGGCACAGGCGGAACACGATCCCTACGCGCTCTGCATCTTTATCACGACTTCACGCGCGCTGGCAAAAAATGTCCAGACGCAGGCGCAAAAACGCGCGCGCGCAAATCCGATTGCCGCCCAATCGCTCTCGCGGCGCGGAGCCATTCTACTGGTTGATTCTCTGCAACAGGCCGTCGAGATATCGAATCGCATTGCGCCCGAGCACCTCACGATTCCAGCGGCGCTGGCGCCGGCAGTGCAACATGCGGGAGCGGTTTTTCTCGACGAGTTCACGCCTCAAGCCGGGGGCGACTACGTCTCCGGTCCGAACCACGTGCTGCCGACCGGCGGCATGGCCCGTGTGCGCGGCGGCCTCAGCGTGCTCGATTTCGTCCGCGTGATTGCCTGCCAGCAAGTCTCGCGTGCGGGAATTCAACGCATCGGGCCGCCGGGCATTACGCTGGCCACCGCCGAAGGCTTGAAGGGACACGCGGAGGCATTCCGAGTGAGGTGCTCCCATGCTTGAAGCTCGCGCAGCGGTAAAAAAAATGCGCGCCTATCGGCCGCCGTTGGCCGATCGCGTCGGACTGCGTCTCGATTTTAACGAGAGCACGGTGGGGTGTTCGCCGCGCGTGTTGGCGCGGTTGCGCTCGCTCGATGCCGAACTGCTGGCGCGCTATCCCGAACGCGAGCCGATGGAAAAAATGGTCGCGGATTTTCTCGGGCTCGAACCGGCGCAGGTCCTGCTCACGAACGGCGTTGACGAAGCGATCCATCTGCTGTGTTCCACATATCTCGATGCTGGGGACGAAGCGGTCATCGTTGTGCCCACCTTCGCCATGTACGCGATCTTCTCGGAGGCCGAAGGCGCACGCGTGATCGAGGCGCGAGCGAGCGACAACTTCGCGTTTCCTATCAACGACGTGCTCGCTCAACTCAGTCCGCGCACCCGGCTCATCGCGGTGGCAAATCCGAACAATCCGACTGGAGCGGCGGTCGCAGGCGATATTCTGATGCAGATCGCGCAGGCCGCGCCGCAAGCTGCCGTGCTGATTGATGAGGCGTATTTCGAATTTCACGGCAAGACGCTGATCGAGCAAACCCGGCAAATCGAAAATCTTTTTGTGGCGCGAACTTTTTCCAAGGCTTACGGCCTCGCCGGTTTGCGCATCGGCATTCTTGCGGGAGACACGCGGCAGATAACGATGGTCCGCCGCGGGGCCTCGCCCTACAGCGTCAACGCCGCCGCGCTCGCAGCCCTGCCCGTAGCGCTCGAAGATCAGGAGTATGTCGGCCGCTATGTCGCGCAGGTGGTGAGCAACCGCGAAAAATTGCAGCGGGAGCTTGGCGATCTGGGGCTGCACTACTGGCCGAGCCACGCCAATTTTGTGCTCGTCCGCGTTGGCCCGGTCCATGCGGAATTCGTCCGGGCCCTGCGCGACCGCGGAATTCTGGTGCGGGACCGAAACTCCGACCCTGGCTGCGAGGGCTGCGTCCGCCTGACCGTGGGATCGGATGAACACACCGAGACCCTCATCGTCGCGCTGCGCGATGTGGTGAAGCTACTTGGATTACGAACTGGATTAAGAGGAGAGGTGCGGACGTGAGAAAAGCGAAACTGCATCGCAAGACGGCGGAAACGCAAATTCAAATTGCCCTCAACATCGAGGGCCGTGGAAAATACGAAGTCTCCACCGGAATCCGCTTTCTCGATCACATGCTGGAGTTGTTCACGCGTCACGGAGGGTTCGACTTGAAACTCGCCGCCGTGGGCGACCTTGACGTCGATCAGCACCACACCGTGGAAGATGTCGGCATAGCGCTGGGCGAGGCCTTCGACCGCGCTCTAGGCAACCGGCGCGGCATTCTGCGGGCCGGATATTTTCTCATGACCATGGACGAGACCCTGGGTCTTGCGGCAGTGGATTTTGGCGGCCGCGCCGTGGCCGTAGTCGAGACCAAAGTGCGCGCAACGCGGGTTGGCGACTTGCAGACGGAACTGGTCGGCGATTTCTTCGAAGGTTTCGCACGCGGCGCGCGGGCGAACGTTCATGTGCGTGTGATGTATGGACGGTCAAGCCATCACAAGATCGAAGCCCTCTTCAAAGCTTTTGCGCGCGCGCTTCGTGTCGCTTGCTCGCGCGACCGCCGTCTGGGGCGCATGTTGCCAAGCACCAAGGGGCTCCTATGATTGCTAGAAAGACGACCACTCCAACGATTGCAATCGTGGATTACGGCGCGGGCAATCTGAATTCGGTGAAGAAAGCGTTCGACTATCTCGGCGCCAAAGTCGTTGTGACCTCGCAGCCCGAAATCGTCGCCGCCGCCGACAAAATCGTGCTGCCGGGCGTCGGCCACTTCTCCGCCTTGGGCGGCCTGGAGAACCTGGGCTTGCGCGACGCCGTGCTCGGAGGCGCGAAAGCGGGCAAGCCGTTCCTTGGGATTTGCCTGGGAATGCAGTGGCTGTTCGAGGGCAGCGACGAGGCCCCGGAGTGCGCGGGAGCGGGAATTTTCGCGGGCCGATGCCGCCCATTTCCGTCTTCGGTGAAATCGCCGCACGTGGGATGGAACTCGCTGGCGGTGCGGGAAGGATCGCGTTTGCTGCGCAACGTCGCATCCGAATCCTTTGTTTATTTCACCCACTCTTTTCAAGCGCCGGTGGTCGAGGCCACCACGGCGGCGACGGAATACGGAGCGCCGTTTTCCGCCGTCGTCGAACAAGAGAATATTTTCGGAGTGCAATTCCATCCGGAAAAATCGTGGACGGTGGGGCTTGTCATGCTCAAGAATTTCTGTGAGGCTGACTTGTGAGGTCGAATTGTGAGGTTCGATAAGTGCTGACCAAGCGCATAATAGCCTGTCTCGATGTGGACGACGGCCGGGTCGTGAAAGGCGTGCAGTTTGTCAATCTACGCGACGCTGGCGACCCAGAAGAATGTGCCGCCGCGCACGCCCGCGACGGCGCGGACGAAATCGTCCTGCTCGATATCACGGCCACCAGCGGCAAGCGCCAGACCATGCTCGACGTTGTCGCCCGCACCGCGCGCTCGCTGTTTGTTCCGTTTACCGTCGGCGGAGGGATCCGCGAACTCGCCGACGCCGAGGCCGTCTTCGAGGCCGGAGCCGACAAGATTGCCATCAACTCGGCCGCCGTGAAAGACCCGTCGCTGATCGGAAAAATCGCCGAGCGTTTTGGCTCGCAGGCGGTCGTAGTGTCCATCGATGCCCGGCGGGCGAAGGGCAGCTTCGAGGTATTTGTTGCCGGAGGGCGCATTCCGACGGGCCGCGACGCGATCCAATGGGCGCGGGAGGCGGCTGCTTGCGGAGCCGGAGAAATCCTGCTTACTTCGATGGACCGCGACGGGACCAAAGCCGGTTTCGATTGCGAGTTGACACAGCTCGTGGCCGGCGCGGTTTCCATTCCTGTGATCGCGTCGGGCGGCGCCGGATCGGCGCGAGACTTCGTTGATGTATTCCAGAAGGGGTGCGCGGACGCGGCCCTGGCTGCTTCCATTTTTCATTTCGGTATCGAGAACATCGCACAACTAAAAAGCGAACTGCGCGCTGCCAGCGTGCCGGTGAGGTGGCCATGCTGATTCCGTCAATCGATCTTATGGGTGGCAAGATCGTGCAGTTAGTCCAGGGCGAGAAGAAAAAACTGGAGTTCGATAACTTCGACTATTGGATCGAGCGCTTTTCCAAATATCCCGTGGTTCAACTGATCGACCTCGATGCGGCGATCGGCACCGGTGACAACCGTCCGCTGGTGAAGCAGATCGCCGGCCGCCTGCCTTGCCAGGTTGGCGGCGGCATTCGCGATGTCAAGACGGCGCAGGAACTCGTTGCGATCGGTGCGCGCAAAGTCATCATCGGGTCGGCGTTGTTGCGCGAAGGCCGGATCAACGAGGAGCATGCTCGCGCGCTGGCGGACTCGATGCCGAAATCGGCGCTCATGTTCGCTCTCGACTCCCGCGGAGGCCGGGTCGCAATCGACGGCTGGCGCACGCAGACTGCCCTCACCGCTTTCGACATGATTCGCGCCTTGGAACCTTTCTGCGAGAGCTTCCTCTATACCCACATCGACACCGAGGGCTTGATGGGCGGAATTCCGATGGAGACGATCCATGCCATCCGGCTCGCCACCGAGCGCCACCTGGTGGTCGCCGGCGGCATCACCGAACAGCGGGAAATCGACTCCCTCGACGCGCTCGGCATAGATGCCGTGGTGGGAATGGCGCTGTACTCGGGAAAAATAAGCGGTTGAATAAATTCGGTTAACCGCCTGTGGTGAAAGTCGGCGAGCTGCGCACGAACCAGCGCGGTACACTTCTGCAAGGCATTCTCGACTCCAACTCCGATGAACACCTCCTTGCCGCGCACCATCTTTCATGTGGATATGGACGCCTTCTTCGTGTCGGTCGAGGAATTGTTTGACCCTTCACTGAAGGGCAAGCCGGTGGTAGTGGGCGGGCAGCGCGACGAACGGGGAGTGGTCTCAGCTGCATCGTACGCGGCGCGGAAGTTTGGTGTGCATTCGGCCATGTCGCTGCGGACGGCGGCGAAACTTTGTCCGCAGGCGATTTTTTTGAACGGGCATCCGGAACGCTATCGCGAGTATTCACAGAAGGCGCACGAAGTGTTTGGCCACTTTTCTCCGCTGGTCGAGATGGCATCGGTGGACGAGGCGTATCTCGACATGACCGGGACCGGGCACCTGCATGGTCCTCCGCTCGCGAGCGCGCACCGTCTGCATGATGCGATGAAGTCGGCGACCGGATTGAACTGCTCGATTGGGATCGGCACCTCGCGTCTGATCGCGAAGGTCTGCTCCGCCAAAGCCAAACCGAACGGTGTGCTCTGGGTGCTGCCTGGAGAGGAAGCGAAGTTTCTCGCGCCGCTTGCGGTCGGCGACATCCCCGGCGTGGGCAAGGTGATGGAGCAGAAGCTGCACGCCATCGGCATTCAGAAAGTGGGCGACCTGGCGCGCCTGGAAGAACGCGATCTGGAACGCCGCTTCGGAAAATGGGGCCTCGCGCTGGCAGGGAAGTCGCGGGGCGAGGATGCGGGTGGATGGTTCGACAACGCAGTGGGAGAAAGCGCCGATCCCAAATCCATCAGCCACGAGCACACCTTCGACGAAGACACGGGCGACGCCGAGCGCTTGCAGTCCACCCTGATGCGGCTCAGCGAGATGGTGGGCCGGCGGTTGCGCGAGGGCGGATATTTTGCGCGCACGCTCCATCTGAAATTGCGCTACAAAGATTTCTCGACCATCACGCGAGCGCAATCGCTCGAGCAGCCGACGCAGATGGACAACCAGATTTTCGAGCATGCGCGCCGCTTGTTATTTCGCCAACTGGAAGCCGGGCGCGCCGGTGCGATTGCTGGGAGTGCAAGCGTCGAATTTCGAATCGGGTCCGGCCCAGCTCGATCTGCTGGAGCCTTCGCGGGACGAGCGTTGGCAGAAGGCGCTGGCCGCCGCGGACCATCTGCGCGACAAGTTTGGGGAATCGACCATCGGCCTGGCCAGGGGAATGAAAGGCGGCTTCCGCGAGCGCACACACGAAAATCCGGCAGCGTTGCCGGGCAAGAGAGGCTGGGACAAGAGCGACAAAAAGTCGAGCGACGGAAAGAAGCCGTGAAAACAATCCTAATCCTTAACACGGCCGACACCCTTTATGAATTGTCATCCGAGCGAAGCGAGGGATCTGTAGTCCGCTGCAAATGCAGATCCCTCGCTTCGCTCGGGATGACAAAATCTGGCGAAAGAGAGTTCAACGCCAAGTTCTCAATCCCCACACGAGCCGCTACGAAATATATTCGCGAATGTAGTCGTCGCGCGAAGCGGCGAGTTGATGGGCGTCGCCATCGAAGATGACCTTGCCTCCGCGCAGGATGAGAAAGCTCATGGGCACTTCACCCCGCTGGCCTTTGGGTAGGACGGCCATCTGGTTGGTGGCCTTGTCGAACTGGTGCGTTGCCATGGTGAAGGCGTCCTGCAGGCGGGGGGTCGCCATAAGGGCGCTGGTTTTGTAAACGTCGCGCTGCTTCATGATGAGTTCGACGATGGTGTTCGAGGTCACGGGATCGAGTCCGCCGGTGGGCGAGTCGTAGAGCAGCACTTCGGGCTCGGTGATGATGGCGCGGGCGATGGCCACGCGCCGCCTCATGCCGCCCGAGAGTTCGGAGGGACGCATGTCGTAGGTTCGTTCCAACTCCACAAAGCGCAGCGCCTCGCGCACCCGCCGCTCGATTTCCTCGGCGGAGGTTCCCTCTTCCATGAGGCGGAATGCGACGTTTTCGTACACTTTGAGCGAGTCGAAGAGCGCGCTTTCCTGGAACACGATGCCCACGCGCCGGCGCAGCTCGAACAGGTCCCGTTCCTTCATGTGCGTGATTTCCTCTCCCAGCATGAAGATGCGGCCGCTATCGGGCCGCAGCAGACCCATGGCGAGCTTGAGCAGGGTGCTCTTGCCCGACCCGGCGACGCCGAACAGCGCCTTAGTTTCGCCGTGCGCAAGCTGGAAGGAAATGCCATCGAGCACGACATTCTCATCGAACGCGATGGCAACGTTGTCGAACTCGATGGCATAGCCAGAGAGACTTGCCACCGCAGCCGCCGGATTTTCGCTGGGCAGAGTGGGAGCCGGCATGGCTTACCTGTAACCAAAAATTGCGAAGATCAACTTGGTAACGAAGAAATCCACGATCAGAATCAACACCGAAGCAGCGACCACGGCCTGAGTGGTCGAACGGCCCACGCCCTGCGTGCCGCCCCGCGTGGACATGCCGTAATAGCAGCCTATGGTAGCGATGATGAACCCAAACAGCACGGGCTTGATGAGGCCGGTGAAAACGTCGCGGAAAACAAGGATCTGCCAGACAGAGGTCCAATACTGTTGCGTGTCAACCCCGAACAGCAAATGCGCGACCCCATAGCCTCCGATCAGCCCGAGCAGGTCGGCGATGATGGTAAGAAAAAACAGCATGAAGACGGTGGCCCCCACGCGCGGCGTAACCAGCTTCTTGGTGGGATCGGTGCCCAGGGCGCGCATGGCGTCAATCTGTTCGGTCACGATCATCGAGCCGAGTTCGCTGGCCATGCCGGAGGCGTTCCGCCCGGCCACCATCAGCCCGGTGATGAGCGGGCCCAGTTCGGTGACCATGCCGATGGACACGAGCTGGCCGATGAGCGTGATCGAGCCGAAGCGTTGCAATGTGCTGGCTGCGTTCAGTGCCAGCAGCGCGCCGACGGAGAGTCCCGTCAGAACCACGATGGGCAGGGAGCCGACGCCAATCAGGTCCGCCTGGTGCAGCATGTCGCCCATGTACAGAGGACGGCGGAAGAAGTTCGCCAGGGATTGCTCCGCGAGCAGGGTGTATTCCTGCACCGCCAGCGCCATATCTTTGGCGATTTCAACCGGAGAAATCAGTTCGAGTTCGAGTGCCATGTTCGTTCGGGAAACTTCCGCTCAGGGAACTATAGCAGAGCGGAAATCATCGGGCGATCTGGTGATCGGGTCATCGGGTGATCTAAAACCCTTGAGACCTTGCGGGCTGCTGATGGCCGATGATCCGATCTCACTCCCGGTGTTTCTTCTTGATCTCGATGGAGAGGCGTTTGATTTTCTGGTTCAGAGTCGAGAGCGGAACGTGAAAGCGCTCGGCCGCTTCGGTCTGGTTCCAGCCGCACCGCTCCAGCATATCAATGATGATCCGCCGTTCGCAGTCTTCCATGATGGTGAAGAGCGTGGCCTCGGCATTCACATCCAAGGCCGGGACGGGTGTGCCGCGGCCGGCGATGTGGTCGGGCAGCAGGTCGAGCCCAATGTTGCTGTCGGAAGACAGCACCACGGCGCGTTCGATGGTGTTTTCAAGTTCGCGGACGTTGCCCGGCCAACTATGACCCATCAGCGCGCGCAACGCTTCGGTGGTGATGCGGCGCAGGGGCACTTCGTTTTCTTCCGAATATTTTTTCAGGAAATGCTGCGCCAGGAGTGGAATGTCTTCGCGGCGCTGGCGCAGCGGCGGCAGATCGAGGCTAATGACGTTGAGGCGGTAGAAGAGGTCTTCGCGGAACTTGCCTTCGCGTACCATTTGGCGCAGGTCCACGTTGGTGGCGGCGATGATGCGCACATCCACTTGTACTTCCTGCACCCCGCCCAGGTGCATGAACTTGCGGTCCTGCAACACACGCAGGATCTTGCTCTGCGTGTCCATGCTCATGGTGCCGATTTCGTCGAGGAAAAGCGTGCCCCGGTCGGCCACTTCGAACAGCCCTTTCTTCGACGCAATCGCGCTGGTAAATGCGCCTTTGACGTGCCCGAATAAAGTGGATTCCAGCAGGTCGGGCGGCGTGGATCCCGTGTTGACGGGCACGAATGGCCGGTCGCGCCGGGTGGAATTCAGATGGATCGCTTTGGCGATCAGTTCCTTGCCCGTCCCGCTCTCGCCTTGCAGCAGCACGGTCGAGCGGCTGGGCGCCACCTGCGCCACCAGATCGAAAATCTTCAGCATGGGCTCGCTCTTGCCCACGATGTTTTCAAAGTTGTAACGCTGCTTGAGTGCGCGCTTGAGTTGAACGTTTTCTTCTTCCGCTCTCTGGCGGGCGATGGCGGCGCGCACGTCGGCCAGCAGCTTCTCGTTGTCCCACGGTTTCTGGATGAAGTTGGTGGCGCCGGACTGCATGGCGCGCACCGCGTTCTCCACCGATCCATAGGCGGTGATCATAATGACGGCCTGTTCGGGATGCTGCAGCCGGATCTCAAACAGCACCTCCATCCCGTTCTTGTCGGGGAGGGCGAGGTCGAGCAAAATCAGGTCGAAAGCGCGCGCTCCAATCTGCGCCAGACCTTCCCGTCCGCTGGCCGCGGAGACGACCGTATAGTCCTCGAGTTGCAGCAGGGTCTCGAGCGATTCCCGAATTTCCGCTTCATCGTCAACGATGAGAATTTTGCCCGCACTTTCCGGCCGCGTGGTTTCCGGTGTGCTTCGGCGCGGAATGGTTGTGATTTCAGACATGGACAACTCAGACATGCACAGCCTTCCTGGTCGTTATCGTTAGCAATGGAAAATCCAGGGTGAAGGTGGTGCCTTCGCCCGGGCGGCTCTCCACGCGGATTTTGCCCGCGTGTTCCTGGATGATGCCGTAGGTGACCGAAAGCCCAAGACCGGTGCCCCGATTCTGGCCCTCCCCGGGCGCCGTCTTGGTAGTGAAGAATGGGTCGTAGATGCGATGAATGTTTTCCTGGGCAATGCCCGTGCCGGTGTCAGAGACGCGCACGCTGACGAATTCGCCGTTCAGCGTGGCCACACTTAGGATTCCACCCCCGGGCATCGCGTCCTTGGCATTCAGGAACAAATTCAGAAATACTTGCTGCAGACGCCCCGCGTTGCCTTGAATCGGAGGAAGATTTTTGTCGAGCTCGGGCTGCACTTGGATGCGCGCCACCTTGAATTGGTGATCGAGCAACGCCAGCGTATCCGCGATCACTTTGTTCAAGCTGATTTCCGTCAACTCCGTGCCGGTGGTGCGAGAGAAGTTCAGCAGATTGTTGACGATCTCCGAGGCGCGAAACGTCTGCCGGGTGATCTTCTCGAGCAGCCCCGCTTTCTGCGGGTCCGACTGCAACTGCTTGGCCAGCATCTGCGTGTAGGAGGAGATCACGGCCAGCGGCGTATTCACTTCGTGGGCCACGCCCGCAGCCAACAATCCGATGGAAGAAAGTTTGTCGGCCTGCGTGAGTTGGACTTCCAGTTCGATCCTCTCCGTGATGTCGTCCATGATGACCAGCCGCCCCACCACGTTGAACTTGCGCGTCACCAGCGGCGCCATGGCCACATTCACGACGCGCGATTCGCCAGTGGGGGTCGCCAGCCGGAACTTGTAAAGATTGTGGATGCCCGGATTCTGCCGGACGCGGTAGAACTCCTCGACGAAGGCCGCCGGAAAGACCTCGGTCAGCGAACGCCCCACCACTTGCCAACGCGGCTGGGCGTACATGACTTCCATCTGCGAGTTCCAGCTCTCGATGCGGTCCTGTAAGTCCACGGCCATCACGCCGACGTTGATGGATTCGACAATGTTCTCGTTGAAATCCTTGAGTCGCTCGTACTCGCTGGCCTTCTGCTCGAGCGAGGCGTAGAGCCGCCCGTTCTGGATGGCGATGCCGATGTATCCCGCCAACGCTTCGAGCAACTCCACATCTTCGCTGGAAAGGAAATCGCCTCGCATGGTCTTGCCCAGCCCGAGGAAGGCGATGGTCTTTTGCCGCGCATGGCAGGGAATGTAGTAGTTGAGATCGAGGCGTCCGATGGCTTCCTGTGCGGCCGCATCTTCGCGCGGCAACTGGTGCGTATTCTCGAAGAAGATGTGCCCGACGGCATCCTCGATGCGCGGCTTGGCGAGAAAGGACAGGTCGAGACCGGTGATGTGGACGATGCCAAACGATTTCGATAATTCAAAGCGCGAAGAGTCGCTGTTGCCGAGGAAGATGGCGATGCGGTCCACCAGCAGGGTGCGCGCCAGCCGGTCCACCAGCGAGGAAAGCATTTTGTCGAGATCGGTCTCCGAACTCAACTCCCGTCCGAACTCGATCAGCGTGCGCCGGTAGTCGTAGCCGGTGTGGAAGAAGAGGCGGTCGAGTTTTTCCTGGATCCATTTGCGCACCGGATCGAAGAGCAGCGCGGTGACCACCACCGCCGCCACTAATCCCCAAGGCCCGGTGCTTGGCACGCGCATGTGCACCAGTTCCGCAATCGCGGCCACGCTAGCGAAATACAATCCCACCATGGCCGCCGCCGCCAGCGTGTAGGCCATGCCGCGCTTGAAGATCAAATCCACATCCATCAAACGGTAGCGGAAAATGGCATAACCAAAAGTCAGCGGCAGCAGTCCCAGCGACAGTACCGACACTTTCATGGTCAGCGAAGGCATCACTCCAAACAGATACGGCAGAACATAACAAAGCGTGAACGGCGTGATGGCCAGGATGGTGCCACGCGTGATCCACTTCAGTTGCTGGCGCAGAATCGGGGTGGTGGCCTGCTGGTAGTTGCGCCACAGGACCCCGGCCGCCGAGACGAAGAAGATCGTCAAGTAGGCCCAGTGGATCCGGTCCAGATTGAAAAGCAGCGAGGCGCTCGCCTTCAAGTACTCGAGCGCAAGCACCTGGATTCCCAGCAGTATTGCTCCCGGCAGGTAGAGCGCCGGAATCGCCCAGCGATGCTTGTCGGCGAACTCTCGACGTTCCGGGAAGGTCAATACGAAGTGCAGGAACAGCGCCGGCTGCAGCAGCCACGCGACTTCATTGGCCCAGAAGACAATCCAGTCAAAAGCGTTGAACTTGCCGGTGTAGTGCAGCGAGTAAAAAACGAAAGACACCAGGCAGAAAATGTAAAAGTGCGTGGAACCCACCGCCGTCCAGCGCCGCAGCAACACGTAGAGCCCAATGCCCAAATAAATAAGTGCGATCAGCCGCAGCCAATCGTTCGTGGAGCGCTCGGCCGGGGCCAGCACCACTTCCACATCCAACGGCACCGAGCCGCGGACCAGCGAGTAGGTGGCCTTCGACCAGATGCCGGAGTCGTAGAGCTGGCGCGTCACCGCCGCCAGACTGTTTACGGCGCGGCCGTTGACGCTGACCACTTGGTCCCCGCGGCGGATTCCGGCCCGCTCCGCCGGCCCGTTCGGTTCCAGCCGGTCCGCCACCACATGGTCGTTGCGCTCCATCCACCATGCGCCGTCGTCGGGAATCGCCGACTGGCGCTCGACCTTGTAGTTGAGACCCGCAAAAACCACCGCCGCTCCTGTGAGTAGAGCCAGTAGGATGGCGGTAAACCGGGCTTCCAATTCGCGATTCATGGACGGGGACAGTTGCGCGGCGGCGGGGCTAGATATTCGCCGCCTCGCATTGATCAGCAACTTCACTGCCACCCTCCAATTCTGCACAGTGTTCGTAAGTCACATCCATGGAGCAACTTCCATAAGTATAGAGAGGATTTGAAAGAGCTGCTATGAATTATGGAAGGTAGCTTCTGTCTTTCGGGATGTCCGCTTCGATCGGGATGCCCGTTTGGGTCGGGATATGGATATTGTGAAGAGACGGGCTTGCCCCGTCTTTCGCAGAGCCGAAACCTGCCACACGCAAGCTGACGATGCCCCTTGCTGTATCCTGTTTGCGTAGGGACAGCCGCTCTCGGCTGTCCAAACCGAGCACGGCTCGGCAAGTGGCTGTAATCCCAGCAATTCTGGATTCGTATAGCCGCGAAGGAATATCTCTGACGCCTGCCAAAAAAGAGGGGAGCCAGATTTCAGCTCCCCCGAAGCGTCAGAGGCGATATTACTGAGTAAGACTCTGTTTGCGAGGACTTCGTTGCCCAGCAAAACATTAAGTTCCGAAGAAGAATCTGTCCCCGCCTCCTACCCCAACCCGTCCGCGGGCACTCCGAGAGTCGGAGATGCCATGGAAGAATGCTGGAAAGAGCGCTGGCTCGAACTCCCCGGCGGGCGCATGCGCTACCTCAAGGTCGGATCGGGCCCGGCGCTCATCCTGATTCATGGGTTGATGGGACACTCCTTTTCTTGGAGATTCACCATCCCCGCGCTCGTGCCCCACGCGACCGTTTACGCCATAGATAATCTGGGTGCCGGGCTGTCGTCAGCCAACCCCGGCATTGATTGCGCCGTGCGCGCCACCGCTGAGCGCGTCCTCCAGTTCGCCGACGCCGTCGGCATTCGAGGTTTCGACCTGCTCGGTACTTCCCACGGCGGCGGCGTTGCCATCATGGTGGCCACCATCTGTATGGAGCGAAACGAAGCGCGAGTGCGACGCCTGGTGCTCGTCGCGCCCGTCAATCCCTGGTCGCCGCATGGCAAGCGCCTCGCGCCCTTTCTGGGCAGTCGTTTCGGTTCCATGCTCTTCCGCAACACCGTCGAGCGCTGGCGCTGGTTTGATCCCCTGTGGCTGCTCCGCTTGTTTGGCGACCGCTCGAAAATCCCGCCCGATTCACTAGCGGCTATCGCATCCCCGTACTCAAGAATCACTCGTTTCGTCATGCCTTGCGCATCGTGAAGAATTGGACAACAGACCTCGCGGAACTGGAACGAGCGCTCCCCAATATTCGCGATTACCCCACGCTTCTCCTGTGGGGAACGAAAGACCGCGCCGTAGATTTTCGCTCCGCCGAGCCGCTGCGCCAAAATTTCCGCGATGCCCATCTGGTGCAGTTCGAGGGCGCCGGCCATCTGCCCTACGAAGAAGCGTCCGAGGCGTTCAACCGCGCCCTGGTTGATTTCCTCTACGGCGGAAAAGAGGAACTGAGAACTTGTTTCATCAATCCATGCACCTCACGATGATCCACTCGCTCCGCGCATTCATCGCCGCCTATGGCTACTGGGCCGTAGCTCTGCTGTTGCTGTCGGAAAGCGCCGGCCTCCCCGTTCCCGGTGAGATCGCGCTTCTGCTGGCGAGTTTTCTTGCCTACTCCGAACGCCAACTCCATCTCGGATGGATCGTCGTGGTTGCCACCTGTGCCGCCACGCTCGGTGGCAATCTGGGCTACGCCGTCGGCCTCTATGGCGGGCGTCCACTGCTGGAGCGCTATCAAAGCGTCTTTCGGATTCACTCGGCCACGTTGCAACGCGGCGAGCGCATGTTCGCCCGTTACGGAGCAGCCGCCATTTTCTTTGCCCGTTTCGTCTTCGGCATGAGAGTTTTTGCCGGACCCCTGGCCGGCGTTCTGCGCATGCGCTGGCGAACATTTGCCATCTTCAACTTCCTGGGCGCGGCCGTCTGGGTCGCCGCCATCGCCAGCGCCGGATATTTCTTCGGCCAACATTGGCACACCCTGCTGCGAACCATGCGGCGTTTCAACGTCGCCGTTTTGATTGTCGCTGTCGCCGTGACCCTGTTTCTGTGGTGGAAATATCGCCGCCATCCTCCGCCAGAAAATCATTGACGCCGGTCGCCCGTGCTGAGAATTGGTGGTGAAATGGCGATGTTACTCCATCTATACGGAAGACAACCGTAAGGGCCAAGCTGGTGTCAGAGATCCTGAGGAACGTATAAATTTAAGGAGGGCAAAAAACAGGGAGCAGGAAGTTGCCCTCCGCTTTCACGACGGCGCAGATTGACTATGAGTAGGCTAACGGCGAGCGACGCGCGCAGTTCATGGCGCTCGATGTTAGATGTCAGTTGATGCGGTAATGGCAGCCGCGGCTTTCGCGGGTTTGTTCCGCGGCTCCGAGGATGAGAAGGGCGGTGAGGATGCCATTGCGTAAGCCGATGATGGAATCGCCGACCTCGCACTTTTCGTAGAAACGGGCAATCTCGAGGTCGAGTTCGCGCAAGATACGCATGGCGCGGTTTAGCCGCCGCTCGCTGCGGATGAGGCCGACATAATTCCACATGGTGTGCCGGATGGTGAGCCAATCTTGGGCAATGAGGGCGGGGTCGGCGGGTTCGTGTTCGTAACGCCAGTCGGCGACTTTGGGAAAGTAGAAATCGCCGCCCGACACGATGCCTTGGGCGGCATTCGCTCCGGTCCTCGTACCCCAGACCAGGCATTCGAGCAGCGATGTGCTGGCCAGGCGATTGGCGCCTTGCAATCCAGTGCATGCGACTTCGCCGACGGCACGCAGACGTTGGACGGTGGTGCGTCCGCAATCGTCGGTGGCAATTCCGCCGCAGCTATAGTGGGCTGCGGGGACGACCGGGATGGGTTCGCGCGTGAGGTCAATGCCACGCTCGATGCAAGTAGCGTAAATGCCGGGGAAACGCTCGCGAAGCTGATCGGCGGGCTTGTGGGTAATGTCGAGGTACACGCAAGGTTCGCCCGACTCGAGCATGGTCTGATAGATGGCGCGCGCGGCGATGTCGCGGGGCGCGAGCGAGCCGTCGGGATGGAAGCGTTGCATGAATTCCTTCCCGTGACGATCGACCAGGCGGCCGCCCTCGCCGCGCACGGTCTCGGAAATCAGGAAGCAGCCGTCGGGTGCAAGCAGCGCGGTGGGGTGAAATTGGATGTACTGCATGTTCATGCAGCGGGCCCCGGCGCGGTAAGCCATGGCGATACCATCGCCGCGGGCTCCGGGAGGATTGGTGGTGTGCAGGAAGACGCTGCCCAGGCCGCCGGTGGCCAGAATGGTTTCCTTGGCCAGAAGAGAAAAAATTTTCCCGCTCTTCTGATCGAGTACATAAGCGCCGACGCAGGTCAGTGGACGATAGACGTCGGTGGGCTCCAGGGAATGGTGCGAGACGGTCAGCAAGTCCACGGCGGTGGCATGAGACATCACCGTCACGTTAGGGTGGGAGCGGACGCGATCGAGGAACGCGCGTTCGATGGCGAAGCCGGTTTGGTCTTTGTAGTGAACGATGCGCGGCAGGGAATGTCCCGCCTCGCGGGTCAGATCGAGTTGCTCGGGATTTTCCTTGGAGGGATCGAAGCGAATGCCGAGCTCGTCGATCAGAATTTCCTTGACTAGACGCGGACCTTCGCGGGCCAGTAGGCGAGCGGCGTCGGGAGAACTCAGGCCGCCGCCCACGGAGAGGATGTCGGCCACCAGTTGATCCGGGGATTCGGCGGGGGCGCGATAGATGATTCCACCCTGCGCCCAATCGGTATTACATTCCTCGGGTTTTTCGGCGCGGGTCAGCAGAGTGACTTGGCAGCCCCGTTTGGCGGCGTCCCATGCGGCGGCGAGGCCAGCCAGGCCGCTGCCGATGACGAGAATGTCGGTTTGTAGAGTGTCCTGCAAAGTATTCTGCAAAGTGTCTGGCATTACGCGGGTTCAATCTCGAAACTCAAGTCCACGGCCGGGGCGGAGTGGGTCAGAGCGCCGACGGAAATCCAGTCTACGCCGGTCTCCGCGAACTGCCTCACGTTGGCGAGCGTAATTCCGCCCGAGGCCTCGATTCGAATCTTTTTTGTTAGATTGGGTCGAGTATTTTCCATGAGACGCACTTGTTCGACCGCCCGACGCACTTCGGCAGGTTGCATGTTATCCAGAAGAATAACATCTGGGCTGTGGCTATGGACGAGCGCATCGCGCAACTCGTCCAAATTCGTCACTTCGATTTCCATCCACGCCACACGACCCTGGACGGGCTGCACCGCTTCGAGCGTCGCCGCGACTCCGCCCACCATGCGGATATGGTTCTCCTTGATGAGGACGGCTTCCGCCAGATCCTTGCGATGACTGCGGCCTCCGCCGATGCGCACCGCATATTTTTCCAGCGTGCGCAGTCCGGGAGTGGTTTTTCTGGTATCGAGAATTTCCGTGCCCGTGCCTTCGACCTCACGCACAAAGCGGCGTGTCAGCGTGGCGATGCCGGAGAGCCGCTGGAGCAGGTTCAAGGCCACGCGCTCTCCGGAAAGCAAAGCGCGCGCCGAAGCGCATATCTGGACCGGACTTTCGCCGGGACGAAGTTCCTCCCCGTCCTGACGTTTGATCTCCACTGTTGCCGAGGGATCTAGAAGACGAAAGACTTCGATGAACAAATCGACACCGGCAAGGACTAGTGACGATTTGGCGATCAGTACGCCGCGAGCGCGCCGCTCGACGGCCACGATGGTGTCGGTGGTAATGTCCCCGGCCCCCAAATCTTCCGCGAGGGATCGGCGCAAGAATTCGCGGTAAATAGACAGATCAAGCGACTTGGATATGGAAGCCAATGTGGACAAATTCTAGCAGGCCGTGGCGCATGTACGGTTCGTATAGTCGTACTCGTGACACTTTTTTTGAATTTAGCGTTGCTGTATCCATGGTGCCCCAGGTTCGCGTTCGTCTGTGGTCTCTACTTCCGACTATTTACTCCTAAGGTATTAACCCGTGTTTACTACTCCCCCCTCCCCCCGGTCTTTTGGAATCAAAGATTTAGGAGGAAATTCCCGCAAAATCTTTGAATTTAAAGGACTTATACGTAAAATATTCCGGAATAAGGACTTAGCTCCTAAAATTGCACTGAAAATTGGTTTGGGGCAGTTTCGAGGGCCGTCTTGGCTAACGGACGCTCCTCGAAACTGCCCCAATCAGATCTCTAATAATTATGGTCGCGTGTTGTTGGTCTTAAGTCAATGGAATTCGATCACACATGGTTTATGATGAAAAAGTCAAAGTCCCCGCCCAAGCGGAGCTTGGACGGGCCAGCCGCCTTTGTATCTATAGAGTAGTAGCGAGGTCAGCGCCACGAGAACTGTGCCAAAAATCATTACTGCATCAGCCATCCTGCTCGGAGCCGCAGGAGTTGGCCTGACATGGTATGGTCTGGTCATAAAAGCTGAAGCCGAGGCTCTCCTGAAAGACATCACAACCCTCAAAGTCGGCAGATCGACCGAGGGAGACGCACGGCAGTTCTCAGAGAGGCATAAACGATCATTCGAGTACCGTCGCTGCGAAGGGGATTCTTGCGTAACAAGCTTCAAGGTTGACAACAGATGGCTCTCCGCATTGCGAGTAGAGCCGGGGACACTGTTTACGGTTGATTTGGGAACACAGAACGGTGTCGTGACACACATTGATGCAGAATTGGCGCGAATCATGCCTATCTTTCCGACCTTTAATGCTTCGGCTGGACTCGTGGACGAGTATGCGGAAATCCCTCAGGGTATGGGCTCGCAAGGACATTATTCGTTTCCGACTCCAGTGGGCAAACCGTATCTCAGAATTCTCTTGGATTCTCAAGCCTCTGCCACTCAGCGACAACATGCGTTTGCTTTCTCTTTCAGGTGCCTTGTAAAGCCGGGGTGGGGATGCAACCTGCCTTGCGACTACCTCCCCGTGGCGTGGCAAGATTGGAAAGCGGAGATCCGTGATTCCGGTTTCCCAATGAGCGATTTCAATCGGTCGTATCCAAATAACGCAAGATGCACGCCTTGATTGCTGTAAACAGGCGATTACACAAATTTGCGCCGTTTGTTTGCCCCTTCGTTGCGCCCAAAACTCCTTCTACGGCCTGATGGCAGCGTCCCTATCGGACATCCCGGCGTGCAAGGTCTAGGCGTGGCTATTACCCGTGAGCTGAAGAACAGAGTCTAACTTCCGTCACGGGTTTTTAGCTCATCTCCAACATGCGGACGATGGGTCGCAGAGCGCGCTGGTGTAAATCTTCGTCCAGCGTTATTTCCGGCGCGCGATCTCTCATGCAGAGGTATAGCTTCTCCATGGTGTTGAGCCGCATGTGCGGACATTCGCTGCACGAGCAACCGCCCTCGCCGGGGGCCGAGATGAACTTCTTCTCCGGGCAAGACTTCTCCATCTGGTGGAGGATGCCTTTTTCCGTGGCGACAATGAACTCGGCCGCCGGACTTTGCTGAGCGTAGGTGAGAATTCCAGTGGTCGAGCCTATGTAATCCGCGTGGCGCAGCACCGCTTCGGGGCATTCAGGATGGGCCAGAACTTTTGCCTGGGGATGGCGCTCCTTCAGCTGCACTAGGCTGCGCTCGGAAAACATTTCGTGGACAATACAGCTCCCCGGCCAAAGCCGCAGTTCGCGTCCCGTTTTCTTTATCAGGTAGCGGCCCAGATGCTGGTCGGGCGCGAATAGAATTGGCTGGCCGAGCGGGATCTGACGGATGATCTTCTCCGCGTTGCTGGAGGTGCAGATGATATCGCTGAGCGCCTTCACTTCGGCGCTGCAGTTGATATAAGTGATCGCCACATGATCGGGATAACGTTCGCGAAACGCCTTGAATAAATCCGCCGGACAGCCGTCGGCCAACGAACAGCCCGCCTTTAGGTCGGGGAGCAGGACCAGCTTGCCGGGGTTGAGGATCTTGGCGGTCTCGGCCATGAAGAGCACGCCGCAGAAAACGATGACATCCGCCGAGGTGGCGGCGGCCTTCTGCGATAGTTGCAGGCTGTCGCCGACAAAATCGGCAAGGTCCTGGATTTCCGAGTCCTGATAGTAGTGCGCCAGAATGACGGCATTCATCTGGCGCTTGAGCCGGGCGATCTCGCGCTCGAGATCGAGATGCGCCAGAGGCTCGTGGTTCGCGGTTTGCGCCGGAGTTATCATCAAACTTGTCTAAGCACATTATGGAGGGAAAGCAAATTGGCGGCAAGGTTGTCAAAACTAAATCCGCCGCTGCCGCTCTCATGCTAGACTCGCAATGAGTCAACCATTTTGCGGATGCGCATCCTCACCCGCTACATTCTGGGAGAAGTCGTCTCCCACGCGCTGATCGGCGCGGCGGTTTTCACCTTTGTTCTTTTCACGCGCGACCTCGGCCGCATCCTCGAACTCGTGGTCCGCAACAGCGCGCCGCTGCCGAGCGTGGCGGAAGTATTTTTCTTCACCGTCCCAGTCGCGCTCACTTATACGATTCCCATGGGCGTGCTGGTCGGCATTCTCATCGGGCTCAGCCGTCTGGCCGCGGACAGCGAAATCACGGCCATGCGCGCCAGCGGCCTGGGCGTGTGGACCTTCCTGCGCGTGATCTCAATCTTCGTGGTGGTGGCGTGGCTGCTCGCCTTGGGCAACAGCGTCTATCTCGCGCCGCGCTCGCTCGCCGCTCTGGGAGAGCTGCAGGGCAACCTCAAATCTTCGCAGGCTTCTTTCGAGGTCCAGCCCCGGGTGTTTTATGAAGGATTCCCGAAGATCATTCTCTACGTGCAAGACGTCAAAGCCATGTCCGGCGGAGCGCTCTGGAAAGGCGTGTTCCTTGCAGATTTATCCGATCCAGCCGCGCCGCGCATCAGTCTGGCACGCGAAGGGCTGCTCGTTAGCCAAGGGCCTGAGACCCTGGACTTGCATCTCACCAACGGTTCCACGCACGAAAGCGACCCCAAGCTTCCGGACCACTACCAGATTTCCACCTTCCAGACGACCGACATACCGATCCAGATTCCGGCATCACAAAGCAGTCAGGAACACGAGCCGCCGTCGCTCGGTGAAATGAAAGTTGCGGACCTGCTCCATGTGGCGCGGACCGCCGATCCTGTCACGCGCCGCTGGAACCTGATCGAATATCATCGCCGTCTGGCGCTGCCGACCGCCTGCCTTGTGCTGGCCCTGGTCGGCATTCCGCTGGGACTTTCGTCGAAGAAAGGCGGGAAGTCCAGCGGCTTTGTGCTGACCATTCTGCTGGTCTTTCTCTACTATTCGATTTCCTTGATCGGTGTATCTTTCGCGCGCCAGGGTCGGCTCTCGCCCGCCGCCGGTGTTTGGCTCGCCGATCTCGTGTTTTTTGGGGGAGGAGTTTTTCTGCTCTGGCAATCGGAACGGCGGCCGATTGAGTTGGCTGGGTTCCGCGCTTGGTTCAGAGTTTTATGGTCCAGAGTTTTCTGGTGGAAGGCTTCGAGGCCCGCATCTTCGACGCCGGACCAGCTAGCGCTGCCACGGAACGGTGAGTCGTTCCGCGAGGGTCTTCGCAACGGCGTGAGGCGCGGCCTGCCTAATCGGTGGCGCTTGTTCAATCTTCGCTTCCCGACCATCCTCGACGATTATGTGTTGCGCGGCTTTACCTTTTATTTGGCCCTGATCGCTGGCGCGTTCGTGACGCTGCTGCTGGTGTTCACGCTGTTCGAGTTGCTGGGCGATATCCTGCGGAATCAGGTCTCACCGCTCATTGTGGGCGAATACTTGATAAATGTCACACCTTACTTCCTGTACTATCCGATTGCTCCTCTGAGCATGCTGCTGGCGGTGCTGATCACCTTCGGCCTGCTGCAGCGGTCCAACGAAATCACGGCGATCAAAGCCACCGGCATCAGTCTTTACCGTATCGTCGTGCCGGTGCTGGTCGCTTCCATGCTGGTCGCGGGCGTGCTCTTTCTGTCCGACCAACTCTATCTCCCCTACACCAACAAGCGGCAGGACGCGCTGCGCAACCAAATCAAGGGGAAGCCCGCGCAAACTTACCTTCGCCCCGACCGCAAGTGGATTTTCGGGCAGCACTCCGACATTTACTACTATCAATTCTTCGATGCCGACCGCAATGTGTTCGGCGGCGTGTCGGTGTTCCAGTTCGATCCCCACACTTTCCAAATCACGCACCGCATCACCGCCGACCGCGCACACTGGTCGCAATCCATGGGCCGGTGGGTTTACGAGCAGGGATGGGAGCGCAGCCTGAACGGCTCCGCCATCGAGAAATACCGCCCGTTCGATGCCGCCACCTTTCCCGAACTGACGGAAGCGCCCGCTTACTTTAAGAAGGAAATCAAACAATCGTCAGAAATGAGTTACGACGAACTGGGCCGCTACATTCACGATCTCGAACAGAGCGGCTTTGACGTGGTGCGTCTGCGGGTGCAACTGCAAAAAAAGATTGCCTATCCGCTGATCACCCTGGTGATGGCCGTGCTCGCCATTCCCTTCGCGGTTTCGGCGGGCAAGCGCTCCGCTCTGACCGGAGTTGCGACTGCCATCGGCATCGGGGTCGTCTATTGGACGATTTCCGGCCTGTTCGAGGCGATGGGAAATTTGAGCCAGCTTCCGCCCGCGGTTGCCGCCTGGTCTCCAGACCTGGTCTTCGGTTTCATCGGAGGCTATCTCATCCTCCGCATGCCCACGTAAGCGCATCGGGTGATCTGGCCATCGGATCATCGGGTGATCGAAAACCAAGGCTCCAGCGGATTTTCGATGACCCGATCATGAGATGGCCCGATTCGTTAGTGCGCCGTCATACCACTGGGCGGCGCCGGGGTTGACACCGGCCCGAACGGGCTGCTCATCGCTCCAGTCGTTGTGCTTAGCGTGAAGACCGAAACGCTGTCCGCCCCGCTGTTCGAGGTGAAGAGGAACTGACCGGAGTTGTTTACGCTGGGGTGCATTGCCATCGCCACTGGCTGCGCTCCTGTCGGCAGGTTCGCTGCGCTTGTGCTCAGTGGTTTCAGCGTGCCCGCCCCGGCATTGATTTGAAATCCAAAAACCTGGCTCGAGTCTTCGCTTGCCACGTAGAGAAAATTGTTCGTGGGATCCACCAGCATTCCCACCACGTTCTGTCCCGCCGAGCTTGGCGGCACGGTGTTGCAAGGTGGTTGGGTGCACGTTTGCACCAGCGGAGTCATCAGATAGACGGGCTGATTGTTATTGGTCACATCCTGCGACTTGCACACCGCATTGACTTCGGTGCACACCTGGAACGGATACAAATGGCTGCCATTCGGGTCGTTATCGCCCACATACACAAACACGCCGCCGGCGGCAGGCTGCCCCGCCGGGTTGGTGTTGACGGCGAACACCGCGCTCGGACTGGTGGCGGCAACAACATACGGCGAATCACTCGTTTCGGTCAGAACGCCCGAGGAACTCACGCTGTATACGCTCACCGTATTGTCGTTGGGAGATTCAGTAGGCGTGGAAGTTGGGCCGCACGCGACCGTACAAAGGTCGTAATTGTTGGTTACGAAGAGAAGTTCCTGCGCCGGAGCATTGGCCGGAGAGGACGGAGTAAACGTAATGGCCGAAAGCGCGGTCGGCAGTTTGCTGAGGAAGAACGGACTTTGGTAGGTCAAACTTTGGCTTACGAATTTCAAGGTGGTTGAGCCTGGCTTCATGGCAAACACCGAGATCGACGGACAACCCACAAAATTCGTAGCCTGCGTGGAATTCGTAACACCCGTGCCTTGCAGCGGGCAGGTCGTCGGCGAAGGATTCGCCCCATCATCGATCACGAACAAGAATTGTCCGGCCGCATCGCGCGTCATGACCACCGCAGTGTCGGGATAGGAATTGTTCGTGGTACAGGGGGCACCAGTCGGGCTGATGCAGGTCCAATATACCGCCGCACCTTGCTGCGTTGACAGGCTCCCATCCGAGTTCACCGTGTAGGGGTAGATCGTCGGCGGCACGGGCGGATTAGTAGCGGAAGGCACACCCTGATTCAGCACGAATGCCGTCGCGCCCGTCGGGTCGAGCAAAATATCCAGGGGAAGTCCGCACGGTTCGGGATTAGTAACACTCGCCGCCGTAGGGCATGTGCTGGCATCTGAATTGACCAGCGACAGGTTCCCAGTGTTGTAATCGATGGTAAAGGAACTCACGTTGTTCCCATACCCATTGCTCCCCTGGGTTAGCACATAGAGCATTCCCGAGGGCCGGGACGAGGAACTGCCACAATTGAGCAGAAGCAAACTCAGGGCACATAGGCCCGCGAGCACAACGACTCTACCTAATTTCTTCGACATCTGTTCTCCCAAGAGGTCCCCCATCGGCGCGCTTTTCGCCGTTGGGGGTAGTCAGCCGCTTCCCGTCCGTTGGCGATTGGCCGCCAGCCGCCACGGAGATTGAAGCTTGTGGCCGAAATATATTTGTGTATCAGGAACGGGCGGCAAGATCAACCAAAGATCAAACCCCTAAACCGGCGGAATCCGGATTTCAATCTCTAACCCACCCTCTCGACGGTTGGATGCGCGAAGTTGCCCGCCGTGTAGCCTGATGGCCCGGTCTGCGATCGACAGGCCCAGACCCGCGCCTCCGGTCTGGCGGTTGCGAGCATCGTCGAGCCGATAGAAGGGCTCAAAAATCTTTGCCAGCGCTTCGTTAGGAACACCCGGGCCGGAATCGAGCACGCGAACCACAATCTCTTCACCAATGCCATTCGGGGCCTGCTGCCGCTCCAGCCGCACCTCCACCGTCGTGCCTTCCGCAGTATAGCGCGTGGCGTTCCTTATCGCATTCTCAATCGCGCTGCGCAGCAAGTCGGGGTCGGCTTCCACCAGAAAATCATCTTCATCCGTATCCGTGGCGCCGTCTGGCGTATCGGCCGTCGTATTGGTCGAGTACGTTACGCGGCAAGGCCGCCCCGGAGTTTCATACTCGGCGTCGCGCGACACCTGCTCCACCAACTTCCGCAGCGATAGCCGCGTTTTGCGCAAGCCGTCGGTGCCCGACTCCAGGCGCGAAATGGTCAGCAGGCGCTGGATGAGTTGATTCAAGCGGTCGGCCTCGAGTTCGATCCGGCCCAGCGCGCTTTCAAGCTCCGGCGCCGTTTCCTGTCCAACCTCGGACGCCGCCCGCTGCCGCGCCAGCCCCAGCGCCACACTCAGCCTCGCCAGCGGAGATCGCAGTTCGTGCGAAACATCCTTCAGCAGCCGCGATTGCGACTCCACCAGCCCTTCGATGCGTTCGGCCATGCGATCGAAATCGCGCATCAACTCCGCCAGTTCGTCGCGCCGTCCACCACCCGGAGCGCCCGCCCGCGCGCTCAAGTCGCCCGCCGCCAAACTTTGCGCTGCCTTCCGCAATCGCGTCACCGGACTCGTCATTGACCACGCCAGCAGGTAACACATCAGTCCCGAAGTAATAATCGCTATCGTGATTCCCAGCCCCGGAATCTCATGACGTCCGAAAAATATCCCCGGCCCCGGCGGCAACTCCAACACCAGCGTGTACCGTTTTCCATCCAACGTCAGTGCCTCCCGCAGGATGCGATCGGGCAGCAGGCTGTCCATCCAGCTACGGTGATGCGTCGGACCGCCGCGCGCTGCGCCATCCTGCGATGGACGGCCCTGCCGTACATCCTCAATCCAGGGTGGCACTGGCCGTCCAGAAAGTTCGTGTCCCGATGCATCGAACACGAAAGCCCGTACGTGCTGCGCGTGCCAAAATTCTTCCAGGTATTCGTGAACGCCCCGCTCTCCGCCGCTCTGATACGCGTTCACTGCTTCCGCCAATGTTTGCGGCGCCTGGCTCTCGGTCCCATGCCGCGCCGGACGCAGCGCAATCGTCACCAGAATCGCCAGCACCAGGAACAGCGCCTGGGCCACCCAGAATGACAGGAAAATCTTGAGAAAGAGACTCTTCATTTCATGGCCTCATTTTTTCGCCTTCCCTGTCGGCCGCGCAAACATGTACCCAACTCCTCGAATCGTCTTGATGTGGTCTCCGTCCTCTTCCGAGTCGCCGAGTTTCCGCCGCACCTTGCTGACGTGCATATCAATGCTGCGATCGAACGGCATAAACTTCCGGCCAAGCACCGCATTTACCAACCGTTCGCGCGTCACCACTCGTCCCGCCTCGCGCAGCAAAACCTCGAGCAGATTGAATTCCACCGAAGTCAGTTCGACCGCTTGCCCCGCTCGCAGCACACTTCGCGTGGCCGGATCCAGTTCCACGTCGCCCACGCGCACCACTTCCGGCGCAACGTTCGCCGCGCTGACCGGCCTCGTGCGGCGCAGAATGGCGCGGATTCGCGCCACCAATTCTCTCGGGTTAAAGGGCTTCGGAAGATAATCGTCGGCCCCGATTTCCAATCCCACGATGCGGTCCACGTCCTCGCCGCGCGCCGTGAGCAGGAGCACCGGAATCTTCGACACGCTGCGGATCCGCCGCAGCACTTCGAAGCCATTGATCCCCGGCAGCATGACGTCGAGCACCACCAGCGCATACTGGTTGGTCAGCGCCTGTTGCAGCCCCTGTTCGCCGTTGTGGACCGCCTTCAAGCTGAACCCCTCGGTGGTCAGGTACTCTTGCACCAGGTCGCACAATTCGACATCGTCATCTACCACCAGTATGTGGTCCATTTTCTAATCATTACACCTCCGCCGGCCTTTATGGGGTAAAGATTTGTGATTACCGGTGAGAAGCGCTGTTGGCTGTCCCCTGAATCCGGCGTGAAAATGTGAAAGTCCAGAGTTGGAGCGGTCGAGCTTGGAGATCCTGGTGGGAATTCCGTCGGCCAACCCCGATCACCCGATTCACTCGCCTTCGTTGTCGTCGATTCCAATCTTTGACAGCCGGTAACGCAGCGCATTCCGCGAGAGCCCAAGCAGGCGCGCGGCTTGCGACTTGTTGCCGCTGGCGCGCTTCAGGGCTTCGCGGATCATTTCGTCTTCCCACTGATCGAGCGTCATGCCATCGGGGAGGAAACGCTCGGACGACGAGTTATTGCGATGGCGCGGCGAGTCGAGTTGTATGTCGCTGGCCTCCAACTGACTGCCCGTAGCAAGCGCGCAGGCGCGTTCGATCACGTTCTGCAGTTCGCGCACATTGCCCGGCCAATAATGATCGCGGAGAAGTTGCAAGGCGGCTGGCGAAATGCCGGTGATCTTGTCCTCCCTCCCGGAATCTTTGGCGAAGCGCGCCAGGAACAGGTCCGCTAGTCCCGAGATGTCCTCTTTGTGTTCGCGCAAGGGCGGGATGTCGATGGGGACCACGTTGAGGCGGTAGTAGAGGTCTTCGCGAAAGGTTCCGTCTTCGAGCGCGGCGCGCAAGTCGCGGTTAGTGGCGGCAATCAGGCGGACGTCGACTTTGATGGTGCGCGTGCCGCCCAGGCGTTCGAACTCGCGCTCCTGCAAAACGCGCAGAAGTTTGACCTGCGTGGCGGCGGGAACGTCTCCGATTTCATCGAGGAAGAGCGTGCCTTTGTCGGCGAGTTCGAATTTGCCCGGCTTGCTGGTGGCGGCTCCGGTGAACGCTCCTTTTTCGTAGCCGAAAAGTTCGCTCTCCAATAAATTTTCGGGGATGGCGGTGCTGTTGATCTTGACGAACGGGCCGGAAGCGCGGCGCGATTTTTCGTGGATGGCGCGGGCAATGAGGTCTTTGCCAACCCCGCTTTCGCCGCCGAGAAGAACGGTAGAGTTCGTTGGCGCAACGCGTTCGACGGTGGCCAGCACTTCCTGCATCTTGGGACTGACGGCGACGATGTTGGGATGGCTGTACTTCTGTCCGAGGGCTTCGCGCAGCGAGCGATTCTCCTCGCGCAGGCGGGAGTTATCAAGTTCCTTGTGCACAACCATCCGCATTTCGGCGAGCGAAAACGGTTTGAGAACGTAATCGCCGGCCCCGGCTTTCATCGCCTCAACCGCGGTTTCAACCGATCCGAACGCGGTCATGACGACGACAGGCAACGCGGGATTTTGCTGCTTGGCGGTTTGCAAAAATTCGAGCCCGCTGATACCCGGAAGTTTGAGGTCGGTGAGGACGAGGTGGACCGGTTCAGACGCGAGCAGTTTCAATCCGGTTTCGGCGTCACCGGCGGAAAGGGTTTTGAATCCGTCGTCGCCAAGGTTCAGCTCCAGCAGCCGCCGCATCTTGGCTTCGTCTTCGATGATGAGAATGGTTGGCATGGTTTAGCTCGTGTGGGGACGGGCGCTCTCGCCCGTCCAAGCCGAGCGCAGCTCGGCAGTTGCCTGTGGCTCGATGGTTTCTTTCAGCGGAAAAAAGATTGTAAACACGGCTCCGCCCCCTTGCGCGTTCTCGACATGAATCGAGCCCCGATGACCGTCCACGATCTTTGAAACGATGGAGAGGCCCAATCCCACACCAGTTTTCTTCGTGGTCACAAACGGATTGAAAATCTCTTCGCGCAGTTCTTCGGGAACGCCGGGACCGTTGTCGGCCAGGCGCAGTTCCACTCCGTCGCGATTATTTTGCGCAGCGCGTCGCACCTCGACACGCAATGTGCCGCCGTGGTATTCATCATCGTCATCGTTCTGCATGGCTTCGTAGGCATTTTGCACTAGATTGAGGAAAGCTTGCTCGCACAGGCTTTCGTCGAGCGGAACGAGCGGCAATCCGCTGGCGTAGTAGCGCTCGACGCGTACGGGCCGTTTCCGGCAAAGCGTCCGGCGACAATTTGCAGGACGCGATCGAGAAGCGCGGTCAGGTCGGCGGGATGTGGTTCGGCGTGAAGAGGACGTGCAAAGTCCAGAAACTCGGTGACCAGGTCACCGAGCCGATTGACCTCGGTCGAAATGTAGCCAGCCAACTCGCGGGATAGCTCGTCGGATGCCTGCAATTTCTGCGTCAACATTTCGGCCGAGCCCTTGATGACACCAAGAGGATTGCGAATTTCGTGCGCTAATCCAGCCGATAGCTGACCGAGAGCGGCCAGCCTTTCGGAACGCCGCGCTTCGGCCTGGGCCTGTTCGAGGCGGCGATTGGTTTCGGCGAGGCGTTCGGCGAGTTCACGGTATAACTGGGTTTGATGCCGGCTCTGCTGCGCGAAGCGGTTGACGACCATGGCGGCGAGAAAGAAAAACATGATACGCAGCGCGAGATAGCCGAAAGCCTCGGGAGTCAGTTCGTATTCCTGCATCGCTGGATAGAGATACGAACAGTAGGCGGCGGAGGCGAGCAGGGTCCAGAGCAGCGTGAGCAAGGGGCCACAGTAGAGCGCCGCGGTGACGACCGGAAGATAGTAAATCGGATAGTAACTGCTGTTAATTCCGACTTCGCCGGTGTGATCGATGAGGACGGTCGCTAGGACTATCTTGAGGAGGATGACATACGCGACTCCCCGCTTGGGAACGTGGGAGATCAACTTTGTCTCCAGCACTTGCACTATCCCGATGGCGAGGATAATCAACTGTTTGTGCCATTCGAGTTGTGGAGGGAGCAGGGCCAGCCCAACCAGGAAGACGAGCCAGATGGCAAGCCAGGCGGCATCGAGGCGGGTAAACCGCCGGGACTCGGGATCGAAAATATAAGGCGAAGGCGACACGCAGCTTCCATCCAACCGCAGAAAGGCCCCCGGCGTCAATGGGAGGAAGGATTCCCTAATCCGGCGATAAGGTAGCGGACGGGCGAGCGCGGGTTTCAGCCGGAGAGGCCCCACACTTGTCCACTTTCGCGATAGACTTTCCTGATGACTAGCGGCCCGCAAAATTCCCTGGCTCGCGCTTCTTCTTCCTATCTTCGTTTAGCGATGCATCAGCCCATCCAGTGGCATGAGTTTGGGGAGGAAGCTTTTCGGGCGGCGCGCGCGGCTGACAAGCCCGTGCTCTTGGATATTGGCGCGGTTTGGTGTCACTGGTGTCATGTGATGGATCGTGAGTCCTATGACGATGCCGAAGTGGCGGCGATCGTTAATGAGCATTACATCGCGGTGAAGGTGGACCGGGACGAGCGTCCGGATATTGACAGCCGCTATCAGGCGGCGGTGGCCGCGCTCTCCGGGCAGGGTGGGTGGCCGCTTACGGCGTTTCTTACTCCCGACGGAAAACCATTTTATGGAGGGACGTACTTTCCTCCGAACGATGCGTATGGGCGGCCCAGCTTTAAGCGCGTACTACTTTCGATTGCCCGGGCTTATCGCGAGAAGCATGGCGAGGTGCTGGAACAGGCGCAGATGGTCGAGAGCGCGCTTGCGCGGGCGGAATCTTTTCCGGCGGGCGGAGGGAAGATATCCGCGAATGTGATTGACGCGATTGTGGAATCGGTGCGGAAGATGTTTGACGACGTTAACGGCGGATTTGGAAGCGCGCCCAAGTTTCCGCATCCGGCGGCGCTGGATTTGGTGATGGATCAGTATGTCCGGACGAACAATGAAGACCTGCGCACGATTTTCGTCACCACGCTGGAGAAGATGGCGCGCGGCGGCGTTTATGACCAGCTAGCGGGTGGCTTCCATCGCTACTCGGTGGACGAACGCTGGATCGTGCCACATTTCGAGAAGATGTGCTACGACAACTCGGAGTTGCTGAAAAACTATGTACACGCGTATCAGGCGACCGGGGATGAGTTTTTTGCCGGAGTCGCGCGCGACATAATTCGCTGGATGGACGAATGGCTCAGCGACCGCGCCCACGGCGGCTTTTACGCTTCGCAGGATGCCGACTACTCGATGGGCATTAACATGAACGACGACGGCGATTATTTCACCTGGACGCTCGGGGAAGCGAAGGCGGCGCTGACGGTGGAGGAATCGGCAGTGGCGGCGCTGTACTTCGACATTCAGGAAGCCGGGGACATGCACCACAATCCGGCGAAGAATGTGCTCTCCATTCACAGCTCGGTGGAGGAAATTGCGCGGCGTCTGAATATTGCGGAAGAGCGGGCGGGCGCGTTGCTCGCTGCGGCGAAGAAGAAAATGTATGCAGCGCGTTTGCTGCGTCCAACGCCATATGTGGACAAGACGGTGTACGCGGGCTGGAACGCGATGTGCGTGTCGGCATATCTGGAAGCGGCCAAGGTGTTGGACTTGGCGGAGGCGCGCCACTTTGCGTTGCGCTCGCTCGATCGGCTGCTTTCCGCGGGATGGAATGCGGGGCGCGGAATGAAGCATGTGATTGCTTACTCCGACGCTTATTCGGATCCTCGGACGGAGCGGGGTGAAGTCGCTGTTCATGTTCCTGGCGTGCTCGACGATTATGCTTTCGCGGTGATTGCGTGTCTCGACGCTTACGAGGCGACGGCGGACTTGAGCTACTTCCGTTTTGCGCGGGCGATCGCGGAGGCGATGCTGGCGGAGTTCTTCGATCCGGCGGCGGGCGGATTTTTCGATACGCGCGCGGCGGCAAATGGTGCGGTAGACGAGCAAACCGCACTCGGCATTCTGGGAACGCGGCACAAGCCGTTTCAGGATTCGCCGACTCCGGCGGGAAATTCGGCGGCAGCAATCGCGCTGTTGCGTCTGCACGGTTACGCCCACGATGCTTCGCATAAAGACGCGTCGTATCGCGACCGGGCCGAGCAGACGCTTGAGGTCTATGCTGGGGTCGCGGGCGAGCACGGTATTTTTGCGGCGACTTATGCGCTCGCGGTGATGCACTTCATCCAGCCGCACACGCAAGTGGTGGTCGTCGGAAAGGACGACGCAGCGGCGGAACTCTATCGGGCTGCGGTGCGTCCGCTGAGCTTTGGGACAGCTGTCCTGCGCTTGGACGCCGATAAGGCCGTCGCGCAGAACCTGCCGCCGGCTTTGGCGGAGATGCTCCCGAATCTTCCGGCGCTCGACGGAGAACGATCGTTTGCGGCTGTGTGTTCGAACTTTGCCTGCCAGCCGCCGATTTTCGATGCGAAAGAATTGTCGCGCACGCTGGGTAAACAGGCACGTCTAGCGGCGTAAGATGGGCGCGCTGGATTATTCGGCTGGCGCGGCGTGTTAAGTTCCCGTTCCGTCTAGTGGAACGCCTGGCGGATCTCCGCCTCCGCCAATGCTGACTGAAAGTAAACCCGAGCGTGCTCCTGTGGCAGCCGGGACAAAAGTCACGTTGATCGTGCAGCTACGGCTACGAGCGATGCTGTTGCCGCAGTTGTTCGTTTCAGTAAAGTCGCCGGGATTGGTTCCGGTTATTGCGATTCCGCTGATTGAGACAGCGGTCGGCCCTATATTCGTCACCGTGACCGGAACCGCAGCACTCTTCGTACCCACCTTCTGATCGCCGAAGTTCACACTCTCCGGCGAAAACACAATTGCGGTTCCGGCGCCGGAAAGACCCACGGTCTGGACGTTGTGCTGGGCGTTGTCATTGACAGTGAGCTTGCCACTGGCAGTGCCACCGGCGCTGGGCCGGAAGACAATCTGGATTTGGCAACTCCCACCAACGCCGAGGCTCGAAGGACAATTATTAGTCTGGCTAACCGCGCCCGTGATTGAGATGCTCGAAATTGCGACCGACTGATCGCCGGTGTTGGTCAGGGTTGCGGTCTGCGGGGAACTGGATGTCCCAACGAGTTGCGTCGCGAATTTCAACTTGGCAGGCAGCAAAGTGACCTTGGGAGGCGTCACTCCGGTTCCGACTAATGCTATCTTCTGAGGACTGCCCACAGCACCCTTGTAGCTCACATTCACCCAAGGCAAAAATGTTCCTCCGGCCTTGGGCGCAAACGTAACGGTGATGGTGCAACTCGCTCCTGCGGCCAGGCTGGATCCGCAGTCGTCGGTTTGGGCAAAGTTGGTAGAGCCGGTGCCCGCAAGGCGAATCGCGTTAATGACCAGTGCTGAGTTTCCCAGGTTGCTCAGCGTCGCAGTTTGCGGTGCGGTGCTTGTCCCCACATTTTGATTCCCGAAGGTGAAACTTGTGGGAGAGAGACTCGCGGTCGTTTGCAGTAACAGGAATCCGTTGCCTGTAATTACGTCCAGCATTCCGTCATTATTGAAGTCGCCGATCGCGCCTAAGTAGGTCTCGCTGCCTGACCCGCCCGGGAACAAGAAGGATTTTGAGAACGTGCCATCGCCTGTTCCGAGGAGAATCGCTGTACGTCCATTGTCGTCCAATGCAGCATCCAAATTCCTATCCCCGTTGAAGTCTCCAACTCCCAGCGTCGGCCAGTAGTACGCGCCGCATCCAGCGAGGGAGAAGGTTCCGTCACCGTTTCCCAGTGCGATGCAACCGTTGTCGACTAGATCCAGCTTGCCGTCGTGGTTCATGTCGGCGGCAATCGAGCCGTACCCTCCGTATCCTTCGGGGCTTCCGAAGGGCTGAAAGGCTCCGGCGCCATTGTTCAAGAATACGCCGGGGTTCGCGAGGTCGAGATAGCCTTCTCCGGTGAAGTCTCCGATTGCAGCCTGACTGAAGCCGTTGGTAAGTTGCTCGTTGTATTGCCAAGAACCGATATCGAACCACTGAGAACCCGCGTTCCATCCGGTTACATATAGATCGAGAGTCCCATTGTTGTTGAAATCCGCTGCATTGATATACTGGCCATCTTCAAGTGAGGTTTCAACCTCCCCCGCCAGCGTCAGCGTGCCGGTGCCATTTCCCAAATAGAAAAACACATGTCCGGGAACTTGGTAAACAGCGACGTCAAGATACCCGTCGCCATTGAAATCACCTGTGATGATTTGCTGCACCTGAAAAGGCGCCGCTGTATTTGCAATCGGTGCCTGGAACGTGCCGTTTCCATTTCCCAGCGAGACGTTCAGCGTTCCGTTGATGCCGCCGAACCACACCACGTCGAGATTGCCGTCGTTATTGAAGTCTCCGACCGCGACGGTGGAAGTATTGAATGCCTGAACTCCCACAAATGCCACTGCCGACGATGGCTCGCGGACGGGAAGGAACACCACGTTGGAGGTACCGCCTCCCGGCGCCGGATTCGTAACCGTGATCCATCCCGTACTTGCTTTCGCCACATCGGAGGCGTTAATTGTTGCCCTGAGCAAAGTATTGGAAATTACTTCCGTCAAACGCGGTGAACGGTTCCAATTGAGCACGGCAGTCGGAGCAAAGCCGGTTCCAGTCACAGTCAACGTGAATTCCCCACTGCCAGGCGCGACGCTAACCGGACTCAGAGCTAGGTTCACGAATGGAATCGCGTTGGATTGGGCAAGTGTCGTTGCGCACAAGACACTGAAGACACAGAACACCACGCGGATACATCTCATAAAGGAACCTCCATTTCGAGGCTTCGGTCGCTGCTTCAAAGCAGGAAAACCTCATCTCTTCTGAAGTGTCTGGGCGTGATCACACGCTAAGAGCCACACTACTCAGTAGCGAATTATTAGGTGGCATCGGTGAACTGTCAATATCGTGTGTGGTACACATCTCGGGCCTGAAGTTCCGCTCCGTTCACGCCGATATACATAACTGAATAGGATTCCGGGCAGGCGACACACAGTGTGCGACACACACTGCGGGCTGCCGTGCTGCCCTTCCACCCCTGAAGTTTCCTGCCTTGACTGCCGATAAAACGAGAAGGCGGTGCGTCCAGCCATGTCTTCCGACTTCCTCGATAACCCGAAGCTGTTCCGGCATTTAGTGGAAGAGCTGCCGGTGGGGATTTACATCGTGGACCGGGAACGGCGGATCCGTTTTTGGAACCGGGGCGCGGAGCACCTTACCGGGCATCTGGGGCACGATGTGGTGGGACATACGCTGGAAGATGCTGTGCAGGCCTGCGACCGGCGGGGCAACAGCTTGAGCGGCGAGCGCTGCCCGGTGACCATGACCCTCCACCAGCGGCAGCCCCAGCAATGCACCGCTTTCTATCTGCACAAGAATGGACATCGCACGGCGGTGAGGATCCGCACGCGGCCCATCCTAGAGGTCGGTGAATACGGCGACGCGATGGGAGGCGCAACGGTTTTTTTCGAGGAAGCGTTTGTGTACCGCGAGGAATCGTCCGGGCCGCCCATGTACGGATGCCTGGACGCGACCACCGGAGTTCCTTCGCACCGCCTGACCCGGGCCGTGCTCAATGAATGCATGGCGGGGATGGAGAAATCCCATATCGGCTTTGGCGTGCTGCGGATACGGGTGCTGGGGCTGGAGGAGTTTCGCGCCAAGCACGGGCCGCAGTCGGTCGTGCCTTTTCTGCACACTGCGGCGCAGACGTTGCGGCACAGCTTGGATGCGGAAAACTTTCTGGGATGCTGGGGAGAGAACGAGTTTCTGGTGGTGCTGACTTCGGCGAGTCCGATGATGGTGGCCATGACGGCTGAGATCTTGTGGAAACTGCTGAGCCATTCGGAAGTTTCGTGGTGGGGCGACCGTTTTCCGGTTGAGGCAGAAGTATCCTGCGCAGTGGCGACAACGGGCAGCGATTTGGAATCGCTATTGCAGAAGATGAAGCCTGCGCACTCGAGCAGGGTGGGGAAAGCGGCAGCGGCTGGCGCTGCCAACGATTCTGGACCAATGCGAGGATGATGCTCCATGTTTGCGATCATTGGGATCGTGGTTGTTTTCGGCTGCATCGCGACGGGCTACCTGATGGAGCACGGCAACATCAAAGTGCTGCTCCAGCCGGCGGAACTGCTCATCATCGGCGGGGCGGCGATGGGCACGTTGCTGATCTCGAATCCAGTCCACACACTGAAGGGGATCGTCGGCAGGCTGACGGGTGTATTTGGCGCATCGAAGTACGACAAGCAGCGCTATATCAATTTGCTGAAGATGATGTATGAACTGCTGCAAAAGGCGCGCAAGGAAGGCCTGGTGGCATTGGAGTCGGACATCGAGGAACCGGACAAGAGCGCGTTGTTCATCAAATACGCGGATTTCGCGATGAATCATCATGCCCTGGCTTTCGTCTGCGACACGATGCGCATGGCGGTGAGCGGAGGGGTGGAAGTTTTCGATCTGGACCAGATGCTGGAGGCGGACATGGAAGCCCATCATCATGAGGCGAGCGAGCCGGTGGGGGCGATGTCAACCATGGCGGACGCGCTGCCCGGACTGGGCATTGTGGCGGCGGTGCTGGGGGTGGTGATCACGATGAGCGCGATGGGCGGACCTCCGGAAGAGATTGGACGCAAAGTGGCGGCGGCGTTGGTGGGGACTTTTCTGGGCGTTCTGCTGTGTTACGGGCTGGTAGGACCGCTGGCCGCGCGCATGGGCAAAATGGCGGACGAGGAAAACGCGTTCATGATGGTTTTGCGGGCGACCATGATTGCTTTTCTGAAGGGCATAGCTCCGATCATGGCGGTGGAGATTGGGCGGCGCATGGTGCCCGGACATGTGCGTCCCACATTTTTTGAAGTTGAAGAGGCTTGCCGGGGCGCGAGAAACGAAGCGAGTACCGCAATCGCGGCTGAGGCGGCGCCCGATGAAACACCGCCGGATGAAACACCGCCGGATGCGGAACCGCCGGATGCGGCAGCGGACGCGGCGGCGGCTCCGGGATAAACAGCGTCATGCCCACACCTCCTATCATCGTCATCAAGAAAAAAGGCGGCCACGGCGGCCATCACGGCGGCGCCTGGAAGGTCGCCTATGCCGACTTCGTTACGGCCATGATGGCGCTGTTCATCGTGTTGTGGCTGACCAACAGCAGCAAACCGATCCAGTTGGCGGTGAGCGGTTACTTCAAGGACCCCAGCGGAACTGGGAACAAGACCGGCAGCAGTCAGACGGGAACGGGCGAGACTCTTCAAGTGACCAAGCAGGACATGGCGAAGCTCAAAGAGGAGTTGCAAAAAAGCATCCAGAAGATGAACGACCTGGAGAAGCTGAAAAAGAATATCGAAATGACGGTGACCGCGGAAGGTCTGCGCATCGAGTTGCTGGAATCGGAGAAAGGAACGTTTTTCGACAGCGGGAGCCCCACGCTCAACAAGAGTGGGCAGGAAATCGTGGCGCTGCTGGCGGTGGAATTGGGGAAAGTTCCCAATCATATTTCGGTCGAGGGACACACCGACGCCAAACCTTTTACCGGCAAGAGCAGCTACAGCAACTGGGAACTCTCGGCCGACCGGGCCAACGCGGCGCGGCGATTGATGCAGCAAGCGGGATTGCGCTCCGATCAGGTTTCGCAAGTGCGGGGTTTTGCCGATCAACGCCTGCGCAACTCGAAGGACCCGCTGGATCCGGCGAACCGGCGCATTTCGATCATCGTGCAATACAAGAGCAGCGACACCGACGAAGCGGAACCGCTCGGAGTGGATGAGAAAACGCCGGGAGAAGGGAAGCCGTCGCCAGCCATCCCGAATACGGGAGCTGCCACCACGGACAAGAAAGACGCAAAATAAAAAAAGGCTGGCCATAGAGGCCAGCCCGGAAAATTGCTTCTCGTGACTAAAAGAATTACGTCATCGTGCCTAAGTGCCTATGTAAATCATGCGACTACAAGTTGCATTTCAGTCTGTACCTACAACGGCCACGGGACGAATAGTGTATGTTTCATTATATTTCTCCTTGCATAGGGTCTGCCGAAGAACAGCGTCAAGCCGCCAGCCTTCAGTGCAGGAATTATACACAACCCTGCAACTTTCTCATTAATAGGAGGTTACATGAAGCACGCAGGACACTGCGGCACGCCGGCAGGCATGCCGAAAATTAAAGACCTCTACAGTAGTCAATTTCAGCGATGGTTACTCTGGTAACCTAAGGTAATGGTTTAAATAGAACCGCTTTAATTCAGACCCTGAAAGAAGAATGACGGAGAGTCAAGAAATTCTCTTGACAAGGTTTTCGCGCGAGGCTGTTTTTGGGCGCAATCGGGCTAGAACCGGGGTGTGGAAGCAGCTGCCGCAGAATTGGCTTTGAGGGGAGTGCCGGGGCTGTTGAACGGGGAATAATTTCCCGCAGACTCCAAGTTCGAGCTTCGCGAAAACGCCCGCTCCACCATGTCTTCGAACCTTGGGATCAGCGAATCGGCAGGCACCGGGTGTTGAAGGTCCGCCAGTTCATGTTCCCATCGCTGGGTCTGCAAGCGGTTGACGGCGGATTCACGCACGGCTTGGCGCGAAAGCGAGTAACCGAGCCAAACAAAAATGGCAAGGTTGTAAGTCAACATGTTGATCAGGTTGAAATTGTTGCGCGCGACCAATCCTCCTGAATGCAAAGCGAGCAGCATCAATTCCACAGCAGCAAAGAGGCCAAAGCCGAGAGAGATGCCAAAACTAAGCTGCTTGCGGGACACTCCCAGATAGCGCGAGAACAGGAACAAAAAGAGAATCAGTCCAAGCTGCGCTACGCGGACCGAGCGCTGCAGCGTGGTAAGGGCGTGCGTCAGTGGATTCTCGTAGGAAGAATTCGAAAAGGCAACCACCACAGCAACCAGCAGCATCACCACGCCTGCCCACTTAAACACCAGAGTGCCCAAATCTTTCAAGGTGCGATAGGGGCGAAACACATCGACGAAAACCTCATGAATGACCTTAAATCCAAGAACAGCATCGATCACTTGGCTCAGACAGAAAGGCCAGAAATACAAGCTCCGATTGCCGGTGATCCAAAGCGGAAAGAGCACGGCAAAATAGGCAACCTGCGCCAGCAGAAACAGGAAAAAAGTGGGGAACTGCTTGTACAACTTGCGGCGCCATAAGATCACCGTCAACCCCGAAAGCAGAATCGCTTGCGCGCACCAGAAATATAAAACGACGGTGTGGCTGTGCCAAGTCATGGGTCAGTCGGGAGAAGGACGCAGCCAACCGTAAGCGCCAAGCTCCGCACTCCCATATCCTCAGGCAGGTTGCCCTGCGAGGTCAAATTACTTTGGCAACCGTGGTAACTATTACCCTTTTCGGTAGTGGCTCAGTTTGCTTGTCATCATAAAGAATTGTCATCCTGAGCGAAGCGAAGGACCTGCTTTTTGCCCGCAGTCATCGCGCGCTTTGGCTCGCTCCCTTTTCAAACTGAGCCACTATCCCCTTTTGCGTCTCTGCAAGCGGAAGCCGGACAAGGGTGGACAAGCCTATCCGGCATCGGGCGTGGAATGGAGGTAGGCGCGCATCATGCGCATTTCATAGTCCTTCTCGTCGAGATCGTGGAGAAGGATGTCGCGCAAGGAAATGACGCTCTTCAGTTCACGATCCCGCTTTTGCTGTAATTGTAGGGCAACGGCGTTCGCTGGCTCAGTTCAGTCTCGACCGCTTCGGCGGCGATTTCCAGGGAAAAATCATCACGATCGCGGCCCAGCAGCATGGTGCGTTCGCTGGCGCGGCAGACGAAGATGGCCTCGTCTCCGGTCATTTTCCGCTGCCACAACAGGTGGCGCACCAGTCCAAAAACAGCCAGGGCGAGGGATTGAAGCGTTGGACTTCCTGGAGAGTTTCGCGAAGACGCGCGCTCCACCATGCTTTCGAACCTCGGAAGCAGAGAATCGGCAGGCGCCGGGCGTCGAAGATCCGCCAAGCTCTGTTCCCATCGTTCGGTCTGCAAATGGTTGACGGCGGGCCCGCGCACGACCTGGCGCGAGAGCGAGTACCCAAACCAAACAAAGATGGCAAGGACACATCCAACCATGTCGATCATGTTGTAATTGTCGTCCGTGACCAATCCTCCTGAATGCAAAGCCAGCAGCATCAAATCCACAGCGGCGAATATGCCAAAGCCAAGAGAGATGCCAAAACTAAGCTGCTTTCGGGACACTCCCAGAAAGCGCGAAAATAGGAGCAAGAAAAGAACCAAGCCAACCTGCGCTACCAGAACCGAACGCATTAGATTGGCGATTGCGTGCATCAGAGGCCTCTCGTATGAAGAATTGGAGAATGCGGCCACCAATGCAACCAACACCATCACTACGCCTGCCCACTTGAACACCAGAGTGCCCAGATCTTTCAAGGTGCGATAGGGGCGAAACACATCGACGAAAATCTCATGAATGACCTTGAATCCAAGAACAAAATCGATCACTTGGCTCAGACAGAAAGGCCAGAAATACAAGTTCCGGTGGCCGGTGATCCAAAGCGGAAAGAGCACGGCAAAAATGACAACATGCGCCAGCAGATACAAGAAAAAGACGGGAAACTGCTTGTGCAGCTTGCGGCGCCATAAGATCACCGTCAACCCCGAAAGCAGAATCGGTTGCGCGCACCATATACAAAAAAAGACGGCATGGTTGTGCATGGTGTGCATGGTCATTGGGTCATTCCGGAGAGGGACGCGACCTACCACAGAAACCGCCGGACTCCGACCTTCCGCAACATCCTAAGGCAGATCGTCCCGTGTGGTCAAATTATTTTAGGCAACCGTGGTAACTATTACCCTTTTCGCGTCTCTACAAGCGGAAGCCGGGCAAGGGCGGACAAGGCTATCCGGCATCGGGCGTGGAATGGAGGTAGGCGCGCATCATGCGCACTTCATAGTCCTTCTCGTCGAGATCGTGGAGAAGGATGTCGCGCAAGGAAATGACGCCCTTCAGTTCGCGTCCGGCGCAGACCGGCAGATGGCGGAAGCCATGCCGCTTCATCAGCGTCATGCAAGTCTCCAGGGGATCGCTTGGAGCGACGGTCAGCGGATCTTCGGTCATGACCTCGCTGACCGGGGTGCGGGCGGGATCCTTGCCGCCGACCACCACGCGGCGCATCAGGTCGCGCTCGGAGAAAATGCCGGTTAGTTGGCCATCCTCGAGGACCGGCACGGCGCCGATGTTGTGCTCCACCATCATGCGGGCGACTTCGAGCACGGGCTGGTGGGCCTCGGCGGATATGGTGACTTGATTCTTCAGCAGATCGCAGATCAGCATTTGCACCTCCCGTGTACTAGTGGCGGAAAAAGGCATGCCCGGCGAACCGCTTCAAATTCGTCTTGAACGAAAGAAGCAAAACCTCTATGAATCTGGACCCCGGCGAAGTATATGTCGAAAACCGGCAGAGTGGAAGAAAAAAATGAAGAAAAAATGAAAGCGTGCCGCAGTCAAGCGCGCTTGTTTTTCCGAAACGGGCTACGTGCCTCGGCCCGCGCCCAATGAAATGACGCAGGATCTGGTGGTCAAAGCGGCGGGCAGATCGGCGGCGGCGCGGGCGGTCACGATCAGGTTGTAATCTTCGCTGGCCCGAAGACGACTGAACACCGGGGTCTCCTCCCGCGGCTCGATCAGCGCCAGGTATCGCATTCCGCAGCTTGTAAAGCCGCGCCCTACCCAGAGCCGGAACGCAGTCCGTGGCAAACATGAAAACGGTCTACCTCGGTCTTGCGGTTATCTCTTCGAGAACGGGATAGGAACTGGGCATGAAGGAAGTGCGCGCTGGCGGCTGTACGCCGGAGCGAATGGCCTTCGTCATCATTTCCAAGGCCAGCCCCATGGTGACTGGCTGAACAACCGTCGCCGCGAGCAGACCGCGGCGCACCCATTTCTGGCCAGTTTTCGGTACGCCGTCAACGCCAGTGAACGGCAGGCTTAGCCAGTTTTGTCGGGCCTGAGTTTCCGGCACTTCCTCGAATGCTCGCCTGGCTCCCATGGCCATGGCATCATTCTGGCAACCGATCAGGCGAATCCCCATTTGGCTGGATGTACCCGACTCCAACCACAACTTTACGGCTTTGTGCCCGCTGGCCTCTGTCCAGTTTCCCCGGAGCACTGTTGGGGTTATATTCCCAGGTTTGGTGGATTGCATCCCCGACGTGCGTAACTGGGCAACCTCTCCTGTAATGGGACCCACTATATACAGGATGAATCCCCCGTCCTTCAGGAGCGCCGCAAACTGTTTTCCCTGGATCCTTCCAACCTCTACCTGATCGGTGACGACAGAAAAAACTGGGGCCCGACTGGTCGCCCGAAGCTTGTCAACGTAATCCACTTCACAATTTAAAATTCCCCAACCGATGCCCGCGGCGGCGGCGGCAGCAGCCACTTGAGGCATTCCGGTGCCAACCGCTTCCACTAGAATTGCATCGGGGTGGTGGGACGAGTCCTGGATGCTAGTCAACAGTTGTTGGCTTTGAGTGATGGCGCTGTTGCCGGCATACACGATCTGAATTTCTGCATCCAGACGCCGGACAGCCTCCACGGCGGCTGCCGCTTGTGCCATTTGGTAGTCGTTGTCATTTGTGATAAGTGAAACCAATATACTGAGCTTCGACATTGGGATTCAAACACCTCGCGCTTACTGAATGCAATTATAACTTCTGGCGGAGCAGCTAGACCGTATTCATGGTTGGTGCAAACCTCAACATGGGCAATCCCTAAAGGGTTGAAGCCCGTATTTCTGGCGGTCGTTAGCGCCCTGCCCAAAACCCGAGTCCTTCCACAGCCTGTTACGCGCCTTGGTCCGCGCCCAACGAAATGACGTAGGATCTGGCAACCAAAGCGGCGGGCAGATCGGCGGCGGCGCGGGCGGTCACGATCAGGTTGTAATCTTCGCTGGTCCGAAGACGACTGAACACCGGGGTCTCCTCCCGCGGCTCGATCAGCGCCAGGTATCGCAAGAAAGCGAAGACGTCCTCGGTCGGCTCCAATCCCGGCGCGGCGAACGAGACTTCGACGTCTTCGTCGTGGAAGTGCCAGCCCAGAGAAGCCGCCAGGCACACCGCTCGTTCATACACCGCGAGCGGCAGGACTCCGGGTGCGGGGTTGTCGAACACGATGCGGAGCTTGCGTTCATCTTCGCGGCTGAACTCGCGCACTTTGAGCGCGCCGGTGCGGGCCGTGGCTTTCCAATCCACGTGGCGGGCCGAGTCGTCGGGCATGTAATCCCGTATAAGGTAAAGGTCGTTGCCGCGCCCGCGCACATACGTTTCGAACTCGCCGGTGACCATGGGAAGCACTTCGAGAAACTGTTCGGTGGGCTCGACGACGGGATAGACGATCACTTCCCGGGTCAGGTTCACGCGCCGGGTTTTCATGAGGAAGGCGAAGGGAAAGCGGGTGGCTAGGCCAAAGTTTTTTTCGCAGTAACGGCCGCGGGCCGGGAAAGTTATCTCGAGGTCGGCGCGGAGTTCCTCACCGGCAGCGATAAAAGGAAAATAAACGGATTCTTCGAGGATCGGTTTTTCCGTTTCCTCACGCACGCGCCGCAAGCGGCGGTCGGGCAAGCGGAGCCACTGGTACTGAGGCGCGCGGTTCGGAGGCCAACCGAAAATCGAAGCTTCCCAACGCCAGCGGGCTTTATTCTTATTCTTGCGCTTGGCGGGGACCACGCGCACGGAAAACGATGGCATCCACGAGCTCTGGTTGTGCAAGAGCAGGCGCGCCAGCATTGGACGCCCGGCAAAAACATGTTCGGGCAGGTGGACATCGAGTGTCAGACTGCGGAGCACGAGCGCCGAAGCAACGCCGGAAACGAGAATCGCGGAGAGCAGCGCGGCGATGACAACATAAAGCAGGTTGTTCCCGGTGTTGATGGCGGCGATTCCGATCACGACGTTGATCAGAATGTAGATCATGCCGGCGCGCGTGACGTCGTAGTCCATCGCTTCGCGAACGCGGGTTGCGGCAACCCTCCGCGCCAGGTAGGGCACCGTGGTCAGGCCGACAAAGGTCGCCAGCAACAGCGCCACTGACGCCAGAATGAGAGTTCCCCAGAGGCTGCCCGCTTCGCGTGCGACCGTGGAAAACAACGCCGCAGCGAAAGCCAGCATCAGGCCCGCGAGGGCCAGCAGGAACCGCACCCAGACCTCGGAAAGTCCCAGCGGAAAGCGGGACGCGGGTTGCGAGATGTTTGACGTGCGTTCGAGAATCACGGGGATCTCCGTTGCCGGGCGATGATTCTAGAAGCATAGGCCGAAGGAGGGGCGACGTGAAGTGACGGAAGGAACCGCGGGCGGAGAGGAAGAACTGGCGAGAAATTACCGCAGTTCGTTAAGTCGGCGAAATCGTCAGGTCAATGCGTGTTCAGACCGGCCCACTCCGTCTTGCACTGGAAACCTTACTCTCTACAACCCATTATTTTTTTGGCTTCGCCGCCTGTTCGAGTTGCTTCACAGCCGCCATGGTACGCGCGGTGTAGTCGGTTCGCTTCACCGACTTCTGGCGCCGGTGGCGCTTCGTGACAGAATGTTGGTTTGACATTGGTCCCTCCTGTTGCTGCTGGAATAGTCTAGTCTCTGGGCCGCTTTCCAGAATGGTCAATTTTGCACAGATAATCGCGTCTACACCAACACCTGCGGCACGCCAAGGAAGATACCACGGCCAACGAGTACATGCAGGAGTTGCCGGAGAGTGTTGGGCGAATGGTCGAGTCGATGCACGAGGAGTCAATGCACAGTCAAGCTGCGGCCCCTGCCGATTTGCTACCAATTGCTACCAACGAGGACGGGGGATCTACCGCTATCTGTAGAGAGAAATGGTAGGCACGAGGAGACTCGAACTCCTGACCTCTACCGTGTCAAGGTAGCGCTCTAACCAACTGAGCTACGCGCCTACAACAACTCATGAGTCTATCAAGGAACGCTTGGGAACGAAAGCCGCAAGCACCGCACCAATGCCCCCTGATTGTGCTGTCCGCCGATCTGATGGAATGCTCTGCGCGAACAAGCCCATTGTAAGTCTGCTACTCGCGTGTCGGAGCATGTCCGGTATCGCTTTTACCGATGCTCTATGGCGGAACGGGTGACTTTCCGCAAGAGACTATCTGGCCAATACGGTTGCCGACCGTCCATGCCGGGACTCCCGGAAATGAAATCCGCGTCTTGGTTGTAAGGGCAGCGTCCGCGCCAGCCGAGCGGAGCACTCGCCAGAGCCGAGTCCATCGGTACAGCTTACCCGCTGGCCTCCGTCTTGAGATTGGCGATCACTCGGTCAACGATGGCTTGACAGGGGCGTATCTCTCCTTTGTCGAAGTCAACGTCCGACCACTTCAAGGCCAGCAGTTCCGACACGCGGAGTCCGGTTGTAGCTGCCAACAGTACCGCCGTCTGGCACGGGCCGGTTAGTTCTGCAAGCGCATTTTACCGATGGTGAAATCTAAGACGCTTTCCCATCTGCCGCGAACCTCGCCACTGGCAATTCCTCAGGGCCCCGCATTTCTGGCGGTCGTTAGCGGCACGGCTGAACAGGCTGCGGAAAAATCGCTATTCTACGCCCAGCCCCTAAAGGGGCGATAGATTTCGAAAAACTTGCGGTATCGCTAAAGCGATACCCCGATACGAAACCGGAGTTTTTCCGCAAGTTGTGAAGTCGTGCCCTTCCCGAAACCAGCATGAGGTCACAGTGACCCTGAGAATATTCTGGCAGTGCACCGTTTCCTCAGCGGTGAGCACGTCCGGGAACCGCTCCCGCTTTGCGCTCTGGCGTACCAGGGTGATCGGTTCCGGGTGAGCCATTCGTACCGCATCGCGTGACTGAAAATCGCGGACGTTGCGGATTTTTGCTCGGCTGCCAATAGGTCAGAGAGTATGCGCCGGAAAACCATATTTAGAAAATCGCCGGGGGCACGCGAAATAAAAGCCTCACCTGGGTGGGGACAGTGTTCACGCCGAGCGCGGCACGGCAGGGAAGTGGCGGGCACCGGAGGACACAATCGGCACGGGCGTGGTGGCGCGCACAGTTTGGTCAGAAAAGACCGGCCTGAGTAAAGCGGTCTCCGATTAGGAGAGCTTGGTTACATTCGCCGCTTGCGGACCTTTCTGCCCCTGGACGATCTCGAACTCCACCTGATCGCCCTCTTGCAGGCTCTTGTAGCCCTCGGTGGTAATGGAACTGTAATGAATGAATACATCCGGTCCATCTTCTCGGCCGAGGAAGCCGTATCCCTTGGCGTTGTTGAACCACTTAACGGTGCCTTTCAAACGTTCCACGTGCGTCTCCTCTTTCTTGCGGATCCCCCCAAGCGCGATTCCATGGGTCCGCAAGAAATGTGTTAGGAATTGTGCTGCTCACGGAGATAACTGTCAAGGCTTAAGGCGTATGGGTAAGGCGTATGACAGCCGGGCCAGTGGGTGAGGATGGACTGTAAGATGGGCTATAAGAGGACAATTGCCGCGACGGTTTTCTCCGGCTGAGGAACAACCTCGCCCGCCGCACTCGCTACTCACAGGGGCTGCGGCCGGCCGGTTCGAAGCGGTCCATCTGCGCGTCGCGCTGGGTGCTGACGCGGCCGTTGGCGGTCTTGCCGTACAGCTCCTCGCCGGGACAATAGTAAAGAGCGGTGTGAGGATCGACCCAGACCTCGATGCCCGGATCTCCCAGCACATGGACCACGGGTGCTGGAGCCTCGGCGATACCCAACTCGACGAGCGATCTTTCCCACAAGCTGAGCGCCGCTTGCCGCGGCGAACCCGCCGCCGGCCATAACAGCGCGAGCACGGCTACGACCAGGGCCACCCCCAGATAGAGGTCGGCGCGGTGATCGCGCAGCTTTGAGACCGCCTCCCAAAAACGCTGAAGGAAGGAACTGTCGTCGTCGTTGCCGTCATCCGCCGGAAAAGTATCGTCGCGGGCGGACACCGAGACTGGCTGGAGGGCTTGATCCGGGTTAGCTCGATCCGAGTATTCTCGCGCCAAGTCTTCTTCGGTCAGGCCGGCGGTCGCCACACGGGGCCACTCGATTTGCGTTGCCGCTTGGTTAAGAATTGGATTGCCGGGTGCTGGCTCGTCGAGTGTCAGGCCGCCGAGCGCCGGGCCATCTTTTTCCATGCCTTCGCGAATCTCGGAAGAATGGATCTCGGAAGAACGCTCAGGCCACAAACTTTGCTCCTGGCTTATCAACCACATCGAGGCCCAACTGCGCTGCAAGCGTTCTCCGGGACGAAACTCGTCCCGGCCACAGCTTTCGCAGCGCGATAAGTCGGCTGGCTTCGGGGCGCCACAATGCGGACAAACGCTCGTGGTTTCCTTTTCGAGGTGGGCTTCGGTTTCCTGCAGGGCTGCTGTTTCCTGCGGGACGACGGGTTCCGCCTGTGCTTCTCGATCCTGTTTCAGGCGCTCGTTATGTTCCTGGATGGTGAAGGCGGCGGAGAGCAAGCCCTGAAAGGATTGCTCGTCAAGCGTCAGGTTGGGCCGCTTCGAGGACATGGCATCGCGGGGGAGATGGACGATCCGAACTAAGTCCATTGTAGTGCAAATCTGGGCAGTTCTGAAACGAAGAATGTGGCGTTTTGGGAGGCCGTTCTGTATGGGGACGCCAATCCGGGAGCAATTCATGAACCCGGCCTAAGAAACGGCGGGGAAAAATCACAGCCTGCCGTGTATCTGCATGGTTCTAAATGAAGTCGATAGGCGGCGAAGATTTGGCGAACGGCGTGCTTCTATGTCTGGCGGGACGCGCCCCCAAGATTGAACTGAAGGAGCAGACGAAACGCCAATGATTAACCTTAATGAGATCAAGATAACTCCCCGCGACCAGCAGGTGTTACGTCTGCTCGTGCAGGGATGCAGCAACAAAGAAATCGCGGGCCACTTGAACATCAGCCCGCGCACCGTCAAACAGCACCTGCGCACCCTGTTTCTGCGCGCAGGCATCAAGGAAGGCCGGAAGCGGGTGAAGCTCGCCACCGCCATGTTCATCAAGGAGCAGGTGCAACCATGCAACCGCGTGATCGGCTAACCGCCAAGGAAATTCAGGTCGCGACCCTGGTCTGGCAGGGTCTTACCAATAAGGACATAGCGCGGGTGCTCATTACCAGCGAGCAGGTAGTGAAGAACTACCTGCGCACCGCCTTCGATAAGCTAGGAGTCTGGACCCGGCTCGAACTCGCACTCTACGTGGCTGGCCACGGCGGAGCGAACTGGCATCTGCAACTGGGGAACGGACTGTTGCCAACGGCGGCAGGGTGGAGCGCGGCCGTGGGCGAGGAAAGCGCTGCTTACGCGGGTGAGGCGGCCAAGGCGGCTGGGGTGGCCTCTGGGGGAAACCGTTAGTGCCGCGACCGTGTGATAAGTCATTCGGTGGAGGGGCGGGCGCCTCGCGAGCCTGCCCTGCGCGAAGTCGAAGGATCCAGACGGGCGGAGATGTCCGGCTCTCCATTGGCAAGCTGCGATGAACCACACTAACAATCACGCGATCGCGCCTCCATGAGCCCGTGGTGCAAGTACGATTTGTATCAGGGTATGCCTTTAGGCATACCGTAAGTGCAGTGCTATGAGAGCGCCTTTAGGCGCTGGTTTGGGCGTTGGAGTTTCACCACGGACTGCTATGAGCAAGGATTTTTGTCCCTTGAACATTTGAACATGGCAACAGCGTCATGCTCTAATAGGGAGGCTTAGCGGGAGGCATCCATGATGAAAAGTTTGAGGGCAATCGCGCTTTGCGTGACCTCATTTGTGGCATCGCCGCTTCTGATTTTCGCCGGTGATGCGCTGCCGGTGGGCAGCGTGGCCCCCGAATTCACGCTCAACTCGCAGGAAGGCACGCCGGTCAGCCTGAAGGACTATCACGGCAAATGGGTGGTCTTGTATTTCTATCCCAAGGACTTCACCAGCGGCTGCACCATCGAGGCCCACAACTTCCAGCGCGACCAGCCGCTCTATCAGCAGAAGAATGCCGTAGTGCTTGGGGTCAGCGTGGATAGCGCCGACTCCCACAAGCAGTTCTGTGCCAAAGAGGGGTTGAACTTTAAACTGCTGGCCGACACCGATCACAAGGTATCGAGTGCTTATGGCTCGCTGACCAACCTCGGGTTGGTGAAGTTCGCTGCCCGGCACACTTTCATCGTCAATCCCGAGGGCAAGATTGCAAAGGTATTCACCGAGGTAGACCCCAACAAGCATAGCGAGGAAGTATTGTCGGCCCTCGACAAGCTGCAAAAGTAGAGTTCGGCTTCCGGCCCCATGGGACCCCATGCGTTGGTCGCCGAAGTTTGCCGTCGCATGAGTCGCCAGCACCCGCCTGACGCCCGGTCCTTCCAGCTAAGTCATGGCCCTTAATGTTGAAGTGAATCGGATCCGCGGCAATGCTGTTCGGCAGGATCCAAAATTCTTTGCCATGTTTCAGAACATGTTTCGAGAGACGATTCGCTCCCAGTCCAGTTGCGATACGCCGCCATGTCAACTTGCCGTGATGTTTCCGCGCAGCGTCGTAGAGACGCGGCAAGCCGCGTCTCACTGGCGTGCTGAATCTCCAGCGCTGACGTTTTTCCGGAAGGGAGTTCGCAAAATTAAAATGGGCCGCCAGCCAAGAAGCGGTGACGTTTCCTTGGCTATCGGCCCATTCGATCCGGACTGGGATCGGAGGTGATACTTAATATCGTAGTCCTCCCGACTCGATTGTCAAGGGTCAACTTAGCCATCTCCCAAACCGTCTCAATTCGGGAAATTCCGCGCCCAAACGCCAAATACTTTCCCATCAGACTCTCCAAATCATTGACACTGCCCTCGCCCCAGTGTTATTTTTACTAGTTTCAGAGCGGCTCTTCTTCCCGTAGAATCAGCCAGCAAGATCACCAAGGATTCGGTCGTCAGTTTGATCGTCAGCCAATGGACCAGACACTCCGACAACTAGGCGAATTACTGCTCGGAGCCGTGCCCACGGTCATCCTGCTGGCCACGCTCTATGTCCTCTATACGTTCATCGTCCATCGGCCGCTGGCCGCTGTGCTCGCCGAGCGCCGCCGCCGCACCCAAGGTGCGATGGAAAAAGCGCGCGCCGATATCGCCGCCGCCGAGGCCCGCACCGCCGACTACGAGCAGCGTCTCCGCGAAGCCCGCCAGAAAGTTTTCCAGAACCAGGAAGCCCGCCGCCAGCAGGCCTCCGAGGTGCGCGTCCAAGCCGTGAATCAAGCTCGCGCCCGCGCCCAGGAACAGGTCAAGCAAGCCCGCGCCGTGATCGAAGAAGATAAGCGGCAAGCCATGTCGAAGCTGCAATCGGAGGCGGCACGGCTTGCCACCGAGATCGTGCGCGTCGTCTTGCGCCCCCTGGCATCGCCCACCCAGGTCGGTGGCCAATGAAAATATTTTGTTTTGCAAGGGCGCAACTTCAGTTCGTCCGTCCGTTGCTCGCGCTCGCGCTGCTGGCATTTTCGTTTACCGTTCCTGTGCGCGTTCTCGCCTACGTCCAGGAACAATCCGTGGCCCAGTCTTCCGAGCAAACATCCGTGGCGCCCGCCAAAGAATCCAACCAGGTCGCGCCCGAGCAAAAGGTTGCCGCGGAAAACGAAGAAGAAAACGCCAATCTAAAATATTCCGCCTCGGTAAAGTGGATCGCACAGAAGACCGGCCTGAATGTTCATCAGGCGAACCTGCTGGCCCTCTCGCTAAACTTTGCCATCATCGCCGTCGTTGTCTTCTGGGTCGCGCGCAAGTACGTGCCCGGTGTGCTGCGCAACCGCAGCGCATCCATTCAGCAGGCATTGGAAGAAGCTCGCGCCGCCAGCCACGATGCCAACCGCCGCTTGACCGACGTTGAGCGTCGGCTCCGCCAGTTGGATGTCGAAATCGGACAGATGCAGGCCAGCGCCGAAAAGGAATCCAACGCCGAGGAACTCCGCATCGAGAAGGCCGCCGCGGAGGATATTCGTAAAGTGGTCCTCGCCGCCGAGCAGGAAATCGCGGCTGCCGCCAAGCAAGCCCTCCGCGAATTGACCAGCCACACCGCCGGTCTGGCCATCGCCTTGGCCCGCAAAGAAATTAACGTTCAATCCAATACCGACCAGGTGCTGGTTCGCACCTTCGCCTCGAAGCTGACTTCGCCGGGGTCTCCGCAGCATAGCGACGGCGGAAAGGACGGCGAGTAGTTATGGCTTCCGTCGTCGGTACCTACGCTCGCGCCTTTGCCGATGTTGCGATGGCTGCGAAGAACCAGCTCGATCCCGTTCGCGCCCTCGAGGAATTGCGCGGCATCGAAGCCCTGCTCAGGGAAAGCGATCCACTGCGCCGCGTCCTGGAAAACCCGTCGATCCCCGGAGACCGCAAACGCGCTGTGCTCGACGCCATCGCCGCGCGTCTGGGTACAACAAGGCATGTGCGGAATTTCGTGGCCGTACTCACCGACAACCAAAGGCTGCCGCTGTTCAGTGAAATTCTGAAACAATTAGAACAGGAATTGAACGACCGCCAGGGCTTTGCCGAAGCCCAAGTAAGCACTTCGCGCCAACTGAACGCCCCCGAGAAACAAATGCTCGAAGCCGAGATCGCAAAATTGACCGGCAAAAAAGTTAGAGCGAGATACGAACAAGATGCTTCGTTGTTAGGCGGAGCCATTGTGCAAGTAGGCAGCACCATCTATGACGGTTCGGTGAATGGGCAGTTGGAGAGAATTCGGGAGCAGTTAGTGGAAGGCTAGAGAACCGCTGCTGGCTTTTAGCTGCTGGCTGCTGATTTGAACTCGAAAGATAGGTAAGCCGCGAAAGAGCAAAGGACTAGAAACTGAAAGCAAGAAGCTAGAAGCTAAGAGCTGATTTTATGCCACAAATCAAAGCAGACGAAATCACCCAACTAATCCGCGAGCAAATCGAGAACTACGAATCGAAAATTGCGGTTGACGAAGTCGGCACTATCATTACCCTCGGCGACGGCATTGCCCGCGTTTACGGCCTCGACAAGGTCATGGCCGGAGAACTGCTCAGCTTTCCGCACAACGTAGCCGGAATCGCCATGAACCTCGAAGAGGACCAGGTGGGCGTGGTCATCCTCGGCGAATACACCGAACTCAAGGAAGGCGACGAAGTCAAGCGCACCGGCCGCATCATGAGCGTGCCCGTGGGCGACGCCCTGATTGGCCGCGTCGTCAACTCGCTCGGCGTTCCAATCGACGACAAGGGCCCGATTGCCACCGATAAATTCATTCCCATCGAGCGCCTTGCTCCCGGCGTCATCGACCGCCAGCCCGTGCGCGAGCCCATGGCCACTGGGCTCAAGGCCATCGACTCCATGATTCCCATCGGCCGCGGACAGCGCGAACTTATCATCGGAGATCGGCAGACCGGCAAGACCGCCGTTGCCCTCGACACAATCATCAACAACAAGGGCAACAACCTCATCTGCATTTACAACGCTGTCGGGCAGAAGCGCTCGTCGATTGCCCAAGTGGTCAAAATTCTCGAAGATGCCGGTGCCATGGAATACACCATCGTGGTCGCCGCGTCGGCTTCCGAACCCGCTCCCATGCAGTACATTTCTCCTTACTCGGCCTGCGCCATGGGCGAGTTTTTCCGCGACAACGGACGTCACGCTCTTTGTATCTACGACGATCTTTCCAAACACGCCGCATCTTATCGTGAGATATCGCTCTTACTCCGTCGTCCTCCCGGTCGCGAAGCCTATCCCGGAGACGTTTTCTACCTCCATTCGCGTCTCTTAGAGCGCGCTGCCAAGCTCAGTGATAAGAACGGTGGGGGATCGCTAACTGCTCTCCCCGTCATCGAAACCCAGGCTGGCGACGTTGCGGCTTACATTCCGACCAACGTGATTTCCATTACCGATGGCCAGATATATTTGGAGACCGACTTATTCAATCAAGGTGTCCGCCCCGCCGTGAACGTAGGACTTTCCGTAAGTCGTGTAGGCGGCAGCGCCCAGATCAAGGCCATGCGGCAAGTTGCCGGAACCCTGAAACTGGAGTTGGCCCAGTACCGCGAACTGGCCGCCTTCGCCCAATTCGGCAGCGATCTGGACAAAGCGACCCAACAACAGCTAAGTCGAGGTAAGCGCCTGGTAGAACTCCTGAAACAGGGGCAGTTCAGCCCACTCCCGTTCTCAAAACAGATTCTGATCATCTTCGCCGGCACCAGCGGAGCGCTCGACGATCTGCCGGTCGAACAGGTGCGCGACTTCGAGAAAGATCTTTATAAGTACGTGGACACCACGAATCCGGGCCTGCTAGACACGATCATGGAAAAGAAAATTCTGGACGACGATTTGAAAGCCGAATTGTCCAAAGTAATCAAAGAAGCAAAACAGCAATTTGTAGATTCAAGGCAAGCAGTAGCCAAATAGATGTGAGCTTCTGGCTTCTAGCCACTAGCGAGCGAGCGATGGCAACATGCTCGCAAGAAGTTAGCAGCCAGCAGCCAGTAGCGAATTTATGCCCAACGTTCTCGACATCCGCCGCCGCATCCGCAGCGTGGTCAACACGCGGCAGATTACCAGGGCCATGAAGACCGTCTCGGCAGCCAAGTTGCGCCGTGCGCAAGAGGGCGCTCTGGCCGCGCGTCCCTATTCGCAGATGCTCACCAACGTTCTCAAATCGCTGATCTCGCGGGCCGATATCTATGATCCCGTCACCGGAGAGCCGCGCCATCCCCTGCTTGCCGAGCGCCCCGAAAAAAATATTCTGCTGATCCTGGTCACCGGAGATAAGGGCCTGGCCGGCGCCTTCAACACCAATATTCTGAAGATGGCTACAAAATTCATTCAGTCGAAGCCGGAAGAGAATATTACTATTGACGTCGAATGCATCGGACGCAAAGGCCGCGACTTCATGCGTCGCCGTTATCCAAGCGCCCCGGAGAGAGCATCTTCTTCCGACGGAGTGACTGCCGCTGGAGTTTCTACCAATGGAGCGACGGGCGTCTCGCCCGTCCCGCTGGACACTGAAGTCGCGCCACCCCGCGCCGGCCGTGTGCAGATCGTAGGTGAGCATGTCGGAGTTCTGGGTAAGGTTGACCATAACTTCGCAAATACTCTTAGTCGGGATGTTATCGTCCGCTACACTCGCGGCGAGATTGACGGTGTTTATATTCTCTTCAACGAATTCAAGTCGGTCATTGCGCAGCGCCTCGTCGCCGAGCGCTTGCTGCCAATCAAGGAGATCGGCGAAGTTGACGTTCAGATGGCGGAAGAGGCTACGCAAGAGGAACGGAAGCAGCGGATCGAAGCGGCGAAATCGGCGGGCGTAGGTATGCGTCCATTAGATAGCAGCGCCGTAGATGAGGCTGCCGCTAAATTCGCGGCCTTACCCGTGGATTACATCTACGAGCAGCGTCCCGAGCGACTTTTCCAGGGTATTCTGCCAAAGTACATCGGCATCCAGATTTTTCACGCGCTGCTGGAGTCCGTAGCCGCCGAGCATGCCGCCCGCATGACGGCGATGGATGCGGCAACCAACAACGCCAGCGACATGATCGATTCGCTGACCCTAATCATGAATCGAGCTCGCCAAGCCAAGATCACAAAAGAGATTATAGAAATTGTAAGTGGAGCGGCAGCGCAGTAGCGGTTCGTATCAGGGTATCGCTTTAGCGATACCGCAAGCTCTTAGAAATCAGAAGCCCCTTTAGGGGCTGGGAAACGCGAACGACTAACGACTTTGAGACCTTATTTATGCCAGATAATATCGGACACGTAATCCAAATCGCCGGCCCCGCCGTGGACGTGCAGTTCACCGAAGCGGCCATGCCTCCCATCTATCAGGCGCTGCGCGTCGTCAGCGACGGCTTCACCGTGCCTGCCCCCATCAACGTGACCCTGGAAGTGCAGCAGCATCTCGGCGAAGGCCGCGTGCGCTGCGTCGCCATGGAAGCGACCGATGGCATGGTGCGCGGCATGAATGCGATCGATCAGGGTGGACCGATTTCCGTCCCCGTCGGCCGCGGCACGCTCGGCCGCGTGATGAACGTAATTGGCGAACCCGTGGACCATCTCGGCCCGATTGCCCATGCAAAGACAATGCCAATCCACCGCCTCGCGCCCGCCTTCGATGAACAATCGACCACCGCGGAAATGTTTGAGACTGGAGTAAAAGTGATCGACCTCATTCAGCCGTTTTTGAAGGGCGGAAAGACCGGCCTCTTCGGCGGTGCTGGCGTAGGTAAGACCGTAGTGATCATGGAGCTCATCAACAACGTGGCCAAACAGCACGGCGGATTTTCCGTGTTTGCCGGTGTGGGTGAGCGCACCCGTGAAGGCAATGACCTTTGGCTTGAAATGAGCGAGTCGGGAGTCATCAAGCCCGGAAAGCCCGAAGAGTCAAAAGCCGCATTGATCTACGGACAAATGACCGAGCCGCCTGGAGCGCGTCTAAGAGTGGCGCTCACCGCTCTGACCGTGGCCGAATATTTCCGCGATGAAGAAGGCTCCGATACTCTACTCTTCATCGACAATATTTTTCGCTTTACCCAAGCCGGCTCCGAAGTGTCCGCACTCCTGGGCCGCATGCCCAGCGCCGTCGGTTATCAACCTAACCTGGCTACCGAAATGGGAGAGTTACAAGAGCGAATTACTTCTACTAAGAAGGGTTCGGTTACGTCAGTGCAGGCAATCTATGTTCCGGCGGACGACTTGACCGATCCGGCGCCTGCTACCACGTTTGCTCACCTGGATGCTACGACGGTGCTTTCGCGGGCGCTGACGGAGATTGGAATTTATCCGGCTGTTGATCCGCTGGCCTCCACTTCGCGCATTCTCAACGCAAGAATCGTTGGGCAGGACCATTACGACGTGGCGCAGATGGTCAAGAAAACTTTGCAGACCTACAAGGATCTGCAAGACATCATCGCCATTCTGGGCATCGACGAACTGAGCGAAGACCAGAAGGTGACGGTCGCGCGTGCACGTAAGATCCAGAAATTTCTCTCGCAGCCGTTTTTTGTCGCCGAGCAGTTTACCGGCACTCCCGGCCGCTATGTGAAGATCGCCGACACGGTGAAAGGTTTCCGCGGCATCGTGGAAGGGAAATACGACGACATTCCCGAGCAGGCTTTCTACATGAAGGGAACAATCGACGAAGTGCTGGAGACGGCGGAAAAAATGAAAGGCGCAGCAGCGTAAGAGCAGTCGCTGGTCGTTAGTCGCTAGTCGTTGGCAAATGCCAGCGGCTAATGTTCGGGGCTAACGACTAATGACGAACGACTAACGACCGACAACTAATGATAAATGGCCAACACTTTCCAACTCGAAATTGTAACTCCCGCGAAGCTCCTGGTAAAGGATGCGGCAGAGGAAGCGCAGATCCCGGCCTTGAGCGGGTATTTGGGGATTCTTCCCGGGCACGCTCCTCTGATTACCGAGCTGGCCGTCGGTGTGATCACTTACAAGGCCAGTGGAGCGACGCATACGCTGTCGGTGGCGTGGGGTTTTGCGGAAGTGCTGCCCGATAAGGTGACCATCCTAGCGGAGGCGGCCGAGCGTCCGCAAGAAATTGACATAGAGCGCGCGCAAAAAGCCAAAGACCGGGCTGAACAGCGCCTGAGGAGCAACGATCTCAAGGTTGACTACACGCGCGCGGATAACGCTTTGCAGCGCGCGGAAACGCGGCTGAATGTTGCGAAAGAAAAGTAGCGGCGCAATGGCCGCATGATAAGTTATACGGTGAAGGGGCGAGTGCCTCTCACATTCGGTCGGCCGGTACGTCCGGCCCTCCACCAGCAAGCTGGAATCGACAGCCGTAACGATCGCGCAGTCGCGGCATTAATGCTTCATCAAATCTTCCGCCAGCAATTGCGCCTTCAGCGCCAGCGTGCTCGCTCTCCGCAAATCGCCTTGCTGCAGCGCCGAACGAGCGCCCTCCATATAGTTCCGGATCTGTCCAGCCATTTCCTGCTGTCGTGCATCCAGTGTGCGTCCCGCCAGCCGTTTCATCTGGTCGTCGGCAACGCCCAGCAATCGTTCTGAGTCTTGGCGCTGGCGGATGGCTTCCGCAGGAGTCATGCCGGGCGCAATCTGCTCCGCGGGCTCGCTGGCTCCGCCTTTGCGAACCACGATTTTTCGCGGAGCGCCGTCCGGTGTGGATTCAGTGCTCTTGCGGCGCTTCACGCTTGCGTTCGGCGTGCTTCCATTCGGCGAACCAGCCCCCCTCGTTTTCTTCGCGGCTCTCTCCCCCATCTTCTTGTCCGCTGCCGGCGTGGCCTCTGTGGGAGCGGGGACAACCGAAGCTTGTCCAGCGGCCGTCGCGGGGCTTGCCAAGTCCTGTTGCCGGGTCGCCATTCCCGCAGCCGGGAAACTCAACCAAAGCGCAATCGCGAGTGCGTAGGTAAGTCGCATAGCAGTGTAACCAAAATTGTTGATCACCCTCGCCAAGAACGCAAGCAAGAAAGCCCGAGAATTCAGATGGCCACAAGCGGTTGGCCCAGGCGATATAAGAGGGTCCGGATCAGCGACTAACGACTAATGATCGACGACCGGTCCTCGAACGGCCACTCTCGCCGCCGCCACGCACGCGCACAAAAGACCACGATTCCGGCCATTAGAATCACCGCCGCGTAGCGTATCTCCCGCAAAAAGCCCGCGCGTGAAACCAGAATGAACACGAAGCTCCCCGCCGCCAGCAGCGCTGGCAGCGGATAAAGCCACATCCGAAACGGACGCTCCATCTCCGGGCGCCGTATGCGCAGCACAATCACGCCAATGCTCTGCACCAGAAATTGCAGAATGATACGGATGACCACCAGCGCCGCAATCAAATCCGCCAGCCGCAAAAAGCAGAACAACGCTGCCACGCCCGCCAGCGCCAGCAAAGAAACATAAGGAAACCGATACACCGGATGCACCCGCGCAAACGCCCGAAAATAATTTCCATCCAGCGCCGCCGCATAAGGCACGCGCGAATATCCCAGCATCAGCGAGAACACCGACGCGAACGCCGCCCACATCACCAGGGCCGTTACCACTGCGCCCGCCCCATGCCCATAGACCCTCTGCATAAATGTAGAAACCACGTAGAGCTTGCCGTTCGACGCCCCCGCCTGTGCCAGTTCCCGCCACGGCACTACGCCGAGAATGCTGACGTTCATCGCTATATACAGACACACCACCAGCAGAATCGACAGCAGTAATGCTCGCGGAATATTCCTCCCCGGATTCTTGACTTCATCCCCGAGGAAACACACGTTGTAATAGCCCCAATAGGTATAGGTGGCGATCAGCATGGCGCCGCCCAACCCGTGAAAAAAGTTTCGCGAAAGCGAAAACGCGCCCGGAGGAAAATCGAACGCCTGCCGCGCATGGAAATGAGTGAGGCCGGTGAAGACGATCCACCCAATTGTCCCCATCACGCCGACCCAAAGTAAGGTCGAGAGTTTTGAGATCGCCGTGATCCGCCGGTAAAGCAGAAACGCCGTGAACAGGCAGACTCCGATCGACACGAGAGTCGCGGGCATCGCCACCCATGTCACTTGCAGTTGCCCCAGCAGCGGCAGATTCAGGCTCAACGTGCGCGCCGCCCAAACCCGCTCCAGTCCCGGCCAGAAGAAAGAAGCGTACTGCGAGAGCCCCACCGCTCCCGTAGCAATCGAAAGCGGAGCGCTGAATGAGAGTTGCCAGACAAAAAGGAAGGAAACAGCGCGCCCCAACTTCTGCGGCCCATAGATTTCTTTCAAATATCGATACGACCCGCCCGACCCCGGCATGGCAGCGCCAAGCTCCGCCCACACCAGCCCATCGCAGACGGCCAGCACCGCGCCCAGCACCCATCCCAGCATCGCCTGTGGGCCGCCCATCGCAGTCACGATCAGCGGAATCGTAATGAACGGTCCCACGCCGATCATGTCAATCATGTTCAACGCAGTAGCGGAGCCCAGGCCAATACCGCGGACAAGTTGCGGCTTGTTATCGGATTCGACTTCGCGTGACATTGTCATGAGATAGGTCGTTAGTCGGTGGTCGTTAGTCGTTGGCCATCGTGGTCACTAGCGATTGTTCTAAACTTAGTTACATAGATTGAATTGTCATCCTGAGCGAACCGGGGCCCCCAGCGCGTCCGCTTTTGGCGTGATGGGGTGGGGAAGCGAAGGACCTGCTTTTCCCCGCGCAATCAGTCGCGTGTGTTCCCGAACAACTCCCTGGACGACCAACGATTAACGACCAAAGACTGCCAGTCAACGACTAACGACCACTAACCAAATTCACGAGCAGCCGCACCGCCCCTGGCACGCCTGCCGGTAACTGCCGAAAAAAAGCATACCCAGTATAGATATAAGTCCCCTTGCCGTAGTGCGCGATCAGGAGACCGCCCTTCTGCTCGCCTTCTCCCGGATCGTGCGATTCCAGCAGCGGAGTGAAGTTCGAATCCCACTGCGACATGAAGTACAACCCGCGCTCCTGCACCCAGCCCTCAAAATCTTTTTGAGTAATTTCATTCGGAGAATGAAAGATCGCATTTGCCGGATCGAGAATCACGACCGGCGCCTCTTCCACCGAAACCCGCGCCCGGCTCAGCGTTGCCGGATAGGGCGTGAACTTCCCCGCGTTGAAATCGCCCGCCGAAGCGTTGTACTGCACCACCAGCCGTCCTCCCGCCTGCACAAAATCAAGCAGCCGCCGATTGTTCGCGATCACATCTTTCTGCGTATCATAAGCGCGAATCCCCAGCACAATCGTCCGATATCGGCCCAAGTCTTCCGAACTTAGTTTCTCTGCCGGAATCAGAGTTACATCCATCCCAATCTGTTGCAGCACGGTAGGAATCTCATCCCCCGCGCCCATGATGTAACCGACCTTCACGTCCTTCGGAACCTTCACATCCACAATGCTGACACGCTGCGCTGCTGGCTGGTAATAATAGAACGTTCCCAGATCTTCTCGCGTAACAACCGAATAGCCTTCCACGTAACTCCGGTGCCCGCTCTTAAATGAGGCACGAATTCCTGTTCGTCCTTCCGTCCGATTCCCCGAAAGCACTTTGAAGCCGGCGCTCTGCCGCTCGCCGCGCTTGTGAAATTGCAGCTGCTTTTCTGCTGGTTCGACCCGCCAACCATCTGGGACGGCGACTCGCAACGCTCCTTCATCTTTCTCCGGATCGCCCGCTCCGTGCGTTTCTTGCAGCGTCTTCGATTCCAAATTGCTCGACACATCGACCTTCACCTTCGACTGTGGACCGTCCTCGATAGGGATCACCTGCTCGCTCGGATCCAGCAATACCGAAAAAGCGGGTGCCACCGCCAAGGGTCGCTCCTCAACCGCGCTGGCCGAATTCTTGTAACGCACCATGCAAACAGCCTTCACCGCTTCTCCGCTCAAGTCGGCCACAGCCTCCACTGGAGGCGGCGGAAAAGGCAATCCCTGGAACTTCGGCTCATCAATCATGTTCAACGTATCCCGCTTGGGACCGTCTCGACGCCAATACGGGCGCGTGATCTGAGCATTCGTTGGGGGGGAGACTCTGAATTGCACGGTCAATTCTTTGCCCGACTGCTCCCTCTTTAGTTCCTCAGACTTCCATCCCTCAGGCAGTCGAAGACGGACAGTCGCATGTTTATAGAACACCCGCTCCACGGAGAGTTTCGCCGTAACCTCGAAAGATTTTCCCGGGACCGCCATGAACGCATGCTCTGAGGTTGCACCGATGGGCGCGTTGACTATGGTACTAAGCTTCACTCCCGCCACTAGTGCACGTGCCTGTTCGATCTCAGAATACAGACTGTTTAATCTGAAATCCGTCTCCGCCCGTTCCGGTAAGGGAATTCCCCCAACGATTAGCAGGGCGCCAGTCAATCTCTCCGCCGCAGCAAGAGCTGCATCTGTTGCCACCGCATCTGTTCCCGCTCGCTCCGCTGCCTCAATCTTTGCTTGAATCCCCACTAAGCTTCTTCGCAGCCACGGAACCTTCTTCTCCTCATCCGGCATCAGCGTCGCCAACCCTGGCAATGTCGTATCGATCCCGTCAAAGAAGTCCTGCTCGTGCCCATCCTTATCCTTCGGCGATTCGACCACCGAATCCACCAGCTTGTAATAAGTGAAACGATCTCCCGGCTCGACCGTCCAGTTTGCCGCTCCCTGCGACTGCTGGTGTCGCAGCCCCTCCATCGCAAATTGTATGTACGAAACTCCCAACACCGGATCGACAACTCCCGTATTCAGCCGCAGCGTGTAGTTGGCCGCATCGCACGTCATCGCCATGAAGCCGCACACATTGCCGATGTACAACTTCTTCGGCTGCCACGGCTCGAGTCCCTCGGCAATCTGCTCCGGAAACCGCTTCGGATCGCCCGCCGCGCGGAACGCCTCTTTCGTCAAGATCGCCGACGCCTGATGATGCCCATGCCCATCGCGCTCCGTTCCCGAAAACCGCGCCACCAGCACATCCGGACGAAAGGTTCGAATCACCCGCACCATATCGGCCAGCGCCACGTCGTGTCCTTGCCACTTCTGAAATGTTTCTTCGGCAGTCTTCGAAAATCCAAAATCCGCCACGCGCGAGAAGCGCTGCTCCACCCCGTAATAGCGGTCCGACGCCAGCAACTCCAGCGTCCGCAGCACGCCCAGCGCGTCGAACAGATTGCTGCCCAGCTTGTTCTGTCCGCCTTCGCCGCGCGTCAGCGTCATCAGCAATGTCGAGACGCCTTTCCCGCGTGCCTCCAGCGTCAACATGCCGCCGTCTTCGTCATCGGGGTGCGCCGTGACCTGCATCAGCCGCGCCGTCGTCTGCAAGCGCCGCAGCATCAGCTTCAGCCCCGCCGCGCCCGTTTCCTGCGGGAGCGGTTCATAATAACGATCGGCGCTAGGCTCAACATTGTTATCAACGCCGTGCTCGGCGTTGCGATTGGCCGCAGTCTTTTCTGCCGTCTCCGCCGCGGCGAATAACGCAGTCGAAACCACCAACAGGACCAGCAGCATCGCAGCCGCCAGCCGTTTGCGCACAAATCCAAACTTCTTCAGCATCGCAAACATGACCATCTGATGGCTCTTCCTCAAAAAAGGAGCAAATATATTCCGCCTCGTATGCCGCGGACCCGCCCTCAATCAAGCCGAAGGCGCTTTAACCCGCGAAGGCGTAATGGTAGGCCGTCATCGCGGTCGGGTCAACCTAGTTTGGAGACAAGTATATAAGCGAAAAAGCCGTGTGCCCCTCGATCAGAGCGAAGGCTTCGTCAACTGGGAGGAAACTACGGCGGCGACATCGCCAAGATGCCCTACGTGGTGAGTAGGGAAGCGTTCGGGAAGTAGCAGGCGGAATGGCCGGGTGCTTTCGAGCAGCCGCCATTCGGAGCAAATCGAAAGTACAATGGCGTCATGACGAATCACGAGGTCTTCACGCATACGAATCCCGACCTACATTCAGTGCTCGAAGAGCTTCGCCGCCGTGAGCCCATCTTTCACACACCGGAATTCGGCACCACCCTCACCGACTTTGAAAAAGTCACCGCACCCGATTATTGGGAAGTTGGCGCATCTGGTCGCCGGTACTGCCGCGAGTTCATCCTCCACACTTTGGCTCGTAATCTACCCGCCGACGCGGCCTCCGCAGGTTGGCAAAGCTACGACCACGGCCTTCGACGCCTCGGTCCCGACACATATCTGTTCACGTACACTCTTCGCCAAGCGGAGCGCCTCACCCGTCGCGCCACCATTTGGCAGGCTACTTCCGAGGGATGGCGAATTCTCTATCATCAGGGCACAGTCGTCTCCGCTAATGAGGACGACACTGTCCCGCCTCGGCAGGAGCTAGAAAAATCATTTTCTAGTGGCTGGTTTCAGGACGAATAGCAGGAAGCCCCGTTCAATCAACACACCATGTTCTCTCATCGCACAAACTGGCGGCTCAGCCCGAACGCTCTCACGCGCGCGCTTGCGGAAGCGCGCGCTTCGGGGCGTGAAATTCTTGACCTCACCGTTTCGAACCCGACCGAAACCGGCGTTCGCCCCGACGCTGAAATCGTCCTCGCCGCGCTGGCGAATCCAGAAGCGATGCGCTACGACCCGCAGCCCCGAGGCCTGCTCGCGGCGCGCCAAGCCGTGTGCCATTACTATCGCGAGTCGCACGAGGTTTTCGATCTCGATCCCGAGCGCCTGCTTCTGACCACCAGTACCAGCGAAGCTTATTCCTACGTCTTTCGTCTGCTGTGCAATCCCGGCGACGAGATTCTTGTACCGAAACCGAGTTACCCGCTGTTTGAATTTCTCGCCGATCTGGCCGACGTGAGACTCGTTCCTTATCCGCTGCTCTACGATCACGGATGGCAAATTGATTTCGATTCGCTCTACAAAGCGGCCACGGCCCAGTCGCGGGCCATGATTCTCGTTCATCCCAACAACCCGACTGGATCTTACGTTTCGGTCACAGAAGCCTCGGCGCTCAACGCTTTCTGCCGCGATTACGGTTTAGCTCTGATCGTGGATGAAGTGTTTCTCGACTACGCGCACGACGGCGCGCCGCGCAGCAGTTTCGTGACGAACGCCGACGCGCTCACCTTCACGCTCAGCGGAGTTTCCAAGATTTCCGCGCTCCCGCAGATGAAACTTGCCTGGGTGGCCAGCAGCGGCCCGGAAAAAATGGTTGCCGAAGCAGGTGCGCGCCTCGAAATCGTCGCCGACACTTATCTCTCCATGAACGCTCCTGTGCAGCTTGCCGCTCCGGTGCTGCTCGAACAGCGCAAGCGGATCCAGCCCATTCTTCTCGACCGCTTGCGCGTGAATCTCGCGGCGCTCGATGGCCAACTCGCGGGACATCCCGCGTGCACAAGATTGCTGGTCGAGGGCGGATGGTACGTTGTGCTGCGCGTTCCAGCCACGGAGAGCGACGAAGATCTCGCCATCCGCGTGTTGCGCCAGGCGAGTGTGAGCGTCCATCCCGGCCACTTCTACGATTTTCCCAACCAAGGCCATCTCGTGTTGAGCCTGATCACAACCCCAGACAAGTTTCGCGAAGGCGTCGTCCGGCTGTTGCAGGTGGTGGAGTGACGGGCGCCTCGCGAGCCTGCCCTGAGCGAAGTCGAAGGGTTCCGCCGGGAAGAACACGCGAAACCAGGAAGCGCAGCGCCTTTGCAATCGTCGTTTCCGCTCTTCCCACCGGGTGTACAATTGCATTGTCAGGACCGCAGCTTCACGGGGCTCTGTTTCCCGCGTTCGAGGCGCGACAATGAATGTTCACGTCAGTTACAAGGTCCACAAAACCCCAGACATCGAAAAAGAAATCGGCCACCAGATCGAGAAGATCCAGAAGCGCCTTCAGGTCTTCCGGCCCGAACTTCTGCATCTGAAAGCCGTAATCGACCAGAATTCGGCGCGCGAGGGGACGCTCGTCTCCTTGAATCTGCGCTTGCCCTCGGGCCAACTGACCGCCCAGGCGAAAGCTGCCAGCCCCACCGCAGCCATCAAGGCTGCCTTTGACGAACTCATGCAGCAGATCGGCCGGCACAAGGAACTGCTCCGCGCCAGCCACAAATGGCGGCACTGGCGCGGAGGGCCACAGGAAAGTCCCGAACCCGGCGTTCCCTTCGAGCAGACGCTGGCGGCGGTTCTGCCGCCCACCATTTCCGCCGATGACATCGGCTCCTATGTGAATGCGAATCTTTCGCGGCTCGAACGTTTCGTGGATCGTGAACTGCACTTCCGCCGCGCCGCCGAGGAAATTTCCGATGACGGTCTCTCCACCGCCGAGGTGGTGAATGAAGTTATCGCCCGGGCTCTCGGCGACCACGACCGTCCGGAAAAGCTGTCGCTCGAGCCCTGGCTTTACCGCCTTGCACTTGAGGCCATGAACGAGATGACAGCGCGCCTTCATGAATTGGAATCTCCCGTCCATTTGCATTTGGAAGACAGCCGCCGCCGCCAAAATGTGCAAGCCTCCGACGAAGTCGCGCTGCAGTTCCATCAGTCCGACGAGGGTTGGACCCGCGAAAGCGCCATCCCCGATCGCCGCGTTTCTACTCCTGAGCAGTCCGCCTACTCCGACGAAATGATTGCCTTGGTGCAAGCCGCGCTCCGCGGCGCCGATCGCACCGACCGCGAAGCTTTTCTTCTCTACGGTATCGAGGGTTTCTCCCTCAACGAAATTGCCGCCATCACTGGCCGGCATGTGGAGGCCGTGCGCGAGTCCGTTCAACGGGCGCGCGACTGCGTTCGCAGCGCGCCTTCCATCGCCAGCGAGTTCCACCAGAAACTCTTAGTCAAAACTCGAATCTAAATATCTCAGTACTTAAGGAGAGTCGGATGATGACCCGGGATGAAATCCGTGAGCTGGCGGCTTTTCAAGCGGACGAAAGCAAAGGGGCGCGCGCCCTGAGTTTTTACTTCCAGCCCGATCCTCCGCAGGATCGCTCCCACCGCCGCGAAGCGATCGTCGCCAAAGATATGGTGAAACAGGCGCTGAAAAGCGCCGGCGCTGGCGGCAAGAGCGGGTCCCTTCATGCCGACCTCGATCGCGTGCTCGATCTGGCGGCGAACCTGCGCGGCACAACCAGGGGAAGGGCGATCTTCGCTTGTTCCGCCCAGGATTTCTGGAGAGAGTACGAACTGCCGCCGCATTTCGGAGGCACACAGATTTATCTCCAGCCGCGCTTTCAGTTGAAACCGCTGGCGGCCTTGCTCGGGGCCCAGCCCGCGCTCTGCGTTGCCATGGTTGATCGGCAGCGCGCTCGTTTCTTCGATCTTCGCCTGGACGACCTGCATGAACGCGGGGCCATTGTGCACATGCTTTCGCGCAACGCCTCGAATTACGGTTACAACGGCTACGAAGGCGGACATGCCGAGCGCCGCGTGGCCGGGGAAGCGCTCCAACACTTCAAGGCGGTCGCGGAACGGCTGCGCTTCGACTTCGAAAAAAACATCTGGGAGCGGCTGATCGTCGGTTGCCAGGACGCCAACTGGCCGGAGTTCGAGTCGCACCTCCACCCTTACGTTCAGCAGCGCCTGATTGGCCGGTTTTCAGCCGACGTTGCCAGCGTCTCGAATGAAGAGATACGCGATCACGCCGGTGCTGTGCTGAATCGGTGGATCGCGGAACGCGCCGCTGCGAAAGCCAGCGAAGCGCTGGATTTCGCCAAGTCCAACGGGCGCGGTGTCACCGGACTGCGCCGCGTCCTGCAGGCATTGGAAGCCGGGGAAGCGCAGACCATTTTCCTTAGCGGAAACTATTCCGCGCGAGCGGTCGAGTGCCTACACTGCGGCCACCTCGATGCCCACCTCACCGCGTCGTGCGTCGCTTGCGGACGTTTTACGCGCGAACTCGCCGACGTCTCCGACGCCATCATCCCCATTGCCATCCGCCGCGACATCGAATTGTTCTATCTCAAGGAGCACGCCGATCTCGATCGCGCCGGCAACATCGCGGCGCTCCTGCGCTTCCGCTCCGATCAGACCACAGGACAAACGGCGGTGGCATCGTAGGAAGGCGGAAGACGATTGAAGAAGTTTGTACACGCCGCCTATGGTGATAAGTCCCCGCTAAAACCCCATCCTATCGTCCGCCGAGGGTCCATAGGTCGCGGGCACCGGCTTTTCATTCAAGCGCAGATACACGCCGAGCTGAGCGCGATGATGGATCAGGTGATTGAGAAACATCACGCGGTAAGCTAAAAAGCGCGTCCCGTTGAAGACGGGTTTGCCATGAAAACTGAGCTTCCAATTTTGTTTCCAGGTTTCATCCGTTGTGTTCTCGAGGGCGGCGCGAACCTTAGCGGCGCCTTCATTAAGAATGCCGACCAGTTGTGCCACAGACTCGAAGGGTACGGGCTTGTAGCCGCTTTTCCCAAAATCGAGTTCAGGAGTGGTGAGCACCGAGAGACCAAAACCGGGCAACTCCGCCACGTGAGGCGCGAGCTTGCCGAGCGGCATGGATTTCGAATGAGGCGCGAAGTCTTTTTTGTCTTCCGGAATGCGTTCCAGCGTCGTGCGGGTCTTCTTTATTTCTTCATCGAATTCGGACAGGAGAAACTCACTGATGGGCATATTGTTCCTCTGAGATAGTATAGTCGGCCGCTCGAAGCGGACACTCATTCGATGCGCGCCCGATTTGAAAAGCTGCGTGTCCTCCTATAGATTCTTCTATAGACCATTTTCTGCGTCGGAGCCTGCCCTGAGCGTAGCCGAAGGGTGTCGCAGTAGTGAATTCTCTCTCGGAAGCCAATAGACAGCAGCGAAAAGCCAGGAGCTAAAAGCGAACTTATGCCTCGTCCTAAACCTCTCGTTCTTATCATTCTCGACGGCTGGGGATACCGCGCCGAAACCAAAGGCAACGCCATCGCGCTCGCGCGCAAGCCTATTTACGACCAATTGCTGCGCGAGTATCCCAACACGCTCATTCACACCAGTGGGCCGTTTGTCGGGCTGCCCGAAGGGCAGATGGGAAACAGCGAAGTCGGCCATCTGAATATCGGCGCCGGGCGCATCGTGCACATGGACATCACGCGCCTTGACCTGATGGTCCTGAACGGAGAATTTTTCTCCCATCCCGTGCTCGTCGAGGCGATGAAGAATGCGCGCATCGGCGGACGCAAGCTGCACCTGTTCGGCCTGCTGTCGGATGGCGGCGTGCACTCGCGGCAGGAGCACCTCTACGCGCTGCTGAAAATGGCCAAGCAGCAGGGAGTGGATCGCGTCTTTGTGCACGCCTTCATGGATGGACGCGACACGCTGCCCACCAACGGCGCCCTCTATCTCGAACAACTGCAGCAGAAGATGCGCGAGTATAACTCCGGCAAGATCGCCACCGTGAACGGCCGATACTATGCCATGGACCGCGACCGCCGCTGGGAGCGCATCAGCAAGGCGTTTGCCGCCATGGTCGCTGGCAATGGCGAGGGCGGAACGCGCGCCGATGCCGTGCAGGGTATGAAAGATTCCTACAACAAAGGCGTGACCGACGAGTTCGTGTTGCCTTTCGTTTGTACCGATGCGCGTGGCGAGCCGCTGGCCAAGATCGGCGACGACGATTCGTGCATCTGCTTCAACTTCCGCGCCGACCGCGTGCGCGAGATCACGCGCGCCCTGTGCCGCAACAGCGGACTGAACGAAAAAGGCGGGAGCGATTTGCCGGGCGCGGCCGAACTCGACGCCACCATCCCGCGCGATCGCGCGCCGAAAAACCTGAAGTACGTTTGCATGACACGGTACGACAAGAACTATGACCTGCCGGTGGTGATTCCTCCGGAATCAATGGTGAACATTCTGGCGAACGTCATGGGCGGTCTCAACATGCGCAACCTGCGCGTGGCCGAGACGGAAAAATATGCGCACGTAACTTACTTCTTTAACGGCGGCGTGGAAAAGCCGTTTCCGGGAGAAGAACGTGTGCTGGTGCAGTCGCCGAAAGTTGCGACCTACGATCTCAAGCCGGAGATGAGCGCCGCTGGCGTTGCCGAGGCCATCGTCAAAGCCACGAACGAGGGCACGTTTGACGTGATCATCGCCAACTTCGCCAATGCCGACATGGTCGGGCACTCGGGCAAGATTGAGCCGACGATCAGGGCGATCGAGACGGTCGATGTTTGCCTCGGCGAGGTTGAGAAAGCGGTGCGCGCCAAAGGTGGAGCGATGCTGATTACCGCCGACCACGGCAACGCCGAAATGATGATCGACCCCGAAACCGGCGGTCCGCACACGGCGCATACGACGAACCCCGTGCCGTTTATTGTGATGGCGGAGGACGCGAAGAAGTACACACTGAATCCGAACGGCTCGCTGCGCGATATCTCGCCGACGATTCTGGGGATGCTGGGAATTACCGAACCGAAAGAAATGACGGGCGCGGATTTGCGGATACTGCGAAAACCTTAACCGCAGAGACGCGGAGTGCGCCGTGAAAATATTTGGATCACCCGATGACCCGATCACCCGATGACCCGACCCGCATTTTGATTTGCATTCGCCACCGGTTTGATTTTTGGAATGTGCCAACCTGGTTTGACGAACGGCTGCGGAAGGAATTTCCGCAAGTCAACGTCGTTCACCTTGCCGACTATGAGCGGATGGACGAAGAAATCGTCGATGCCGAGATCGTCATCTCCTGGTCCATTCGTCCACAACAGATCGCAGTGGCAAAGAAGCTGCGATGGATACACTCTCCGGCGGCAGCGGTTCATCAGCTGATATTTCCGGAACTTGTCCACAGCGACATCGTCCTCACCAACGCGCGCGACGTGCACGGGCCGGTGGTGGCGGAGCACGTCATCGCGCTCATCTTTGCGCTGGCCAAGAAAATTCCCGGCTCGGTGCGCCTGCAAGAGAAGCACGTTTGGGGGCAGCAGATCCTGTGGGACGAACTGCCTCGAATCCGGGAAGTTGTGGGCGCAACTGTCGGCATAGTGGGTCTCGGCAGCATCGGGCGGCCGGTGGCAAAGAGCGCGAAGGCCATTGGCATGAGGGTGATTGCCGTGCGCGAGCATCCGGAGAAGGGAAGCGAAGGTGCGGACGCCGTGTTCGCGCCCACTCAAATCGACGAAGTTTTTCGCCAGGCCGATTACATCGTGCTGGCCGCACCGGTCACCGACGGTACGAAGGCCATTGCCAACGCCGAACGCCTGGCGCTCATGAAGCCCGACGCTTGCCTGATCAACGTCGGACGCGGGCCGCTTGTTGACGAGGCCGCACTCGTCTCCGTTCTTCGTGAAAAGAAAATTGGCGGCGCGGCGCTCGACGTTTTTCCGGAAGAACCGCTCCCCGCCGACTCGCCGCTGTGGGACATTCCTAATCTCCTAATCACTCCGCACACAGCCGCGCTGACCGATAAATTATGGGAGCGGCATTACGCACTGTTCTCGGAAAATCTCCGCCGCTATCTGAACGGTGAGCCGCTGCTAGCGGTGGTGGACAAGCGCAAAGGATACTGAGTTCGAGACCTTGCCTCCTTGCGGAAGTTCGAGGTTCAAACTTGTAGCGCGAATTTACGGGCCAGAGCTGCCTCAAGAACCACAGGAAACGCGCTCTTTATCAATGCCTTTCTGCAGGATCCAGCCCAGATCCGCGGTATTTTGCGTGGCATTCCATCCCCACTCAGGGGAGTGCAACCCCTGGCCTGCGGACGAGATTCAGCAGCGCTCGCGATTATTGGTATTGCGAAGCGGGTAACAAAATAAGGATATGTTCGGGCAGGCTCGGCGTGGTGAAATCAATCACAGCCGCCCAATTATCATCGGCATAAGTTCGGGCATCCTTCGCCAGTCTGAGTAATTCGCTTCTCTGCGGGCTGCTTGGGTCTTTGAACAGGGGCCGGTAGCCGGGGGTGTCATCAAGTTTACAAATAAGCCCAGCGGGGTTATGGTAGCTGTCAATGTCTTCCAGGCCCTTGGCCTCACTGAGCGGTTTCATAGCTTCCAAATATGGCACATAATACGTGCCGTTTGTCTGCAAGGTAACTTTGATGAATTCCAACCCTGTGATATAACGTTTTCTTTCTTCATCACTTTCAGGGGGTACATTCGCATTGCGTAATGCGTTGATTAATGTGTCCAGTTTGGCGAGCAGGGTAGCCCGCTTCACCGGGCTCTCCGCCACCCTCGTCTCCCATGCCTTCTTTCCCTCCACCAGTTGCTTAGCCGCAAGTTCCGGGTCGTGCGCGAAACACACTGCGTCCCCATCAATGATCTTGAACGTCTTCTCGTGAGTATGAGTGCTGGTCGAGTAGGTTGTCGTCGTTGACACGTCGCCGTTGTGCATGTAGGAATCGGAACCCGAATGGTAGTAGCTGGTGGTCCCTCCAGGGACAACGACCGAACCCTTGTAGGAGCCTCTGGATATGGAAACCCAGGCGGCGTCAGCACCATGGTTCCCGGCATAGCGCAACAAATCTTCCTTGACTAAGGCGTCTGGATAGTTATTTTTCTTGCCAACCGAGGCGACACTCCCGATTAGTGCGTAGCCCTTGCCCAGCATTTCGGCATAAGTCGTGCGAGGTACCTCGATAGCTGGCACATCCTTGTGTGGCTTTGCGATCGGGACTTTCGAATAGAAGTTAGCCCTATCCAACATGGGGTCCGTCTTGTACCGCTCTTTGCCTGTGCAAACACTCACCGAGAGTGCCACGAGCAGAGCGCCTTGCACCACAGATCTGAAAGCAGAATGACTGTACCTCATACGCACCTCCCTCTTAACCGGGATTTCCGATTTGAGCCCATTGCTCGCCCGTATTATACGCCTCTCCTGCCATCGGCACAAGGAGATTTGTCATTAAGGCAGGCCCCAGCCAAGATCGCGGGTTCCGACGGCTAGTTTTGCGCGTCTGACGAGCCCGGCTTGCCGCCGCGTCATCGATTTCTCAGACACCTTTCCTGCCCTCCTCCGTGGGCCCCGCATTTTGCAACCGCAATCGGCATGCTACTCGTTCGGGGCCGGCAGCGCCCAGATCCGCCGCAACATCTGGCCAAACAAGCGCCGGTGCAGGCGTCCCTCGGCCAACAACAACCAGTAGTACCTGACGTGCTTGATCAGTCGCCCGCCAGTTTTCACGAGCCGCTGCTGGCGGTGGTGGACAAGCGGAAAGGATATTGAGTTTTTGTACGATGGAGCGCCGGGCGTCCTCGCCCGGCCGCCGTCCTGTCTGCGGACGGGCGAGGACGCCCGGCACTCCATTGGACCAGCGAAGACGGTTTACCGCGTATCTATCCCAAACCCCAAAATCGCATTCACTTCGACTGGTTCATTTCCCCGAAATGCGGGGCGAAATTTCCAATTGTGCAGCGCCACCAGAATCTTTGAAGTCGTTTCGGCGGCGCCGGGCTCCAGCACTTTTATGTCTTTGAGCGCTCCCGAGCGGTCGAGGATGCAGGCGATGATCACGCGCGTGGGGCGCAGGCCTTCGGGAAGATCTTTGCGCATGGGTTCGGGGGCGCTTAATTTTTCCGAAGAAGGATGCGCCGCCGACGCGGCGTCGGCGTACTGCATCACCGCCGTGCCAAGCGAGGTCTCGATGTAGATGGAGTAATTGCGGTCGCCTTTCAGCACGTCGTAGTAACCGAACACTCCGCCGGAGCGAGGGGTCGCTTCGATGGTAATTCCCGATCCTTTGTGAACGCTGGTGGAAGAACGTCCGGGGCCGATCAATACAGTGTCGCCTCCGGGAGCGCCGAAACTGGGCAGCGTGATGGTGGTTGTGCCGCCTTGCACGGATACTCCGGGTACGGCGGGTGTGCCGTTGACACCGGTGCCCGCGCCGCCGGGGCCTGGATATGGCGAAATTCCGCCGCGCGCATTGGGATCGGAGCCGCGCCCCGCGCCTTCTCGACCCGCGCCTGGACCTTCTCCTTGCAAGCCGCTGCCGGGGCCATTGCCTTTGCCGATGCCCGCACCGCCGCCGCTGCCGCCGAGTCCGCTTTTTGCCGTGCCGCTCGGCGACATGGCGAGAGCGCCAGCGCCGGTCGAGTTCGGCAGTCCAGCTTTGGTTCCCGGTTGGTTGGAGACGATGACTGCGGCGCCGGCGGCGTTTCCTCCGGCGTTGCGCGGTGGAGCTACGGAAGAACCCAAGTCGAACGGAGCGCCGGCGCCGGCTCCCTTGTTACCGCGTCCGCTGCCAGAGAGGGCTTTGCCGCCGCCAAGACCGGGCGGAGGCGGTACGACGTCGGGCGAGCCGAGGAGAGCCGCCGATTTTCCGGAGCGTCCGGCGGCTTTCTGAGAACCATGCTCGTCGATGTTTGCAGGAGGAGGCACAACCTGGGGCGTAAGTGTGGCAGCGCCATTTCTTCGGAGCGAGCCTCCACCGGATACGGTGGGTGGCGGAGGCACGGGCTTGACGCGCAAGTCGCCTGCGGCGGAGCTTCCCCAACTATTGAGATCGTGGCTGACCTCGGAGGGCGGGGGCGCGATAACGGCCGGGGCTGGCAGCGTCATTTTGGCTGTGGACGAGACGTCGCGCTGGGGCGCGGAAACCGGCGGCGCAACTACGTCGGCGGTTTGCGTCAGCGGGACGCGGGAACTGGCCAGATCGCGCGGCGTGTCGCGTGGAGCGGGCGCGATGACGATGGGCGCGAACGGGTCCGCGGTCCGCCTTTTATCGCGCGAGAGATTATCTCGCGACATGTTCGGCGCGGGCGGGACGATTGTCGGATTCAAGTTTGGCGAAGCGCGCGTGCTGGCGCGAGAAACATCGGGCGCGGGAGGAATGACGTCGGTCGTTAGAGTGCTTGCCGTGCGGCTGGTCGTTGAATTGAATTCCGGCGAAGGTGGCACCACGCTCATCGCGGGCAGAGTGAGCGCGTGGAGCGAAGAGCGCAAGCCTTCGGCGGGCGGCGGTCCGGGATTCGTTTTGAAGGCGAGCAGATTGGCGACGGCAGAATCGGAATGAGGCAGATGGAGCTTGGGAGCGTCCACAACTTTTTCGCTGGGCCGGTCGCCGCGGGCCACGCGGATGACCTGCGTGCGGTGGTGAGCTTGCTGGCCGCCGGCGCGTCCGGACTTGCCAGCCTCGGCGCCGCCCCGGTCTTGCGTTTGCGGCAATTCGTCGCCGGAGTAATAGATGACGTCCCATTGCGGACGAGTGGGAGGAGCGGGGAGTTGAAGACTCGCAAATCGTTCGGGGAGCACGATGATCGCGATCAGCAGCAGGCACTCGATCAGCCAGCAGAAGAGCATGCCGCGGTACGGGAACATGCCAACCGGCGCTTCTCCCGCCAAGTGCTTGGGAGAGCGGGCGAGCGCCGGACGTATCGCGGTCTTGAATTCTTGCCACGGGGACGACCATTCCACCAGCAGGCGCGGAGGATCGGGCCACTGGTCCTCTGGCCGTCGATTTTCCGGCCTTCTACCGGCGCTTTTCGGAATGGAGTCAACTTCGGGCATTATTTTGGAGCGCGTTATTTCTGGGGGATTCGTACTAGTATAGTGTGTCAGTAGGATGCTCTGATTATCGCGGTGACTTCAGTGTTTTTTGTGCCTTTTTTCTCGCGGACACTGGAACGGAGTTTCTCGGAGATCTCGAAAAGCGAGGTATTTACCAGTTAGTACCCCCCCCTACCCCCCCTCCCCCCGGTCTATTGGAATCATTGACTTAGAGAAAAATTCCTGCCAGGTCTTTGGGGAATAAGGACTTAGAGGTAAAGTATTCCGGAATAAGGAGTTACGAGATCCATTCGCTTCGCTCAGGATTTCGGCAGCGGGCTCCCGCTTCGCTCACGCCCGCTAATCGCCTCAAGTTAGCTTGGTTTCTGAACAACTCGACACGCCCTCACCGGTGCCCACCACGGGAAATCAATCACTTAGCAGGGGCCTTTTGGTGCAAGTTATCATCTCGCTTTCAAAGTATTGAAAGAAATGGAGTTATTCGCGAGACGCCCGATAAACGGGTCGCAGAGGTGGGCCACTGAAACTGGGCCATCAAAACCAAAACAACAATGACCGATTGCAGTTCGGATTAGTTTTCAAGGAACAGGTGGTGTTGAGGCAAATGCTTTGTTTGCTATGAATCTATTTTAACAGGTGAGTCAAGCGGTGATTTGTTGCGAAACCGTTTACGCGAGGAGTTCTATCAGGCTTGCAGAAGGATGTGAAGAAAAAAGTCAGGGATCAGATTGCGGAAATGAAGACGCTCGCAGCGGGCCACTTCTCGAAAAGCGCGAGAAGTGGCGCACCCCCAGTTATTTCGGTCCGCGTTTCAAAGGCCAACCCCGTTATACTTCCCATGTAATTTGGCCCACCCGCCAGGCTCTGGGGCACCGTGCTTCAGGTCGGGAGTGATTTTTTCTAAGACGAAACTAACATATACTCGGTAAAATTCTTTATATGCTCAAGCGAATCCTGCCCTATGTCGGCCCATTGATCGGGCTCACTGGCATCTCATTGGCACTCTATTTCCATGCTCAGTCGGTTCAGGATAGAAAGCCACTTTACTATGTGGGGCAACGTGCCACAATCGTGGACTCTGCCGTGGCAATACCTTCTCCGGTTGAGGTGCTCTACCGAGGACATCCTGTGGGAAACACAGACGTGGTCGAAGTGATCTTGTATTTCTGGAATGGTGGCAAATTGCCCATCAGGGCAGAGGACGTACTTGAACAGGTTACCATCAAGTTGGAATCTGGCGAAATACTGGAATCACGCATACTGCACATAAGTCGGCCAGTCACGAAGTTTGAAATCCATTCGATAGACGAATCGTCAAAGAACTTGTTGCCTATGTCATTCGGAATTCTAGAACACGATGATGGGGCCGCGATACAACTCATCTATGCGGGAAAGCCTGACACCGCCATCACTGTTAACGGAACGATAGTTGGGGCTGGCAATCCTCGCTTTTTCTCAGAGGGTCGGCAGTTGCTCACCCCCGAGGAGTCTCTTCGGAAGCGGGAGCGGCTGGATCGCGTTATGCACTACACCCCATATGTAGGAACAGCGGTTCTTATTCTCATGGCTGTCACTCTGCCGCTGCTGTTCAGACGGCCTGATCTGGAGCCGTCTATGCATATAAGGAGGAAACGCATGTCGATAATGCTGGGGATACTCATCCTTGCGTATCTAGGAATGGACATCGTTCAATATAATGAGAGCCACAGACCGGAGGTTCCATACAGCGTTCTTGGGCAAGATGTCTCAGGTTCGCGCCCGTCATTTGGGCGATAACCTGGGCAAAGGCTTACCGCAGGCGCTAAAGCGCGAACGTATTTTCAGCGACTTACGGCACGAGTAAACTCGTGCCCTTCCCGTTTATGGAGAAGGCAATCCGCTTATCGCAGCGGTGAACCGCTGCGCCACCCAAAATCAAGGGCAGCTTCGGCTTTATCCGCAGACTGCGGAACGGGGCGGAGCCCCGTCACCACACGAGCCGTGTTTCCGCAGCCTGCTAAGGTAGATGCTGCGTGTATTACGCGGCCTCGGTGTGAATCGGACGTTCTTCGAAAATTATATCCACTTGATCGCCGAGCGCGGTCAGGGACTCGCGGACGGCGCCAGCGGGAAGCTCAAGCACGGAGGCGGCGTGGACGCGAATGGCGGCCATGCGCCAGGGCTTGAGGTCCTCTTCAATGTGGATGACAGTCCGTTCGCGGTCAAGGTAGACGGCATCAATGGGAAAGCGCATGGCGAAGGTGTGGATACCGTGGGAAGGGTTGATCCACAGTCCCTGGCCGCGGGGAAAGCGGGACGAATCGGTGGCCATGAGGCCGCGAAAACGCGACCAGTGGGTGCGCGCGATCAGAAGATCGGTGGCGAGATAGGTGGCGCGTGTGCGGTTAAAAGCGTATCCCTTAGGCCCGCGCGGGGGCATGATAACTCCTCAATAAAATCTAGCAGCTCTTGGTGATAGTGGGAGCCTGCGCTTCAACTCTCAATTAACCAACTTTTGTCATCCCGAGCGGAGCGAGGGATCTGTAGTTCGCTGCAAAATGCAGATCCCTCGCTTCGCTCGGGATGACAATTCATAAAAGTTTGGCGTGCGCACTACTCCCGAGTTTTGCCACAGCGGCTTAGCGGTTCACCGTTTCCCTCCGGAGACCGGCATGAATATGTGCATCAACTGAATTACGGCCGGCCCGACGGTGACGAAAATCAGGGAGGGCATGACAAACAGGACGAGGGGAATGATCATTTTGACGGTAGTTTTCGCGGCCTGTTCTTCGGCGCGCTGACGGCGCTCGGTGCGCAGGGAATCGGAATGCACGCGCAAGGCCTGGGCCACGCTGGTGCCGAAGCGGTCGGTCTGAATGAGGGTCCCGACGAGTGAGCGAATGTCATCGACTCCGGTGCGCTCGGCGAGGTTGCGGAGGGCCTCGACGCGCGGCTTTCCGGCGCGAGTTTCCAGGTCGAAAAGATGGAATTCGCCGCTCAGTTCCGGGTGGGCGGTGCGCAGGTCCTCGCCGACGCGCATCATGGCTTGATCGAGAGACAGGCCCGCTTCCACGCAGATCACGGTCAGATCGAGTCCATCGGGAAGGCCGAGGCGGATGCGGCGCTGGCGTTCCTGCAATTTTTTTTTCAGCACAAAACGCGGGAGGAAAAAGCCGAATGCGGTCAAACCTACGAGCAGCAGCGGCGAATCGAATCGGGTGAAAAGAAATACCGATAAAAATCCCAGCACTGCGAACAATACGCGCAAGCCGCGATAGATGGTCACATGTGAGGCGCTGCGATATCCCGCTTGAATCAGCCAGAGCCTGGTTTTCGAGACGTCGGAAGGCGAGACTGGCAAGGCGCGGCTGAGGGGATCGAGGGCCTGCTGCATGCGTTCGCGGATGACGGGTTTTGCCTCGGCTTTGGGGCGCTGCCATCCGATTTCGCGCAGGCGCGATCCGAGCACCGAGGAAGGCGCAACCATGGCCGCTCCAAAGGCGAACACGATGACCGCGACGGTGAGAAAAGCGACAATGGAGAGTAGCAGCGGCAGCGGCATAAATCAGACCTTTACTTCAGTTGTTAGTCGTTGGTCGTTGGCAAAAACCTCCGAACGACTAACGACCTACTTACCTCTTGTAATCGAGCCAAAACTCCACTTTCATCAAACTTGGATCCTAATAATTCTGCGAATGACAAAGTAGCCCAGCGTTTGCAAAGTAATGCCTCCGACAATCAAAGCGTGCCCGATCGGATCGGTGAACAGCGGGCTAATGAAGCCCGGGTTGAGGACCAGCATGACGACCACGATCAGTGGGCGGCAGCGCCATGAGCAGGACCATGGTAAGGCGTCCTTGCGCGGTGTGGACGCGGACCTGGCGCAGGATTTTAAAACGCTCGCGGATGACATAGGAAAGATTGTCGAGAATCTCGGCCAGATTGCCGCCGGTTTCGCGCTGCAACATCACCGCGGTCACGAAGAACTTGACGTCAACCAGAGGAACGCGGTCGGCCAGATTGAGCAGGGCGTCGCGCACCGGGAGCCCGAATTTCTGTTCTTCGAAGAGCTGGCGGAATTCTCCGGCCACGGGTTCGGAGACTTCGTTGGCGATCATTTCGAGGGCGGTGGTAAAGGCGTGACCGGCGCGCACGGCGCGGGCGAGGGTATCGATGGCCTCGGGAAACTTCTCCTCGAATTTCTGGAAGCGCTTGGTGCGCATGTGCGCGGCATAGGCGTAGGGCATAAAAAAACCGAGCAGAACGCCCGGCCCAGCCGAACATCAGGTTGCCGCCGGCGATGAAAGCGGCGAGGGCGCAGACCACGGCCGACACGCCGCAAAGCATGAGGAAATTTCCGGCGCGGACATTCACGTTTCCCTGGGCCAGCATTTTTTGCAGGAGCGAGACGCGCTCCGAGCGGCGCAACCAGGTGTCAAAAGCCGGAATGCGGCTGAGCACTTCGTCGCGCAGCAGGGCGAGGTCGGGCGTGGATTGTTCGGCTGGTTTCTGAATATTGGAGAGGCGATCGCGGAGAACGCGGGCTTGGGCCTCGCGCAGATCGAACAAAGACAGGGCGGCAAATACCGCCAGCGTGACCACCACGAACACCAGCAAGGCGATAAGGAATGGCATCCGCTAGACCTCCATCCGCGACTCGAAGAGAGAGGAACTCAGACGGCAGCCGGCGATGGCGAGGCGCTCGGCGAAATGCGGCGGGTGGCCCGTGGAATGGAAGACGCCACGCACCTTCCCGCTCTCGTCAATGCCGGTACGTTCGAAAACGAAAACGTCCTGCAGCGCGATCATGTCTCCGTCCATTCCCGTGACCTCGGAAACCGTGACCACCTTGCGCGAACCGTCGGAGAGGCGCGCGATCTGGACCACGGCGTGGACAGCGCTGGCGATCTGCTGGCGAATGGCGCGCTCGGGAATATTGAGGTTGGCCATGGAAACCATGTTTTCAATGCGGGCCAGGGCGTCGCGCGGCGAGTTGGCGTGGACCGTGGTGAGCGAACCCTCGTGGCCGGTATTCATGGCCTGAAGCATGTCGAAGGCTTCTTCGCCGCGCACCTCGCCCACCACAATGCGGTCGGGACGCATGCGCAGACTGTTGATGACGAGTTGGCGCATGCGCACCGAGCCTTTGCCTTCGATGTTGGGAGGGCGGGTTTCGAGACGGACCACATGTTCCTGCTTGAGCTGCAATTCGGCCGCGTCTTCAATGGTCACGATGCGCTCGGAGTTCGGAATATAACCGGAAAGAACGTTGAGTACGGTGGTTTTGCCCGCGCCGGTGCCTCCTGAAATGATGAGATTCAACCGGCCCTTGACCATAGCTGAAAGTAATTCCAGCATGGGGTCGGTCAGGGTCTTGTTCTCGATCATATTGTGCGCGGTGATTGGATCGCGGCCAAAGCGGCGGATGGAGAGGCAGGCGCCGTCGAGCGCCAGGGGCGGAATGATGGCGTTGACGCGCGAGCCATCCTGCAAGCGGGCATCGACCATGGGCGAAGACTCATCCACGCGGCGCCCGATGCGGGACACGATGCGGTCGATGATCTGCATCAAGTGCTGGTTGTCTTTGAACGACAAGCCGGTGATTTCGAGCTTGCCGGCGCGCTCGACGTACACGCGGTCGAAGCGGTTGACGAGAATGTCGGAAATGCTGGGATCTTTCAGCAGCGGTTCGAGCGGGCCCAAACCGAAGATTTCGTCGAGGATTTCACGCGACAACTGCTCGCGTTCGGCGAAGCTGAGCGGGACGGCCTCGCTGTTCACCGAACTGCGGATCAGGATGAGGACTTCCTCGCGCGCCGAATCTCCGGCCGAGCGGCCGAGTTTTTCCAGGTCGAGGCGGTCGAGGATCTTACGGTGCAGGTCGGCCTTGACCTGCTGGTAATCGCCCCGCTCGAATGCTTGTAGATTGGACATGTTTTCTAAACCGTGTTAGCTGCTGCGAGCTTCGAGCTGCGAGCTACGAGCGACCAGCAAACTGCTTGCTCATAGCTCGTAGCTTCATCATACCGTCTTAAACAGCGACCAAGCCGTGCGCTTTACTTCCAAATCGTCCTTGGTCAAATATTCCGCCAGCCCGGAGATGGAGCGGGAAATTTCGGTGGTCCCCTGCTGCATCAAGGGAATGCCGCGATCGATGGCGGTCGAGACCGCGAAGTACTGATTGGGAATGCGCCAAAGCACGGGCGCGCCAATGGCGGCCTCGGTTTCCGCTTCATTGAAACCAGCCACCTTGCGATACCGGTTCAACACCAGCGCGAAACGGTCGCGCGATCCGCTCTCACCGAGATACTGGGCCACTCTTCCGGCGCCCCACAGAGAAGCGACATCGGCGTGGGCGATGAGCAGAATTTTCGTTGACAGGTTGCTGACCAGGCGAGTGGAGCTGTCGAGCCGGGAGGAAGCGTCCACGACAATGTAGTGAAACAGGCCGGCCATGGTGTCAAAGAGGCGGGCAAAGTCGGAAGCCGAAGGTTCGATGTTCGCCGGGGCCACAGTGCCGGCCAGCACTTGCAAGCCATGATCGTGACGGGCCATGAAACTGTCGAGCAGCGACGAGTCCAGGCGGTGCAGGTTGGCGATCGCGTCCGAAACGGTGAAGGCGGGCTTGAGATTAAGATGCAAGGCGCAATGGCCGAGCGGAGCCAAGTCCACCAGCGCCGTGCTGTGGTGGATCGCCTGCAAGGCCAGCGCCAGATTGACGGCGACGGTGGTGGCGCCGCTGCCGCCCTTGGCGTTCACGACGGTGAACACCTTGCCCCGCGAACTTTCGCGCCCTGGTTTGCGGCGCGTTGCGGTCAGGCGGACGAAGGCATCCAACAGATCGGTCGTGGTGGTGGGGCGCTCAATGTATTCGCGGACGCCTGCCCGCATGGCGCCGACAATCAACTGGGGTTGAGTCATGGGGCCGACCGCGAACACGGCGGAATCGGGAAGTTCCTGGCGCAGCAACTCCACGGCCCGCAGCGCCGAGGCGGCGCCATCGGCGGCAATATCCACCAGAATCACGTCGGGCGAAAAGGCTTGAGTTCTGCGGATGACCGGGTCGTTGGCGGCCGAAGGCAGGGAAGCGTTGCTACAGACGGTGTGGGCCACATTGGTGCCATCCACCAGAACCTGCAGCACGGCGCGCTGGTCATTGTCCGTGGCGAACACGGCTACTGACAATTCCGGCATGACTCGTCCCCCACTGCTGTTTCCAAAGCACGTCCTAAGTTAGATCGGGTCATCTCACCATCGGGTGATCGGGCCATCTGAAACCAATCAACCAATGATCCGATCACCCGATTCTACTTGCTGCTGCCTCCGGGCTTCTTGGCATCGAACTTGCCCTGGTCCAGAAACGGTTCCGGGTTCGCCGGGCCCTTCGGCGCCTGAGTGCTCGGCGAAACCCTGTGCACCGTGCACAGAACCATCAATTCCGAGTTGCTCTTCTGATCGCTCTTGCTCTTGAAAAAATTGCCGAGGATCGGAATATCGCCCAGCCCCGGGATCTTGTTCGCGATATTTGTGACCCGGTTATCCATCAGTCCGGCAATGACGAAACTCTGGCCGTCTTGCAGCTCGAATTCCGTGTCCGCCTTGCGCGTGCTGATGGCGGGTATGGTGGTCCCGGCAACCGTGACCGAGTTTGCGAAGTCGAGCGTACTCACCTCGGGAGCGACGTGCAGGTGGATGTTGCCGTTCGGCTCGATCAAGGGGGTGAACTTCAGGCGCACGCCAAACTCGCGAAACTGAATGGTGACGGTGGCGATTCCGCTGGCGTTTTGCTGCGCGACCGGAAAGGGAAATTCTCCTCCGGCCAGGAAACTGGCTTCCTTGCCATTGACCGCGATCAGGTTGGGCTCAGCCAGGATCTGCAGGAGATTTTTCTGATGCAGAGCTTCAATGACAGCGCCCAGATTGATGTCGGTGCGGGCCACGAAAAGATTCAAAAAGTTGCTGATGTTCGTGATCGGAGCTGTTGCAGTGGTGGTCGTGGTGGTCGTGTTGCCTTGAGTGGTCGTGGTCGGGGCCGCAGTGGTGACGCTGAGGCTGCCGAACTGCCCGGTCTGGCTGAGTGCGATTGTGTTTCCCAGTCCGGGCATGAACAGGTTTGCTCCCGTCTGGGCCAGGGCCGTGCGGTCCACCTCGGCGAACTTGACTTCGAGCAGGACCTCTTCTGCCCCGACTGGGCCGAACGTCAGCACGTTCACGACGTTCTTCGAATACGCAGCCGCGAGCGAGCCCGCATGTTTGGCGACGTCCTCGGTGGTGACGTGGCCGGAAAGAACAATTGCGTTGCGCGAAGGCGTCACGTTGATCTTTTCATCCGGGAACAAGCGGTGCATTTCTTCCGAAGCCGCAGTGATGTCCACATCCACCCGGAGATCGAAGCTGCGCGAGCGTTCCAGTTCGTCCCAGATCAGCAGCGAAACCTCGCCCGGCGCGAGTCCATTGACCAGGACTTGGGTGGGCGTGACGACCAGCGCGTCCGCCACCGAGGGGTCCGTCACCGAGACCCGCTTCAGTCTTTCGGTGGTGTTAATCAGGAGCGACTTACCCACCATCACGCGCAGCGGCGCCGCGCCCGCAGTAACGCTCTGATTGGAAGCGGGCGTGGCCGGGGTGGCGGGTTGCGCGGCGGGCGCGTTGTCCTGGTTCTGAGAAGAAGTGTTTGAAGAAGGAGCGCTTGGAGAAGGAGCGTTCTGAGAGGGAGCCGAAGCCGGCGGTGGATTGCCGCCGGGAGCCACGGGGCGCGCAAACATCGTTATCGCGCCGAGAAGTAAAGCGGTCGCAATGAGCGTAAGAGCTTTCATGAATTCGGACCTCTGCGAGGCTGCACCAGCAAATCCATCGAAGGCATGTCCATCGAGGGAACGAGCGAACGCGAACTACTGTGGTATTGCCGAGTCAAACTTGTCTTCTTCCCGCTTGCTGCCACGGATCATTTCTACCGCGTAAGGCGATGGCGCGGGCGGCGGAACTTTCACTGCCACCTTGCGGACTTTGGGCTTGGGCCCGGCCGCCACCGGCGCGCCCGGGTACAGCGAACTAGCCCGCGTGGCGCCGATGCCCTCCGGTTTCGTGTCCAGCGGATTGCGCAAGGAGAGCTGGATCCGCCCTTCCTGCGAAACCAAGGCCAGCTTCTGGGCGTCGTCGGGAGAAACCGCAAGTGTAATCACCGGGGCGGTCTGCGCATCCGCGGAAGCGTTCCGGTCCAAGCTCTTGCCCACGGCGAGAACCAGTACGTTTTCGAGAACGGTGGTGGTTTGCCGCTCGTTGCCGCTGCTTTCATTTCCGGTCGCCAGCACATCCACGCGCGAGCCCGGCTGCACGAAGCCCGCCACCGAAACCACATCGTTGACGCGCACCGAAACCGCGCGCATTCCCTGCGGGATCATCGAAGGCAGGCCGGCCCCGGCGTTCAACGCCGCCAGCTTGCTGGGCAGAATAAATTCGCCTTTGTTCACCGGCCAAATCGCGCCGCGGCCCACGACCTGCTCGGTCCTGGAGAAGGCCCCCGGAGGGACCGCCGAGAGCGGGAGCGTGACTACGCGGACATCGTTCGCTCCCAACTTGGTCCCAACCTGAATATCGCTGGCAGCGACCACGACCGGCGTTCCGCGCTCACTGCTGTTTGTGCCTCCCGAGGTCCGCAGTTTGTTATAGACGGTAAAGCTGACGAGCAGGCCGACCACCAGCGCCAAGCCTCCGATCATCAACAAACGGCTTCGGTTCATTTCTCTCCCTCTGCGTGCGTATCACGCACTTTCCACGACCGCCGTCGCCTACTGGGTTATTGAGCTGGCTACCGACGAAAACACGTTATTCGCGTTGCCGCCGATCAGACGGACGGTGCCAATCACGAGTACCAGGATTACGGCCAGCATCACCGCGTATTCCGCGATGTCCTGCCCTTCCTCATTGCGCCACAAGAGCTTTTCCAAATCTAACATTCTAGTCTCCTTCGGGCTTTACCCTAGACATTCCCAATCTCGAACGAGTATTGAGACTAATCCCTATTCGCCTTAGTTTCGCAGATTCGGGATGGCTCCGGGAAATTTTTTTTCACTTTCGTAACCATCTGACGATTGGGTCGCTGGGAATGCCGGCATTTCGACGGTGGGGTCGCGTCCGGACCAGGATGATCGCCTGAGAGTCGCTGAATGCAGCATGCCAGTGGGGGTCGAGAAGCAGGGCTTGCGCCAGCGCGCAGGCAGGGGGAACAAGCACCGCATCGACTTTCCAGCCATCAAGAACTTCTCGCCAACCAGTCCGGAGCTGTACCGCAGTCATGAATTGGCGCAGGCGATCGTCGCCATGGAGGTCGGCGCGACCGTCCACAAATACGCGATATTCGGGATAGAGCTTCCAGATCGCATAGCCTCCCCAATCGTAGTAAACGAAAAGTCTTTGGGGTTGGGGATAATCGCCGGCCCGCAAGAACGCGACCGCTTTCTGGGGATATTGCTCTGCCTCGCGAGCGTCCTGGCTGCGGGCAAGACCCACCCACCTCACCAACGTAAACACCGCCATCAGAATGACAACCACCCCGTTGAAAAGTGGCCGGAGCCGCGAAGATCCTGGACGTTGTTCTGAAACTGCTACCGCTAACGATGCTGATGCCGCCGGCAGAGCCGCCGCGATCACCGGTATCGCCAGCAAAATGAAAATTGGAATGTGGCGGACGGCGTCCAGGGCCGCGCAAGACGTAAGCAGCAGCGGCACCATTACACGCCACTTGGTGTGGGGACGGGGCGGAGCCTGTCCTGAGCGGAGCCGAAGGGCCCCGTCCAAGCGGGGCAGATTCCCGCTTCCACACGAACTCGTTGCGAATGCGGCCAGCAGCAGAAGCCACACCAGCAAAAATGGGCGGTAGAGCCACTCATGAAAATCCGGCGAGTGCCATTCGCCAATCAACGACCGCATCCCGGACGAGCGTAAAGTGTCGAACGGATAACGATAGAGTTCGACGCCGTTGGGGTTGAGAGGCACGAGCGCCAAACAAGCCAGCAGAAGCAGCAGCACCCGGAGGAGGATGGGGCGCGCTTCCTGCCAAGTCGTATTGCCGACGGCAGTTTCTATCGTCAGGCCGGCGCCATACGCCAACAAGAGCACGGGACCGAGCGCGGATCCGGCGTGCAGATTCAGCCACAGGAGAAACAGCAACGGTATCCAAAACAGCAGCCTGGGTTGGTTTTCGCCACGTTCGATCAGCCACAGCAGCAGGCTGGCCAGCGCAAACGTAAACGTCTGCGGCCGCACGCCCCAGGACGGAGCCGCCGCCAAAGCGCCGAGAACGGTCGCCGCAACTGCCCAATGCCTCTTCCCTCCGCAGGGAAGACAGCGCAGATAGAGCAGCATAAAGCCAGCCGTCGTAACCATCGCCGAGAATACGATCAGCGCAGCAAAGCCGCCGTGTTTCCAGAGTTCGTAAAACACGACTTCCGACAACCACTCATGCGCCACCCATGCGTGCCCGGCGCGAGTGAACGAAAAAGGGTCGGAGTGAGGAACGTGGCCGGTCTCCACCATCCATTGCCCGGTGCGCAGATGCCACCAGAGGTCGGGATCGGTCGCCGGACGCGCCGTCATGCCGAACAACCCCAGCAGTAACACCACCGGGAACACGTTGGATAAAAAAAGGTGGTTGGCTCTCACGCTGAGCGATCATACGCCAATTTTGAAACTCTTCCAGTATGTCTTTCGTGTTTCTCCCAACTTGGCGATAGAATCCAGGGTCGGCAGTGATGAGCGGAAAACTCAAGGCACGCTATCGGGAATATTGCGACATTCTTCAAGTGGCATTGTTCAAAGTATTGTTCAAAGTGAAGAAAAAGTCACCAAATCGAGGATCGGCGGCCCCGGAGGGATCTGCGATTGTGGTGTGGAACAGGCAGGCGCGTCTTGCCCAGAATCTGCTGCTTCTTCTGACACTCGCCGGCATTGTCTACTATTTCGCGCATGATATTGAAGCAAGAGCGAAGGGCACCGATTTCCCGGATTTCTACGCCGCAGCCCAGATGGTACGCGAAGGACATGGGCATCAACTCTACAATTTCAAAGATCAACATCTATTCCAGATTCGCTACGCCGGACGCACTGGCAACTACTACATCCATCCTCCATTTGAGACACTTCTATTCCTGCCAATTTGTCTTTGGCCGCTGCCAACCGCTTATCTGCTATGGTGCTTTCTTAACGCAGCTGTTTTGACGTTCACCGCGATAATGTTTCAACGGCATGTCTTTAAACGTTTCGACTGGCGCGTCGTACTGCCCCTGTTCTTCTTGTTCCCACCCGTGTTGATCGGTTTTCTACAAGGTCAAGATTCGCTGCTGCTCCTCTTGGTTATGACGCTGGCGGTTGTTGAGCTGAGGCGGGACCGCAACTTCACGGCGGGATGTTTGCTGGGCTGTGGCCTCTTCAAGTTCCATATCGTTCTTACTTTGGTCGTATTAGTGGCGTCGCTCAGGAGAAAAGGGATCCTCCGTGGGTTTGCCTTAGTCTTCGTGACGTTACTCCTGGTTTCAGCCGGTATTTCCGGATGGGCCTTCCTGACCTCCTATCCTCGCTTTTTGATGACGTTGAGTAGTCTGCCGCTGGCAGACATTCACCCGGCAGCGATGGCGAATATCAGAGGATTGGTCGGCGTTCCCGGCATCGTACCGGACCCCGGCGCTCGTCTAGCTCTTACCTGGATTGTTTCAGTCTTGCTGTTCTGGCATGCGTGGAGAAGCTTTAAGGGCAGTAAGTCGAAGTCCGCCGATGCTACAAATCTGGCGTTCGGGAATTTTGTTTTAGTGGCAATCCTCGTTAGTTATCACTTAAGTCCCTCCGATCTGTGCATCGCGCTTTTACCCATCGGTCTGTTCTCACAATATCTAGCGGAGCACACCGGAATCCCGCGATGGGTGAGACTCAGCCTGCTGAGCAGCCAGTGTGCACTCTTCTTGCCTCCTCTGCATGTGATCGCGCTGGCCTGGCATGTGTATGTGTACCTTGTCCTTCCGATTCTGATTATGTTTGTGCTCACCTCGGCTAAGATTTTTCGAGGTGTCCCACTGAAGGAACCGGAATTTGCAGACGGTGTGCGATGAGGGCCGGCATTTCCTACAAGCCGCTCTGGCTGGTTCTGGCTGCCGTGCTCTGCGCAGCGGGTATGTGGACCTACGTCAACCGCGTGTTGATTCCGTATCAGATCTCCGATGCCGCCACCCACGACCGCCCGCGCGGCAATCTTTCCGATCTCTATCCTCGCTGGCTCGGCGCGCGGGAGTTGCTGCTCCACGGACGCGACCCCTACAGTTCCGCGGTGACCCGCGAAATTCAAGCTGGCTACTACGGCCGTCCACTCGACCCGTCCCGTCCCGATGACCCGCAGGACAAGGCGGGGTTCGCCTATCCCGTTTATGTGGTTTTCTTCCTTGCCCCCACCATCGGACTGCCTTTCCCGGTTGTCCAGAAATGTTTCTTTTGGTTGTTGCTTGTTCTTACCTCAGTCAGCGTGGCGCTCTGGCTTCGAATCGTGAAATGGTCGCCGCCACCGTGGACTCGATTGAGTTTGCTCGTTCTGACGCTGGGGAGCATGGCCGTGATGCAAGGGCTCAAGCTCCAACAGATGAGCCTTCTCGTCGCTGGCCTGGTGGTCCTCGCGATGGCGCTTCTCGTAGCGGATTGCGCGGTCGCCGCGGGAATCCTCCTGGCCTTGGCGAGCATTAAGCCGCAACTGGTGTGGCTGTTGCTGATTTGGCTCGCCGTCTGGACCACCGGCGACTGGCGGCGCCGCTATCGCTGGGCTGCGTCCTACCTTGTGTCCATGGAGATTCTGTGCGCGGTTTCGGAGTGCTACCTGCCCCGCTGGATTCCCCGCTTCTGGCAAGCGGTGCGCGAATATCGAAGTTACACCAGGGCCAGCTCGGTGATGGACGGGTTGATTGGCGCTCCTTGGAGTTGGGCCTTCGAACTTCTGGCTTTTGCCGCCCTGCTGTTTGTTTCCTGGAAAGAGCGGCGGCAAGCGGCAAACACCGAAGCTTTTGCATTCACGGTGAGTATGTCGCTCGCCACCACCATTCTTCTTGTGCCCACATCCTCCACGTATAATCAGGTGTTTTTGCTTCCCGCATTGCTGCTGCTGGCCAAAGAGCGCCGGACGATTTGGCGCAGAAGCGTCGCCAACCGCGTTGTCTTCGCGCTCACGGCCGGCTTGGTCTTCTGGCCATGGATGTCGGGCACTGTGCTGGCCGGTCTTTCCTTCGTTTTGCCGCCACAGTCGGTCGAGCGAGCCTGGGCAGTCCCCACCTGGACGGTCACCCAAATCCCCGTGGCAGTAGCTGGACTGATGCTAGTCCATGGCTGCCAGAGGATTGCTGCTTCGGCAGGACCGGGCTCGCCGTAGAATGCTTGGGGGCCTGTGTCGGTTGATCAGCCAGGCCGCGCCCCCGTATGAATCTCAACCGTGGACCAGGTCTTGTCCCCAGCGTGGCACAACTTCTCCAGCGCGCAATCGGCGCACTTCGGACCGCGTGCCACGCAGAGTTTCCGCCCGTGCCAGACCACTTCGTGAGCAAAACCCGTCCACCGTTCGCGAGGAACAATCCGCATCAAGTCCTCTTCAATCTTTCGCGGATCTTCCTGCTTCGTCAGCTCCAGGCGGCGTGAAATTCGCGTCACATGCGTATCCACGACCACCCCTTCATTCTTGTTGAACCACGTTCCGAGCACGACGTTCGCGGTCTTGCGGGCCACTCCCGGGAGGGTCAGCAACTCCTCCATCGTTTCCGGCACGCGCCCGCCAAAGTCCGCGACCACCTTGCGCGCCGCGCCCACCACCGACTTCGATTTGTTGCGGAAGAAGCCGGTCGAGCGGATGTCCGGCTCCAACTCTTCCGGCGCAAGCGCCGCGAAATCCCCGACCGTCGGGTACTTCGCAAACAGCCCGGGCGTGACCATGTTGACCCGCACATCGGTACACTGCGCGGCAAGTATCGTCGCCACCAGCAATTCCCAAGCGCTGCGGTGGGTCAAAGCGCAGGTCGCTCCGGGATAAAGCTGGTCAAGCTCCGCGATGATCTGACGCACCCGCTCCGGGGCCAAAGGATCGTAAGTAGAGATGCGGCTTGCCGCGTCTCCCGCTCCCACCGCAGATTTCTTTTTGAGAAGCGCCGCTTTTGGCGCCTTTCCGGTGGAGAGACGGGCGCCTCGCCCCTCCACGGTGGCGCGACGCTCCAGCGCATTCTTTGTTGGCGCACCTTTCAACGGCGCACCCTTCGCCCGGCGGGCGCCTTCTTGTCGTCCGCTGCGGCTCGGTTGACGCGGCACATTTCCACGCGGCATCGGTTTCCTCCTTAAGTAGTGGTTCATGGTAACAAAGCTCCCGGCTCGCGGCACGCATCCAACAAAGGTAACTCCGCTGCGATTGACGGCTTGGTGGTCTGGTGCGTACTCTGAGAACTAACAGGCTGCTGAAAAACTTGGGTTTCGCACAGACCGCCGCGTTAGCGACACGGTTTTGTATCAGGGCATCGCTTTAGCGATGCCGCAAGTTTCGAAATCAGCCGCCCCTTTAGGGGCTGGAAAATCCTGTGGCCGTAAAGAACATCCAAATCGGACAAGTCTGGCGCAACGACATAACCGGCCAGGATTATCTTGTCACCAAGGTGTACAGCGAAGTGTTCACGCAATACGCGGTGCTGCGCCCCGCCGATGTCACCGCGCCCGACGTGCCCGTTATGAAGGTTAAGGTTACGAAATCGGCGAATGGCGCAACCTTGCCCGGCTTCAGCTTCACCCAGGAAGGTGCGTTCTGACCCTCCAACATTGTCATACTGAGCTCCTCCACTCTTGTCATCCCGAGCGCGACGCTTGTCATCCTGAGCGCAGCGAAGGACCTGCTTTTCGTAATCCCGTAACTCCGACCGCATGACCGAAAAAATTCTCACCCTGCTTTTCATCTTCGTCAATGCCATCGTCGCCGCGACCGGCTATGCCGGACTGGTGCTGCTCATGGCGATTGAGTCTGCTTGCATTCCGCTGCCTTCCGAACTGATCATGCCCTTCGCCGGCTATCTCGTTTATGTCGGCAAGATGAAGCTGATCTGGGTGGCCACCGCCGGCGCCATCGGATGCAATCTGGGCTCGCTCGTGGCCTACGAAATCGGCTGCTACGGCGGACGTCCGCTGGTCGAGCGTTACGGACGCTGGATCCTGATGGGCCGCCGCGAACTCGACTGGGCCGACCGTTTCTTTCTGCGCTGGGGAGACATGGCCGTCTTCATCGCGCGCCTGCTGCCCGTGGTCCGCACCTTCATCGCCCTGCCCGCCGGAATCGCCCGCATGAAGCGCGGCAAATTCCATATCTATACTTTCCTCGGATCGTGGCCCTGGTGTTTCGCCCTCGCTTACTTCGGCATGAAACTGGGCGAGAACTGGCGCTCGCTCGGCAAGTACTTCCACAAATTCGACGCCATCATCGGAGTGTTTCTCTTGGCCGGAATCGTTTGGTTCCTCTGGACCCACTGGCAGAACCGCCTGCGCCCCGCGGAATAGGTCTTGTGTGTGACGAGGTTGTGTGGGGACGGGCGTCTCGCCCGTCCAAGCCGAGCGCACCGGGGCCCCCGCCAAGCCCGGTTTTGGCTTGACGGGGTGGAGCAGCTCGGCCCTTGCACTGCAACGCAATCTTTGGGAACTTGCCGAAATAGTTCAGGGATTGTCATCCCGAGCGAAGCGAGGGATCTGCATCTGGCGGCAAACTGCAGATCCCTCGCTTCGCTCGGGATGACAAAATCATGATAAGGGTCACTTGTGCTTGCGGCCATCTGCGTTCGCGCCGCGCCGCCACTCGCCAGCCACTTTCTCCAGCTTCCACAAATGTGTAAGCTCACGCTAGGAACTAATACAGCATGGGATTCTTCAGCTATCTTCTCTACCCGTGGGGCTTTCTGCTCCAGGGAATTGCGATCGTCCACTTCATTCGGCGGCGGCCCGATACCTATTGGATTTTTATCATCCTGTTTCTCGGCCCGCTCGGCGCGATTGTCTATCTCTTCGTCGAGGCGCTTCCCGACATTGGTCTCGTCGGCCAATCCTTCAAAGTTTTTCCGCGCCGCAAGCGCATTGGCGAACTTGAAGCCGCGATCCGCGACAATCCGTCGCCCGGAAACTACGAAGAACTCGGCGACCTTTACATGGACGACGGCCAGCTCCAGTGGGCCCGGGCCGCGTTCGACAAAGCCATCGCCGCCCGCGCCGATACGCCCGACCCCTTTTACCGGCGCGGAGTTTGCGCCATCCAATTAGGCGACGCCGCAGCCGCATTGCCCGACCTGGAGCGCGTGGTCGCGAGAGACCCCGACTACGATTTCCATCGCGCCGCCGGATTGCTGGCCCACGCCTACGCCCAGACCGGACAAAAAGAAAAAGCCGAAGCGCTCTTCCGCCAGGTAACCATCACCTCGACTTTGTCGGAGACTTACTTGAATTTCGCGGACCTACTGGCCTCCGAGCAACGCAACGCCGAAGCCCGAGAATGGGCGCAGAAGGTGCTCGATAAGAAGCCGACCATGCCCGGCTATTTGCGCCGGCGCGAGCGCCCGTGGTTCCGGCGGGCAAATGAGGTGCTGAAACGAGTGTCTGCTTAGCGAACACCGACGTCTGGCCAATCTCCCTTTGAAGGTTCTTTTAGCCGAACTTAGCTTTGGCTTGCCGCTCACGATATCGGACCACTTTCGCTAGACCACCCGGTGTTCGAGCTAGGTCAACTGCGCTCTTGCCCCGAAACCGCCTTCTGTCATTCACCCAACTCGGGTCGTCTGGCTCTGGCCACATTTCTGCCAGGAGGAAGGCTATTTCAGCATTTTCCCCTGCTCGCCCAGAGGACTCGGCCGCAAACCAGAGCGCGCGGTGCAGCACCGCGTCTGCAAGATGCTGAGCTTCCATTGCTTCGAACATCGTGAAGGGACTGCGCCTCCTCCGCTTGCCATGAGCGGCGGCGGCATCACGAGCCTCCTGAAGCCAGCGAATGCGGTCCCCAAGCTTTTGCTTGGGCCGCCCGGGGAAACCAACTCGTTCGTCATAATCCATTCCCCACGCTTTAAGTCGATCGCGGAACCTTTTCTCATTACCCGGCTCACCGACGATCGCCTCGATCGTCCGGAATGATTGGAGGACAATGTTCTCCAGCCCCAGCCGCTGAGTTTCATTCTCTGGCTCTTGTTTTGGTTCATGCAAAACCTCGCCAACCACCCCATCCATGAAGCTATATTCCGAACAACTCGATCGGAAGAAGCTGCACGCGTTGAACAAGTCTTCACTCTTAAGGACGAATGGAAGCAGATAGAAGATGGTCGCTACGGATGGACTAGGGATCACAATGAATGATCCAAGCCTGCCGCGAATACCGGCGGGGTGTGGTCCCCTACCAGTCAGGGCCTCTAGTTGCTCAAGAAACTCTACCTTTATCTCGGTACCTTTCAAGAATTCTTTAGGAAATTGGTAGGGGGTTAGGTCGTGATAGGCAGTGTGGTGGACATGAGCAAACAGCCCTCCGATTGCACTAACGATCCTGTTCGCCATAGTGACGAGTTTTTTGGGCGCTTGCCGTCCCTTCAACTCGATACATAGCCGGGCATTTTCGTTATGCGACCAAATCCTTTTCTTACTTACCAGTCGAACGATCCTCAGCAGAGCGCTCGGCGTCGCGCAAGTGCAGAGTACCGCAGGAAGTGGGTTTTCTTCGCTTCCCAGCTGTGATCCTAACCCAAGGACCAAAAAGAAGCGTGACCCGCTGAGGCTCAAACGAGCCGCGTTTCGCTCTGCGAACGAGTATCGGACGGGAGGAGTTTTGTCTACGATTGCCATTATCCCTGTTAAGAATTCTAGCTGATTGCCAAAGTGCTATCCTTCCCTCGATGCGAATTTCCTACCTCGAATGCACTCGCTGCGGAGAGCATCTCTCCGCTGATCGTCCGCAGACTGTCTGCCCCAAAGATGGCGGCGTGCTTTTCGCGCGCTACGATCTTGCCAGCCTGAAAGGGAAGTTGCGCCCGGAAGATTTATCAGGCCGCGTGGCCAGTATGTGGCGTTACGCCGAAGTTCTTCCAGACGCTGATCCCGTCACTCTCGGCGAGGGATTCACGCCCATGCTCGCCAGCCGCGAACACGCTAATGTCTTCATCAAAGACGAAGGCCTGAATCCAACCGGATCGTTCAAAGCCCGCGGTATGTCGGTCGCAGTGACGATGGCAAAATATTATGGACTGAAGAAACTCGCAATCTCTTCCGCCGGAAACGCCGGAGGCGCGCTGGCAGCCTACGCAGCAGCGGCGGGCATCGAAGTCCACATATTTATGACAAAAGATGTGCCCATGGCGAATCGCATGGAATGCGATTACTACGGCGCGCACGTCACGCTGGTGGATGGCCTGATCGGCGACTGCGCCCGCACGATTACCGAACGCAAAGATATAGAACAATGGTTCGATATCTCGACCCTTCAAGAACCGTTTCGCGTCGAAGGCAAAAAGACAATGGGCTACGAGATTGCCGAACAACTCAACTGGAAACTTCCGCAAGGCATCATCTGTCCAACCGGCGGCGGCGTGGGCCTGATCGGAATGTGGAAAGCCTTCGATGAGATGGAGGAACTTGGCTGGATCGGCAATGATTGTCCTGAGAAAGCGCGCCCGAAGATGATTGCCGTGCAGGCCGCTGGATGCGCGCCGATTGTGAAGGCATGGGAAGCAGGGAAGAGCGCATCCGAAGCGTGGGCCAACGCCGCGACCTTTGCCTCCGGTCTGCGCGTGCCGAAAGCGTATGGCGACTATTTGATTCTCGATATCCTGAAGAAAAGCCACGGCACAGCGGTTGCGGCGACCGACGAGGAAATTCTCACAGCCATGCGGCACTGGGCCAGTGTGGAAGGCATCTTCGCCGCGCCCGAAGGGGCCGCATCGCTGGTCGCGTATCAAAAGCTGCGCGCCAGCGGCTTCTTCCGCGCCGAAGACAAGGTCGTGCTCTTCAACACTGGCTCGGCCTATAAATATCTCGATATGATCGAAGCGCAAGAAAAGAAGTCGCGGCCCAATCCACCCACTGCACGCAGCATTGGCGGAATCATTGGGCCGTACTAGCATTCTGTTTCAATTCTGACTTGCAAGAGTTTTCTCTGGGCTGAAGGTTTAGATATTAGCTGTCATGGAATCTAATTCTCACCGCGACCTTTTCCAGGCGCGGCGCTACAACATGGTGCGCGCGCAAATTGAAGGGCGTGGAATCCGCGATCCTCGCGTGCTCGACGCCATGCGCAAAGTGCCGCGCCACGAATTTGTCCCGGAATCTTTCCGGCAGGACGCTTACGAGGATCGCCCGCTCCCCATCGGTGAAGAGCAAACCATCTCGCAGCCTTACATCGTGGCCGCGATGCTCGAGCCCCTCGCTCTTCAAACCGCTGACCGCGTTCTCGAAATCGGCACTGGTTCCGGCTACGTGACCGCGCTGCTTTCGCTGCTCTCGTCCGAGGTTTATTCGGTGGAGCGCCACGCGCAACTGGCGGCCTCGGCGGAAAGCACGCTGCGCCAGCTGGAATATCACAACTTCAAAATAAAAGTCGGCGATGGTCGCCAGGGCTGGGCGGAGTACGCGCCGTTCGACGCCATTCTAGTTTCCGCCGCAACCACCGAGATGCCGCCAACTCTGTTCGCGCAGTTGCGCGAAGGTGGACGCATGATGGCGCCCATTGGTTCGCCCTTCAGCCAGGATTTGCAATTAATCCGCAAAGTCAGGGGACAGCCCGAGGTAAAGATTCTCGAAGGCTGCCGCTTTGTGCCGCTGCTTTACAATTAAATTTGTGGGCCTCCTCCGAAATCTGAAAATCACGCTGGAGATGATCAAGTGGGAGCACTCCATCTTCGCGCTCCCCTTCGCGCTCTGCGGAGCCATGCTCGCCGCCAGAGGTCTGCCCGCGTGGCGGCAACTGACGTGGATCGTTGTCGCCATGGTCGCGGCGCGCTCCGCGGCGATGGCCTTCAATCGCCTCGCCGATGCCTCGATTGACGCCACCAATCCCCGCACCTCAAATCGCGCGCTACCGGTCGGCCTGTTGACGCCGGCGTTCGTGAGCATGTTTGTTCTGGTCTCGTGCGGAATTTTTGTTCTCGCCGCTTCCCAGTTGAATCGCTTAACACTGCTGCTTTCGCCAGTGGCGCTCGGGGTGATCCTTCTGTATTCCTACAGCAAGCGATTCACGCGCTGGTCGCATCTGCTTCTCGGATTCGCCCTCGGTATTGCTCCGACGGCTGCGTGGATCGCGGTGCGCGGCTCGCTCGATCCGCGCATCCTGCTGCTCACCGCCGCAGTGACGTTCTGGGTCGGCGGATTCGACGTGATCTACGCCTGTCAGGACTATGACTACGACAGCAGTCACGGATTGCACTCGCTGCCGCGTTTTCTCGGAATCAAGAATGCGCTCGTTGTCGCCCGTTTATTTCATATCGTGATGCTCGGCCTGCTCGTCGCTCTGGTTGTTGTTTTTGGACTCGGCAAGTTGGCGATGGTGGGAGTGATCTCCGTGGCTGCGCTTTTGCTCTACGAACATACGCTGGTGCGGCACGACGACCTGAGCAAACTGAACGCCGCGTTCTTCACCATGAATGGAGTGATTTCGGTGGTGTTCTTTTTCTTTGTCGCGGGAGATCTGCTGCTGAGGCGCGGTTGAACTTCAGCGGTTGACTCGTAAATTCCTCTGGAAAAATCCCAAGTTTTGGGGATGTTTACTAGTTGATACCTATAGTGGTACCCCCCTCCCCCCTATCTTTTGGAATCATTAAGTTACGGATAGATTTCCGCCAGGTCTTTGGATCTAAAAGAGTTAACTTACAAAGTCTAGATAACAAAGGGGTTAATTGCCATTTTTCACGGGGCGGAGTTACCGTGATCCTTTGGAATCAAGGAGTTAGACTTATACGAGTTACTCAAAGTCTAGATTTCAAAGAACTTAGATCAATTGCGCCTGCCGTCACACTGGACTGTAGACTGTTATTATTATAACTCGTGATGTCAAGTTGGATGCAGGGGATACTAGCGCCGATCGCTACTTTGCGCTTAGGCGGAGTCGAACGGTGTCGGCTGTGCGGCGGGCCACCCTTCGGCTATCGCTCAGGGCAGGCTTTCTCGAAAGGCGCGAGAAGTGGCGCACCCCCAGTTATTTCGGTCAAGGTTAAAAGACAAAGCTGCGTTATACTTCCCCGTTAAGGTGGCCCACCCGCCTAGGCACGTGGGCCGCAATAGTCGTCGGGTTTCGAGGAGGCACGAGGTGTGGTCCAAAGTAAGAAAACACCCGTTATTCTGGCATCTCATTGCGGTGTTGGTTGCAAGCGGCTTGGAGACGCTGCTCACAGCGGCTTACAAGCTGCAGCTACTAAAGCGAGACTCTTTCTGGCTGGCGACGGGCTTCCTAGCGGTTGCCCTCTTGATAATCTTCCAGCTCTGGTTGTACTACTGGAATAGACGCCGCCCAGTTTTCATCTTAATTACCCCATTTCACAACAATTACTTTTTCACGGGCCTACTGCAGGGTTTGATCGAGGAGCTTCGGGTCCGAAATCTCGTGGGAGTCCCCATCTCACATGCAACGGGCTGTGGTTCAGCAGGCCAAAACCGGGACTTCAACCAGATTCTTCATCACAAACACGACTATGTGGGAGGTATAGTTGCGGGGCTTGAGCCAGGGGTTGGAGCAGAAGAGATAAAACGTTTTCTTACGGCCTTTGCTAAGCCCGTTGTCTTCCTTGACGCTGCACCTTTTGAGCGGGAGACAAACTATCCGCCCGCAACGGCTTTCGTTGGTTTCGACGATGAGGCGGGTGGACGGAAAGCGGCCGAAGCATTGCTTAACGCCACCGCACCAGCTTCTGCAACCCCGCGCATACTGGTTATCGGAGGCAACCTGAAAAGAGGGAGACAGAGCGCATTCAGGAGCCAAGCGACAACTGCCTTTCCCGGAGCAGTCGTCACAGTTAACGAGGACGGTCGATTCCTCCGCGAGGAAGCCCGCAGAATTGCCGAGCACTATTTCGAAGCCTGCAATGACCAGAAATACTATGACGGCGTCTTTTGCACGAATGACGAAATGGCGCTGGGCGTGCTTGACGCCCTGCCCACCCTGCCTCAAAGAGTACCAAAGCAACCGCTTGTTGTCGGATACGACGCCATCCCAGAGGCCGTTCGAGCGATTGAGAAAGGCACTCAGCTAAGGAATACTGTGATGCAGGACTCTCGAGAACTGGCCCAAAGAGGTGCAGAGTTCATCGCTAATTCCCTAGAGGGTAGTTCGAATTTATACCCGAAGATCACTCTGCTCCAACCCGTCATATATAGGAAGTTCGACTCCGGTCCTACGTCGGGATGACGATGCAAACGGGCGGATGCAAACGGGCGAGTGGCCCACATCTGGCAGGCAGGTGGTCCACATCTCCGGCTGGTATAACGCGCGTTGTTAAGTGCTCACAGAGAAGAAAGATAAGGTGCCCCACTTCTCGCAAAGCGAAGCTGTGAAAAACTCGATCTGCCGAGGAAAGGTGCCCCCGGGGCTGAAGCCCGCACTGATTTCAGGCGGGTTACGCGGCCCTGAAGGGCCGCTCTTCTCGGTTGTGCCAACGTTCTTGAGTTTTCCGCAGCCTGTATGAAGTCGTGCCCTACCCTACCCAAAACCATTCATGAGACCAGTTCTACCAATACCCACTAGCCGATGAGATCCTGCGAGGCTGGGTTATCATGGAAGAACCGATGCCCACCGCGCACCCATTTCAAACAGACGACCCGCGCCTTGTTCCGATCAAAGATAAAGTGCTCGCGGGCGAGCGGCTGAACGAGGGCGATGCGCTTGTGCTTTATGGGACGGGCGACATACTTGCCGTCGGGTGGCTGGCCAATTGGGTGCGGGAGCGGAGGCACGGCGACAAGGCGTATTTCAACGTCAATCGCCATATCAATCCGACGAATGTCTGCGTGGCGGCATGCCGGTTGTGCGCTTATGGGCGCAAGAAAGACACTCCCGGCGCTTACACGATGGCGCTCGAAGAAGCGTTCCAGACGGCCGCTTCCGGCTACACCGAGGCGGTGACGGAGTTTCACATTGTGGGCGGGCTGCATCCCGATTTGCCGTTGCAATATTTTCTCGATCTCGTTTCCGGATTGAAAGAGCGTTTTCCGCAAGTCCATCTGAAGGCCTTCACCATGGTGGAGGTCGCGTATCTGGCGAAGCGGGCGAAGCTGACGGTCCGCGAGACGCTCGAGAAAATGAAAGAAGCGGGCGTGGATTCGCTGCCGGGCGGCGGCGCCGAAATTTTTGCCGACCGGGTGCGGCACATTATCTGCGATCACAAGATTGACGGCGATCAATGGCTCGACACGGCGCGCCTCGCGCACCAGATCGGGCTGAAATCGAACGCCACCATGCTCTACGGCCACATCGAAAACGATGAAGACCGCGTTGACCACCTGCTTAAACTGCGCGCCTTGCAGGATGAGACGGGCGGCTTCCAAACTTTTATTCCGCTCGCCTTTCATCCGGCCAACACGCCGTTGCAGCATCTTTTCACGACCACCGGCATGACCGACATCAAACAGATTGCGGTCAGCCGCCTGGTGCTCGATAACTTCGCGCACATCAAGTCGTATTGGCAGATGATGACGCCGAAGATCGCGCAGATCTCGCTGCGCTTCGGGGCCGACGATATTGATGGCACGGTGGTCGAGGAAAAGATTTATCACGATGCGGGAGCGACCACTCCGCAAGGTTTGCGGCGGCACGACCTGGTGCGCTTGATTAAAGAAGCCGGACGCGAACCAATCGAGCGCGACACGCTTTACCGGCCAGTTACGCGCACGGAAACTTCGTTCACTGTGTCGGTGTAGTGACGGGAGCAGCTAGCGCTGGTTTCATAAATGCTTTTGGAGGCACATCCCTTTTATCGCACCACGCCTTCGAGTGGCGAACTGGCCGTCGCATAAAGTTTGCGCGGCATGCGTCCCGCCAGGAAAGCCTGCCGCCCCGCCAGCACGGCGTGCTTCATCGCTTCCGCCATCAGCACCGGTTCCTGAGCGCCGGCGATGCCGGTGTTCATCAGCACACCGTCGTAGCCGAGTTCCATGGCAATGGCCGCGTCGGAAGCCGTGCCCACGCCCGCGTCCACAATCAACGGAACTTCCGTGATCATCTCGCGCAGGATTTGCAGGTTGGCGGTGTTCTGAATGCCCAGCCCGCTGCCGATGGGCGCGCCCAAAGGCATCACCGCCGCAGCCCCGGCGTCCACCAGCCGTTTCGCGAACACGATGTCGTCCGACGTGTAGGCCAGCACCGTGAATCCTTCTTTCGCCAGCACCACGGTGGCTTCGAGCGTCGCTTGCACATCCGGATACAGCGTGGCCTGGTCGCCAATCACTTCCAGCTTGATCCAGTCCGAGAGCCCAACCTCGCGCGCGAGGCGCGCGGTGCGGATGGTGTCGTCGGCGGTATAGCAGCCAGCGGTATTGGGCAGAAGGAAATATTTTTTCGGATCGATGTGATCGAGCAGCGACTCGGTGCTGCGGTCGAGATTCACACGGCGCACGGCCACCGTCACCATGTCGGCGCCGCTTGCCTCCAGTGCGCGCGCGGTTTCCGGAAAAGATTTGTATTTTCCCGTCCCCACGATCAAGCGGGAACGGAAATGCTTGCCAGCAATAATGAATGGGTCCGTCATGGCTCTATTGTACGGCTGTGCGCGCCCCTAATACCGTGGTCGCGTGATAAGTTCCACGGTGAAGGGACGGGCGTCTCGCCCGTCCAGCCGGGCGGGGACGCCCGGCTCTCCACCGGCAAGCGCGGAGCGACAGCAGTAATATTCATGCGGTCACGGTACTCGATGTATCATGATAAATGTGCCATGATCACAAGTCCTTATGATCCACATCACAGACCGGTTGGTCATGCGACGGCAGAATTGAAAGACCGCTTAGCCAACGACCAGTAAACAATTAAGGAGTAAATACATGGCTTCCACTGCCACCCCTGTAAAGCCGGAACTGGTGCGAACGCTTCCTTCCGACGCCGCGCGCCAGATCCAATGGCGATTCGCCGACCGCTACGACCTGCAAATGCTGGTGCAGTCGGCGCGGGCCGTGGCCCGCGGTCCGGTGGCGCGGCTGGTGGCCAATGGCGGTCGCAATTCGCATGAGTGGACCCCGGCCAAGGCCGAGCTGCTCAAGGCTTACGACGACTCTGGGATCACGGCCGCATTCATGGAGCCCGAGCAGGGTGGATTCATCGCGGGCCCCAAGAACCTGGCGCTGGCGCTGGTGGCGTTTGAACTGGGCTGGGTGGACGGCGGTGCCGCAACCGCCAGCCTGGCAAGCTGCCTGGCCTTGTCTCCCATTCACGAGCGCGGCACGCCCGAGCAGCAAGCGAAGTACATGCATCTGGCCGCGCCGCCTCAGCCCGGCGAGGACCGCAAACCCTGGCGGGGAGCCTTCTGCCTGACCGAGCCTATCCCTTACGTTGGCGTGGATACCGGCATGCTCAACGGAAAAATCAGCATCGCCGAATGGAAAAAAGGAGAAGAGCCGACGCTGCAGGTGGAAAAACGCGGGCGCTTCATCACCAATATAGGGTTCGCAAATTTCGTGACGGCGGCAGTCGATTCCGCCGACCCGCGCATTAAAGGAAGCTGCATCGTGATTCTCGAAGAAGGAGATCCCGGCACTTTCGATCGCGGCACGCCCACGCGCAAACTGGTGCATCAGCTTTCTTCGACCGGCGATCCGATTTTCAGCTTGCGTGTTCCGGCCAGCCGCATTGTCGGCGGCTACGACGTGAAAGATGGGGTCATCGTCCCGCGCTACAACCACAGCGAAATCATCGAAGCCGTGTTCCGCCGGACGCGCGTGACCGTGGGCGTCATGACCTCGGCGAAATTGCTTTCCGCGGTCGAGCCTGTCATCCGCTATCAGCGTGGGCGGTTCCGGGGCGCGGAGACGGCGATGCCAGGAACAGTGCGTTATGAACTCGGGTTGCAGGCGCGGCAAGACGCGCTGCACCGGCTGGTGGACGTCTGGGCCACTGGCGAGGCCAGCGCATCGCTTGGATTTGCCGCAGCCCGCGCCTTCGATGAACTCGATCCGCTGGAGCGCGAGGTGGACAAACTGCTGGAGGCGCAGGGAATCACCACCGAAAAAGCGCGTGCCAAGCGGTTGCGCGATATTTCGGTACGCGCGGCGGATCTTGTCCGCTTGCCCGCCACCGACCCTGATCGAGCGCAGCTAAAGACCGACCCGCTCTTGCGTTTCGTTCTTTTGGATTCACTGGCCGACGTGCTTTGCCCCGCCACCAAGCTGTGGAACACGGGCTGGGGCACGCAGATGATGCGCGAAGCAGTCAGCTTGATGGGCGGCTACGGCATCACCGAAGACTGCCCCGGCTTCCTCGCCAACAAGTGGATGGATGCGCAACTGGAAGCGACCTACGAGGGGCCGGAAGCGGTGCAACGGCGTCAACTCTCGATCACCATGGCCAACCCGATTTTTCAAGCGCAGTTCCAGGCGTGGATCATGGAGATGCGCGCCATCGCCTCCGAACGTCCGGGCACCGGCGCGTGCACGCTCGGAACGGCCATGGGAATGTGGCTGTGGACGCTCGATCGTTTGCAGGGCAGCACCGATGCCGACGGCGACCGCCTCTACCACAGTGCGCGCCAGGGTGTGACGTTCCCACTGGCCGATGCGCTCTGCTGGCTGCTCGCTGTCCGGTGCCAGATTCTCGACGTGCTCGAACTGGAGCAGCGCGGCCCGAGCGATCCCGCCGTGGCCGAAGGGCTGGAGGGGCTGGTGAATTTCATGACCGACCTCTGCCACGTGCAGTCGGCGCGGGCCAGCGGAGAAGTGGCGCGCATCTGCGCCGAGCTGGTGTTCGGATATAACCGTCACCCGGCGTGGGACGAAGCGGGTTACCGCGGCTGCTATCAACAGGACGAGTTGGATGCGCTGGAAGGCATTATTCCGGGCATTGGCTCGTACGGCGTGGATGTTTTGGGAAACGATGGCTCGCATCCGAAAAAAGCCGGCCCCTGCGCCAAGTGCCACGGAGCCGAGCAGTTTCTCTCCTTGCAGTCGAAGCTCGCTACATGCCTCACCGGCTGCCGCCTGGCGAAAGACCGCGCCGCCGAGGCGGTTTCGAAAATCATGATTCCCGAGGCGCTGGACTACCCTGCATGAGCGCTGATCCCGAAGAACAGTCCGCGCTCAAAGAACAAAAGATCGAGCGGCAGCAGATGTCCATTGACATTGCCTGCGTAGGCTTCGGCCCGGCCATGGGCGGCTTCCTCACCACGCTCAACCGCAGCTTGCTGCATCCCGATGGCTCGGTGCGGTTGGAGAGCGCCACCTCTCCCGGCCAGCCCTTGCAGGTCGTCTGCTACGAGCGCGCCGACGGACTGGGATTCGGAGTCTCGGGCGTGGTCACGCGTGCGCGCGGCATACGCGCCAGTTTTCCCGACGTCGATCTCACCGAGGTCCCGATGTCGGTCGAGGTGAAGAAGGAGAAGCTCATTTACCTGCTCGATCCCGTGCGGGCGAGCCGAAGATCGCTAGCGTTCAAGGCTGCCGACCGCGTGCTGCGCTCACTCGGTTTTCTTTTCGGGCTGAAGCACGATGCGTTTGAGCTGCCCTATACTCCGCCCTTCATGCATAAACACGATGGCTTCGTGCTCTCGCTCGGTCAATTCAACCAGTGGGTCAGCGATCAAGTCGCAGCCTCCGGCATGGTGCAGATCTGGCCGGGCATGCCGGTCGCCGAACCATTGATTGAAGGAGACGCGGTTCGAGGCGTGCGCCTCGCCGATCAGGGCACCGATCTGCAGGGAAATCCGGAGCCAGGCTTTGTGCCAGGCATGGACCTGCGCGCCGCGTTGACGGTAGTAGGCGATGGTCCGGTAGGAGTGATCGGGCGCAACATCGATGCGCGCCTTGGAATGCCCGAAGGCCATCAACATAGCGAATGGGCGCTCGGTATGAAGATGGTCGTCGAACTCCGCGAAAATAGTGGGCTGGATCCCGGCACCGTCCTTCACACCATCGGATTTCCCGAGCCGGAAATTTTCGGCTTTCTCTACGTTCATCCCGGAAATCTGGCGTCGGTTGGAATTTTCGTTCCGTCCTGGTTCCGCAGTCCCATCCGTACGGGATATCGTTACTTGCAGCACTTGATGCTGCATCCGTATCTGTGGCGTTATCTCGAAGGCGCCACGCTGAAATCGTGGGGAGCGAAATCGCTGCAGGAATCGGGCCGCCACGGCGAGCCTTTTCTCGCGGGCAACGGCTATGCCCGCATCGGCGAAGGCTCGGGCAGCACCAACGTACTGGCCGGCTCTGGCGTGGATGAAGCCTGGACCACGGGCGTGCAACTGGCGGAAGCGGTCATTGAGTTGGCGGAGCAGAAGCGCGCCTTCACTCGCGAAAATCTTGAAGCAACGTATGTGCGCCGCCGCCGCGAGAGCTGGGTTGACAACGAGTCGAAGATCGCGGCCGACGCGCGCAATGGATTTCAGAAAGGCGTGGTCACGGGAATGATCGGCATGGCCGTGGCGGGCTTGACCGGCGGGCGTTTTGCGCTCCGCTCGCGCCCCGTGCCGAGCGTGCTGCCTTCGCTCGAGGAAGTTTACGGATCGCGGATTCCTCCTGCCGAGCTGAAGCAGATTCGGGAGGAATGCGCCGCCAAGGGCACTTCGCTGCACGACCGCATCATGGATCGTTGCGGTTGGCCGCCGATTCCGATGGATGGCAAGCTGTTCATCTCACACCAGGACGCGCTGCTCATGGGCGGAGGCGTGCAAGCGCCGCCGGGCTATGCGAACCATGTGTGCTTTCCGCGTCAGGAGATCTGCCGCGCCTGTGATACCAAGTTGTGCGTGGAAATGTGCTCGGGCCAGGCCATTACTCGAGGCGAAGATGGAGTGCCCGCCTTCGATCGTGAGAAGTGTGTGTACTGCGGCGCCTGCCTGTGGAATTGTCAAGCCGATGCCAATACCGGTGACGCGAAGGGAAATATAGAATTCAAAGCCGGCGCGGGGGGATTGCATTCCACGCTGAATTAAGCGCGGAAATTTAGGAGTCACTATGGGCTGTTACGATAACCTCGACAAATTCAATCTCGCATCGCATGGCGACCATTGGGAGCAGAAATTAGGGTTTCTCGGTTTGAAGTATTTCCCTGCCTACGAGATTTTCTGGCGCAGGTACGTGGTTCCTCTTACTAACCGGATCGACCCTGAGATCTCGCTGTCAACAAATCGAGATTTATGGATTCGCCTCCGAGATAACGTGGGGCAAAAGCACGAGCAGATGGCGATGTGTAATTATTCCGTTTTCTATTATTTAGCTCGGGCAACTGAGCGGATTAATTCTGGCAAAACAGAATGTCCAGAGGATATTTTTTCACTGCTTGACGCTTGCGGCGATAACGCCCTCGACTTCTGCATAGTTATGCGAAAAATCCTCAAGGACTTTGGGGCGAAGGTTGATTTCTTACCACAGCAAGATAATGATCTTTGTTGTATGCGCGAGCGCTCGAATGGTAATAAATTGAGGGGCGGATTTGTTGAGGTTGGGGATTATCGAAATGCAATATTACACAATCCCGTGCTGGGCCGCGGCATCCAAGTATCGCGTGAATTTCTGCCGAAGAGAGAATTCCTTGCGAAGGGAAAGATTACTTGGAGAGAAGCTGCACGTCTTACACGCGATCAATTGATCGATTCGGAACAGCTTTACTCCAAACTTCTCGGCGAAATTGAGAGCTTCCTCCAAGAAACTTGGGGGGGCGTGATAAAAAAGCTTGATGCCCTCCGCGATATCGATAAGTTCAAGAAGAAATGGATGCTTGACGAACGATTTCTTTCGATAGCTCCTCCGGAAATCATCGCATCGACAAACCAACCCCTTGCCGCATCAGGTAGCTTTCCGACTCCGTGCTCGCCGACTGCCATGATGCCCGTACAGTCTCCTAACTTAACAAGGCATAGTAAGGATCAGGAATGACAAACGGATATCACATAATAGTCTGTGGCAGCATCGTTCCCGACCCGCTGCAAACTTTGGAGCCGGTCGAGACCCCAACCGGCCCCGCGCTGAAAAACGAAATGATGCTTCCCGCCGTGCTCGATCCCTGGGCGGCCCATGCTCTGTATGAAGCCGCGAATCTAGCATCGAAGGTTCCAACTAGTAAAGTCTGGCTGGTCAGCGCGGGACCCAAAGCAAAACTCCAGCAAGTCATGATGACCATCGCCCAGCGAGTGAGCTTTGAATTGGTTCCCGTCGATACGAGCGCCAGCGGCTTTGCCGACGCGCACGCGACGGCCGCGCTGCTCGCAGAAACCATTCAGAGTATCGCCGGTCTCGATCGCTCGCGCTTGCTCGTATTCGGCGGCTGGGAATCGGCCTCGCGAGGCGCAGGCGCCACCATGCAGTTGGTCGGAGAGCGGCTTCAGATCCTCGACCAGTTTCAAGGTGTAGATCAGCTCACAATTCAAGCCGACGGCTCGTTTGAAGTTTTGGAGCGCATCGAGGGAGGGCGTCATCAGGTTTCGGTTTGCCAGGGGCCTCCGGCTTTGTTCGGATGGGCGACCGGCAATCTGCCCGAGCCGCGCAACAATCCTCAGGTTGGAATGGCGAATATGCGCACGGTGATGCCCGCGTTGCAAAAAGCGAAGTCCGTGCCGCTCGCCGCCGGTGGATTGCATTTCCTGAGCGCAAGCCCGCCGAAACAACAACGCCAGACGCGCGTGGTCAAAGACCTGTCGCCCGGCCAGATCGCGCAAGAGATTGCGGAATGGATCGGTAAGTAGTGCCGCGCCAGCGTGATTCGTATCAGGGCATGCCTTCAGGCATGCCGCAAACGTATTAGCATCAACGCGCCTTCAGGCGCTGGATTTTGATACCGGAGATCAAGACTCTAATGCCACAAAGCATTTTATTTCTGGTCCACGTTGCGGAAGCTGGCAGCACGCTCCCGAAGGCATCGTATGAAGTCCTGGGCGCAGCCGTGAAGTTGACGAAGCAGCTCGGCGCAAGCCTGACCATTGGTCTAATCGGCGAAGACGTAACTGCCGCGGCAGAAACGATTGCCGCCGCCGGAGCCAAACGAATTCTTGCCGTCTCCGGCCGCGACTTCGCGGCCGCGCGCTACGCGAGCGATGCGGCGGCGGCGGAAGCCATCTGCCGGGCCGCTGGAGCCGATCTGATTCTCGCGCCCGCAACTTCGCGGTTCATGCGCGTTCTGCCCGGAGTGGCGCATCGTCTGAAAGGATGTGTGGACACGCACGTCACCGCGCTCGAAGCCGGAGTCGTTGATGGAGAACTCGCGGCCACGCGCTGGCATTATCGCCAACGTATCGAAGCCGTCATTCGCCGAGATGAGCGCCCTTGGATCGTGCTGCTCGAATCCGGCTGCGCAGCGGCCTGGGCTAACACTGCAACGGCAGGGAAACCCCGCGCGGCCAAGCTCGAACAGATTCCGGTCGCACTCCCGCCAGCCGCCACCAGAACGTCTGTCACCGGCGTCCGCGCTCCGAAGAGCGACGCGCAAACCATCCGGCCCGACGCCGATTTGCTATTTGTCGCGGGCGCGGGCTGGACCAAGAAACAGGCCGACGGGAAACCCCATGTCGCCGAAGCGGAAACCCTGATTCTCGACTTCCTGCGCGCCTCGGGCGCATCGCTCGGCGGCAGCAAGTCGCTGGTAGATCAAACGGGAGAGAGTGAGACTGTGCTCGGCTTCATGACCCATCTGAACCAGGTCGGCCAGACCGGAGCGACGCCGCGCCATCCCAAAGGTTTGTCCACCTGTTGCCATGGCGAGGAGCCCCATGTCGTGGGCTGGCGCTTCATCAACGAGCGCCGTGCCGTGAACCTCGATCCGAACTGCGGATGGGCGCGAGGCAAGGCGGACGTGCTCTACGTGGCCGATGCCTTTGCAGTGCTGGCAAGGTTGAACGCGCTTTTGGCCCAGAAGAGCTGAAGAGAAGCTGAACCAACTCCTTTGAAAATGCTGCTAAGCCCTGACCATGTGCTTCAGGGCCGGGTGGTTGTGGATAATCAACATTGATCCCTTCAATTCCGCCATCGAGTTTCTGCGGAACTCGGAGAGCAGGCGAGTGATGGTTTCGCGGCTGGTGCCCACCAACTGGGAGATTTCTTCATGCGTCATGGCCAGCCGGACGCGCACCGTCCCGTGGCTCACCTCGCCATCGGCGGCGGTATCGAGCAGGAACCTGGCAAACCTCTCCGAAACCGAATGCGACAGTCCGATCGTGCGCACCACTCCATAAGCATCCGAACAGTCCCGGGCAAGGTGCTGCGTGGCATGGAGCGCGGCGTCGGCGTGCTCGTTCAGGAAGCGCAGCATGTCGTCGCGCGTCACGAAATTCAGTTGGCAGGGCTGCATGGTTTCGACCGTCAACTCGTACGGCTTCCCCGTAACCACCGCATGCAATCCCAGAACTTCGCCGGGTTCCGCGATGCGCACAATCAGCGTTTTGCCATCGCGCGAGGTGGTCGAGAGCTTGGCGCGCCCCTGGCAAAGAATAAAAATTCCCCACGCGTTTTGTCCCTCGACCAGGACCACGGAGTGTTCGGGAAAAACAGCGGCATGTTTGATCCTGTTGAAATCTTCGATCGAGTCTGGCGACAGGTCGCAGAAAAAACTGCGCGTACGCAGATGGCAATTCAGACAGCTTTCAACGCAGTTCAAACCAGACATGCTCATAGGCGCGCCTCCATCACCAGCGACACGCAGGTGCTGAGTTGGCGAGCAACGATTGCAAGCAGGAAATTTTTAATATCGTAGCCGGCCAGACCCGCCCCTTGCTGAAGGTGACACTTGAACCATGCACGCCGACTGCCACGTCCGCGCGTTCCATTTCGGGCCTTAGACTCATTGCTTGCACCATTCACCCCGCCCGCGGAGGAAAAGATTAGCCGGAGGGCTGGCAACTCTGCCGTCAATTGGGCACATTGGCAGAAGAGGGCAATCGGCACTTGGGAGCGATGGCAAAACTGATTTTCGATGGCTGGCAACTGATTTCCCGCAGAGAAGCGGCAAGCTCCGTCTCTACAGTGTGCACTCGAAGTTGGAGTTAGCGCACTCTCGGTGGCGGCGTGGTGCTGGGCATCCAGTTGGCGAGTAAGTTCGCGCCATCAATCGAGCCGAGGCCGGTGACTTCGTCAAAACCCGCAGTCACCAAATAGCCGGAGAGTCCGCCAGTAAGTCCCGTCGGCGAGGGTGTGCTGTTGTTGCACAGGCTGGGCGTGGTTACGACACATCCGCTGACCCCGCTTGACGCCACGGTGACATCATGAAAAACTGCGTTCGCCGGATCGGCAGCCAGTTGGTAGAGGCGTTGGTTAAGTTCGCCCTGGGCCGATTGAAATTTTTCATTGAGCAGGGCGGCGATGCCGGCCATATCGGGCGCGGCGGCGGAGGTGCCGAAGAAATATTCGAAGCTAAAGCCTCCGTTCTGCACCACGCAGCTGCCCGATGGAGGAGGAGTTGCCGCCAGACATCCGAAATATCCGTCATGGCTGGACGCGCTGAAGGCAATATCGGGGGTGTAGCGGCCCTCGGTTCCCGGAACCCCGGTTCCGGTTTGCCACGAAGGTGTTGGGATGTAGGAACTGACTCCGCCTCCCGAAGACGCGGCTTGCAAGATTCCTTGATAATCGAAAGGCTCGTTGAACGCGCCTTCCGGGATGTAACCCAAAGCCGATTCATACCCGTTGCCATTGGACGGACTCCAATAGGCGGTTGGGTCGGCTGCATCGGCAAACTCGGTCCCACCTACGCAGGTGGCGTAACTCGATGCGCAAATGTAATTCGGACTCGCGATCTGGTCCTGCGGCGGAGTCTCAAAGTATTTATCGCACCCCGCCGCGCCCGCGTCTCCCGAGGCCACGAACACCGAGATGCCTTCTCCCGCCGCCTGACTGAACAAGCTGTCCCAGAACTGCACATCCGACTGGCTCCGGTCCGCTTCGCACGCTCCGAAGCTGATGTTCATGATCTGGGCGGGAATGGGGTTGGTATCTACGGCATACGCGGCGGCGATCCGGAGCCCGCTCTCTCCATTGTTGTCGGTGCTGACGATCAGAGCGATGTCCGCGCCGGGCGCGACGCTGGTGGCGCGCATTACGTCGAGCGTGGCCTCGACCTGATCGCTCGATGCAGTACCGCCGGTCCCCGCGGGCGTTCCGGGATCTTCTCCCAATGGTGGCACGATGACCGTCGGGACTTTTACCGCCAGTCCCGACAGCGACTCGAAGTTTTCGATGTCGGGGTTATACACCCGCGCGCGTCCAATGATGGCGATGGTCTGTCCTGTGCCGTCAATGCCCTGGTCGTAGATGGAATTCAAATCGTAGATGGTGGCGAAATCGGCGGGAAAAATGAAGTAGTTACAATCGCCGTTGTTGCAATTCAACATGGCCGCGGGCAACACCGAGCCCGCGCCCTGTGCCGGTACTTGCGCCTGTCCCGCGCCGTGGTGAGGACGGTCCTTGGTGGTGTAGAGCCCGCTGACCGACTGAATGACTCCCGCCAACGCTGCCGGAATCTGCGGATCTCTTGCGGTCGCCATGCGCTGTTCGCCGCCCACCAGGTAGTAGCGCAGCTTGATCGCAAAAGCAGCGCCGACCTGCGAGGCATTGCCGCTGAAATCAATCATCATGCGGCTGTTGGCGACCGCGTCCACCCGCAATCCCTGGTCGCGGAGCCACTCGGAGATGGCGCCGAGATCGTGCCGCGAGACGCCAAATCTTTTTCCGATCTCGATCGGCGTGAGCCAGCGATGGTAGTTGGGAGAAGCCGGGTCCTGCTGCTGTTGCAGAAACTGCTCGAAGGCTTTCTGGCGTTGCGGCGATCGCTTCAGCACCAGCATCAAGTGCTCCAGCATGGTATCGCCCGGCACCGCGCCCTGACTATTCTGTGCCAATGCCCAAGGCGCGTGCTGCCCCCGCAACACCACGCGGGTTTCAGGATCGACGGGAGCAGTTACTAGGTCGGCCGTTTGGGCCTGGGATGGAATTGCAAAGCTGAAAAATGCGGCTAAAAATGCCAGCGCCCAAACAATCGTTGTGCCGGGAGAAACCCGCCGGGTTGCCGCGCCGCTTGCCGTCATGAACGATCTCGCGTAGTTTGCGCTCTAAAAGAAGATTGTACAACAGGGTGGCCCGCTCCTCCGATACCGCAAGTAACGGGGTGTCCCAGCCTTCCGCCGGCACAACCACGCAGTGGATGCTCCATCCTTGCGCGTTCTTGGCGCAAGGATGGGAGGCAGACTGATCACACCATGAGCTTCACCTTTTACACCGCCGGGTTTGTTCTAATATGGAGAGCAAGCGGTCGCGGCTACGTGCAGAGCACATTAAAGAGGCAGACGGCGAAGCATGACAAGCATTATACTATCAGCAGCATCGCCGCCCACCCTTCGAAAAACGCAAGGATGAGGCACGCACGTTTCGTTATTGGAAAAGAAGAAAAGAGCGTGGAGAATACTGGGCCAGCCCTGGCGGACGGCTTGATGGAGTTTCCACTGGTCTAGCCCTAGTGCGCCGAGGGTGAGCGTTCAGCTCGTCCACGACTGGGATCGTGAAGGGCATTAAGTTTCAGACTGACGCAGCCGATAGATTAAGAGATGACGTGGAGAAGTCTTGTGCCGAACGGCGAAACCCGTGCATCGCAGATTGGGGGCGGTGAGGAGGGGCATGGGTTCAAGGAGACACGCGGCGGAGCTCCATTGCGCCGCGCGTGGGGCTGGCTCGAAACACGATTTTCCCTGCTTACGGTAATTCTTGTCACATGCGGCCTGCTCCTGGCGCACATCGCCGTGCTCTCCCTATGGAATGGCCAGATGTTGGGATCATTCCTGTCGGACCTGATTCAGACATTGTTCGGCGTGCTGTGCATTCTGACCTCACTTCAGGCATTTCGCCATTCCAGCGGCGCGGGGCGCTATTACTGGGGATTGATGGCCGCCTCTTTCGCCATTTATGTTCTCCCGCAGGGGTTTCAAACTTACGCCGACGCGTTCGCTGTCGGTAAGTACAATCCCCTTATCGACTTCATGTTCATCTGGTGGTTGTTGCCTTTAGGGATGATGCTTTTTCTGGATCCAGACTACGATCCCAAACGATCCGACCGGTTGCATCTTTTGGACTTCCTGCAAGTCTGCATTTTTTGGGGAAGCACATACTTGGTTTTTTCGCCCGGACAATCCATGTACATAGCCATGACCGGGTGGAAGTGGTGGGGCTGGACTCCCAGTGTGGTGATTGACGGAGTACTGGCGACATCCTTCCTACTGAGAGCGATGCTGACAAACTCCGGAGTGGTTCGAAGGTTCTTTGGGCAAACGATATTATTCATTTTTTTGGCAGGAGTCGCGGACTCGTACAGCAGCTTTACTCCTAACCAAGTGAGCCGAAGCGGGACTTGGATCGACTTTGCTTGGAGCGTCATAACAGCCATACCGGTGTTGATGGCCGCCACTTGGCATCAGGAGGAATGCCCCCCGGACGTGCCACTGTCGCGGGTCCACTCCATTGTGGTCCGTCAGTTCTTTCCGCTGCTGTTTCCATTTTTCAGCATCTTACTGCTCACACAAGTCGCGCGAACTCACACGAATCTGGCGTTCCTCCTCATCATCTTGAGCTTTGCCGGCGTCGGCGCCCGCGTTCTCATTATTCAGCATCGCCTGGTCCACGCCCAGGCCGCTCTGGAATTTGAAGCAGCCCACGACACCCTCACCGGTCTTTGGAATCGGCCCGCGATCCTCGGATTCCTGGATCAAGAGGTGGTGCGCCACAGGCGCAGCGCTGAGCCTTTGGGTGTGATGATGATCGACGTGGACCACTTCAAAATCATCAACGACACCCGTGGTCACCTTGTCGGGGACATGGTGCTTCGGGAATTGGCCAATCGGCTGATGGCTTCGACCAGGAGTTACAATTTCGTTGGCCGGTACGGAGGCGAGGAGTTCCTGATCGTGAATCAGAACTGCGATGGTCCCGGTATTCTTTGTTGTGCAGAGAGGCTGCGCCAAGAGGTTGCTGAAGCCCCGTTAGGGCCCGCCCATGATCCGATCCATGTGACGGTGAGTGTGGGGGTAGTATCCGCAACGAGCAGCATTCTGGGTTTAGACCGTTCCATGCTTGTCCATGCTGCAGACTGCGCCCTGTACAGGGCAAAGGACGAGGGCCGTAACTGCGTGAGGAGCGCCAACTCGATTGCTGAACCAGAGACAGTAGCTGTCAAACCATCGGAGAACGAGGCAAAAGGGCTGTCCACTCGCAGTTCGGGATAACCTCTTCACCGCCGAGGGCGGCGTGTTCATGCTTGCGGGCGAGGAGTTCGGCCTGCTCCCAGGACTTGGTTTTGGCGGAGACGCGAAAACGGCCCGCTCTTCCGGGTATCGTGCCGTCGATCCATTTCGGGCAGCGGCAGCGCCGCCAGGATGTGTCGTCCTTCTACGCGCATTGAGGATGATGGCGAGTGTAGACGGTGAGCATACTGCCCACCATGACAGCAAAGATTGGTACAGTATTTCTATAGCTTTAGAGTTATCTATTGTAAATTATTTAAACTAAAAGATTTAGTAGTGGTGGAGGCGGCGGGAGTCGAACCCGCGTCCGAAAATGTTACTGGTCAAGAGACTACATGCTTGTTCCGGTTCATGCCCTGGGCATTACCCCAGGACGTTCGCGACACCGGCTCAGAACGGACAAGAAACCGTTGGCGCTAGCCTGAGATCTTAGCCTCCCGGCCCAGACGTAGCCGGGAAGAGCAGCCCGCTGTGTGACGTTCGCTCGCAGCCCACGGGCAAAGCTGCGGAGAACGGCGGCCTAACGAATTAGGCTGCGTATGCCATCTGTTGATTGGCAATTATCATTTTGCACGCGATTGCGGGTGTGTGCACCCCGGCATGCCTCCTGGCCGCAAGCATCTCCGTCGAAGCCGTGACGCCCCCACTGGTGGGATGGGCCTTCTAAAGAACTGCTTCTATTCTGCGGAGAAACCGGCGGTAAGTCAACCGGACAATTTCCGTCTCTGCACCGATCAGTGGTATCCTAGCCGTGTCATGGGAATTACCGGGATCCTGCGCAAAGTTTTTTTGGTGGACCTGGCCGAGGGACTGGGCGTTACGTTCCGCTATCAGCATCCCAAGGAAATCTACACCGAGCAGTATCCGCTGGAACGGCCAGAGGTGGCCGAGCGTTACCGGGGCGCGCCCCGGCTGAACGTCAACCCCGACACCGGCGAGACCCTGTGCATTGCCTGCGACCTGTGCGCTCTGGCTTGTCCGGAAAACCTGATCGTGGTTTCGAGTGAGCGCAATGAAAAGACCCGCCGCAAAGAGCTCACCAACTTTACCTACGACCTGAGCCGCTGCATGTTTTGCGGCCTGTGCGAAGACGCTTGTCCGACAACTGCGCTCGAACTCACCCAGGATTTTGAACTCGCCAGCTACAGCCGCGAAGGCATGATCTGGGACCGCGAGATGCTGGAGAAGGGTCCTCAGCCCACCGTCTATAAGAAGTAGAAGCCGAAAAAGTAGAAGCCTAAAAAGTAGCAATCCCTTTCTGGGAGTTTGCTTGAATTCCGTCCGTTTACTACTTGTGTAATAACCGATAAGTACGGGTGGGGGTACCCCCCCTCCCCCCGGTATATTGGAATCATAGACTTAGGAGGAAATTCCCGCCAGGTCTTTGGGTTGAAAGGACTTAGAGGCAAAGTATTCCGGAATAAGGACTTAAGTTGTCAAAGAGCGCTGAAAATGGGTTTGGGGTAGGTTCGAGGGCCGTCTTGGTGACGGACGAAACTCGAAACTGCCCCAAACGGATGTTCAATAATTATGGTCGCGTGTAACGGGTCTTAAGTCAATGGATTTCTATCTTTGAGAGAGCGGATCTCGGCGGCTAAGAGGCTGCGGAAAAACTCGAAACTTGACGCTGGGCCCCTAAAGGGGCGATTGATTTTGAAGGACTTGTGGTATCGCTAAAGCGATACCCTGATACGAACCTCACTTGCACCACGGGCTGTTAGGCTGGGCCATACGGCACGGCTGAAAGCCGTGCTCTTCCCGATTCTCTCCAAAATCGTCGTGAATAATCCACGCCAAGTACGTCCCTACGGACGTGACCGGATAGAAGGTTCCGCTCTGTTCTTTGGCGAGATCCGTGTTGTCCATTGGGGTCTCAAGCACGTTTGGAAGGGGGCCGATGGTTCTATCCGTAGGGCGATGGGTGCGGCGCAACGCGTATTAATTGTCATCTCGATCGAAGCGAGGGGGCTGTAGCACGCGGCAAAAAGCAGGTCCTTCGCTGCGCTCAGGATGACAAACACTTTAATTGGTATGAGAAACGCTCGGGATAAGGAACGCTCGGAATGACAAACGCTGCGCCCGGGATGACAAACGCTCGGGATGAAACACGATGAGAAGGGGGGAGCCAGACGATAAAACCATTGCCACAAGTCCTTCTGGTGGATGACAGCCCGGCCGACGTCGGTCTAGCGCGTGAGGCATTGGCCGGGGGCAGGCATCAAAGCCGCATCGTCAATGTGCTGGACGGTGAAGAGGCCATGGCCTATCTGCATCGCGCCGGCCAGTATGCCAATGCCGTTCGTCCCGACCTGGTAATCCTCGATCTGAATCTGCCGAAGAAAGACGGTAGAGCCGTGTTGACCGAAGCGAAAGCCGACAGGGAACTGCGCGCCATTCCCATCGTGGTGTTTAGCACTTCGCGTTCGATGTCGGACATAGAGCGCAGTTACGATCTGGGCGCCAACTGCTATGTGAGCAAGCCGGGAAATCTGAAGGATTATTTATTGGCGGTGCAAGCGATTGAGGAATTCTGGTTCGGCTCCGCGAGCCTGCCGCGAAAGGGAGAAAAATGATGGAACACGTTTTGCTGATTGAAGACAACCCCGGAGATGCGGACTTGGTACGACTGCGGTTGGTGGAGAGCAAGTCCGGGGTGCAGGTGAACTGTGTGCCCCGGCTCTCGGACGCGCTGGCGTGTCTGGACGCGGAAACACCCTTGCTGGTGCTGCTCGACTTGAACCTTCCCGACAGCCACGGCGCGGAAACCTATCGCCGAATCCTGCAGAAGGCGCCGAATGTGCCGGTGGTGATTCTTTCCGGCCAGGACGACGAGGCGCTGGCGATCAAGGCCGTCCACCAAGGGGTGCAGGATTATCTGGTCAAAGGCGACATCACCAGCAAACATCTGGAGCGCGCCCTGCGCTATGCGGTGGAGCGGCAGGGGCTGCTGCGCTCGCTGGAAATCACCCGCACCCAGCAACTGGAATTCAAGAACCAGTTTCTCTCCCACGTCTCGCACGAATTGCGCACGCCGCTGACCTGCATTCACCAGTACGTCACGCTTCTTTTGGACGGGTTGGCTGGGCCCATGGCGCCGGACCAGGCCGACCACCTGAAAACGGTCCTCAAGAGTGTGAATCAGTTGCACGCCATGATCCGCGACCTGCTCGAAGCCACGCGCGCCGAAAGCGGCAAGCTGCGCATAGAACCGCGCTGCATAGATATTGGGGAACTGATTCAGCAGGCGGCCGCGATGATGCGGCCCGCCGCCGCCGAAAAACGCGTCTATCTCGAAGTTGGGGTGGAGCGGACGATCCCGCTTATCTATGCCGATCCCGACCGCACGCTTGAAGTCCTCATCAACCTGATGGACAACGCCATCAAGTTCACGCCAGCCGAGGGATCGGTGACGGTGAAAGCCGCGACGGTGGAGACCGATCCGAGCGCGGTTTATCTCTCGGTCAGCGACAGCGGGCGCGGCATTGCGCAAGAGTCGCTTCCGCTGGTGTTTGAACGGCTTTTCCAGGACCCCAATGCGGTGGACGGCAACCGCACCGGCCTCGGCTTGGGGCTTTATATTGCCAAGGAAATCGTCACGCTGCAAAACGGAAGGATGTGGGTCGCGAGCCAGATCGGAAGCGGCAGCACGTTCTCCTTCACCTTGCCGCTCTATTCCCTGGCCCGGCTGCTGCTGCCGGTGATCGCGCATCGGGGAAGTTTGCGCGAGGCGATTGTGCTGGTGCGCGTGGAGCTGACTCCGCGGTCCAAGTTACTGCGCGGAAGCTGGAAAGAAACCTGCCTGCGCTGTTTGGAGCGCCTGCGCCTCTGCATCTACGTGGATAAAGACCTGGTCCTTCCACCCATGGGCGCCAGCGGCCCGGTCGAAACGTTTTTCGTGGTCGCCTCGACCGATATGCAGCGGGTCAAGATCATGATGGACCGCATTCGCGAACAGGTGGGCGGACTGCCTAAGTTGAAGGCCAGCGGCACTCTGCGTGTGACGGCCGAAATGGTCCCTGCCCCGCCCGCCGCCGACTCGATGACCTTGGAACAACAAGTCTGGAGCGTTGCCGATTATGTCACCGGAATTATCCAGATGGGGCTTGAAAGCAAACCAAACTTCACCGAAAAGGAGAACCACGAATATGCGCACTGAGAGTTACAGCGACGGACCGCCCACGAATCGAGCCAAGATCATGGTTGTGGATGACGATCCCGATCTTCGACAGGCGCTGAGTTTGCGTCTGCGGGCCAATAACTTCGATACCGTGAATGTCTGCGACGGATATTCGGCCATCGCCATGGCCCAGAAGGAACGTCCCCACCTGATCATTCTCGATCTGGGGCTGCCGGCGGGCGACGGGTTTGCCGTGCTGAAAAATTTGCAGGAGTATCCCGCGCTTTCGGACATTCCGGTGATCGTGCTCACGGCCCGCGATCCTGAGACCAATGAAAAACGCACACTGGAATCGGGCGCTGTCGCTTTCTTCCAGAAGCCGGCCGATAACGAAGAGTTGCTGGCCGTGATACGCGCCAGCCTGCAGGCGGGCTGGGGATGGGGCGGAAGCTTGCCCTCGTAGTGGCCCTGAACATGGTGTCAGGTCTCAGGTGTCAGGGAAGGCTGCCTCATACGGCGATTCAAGGCGAAGAGATTTTCCTGGCACCTGAGGCCTAAGACCTGAGACCTGGTGTGCAAGGAGAGCGATATGCTTGTTGACAGTCATGAGAATGAGACGGTGTCCCGTTCTCGCGATTACAATGTCCGGCGGCGGGAACCGCGCTATGTTTGCGCCCTTCCCGTCACCATGCAGCGCTTCTTGCGTTTCGGACCGTTCGTCACCCGCGGCGTGATGCTCGATATCAGTATGCGAGGAATGTCGGCCTTGGTCTGCGGCGCTCCCCGTGCGGGCGAAACAGTGGCGATCGAACTGCCATTGCCAGGCGTTCCGATCGAGATGCTGGCCACGGTACGCCACAGCAGTGATGCCAAATCTGGATTTGAGTTCTACCCGTTATCTTCAATCGCCCAACAGGGAATTCAGGACTGGATCCAGGAACTGCGAGAGCACGAAGAAAAGTTGTTCCCTTATACGTACGCGGGTGCGGCCAAAGTTAGCGGTGGCTAGATCCCGCTCGTGTGGGGACGGGTGTTCTCACCCGTCCACCTTGCACCAACTGTTTGACAGCCCTCGCAAACCTTCCTAGACTGTGACCATGGAAGTACGTCTTCAGCCCGATAAGGAAGCGCAACTTGCCCAAATCGCGGCCCAGCGAGGGGTGAAAACCGACGAGCTGGCACAGCAGGTACTGAGCCGCTACCTAGAGGACGACACCCGCTTCATCGAGGCAGTGAATCTCGGCCTAGCGGCCGCAGAACGCGGGGAGTTTGTGGAGCACGACGAAGTCGGGGCCAAGCTGCAACAGATACTGCGTCCATAATGCGCCTGCGCTGGACCACTCCCGCCGCTCAAGATCTCTACAATATTGTTCTTCGCATTCAACGAGACAACCCCGATGCTGCCGCCAAGGTGGCACAGGCTCTCTACGATGGTTGTGGCAAGCTGGTAAACTTCCCTCGCCGTGGTCGCAGGGGGCGAATTGAAGACACCCGAGAGCTGGTCTTTCACGGTCTGCCTTACATTGTTGTCTATCGCATTCAAGATCAAAATCTGGAAATCCTGCGCATCTATCACGGAGCACAAGACTGGCCCTGACCTCGGCGGTTAAAGCCGCTCATGAGAAGGAGTCTTAATCGCAGAGCTGCGCCACCCCAAAGCACCCTACTACTCCGGCAGCAGCGGCAGTCCTTGAATATTCCACGAAATGTGGTGCACGGCGCTGTTCGTCGCCAGAATGGCCGACTTGCCAGGAGCGAACGCCAGCCCGACCAAGCCCTGACCGGAAACTTCGAGGCTGGCCTTACTTTGAGGAGTGATCTTCACGATGCCGCGTTTTCCGGCGAGAGAAGCGGCGACATAGATATTGCCCTCGATATCGAGAGCCAAGCCCTGCGGACGTCCCAGTCCGCGATAGAATACGGTCACGGTCCCGTGGGGATCGACTTTGTAAACGCTGTCGAAGCTGGAAGTGCTGGGGCCGGTGACGAACATATCTCCGCCGGGGCCGAAGGCGATGTGATAGGCGGAAACGCTCGGCTCCAGCGTGGCGAACACAAAAATCTGGCGGTCGCGGGCGATCTTAAAAATGGTGCCGTTACGGTCGCCGACGTAGAGGTTTTCATCCGCATCGAAGGCGATCCCGGTGGCAACTCCCATGCCCTCGGCATAGGTTGATATGGTGCCGTTCGGCGCCGCTTTATATACCGCCTCGTCGTGCCGCGAAGAAACATATAGCTGGCCTTCGCGGTCAAAGGCAATCGCGGTGGCGTTCATCAGGTCGCTGAGAAACGGCTTCACCACATAGTTCGTGTCGATTTTGAAAATCGAAACCGGGACCTTTTGCCCGCGCGCTCCGGAAAAAGTCACATAGATATTGCCTTCGCGATCAAGCGCGGGATTGGCGACCGGATGCAGGTCGCCGGCGATGGGGACGGCGATCCCAATGGTGTGGGGATTGCTAACTTGCTCGTTGGTGCTTACTACGCTCGTACTTACAACGACATGTCCCGACGCCGCTCCCTCGGGTACGCGGGCCACCAGGAAATCGTCGGAACTGATTAGCACGGAGCCTTCGAGCTCGCCGAAGCGCACGCTCGGGCGGCGCAATTCAGTCGGACGGAGACTCTTCCCGACGATGCGGACCTCGCCTCCGGGCAAAGCGAAACTCGGCGCGACCGCTTCGATGTGCGGCTGGCCGTTGACGCTGACGTTCTTCTTTCCCAGTAGATGGTCGGAGATGCTCATGATTTTTTTCGGCAGAAGCCATCGCTACTTCATTAGAAGTCCAAAGTGCAACAGAAGATGCATGACGGTGAGCGCGTAAAGTCCCGCTCCCAGGTCGTCCACCACAATGCTGGTGCCTTCGGGCAGCTGCTCCAGCCGGCGAATTGGAAACGGCTTCCAGATATCGAAGACACGGAAAAGTATAAGGCCCGCGAGAAAAGTTTTCCAAGCGAGCGGAACGGCGATGAGCGCAACCAGTTGACCGGCGACTTCATCAATGACGACGAATTGCGGGTCTTTCAACCCGGACGCGCGCGCGACCCGCGTGGCGGCGGGAATTCCGATGATGGTTACAACCGCGGCTGCGACGATGGTCGCCCACATGCGGCTCGTGACGGGAATTTGGGAACTAGCGAGCGCCCACACAATGACCGTGGCTAGCGATCCCCAGGTGCCGGGGCCCGGCTTGAGGCGTCCCGCGCCGAAAAAAGTTGCGACCAAGGTGGCCCACAGCGGAGCTGCCTGCAACTTATCTGCCTGAGACGACGAGCCGGATTCGTTGGCGGTTTCGGGGGGAGGATTCATCAATTTCCATCCTCATCGCCGGAGCTGTCTTGCCGCACCGCTTTTTCGGCGTCGTCCACCGGCGACGAAATCACGTACGCCCCGCTCGCCCACTTGCCAAGATCGAGCAGGCGGCAGCGTTCGCTGCAAAAAGGGAAGTCCGCGTCCGCGGCCTTTGCCGGCTTCTTGCAGATCGGGCAGCGAAGTTTGATGGTGCGTTTACGCGGCGTCATTCTATTTGACAAGGTTCATCCAATAGTAGCGGTCAAGGTCATGGTAGGGTGTGGACAAGAATTTGATCACCTCACTGTTGACCAATTTCGGTTGTTCGACAGGCGCCAAGTGTGAAGCACCCGGGACAATCAACAACTGTGATTGAGGCAGGCTCTTAAACAACGAAATTGTCTGGTCAAGATTGATTGCGTCACGGTCTCCGACAACAACAAGAACCGGAACCTTGATCTGTTTGAGCTGTTCCACCGTAAGATTTGGATACTTCTCCATTAGATCAGCAAGTTTCTTTCTTACGGCCGGAGAGAGTTTATCCATGCCCTCCTTGTATTTCTTCAACACTGGTGTGGTTATCAAAAGTCTGGGGTCGTTTGCATCCATGGTGACATTGTCAGGCGGAGCCGCGGAGTTCTCATGCGTGTAATTTGCGCCGAAAGTAACCAGTTTCTTAACCTGTTGAGGATGGGCAAAAGCTAATTCCAGACCGATGTTTCCACCATCACTCCAACCCACAACATCGACACTGCCAAGGTTCAGTTTGTCAATCAGTGCGCTCATGTCTGAAGCCATGAGTGCATACGTGATCTCTTGATCAGAGTCCGTCGATTTGCCTTGTGCCCTGCTGTCAACGGCGACAACTTTGAAATGTTTGGACAACTCCGGAATCTGGCACACAAAATTTTGAATCGATCCGCCATTGCCATGCAATAAGAGTAGCGGCTCACCTGCTCCGTAGACCTCGTAGTACATCTCTATGTCGTTCACTTTGACATACTTCCCCACTGGTGTGTTTGATCCATAATTGATCTGGCATTCCGCAGCAGTGGTGAGAAGCAGCAGCAAGGTTGTCACAAAGCTGATTCGAGTTCTCATGGCCTCACCTCTAATGGTCAGGATGACATCGTGGATTCATACCTCACACGATCTCCGCCACTAAATCATAATCGTGGGCCGCCGTGATGCGACAGCGGTAAAATTCCCCCTCTTGTGGCTCGTTCCCCTTGGGATAATCGTTCACGAAAACTTTGCCGTCAATTTCCGGCGCGTGCATTGCGGTGCGGCCTTCGAGCAGCAGGTCCGATTCCGTCGAAGCGCCTTCCAACAGGAGGTCGAATTCGTGCCCAATCAGCAATTTTTTCTTATTCCGGCTGATCTTTTTCTGGATCGCCATCAGCGACTTGCGGCGGGCCTCGATCTCGCGCGCGGAAAGCTTCTTGTCATGATCGAAAGCACCCGCGCCTTCCTGGTCCGAGTAGCCGAAAGCGCCCATCCAATCGAATCTCGCCTCTTTCACGAAGCCGCAGAGTTCGTTGAATTCTTTTTCAGTTTCACCTGGGAAGCCGACGATGAACGAAGTCCGCAAAGTAACGCCGGGAATTACGCGGCGCATTTTTTCGAGCGAGCGCAAGAACAGGTCGGCGCCGCCTCCGCGCTTCATGCGCTTCAGGACCGCCGCCGAGGCGTGTTGCAGCGGAACATCAATGTACGAACAAATATTGTCGTGGGCGGCGATCGTATCGAGCAGCCGCCCCGTGATTTTATTGGGATAGGCGTAGAGGAAGCGAATCCACCGCAGATCTTCGATGCCCGCGAGCTTCTCCAGCAGCAGGGCCAGGCCGTCTTGCAGCCCAAGGTCTTCGCCGTAGCAGGTCGTGTCCTGTCCGATGAGCGTGATTTCGTGCACGCCGGATTGCGCCAGCCGCTCGGCTTCGGCGATAACGGATTCGAAACGCCGCGAGCGGAACTGGCCCCGAAGCTGAGGGATGATGCAGAAGCTGCAGGGATGATCACAGCCTTCGGCGATTTTGATATAGGCCGAATATCCAGGCGTCGAGAGCACGCGAGGCGTGTGGTCGTCGTAAAGGTAGTGGGGCAGATCGGCGAGAGCGCCGTCCCAGGAATTGCGCGCGAAGCGCCCCTGTCCACGGCGATGATTGCCCTCAGGCCGCGAGGCGGGCAGATTCGACTTTAGAATGTTGAACGGTCCGGGCAAGCGCGGCATCTCGAAAACTCCGGCAGCGGCCAGAATTTTCTCCAACTCGCCGGTACCGACGACGGCGTCCACTTCCGGAATATTTTTTCGAATCTCATCGTGAAAACGCTCGACCAAACAACCGGCCACCACGAGCCGCTTCGCCTTGCCGCCCGTCTTCCTTTTGTGGCGGGCCATTTCGAGGATGGTGTCAATGGATTCCTGTTGCGCGCTGGCGATAAACGAGCAGGTATTCACCACGATGACGTCGGCGTCCTCCGCGTCGGGGGTAAGCTGGGCGCCAGCCTGGGCCAGCATGCCCATCATCACCTCGCTATCCACGAGGTTCTTGGGGCAACCGAGGCTGACGAAACCAACCTTGACCGGGGCAGACGGCCTTGCCGGCGCGGACATGTTTTTCTTTGCGGGCACGGAGAACTGAGAAACGATCGGCAGGAAGCGGATCTACACGATTCTAGCATCTTGGTTCTAATCATCTGGATTGCCGCGCCCGCACCCACCGGATGCTGGAACCTGAGCACCAAGAACGGTACTTAGGTTTCCCACCAATCCGGGCAGGCCGTGCTAATCTTGTGGAAACTAAACTGCATCCCTCAATACTCCGGAGGAGAGATGTCGGCTAAACGCCTCGCGCTTCTAGTTGTGCCAGTTCTATTTCTTGTTTCCATCGTTTGGGCGCAAGACTTTAGCTATTTGAAGGAAAGGAATGAGCTTTCCTTTACGGCGGGGCGAACTTTTGTCAGCACCCAAACGGTCCAGAGTACCGATTTGCCGCTTCATTTCGGAAAACCGGCAAGCTTCGGGTTCGATTACGGTCGCCTGCTCAAGCACCATAAGATTTTCGGACTGTATGCGGAAGTGCCCGTAGCGATTTATCCGCGGATGAACCTGAACTATCACGAGAACGTGATCCCAGCGAACTACGGGGCATTGTTCGTGACTCCATCCGTACGATTGAACATTTTTTCCGGTCAGGGAGTTACGCCATGGGTCAGCGCGGGCGGCGGCTATGGCCGTTTCTGGGAATCCTCGAATAAAGTTTGGGGCACAGCGAACCTTGGGCCAACCAGCACAAATACTGGCGTAGTCCAGTTCGGAGCTGGACTGGATGTGTGGTTCTGGCATCGGTTGGGCGCGCGTTTGGAAGTGCGCGATTTCTACTCCGGAGTTCCCGACCTGAGTGCAGTTCCCAGTCAGCCTGTCGATACCGGGAGAAGCCGCCAGCACAACTACTACGTAGGTGTCGGCGTTATCCACCGCTTCTAGGCATTTGTGGGGACGGGGCGGTTAATCTTGTTACCCAGCGGCTGTGCGCTTTGCAGTCTTTCTTAAATTCGCCGTTTCGCCGGCAGCGATGTCCTGGAAAAGACCGGGCAGGCTTTGGGCGTTGTCCACCGACCGGCCGAACCGCGCCGATTCGTAAGCGCGCGTGAATTTGGCAACCTTCTTCTGCAGTGCCGCTTCCTGAATGGCCGCGACGAAATCCAGCGGCGTTTCGGATGGGGACTTACGCCAGCCCAGCCGCGCCATACGGCCCACCATCCGGTCATACCAAAGCGCGGCGGACTCGCGCGGCGCGCGCTCGGGATGCGCCCGCAGACTACGGGCGCGCAGTCCGCCGAGTACGCGCCGGAAATTCAGCAGCGCGATCAGGATTGCCGCGAACGCGACCAGCCCTCCCAACCATCGCAAAGAAAAACTGGTGAAGTGGTCGCGCGCGCGCCGCGCCGACCGCAGCAGGGCGCGATGCTGCCGTCGAATCCACCCGCGAGCTTCGTCAAAAAACTGGCGGCTGCCGGTGGCCGCATTCTGGCCTAAAGCGCGTTGGTGGCTGACATCGTAGTTGACGATCCATTCGCGCCAGAAAGATGCGGCCGCATCCAGGTAGAGCTGCATCCGCGACCAGCCGGTTTGAGTTGCCAAGCTTCCCGCCGGAGTCGGATCGAAGCTGATCCAGCCGAATCCGGGGAAGTAAGCCTCAACCCACGAATGCGCGTCGCTGGCCCGCACCACATACTGGCCGGTAAGGTCGTTGAATTCGCCTCCGCGAAAACCGGTCACCAGCCGCGATGGAATGCGCAACGAGCGCAGCATCACCGCCATCGAACTGGCGAAATACTCGCAGTGGCCGCGCTTCCTCTCGAACAGGAAATTGGCCAGCGGATCGCGCGCCAGACTGCGGGGCAGGTCCAGCGTGTATCCGAAGTGGGTCGCTAGATACTGTTCCAAAGCGAGTGCCTTGTCATAATTGCTGGGGGCTTGCGCGGTGATTTCCGCCGCCAATTTCGCAATGCGAGCGTCGAGGGGCGGAAGCTTCAGGTACTTTTCCATGCCCGCGGGTGCGGTGTTGGCCGCCAGAAAAAGCTCGCCGCTGTTGATGTCTGGCAATTGCGATTCGGCATCGTAGCGATTGATGGGGCGATCGGCATCGAGATTGTAAACGGCTCCTCCGCCGTCCATGCTCACCTGGCGGGAATTTCCGGTGAGACTCTGCGGCTTCTCCGCCAGGAAAAAAACATTGGTCCCAATCGGCTCCATCAGAACGCGATAACGAATGGTTCGGCCCGCGACCGCCGATGGGCCTCGCGGATCCACCAAAGGCGCAAGCCGATAGCTTCCATCCCACGCTGGCCGTAGCGGGGTCAGCCCAAAGGAATTCGACCAGACGGTGCCGTCAAACTCGTTCAGCGCAATCCCACGCCACTTCAAGTCGTATAGTCCTTGCCGGTCGTTCTCGATCGCAATGTGCATGACGACCTCGCTGGACTGCTGGATCTGGCCGATGCGGCCCAGTTGCACGCGGTCGGTGAAGCCGGCGGAGACATCGCTGGTCGGACTGTAGGCGTTCAGGTAGCGCGATGAAACGCGGGGAAGAATGAAGAAGATCAGAAAGCTCCCGGCCAGAATCATCAGCATGAGCGCCGGAGCGGTGGCCAGGAGTCCGTAGGCCATGGGCCGCGCGGGAAAGGCAATGCGTGGATCTTGTGCGAGCTTTTGCCCGCTGGCGAGCGAGTGCCGCATTTCCATCAGGACAAAAGTGACCACGGCAACCAGCAAGAAGCCCGCAAAAGAAAAAAGAAACACGCTGTCAACCGTAAGCACGGCGGCCGCCAGCACCATCAGAAACGAAAGCGCCGCGAGCAGGTAGTGGTGACGCGTCCGCTGCAACGAGAATTGCAGGACGACGATTAAGAAGAGCACAAGGTGAATGGTAGCTGCCAGAAAACCGCGGGATAGAAGAAGGTAGTCGGCGAAATAGATGACAACGTAGATCATCGTCAGGTAAGTGGTCCAGCGTTCCGGGATAGCAAACTCGCGCCGCGTCAAGAGTTGGACACCGCGGAGCAAGAGCGCGAGTCCCACCAGAACGACTACCGGCAGGTCCAGCCCTCCGGTCGAAGCCAGCGCGCCAAAACCGGTGAGCACGAGCAAATAAAGCGCCACATTGAAATAGCGCTCGATGGCCCTCGCCACCTTGGTCCCGCCCGGGCTGATGGAGGCTTCCGACACGATCCCTTCTATTCTTGGCGAAAACAGAGCAGAAGGGAAGTGTCGGCGGTAACAAGATGAATATTGGGTCTGCGACAGAAGAGGAAAAGATCAAGTGCTAAGTTTGCGCAGAAATTCCCGCTCGTCCATGTGGTACTTAAAGACTTTGCGGCCGTCGATTAAGACCACGGGAAGCTCGTCGTTATAGAGACGCCGGATTTCGGCGTTGGAATCCACGTCGATCTCGCGCCAGGTAAAGCCGCCGCGCCGGTGCAGCTTGGCCAGGCTTTCCTTGACGATTTCACAGAGATACGATCCCTTGCGGGAATAAACGACGACTTCGCGAGGCTGCGTCATTCGAGGGAGTCTAGCAATTGGCTGCGGCGTTTCCTAGGCACGGACGGGCGTAGTACGCGCTCCTCAAAAGACGGGCGTAGAATTTCGAAAGGACAAGGCTCGGGGCGACGATGACGACGACGATGACGACTAGCGGACGCGTACTTTCTGGCAAGACGGTGTTGGTGACGGGGGCGGCGAAACGGCTGGGGCGCGCGATCGCTTTGGCTGCGGCCGCAAACGGAGCGGACGTGGCCATTACTTTTCGCGAGTCGGAGCGCGCGGCCCGTGCCGTGGTCGGGGAGCTGGCGCGGCATGGCGCGGAGGCGCTCGCCGTACGCTGCGATGTCACGGATGAGCGGAGCGTCCGGGAAATGGTGAAGGAAGTGGCGAGGGAACTGGGCGGGATCGACGTGCTGGTAAACAACGCCGCGAATTATGAGACCGTTGCATTCGACAAGCTCACCGTAGCGCAGTGGGATGCGATGTTTGCCTCGAACACGCGCGGACCGTTTCTGGTGTCGCGCGAGGCGCTGCCATATTTAAGAAAGCGCCGGGGGCGCATCGTGAATATGGGTTCGCTGGGCGGACTGCGCCCGTGGGCAACTCATGCGCACTATTGTTCGTCCAAGGCGGCGTTGCACATGCTGACCAAAGTGATGGCGAAGGCGCTCGGGCCCGAGATCGCGGTGAATGCGGTCGCTCCGGGGATGATTGAGCTGGGAGAAAAATCGGCGGCGACCTTCATGAAAAAAATGGCGAAACAGACTCCGATGCGGCGCAACGGAACGGCAGCGGACATTGCCGCGGCAGTCATGTTCTTCGCCACAGCTCCGCAGTTTATTACCGGGCAGGTGCTGGCGGTGGATGGTGGGCTCGGACTGTAGAGATTGGATTTGTTGCTGGCATGGGTTCACGTAGTATGCGTTTTTGGGTATCGTTTTTTTCGACTTTGACCATGCTTATGACACGATCCATTCGGGGTGCCGTCTCTTTTTTTCCAACATTCTTCTTGGCAATAGTTTTCGCAGCTTCTTTGGTCGTCGCCCAAGATTCTCCGGAGTACGGCGGCCATGAAGTCGAGGTGTGGACTGGCGGCGGGCGCTCGGTGACCGGCGGGGTCGGGAATACGAGCGTGTGGAACGCGGGGATTCGCTACGGCTGGATTCTAACCGGCCCTCATGGCCCGGGTTTTCTCAACGGACGATTCGAGTTCGCGGTGGATGCGGTGCCGGCGTTTGTTGTATTGCAGACGGCAAACACGGCATACGGGGCGGGAGTGAATCCGGTCGGGTTGAAATGGATTTTCGCCACGCGCGGACATGTTGCTCCCTACCTCGAGTTGAATGAAGGAACGCTGTTTACGACGCATGAGGTGCCGTCGGGAACTTCGACCATCAATTTCACGTCGGGCGGGGCGTTCGGGCTCTACTTTTTTGGGAAGCACAGATGGTCGGCGGAGGTCCGGTACATGCACATCTCGAACGGCTCGCTGGTCGTCCCGAATCCGGGCGTGAATACGGTGCAGGTGCGGCTGGGGTTGGGGAAGTTCTTTGGGAAGAAGTAGCGGATGGAGTTTTGCGCGGGCTTGCGGCAATCCGGCGCTACAAAGAAAGCAGGTCCTTCGCTCCCCCACCCCATCGCGCCAAAAGCGGGCGCGCTGGGGACCCCGGTTCGCTCAGGATGACAATTCAAAACTGATAACTATCCGAAACTAACCGTGGGAGACAACATGCGACCCATCGAGCCTTTGCATCCGCTCGTCATTTGACCAGCGTCGAAAGCACCTGGTTGACCGCGAATGCGGCAGCGTAGGCAACTACGGTCATGTAAACGAACTGGACGACGGGCCACTTCCAGCTATTGGTCTCGCGGCGCACCACGGCCAGGGTTGACGTGCATTGCATGGCAAAGGCAAAGAAGACCAGCAGCGCCATCGCTCCGGCAAAAGTGAGATCCTGGCTGAGCGCATGCTGCAGTGTCATCGAGTGCGTCGCCGGATCGGTCCCATAAATCGTGCCCAGGGTCCCGACGATCACTTCGCGCGCGATCACGGATGTCAGCAGTCCGACCCCGATTTTCCAATTGAAGCCGAGCGGCCGGATCAGCGGTTCAATCCCGTGCCCGAGGTGGGCAATCACGCTTTGCTCCAGCTGCGGAGCGCGGCCACCGTGCAGCGGAAGATTGGTCAGGACCCAAACCAGCAGCGAGACCGCCAAAATATACGTGCCCGCCTGCCGCAGGAAGACCCGCCCGCGGTCCAACAGGCGAAGACCAATCGACTGCCAGGTCGGCCACCGATACTCGGGAAGCTCCAGCACAAATGGAGCGGCAGAAGATTTGAGCACTGATGACTTGAGGACCTTCGCCGTAACTATGGCTGCAAGGAATCCCAGCAGGTACAGCGAAAGCATGGCGCACGCCCTGGTGCTAAGTAGCACTCCGACCACCGGGCGATTGGGAATAAAAGCCGCAATCAGCAATGTGTAAATTGGCAACCGGGCCGAACAAGTCATGAAAGGGGCGACAAGAATCGTCGCGATCCGGTCGCGCTTGTTCTCGATGGTGCGCGTGGCCATGATTGCCGGTACCGCGCAGGCATAGGCGGACAGAAGAGGAATGAATGCCTTCCCGTTCAGTCCTACGCTTCGCATGGTGCGGTCCGCTATAAGCGCCGCGCGCGCCAGATAGCCGGAATCTTCCAGCAGCCCTATAAAAAAGAACAGCAGAAGAATCTGGGGCAGGAACACCAACACGGAACTCACGCCCTTCCAGAGACCATCGAGCAGAAGCGATCGGACGAGACCGGCGGGAACCAAGGGCGCCGCTTGCTGTCCCAGTTTTGTGAGCAGGTCCTGAAAAGCTGTGCTCATGGGTTGGCCGAGTCCAAATACGGTTTGGAAAACGGCACCGACTACGACCACAAAAATTAGCGGTCCCCAAATCTTGTGCAGAAATATGTCGTCCAGGCGGCGGCTCCATACGCTGGGAACGTGTTGCTGGTAATCGATGCGGCGCCCAACCTGACTTGCCCACTTCCGGCTCTGCGGAAGATCCTGAAGAACTGGGAGCAATGCATCGGGACGCTGATCATGATCGTGGTCCTGCCGCAGAAAGCGATCGACCGTGTCCAACCCAGTTCCCTGTGTCGCACTCACCATGGCAACCGGCGCGCCCAGTTCGGTGGCGAGTTTGAGAACGTCGAGCGACCCGCCTCCTTTGGCAAAAACATCCGCCATATTCAGGAGCACGAGTGTGGGCAGGCCTAATGCGATCACCGGCGCTGCCAATACAAGTTGACGTGAGAGATGGGTTACGTCCAGCACCAGCAAAACCGCATCCGGACGAGGCAGGCCGTCCATTTGACCGGTCAGCACGTCCACGGCGACGCGTTCATCGTCGGAATAGGGAGTCAGGCTGTAGACGCCGGGCAGATCGATGATCCTGATCTCGTGTCCCTTGCCGGCCAGCAGACCCACACGTTGCTCAACCGTCACGCCCGGATAATTGCCGACCTTCTGGCGCAGGCGGGTCAGGCGATTGAAGAGCGTCGACTTCCCTGAATTAGGTGGGCCGATCAGGGCCACGGTCCGGATTTCACGGCTCGGGGTTCTCCGGGACTTTTTTCGTGGAAGCGAATAATGGCTCGGTAGGATCGGCGCAACCACATTGGCTGCTCAGAATCGGTGTCACGGCAAGTCATCCAATGTCGAAAGCCATTCTCGCCGGACCATGATGCAGCTCGCGGTCTCCGCCCGCAAGGCAATCTCGGTCCCGTCCACCGCATAGACGCTCGGGTCGCCCAGGGGCGCGCGGCGGGAGAACCTGACCTCGGCACTCGGAACAAAACCGATGCGCATCAGGAATTGTTGGTCGGCTGGAGGCAAGGAAATGTGGTCGATCGTGCCTGACTCGCCGATTTCAAGATCGGTGAGCGCGATACGGATCTCGGATATTTCCAACTCCACTTGCTTGCGGTCTTTATTCGAAGCTGGGCCAGCAACTCTGCCGGCGTGGCCTCGACGGATTCGCGCGGATGGTTGCGGCCGATCTTTAATTAGATACGTCAAGGCAATGCCGGCGATCAGCGCGGCTTCTGCGCCTTCGCGGAGTGTAACGATGAATGCCTGGAGCATGGGAAAAACAGCCGCTTTCTAAATGAAAATGAAATGCAATTTCAATATCAATAGGATACGGTCCCCAGCAGTGTCCGGTCAACGCACGGAATCACGGATGGCTGTGACCAGCATCACACGGGGAAATGGGGCATTGAACGGTAGTTCGCGGGAACACCATGACTTCAAGTGCGTGGCAGGCGATAATTATCTTGTAACTGGACAGGTTATGCAGTTCCCGAGACCCGGACCCGCGCGGTTCGGGTTTTTCTTTGACGACAGACATTTGTCAGCTCAGGCGATGCCGGTATCTGAGTGAAATCGCCTGTTAAGGTCAACAATCGTAGTCATTATGGGTGCAAGCGCGCTAGGATCAAGACATGCGCCGTTCTCCGTCAGAGCCGTTTTATCCGCCGCCAGGCTTCAAAGACAGTGTGCGTCCAGAAATAATCCTAGTCGGGCTTAAACGTGCGATAGAGAAAACGTTTGATGCCGGTCGTTGGAAAGAACTCGCTTATTTAGTCGGCAATGCCGATGCCGTTGAGAATCACTCCCGATTGCTGCGGAGCCTGAATTGGGGAGATGATGACTATCCGGGCCATGTCTTCACCGTTCTTCGGGAGCTGGTTGGGCACAATTTTGAGAATCTAGAAACCGTCGTCGATTTTGTCGGGCTTCGACAGTGGCTGCACCAGCATGATACGAAGTTGTATGGCGAACTTTACGAAGACGCGGCTCCGGTCGTACATGTTCCCTTAGATAAGTGTGAGCAAGTCGGTGGTATCCATAGCATACCGGAACTAGGTCGTCATGCGGCACGTATCCGCTCCGGTCTGGAAGACGGGAGCGACCCCGAACTAGCAATAGGCTCCGCGAAAGAATTGCTTGAAAGCGTTCTGAAGACCGTCACAAATGACCATGAACAAAAGCCAACGGAAGACATTCCAACACTTCTAAAGCGGGCACAGAAGGAGCTAGACATCGACCCCAAGAGCGTTGATGGAACGCTGCCGGGTGCGGATTCGCTAAAACGCACCCTGAGCAATCTCGGTCAGGTAGTTGTCGGGGTAGCAGAGTTGCGAACCCTCTATGGAACTGGTCACGGTCGCAGTAAAAGCCATGAATTGCAACTTGCTCATGCACGGCTCGTGGTAAATGCAGCGATTTCGGTGGCAACATTTCTACTTGAGGTCTGGAAGGAAAAACAGCCTTGAGCAATTACGTCTGCGAACACCACTCTGGCAAGCTTGCAGCGTAGGCGCACGCAACCCTATCGTTGGCATCGCCTTCGACTGTTTGGTTGGCACATCCATTGTATTCGCAGTGGCAGAGGATTTAATGTTTGGTTCGTAATGAATCTGTGATCTAAGGTTCAGTTGGCGTAACATCCCCACTTCACTCACTGAGGGCCAGAATCTCCCTCCGCTTTCAGATAATCCGCAGGAACTTCTTTGCCTGGGCGAGTTCAGGGAAGAGATCCTCTTCGGCTAGGAACTCCCGCGAATGCACGCATCTCCGGCTCCCACGCAGTTTCACAGGATGCTTCAAATGCAGCATCTCGTGAAACAGGATGTATTCGACGGCATAGCGCGGCACGCGTGGGTGGTCGAAGACGCGGCTGATGACGATGGCATTGTGGGCCGGGTCGTAATGGCCGAGGCTGCTGCGAGCGTGGTTCTGGCTCCAGGTAAGTTGCGGGCGTCCCATGAGTCCGTGGAAGAAGCGGCGGTTGAGGTCGTCGAAAATTTCTTCCAAATGGTAATGATGACCGCGGGCGGAGCGGATGTGCTTGCGTCCGCGCATCTGGCGGACGAGCCGCGCCTTCGAGGCAACGTCGTGTCCGGAAACATAGCGGCGATAACGCAGGTTGTGCGCGCGGTCGACTGGCTTGCGGTAGAGCTTGGCCAGCAGGATGTGGGCGATCGAATGCAACACGGCGTCAGGCGCGCCTTCGAGCAGATCGGAGAGGCGGATGTAGATCTCTCCCTGACGCATGCGAATGGTGTTGTTGATGGAGACAAACGGATAAAAACGAGCGTGCATGACCGGCGTGGGCGTTTGGGGCCGGAGTTCGCGATAGGCTTCGTGAAAGATCTCGGTGAGCTTGGCGGACACGTTGAAGGAAGAGTAGCACGAGGCAGCGATCAGCCGTCAGCACTCAGCATTCATCATTCATCATTCAGCAAAACTTCGGTGATCTTCTGAATGCTGGTGCTGAATGCTGAATGCTGAGTGCTGAATGCTGCCAAAGCGTCGCCTATTTCTTCTTCTTGTGCTTCATGTACTCCTCGACCTCAGCCACGGTTTTGCGATGGTCGGCGGCGCTGGAGTCAACCGTGTCGAGCGCGTCGGTCAGCAGGAATTCGTACTGCTCCGCTTCGGTGGCACTGGCGTTCGCGGAATTCTTAATGGCGCGCAGCTTGGATTGAAATTCGGTGTCGGCTTCGATGACGATTTTCAGCGGCTTGCGGATATCGTCCTTGCGGCCGGCGTACATATCAATGTTGTCGTTGAGTTCGTCGTAAAGGGCGAGAAAATCTTCCAGCATGTCGTGCGTCTGGCGGGCGCGCTCGGTCGTCTTGGGATCGCTGCGCATTTGCTCAAGTTTGGTCATGCGCTCGCGGCAAAACTTCACGTAGAGTTTTAAGCGTGCGTCGGGATCGAGCATGGCGTCGCGGAGCTGGTCTATCTCGAGCGGGTTGAGCGGGTCGCGGCGGCGTTGCGCGCCAAGCGGCAAGCAGAGCGGCAGCGCGAGCAACAGGGTCAAGCCGAGCGCGATTCGCCGTCGCTTGCCGGACTTCATTTCTCTTCCTTCTTGTTATCTTTCTTATTGTTTTCGGCGAACATTTCCTGGAGCAGACTGGTGCGGACATCTTCCAGTCGCCGGATGGCCTGTTCAACGGGGGCCTGATTGTCGAAGACGAGAGTGCGCTTGATGTCACGAAGCTTCTCCGCCATTTTTCGGGCCTCGATCTCGACATTCTTAAGATGCTTCTTGGTTTGCGTGGCGGCGTCGCGCGCTTTCTCGGAATAAGTGGCAACGTCCTCGACGGCGGCGCGGGCCTGCGTCGACGTTGCCCTTGCTGTAGAGTGTGTCGGCATTGCGAAGCTGTTGCTGCGCGATCCGGATGCCGAGTTCGGGACGTTCTTCAGCGCGCGCGCTTTCGAAGCGCAATTTGAGTTCGTCTACGGTTTCGTCTTTGGCCGCGCCGTACGCGCAGGCGAGCGCGAGCAGCAGCATGGTGAAGGCAAGTCGGCGCATGGCGGTCAACGCTTCTTGGGTTCGATGGCGATCAGGCGGTGGCGGGCCTGCCACTCCTGATCGGGATACTTCCCGTTCGCAACATCCAGAAAATGATGATAATCGAGCGCGGCCTGTTTGTAGTCGCGCAAATGATCGTAGGCGGAGGCGCGAAGAAAAAAACAGAGCGCAGGCATTTCTGGGTTTGAATCTGTGTTTAGAAGACTGCGCCCATTGAGGGCCCGAACAGTGAGTTCGTAGTTCTTGTTCTCGCTGGCCGCAAAGGCCAGATCGACATAGGCATCGGCCCAATCGCGCTTCAGCCGCACCGCCGTCAGAAACTCCTCTTGGGCTTCCGGAAATTTTTTCTGCAGCAGCAGCGCCTTTCCCAGTCCGCGGTGCAGCTCGGGGTCTTTCGGATGGGCGGTGACCAGGGCGCGATATACGGTTTCCGCGAGGTCGTTTTTTCCCGCGCTCGCATAAAGGTCGGCCAGGTCGCGCTGCGCGGCGTCATCCGCGGGTGCGAGTTTCAACGCCGTTTGGATTTCTGCAATGGCGTCGTCTTTCTTCCCCTCGGCGGCGAGCACGCGCCCCAATTGCAGATGAATTCCGGCGTCATCGGGACGCTCGGGAGCCAGGCGGCGCAGCAGCGGTTCGGCGTCGCCGAGACGGCCGGACTTCATGTATAGGTTGGTGAGCGCGATTGCGGCTTCGGTGGAGCGGGGATCGAGCTGCCATCGCTTGTTTGTATTCGGCTTCGGCGTCCGAGAATTCTTTTTGACGCTCGTGCAGCAAGACCGGCGGAAAGATGCGGCTCGGGATCCTTGGGCGTGAGATCGGAGGCTTTGTGGTAAGCCTGGAACGCGTCCTCCGGCTTTTTATTTTCGAGCAGATGTGCGAGCGCGAGCCAGGCGCGGGCCTGACCTTCTTCCGGATGAGCGGTGGGTTTGAGCGTTGTGGCGGCGCGCAGGAATTGCTCGGCCTCGGGATTATTCGCGCGCACCAGCATCAGGCCCAGGTTGAGGTTCGATTCAAAAACGTCGGGCTTGGCGGCGACCGACTTGCGATAGGCGGCGATGGATTCATCGGGCCGGGCCAGCCGGTTCAGGACGAATCCGAGATCGAACCATGCTTGATAGGACCACGCCTGATCATTGTTGGGATCTTTATCGAGCGCCTTCTTCAGTAACGTTTCCGCCGTCGCAAAATCGTTTTTCTGGATGGCATCTTCCGCCTGCGCGATTTCCGGCGGCGTATCGTCGATGCGTTCCTTGTAATGGCGGACGGTGGTGTGGGTTTGCGCCAGAGCGCAGGCGGTTAGACCGATGAGCAGGATCGCTTTGGTGAGCGGGCGGTTCATGCGTGGGCCATCTCTCCGGCTTCGCCAAACGAGGCTGCCGGGCGAGGACGCCCGGCGCTCCACTGGAATATTCTACTGCTCCCCATGCCGAGCTCCGTTTCCGTTCAGCACCCGTTTCAGATACTGTCCAGTGTAAGAGTTTTTCAGCTCCGCGATCGCTTCGGGCGGGCCGGAGCCGACAAGATTCCCGCCGCGATCGCCGCCTTCCGGGCCCAGGTCGATGACCCAGTCCGCCGTCTTGATGACTTCGAGATTGTGCTCGATGACGACGATGGAGCCTCCTGCATCAATTAGGCGGCGGAAAGCGAAAAGCAGTTTGCTGACATCGTCGAAATGCAGGCCGGTTGTGGGCTCATCGAAAATGTAAAGCATGTGGCGCTTGCGTTTCGGCGCGCGTTACCGTCTTCCGCGCGACGCGGGTGCGCCGGGCGAGTTCCGGGCTGAAGGTGCGCGGCCAGTTTCATGCGCTGCGCTTCGCCGCCCGAGAGCGTGGTGGCCGACTGGCCCAGACGCAGGTAGCCGAGGCCGACTTCATCGAGCACGCGCAATTTGTCCGTGAGCCGCGGAGCCTCGGCGAAAAACCTGAGCGCTTCGCGAATGGTCAGATTCAGCACTTCGTGAATGTTCTTGCCTTTGTAGCGCACTTCGAGCACTTGCGGCTTGTAGCGCGCGCCTTTGCATTCGTCGCAGATCAGCTCCACGTCGGCCAGAAACTGCATTTCGACGGTGACCGTGCCGTCGCCCTGGCAGTTTTCGCAGCGTCCGCCGGGCACATTGAAAGAAAAATGTCCGGCAGGGAAGCCGCGCTTCTGCGCTTCCGGCAGCGCGGCGAATAGTTCGCGGATGATGTCGAACGCCTTGATATACGTGACCGGATTCGAGCGCGGAGTGCGCCCGATGGGCGATTGATCGACCAGCACGACCTCGTCGAGAAACTCGTCGCCTTCGATGCCGTCCCACAAAACAGCGGCAGCGCCGCCATTCGTCTGGCGCTTCGCCGCGGCCAGCGCCTGATAGAGAACGTCATGCAGCAGCGAAGATTTTCCCGAGCCGGAGACGCCGGTGATCGCCACCAATATGCCCAGCGGAATCTCCAAGATCGATGTGCTTTAGGTTGTGCGCGCGCGCGCCGGTGATGCGTAGTTTGTGCGGCCCCGGTGGGCGGCGTCGCGGAGGAATCTGGATGCGAAGTTCGCCGGCCAGATAACGTCCCGTGAGCGAGTGCGGCATTTTTACGATCTCGTTGTAGGTGCCGGCGCCGACGACCGCGCCGCCATTTTCTCCCGCGCCCGGGCCGAGGTCGAGAATGCGGTCGGCGGCGCGCATGATGTCGGGATCGTGCTCCACGACCAGAATCGTGTTCCCCAGATCGCGCAGGTCGTGCAGGATCTTGATGAGCCGATGCGTATCGCGGCTGTGCAGTCCGATGGAAGGCTCGTCGAGCACGTAGAGCGTGCCCACCAGACGCGATCCGAGAGAAGTTGCGAGTTGAATGCGCTGCGCTTCGCCGCCCGATAGCGTGGAGGAGAGACGGTCCAGCGTCAGGTACTCAAGCCCAACTTCGTTGAGAAAACGCAGACGTTCGCGAAGTTCGACGAGAAGTCTGTCGGCAATCGCGGCTTGCTCGGTCGAGAGCTTGAGCTGACCGAAAAAGCGGGCCGCCTCTTCGACCGTCATACTGCACACCTGGCAGATGTTCTTGCCGGCGATCTTTACCTGTCGAGCTTCGGCGCGCAGGCGAGTCCCTCCGCAAGTCGAGCATAACGAGTATCCGCGATAGCGGCTGAGAAAAACGCGAACGTGCAGCTTGTACTTCTTGCGCTCCAAGTGCTGGAAAAAGCCGCGGACGCCGCCGAACCCGCGCCCGCCATCGACGATCAGTTTCTGTTGCTCGCCGTCGAGTTCATGCCAGGGCACATTCAGCGGAATTCCGGACTGGCGCGCGAAGCGCTTGAGTTCGGTGAACAGCGGCCTGTACTTTGGCTTCGTCCAGGGCTCGATCGCGCCTTCGTTCAACGTCTTGCCTTTGTCGGGGATGACGAGATCGAGATCGAAATCGATGGTGTTGCCGAATCCCTGGCAACGCGGGCAGGCGCCATAGGGATTGTTGAATGAAAACAGGCGCGGCTCGGGCTCGTCGTAGCGGCTGCCATCGTTTTTGCACTCGAAGCGATGGGAAAAACGCAGCCGCTGGGGTGTTTCGTTATCGCCATCCCCATCTCGACGAGCGGTCTCGAAAATCACTTCGCCCGATTCGCGATAGCCGATCTCGATCGCATCGACAATACGCGAGCGCTCGCCAGCGGAGACGACCAGGCGGTCCACCAATCCAAAAACAGGTTCGGAAAAATTTACGTCGAGCAGCGATTCCGGGGTCGAGAACTCGAAGACCTGGCCGTTCTGAAACAGGCGGTTGAAGCCGCGTTTGCGCAGATCGAAGAGCCGCGCCTTCATCGAGTCGGAGATCGCGTCGGAGGGAAGCTTCGACTCGCCCGCCTTTTTCTTTCCGCGAGACTTCTTGGCGTTCTTTTCCTCCGCAGCCGCTACGTGCGCGTGGATCGGAAACAGCACATGCAGTCGAGTGCCGTCGCCCAGAGCGAGCACGCGCCCAGCGACTTCGTCCACCGTATCTTTTTTCACTTCCTGGCCGCATTGCAGGCAATAGGTGCGTCCCACGCGGGCAAAGAGCAGGCGCAGGTAATCGAAGATCTCAGTGGCCGTGGCTACGGTGGAGCGCGGATTGCGCGTCGAGTTTTTCTGCTTGATGGCAACCGCGGGCGCGATGCCGTCGATCACATCGACGTCGGGCTTTTCAATCCGCTCCAGAAACTGCCGCGCATACGCCGACAGCGACTCGACGTACCGCCGCTGCCCTTCGGCGTAGATCGTGTCGAAGGCGAGCGACGATTTGCCCGATCCCGAGACGCCGGTGACAACCGTCAAACTGTTGTGCTCGATCTCAAAATCGATGTTCTTAAGGTTATGGACCCGGGCCCCGCGAACAACAATGCTGTCTGTGGACATCTTCCCCTGAGAAGGTAGAGCCTGGCCCCGGACGCCGATCGCCGTCACAGTGAGGCTCAGGAGCGCTACCGAATCTTTCTATTATAAAGGGTCGTTGGTCGTTAGTCGTTGGCAAAAGCAAAAGTGCAACTGATTTCTCTGTAGAGACGCGGCTTGCCACATCTCTATAGCCAGGGGAGAAATCGGCGAACGAAGAATTGCCAGAGAAGGTTTGCCAACGACCAACGACTACCGACCAACGACTGCCTTACAACAATGAACGGCGTCAAGTATGCGGCGTTGCAACCAACGCAGGTTCGCATCTAGACTGATGTTCGAAGGAATTGATCGTTCGACGAAATCGTTCCGTAAACGGCAGCTCATCTCATGGAGAGTGGAGGAATTGGCAGACGCACCAGACTTAGGATCGACCGGAGGCCGGTTGCCATTGTCCGCCGTAATCGCATCTGTGTGATTTCAAATAACGATTCGTTTTCTAGAATCGTCCTCATGCGGGCGGTTTTTCTTTCTATAAGCTTGGATCGGGCACTCAATACAAAACCACTGAGCTCGAACCATCCAGCTTCTTGAAGGCTCAGGGGCACAAACACAGTACGCCAGCACAATCGCTCTATCAGTCAGTTTAGGATCGTCATCTGCCGACAAAACAGGGCTGGATCGGATCTGATTTCGTGGGCCTAACCGCGTCCTCAAACCCATCGTGATCCAGCCCTGCAAGGTCCCCAGGGGAAAACGTTATGCAGCTTGCGTTGTATAACGTCAGCCCGAGGAAGGTGAAGAACTCTTTCTCACTCCGAATTGAACTGCGCCGAGGAGCGGTCTACTTGCGTGCCTGCCCTTTCGGTTTTTTCATACTGGCAGCGCCCACCGTGCCATCCGCGTTGTGCGCAACTTCGTGGCACATCAACGTACACGTGTTGGCGCTGCGGTTGTAGGCAATCGGAGCGCTGTTGTTTTCTCCCACTACGTTTGCGTCGAAATTCACCAGGCGCTCTCCCGTGAGGTTGGGTGAAATTGCGCCCATCCCGTGGGCCGTGTGGCATACCGAGCAACTGAAGCCGTACTGCGATATGTGCAGACTGTGCTGCGTAAAACTATTGTTGCCGACGACATTCGCCAGGTTGTGACACTTTGCGCACATGGAATACGGCCCGGCCACGGTCAGGTCGGGATTGGGGAAAAGATTGGTGACGATTCCGCCCGGCGTTGCGGCCTGGCTGAATTGATAGTTGCGCTCGAGGATGTGCGAGTTGACCGATCCATGCGGACCGTTCGGACCCGTGCCGCCGAACTCGCGATTGTCGTCGCTGTTATGGCAATCGGTGCAGAAGATCCGCGTCCCCATGGCGCGCGGCGACGCCGTTCCATTCTGATTCAACTGGTCCAGCAAGAGGCTGGGCTGCGGCAGGGGGCTGGTCCGATCGTGGGTCACGGGATGGCTCGAGGTTGCCGTGGCAGCGAATTCCGGGACCACGTTCAGCGTATCCGGCGCCGACACCATGCGCACTGGAGCGTATCCGTAAATAATCAGCCGCTGTTTGCCCGTGGACGTACCATGGCAGCGCAGACAATTCTCATACTGATTGATCGCCGGAGTAAGGACCGTCACGCCATCCAGCGCGCTGATCCCACTCACACCGGCTTGCGAGGGCCGCAACGCCGGCGCCGCTGTGAATTGCGTCGTCTGATTGGAGGCGTGAGGATTGTGGCAATCGGCGCAGGTCGTATGACGATTGTTGTTTAACAGCACCGCTTCGGCAGCGTCGTGGTAATTATTTCCGGAGGGCAAGGGATGAGCGGTCTTCGCCACCTCGGCCATAATGTTCATCGGCACCGGCGATAAATAGGTGCCTCCGTTGTGGCACGTCATGCAATCCTGCGTAACTGGATCGTTTCCCGGAGCTGCGGGCGTGGCTGGCCGCAGCAGTCGCGCCGGCGCAACCGAATTGTGCGACATGTGACAGGACGCGCAGGCATTCACTCCGACGGTTGGGTAAGAACCTATGTGACCGTCCGGTGAAACCTGGTTGGTCGCAGTCTGATGAATGCTTCCCGTAAAACCTGCCAGCGGGTTGACCTGTCCTTGCACCACGCGGTTCGGATCGTGACAGGCCAGACACATCTGCGCGTTCGAACTGTCGCGGACAAGAAAATTCTGTGCGATTTTGTCGGTCGCCTGCACGTGGGGGTTGTGACAACTGGTGCACTCGATATTTCCATTCACGAGCGCCACCGCGCCGGTTGGATCGGCCGTCTTGCCCTGCGACACCAGCGACGCGACCAGGTTGGACGCATCTTTCATCGGAAGCACCAGACTGAAAGGATGCGAACCGGTCAGCGTGGTCCCAAAAGAATCGACGCTGTTCAGCGAGCCGACGGTGGGGAGTTGACCATACGCCGCCGACTGTCCTACTCCTACCGTGCCGTCGTGACAACTTAGACAGAGGCTGCTGGTGATTCCGAGCGTAGGCTGTGTGTTGCCCTGCTCGATATAGGTCGTGCTGGTGTAAGGCACGTAGGTCTGCGTGGACAACTTCTGGTTCCACAGCGGCGTGACCCCTCCCAATCCACTGTGCGGAGCGTGACAAAAAGTGCACCCGAGACTGCCCTGCGAATAGACCGACGCCCCACTCGCCGCCGTCAGGTTATGCATGCCTAGGACGTCGCCATTTACCTGTGCCGCGGCGAAGTCATGTGCCAGGGTCGCAATTATGACCACCAGCAGAGTCATCGCGCCAGCCAACGGCAGGATCTTCGTCACTGCTTCCTCCCGTCCGCTGTTTCGGCAATGCCGTAGTAGTGAAATACCTGGACCCGCCGGTTGAAGGAGTCCACGACGTAGATGCGGTCCCGATTGTCAATCTGCAGTCCGGCCGGCAGTTGAAACTCGCCCGGCCCCGTTCCCCTCTGGCCGAAGTAGTAGAGCAAGCGGCCTTCCCGGTCAAAGACCTGCACCATGCCCCATTGTCCGTCCACGACATAGAGATGTCCTTCGGAATCGAACCCAATTCCTTTCGGGCGGAACATCCATCCTGCGCCGTCTCCAATCTTGCCGATCGCGTAGCGGAATGTGCCCGACCGATCGAACACCTGCACCCGGAAATTCATGGCATCAACCACCACCAGGTCCGGTCCGTTCAGCCGCAGCTCCGTCGGAAAATTGAATTCGCCCTCGCCGGTTCCGGTCTTTCCAATGGTCTGGAGCACGCTGCCCTGCATGTCCATCATGAAGATCTTGTTGCGCAATGTGTCGGTGACATAGATGTGTTGCGCCGCGGAATCAATCGCGATCCCGGTGGGACGTTTGAAGTACCCTTCGCCGCCTTTCAAGCTGCCAATGGCGCGGCGGAATTTGCCGTCCGCATCGAACACGAACACCTTGCCAGTTTGCGAATCGGTGACGTAGATGTTGTCTTGCGCGTCGACCGCAACACACTGCGGCGTGAGCATTGGATCTTTGCCCGCATCCCGGCGCGAAATAAACTTATATTTCTGTTGCGTGAAGTCGAAGATGTGAACTCCGGCGGCGCCCAGGTCGGAAACGATGATTCGTCCGCGGGAGTCGGTGGTCACGCTGTACGGACTCACCAGGTAGTGAAAATCGGGCTGACCGGCGATCGCGTCCACCACACGCGTCCAGAAGCTGCGCTTGGGCTTGACCTCGCGCTCCAGGCTGAAACTGCGCTCAAAGGAAAGTTTGCGGCCGCCGTCGAGCAGTAAATCCGGAGGTGGCGGCGGGCCGAGCGACGGCTTCGAACGCTTGGAAGCCCCGGCGGGCGCGGCCAGCAGAATAGCCAGAATAGTCAGTCCGGCAACGGCCAGTCTCGCGCACAGTACGGTTTTGCCACGCATGGTCAGAAGAAGTCGAACCATCTGGTCATTCCGACAAAATAGGATGTGGTGTTGACCGGCGCGCCGATTGCACTGATGCCTTGTGTAAACCGCGTATAGCCGGACTGCAATCCGATTCTCCTTAGATGGTACTGCATCTGGGCGCTGAAAATTTCCGTATTGTTGAGCGACTCCGTGTTGGCGATGGTCTCGCTGATCCCCCGGCTAAAGGTGCCCGCAATGGAGAGGCGCTTCACCGGTGTCACCGAAACGCCGCCGCCGTAACTGGAACCGGTGAATAGGATGAAATCGGTCAGGCCGGGTGTTGCCACCGGCGAGACCAGTCCGCCCGCTCCCAGCAGCGATACTCCGCTCGAGCGACTATAGAAACCGTTGAACGCCAGCCTCCTCATGCTCAGCGAAGAGGAATAGCTCTCGCTGTGGGAGCTGGTCCCCGCCTCGTTGGTGAGGCCGCTGTGTGTCCCGCTGAAAGCCGAGATCCACTGCATGCCGCCCGGCAGCCGGCGGCCCACGTTGGCCCTGTAGCTGTAGTAAGACGTCGTATAAGAAATCAGCAGGGTCTGCACATTCTGCGCGTAACTAAACTGCCCCGAAGTCGACCAGCGTCCGAGGCGATGAAAAAAGTTCACGTTCCCCATGAACCCCAGCGCGTTCGTGCCCTGGCCGTTGGAACTCTCGATCACCGAACCGGAAAAAGTGAACATGTCCCACAACCTCTTGCCATAATTCACCGTTCCGGCCAAATACTCGCCCGTATAACTCTGCCCGAAGTAGAACTGATCGTAGTAAGTGGCCTGCGCCGAGGCGGAAAGAAAGTTGGTGAATTGATAGGTCGTTCCTCCACCCAGTATGGACGAATGCGACCCCGACCCCAGATTCAGCCCCTGGGGCGCGGCCCCATTGCTGCCGAGATTCTGCACCAGGTAGCCGGTTAGATTGTCGGTGTAGTTCTGCGTGACATTCCAGCTCAGTTTCTGCGTGGGATGAAACGTGGCGCTCGCCGTTTCTTCGTTCTCGGTGTAATTGGAAGTATTGGAAGTGTTCTCGCCCTGCCCCGCGTTCGAAAGATAATCGTTGTTCGCCGACGCCCGGTTGTAATTAATATAAGCCAGCCCGTGCATCGGCAGGTTGTGCTGCGCCCCGAAACCAAAATCCTGGCCGCTGGAATTCTGCACCGCCTCCTGCTCGCCTGACAGGAACGCCGGAAATGACGATTCCAGGCTGTTGTGCGTGTAATAGCCGTTGAGCCGGAAGCCGATAATCTGATAGTTCGAGTGTACGTTGAACAGGCGCGTGTCCGAATCCGCTTTCTGGCCGGTGCCGTAGAGGGTGCTGTTGCCGCTTCCTTGCGAATATCCCACCGACAGCGTTGGCAAGCCGGGAAGCAATGCGCTCCAGTTGATTCCGAAGCCTTGTGACCTGCCGTACGTGGTGAAATTTGGCTGTCCGGTCAAGCCAAATGTGCCCGTGCTGTTGTCGTCGTAGTGGTAATTGAACGAACCGGGGAAATGGCTGCCCGTGAAGAAATTCGCGCTGGCATCAACTCCGCTGGCTCCGGTCAGGGATTGATAGTCGGAATCGGTCCGCGACTGATCGTAGTAGGGATGTGCCGTGAACGAAAGGAAATTTGGATTGTAGTACGAGCCCGAGACCTTGCCGTCGAAGCCGAGATCCAACCCGTGATCGGAGGGAATCTGGTCGCCGTAGTCTCCGGTGTACCCGAAGGTAAACAGCCCGCCAGCGTTCAGCTTGGTGTTCTCGCCCACGTTGAGCTGCGCCTGACCGGGTTGCGCCGTCATCAGGACTAGAAGCAGGACTGTCAGCCCCAGCACCGTCCGCCCGATGATGCGATTTGCCGCCTTCATGAACCTGCTACCCTTCCCGCCAGAGGGACCAAAAGCCGAGGGCTGACCACTGGCAACTGGCAACCGATCTATCCCACCTCGATCTTCGCCTTGGCGCGCAACTGCTTGGCAAGGCCGGAGCGCAACTTCTCGTACTTGCTCTTCTGCAACTCCACCTTCAGATCGGCCTTCACTTCTTCCAGGCTCTGCTTATGGGCCGTGTTGTGGGCATTCAGGCGGATGATGGTGTACGCCGATTCAATCTGGATCAAGCCACTGACTTGTCCGGGCTGCAAGGCGAGCAAGGCGTTGACCACCTGGGGCGGCAATTTATCGCGTGCGATGACTTTGTGGTCACCCATGTTCACGCGGAAATCGTCTTCCGAAATTTTTTCCGCGAGCAGCCCAAAATCCTGGTAGCTCTTGGTCGCTTGGGCTTGGTGTAGGGCATCCTCGGCGCGTTTCTCGGCTTCCTTAACCTGCGCCGCGGTCGGCTTGAGCGGCGGGATCACGGAAATGCTCTGAAAATTGAACGATTCCGGCTGGACGAACCGCGCCTGGTTTTTATCGTAATACGCCCTGACCTCGGCCAGAGACACAGCCGACCGATTCTCTACGTCGCTCTTCAGCACTTGCTCGATCAGCAGCGAGCGCCGTATCTGCTGGCGCAGTTGCCGCTCCGAACCGCGCATTTCGGACTGCATGTATTGCCGGTACTGATCGGGACTGTTGAACTGCTTGCGAAAATCGGCCTCCGCGCGATTGAGCTTCTCCGGCGAAATCGGCAGCTTGCGCCGCACCGCTTCCTGGTACACGAGCTCTTCGAAAATAATCATTTCGAGCGCGCCCTGGCGAATGGCGGCTTCCTGCGCCTTGGGAAATCCGTTGTGCTGCTGGGCATAGGGGAAGATGGCGTACATTTCCCGCAGTAGGTCGCGATCGGTGAGCACGGCCCCGTTCACGCGCGCCACCGCCTTGTCAGACACCTGCGGCGCCGGTACCTGGGTGGCGGACGCCTGCGGGGCAGTCGTGTTTGCGAGCGCGGTCGGGGCGTGGGAGGCAACCTGGGCCGAGGCGACTGAGACAGAGAACGTCAGCGCCGCCAGAAGCGTCCCGCAGATTGGGAGTAGGTGCTTCATAATTCCTCGCTTGCCGATTCTTGCGAAAACGAATTCGAAAAAAAAGGGAGAGAGAAAGCCTCTCCCCCCTTTTGTACCACGGCAATTCCTACTGGAATTGCGTGGTGATGGAGGTGGTGTTGTTAGCTTCGTTCGACTCGCCAAAGTGGCACTGACGGCAGAACTGGGTCGTCGAAGGCGCACTCGTCTGGGCGTAAGTCTGAAGGTTCGGGTTGTATGGGCCGTTGACGAAGAAGTAGGTGGCATAATACTTGCCGCCGCCGTCGTTCGCGATCGGGCTGGCCGCACTGGAGGTGTACACGGTCATGACGTGCTGGTTGTGGCAGGTAGTACAGACCACGTAGGGTTTTCCTCCGGCGGTAACGCCGTAGGGATTCGAATACTTTCCAGGCGCCAAGGCTGGCCAACCGTAGTTGGCCACGAACGTGGAGTAGGGAGGGCCGGTCACGGAAAAGGCGGTGCCGCTCCAAGTCAAGCCAGCAGTTTTGGTGCTGATGGTGGCCAGCTGACCTACTGGGTGATCGTTGGTGTAATTGTTGGCGCCCGTGCCGTCGTTGCCAAGCAGGGTCGGAATCGGCAGGCTGCCGTAGGTGGTATTAGTCAGAAGGCCGATTCTTTTCTCATACGAACTGCCGACCATCATGTTGGACTGCGTGACGTTGCCGTCATGGCAGCTCAGGCAGAGCAGGATGCCGCCAACTTCCGTGCTGCCCGTGCTGATGCTGGTGGGCAGAACTTCCGTGTATTGCCCGCTATCGCCGAATGCGATCGTCGCGCCATACAGTGGGCTGGCATCCTGTCCCCACAAGGCATAGCTGCCAGCATCGGCAGCCCCGCCGTGACCGGAACCGAACGAGCCGCTATGCGGGGCGTGGCAACCGGCACAGCCGCGGCCTTGATTATTGTGGGCGCCGAGGACGTCAACCGTTGACGTGGCATTCTGCGCCAGCATCAGCCCGGTGACGGCTAGGACGAACATCACAACTAACATCACTTTCTTCATAAGCTTGAGACCTCCATAAGATGTGTGCAGCGTGTTGCAAATTCTCAGAGGCTTAGGCCGTGGGCTGCGCTTCGTGCCTGGACACTCTTCGCAGCCGCCCCTCGTCCCTCGGTACTGCAACTCGCTGCCCGAAACCGACCGGGGCTACACAAGTCGCGAGGGCCAATGCAACTTATTGAATCTAAAGAATAAATCGCAATAGAATAAGTCATTTTCGAAATAGGAAACCCTTGGGAAACTGGGGGAAAAGAACCAGATGCTGAAATCGGTTGGTCAAATTCCACAGTTGTAGAGCATTTCAGCGCAAACGTTGCACAATACAGCAATTATATGTGGCAAGATACAGTGCGACATTGCTTACTGTTGAAAAACTCTACTCCCTCAAGTTTTCTGGGGAGGGTATAGAGTTTGCTTGTGCCGTAAGTGCTTGCAAATAAAAGGGTGGCCAGAGCATTTTCACATTTGCCGTAGACTTTGCCACCGACAGTCCCTCAGGGGCTAAAGCCCGCATTTCTGGCGGTCGTTAGCGGCACGAGTAAACTCGTGCCCTTCGCTTACGGAGTCTTTGTCGTGGGAGCAAGAGGCACAACGGGCGTCGCGTCCTTGGCGGCATTCGACGCGCCTGTCTTATTTTCGCGTTGCTCCTCGCGTTCCTTGCGTAATTGCTCGGCCTCGGCGTCGGTGACATAACGAAACTGCTGCACGCGTCCGGGATAGATCTCCGAGGTGAAGACGCGGTTCAATTTGTCAACGGCGATGCTGACGATTCCCTGGAACTGCCCGGGAAGCAGGCCGTGGCCACCGAATGCAATGAGCAAATGGGCGTCCTGGTTAAAGACCTGCACGCGATCCTGCATACCGTCGGCGACCCAGATATGGCCGTCGCTATCGATGGCGACACCTTTGGGCCGGGCGAAGTACCCCGGGCCATCGCCGTTTTTCCCGAAGGCGCTAATAAATTTGCCGTCGGCGTCGAAGATCTCAATGCGGTTGTTCAGGGTGTCGGCGACGTAAAGGTTGCCGTCCGCATCCACCGCCAGCCCTGTAGGTTTGGCGAAATCTCCGGGGGTGGTGAGTTCATGGTTGTGTCCGGTGGTGCCGATCGTACGTTTCAGCTTGAGCGTGTCCGCGTCATACACCAGCACTTGATCGAGCGCGATATCGGACACATAGAGCAGGCGGTTTTCGCGATCGATGGCCAACATGCTGGGCTCGACCATTCCGTCGGTGATCACGTCTTCCGGCTTGTGGTTGGAATCGAAGACCATAACGTGGCGCAGACCGGGGTCGGAGACGAAGAGACGATCGCCGTCATCCATCGCCAATCCAATGATGCGAACGAAGTGCGCGTGGGTCTTGTTCTTGATCAGTTCGACCTCGCGCGTTTCCGTGTTGAAGATGAAGATGGCGCCCACCTTCTGGTCCGCCACATAGAGGTTGTTCTTGGAATCGACGGCGATGCCGTAGGGTTCGGCGAGCTGCCACAGGACCTTAGTGCTTTCGTTCTCGGGTTGCGTGCCCGCGAGCCGGTCCATCCATTTTGCCTTCTTGCTGTTCTCGGTCTCGACCTGTGAGATCTTCTCGGCCGCATAGAACGCCTGGTAGCGGATGCGCGCCACGGCGGGCGGGTTCGGCCAGACAATGTTGGAGTAGTCGATGACCGGGACTTTCTTGGTCACATCGGCGTTTTTTTTCTTCTTGCCCGCGAACGCGGAAATGGGCGCAAGCAGCATCAGGCTGAGCCCAAGACATAATGCCAATTGGGCTTTGCGATTGCGATACCATTTTGCTGTAACGTCAGACATGGTCGTCATCCCCTCCTGCCAACTACTTATGCGAGCTACTTGCGCGTTAAATCCTTGTGACAACTGGCGCAGAAGGCAGCGTTGTTGGTCTGGTCCTTCACCAGCAAATCGGGCTGCGCCGAGGCATGTGGCTGGTGGCACGACATGCAGTTGATCTGCGCCCGCAGCTTGGTGATGTCGGACGGATCGACCACGTCGGCCACCGGGTGGCCCTCCACCGGATGCCCGCGCCCATACTTCAGCGGCAGCACCACCACCTTGTTCTTGGTGAAATAGTCTTCGGGGAGTTTCACACTCCCATCCATGATGGCGATCAGGTGTTCGGCTTCGAGCTTCTTCGGCTGGGAATCGGGGCCGTGGCATTCCAAGCACAGGGTATCGGGTTTCTTTGTCCGTAACAGGTGATCGTTGTTGCCGCCGTGGGGCTCGTGGCAAGTTGCGCATCCCAGTTGAAACGCGGGCTGATGAAGGTGCGCCTTTTTGAACTGTTCGGCTTGGTCGGTATGACAGGCCAAACAGGCGCTGACCGGATCGGGTTGCAGGAAACCCGGAGTCTTGCCGGCGTGCGGGTTGTGACAAGCCACGCATTCTCCTTGGGCGCCCGGATGTGGCACTTTGGCCTTGTCAATCTTCTCCGCCTGATCGCTGTGGCAGGTGCTGCAGAGCGCTCGGGTGTCGGCGTTGGTGAGGACAACTTTGCCGTCTTTCGCGGCTTCGTGGCAGATCTCGCAAGTCTTGTCGGCAAATGGCGGATGGGTGAACCTTTGCAGCAGCTTGGGCTGCGCGGACTGGTGCGGATCGTGGCACTGGGTGCAAGTGGCCGTGGCGAAGGGCTGTCCTTGATGTGCCTTGATGAGGGCAACATCTTTGACATCGTGGCAATCGAGGCAGAGCGCGGGGACGGCCTTGGTCAGGTGGTTGTCGAACTCCGGCTTGCCCTTCTCGCCGACTTTGTGAGTGGTGTGGCAGGTGTCGCAACCGGCGTCAAGCGCGGCGTGACGACTGCCTTTTTCTGGAACGTTTAATCCTTGGTTATGGCAATCGAGGCAGAGGTTCTTGCCTTTGTCTCCATCCGTGGCCTTCAAGAGCTGGTTCTTGTTGCCGGAAGTATGCGGGTCGTGACACTTGATGCAGTCGCGCACGGCGGGCGGATGCACGCTCCCTTGCAGCGTGGCCGCGTCTTTGTCGGCGTGGCAGGTGAGGCAGAGAGCCTGGGGAGTCGAAGTGATGAGCTTGATGCGGGTGATGTCTTTGTTGACCCGGACTTCATGACAAGTGAGACAGCCCATGGCGATGGCGGAGTGGACGGCCTTGCCCTTGGATTTATCCTCGTGGCATTCGAGACACTTGGCCGCATCAACATTCTTATCCAGAGGGACGGGGTGGACGGCGGCGGTGGCGCGCGCCAGCAGCAACGCTGCCAGTGCGAAAAAAATCAGAACGTCAATGCCGAGGGCGCGGCCGTCGTACTCATTACGACCGCCCTTCGGGTGGAACCAGTTGCGATGGGGGAACAGCGTCACACAGCCTCCGCAGGGTAAGTGTGCACGAAGATTGCCGTATCGTTCAACTCCGGCTGCGCTTCGCAATTTATGCGTAACTGATTGAACACAAGTAGGTTGAGTATCATATACGATCCGTACTGGAAACCGCCAGCCGCCCCGATCGGCCTTGGATGGGCCTTCTGCCACAGCTTTGTCAGTGAAATGCCCCAAGGGCAATGTTGCAAAGTTGCAAGGTTGCAGAGATTCAAAGACTCATTGCGGCTCGGATCACTGAGTTGCAGATGGAATCTTGAGTTGTAATAGTTCGAGCTCGACCTTGCGGACAGGGTTGGCATGTCTCCACGTATCGGACACAGACCGGTATCCGATCGTGGGATTTTGAGCGTAATGGGGATTTTGCGACAGTTACCCGAACCGGCGAAGCCCGACCGCAGTATCCAAGAAAGTTTCTGGTTAGCAGACCAATCGGGCAAAATCGGCAGATCATCGACCGGCTGACCGCTCGAACAGGCTAATGCCCTCAGCACATTGTCCTTTTGTTATGTTGCCAGGGCTGCCGCACGATTGTGAGAATTGGAGCATGAAGTCCCTAAAGTTCCGATTTCTCATCACAATTGTGGGCGCTCTGGCCGCAACTGGCGGAGCACGCGCACAGGCAAACTTTCCTCCAGATTCGAACAATGCAGCCTTGCGCTACTGGACGGCGTTGACCGAGATGCGCAACCCAATCGACGAGGATGAAACGACGCAAAAATTGTTCTCGGCAACGATCAAAGGCGAGATTCCCTGGGATGAAAACAAACTTGGTCCGATTCTGGACGCGAACGCCGATGCGGTTCAAGCGATGCAACGAGGCGCCAAGCTTCCCGAATGCAACTGGGGGCTGGACTACCGTCTGGGAGTAAGCACGCCGGTTCAAATGGTGATGCGAGCGCGCGGTTTGGAATGGCTCAACACTGTCGAGGGAATCCGCGAGTTAGCGAAGGGCAAGGGCGAAGCAGCCGTGAACACCTGGCTCTCGGGAATTCGCTTTTCGCAGGACGTTGGGCGTGGCGGTCCCGTTATCCTGGCCTTGGTTGCGAGCGCCACTCTTATGGACACTCTCCAGGCGATTACAGCGCAGGCGAAACAAGGCAAATTGCAACCGGCGCAGAAGAAGACTTTGTACGACGCTATCAAACAGTTGCCTGACGACGGCTTCGATTGGGGAATCTCGTGGGGCGTCGAGTATGCAATCGGAAACCAGTTTCTCGAAGGACTGCGGAAGGCCAGCGACCCGCGGGCCGTTTACAAACAATGGAGGATGCCTGCCCCCGAGGGACTGCCCCCGACCCAACAGGACATTGATCAATACGGAGAGTACATGCTTGCCGCGCAGAACGCATTGCGCGAACACCCGGACAACGCGACGCCGCTGCTAAATGACCTGGAATCCCGGGAGCGCAGACTTCGCGAGGTGGTGCGGTTGTTAATCCCAAATTCTTCAGGGTGCAATCGCGCTCGAATCAAAGTGCATTCCGATCGCGACGGACTGCTACAAGCTCTCGCCTCCAACTAGAACATTTTCCAGTATCTGCGGCAACGTGGCTCACCTTAGCATCGTGGACGAGCAAACCGGACAGGTAGACAGAAGAAAGAACGGTTCCTAGCGACAACGTACCCTGTAAACGGGTTTCGGGAGATGTTCGTTCGGCGGGATAGTTGGCGCTATCAGATGGGGTTACACAACTTTGCGCCGTTTGTTCGCCCTTCAGCAATTACGCTCAAAAACCCGGTTACGGCCTGACAGTAGCGACCCCATCCGACAGCGTGGTGTGCTAGGTCAAGTCTTGGCTATCACACTCGAGTGTGATTGGGGAGGTGCGTCACGAGCGTCGTCACGAGCATAGTGGGATGAGTGAAATCCCGGTTAAACTGGGAGCGAGTGCGCGATTTAGCCCAAACGGACGCACTCGCGCCTTGCTGCCTTATCTGCTAAGTCACGTATCTACCGTTGTTTGCCAGCGATTGCGCATCTGGCGCGGCAGTTGCATTTCAACCGTGACAACAGGGAGAAGCCTATGGCTGCCGACTCACGCACATTGGCCCGCAAAACTTGGCAAACCGTCGCTTCCACCCAGACCGGCGTGGTCCTCTTGATCCTCGTCGTGATTCTCGCGGCGGTTGGGACCATCGTGCTACAGCGGACGGTGACCGATCCCGACGAAATGCAGAACGCGTATTCGCCGCAGGCGCTCCGCATCCTGGACGCGGTTGGGTTGACCGATGTATTTCACTCCTGGTGGTTCCTCGGATTGGTCCTGCTGGTCAGCCTCAGCATCGTCGCCGCTTCGATCGAACGTTTCCCCAATTCGTGGCGTTATTTCTCGCGTCCCTATAAATATCCCGATGAAAGTTTCCGCCGCGCTTTATATCCGCAAAAATCGCTGGCCATTGCCGACGAGGAATCGGGGCTGGTGGCAGCGGAACGCGCGCTGCACAAGATAGGATACAAGCCGGAACGCGTGATTCCCAGAGCCTCCCGTGCGTACCACTTTTCCATTTTTGCCGAGCGCAATCGCATCTCCGAACTCGCGGTGTACATCGTTCACGCCAGCCTGTTGCTCATTTTCGTGGGCACGGTGGTGGACGGTCTCTGGGGATGGCGCGGCACGCTCAACCTGAACGAGGGGCAGGTCTCGAACCTGGTCGAACTGCGCGACGGCTCCACGCGCGCGTTGCCGTTTGCCATCCGCTGCGATTCCGCCGGCCAGGAAAATTACCAGGACGGTACGCCGAAGAAATGGTGGTCGAAGCTGGCCGTGGTTGAAAACGGACGCGATGTAAAGAAAAAAGAAATTGTGGTGAACGATCCGTTGATTTACAGCGGCGTTCGCTTCTACCAGTCGAGCTACGGGATGAATGGCAAGGTGGACAAACTCGCGCTGGTCGCGGTCCCCAGCAACGATCCCAGCCAGAAGCAGGAAATCGGGCTGGCGCTGAACGATACGGTTGCGCTCGACGCCGACACCGCCGTGCGCTTTGCCGAATTTTTTCCCGACTACGCGGTGCGCAACGGGCAGGTCTACCGCAAGTCGAACGAGTTAGAGAATCCGGCGGCCCACCTGGTGGTAACATCGAAGCGCGCGGGGAAAGACTACGACGTGTGGTTCCCGCCGCTGGACGAGGTGGCCGACAACTCGAAGGCGCCATATTTTTTCCACGCTACGGACTTGAAGATGGGCCACTTCACCGGATTGCAGGTTTCGCACGAACCGGGACAGTGGGGAGTGTGGTCCGGCGTTTTGTTGATGGGTGTTGGACTGGCCTTCGTATTCTATGTGATGCACATGCGGTTTTGGGCAGTGCCGGTCCGCGACCCCAGGACGGGCCTGTGCTCGCTGTGGATCGGCGGAAGCGCGAACCGCAACCGCGACGCGTTTGAGTTGCGCTTCAACGATCTGGTGGCGTCGGTGGAAAAGGAACTGAAGATGGCTGGTGGAGCGCCGGGCGTCCCCGCCCGGCTGGACGGGCAAGACGCCCGTCTCTCCTCCGCAGTATGATTCATCGCGCGATCGCGGTCTGGCCCAAGGGAGGATGTCAATGGCACCGGCAAAAACAGAACAACAGCAGCCGGCAACCGGCGCGACCATGATCGTACTGGTCGGATTGGCCGTTGCGTTTTTGCTGGTCATGGCATTTTTGAATGTGGTGAAAGGCGGCAATCTTTTGAACGAGACGAACCTGCTCTTCGCCACGCTGATCTTCTACTGCGCCGCCGCCGCGTTATATCTGGGATTTGGAGTCACCGGCACGGGGTCGTACGTGCGGTTCGCGTCGCTCGCCACTTGGCTGGGATTGCTCGCCAACACCGCGGCCGTTGCCCATCGCTGGTACGAAGCTGGACACGCGCCGTTCTCCAGCGTTTACGAAATGCTGCTCAGCTTTGTGTGGACGCTGGCCGCGCTCACGCTAGTGGCGGAAAAAAAATATGGCGTGAAGGTGATTGGCACGGTCACCATGCCGGTGGCCATTGTGGGCGTGGTGCTGATGCAATTGTTGCGGACCGAGGTCCATCCGCTGGTCCCCGCGCTGCAATCGACATGGCTGCACGTGCATGTGACGCTGGCCATGCTGGCCTACGCGGCCTGCGCCCTCAGCTTTGCTCTCGCCATGATGTTCCTGATCCAGGACAACCTGAAGACCGAGACTGTCCTCGCCGTGACCAGCGCCAGCACACTTGCCATTTATGCGAGCGTGGTTTTAACGCGCTTCGAGAAATGGGGCGGTCTGGATCTGGTGGCGTGGAACCCGGAAAGTAAGTCGGAAGTTTTCATCTCCAAGGGCATGCGTTTGTTTGTCACCATCCCCGATCTCGGCTGGATGATGACGCTGACTCTCCTGGTGGTCGCATCGCCGCTGATTTTTTACGGACTGGCGCGCTGGAAGAACGACAATGGCTTTCTGACGCTCGCCAATCGCGCCGTGTTCCTCAGCATTCTTCTCCAGATGACTACACTGGTCATGTTTGTGCTGCGGGCCCGCGATGGCAGCTATCCGTCACTCGACGCCGACGGCTTGTTCCCAACCACTCTGGCTGCCAGCCCCTTCATCCTTTCAGGTCTGGTGGGCGGAATCTTTATCTCGCTGCTTTATCTGCTGCTGCTGTGGCGGCGCCCGGATCTCGAGCGGTTGCTGCCCAGCGCGGACAACCTCGACCGCATCACTTATAAGACCATCTGTCTGGCCTTCCCCCTGCTGACTCTGATGATTGCCTCCGGAGCCTACTGGGCGAACCAGACCTGGGGCTCGTACTGGAGCTGGGACCCAAAAGAAACCTGGGCGGCGATCACCTGGTTGGTGTACGCCGGCTATTTGCACATGCGCATCACCCGCGGATGGCGCGGCCGTCGCGCCGCTTACTTTGCAATTGTCGGTTTTGCGGTCGTGATGTTCACTTTCTTCGGAGTGACTTATCTGTTGCCCGGGCTTCACGCTTATGCTTAGCCGCCGGTGGAGGACTTTGCAGTGAATTCCGTACGCGTCAATTGGCAGCTCAAAGCGATCTTGCCGGTGGTGTTCGTCCTGCTGGCCGGGCTGCTCTTGTTCATTGTGGCGACCGTATCTTTTCGCGACCCGGAACGCCACGCCGTGCTGATCGTCGCGGGAGCGGGAGCGGTCGCCATATGTGCCGTGTCGATCGTCGCGCTTGCTTATTTCATTCAACGGCCCATGGTCGAATTGCAGGAGAAAATCGCGCTGGTCAGTGAAGGCGATCTCGATGTCGCGGTCGGCTTTTCCCGGCGCAACGACGAAATCGGAGACCTCGGCCGCAACTTCAACCACATGATGCAGCAGTTGCGCGAGAGCCGGGAAGAGATTGAGCTCCTGCATCGCACGCAAATGTCTCGCGCCGAGCACCTGGCGACGCTCGGCGAGATGGCGACGGGCTTGGCCCACGAGATTCGCAACCCGCTGGCCGGAATCGCGGGCGTCATCGAAATCATCGGCCGCGATCTGCCTTCGACCAGTCCGGCGCGGGCGGTCTGAAAGATGTTCGCCTGGAAATCGCGCAGATCAACCGCATCTTGACCGATCTTCTGGAAACGGCTCGGCCTCACCCGCCGCAAGTTTGCCGGAGCAACCTCAACACCACCGTGGAACACGCCGTGATGCTGGCCCGCCAGCAGGTGCTCTCCAAGCCAATCAGGATCGAATTGCAGCAGTCGCCCGATCTGCCGGAGGTCGAGCACGACAGCGATCAGATTCATCAGGTGCTTCTGAATCTGCTGCTGAACGCGGTCCAGGCCATGGAAGGCCCGGGCACGGTGCGCGTTGCGATCGGATCGCGAGAGCGATTGCGCCAGCGTGGTGGTCAGCGACACCGGCCGCGGCATCCCTCCCCAGAACCTCTCCAACATTTTTCGCCCCTTCTACACCACCAAGGGCAATGGCACAGGTCTCGGTCTTTCTCTTGCCCGCCGTATCGTGGAAGAACATCATGGCCGCATCGAAGTCAGCAGCGTGGTGGGAAAAGGCAGCAAGTTTGAAGTGCTGCTTCCGTTTCACATGCCCGCGGCTCAGAGTACAGTTTCCTAGAAGCACAGTACCCTCCCGAATCGGTTCCGGTTCTCAATTCTCAGTAGAACCAGCCGATTCTTGTCTTGACTGAGAACTGAGAACCTCTTCACCAAGCCACGCGCCTCCATTTCGTAGTAAATTAAACTACCGATGCCCGCCGAGAAAATCATGATCGTGGACGACGAGCGCCTGGTGCGCTGGTCGCTGCGCCAGAAGTGCGAGGAGTGGGGCTACCACGTCATCGAGGCCGACTGCCGGGGAGCCCGCGCTCAAACTGGCGCAGCGCGAATCGCCCGATCTTGTCCTGCTCGACGTGCGCATGCCCGACCTCAGCGGCATCGAAGTGCTCGATCAACTCAAGAAGAATGGCGACGCCCGCGCCGTCATCATGATCACCGCCGATCCGCAGCTTGACGACGTCAAAGCCGCGCTCAAGCTCGGGGCCTACGACTTCGTCGGCAAGCCGATCGATTTCGACGAACTCCACATCACCATCAAGAACGCGCTCGAAGCCACCAGCCTGCGCACCGAAGTCCAGGCGCTGCGCGGCGAGGTGCGCCGCGGGGCCGGTTATGACAGCGTGGTCAGCGTCTCCGCCAAAATGACCGAACTCATGAACTTCGTGCGCAAAGTTGCGGCCAGCGAGGCCACCACCATTCTGATTCAAGGAGAAAGCGGCACCGGCAAGGACCTCATCGCCAAGGCCATCCACTATGAAAGTTCGCGCCAGGAGAAGCCGTTCGTGGCCATCAACTGCTCCGCCATTCCCGAGACGCTGATGGAAGCCGAGCTTTTCGGCCACGAAAAAGGCGCGTTCACCGATGCCAGGCAGATGAAGAAGGGTCTGTTCGAAGCCGCCGACGGCGGCACGCTTTTCCTCGATGAAATCGGCGAACTATCTCCCTGCTGCAAGCGAAACTGCTGCGCGTGCTCGAAGACCAGGTCATCCGCCGCGTGGGCGGCATCCGCGATATGCAGGTGGATGTGCGCGTGATCGCGGCCTCCAACCGCGATCTGGAAAAGGCGGTGCGCGACAGCCAGTTTCGTCAGGATCTTTATTATCGCTTGGCTATTATCGCGATTTTCATCCCGCCGCTGCGCGACCGCAAAGAAGACATCATTCCTCTGGTGGACTTTTTCATCGAGCGCTACAACCGCAGATTCAAGAAGGCGATTCGTGGCATTACCGACGAGACCCGCCGGCTGATTTTCAGTCATAACTGGCCGGGCAATGTTCGCGAGTTAAAGAACACGATCGAGCGCGGCATGATCCTCGAAGAAGAGCCGTTCCTGCGTCCCGTGTATCTGCCTTTTTCCGTGGGCGAATCGGGCGGACGCACCGTCTTTGAACGCACCTCGCCCGCCGACGGCGGACAGATACTGCCCAATGGCCGCACTCTGCCGCGACTTTATATTCCGGAAGGCGGAACGTCGCTCGAAGAGGTGGAACACTCCATGGTCGAGCTGGCCATGCGCCAAGCCAACGGCAACCAAACCCACGCCGCGAAATTGCTCGACATCAGCCGCGACGCTCTGCGCTACAAGCTCAAGAAATTCGGCCTGATCCGCGGCGACGACGAAGGCCCGCAGGCGGGTGCTGCGGAGGAGCAATGATCGGCGCGTTGAGCGTAGTAAGGCCTGTACGTGGTCAAGAACAGCACGACGTAAGTGCGCATGGGAAGCTTGATGACCTTTCATCTCGTTGGTGGTCATAAACCTCCCTTATCTCGATGGCAACGGCGGTTTGTCCAATTGTCCTACGAGCAGGCGCACTAGCGGTAGATCGTTAAGACTCGGATTGCCGCTCGTAGCTCGCAGCCCGAAGCTGCTCCTACGGCAACCCGGCCTTCCACGCCAGATAACTCGCGGCCTCGCGCATCATTGCCGCGAACCGCTCCCACTGCGAGTGCGGACGCGACTCTGGCCGGGGCGCCAATTCCACTTGTACGCCTTCCCGCTCCAGCAAGGCGCGAATGCGAAATACGTGATACGCATCGCTTACCGCAATGCAACTCTTCATGCCGTTCGCGCGCATGATGTTGGCCACCCGCGCCGCCGACTGCGCCGTATCCGAGCCTTGCGTCTCCGCGATCAACGCCTGCTCCGGGACGCCGCGCCGCAGCAGATAGTCTCGCCCAACTCCGCCCTCGCTGAAATCCGGGTCCTGCGCCGCTCCGCCGGTTGTGATTACCACCGGCGCCATTCCCTTCTGAAATAATTCGTAACCGTGGTCCAGCCGCGCCCGGTACACCGGCGAAGGATGCCCCGCGTACTCGGCAGCTCCAAAAATCGCGATCACATCGGCTTTTTTCGTGGGTGTTTCGGCGGCGGCGCGTACGATGCGCGACCCGGTAATGCCGAAAAATAACAACAGCGCTCCCAGCACCGCCAGCGACAACAGCAGCCACGGACGTGTCCATAAAGATTTTCTTGAGGCAGATGGGTTGGTGTCTTCGGGCATAGATCGGGTTTCAAAGTTTCAAGGTTGCAACCATTAGATTGATACTCCGATCCTCCTTGAAACCTTGCAACATTGAAACCTCACTTTAAGACAACGCTTCGATAATCTCTTTGGAGGGAATCGCGCCTTCGCGCAGAATCTGCCAGCTACCGTCCTCCTGGAACTGCACGATCGTAGATGCCATGGTCCGCGGAGACTGGCCCCCGTCCACGATGATCGAGATGCGCCCCTGCAACTGCTCCTGTACCTGTTCCGCAGTGCTGCATTCCATCGCGCCGCTCAGGTTGGCGGAGGTCGCCGTGATGGGAATTTTCGCCGCCCGCACCACCGCCAGTGGAATTTCAGCCGCTGGCACGCGCAGCGCCACGTTCTCCGTATTCGCGGTGACCTTCAGTGGAAGGTGCGACGCTGCCGGCACAATCATGGTCAGTGGCCCCGGCCAGAAACGCCGCGCCAGAAGATGAAAATCGGCCGGCAAGGGACGCGCGAATTCTTCCGCTTGGTCCACGTTCTCGATCAGCAGCGAGAGCGGTTTGTGCCGCAGACGCGATTTGATTTCATAAACCCGCTCCACCGCGCGCAGATTGAACGGGTCTGCCGCCAGACCGTAAAATGTGTCGGTCGGCATACCCAGCACATGCCCCGCCTGAATTTGCTCGGCGGCATACTTGATCAGCGAAAATTCGGGCGTTACGGCATCGATTTTTAGGATTTCCGTGCGCACTCTGTTTCCTTCCCGACGGTCGGCACGTACATGGTCGGCGTAAACATGGTCGGCATAAACATTGTCAGCTCAGACATTGTCTGCTCAAACAATGAAATGTACCATACATCCTGACCTTGGAACCAAACTATGAAGCAAGACGTGAAGGCCGCGCGAACTCGCAGTCAAGCGGAACGCTTGCGCCCCATCGCCGGCCGCCACAACCAGAGGCTGAAAGAATTGCGGCTCGCATTCCGCCGCGCCGAGCTGACAGCCCACGGTGAGTGTGCCATCGAAGGCGTCAGGCTGATTGAAGAAGCATTGCGCAGCGGCCAACATCTGAAGAGTGTCTTCTTCAGCGAATCGGCCCGCGCACTTGCCGAAAAATTTCTGCCCCAGCTCAACGCCCGCACCGAAACCGTCGTCCTGCCGAATGCGCTTTTCAATTCGATTGTGCCGAGCGACGCTCCCCAGGGCGTGGCGGCGCTGCTGAAACTGCCTACTTATTCTTCCGCTCAGATGCTCGACCGCGCGAACGACGGCCCCTTCGTCGTGGCCGCGGGGCTGCAGGACCCCGGCAATCTGGGCACGATTCTGCGTTCCGCTGAAGCGTTTGGCGCTGCCGGAATTTTTCTGACCGAAGGGACCGTCAGTGTTTACAACTCGAAAGTTTTGCGCGGTTCCGCCGGTTCCATCTTTCGCTTGCCTTTTTTGCAGATCGCTTCTGTTGAACTGCTCCCGCTTCTGCGCGCGAGAGGCGTTCGTCTGCTGGCAACTTCGGCGCACCAGGGAACCCCGCTGTCCCGGATTTCGTGGACGCTGCCGCTGACGATCTTCATTGGCAACGAAGGCGCCGGCCTCTCCCGCGAACTCACGCGCCAAATGGACGAAACACTGGTGATCCCGCAAGCGGCGCAAGTTGAATCGCTCAACGCCGGAGTCGCGGCGAGCATCGTGTTGTATGAAGCCGCGAGAAGTCGTAAATGAGAAATTTCACCACAGCGACACGATAAAATCTTGGAATTGACCGGACTATATCGGAGGAAAAATTATGAGCCCATCCCTAGTAACGGTTGTATCTGTGGTTGTTTCGATGTTTACATCCCTTGGTGTCAGCGGCCTATTGACTGCGTTCGTTCAACATCGTTTTGAGCACCAGAAACAAATACGGGGACTGGAACACGATCTGAAGGAAAGACGATATAAAACGATTAACTTACTCATGCTGACGCTATTGGATCCAGAAGACATGAGGCAGGTCAACGAACACCGCCCAGATTTGAGGAACATAGATGACATCGTGAAAGAACTTCGCGCTGAGATGCTCAACAGCATTCTCTTTGCAAACGATGATGTCATTCGTTCATTGGGAGAATTTATCGCTCAACCAACTCATGACCGATATATCAAAACGGCGATTTCAATGAGGAAAGACTTGTGGGGGCGCGGCACATCCGTTGGCGGAGAGGTTCTTGCGTTCTTTGGGTATTAATGGTCCAAAAGTTAAGTCGGACAAAACGGTATTCTCCGTGCCTCCGTGGTGATAATGATCTGATGGACCTGTTCCAGACTAATCCGCCGGAAGACTCCAGCCATCTGGGCGCGCGGCCGCTGGCCGACCGCATGCGTCCGCGCACGCTCGATGAGTTCGTCGGGCAGGAGCATCTGGTCGGACCGGGCAAACCGTTGCGCGTGCAGATCGAGCGTGACGATCCCACTTCAATGATCTTCTGGGGCCCTCCCGGCACCGGCAAGACTACCCTCGCCAAGATCATTGCCGGCATTACCAAGGCCGACTTCATCGAATTTTCCGCCGTGCTCGCCGGCATCAAGGAAATCAAACAGGTCATGAGCGATGCCGACCGCGCCCGCCAGTACGGCACGCGCACTATCGTCTTCGTCGACGAAATTCACCGCTTCAACAAAGCGCAACAGGACGCCTTCCTCCCGCATGTCGAAAAAGGCAGCATTCGTTTGATCGGAGCCACCACCGAAAATCCGTCCTTCGAAATCAACTCCGCGCTGCTCTCGCGCTGCCGCGTTTATGTGTTGAACCCGCTCACCGAAGAGCAAATCGTCGTTCTTCTGCGCCGCGCACTTGGCGACAGCGAGCGCGGTCTCGGCCAGATGCATCTCGAAGCGTCCGACGAAAGTTTTAGCAAGATTGCCGCTTACTCGAGCGGAGACGCGCGCGCCGCCTACAACGTCCTCGATGTAGCGGCCTCTCTGGCGCAACAGGCGGGGGTAAATACACTTTCCGATCAAATCATCCAGGAAGCCGTGCAGAAGCGGGTCCTGCTCTACGACAAAGGCGGCGAAGAGCATTACAACATCATTTCGGCGCTTCACAAATCGGTCCGCAACAGCGATCCCGACGCCGCCCTCTACTGGCTCGCCCGCATGTTGGAAGCCGGAGAAGATCCGCTCTACATTGCCCGCCGCGTCGTTCGCATGGCGGTCGAAGACATTGGACTCGCCGAACCGACCGCGCTCGCCTTGTGCATGGCCGCTCGCGACGCCGTAGATTTCATTGGCATGCCCGAGGGCAATCTTGCGCTGGCGCAGGCGATCGTTTATCTTTCGGTCGCGCCAAAATCGAACGCGCTCTACACCGCCTACGGCGCGGTCCGGCAAGACGTGGAGCAAACCGCCGCCGAGCCCGTCCCGCTGCACCTGCGCAACGCCCCCACCAGCCTGATGAAAGACCTCGGCTACGGCAAGGACTATCAATACGCCCACGACAGCGAAAAGAAAGTCACCAACATGCAGTGCCTGCCCGACAGCCTGCGCCATCGCGTGTACTATCGCCCAACCAATGAAGGAGTGGAAAAGAGGATTCGCGAACGGCTGGAGGAAATCAAACGGATCAAACAGGCGCATCCCTGATCCGACCGCGGGATGAACCTCGCAAACCAGCCACTTCTTTGTTAGAGTGACAGGCTAAGGAGGTAACCGTGGACCATAGAACGGATTCCTTCATGCGCAGATTCAGGGCCGCTAAGTCTCACCTGGGGAGTAAGAATATCCAAAACCTGTTCTCCCTGAAGTATCGTCACCATTACGTCAATGGCCCGGAGTACTCGCAATTTATCGACGATCACCTCAGACGGACATTGGGTTTCGATGTTGCGAGAGTGGACGGAGAGTTCGGTGGCCAAGCATGGCTCGTGACAGACAAAGCTCAAAACAAGGCGATCCTAGTCGAACACGAGACAGGCTTGGAGATCTTAGGCGCCATCGGTTCCGTTGCCTCTCTGATCACACTCCTTCCCCTGATCAGCTCAGGCTGGACTAATCTCAGACACAGGTTCTTCCGACCGCACTTCGACCACCCCGATGTTGAAGGGATCGAGGTAAGACGGCTTGATCAGAACGAGGTCCTCATAGAACAGCGGGTGCCGAGCGTCGAAATTTACATTCTAAACACCACCCTCCAGGACTATGCCCTCGTGAAGCAAAAGGTTGATCAATTGGAAGCGCAAATCGAGAATCTCCAGGAGCGACTTCCTGCGAACCACAGCAAGGGGACAGTGCGAAAGCGCAAGAAATCCAAGAAGAAGTGACGGAATGTTCCGTACGAAGACGAAAGTCCCCTTCTACCTGAATCTTGCCCGGTACTCATTCAGAATGCAGCGGTCCATCACAACAAATATTTTGGATGACCAGCCCCAAAAGCGTCCAATTTCCTGTAGAGACGGGGCAATCCCCGTCTCTACACGAATTGCGAACGACGAATAGCGAACGACAAACGACCAGCGACCAACGACTCTTTCCTCAACCTTTCTTTTCCATCTTTTGCTTGAACATGCGCAGCGCCACCTTGCGAATCGTCTCCGATATCTCTTTGTTGCCCGATAGGTTCTTCAGGTCGTGAACGAGCAGGCCCTTCATCAATCCCAGCGAGAGATCGAGGGGCGTGCGCGGATTGTAGACCAGGTTCCGCATGATGGCGTAATTCTTCGCGAACCGCCGTTTCAGCGGGATCGCGCGCAGCACCGCCTCCAGCACATTCTTCTGCTGCGCAAAACCTTCCACTTCGCCGTCGGAAATTTTGGGCGACTCCAGCACCGCCAGCGCCACCAGTTTGGTGCCGTCGCGGACCAGGATCGACCGCTCCTCCTTGCTGCCGCGCATGGCCAGCGCGATCCGGCCCTTGATGTCCAGTTTGGAAATCTTCTGCAGCGTGCTGTCGCGCTTTTCTTCATGACCGGCCGGTGAACGCTTCTTGGCATGAATAGCGGCCAAGGCTGCCGCTGTTTTTCCCGCTCCGGCTACCGCCAATTTCTCCACTGCGATTCTGGCAGCGTCAGCACTGGCGCTCGCCTCAGCAGCAGCCTGCGGCCCAGCTTCAACCGCTGCTTCCACGCTCGCCTCTTCGCGTATCATTCCGATGGGCTGGAACGGCTTGTCCTTTTCGGCTGCCAGTTCCGCCGCATTCTCTTCCAGATACTTTGTGACTGTGCTCTCGATCGCTTCGTCGGGTGCGTCCGCTGCGGGAGGCTCTGCAGCCGCACTCTCTCCAAAAGCAGCCAGCTTCTTTTCAATCTCGGCAAGCTCATTCGGACGCAGGTTGGGATTAGTCTGCAACGCCTGCAACAGCCGCGGAGAGCTCATCACTCGCGCACTCTTCAAAAAAGCTTCCACCACCAAACGCGGTCCCGACACCGCTAGCCCGTCCACCGACTCTTCGCTTACCGAGGGATTCTCCACCAGCGCCGGCAGCAGACAGGTCCTCAGGTTTTCCAGGGAAACAAAATATCCCAGCACCTCGGCGCTGGTCTTGGGATCGGCAGCCGCCGCCAGGCTGGCTTTTTCGTCCCAACCGGCCAGCGTCAGCCGCGCCTGCGGACCAAACAGTTTGTGATGGAGCGCTAGATAGACCAGGATCTCGATCGTCTCTTCCGGCGGCAGCGACAGAGATCCGCGCGCCGCCGATTGCATCAGGTGCGAAGGCACCTGTGAATTACGGATTAAATCGATCATTCGGGGCATGGTTCACCTCCCAGAACTTGTTGCTAGTTTTTTCTTTGCGGACTTTTTAGATGACTACGGCTTCTTGGCGTCTTGCCCGCTGCCCGCTCCAATTCCGCGACAGCAAGTTCGAGTTCGCGCGTAATACGGTTCGGGCTGCGCCGCCGGTATTCGTCGCTCAAAGCGCGATAGTACCAGAGCGTGCCTTCCCTTTTTCCCGAGAAGCGCGCCCAGATCGCCTCCCCATCCTGCCGGTAATCCGCCAAAATGGTCCGGACATTATGCAGCTTATCGGAGGCCGAAACCAGCCGCGTCTCCACATCGGCGTGCTGCACTTCGCGCAGATAATCCTTCTTCCGTTCCACCCACTCCGGCTTGGGCTCGCCGAATGAATCCGTGCAACCCTCCACGATTTTCGCCACCCGCGTGCCGAACTGCTTGCGGATTTCGCGCAGCCTCGGCATGCCGCCGCAATCTTCGACCACATCGTGGAGCAGCGCCGCGATCGCCATGTCCTCGTCGCCGCCCGCTTCGAGTACCAGCGACGCCACCGCCATCAGATGCGAAAGATAGGGCACCGCCGACTGCTTTCGCGTCTGTCCGGCGTGTTTTTCCGCCGCATAGCGAAAGGCGCGCTGCAGGCGGAATCCTAGATGTGGCGGGCGAAGATGCGGGGGCTTCCGCGAAGCTCGGCCCATGATTTTTTCTCGCTTCACTTTTTCTCACCTCTGCGCATCCGCAGATAAGCCTGCATCAACGGACGCAGATCGCCATCGATCACCTGATCCACGTCGCCTATCTCCAGTTTCGTGCGGTGGTCCTTGATCATGCGGTAAGGTTGCAGCACATACGACCGTATCTGGGAACCGAAATCGATGTCGAGTTTTGAATCCTCAATCTTTTTCGTGACCTCGCGCTTTTTCTCCAGCTCGTATTCGTAAAGTTTGGAGCGCAGCATGCTCATCGCCTTCTCGCGGTTCTTGTGCTGCGAACGCTCGTTCTGGCAACAGGCCACCAGGCCCGTCGGAATGTGCGTGATCCGCACCGCCGAATCGGTCGTATTGACGTGCTGTCCCCCCTTTCCGCCCGAGCGGTAGGTGTCGGTGCGAATGTCCTCGGGCTTAATGACGACTTCAATGCTGTCGTCAATCTCGGGCGAAACGTACACGCTGGCAAACGACGTATGCCGCCGCTTCGCCTGATCGAACGGCGAAATCCGCACCAGCCGGTGCACCCCGATCTCGCTCGTCAAATAGCCGAACGCATATTGCCCCAGCACCGAAAACGTCGCCGACTTGATTCCCGCTTCTTCTCCGGGCTGATAGTCGTACATCTCCGTCTTGAACCCCTGGCGCTCGGCCCAGCGCAGATACATGCGCAACAGCATCTCGGCCCAGTCCTGCGACTCGGTTCCGCCCGCTCCCGGATGGATCGTCATGATCGCATTCAAGCCATCGTTCTCGCCCGACAGCAGCGTCTCGGTTTCGACCCGCTCCACCAGCTCGCCGAGCGATTCCAACTCGCGCTGCAAGTCGGCGGACACGTCTTCGCCTTCGCGCGCCAAATCGAAATAAGCGGCAATGTCGCCGCTGCGGCGCGCCAGGTCGCCTTCGAGCGCCAACAGGCTCTCCAGCCGCTTGCGCTCGCGCATTACTTGTTGAGATTTTTCCGGATTCGACCACAGATTGGGGTCCGACGCCTGTTTTTCTATTTCGGCAAACTGCGGGCGCAGCTTACCGGCGTCAAAGATACTCCCGCAGGTCGTGAACCTTGCTCTTTAAGGATGTGTATTGCTGTTCGAGTTCATCCAACATTGCTTATCACCCAGCGTCTCTGACGCAATTTATCGTTGGTCGCTAGTCGTTCATCCATCTAATCAAAAGAAAAGCCGTTGAATGCGTCCCCCATTCGATCCATCCGGGTAACGTCGCCGCCGAAACTGAAACCATAGCCAGTACCCTCCCCAGAGAATCGCAAGACATAGGGCTGAGTTCACAACGAAAGCTGTCATGAAGAAAACTCCTATATTAGGGTGGTTCCTATCTACCCAACGGCCCAACATGGCTCCTAACCACACACCTGGCGCACCCACGTACGAGAACCCGCTAAGTGTCGCTGCCGAAATCATCATTCCAATGATGGATGAAAGTACGACGGACACGATGACAAGCGGTAAAAGCATGGTAACCGAATAGCGGGGTTGCGGGGGCGTCTGTTTCGATGATCCTTGACAAAGTCGATTCCACAATTGATATCCGCCCCAAACAACTGCGATGATCGCAAAGAGAATGGCTATAACTGTAAGAATCAGCTCCACGGCTTTCCCTCGTGCACCCCTGTGTACCCTGTGGTTGAAGCTTTTCGCGGGTACTTAATCGGAGCCTCCACTCGGAAACACAACTCGCGCCAAAATCGCGCCCGCTGAAATTATCGCACACAGGTATGCGAACCAGTCGCCATGCCGCGTGTAGAACGTGGTACCCGTGCTCAGCGCGTAAGGCGCCGCCAGCGCGGTGCGGACTTTGCGCGGGGTGGCCGCGACGATCCGTCCGTAAGGATCGATCGACGCCGTCATCCCCGTATTCGTGTCGGCCAACAGCCAGCGTCCATTCTCGATCGCCCGCATTTGGGTTTGCTGCAGGTGCTGCTTCCAGGCGCCGCTGTCGCCATACCAACCGTCGTTTGAGATATTCAGCAGAACTTGCGCGCCCGCGAGCGGGAACCGCCGCACATCGTCGGGAAAAACCGATTCATAGCAGATAAATGTTCCGAGCCGCTCGTCTCCGGCTTTGAGCGGCGAGCGCGACGCTCCCGGCTGAAATTCTCCCACTTCTTTCGTCAGTCCTCCGGCGAAGGCGAACAGTTTCGGGAACGGCAAGTATTCGCCGAAGGGTACGAGATGCACTTTGTCGTAACGTCCCACCCACTCGCCCTGCGGACTGACCAACGCAGCCGAGTTGAAAACCTGTGCACTGTTTCCGCCGCTGTGCATGGCAGGAGTGATTCCTATCGCGCCCGTCACGACCCACGTTTCCGACTGCCGCGCCAGCGCGCTCACGGCATCTCGAAACACAGGATCGTTGGTGTAAAACGGCGAAGGCGACTCGGGCCACACAATCAAGTCGTAGGACGGGCGAAACAAGTCAGGAGACGTGCGTGATTGCTGTAGGGCGGGTTTTGCTCCCGGTGGATGCATACTGATCGCGGTCAGGTCGCGCAGCGTGTCCTGGAAATATTGCTGCGTCCACAGAGTGCCGTCTTGAATCGGAATATTTGGCTGCAGCAAAAGTGCGGTGCGATCGGCCGCGACTGGAAGAGGCACCAGCCACTGCCCCGCCTGCAAGAGCACCACCGCCGCACACGCCACCACCAGCAGCCGTTTCCGCCGCCGCTTTGTTTCTTTGGATGCTTCCGCTCCTTCGGGCGCAACCAGAAACGCCGCCGCGAACACGCTGTTCACCAGCGCGATTTCAAAGGAGAGCCCATACACGCCGGTGAACGTCGCAATCCGCGTGAGCGCAAAATTCGCGGTCTGCGAGTACCCCAGAAGCTCCCATGGGAACGCGGTGATCCGCGTCCGTGCCAGTTCCACCGCAACCCATAGAAACGGAGCGGTCGCGAGCGCGCGCCGCATCGCCGCTGCCGATGCGGTCTTCGATCCGGAGGTCTTTGATCCTGCCACCAAGGCCAGCAGCAGCCCGAACATCCCGTGATAAAGCCCGACGTACATGCAGAACAGAATCAGCGCCAGCACAGCGGCCGGAATCGGCAGTCCGCCATAGTGGTGCATGGTGTCGAAGACCCAGTAGCACGTCCCGGCAAACCAGAGAATGCCGCACGCGTAGCCCAGTACGAACCCCTGCCACGGCGTGGCGGGCAGCAAGCGCGCCTGGCGATGATCGTCGAGTTGCAGTTGCAGAGTTTCCGGAGCGCGCGCCCGCAAGACCACGACGAGCAGCGGAGCCACCGCGATCCAAGCCAGCCCGTACAGCCCCAACAGCGGAAAGATTACAACCTGCAGGGCCGCCGACAGCAACACCAGTCCCCACGCACTAAAGTGGATTCGTCGCACATGCCAGCATAGCAAAGTCGCTTGCGCAAGTTGCGGCCAGGATGCGTATTCGAATAGCGGATTGTTCCGTCCCAATCGAATTCCGTCCCAATCGAATTGGTCAAACTGGCCTCGTTTCAAATAACATGGATTGTTTATGGGTCTGAAGATCGTCACGATGCTGGTGCGAGTTCTCGAAGGCATGTTCGTCGCCGGCGCTATGGGTTCCTTTGTCGTCCTCGTGCTTAGTGGGATTGAAGATCTCAAGATGCTTCTTGGCCGGGAGGAAGAGGAAGAGAACCACTCCTAGTCGCCATGTCATCCCCGTTCCAACCAACATCTCCGTCAAATCGCGTCCGCATTGTCGTCGCCACCTCGGTGATGCTCACCTTCATCTCCTACTGGCGGGCCGCGGCCATCGTGCTGAACGACCTTGCTTCGTCCGCGTTTTATGCCTGTGGAATCGCCGAGCAGGCGGTCGGAAAATCCGCTCCCTGGTTCATCGTTGCGGTCATGCTGTTTTCATTCACCGTGCGGGCTGTGTATGTGGAAAGCTGTTCCATGTTCGTCCGTGGCGGGGTGTATCGGGTGGTGAAGGAAGCGTTGGGCGGCACCCTGGCCAAGATCAGCGTCTCCGCCCTGATGTTCGATTACATCCTCACCGGGCCGATCTCCGGAGTATCGGCTGGCCAGTACATCGTGGGCCTGATCAACGAGATTTTTGTCACCGCCGACATGCACGGCTGGATTCCCCGCGCCATTCACCATCTCTTCCAAGGCACGCCGCAGCTCAACGTCAACCTGACGTCGGTGGTCTTCGCTCTGGCGGTCACGATTTATTACTGGTGGGAAAACACCAAGGGTATCCAGGAATCCAGCGAGAAAGCTCTCCGCGTCATGCAGATCACCACCGTGATGGTGGTCATCCTGATGGCTTGGTCGGCGCTCACCCTGTTCAAGTCGGGATACCAGCACGTCCCGCTGCCCACTCCTCAGAACCTTCATTTCTCCAAAGAGTCTCTCGGCTTTCTCCGTCACAGCTTCCCCGATCAGAGCCTGGCCAGGATGTTCGGGGTGCTTGGGATCCTGATCGCCTTCGGCCACTCCGTGCTGGCCATGAGCGGCGAAGAATCGCTTGCCCAGGTCAATCGTGAACTCGCTCATCCCAAGCTCAAGAACCTGAAACGCGCCGCGATCGTCATCGCCCTCTATAGCTTCATTTTCACCGGCCTGTCCGCGCTGCTGTCCGTCATGCTGATTCCGGACGCGGTCCGCGTCCCGATTTACAAAGACAATCTGATTGCGGGCCTCGCCATGTACATGTGGGGGCCGCAGCTCGTGCGCCTGGTTTTTCGCGGATTTGTGGTGGTGGTCGGGTTCCTCATTCTCTCCGGCGCCGTCAACACCGCGATCATCGGATCGAATGGCGTACTAAACCGTGTCTCCGAAGACGGCGTCCTGGCCGATTGGTTCCGCTTTCCCCACCGCAAATACGGGACCAGCCACCGCATCATCAATCTGGTCGTCGGGTTGCAGATCCTCACCATCCTGGCGAGCCGCGGCGACGTCTATGTGCTCGGTGAAGCGTATGCCTTCGGAGTGATCTGGAGTTTCACGTTCAATAGTCTGTCCATGCTCGTCCTGCGCTTCAAGTACAAGGGTGTGCGCGGCTGGAAGGTTCCACCGAACATCACCATCGCCGGAATCGAAATTCCCATCGGTCTACTTTCGGTTTTTTTCGTTCTTCTCGCGACGGCGCTGGTGAACCTGGCCACCAAATCCGTCGCTACGGTCGCTGGTATTTCCTTCTCCGTGGTTTTTTTCGTGATCTTCACCGTTTCCGAACACACGAATCGTAAAAAATACGCGCTCGCCAAAGAGCAAATGAAGGACCACTTCCAGTTGCTGCAAAGCGACACGGTGGAACGCGAAACCATCGGCATCCGCCCCGGCAACGTGCTCGTGCCCGTCCGCGACTACAACACGCTCAACCACCTGCGCTGGGTGCTCGAGCGCGCCAACACGCACGAACAGGACGTGGTCGTCATGACCGCCCGCACCAGCCAGTTCGGCAGCGCCGCCTACGGCCTTTCCGCCGAACAGATGTTCAGCGATTACGAGCAGACGCTTTTCACCCGCGCCGTTTCCATCGCCGAAAGTTTTGGCAAAAAGGTTTCCCTCCTCGTGGTTCCGGCTCGCGACCCCTGGTCCGCCATCGTGCAGACCGCCCACAACCTCGAATCGTCTTCGGTCGCCGCCGGCCTCTCCAGCAAGATGACCACCGCCGAGCAGGCCTTCGCCATGGGCGCCGCCTGGGAAGCCATCCCCGAACCCAAACGCCAGTTCGTGTTGCAGATCATTCAGCCCGACGGCAGGGTTGACACGTTCCGCATTGGCCCGCATACGCCCACCATGAAGGATGAAGACGTCGTCTTGCTGCATCGCTTGTGGCTGAATATCACCCGCGAACCGGGTTTGGAAAACGTGCACCACCACGACATTCTCACCGAAGCCCTGACCCGCTTCGCCCACGACTATGGCGCGCGCGGCCACGAAGAAATCGTCCAGGAATTGAAGGGCCAAGCCGCCCAGAGCGTTCCACCCGGCATCCAGCCAGGCGCCAATCCGATTCCCACCGTCCAGCCCAAACCGACGCATTCCCTCCGCGACGAAAAACATCGCGAAGATAAACCATCCGCACCCAAGGGCGGCGGCTCGGACTGACGTTCCCGCACCATGTCAACCGAATAGAAGCCGGGGCATCGCTGCCCGATCACTTCACTTTCGGCGAATCCATGTCCGCGGATTTTTGCTCGTCCGCGTGAATGGCCCCATCGTCTTCCGCGTAGAACGAGCGATGTTCGGCGTCGAGTTGTTTGGGCGTCATGGTGAGCACGAACTGTTCTCGATTCGGACTTTCGCGGCGATAAAGGAAGCTGGCCGTGTAATCTCCGCGGTCGGCCGAGTGCGCCATGCGCTTGGTGAAGGAGCCGGTGCCCGCCAGAGCCTCCAGCGACTCGGCAAACTTGTTGTGCCGTTTCTTGTATTCATGCTGCGCCCGCAGCACGGTCCGCATGTAGCCGAGCGCCAGCGCTTCCGATTCCGAGCGCGCCGGATCGCCCGCAAACTTCGGCTGATACGGTACTGAAGTTTGGGCGGGCGGTTGCGCCTGCGCCTGCGCCAATGCCAGTCCCGCCCCCATCATGCCCATCGCCAAAATTCCCGCGCAATACCGCTGTATTCGCCTTCGATCCATGACAAAACCCTCCTCTGCTGCCTGATTTTGGGGGTTACCCCCGTAATTTGTATCAATGACCAATCGTTCCAATTCTCTGCCAATTCAGGCAAGCTTGAACAGGATGCAATCCTAACAGGGAAACCTTAATGAAAGCTGCCGTCGCCGTCGCTAAAAAACCGCTGATACGCGTCGCCGTAGTGGAAAGCGATCCACTGCGATTTGTGGGATTCCGCGCCCTCTTCGATACCGAGCCCGATTTGGAACTGGTCTCCGCCTCGCTGGCCGACCTGGGCCAACTGCAGGCCATCGATCTGGTCCTGCTGGGCAATCGCGGTGGTCAGAATCTGTACGACATTATGGCCAGCATGAAAGCCATCCGGCCCGACCTGCGCATCATCGTGACCGGCTCCGGCATGGACGATGAGAGCGTGCTCAAAGCCATTGCCGCCGGCGCCAAAGGCTACGTGGACGAGGCTGCCTCACCGGCCGAGTTTATCCAGGCGCTCCGCGTCGTCAATCAGGGTTCGGTGTGGGCTCCACGCCGCGTTCTCTCGACTTTCATCGAACGCGTCAGCGCATCTCCGGGCCGCATCTTCCCCGCCGGCCGGATTACTTTCACCGACCGCGAGAAGGAAGTTCTCGAGATGCTGGTGGCCGGCCGTTCCAACAAAGAAATCGGATCGGCCCTCGGCATCGAAGAGCGCACCGTGAAAGCTCACGTCGCGAAACTGATGCGCAAAGTCGGCGTGCAGAATCGCATCGCGCTTTCCGTCCACGCCATCACGCATTCGCTGGTGACGGCGAAGTAGTTTCTGGAAGCTATGTTGGCTCGTGATTGATGTGAGTGAATGAACAGACGAGAACAATCGCGCGCGGAGTGGGAACAAGAAATTAGGGAGATGCAGCAAAACATCACTCCGGCTGAGGCCCCGTGGGCCGCCCACTATATGGCGAAAAAGGGATCCACGGCGCCCATTCAGGACTTGGTTTACTTCGTGAAACTCTTGTCCGGTGGTGTATTGCTTACATTAGGAATCGGCGCTTTTTCCTCCGGCATTCCACACAGCACCGAGTTTGCCGTTGCAGCTCTGGCCGCTGGCTGTTATCTGGGCTGGACAGGGTTTCGCTGGAATCGCTGACCTTGGCAGATAGCGAGCGGAGGCTTGGATTCCGATGGGCCCACACTTCCCCGTTGTCACTATTCGTGAACACCCTCGGTTACCACGGAACAGTGACCTTGGTAATCTTGTCCCCTTTCCGCACCTGCCGCATACTCGCCTCACCTACCACAGAACCTGGGAGACGGGGTTGGGAGCGGAGATTAGGGTCGCCGTTTTCAGCCCCGCATTTTTTTGCCTACAGCCTGACTCACCCTGATTACTCCCCAGCATCTCCCGTTCCGCGCCCCGCATCGAGTAGAATTAGAGACAATAGAATCCATACTCCGATCTCCCAAGTGAGGCATGATGCGAAATCTCCCCGTTCTGCTGCTGCTCGTTTGTTTTCTGACCCCGATCCTTTCCGCCGATGAGGACACCAAGTCTGCGGGACGTATTGAAGCTGCCGGCAACGTGCTCGACGAAATCCAGGCCGCTCCCGACAAGGGTATCCCCGAAGAAATACTCGCTTCGGCCGAATGTGTGGCCGTGGTTCCGTCGCTGCTCAACGGAGGCTTCGTTTTCGGCGGCCGTTATGGCAAAGGCGTGTCCAGTTGCCGCACTCCAAAAGGCTGGAGTGCGCCCGCGTTCTTCACCATCGGCGGCGGCAGCTTCGGCTTGCAGATCGGCGGCCAGGCAACCGATGTCGTCATGCTGATCATGAACAAGAACGGAATGAATCAACTGCTCTCCAGCCAGTTCAAGCTCGGTGCTGATGCCAGCGCCGCCGCCGGCCCGGTCGGACGCCACGCCGCCGCCGATACCGATTGGAAGATGAGGGCGGAGGTGTTGACCTACTCACGCTCCCGCGGCCTATTCGCCGGACTCGAACTCAGCGGCGCCGTCATCAAGCAGGACAAGGAAAGCACCTACGAATTCTACGGCCACATGGTGCCCTCCAAAACATCCCTGAAGGGAGAGATCGAAGCTCCCAAAGCCGCGTATCCCTTCTTGAACACGCTCGCCAAGTGGGCCAAGCAAGCGGCAAAGTAGAAAGTTCTCTTCTGAATGGTTTTGGGAAGGGCACGGCTTTAGCCGTGCCGCCCAGAGCCAATAAAGAAGCGGGCTTTAGCCCCTGAAGGACGCCCACCTTGCATAGCGATGCCTTTACCCCCTAAACTCCCGCACAGTGCGAAAACGACTTGAGTACGCTCTAGTCTGGCCCTGGGTAAAGATCCTGGGCCTGCTCCCCCGTCCCGTGGCGCGCGCCCTTGGAATCGCGCTCGGGTTGACTGTCTACGCGCTTCACGGGCGCCTCCGCCGCGTCGCCCTGCGCAATCTCGCGCTTGCTTTTCCAGAAATGTCCAAGCGCGCGCACCGCCGCCTGGTGCGCGGCGAATTCATTTCCCTCGGACGCCAGCTCGCCGAAGTCTGCCTCTTCCCGCGCTACACCCGCGAAAATGTTTCTCGTGTCGTCGTCTATGAAGGTTTTGAAAACTTCGAGCGCGCCTACGCGCGCGGCAAAGGCGTGCTCTTTCTCACCGGCCACCTCGGTGCCTGGGAGATCTCCGCCTTCGCCCACTCGCTCTACGGCCACCCGCTAAAGATCGTCATGCGCTCCCTCGACAATCCCTACATCGGAGCCTTGATCGAACGCTACCGTACCCTGCACGGCAACCGCACCGTGGATAAAGACGATTTCGTGCGCGGCCTGCTCTCCGCCATGCGCGCCGGCGAAACCGTCGGCATCCTCATGGACACCAACATGACTCCGCCGCAAGGTGTGTTTGTGGATTTCTTCGGCATCCCCGCCTGCACCGCCAGCGGCCTCGCCCGCATTGCCCTGCGCACCGACGCCACCGTAGTCCCCGGCTTTACCGTGTGGGATTCAACTCTGCGTAAATACATTCTGCGCTTCGATCCCGCCGTCGAGTTGATTCGCACCGGCGACGACGAGGCCGACATCGTCGGCAACACCGCAAAATTCACCAAAATCATCGAAGCCTTCATCCGCCGTTATCCCGACCAGTGGCTTTGGGTCCATCGCCGCTGGAAGACCCGCCCCCTAGGCCAGCCTTCGCTGTACTGATCCTTCACCTCTGTGTGGAAGCGGGGCTACGCCCCGCTTGGACGGGGCCCTTCGGCTCCGCCAGGGCAGGCTCCGCCCCGTCCCCACACAAGAAAGCTCCCCCGTTGTACACACCCGCCCCGGAAAGCGACAATAGACAACCATGAAGCAATCCCTACGCGATCTCGCCCAGAAGCTCGGCTGCCGTCTGCTCGGCGACGGCTCCATCACCGTCGCCACCGTTTCCAGCCTGCAATCCGCCACGAGCGCGAGCCTCGTCTTCGTCGAGAACGCCCAATATCTCGATGCCGCGCTCCGCTCCGCCGCCGCTGCCGTCATTTCAGGAGACTTTGCCGGAGACTCCGCAGCCAGCGCCGCCGCCAAGCCCATCCTGATTTCCCCGCAGCCGCGTCTCACATTCGCCCGAGCTGCGCGGCTCCTCCGCGACCCCGACCGCAATCGCGGCATTCATCCTTCCGCCATGGTTCCCGCTTCCGCCGAGATCGGCGCGAACGTAGCTATTGGCCCGCGCGCGATTCTCGGCGAACACGTCAGGATCGGCGATGAAACCACCATCGGCGCCGCTTCGGTCATCGGCGACGGCGTGGTAATCGGAAGCCACTGCCGCATCGACCCGAACGTCACCATTTACCCCGGCACAACCATTGGCGACCGCGTCATCGTGAAGGCTGGCGCTGTCCTCGGCGGTGAAGGCTTCGGCTACGTCCGCGATGCGCAGACCGGACGCTACGAGCAATCCCCCCAAATCGGGCGACTCGTGCTCGAAGACGATGTGGAAATCGGCGCCAACTCTACGGTGGACCGCGGCTCTCTCGACGAAACCCGCATCCGCCGCGGCACGAAGATCGACAATCTGGTGCAAGTCGGCCACAACGTCCAGATCGGCCAGGACGTGGTCATCGCTGCGCAAACCGGCCTCTCCGGCAGCTCCATCGTCGAAGACAACGTCATCATCGGCGGACAAGTCGGCATCGCCGACCACGTCCGCATCGAACAAGGCGCAATTCTCGGGGCACAAAGCGGCATCCCAACAAAAAAAATAATTCGCGGCAAGGGAATGGTTTTCTGGGGGACTCCCGCCCGCCCCATACGCGAGTATCTTAAAGAGCTGGCATTTGTATCGAGGTCGGCAAAAAAGGAACGCTAACAGCCCGTGGTGAAAGTCGAGAATCGGTGCGCGAGCGACACTTTTCATGAATTGTCATCTTAGTTTGGATTATCATCCCGACCCCGAGCGTAGCAGAGGGGGAGGGATCTGCATTTTGCGGCGAACTGCAGATCCCTCGCTTTCGCCAAGGGCGCTAAGCTCTTTGCCCGTCTGCACGTTGTAAAATCGAAGATTGTTCTTTACCTCACTATCCCTATCTATGCCACAGGAAGACAAAGCTATCCCTCCCGCGCGCGAAGAGCGCTACGATGCGCAGCGCATTGAGCGGAAATGGGCGGAGCGCTGGCAGAACGACGCTTCGCTCTACGCTGCCGAGCCCAACACCACCAAGCCGAAGTATTACGTGCTGGAGATGCTCCCCTACCCTTCGGGCGCGCTGCACATGGGACACGTGCGCAATTATTCGATTGGCGATGCGCTGGCGCGCTACATGTGGATGAACGGCTACAACGTGCTGCATCCGATGGGCTGGGATTCGTTCGGCCTGCCAGCGGAGAATGCGGCCATCAAGAACAACACTCCTCCCAAGCAGTGGACGCTGGCGAACATCGCGGCCATGAAGGTGCAGATGAAGCGCCTCGGGTTCGCTTACGATTGGACGCGCGAGGTTACGACTTGTCTGCCGGATTACTACCGCTGGAACCAGTGGTTTTTTCTGAAGCTCTACGAATCGGGACTCGCCTATCGCAAGAAGAGCAAGGTGAACTGGTGCCGCAAGTGCGCAACCGTGCTGGCCAATGAGCAGGTGGTGGGCGGGAATTGCTGGCGGCATGAGGACACTCCGGTTGAGCAGCGCGAATTGGAACAGTGGTTTTTGCGGATCACGAAGTATGCGGACGAGTTGCTGCGCGATCTGGAGAAGTTGCAGGGGTGGCCGGAGAAAGTCCGGATCATGCAGCAGAACTGGATTGGGCGCAGCGAAGGCACGCTGGTGGATTTCGATCTGGGCGGGACGGTGGGACCGGCGGGATCGACGATCACGGTGTTCACCACGCGCGTGGACACGATTTATGGCGCGACCTCGGTGCAGTTGGCGCCCGAGCATCCGATTGTCGCCGACATGATTGTCCGCGACTGGCGATCTGCGCGCGCAGGTGGAAGAGTTGATCGCGGAGCAGCGCCGGGCGAAAGAAGCGGGCGATATTGGCGCTATCGAGAAGCATGGCGTGTTTACCGGGCGCTACGCTAAGAATCCTTATAACGGCGAAGCGGTGCCGGTGTGGGTGGCGAACTACATCCTGATGGACTACGGCACGGGCGCGATCATGAGCGTGCCGGCGCACGACGAGCGCGATTATGAATTCGCCAAGAAGTACAAGCTGGAGATCCGGCGGGTAATTTTGCCGGCGAGCACCGGCCCGGAAGAAACCATGGCGGAATCGCCGCTGCCGTTTACGGCCATGGATGGGATTCTGGTGAACTCGGGCGAGTTTAACGGCCTCAGTTGCGAAGACGCGATTGCCAAGATGTCGGCGCGTCGCTGAGGAAAAGAGGTTTGGCAAGGCGACGGTCACGTTCCGCTTGAAAGACTGGGGCATCTCGCGGCAGCGCTATTGGGGCACGCCGATTCCGATGGTGTATTGCGACAAGGACGGCGTGGTGCCGGTCGCGGAAAAAGACTTGCCGGTGATTTTGCCGGACAAGGTGAAGGTCACGCTCTCGGGTGGATCTCCGCTGATGAATGTGCCGGAGTTTCTGAACACGACTTGTCCGAAGTGTGGCGGCCCGGCGCGGCGCGAGACCGACACCATGGATACGTTCGTCGATTCGTCGTGGTACTTCTATCGCTACGCCGACGCGCGGAATGATAAAGCCCCGTTCGACTCCGCTAAGATCGCTTACTGGTTTCCCATCGATCAATATATTGGCGGCGTGGAGCACGCCATTCTCCACCTTATTTATTCGCGCTTCTGGACGAAGTTCATGCGCGACATGGGGCTGGTGAAAAATGACGAACCCGCGGCGCGCTTGTTCACGCAGGGGATGGTGATCAAAGACGGCGCGAAGATGTCGAAGAACCTGGGCAACGTTGTGTCGCCCGATGAGATGGTGGCGCGCTACGGAGCCGATGCGGCGCGGTTGTACAGCTTGTTCGCCGCGCCTCCGGACCGCGACCTTGACTGGCAGGATTCGGGGATCGAGGGCATTCAGCGGTTTCTGGGGCGCGTGTATCGGTTCTATTTGCGCAACCCTCCTGTAGAGACGCGGCTTGGCGCGTCTCCCGCGGCGGAGCCATCTGATCGCCCGAGGCGCGAGCGATCCAGCGCAAGCTGCACCAGACCATCAAGCGCGTCAGCGACGATTTCCAGGGGCGCTGGCATTTCAACACCTGCATCGCGGCCATCATGGAATTAGTGAACGAGATTTATGGCGCGGAGGAGGCAATTGCCAGTGGACGAGTTCCCGCTGCGCTGGTCGCTGAAGTGCAGCGCAGCATCGCACTGCTGCTCGCCCCCATGGCTCCTTATCTCGCGCACGAATTGTGGGAGATGGCGGGCGAGAAGAGCAATCTGTTGAAAGCTCCTTGGCCGAAGTACGATCCGGAGCTGGCGGCGGAAGACGAGATCGAGATTCCGGTGCAGGTCAACGGAAAGCTGCGCGGCCTGGTGGTTGTGCCGGCGGACGCGAGCGAGGATCAAATCAAGCAAGCGGCGCTCGCCGATGAGAAGGTGCGGGCGGCGATTGCCGGCAAGCAGGTGGTAAAGGTTATCGTCGTGCCGAAGAAGCTGGTGAATATTGTGGTGCGATAAGAGGGCTGCGAGCTGCAAGCTTCGAGCAAACGCTTCAAAGCGAAGCCGGTTGCTCGGAGCTCTTGCTCGCAGCTCGTAGCTGGTTTGTACATTTGCAAACTCAATCAGTGATCTGAGACACTCATCCGTGGAAACCCAATCCATCGTCGTCCTCGACTTTGGCGCGCAGTATTCGCAGTTGATTGCGCGCCGCATCCGCGAACAGAAAGATTTTTTCGGTCGTACTGCCGTTCAACGCCAGCCTGGAAGAAATTCGCAGCTACTCTCCGGTGGGGATTATTCTTTCGGGCGGGCCGTCGTCGGTGTACGACCAAGACGCGCCGCTGGCCGATAAGAGCGTCTTCGATCTCGGCATCCCCATGCTCGGCATCTGCTACGGATTGCAGTTCATGGTGTATGCGCTGGGCGGAAAAGTGCGCCCGGCCGCGAAACGCGAGTACGGGCACGCCAAAGTCGAGATCCAGGAACCAGACTCGCTACTTTTTCAGGGACTGCCCAAAGTGCTCGCGGTCTGGATGTCGCATGGCGATTCGGCTGAAGAGCTGCCTCCGGGGTTCCGGCTGACGGCGAAAACTCCCAACGCGGTTGCCGCCATCGAAAACCCCGCGCGCAAAATGTGGGCGGTGCAGTTTCATCCCGAGGTGCATCACACGCCGCTGGGCGCGGACATTCTGCGCAACTTCGCGCTGGGCATTTGTGGAGCGAAGCCTTCGTGGACGCCGCAACATTTTATTGATGCGACTGTGGCGCAGGTGAGGCAGCAAGTCGGCAACGGGCGCGCCATCTGCGGGCTTTCTGGCGGAGTGGATTCTTCGGTTGCGGCGGTGCTGGTGGATCGCGCCATGCGCGATGCTTCCGGCAAATCAAGGCTCACTTGCGTGTTCGTCAACAACGGCGTGTTGCGCAAGGACGAGTTCGAGAAAGTCCAGCAAAACTTGCGCGACAATCTTGGACTGCGCGTGGTTGCGGTCGATGCCACCGAGCGCTTCATGCAAAAACTGGCGGGCGTGACCGAGCCGGAAAAGAAGCGCAAGATCATCGGCAACGAGTTCATCGAAGTCTTCGACGCCGAGGCGCAGCGCATCTTAAAAGAAGAAGGCGAAGTCGAGTGGCTGGTGCAGGGGACGCTCTATCCCGACGTGATCGAATCGCGCTCCGTGCGCGGCCCGTCGGAGGTCATCAAGTCGCATCACAACGTCGGCGGATTGCCGGAGACGATGAAGCTCAAGCTCATCGAGCCGCTGAAGGATTTATTTAAAGATGAGGTGCGGCGGATTGGGCGCGATCTCGGCATGCCCGAGGATATTTTGCAGCGGCAGCCGTTCCCTGGGCCGGGGCTGGCGGTTCGCATTTTGGGTGAAGTAACTCAAGAACGCGCCGACTTACTCCGCGAGTGCGATGAGATTGTGGTGGGCGAGATCAAGAAGGCCGGACTGTATCAGAAAATCTGGCAATCGTTTGCCGTGCTCTTGCCGGTAATGTCGGTCGGAGTAATGGGCGATCAGCGGACTTATGCTTACACCTGCGCCGTCCGCGCCGTGCATTCGGAAGACGGCATGACGGCGGATTGGGTTCCGCTGCCGTATGAGGTGCTGAAGACGATTTCCAATCGTATCGTGAATGAAGTGCGCGGTGTGAATCGCGTAGTGTACGACATTACGTCGAAACCGCCGGGGACGATTGAGTGGGAATGATGGAGCGGCAGTAGTGACCCAGGTCAGCGCCCAAAGAACGGGCGCGAACCTGGGGCACCGGGCGACTGGATCGCGAGAGGTCTAGCCGCCTACGGTTTACTTGTGCCCCCCGGCGCGGGAACAATCGGCGGACCTCTTCGCAGATCCGCATCAGGCAATTTCAATCCCTCGATAATCTTGTAAATGTGCTCGACCGGCGTCATTCCTGCCACGTCCCAGGATAAGAACGACATTGATTGCACGCCCAAAAGGACTGCGCGGTTGTTGGTGCCGCCTACTGTAAGACCTGCAAACCCCGCAGGGACGTAAAAGATCGGCGAACCGCTATTTCCGGGCACGAGGCTCGCTGCGACGAACCATAGTTTCAGAGATCGTGATTGGTTGCCGCATGCGACGTCAGCTGTCTCGTTTGGAATGCTGGAAATGTTTCCGAACTTAAAGATCGGATAGTTCCGCTTCTTGCCTGACGCGCCGGGAAAAAGACCTGCGGAGATGACGGCGTCTCCCGCTGTAAACGTCTTTAGCTCTTCGGGCGTCGGAAACTCCGCGATATGCACGCCAAGGACATCGTAAGGGGCCAGTTTTGAGGCGTCCAAGACAGTCACGGCGGCGTCAACTTCTTGATCATCGGCCTTCCGCCACGTCTCGGTGCTTACTACAATTGGTAAGTCTGCCGTGCCGACATCTTCTTTTTCCGGGTTGAAATCCTTGGTATTTACTCTCATGTAGATCTTGGTTGGGTTGGGAACCGGGCACCTCGCCCATTGCGGATCAATGAGGTGGCGGGCGGTCACGAGAAGTTTGTACGCGAGGCCAGGCTTAGAAGCGAGCGGAACCTCGACTATGAAGCCAGTGCCGAGCGGCTTTGCAGAGTCGACGTTTCCGTTTTCGTCAGTGGCATAGAGAAACACTACTGACTTTCTCACGGCATCAACGTTTATGTTAACGGCGGCCGTACCTGGGGCGGGCGCTCCGAACAAAGCCAGCACTAGCAGAGTTGCGAGGATCGTTGGTTGAGACCTCGAATGCATATTGACACCTCTCCTGGCTAGTTCACCATGTTCGCTATTTGTTCGCTGACAAAATACGCCGCCGGACGAGTGGCCCACTCAAGCCCTCTTTTGGCTTGAGTGGGGCAGGTCGACAGCTGGACAGAGCGTCCCTGCCGCTCGCTCGCGCCTTCTTGCCGTCCACTCGCACTCAATTTCCACTCGTCCTTCGCACCCTGTTGCGTATTGACGAAAGCTGCTCCAGTCCCAATCTTCCGGACGTTCACATAATCCGCGCTTGACCGGATTGCGATGGATGTAACGGAGTTTCTCCACAAACTGGCTATAGTTGCGGACGTTGAAATCGTAATAGCGCTTTTGCCAGAAATGCTGGGGGAAGTCCCCACTCAAGCCAAAAGAAGGCTTGAGTGGGCCACCCGACGGGGCACCCTCGACCAGGCGGCGTGACACGCCTTGCTTCAGCGACTTGAGAGCATCGGCAAGCATGCCGCGCTCGGGTTCGCTGAGCAGCAAGTGAACATGCTCCGGCATCACCACATATCCGTAAACGCGGAGGCTGAAACTGCGCCGCACACGTTCCAGCGCTAGCTCGAAGATTCGCTTGGCGGGGTCGGAGGTGAACAACGGTTGCCGATGATAACAGGAGAATGTGACGAAGTGGCTGTGACCTGTTTCTTGGAATCGTTTTAATCCCCACGGCATGAGGCCAGACTACGCCCGACGAAAGTCCCCACTCAAGCCAAAAACAAGGCTTGAGTGGGGCACCGTCACGGAATTGGTGTCAGATCGGGAAACGGAGAACTGGCTGCCCTCGTTGATGATTCCACACCTTCCGAACTACCATATTCCCATGTCTGAAGACACTGAAACTCATACTCCCTCTTACACCCGCATCCGCGCCCCGCGTGGCAACACGCTTTCCTGCAAAGGTTGGCAGCAGGAAGCGGCCATGCGCATGTTGATGAACAATCTTGACGAAGAAGTCGGCGAGCGTCCTCAGGATTTGGTCGTCTATGGCGGCACGGGGAAGGCGGCGCGGAATTGGGATTGCTATCACACTATCGTCCGCTCGCTAAAGAGTCTTGAGAACGATGAGACTTTGCTGGTGCAGTCGGGGAAGCCGGTGGGCGTATTCAAGACGCACGAGTACGCGCCGCGCGTGCTGATCGCGAACTCGAATCTGGTCGGGCATTTTTCCAACTGGGAGAAGTTCAACGAACTCGAGCGTGCAGGGCTGATGATGTATGGGCAGATGACGGCTGGGTCGTGGATCTACATCGGCTCGCAGGGGATCGTGCAGGGGACTTATGAAACCTTTGGGGCGGCGGGTGAAAAACATTTTTCCGGCGATCTGGGCGGGAAGCTGATCGTCTCCGGCGGCATGGGCGGCATGGGTGGAGCGCAGCCGCTGGCGGCGACCATGACCGGCGCGGCGTTTCTTGGGATTGACGTCGATCCCGAGCGCATCAAGAAGCGGCTCAAGACCGGCTACTGCGATTTTATGGTGTCCACGCTTGACGAGGCGCTGCGCATTCTGAAAAATGCCGTCCGCAAAAAAGAAAACATTTCGGTCGGGCTGGTGGGCAATTGCGCGGACATCATTCCGGAGCTGGCCGAACGCGGCGTTGTGCCCGACATTCTTACCGATCAAACTTCGGCGCACGATCCGCTGAATGGATATGTGCCGAATGGGATGTCGCTGGAAGCGGCGCTCGAACTTCGCAAGCGTGATCCGCACGCTTATCAGGAGCATTCGCTCGACGCCATCGTGAAGCACGTTGAGGGCATGCTGCGCTTGCAGAAGATGGGCTCGGTCACGTTCGACTACGGCAACAATATTCGTACTTTCGCCTTTCAGCGCGGCGTGAAGAATGCTTACGACTTTCCGGGATTTGTACCGGCATATATTCGACCGTTGTTCTGCCAGGGGCGCGGGCCGTTCCGCTGGGCGGCGCTTTCGGGCGAGGCTTCGGACATTGCCGTGACCGACGATCTGGTGCTTGAACTTTTCCCTGAGAATCGCAGCTTGCGGCGCTGGATTGAACTTGCTCGTAAGCGCATAAAGTTTCAAGGGCTGCCGGCCCGTATCTGCTGGCTGGGATACGGTGAGCGAGCGCGGTTTGGGCTGGCTATTAACGATCTTGTAAAGAAAGGCACGATCAAAGCTCCCATTGTGATGGGACGCGATCACCTGGATTGCGGGTCGGTGGCTTCTCCCTTTCGCGAAACTGAAAGTATGAAAGATGGCTCGGACGCGGTGGCCGACTGGCCGCTGCTGAACGCACTGGTGAATACGGCAGCGGGCGCGTCGTGGGTTTCCATCCACAACGGCGGCGGCGTGGGCATTGGCTATTCGCTGCACGCCGGGCAGGTCACGGTCGCCGACGGCACCGACGCGATGGCCAAACGCATAGAGCGCGTGCTGACGACCGATCCTGGCATGGGCGTGATTCGGCACGTGGACGCGGGATATGACGAGGCAAAGGAGTTTGCGAAGAAGACGGGCGTGAGGGTACCGATGGGAAAGTAGTCTTCAGCTTTCTAGCGTGTAGCTATCAGCCGTCAGTGTGGTGCGAAAGGGGGGACTCGAACCCCCACGGGTTGCCCCGCCAGATCCTAAGTCTGGTGCGTCTGCCAATTCCGCCACTCTCGCACAGTGATGATTATACAAGGGGTTGTGCACTGTTCATTGCACGGTTTGGCTCGTTACTATGCCCGAAACTATGCCCAACTTCGGTTTTGCGGTTTTCCTCGATATTCCGTGTGGCAGCTATCAGATCGGACTCTCTCACGATGTTGTAGCGACCAGATACAGCCCGCGTCTTGTGCTGACCAGTTGTTCTCTCCCTAGTTTCCGCGCTTTCTCGACCGTCTTCCCCCGAACGAGTTCAGTGAGTGCCGAACTGCAAGCTATGGTGGCAACACACCCTTTTGCAAGAAAACGTATTTCTTCGATTCGGCCGCCCGCCAGCTTGAGCGTCAGCTTGAGAATGTCGCCACAAGGCGGATTTTCGATAAGTATGGAAGCATCCGGATTGGCAACTTCTCCGGCGTTGCGCGGATGCTCAAAGTGATCGATAACCTGATGCGAGTACATTCGGCCTGCCTATGGGATGACCGCGACCAATCCAATCAATTCGAGGCCATCGGCTGCATGTGTGTTTGCCGTGTCTGCAAAATCTCGGTCACCAGAAACAAGCCGGTGAGCAGCGCGCGGAGATGGATGGAAGCGTTCAGATTGTCCACCAACTGGGAACTGATGGCGGATTGGGCCAGAACCAGTTCAATGGCGGCAAGAGCGTCGCGAGCGTCGCGATCGAGCACCGCAAAGAACGCCAGGTATTTGTCAGCTGGCTCAAGGCCTTCCTTTTTGACTGCCATATTAGATACGCAGGTGAATGATGCGTCTAGATCGAAATTCGATAGCGTCTTGCCTGCATTATTTACAAAGATTTATTACGGCAGCCGCACTCTTCACAGTGGCTGGCGTTTGGCTGCTGGCAGCGATGGAAGTTTCAGTATTCATTTTACAGGTATATTTTTTTTTAATTCAGAGATAGACTTTCACACCGGAGGGTACCATCATGTCCGCCCAAAATTCCCAAATGGATCGTAGAACATTTATTAACAGTACTGCCGCTGCCATCGCCTCCAGCACAACCCTCGCATCCACGGCGTTCTCCTATTCTCGCATTCTTGGCGCAAATGACCGCATCTCACTGGGCCATGTTGGTATAGGATCTCGCGGTCCGGAGCTGGACACGATCGCCGCGCAACTCCAACACTCTCATCATGTCGAAATGACAGCCGTTTGCGACCTTTGGTCCGTCAACCGCGAAGCCGCTCGTGCAGCGAACGAAAAATATTATGGCCGTGCCCCGCGCTCCTTGCAATATCTCGACGACCTGCTTGCTCTCAAGGACGTCGACGCGGTGCTAATTTCCACCCCCGAACACTCCCACTCTCCCATTCTCAAACTCGTCGCGGATGCTGGCAAGGACGCCTATGTTGAAAAGCCTATGGGTAACAACCTTGCGGACATGAAAGCCGCACGCGATGCCGTGCTTTCCCGCAATGTGATTGTCCAGGTTGGCACACAACACCGCAGCGAACCCTATCAACAGCTTGCTTACGATACGATTCAGGGGGGCGCTCTAGGCGAGATCAGCAAGATCGAAATTGCTTATAACTATAATGGTCCGCGCTGGCGTGGCCGCCCGGAAGTTTCCCAACTCCGTGAGCAGGACACCGACTGGAAGCGATGGCTCATGAATCGCCCATTCCGCCCATTCGACCCTCGCGTTTATTTCGAATTCCGTCTCTATCGCGATTTTTCCAGTGGCATCGCGGATCAGTGGATGAGCCACGCGATTGACCTGGTCCATTGGTTTATGGACGACCATTTTCCAAAGTCTGTGGTCGCTCAGGGCGGTATATTTGCCTGGCGGGATGGCCGCGAAAATCCGGACACTTTCCAGGCTCTTCTGGAATATCCCAAAGGCTTTCTTGTGAGCTATTCCACGAGCTTTGGCAATGACGCGCCGGGCTATTCCCGGTACATGGGCAAGAAGGCCACGCTGTTCAACATAGGAGGCGAAGGCAGTCCTCGGTACCAACTCATCGAAGAAAAAGGTAATCACGAAGACGATCCTCAGATCGATCTGCAGCGCAAGGCACGCTATCTCCAACTGCAACCCGATGAGGCTTTGCCACTCATGTCCATCGACGACTTGTCCATAGGCCACATGGCGAACTGGTTCGATTGTATTCGTTCCCGTCGCCAGCCTCACGCCACCGTTCATGATGGCTTCGCGCATTCCGTTGCGTGCATTATGGCGGCGCAGTCGTACTGGTCCGGCAAGAAGCTGTTTTGGGATGCAACCACACAGGAAATTGTGGATCGTGCGCCCGCAGGCTGATGGTTATAAGTTGCCCTTTTTTAGCTCTCCCATCAGATAGTCGCAGGATCGCACGCACAGCGCCATGATTGTCAGTGCTATATTCGGGCACGGATTCGACGGAAAGCCGGAGGCGTCCATCACAAACAAGTTCTTCACATCGTGCGATTGCTGAAATTGATTCAATATGGATTTTTTCGGATCATTTCCCATGCGCGCAATTCCCGCTTCGTGCAGCGCCCACCGCGATCCGGATGTACGGGCATACGTTTGAATATTTTTCGCCCCGGCTGCCTCCAGCATTTCTCCTGCGCTTGCGCCGATATCCTTGATCATTTCCTCTTCGTTCTTGCCATTCGAAAAATGAATCTTCAGCACCGGTATGCCAAAAATATCCTTCGTCTCCTTGTCGATCTCCACGAAGTTGTCCCATCGTGGCAGCATTTCCCCGAATCCCGTGATTTCAAAACTTACATTTGCCTCGTGGATCGCTTTTTTGTAGGCCTCTCCGAATCCCTCCGCGTCCCAACGGAAATCCAGGCTGGATTCTCCCTCATATCCATACCCGCGCAAGAAATTTTTTGACACTGGCCCGTTCTTTATATTCCGGAATCGCACAATGTAAATCCCCACCGGCTTTATCGGGCCTCCCATACTTGGCTTCTCGCCACACGATGGAAACTCGCCACTACCCCCTGCACTTCGCACATGTGCGCTCATGTAATGGCCCAGCACCCCGCTGGAGTTACCCAGCCCATTGGGATAGTTGCGCGTCGCTGAATTCAGCAGGATGCGTACCGATTCCTTCGCCTCCGCACACAAAATCACCACCCTGGCCTGGATTTCATGCGAAAGTCGCGTATTGCGATCTATATAAACAACGCCGCGCACGCTGTTTTTTCCTTCATCCATCAATACCTTGTACACCATCGCATCCGTGATCAGCGTGCATTTCCCGGTCTGCAATGCGTCCGGCACCGTCGTGAACGCTGAATTGAAATACGAATGCGTCATGCAGCCTCGCTCACAAGGGCCACAGTAGTGGCAAGCCCCACGCTCATTTTGTGCAAGCGTCATAGTTGCGGAGCGCACGAGTGTTACAGTTCGTCCGAATTTTTTCTTCACGCGGTTGCGGACCAATGTTTCCTGGCAGGTCAGGGGCATCGCGGGCTGAAATTTTCCGTCCGGCAATTCCTCTAAACCCTCCGCCATCCCTGTTACGCCCATATACTCCTCTACTAGATCGTAGTAGGGCGCAACATCCTTGTAGCTCAAAGGCCAATCTTCTCCGTACCCATCGTGTGACGCCGCTTTGAAATCCCATTCGCTGTAGCGCAGACTCACACGGCCCCAAACATTAGTCCGCCCACCCACCATTCGCAATCGTCCCAACCAGTCAAATGGCTTTCCTGTTTCCGTGGTATAGGGCTCTTCCAAATCATTGCAAAACCAATCCGCAGTGTATTCGTTGCACACGTCCATCATTTTCGACTGAATGGGCCTGGTCTTTTGCAAAATCTGGTTGGCCATATTTCGGTACTTCAAGGTGAATGCGGGATCATGTTCGGTAAAATTATTGTCGGATTGCGGACGTCCCGCCTCGAGTATTGCGACGTGCAGGCCCGCTTCGGCAAGTCGCTTGGCAGCCCAGCCTCCCGAAGCCCCCGAGCCCACTATGAGAACATCAAATTGCTCTTTATTTGTTTGCATTGCCAACCTAGACCCCCCTGATGAAAACATGAAAATCAATTCTGTTAGCGCACAAAAATGATACCATATAATATATTATATTATATAAAGGAAGGGCACCTCGCCATGTTGAATATTGTGACTCAGCCGAAATTGTCTTCGCCGCGCATTTCCCGACGCGAAATGCTCCGCAATCTCGCCTCCGCAGCCGCTGCCATGCCTTTCATCTCGGCGGTTCATCCCATCCACAAACATCTGGTTTCCCTGTCCGCGCTCGAGGCCGCCGATGCCTCACGAAGCGCTGCCAATTGGATGCCGATTTTTCTTACCGCGGAGCAATCATCCATGCTACTGGCCCTTTCTGAAAGAATCGTTCCTGGCGCCGCTGCCGCTGAGGCACATCGCTTTATTGATTTACTCCTTTCCGTGGACACGCCCGAAAACCAGCAGAATTTCATTCATTCCCTGGAAGCGATCAACGCGGCATCCAGCACCCGCTTCGGAAAACTTTTTCACTCCCTCACTCCGGATCAGCAAACGGAGATTCTCACAGAGGCATCCACCATGACGGCTGCTCATAAATCCTCCACGGAAAATGCTGCCGCCACGCGCGAACCGCGAAACCTGCGCGATCACTTCGATCATTTGAAAGGCTGGATCAGCCCCGCCTATTATTCCTCGGAAGCGGGCATGACCGAACTCGGCTGGACTCCCGACCGTTATTTCGACTCCTTCCCCGCCTGTACCCATTCCGACTGCCATCTCTGAACCAACGGTCCTACGAAGTGGCGGCAGCCAGTCAATGGACTCGAGCATTGCTCTACTCCCTTTTCATGAACTCTTTTATTCATCCGCACGATACTCCCTCCGCTCGCTGCCCATGGTTCCGAATGGGCTGAAAGCAAGCTAGCTTCCGGCTGCACAAAGAAATACTTTTTCTTCTTTGACGACTACTGCCCGTCGATCGGCGCCGTCGTGTGATGCCTGCAAGCGGGCAAACCTTGACTCAAATGTCATCGGCGGAGCTGGTGGAGGCCCGCGTGCTGCTCTCCGCTGAGGGCTTCAGCCCGATTGCGGTCGAGTGACGGGCAACTCTTTCAAAGCTGTTCATTTTTCAGGATCCGCTCGCAATAGGGTTCAGGGGACGTTGGAACCACCGCTCAAAATCGCTCCACGGAAGCGACAAGTAAGCAGCTATACACCCGCGCATAACTAAAGGGACAATCGAGAGCTAATGTGGCATATTGGAAGCGGAGGGTGGCCATGCTTCCTCGATTGCTGCGGTTGCATCCGAGTACTTCCCGCCGGTTGATCCGCCTTAGCAAGGAAGCAGAACGGGATGGCGCTTACCGCGTCGCCAGGCGGCTGCGGGCGGTGATCTTGAATGCGGAAGGCCTTACCAGTGGCGAACTTGCCGACATTTTGCAAGCACCGCGCTCCAAGGTGTCGGAGTGGCTCTCGCGGTATGCGGCCTACGGAGTGGACGGCTTGCTCGAAGGATCTCGGTCGGGCCGTCCGGCGGGCTTGAGTTCGAAGCAACGCGAACAGCTCGGCGATATTCTCGACAGTGGCCCGGTGGCCTACGGACTGGATACGGGAATCTGGACTTCGCCGATGATCGCTTGGGTGATCGAGCAAGAGTTCGACGTTGCGTATCATCCCGGCCACGTTCGACGCTTGCTGCATGCCCTGGACTTCTCGGTGCAACGTCCCCGCCGGGTGTTGGCGCGGGCCGATGCCGCCACCCAGGACCGCTGGCATCGCTGCGCCTATCCAAATCTAAAAAAAAATCTCAAGAAAAAAGCTGCGCCCTGATTTTTACCGACGAGGCGAGTTTCCGGCAAGACTCCACGTTGCATGCCACCTGGAGCCAGGTGGGGCATCCACCCGAAGTCCCGGTCACGGGGCAACGCAAGAGTGTCAAGATCTTCGGTGCCGTGGAACTCTGGCAAGCGCGCTTTCATTATCGGTGGGACAGCGTGTTCAATGCGGCAACTTACCTGGATTTTTTGGAAAGGCTGGCCGGACGGTATCGTCGCCGAGGTGCGATCCTGATTCAGGACAATGCCTCGTACCACAAAAAGGGGCTGGTCTGGGACTGGTTCTCCAGCAACCGCGACTGGCTCGAAGTCCACCAACTGCCGCCGTATTCCCCTGAGTTCAATCCTACGGAACGGCGTTGGCAGTACACCCGCAAGAACGGTACGCATAATCGCTACTTTGGAGATGAGGGGGAGTTGGTGAGCACTTTGACGCGAGTTTTCTCCGAAATACAAAATTGTCCCGAGTTGATCCGCCCCTCCCTCCTGCCTTTTTGCTGATCATAATGTCCCTTTATATATGCGCTGTTGTATAGCGCTGGACAAACAGATCCTGAAGGATATTGCGGAGGGAAACTTCTAAGCCCGGAACTCTGGCGTTGCGCGGTAGAGCATGCGCGAGAGGAGCACGCGATGAGCGAGCGGCATGCTTGCCGGCTGTTGGGGCAGTGGAGAGGGAAGCAGCGATACATCACGGTGCAGCGAGAGGACGAAGACGCGTTGACGCGGGCCATCGTTGAGCTGGCGAGCCAGTACGGGCGATATGGCTAGCGGCGGATCACGGTGCTGTTACGGGACGCGGGGTGGTCGGCGGGCAAGGATCGCGTGCAACGGATCTGGCGACGCGAAGGGCTGAAAGTACCGCAAAGACAGCGGGCGCGAGGGCGGATGTGGCTCGGGGATGGTTCGTGTGTACGGCTACGCCCAGAGCGGGCGAACCATGTGTGGAGCTACGATTTTGTGCAAGCGATGACGCACGATGGGCGGGCGCTGCGCATCCTGGTGGTGATCGACGAGTATACGCGGGAGTGTTTGGCGTTGCGTGTGGAGCGGCACTTGGGTAGTTTGCAGGTGATCGAAACGCTGGCGGATGTGATGCTGGTGCGAGGAATTCCGGAGCACATTCGTTCGGACAATGGGCCGGAGTTTATTGCTAAGGAGTTGCGGAAGTGGCTGGGCAAGCTGGGCACGAAGACGTTGTACATCGAGCCGGGGAGTCCGTGGGAGAACGGGTACTGCGAGAGCTTCAACGGCAAACTGCGCGATGAGTTCTTGAATGGCGAGATTTTCTACTCGCTGAAGGAGGCACAGATACTGACGGAAAGGTGGCGGGTGGAATATAACACGGAACGGCCGCATTCAGCGCTGGGCTACCGACCACCGGCTCCGCAAGCCATCATACCGAAACAACCGGGGTGTGGAGATGTGGAAAACGCTCCGCGTTTTCCACATCTCCACACCCCCGACGGCGACTACGGACAAATGTTCAACAAGGCGTTACACTAACATTCCGCTTGGTACAAAAGATCGGTCAGGTCAGGTTCAAAGCCCAAGGAGATGGATGGCTACATCTACGCCAACAACGACCCAACCAAGAACACCGACCCATCGGGTGACGATGTATGTAATGGGGGTGATAGCGACTTCGACGCGACGGCATGCGTTGACAGTGGAGGAACGCCGCTCTTCACGGCTACACTTTTCATAAACACTCTACAGGACAATAGTGGGTCCATTATAAATGGGATAGTGGATATCAGTCCCTTGAGCGGGACTACTTATATAGACGACTGCCTAAATTGCTGGATTTTCCAAGACCCAGTGTTTGCCAACGCAAATGGGTTCGTAACAGCCTTAGGCTGGACGGAGATTGCTGGGATAGCCGCGCCATTCGGCGCTGAAGTGATAAACCCTGTAACAACCCAGCTTGTCTCAAAGCTGCCTGTATTTGTGCAGTTAAACGGTCCTGCCATCGTAGGCGCTATAGCTAGGGTTGCCTGCGGGATGGCTTGTAACGGTGTACCAATACCGGAACTCGCATTCGAGAGCGGTCCATCAATTGCAGGTGGATACCTCAGCCAAGGGGTAAAGTTCGCCGCTGGTAAGGGAGGTAGGTCGTTAAGCAACGCAGAAAAGGCGGCCCAATTCCTTGCCATGCAACACCCAACCAGTGGTGGGGAACTTGGCGCTGTAAACGGGGCGCACTGGATACGAAGAGCAATTAGCTTGGCTAACGGCAAAGACAATCCAACGTTGGCTGCCGCCGCCGACAAGATGTTGGGAATATGGAATAAAGGGACGATGAATGCTGCTTCGGCCGTCCTAGAAACCGGCAGCAGGGAACTTGAAGATTACTTCACAAAATTAGGTGACCCTTTTGCCTCCTTCGATACTTGGTCGCAATTCGACAAGCTAGGAAGGAATGAAGGATGCGTAGCCGGTAAATGGCCTATTCCTAGAACCGATGTCGGGTATTACCATCAATGGGGTGACCTAGACGAAAAGTAACAAACCGTTAACGGAATAGACAAACTATGGAGAAAGCCATGTCTGAGCTTCCCAGCATTCCACAGATGATTGAGAATTTAGCCAAGGCTGGCTTCGAAGACGGAAACAACCTTGTCCACGTATTCTTAGGAGGTTCCAATCAACACGGAGCCGCTATCCCAAGTGTACAATCGGACTCCGACATTTTTGGAGTCTACATCGAGACTCCCAAACGAGCTTTGGGTGTGTCGGAGGAATCTCATTGAGTTTGAAAAATCCCTTAGCGCAAAGCTCAAGGAAGCCGAGGGACAGTTGCGAGAATACGTTGCCGGGACATGGCAACTGGACAAGGACACTCGCCGCTCACTAATCGCTATTGCCTCTGACGGCGTGAACTGGAATATCTACCGCCCGGTATTGCTGGCCGGAGCCAAGCCAACACCGGAGACGGTAACGCTTCAGTCCGTAGCTTCACAGGAGATATTAAATGAAATCAAACAAAGGCAGGGAACCAGTGGGCGAAGGCGGGCAAATGACAACTAAAGCGAAACGCGCAAAAGAGAAAGAGCCTGTCAACACACTGATAGCACTGACCGCCGATGAAATCACGATGCTGCTCGACTACATCAGCAAGCGACCTGAGAGCGAAGGACTCAGAAAGGTTGCTCACAAGCTGACGAATGGGGAGCGAATACCGCCTGCGTGGAAGGGCTGGACGGTGATACCGACATGGCAGCCAGGAAAATCGGGCCTGAGTGCGGATTATCAAGGGAGAACAATAACACCACAGAAGCTAAGTGAAATCTTGTACGCCATCAGGGGCTACACCACGGAGGTGTTCTGTTCTTTAGAGCTGGGCAACATAGAACAGGCGTTGAAGTCCTTTGGGAAGTTAGACGAACTGACGTTAAGACTGATGATAGAAGCTAGAATAAAAGCCAAAGGTATGCCCGACTACAAGTCAGGCCCATTCTAAGAAAGAGGAAAGATAAGCAGTAGAAACACAGAAGCCCAACCCGCCGCTCCGTCTCCCTAAAGAGAAGGGAACACCGCCGAGTGTTACAATCCACAACGGTGAGCAAGACGAAAGAAGCGCGGCGGCTTGACAAGCTCAAAGATGAGAACCGCAATCTCGCCAAGCGGTACAAGCTCCCCGAGGCGGCGCTCAAGATTATTGAGAGAGCCGGGAAGATTCACGGACAGCAATCACGAGCAATACAGGTTGCGGTTGAGCTTTTGTGGAACAAAGTAGGATGGGCGGTCTCGGACAACGCAATGTCCGCTATCCTTGATTCGCCGGTGACCGGCAAGACCTACAAGCTCCCGCCCCGGACGGTCTCGCTCATTGAGGCGCTCTCGCATGAGTACGGGACGCAAGGCAAGGTCCTAGCCGCCGTTGCCTACATGCTGTCCAAGCCGGACCCTCGCGCCGGACTCACGAGAGCGCCGGGTCCTCCAAAGTCTTGATAGTGTGAACGGCGTTACGCTCAACACGATTGTGATTCTCGTTGCGTTAGCGGGAATCTTCTACGCCGTCTGGCGTCTGTTGCCGGCGCGCATGTAAAACTGACCCCTTAACGATCATGAAGAATTGACCCCTCCACACCGCTGTGGGGCGGGACGGAGGCCGGAGCGTAGCGAAGGCCGGAGTCCCGTCCCACAGCGAAAGCCGAGCCGCCTCTTACCCTTGATTTTTGCTTCGGACCAAGGGAGGACCGGTTGCTCAAACTGGAGGAATGGATGGACATTCGATCGCTGCACCAAGAGGGTCACTCAATCAAAGCCATTGCCCGCTACACCGGGCGTAGCCGTAACACCGTGCGTCGCGTGCTCCGCGAGGCCGGCCCGACCGGGTTCCGCAAACCGGAACGCCACTCGCGGCTGGACGCTTTCTTCCGGAGCGAGCCAGAATCGTAGGGTTTGTCCGTCCCTGGGCTGGGGAAAACCCAGTCGCCTTGCGTCTCTGGGCAAAGTCGCTTCCACTCGAACAGAATGGTTGACACGTCTGGATCCAGCGGCAATTCGTCCTGGGAACACTCGAATTTCAGCTTCGTGACTTGGCTGCGAGCGTACCCTTCCCTGACTTGCATGACCAGGATTTCGAAGTCGATCGGACTCCAGCGCAAACCCATCACCTCGCTGATCCAAAGGCCCGTGCATCCCGCCAAAAGAACCATACTTACGATACGGATGGTCGAGCTGACTGAGCAGATCCCCAAACTCCTCCTCCGTCAAAAAGCGAGTCGGTTTCAGGCGTTTGCTGCCCCCTTTGAGTTCGCCGAAGCCCATGGGGTTGCGTTCCAAGGGAATCAGTTCCCACAGCATGGCTTTCTCGAAGAGGCGGTACATGAGACTCCGAATATGGCCTCTGGTCTTGGGAGCCATTGGCATTTTTCGAAGCCACTCCTGGACGGGATACGGTTTGACCTCCTGTAGCAAGCACATGCCCCACTTGGGAGAGATGTGCTTGTTGATACGGTTTAGCTCGGGTTCCCTGGTTGTATGCGCAAGCTTGTGACCTGCTCCCCCCCAAACCGCACACAGCTAAGTATGATTTCATATTTGCGGAAAGGGGAGTTCATGTCGAAGAGTCATCACACGGAGGCGCAGATGATCGGGGCGCTGAAGCAACTGGAAGAGGGGCGGAAGGCGGAGGATGTGGCGCGAGAGGTGGGCGTATCTAAGCACACGATCTATGCCTGGAAGGCGAAGTACGGCGGGATGGATGTGAGCGAGGCACAAGAAGCGAAGCGGTTACGCGACTAGAAAACGCGACTGAAGGAGCTGGTGGTGGATCTCAGCCTGGACAAAGAAATGCTGAAAGCGGTCATCGCAAAAAACAGATGAGGCTCGTAAACCGGCGGGCGGACGCGGACTGGCTGCGGTTGGAGTACACAGCCAGCGAGCGCCGGATTTGCAGGCTGATGGGGATGGCGGTATCGAGTTACCGCTACCGGGCGACACGCTGCGACGACGAGTTACGAGTGCGCCTGGTGGAGTTAGCACGGGAGAAACCGCGGTTCGGGTATCGGCGGCTGCAAGTGTTATTGCGGTGAGACGGAGAGCGAGTGAACCACAAGCGCGTGCATCGGGTGTATCAGGAGGCGGGATTGAGGCTGCGGCGGAAGAAACGGAAACACTGCGTGCGCGTGGGACAGCCGCTGCTGATGCGGACGGCAGCGAACCAGGAGTGGGCGTTGGATTTTGTGTACGATGCGGTGGAGTGCGGGCGGGCGACCGGGTGCTGAGCGTGGTCGATGCCTATACGCAGGAATGTCCGGTGTTGGAAGTGGATACAAGCTTCGCCAGACGACGAGTAACTCGCGTGTTAGATGCGATCATCGCGGAGCGCGGGATGCCGGGAGCGATCCGTGTGGACAACGGGCCGGAGTTCAGCAGCCGGCATTTTCTGGCGTGGTGCGTGGAGCGGGGATCGAGGTGATACAGATTCAGCCGGGCATGCCGACCCAGAATGCGCGCGTGGAGTACTTTCACGGGCGGCTGCGAGAAGAGTGTTTGAACGTGAGTTGGGTTCAGAATCTGTTCGATGCCCGGCGCAAGATTGCGGAATGGAGAATGGAATATAACGAGGAGCGTCCGCACAGCAGTTTGGGGTATCTGACGCCGAACGAGTATGTGGCGCGGGCAACCGCGAACCATGGAAAAGACGTTTGCCAAAAAACGGCAAGCTTGGAAAACGCGGAAGAACGCGTTCCCCACTTTTCCACAGCTCCGGCGGCTACGAGGGATATTATAGAAACGAACCAAAACCAAAATGTCGTATGATCCCGTGTGCGGAAATAGGGGGCAGGTCATAGGCGAGGCGATTCCGACCGAGATTACACGATACGGTGATATAGTAATCGAATGCCCAAGCATGGAACAGTTGGGCGATCGAAATGCGCTGATGGTGGATGTGGTTGTGGCGCAATTATTGGCTTTTTCTGGATGCATGCAAGAAGGTTTGCACCCGGACTCACCTTCTCGCGACAACGTGATCAACCGCGTAGTGCAGCGTTTTCCGTTGTACGGGTTGTGACATTTGCTATTCTGAGTAATAGCGAACCAATCGTGGCGAGCTGCAGGAGCAAATATGATCAATAGGCGGCAGTGGTTATATGGAGTGGGGATTATGGCAGGCGCGGCTGCTCAATCGGGCAGTGGCCTCGTCACGAGCGAAGGAGAATCGCAGAAAACCCTGCATCGTCCTCTCGATCTCTCGGACTTTGCGCCAAGAAGTATGCTGCAAGTGCATGAGTCGCACGTCGAGCGTGCCAGATTTCCGGTCATTGATTTTCACACCCACATTACGATATCAGCCAAGTCCGAAAGTGGCGTCGGACTGGCCTCTGACCGCAAATATCTGGGCACGCCGGAAGAACTTCTGGCCGTCATGGATCGCAAAAATATCCGGGCCATGGTGAACCTCACTGGGGGTTACGACAAAGGCTTGGGCGAAGTTATTGCCAAGTATGATCGTGCCTTTCCTGGACGCTTTTTCGCGCTTACCGAACCCAGCTATGAACGGTGGAAGGAGCCCAACTATCCTCAGCTTCAAGCGCAGGCTATCGAGCAAGCACATCGGCAGGGTGCGCGGGGCCTAAAAATTCTAAAAACTCTAGGACTTTACCTTCGCGAGAATATTACCTCCGGCGACCTTGTGAAGATTGACGATCCGCGATTTGATCCCATGTGGGACGCTTGCGGGCAACTCAACATGCCGGTGGCGATTCACGTATCTGATCCGGTTGCGTTTTTCACTCCGACAGATCGTTTCAACGAGCGCTATGAGGAGCTTAACAATCATCCGGAGTGGTCTTTTTACGGTGGCGACTTTCCCAGCAATGCGGAATTGCTCGAGGCCCGCAACAGGGTTTTTGCAAGACACCCCAGAACTCAATTTGTAGTGTTGCACGTGGGAAACTTCTCCGAAAACCTGGCGAACGTGGCGGAAAACCTCGATCGCTTTCCGAATATGACCGTGGATATTGCCGCCCGAATCGGAGAGCTGGGAAGACAGCCCCGCACTGCACGGAAGTTTTTCGAAAAATATCAGGATCGTATCTTATTCGGGACCGATGCCACTCCGCACGGTGACGATCATCCGCAGCAAGTGTTCAATGACCAGTTGTACGAGATCTACTATCGATTCCTGGAGACTGACGACGAGTACTTCGACTACGCTCCGGCGAAAATCCCTCCCCAGGGGCGCTGGCGTATCTACGGAATCAATCTGCCAGAAACGATTCTTCGTAAAGTCTATCTCGAGAATGCGGCTCGTCAACTGAAAGTGGCCGTGTGATGCATTTCTCTGCGGGAAATGTTATGCGTTATTTCGCGAAGATTTGTGCTCTGATGTTCGTCGTGACCCAGTTGGTCATGGCCGCCGATGACGGGTTGATCGAAAGTACAAAAGCTCGGCAAGACATGGCGCCAAGCACGGATCCGACCATCTCATTTTGGCGGGCCGCTCGCCCGGTATACGCGGACAAGGGCCCGTACGGCCAGACCCTAGCGCGTTATCGCACGGAGATCCGCTCGCGCTGGACAAAAGAGAACCTGTATTTCTTGTTTATTTGTCCTTACGAGCAGTTGAATCTCAAGCCCTTGCCCAGTACTTCAACGGAAACGTTTCGGCTGTGGGATTGGGATGTCGCCGAGGTGTTTATTGGTTCTGATTTCCAAAATATCCGCAGATACAGAGAGTTCGAAATCTCTCCGCAAGGGGAATGGATAGATCTCGATATCGACTTGGCCAAGCCCCACCACGAAGATGGCTGGACTTGGAACTCCGGTTTTGCGGTTGCGGCTCGCATCGATTCGGCAGCGAAGGTTTGGTACGGAGCGATGCGCATACCATTTCCCGCCCTGGAAAGCCGGCCTCCGTCGGCTGGGGAAAAGTTTCGAATTAATCTATTTCGCAGCCAGGGCCCCCCGCCAAACCGGATGCAGGTAGAGTGGCAACCCACGATGAGTAAAACATTCCACGTTCCGGAAAGATTCGGCCTGCTTCGGCTGGTAGAAGAATCAGCGAAGTAGCGTTTCCCGGAGGAAATTCGTGTCCCCCCCACTGGTCCAAGTTTTCGCGCCTCTTCACAAGTCAGTCCCGCAACCCTTCCGCATAATTTCTAATCGTGTCGAAACCTTGTTTTATGCTTGACAAGCAAAATAACAAAGATATAAATAGAAATGTTTCCAGCCCGACTTATTGTACGCACAAAAAGGCTGGTGGCGCTTGAGGGGGAGGCTAGAGCCAAGAGGGTCTGAACTCCTTTGAATCGAGAATAGCGAGTCGCATTCCGCTTCGAGCGACGTCAAAGGACAATAACAAAAACCAGGAGAGCCGGATACAGGGAAGTTTGCCGCCAAGACTTTAACGACAATACATCTCGTCCGGGGAAAGAGAATCGCCCGTGAAGAAGACTACATTCGTTGTCGTTCTGCTTTGGCTGATCAGCGCGGCCGTGACTGGGTTGGCGCAAGTTGATACCGGCACGGTGGTTGGCACCATCAAGGATTCGAGTGGCGCAGTCGTCCCCGGCGCCACGGCAACCGCTACGAACGTGGACACTGGTATTAAGACTGCCGCAAAAGGCGGCTCCGACGGCAACTTTGTGATTACTCCACTCAAGATTGGGAGATATTCTGTTTCAGCGGAGGCGCCCGGCTTTCGGACAGAAATCCGTCAAAACATCGTTCTGGATGTGCAACAGACCATTAAGCTTGATTTCAGTCTCCGAGTGGGTTCGGTGACAGAAACCGCGAATGTCAGCGGAGAACCTCCACTGCTGGAAACGCAGGACGCGTCGTTGGGCGACGTGGTCGCCAGCCAGCAAATAGAGCAGTTACCACTGAACGGGCGGCGGTACACGGAGCTCGCGTCGTTGACCTCTGGGGTCACCAAGGTCCTTGAAGGGCCGGTCGATGGGGGCACTACGCCGCCTACCAACGGAAATACCGGCGGAGCTTTCGCGGTCAACGGAACCCGCGGGGACCAGAACAACTTCATGCTGGACGGCATTGACAACAACTCCAACGACAACGGCGACATTTCTATCTTGAGCAGCGTGGATGCCGTCGCTGAATTCAAGATTCAGACGTTGGATTACTCGGCGGAATTTGGACGAAGCGGAGGGGCCGTCATCAACGCCACTACCAAGTCGGGGACGAACCAAATCCACGGAAGCGCCTGGGAGTTCCTGCGCAACGACGACTTGGATGCCCGGGGATACTTTGAATTGCCCGATCAGCCCAAAGCGCCGTACAAGCAAAATCAATTCGGAGTGACGCTTGGCGGGCCTATTATTAAGGACAAGGTATTCTTCTTCGGCGACTACGAAGGCACGCGGATTCACTCCGCGCAGACCGACATCGCCACCGTGCCCACCCAGAAAGAAACCACCGGAGATTTCAGCGACATTCTCGGTCCGCAATCCGGCACAGACGCGCTGAACCGGCCCATCTTCACCAACGAGATCTACAATCCGGCGACGACTCGACAGGTTCCCGTAGGGTGCGGGACCGGCTCGAACCCACCTTGCCAGACGGTGCGAGACGGCTTTGGATTCGATACGACGACCGGTCTCCCTATTGCAGGACAGGCAAACATCATTCCGGGCGGCATGAGTCAACTGGGCCTGAATTATGCGGCTCTCTATCCCGTGGTCGCGACGCCTGGAGGCGACAACTATTCCGTGAATGCCTTGGGTACCAACCAGGTAGATCAGATGGATGTGCGCGTGGACGAGAACATCTCATCCAAGATGCAACTCTTTGAAAGGTTTACCCTTAGCCAGCAGAGTCGTTTTCAAGCCCCTGTATTCTCAGGAATTGCTGACGGAGGAGGCTACAGCACTGGCAATCGGCCGCTTACCACGCGCGGTTTCGTGCTCGGCTCCACCCATACAATCAGCCCAATCCTGGTGAACTCAGTCCGTGTCGGATTCAACCGCAGCCATTACATTGCCAACATCCCCGCTTACGGCCAGCATTATCCACCCACAGAGTTGCAATTTCCTGGCGTTCCCAATAATCCATCCATCAACGGACTGACGTATTTTGGGTTCCAGAGCGGCGGGTACCACGCACTGGGCGAACCCACTTCCACGCCCACCAGGAGCACCACCCAGGCCATCCAGATCAGCGACACGATCAGTTACGTGCGGGGAAAACACTTGCTCAAGGCGGGGCCGCAGTTCCGGTTTGACCAGTTCAATCTGATGCAGATTACTCAGCCCCGCGGCAACGTGCAATTCAGCGGTCAATACACGGCGGTCGATCCTGGCAACCAGCAGGGCAGCGGCAACGCGATCGCCGACATGCTCCTGGGCATTCCCATTTCTGCCAGAATTTCGACGGTCACGGCCTTTCACAACCGCCAGCATTCTTACGGGGCGTTTGTCGCAGACACTTATAAGATGGCGCAAAACTTGACGCTGGACCTGGGGTTGCGCTACGACTACGCCACACCGTTCTATGAGGCAGACAACCGGCAGAGCAATTTCGACTACACCACCGGAAAAATCATCCCCGCCTGGCACGCCGGGCTATCCCAAGCATCTGGCGACTCCGGACAAGGCCGATTTTGCCCCCCGCATCGGACTATCGTACAGTCCATTCCCCTCTCGCCCGCTGGTTGTGCGTGCCGGATACGGGCGCTTCTTTATCTTTAACGAGATCCGCACCGGAGATCCGCTGCAACTCGATTACAACCTGCCGTTCTTTTTCGAGCCCAGCTTCCAGGGCGATGGCCTGAACCCACCCCTAACGCCCAGTTTCACGCCCGTAACTTTGACGACCGGTTTCCCGGCTTTGGATCCAAGCCAGGCACTACCCGGCGTTACCAGCCAGGATTGGCGCCTGCATACGGGTGTTTATGACGAGTGGAATCTGGACCTCGAGTACCAATTGCCGGGAAATCTCCTGATTAGTCCCGCTTACGTGGGCAGTAAAGGGACCCACCTCCAGTCTCTCATGGATCGGAACCAGATTCCCACTCCACAATCGTCGTTTGATCAAACCAAGCGACCTTATCCCCAATTTGGGCCATTCACCTCGATCGTGAATATCGGAAACTCCACCTATCACGCGTTTCAACTGAAGGCAGAAAAGCGAACCGGCCACGGCCTCTATTTCTTAAGTGCTTTCACTTTCAGCAAGTCCATCAACGACCTGCCGGAGATTTGCTGCAACTCGCCCTGGCCGCAGAACAGCTACAATCTTGCCTCCGAAAAAGGGCCCTCAGACTTTGACAACCGTGAGCGCTGGGTCAACAGCATGGATTACGCCTTGCCGGTCGGGAAAGGCCAGAAGTACTTGAACCGGGGAGGCATAACGGATGCGATTTTGGGCGGATGGCACCTCGGCGGCATCGTTACCTTCCGTGCGGGCTTTCCTTTCTCCCCAATAATAGGCTCTGACAAAACCAATACAGGTTCGCAGGGACTACTGCGGGCCGATCGCCTTGGCAGCGGTCATCTTGCCCATCCCAGCCCCAGCTTGTGGTTCAACATAAACGACTTTGCGGATCCATCTTGTAATTGCTTCGGCAATGCCGGAAAGAACATTCTGGAGGGTCCCGGGGAGAAGAGCGCAGACTTGTCCGCCCGCAAAATCTTCAGCATCAATGAGCGGGTTCATCTGGAGTTTCGCGCGGAGTTCTTTAACGCCCTCAACCATGCTGTTTTCGCTCAGCCGGACAACAACATCGACGATGGCGCCGGCGCTGCCGCGTGATCACGTCCATGGTGTTACCGCAGCGTCAGATTCAGTTTGCCCTGAAGTTGGAGTTTTGACCGGCTGAGAACATCACCGCCTGGGACCGTCGGAAGCGGGTTGCGGGCAGCGCGGCGAAATCAAAATTGCACGGAACCAAAGGAGGACACAACTTTATGCAGCGCAGAGATTTTCTGAAAAGTAGTGTTGCATTGGCAGTAGCTGCTGAACTCGGAACGAACAAAGCGCAAGGAATCGTTCCGGCTCACAACTGGGGAAAATACGATTTTGGTTCTGGCCCTCCGGTGACCGACCGCCTCAATCAGGGTCCATTTCCTCAATACCCACCCGATGCTACCATTCCCACTGATGAAGTGGTAATGACCACAACTCCTACGGAAGAAGTGGTGCCGAACTATGGGAAGGGCTTGATCACCTATATCACGGCGGATATGGGCACAGACGAAATCAAGGCCGATAACATTTCCCAGGCCATCGAGGACCTGGTGAAATTTCCTCTGGGACAGCAGCTCTACATACGCCCGACGTGGCGGGAAGTTCAGCCGCGGCCGGGTCGCCTCGAATTACCCGATTACTTGAAGCTGGTTTTCGACTTAGCGAAGAAAAACAATAAGCGCATCGGAATGCGCGTGCAAATGAGCGCGCCCGATTACACCCACGATGCGGCTCTCCCCGATTTCGTTCTCGACAAAGTACCGAAGGTCGATCTGGTGATGAGCGACAAGGAGAACAGCAAGGAGGCCGAAAGGTATCTGCGGAACCCACACGCGCGGTATCAGCCCCGCTTTGACGATCCTTTTTTCCAGCAGGCGTTCGGCGAACTGGTCGGGCTTCTGGCAGCGGAATTCAACGGCAATCCTCTTATTGAATTCATCGACACCTTCATGTATGGATTCTGGGGCGAAGGCCACACCTGGCCCTTTGCCAACACTCCGTTCCCCGATTATCAGACCGCCGAGAGGACCTGGATCAACATGCTCGAAGTTCAACTCGAGCATTTCACGAAAACTCCGTTGCTGACCAATACCCAGCCCGACTACAGCCGGGTTGGAAACTCAGAACTGGTGGACCGCACAATTCGCAGCAATAACTGGATTCGCAGTGACACTATCTTTATCGAGAACGAGCAGATTGAAACGCTGAGTAACCGCCCGCCCTGGACCGCAGCTGTGCTCGAGGGACCGCTTCCCGGCAAGGTCCCGGATGCGGCCACCGCCCAAGAAGGGATCTCCCCCGCCGAGAACATCATCGCTCATGTGATCGACGTGGGAGCAAACTACTGGTCGCTTTGGAGCTTTCATCACATCGATCCAAAAACTCTGATGGCGTATTACCAGGCCTCGCCTGCGTGGTTCGACCGGATCAATCGCAAGGTTGGCTACCGTGTCCGGCCGTCTTTCATTTGGAACTATGAGGACCAGGGCTATCTCGGGCTGATCATCGGCTTCACCAACGACGGCATCGCGGGTGTTCCGGGCGTGCTGCGGGTGACGGTGGAAACCGAGGACGGGAAAGCGCTCAAGAGCGGTTGCTTGGATCCCGGATATCCCCTGCCCGGCAAGGTCCGGCAGGCGCAGTTTGTGCTGCCGCAAGGAACAAAATGGAAAGGATTGAGACTCAGAGCGGAGATCGAGGTGAAGGGTATGCGCTACCCGGTGCGGTGGGCTTGTCACCAGAAACTGAACGACGATGGCTCACTCACTCTGCGTCCCAACCTTCGTCAAAATGTTTAAGCGCAACCGCTGGTCTCGTGCATTAAGGTTGCCAGGGTTTCGATTGCCCACGAGAACATAGGGAGGTTCCTGTAATGCGGAGACGAGACTTTGTCAAGGCGGGAGCAGTTCTGGCTGGAGCAGGCAGTCTCATGCGCGCGCCGATGTGGGCGGACGTGCCTGACCATCTATGGGAGGGCTTTAACTTTGGTTGCCCCCCAATAACTAACCGACTGGATCAGGGACCGTTCGGCATCGGCCAGGATGAAGGCTGGTTCACGATTTTCGTCACGCAGCCTTCTCGCAATCACATCCGAAATTTCGGTACCGGTCTAGTCGGCTACACGTGGGAGGAAAATGGTCCTGCGTTGGGCGTTATGTGCGGCAGGGAAACGCTGGAACAGAGTGTTGAGAAAATGGCCGCCCTGCCATTCGTGGACGTGTTGTATATCCGATGCGACTGGAGGGATGTACAAACAAGGCCCGGCAAGTTGGAACTCTCCCCGGTTTGGGAAGCTACCTTCGACGCCGCCAAGCGTCACAACTTAGGCGTAGGGTTTCGAATCCAACTGTCTAGTCCGAATGTCCAGCCGCAAAAGCTCTCCCTGCCGGACTTTCTGCGCGAGAGAATTCCCATCGTCAACATCGGCCACAAATCTAAGGAGCACCGCACCAATTTTGACTTCTATGAGCCAAGGTACGACTCCCCGGAATTTCAGAAAGCCTTTGCCGAGTTGAATGAACTTCTCGCCGCGCGGTTCGATGGCGACCCGCGGTTGGAATACATGGATTTGATGATGTACGGCTTTTGGGGGGAAGGTCACACCAACGATTTGCCCAATCCGTTTCCGGACTATTTGACCGCAGAGAAGACCTTCGTCCACATGACGCAATTGCAGATCGAGGCCTGGAAGAAGACTCCTCTGGCGGTCAACACCCAGCCCGATATCAGCAACGTGGGCAACCGTCAGGTGCGGGACCTGTGTGTTCGCTCCGGATGCTGGTTGCGTTCGGACAGTCTGATTATGGATGAACCCATCCAAATCGAGGAACTTGGGCATCGCCCTCCCTGGCTCGCCATCGTCATGGAGGATGGCGAAAATCGGCACTATGTGCTCGCTGAAAACACGGCCGAGGAGCAAGCTTGCTTAAGCAAGCTGCCGGCTTCAATGCTGTCATTTGTGGGACAGGACAACGAAGTTCAGCCTGCTGATGACTATCCCCACCGGATTGGCGGCCCGATGGATCGGCCCTATCGCGAGAGCACGGGTTTTCATGCTCTCGACATTGGCACAAATTATTTTGGTCTCTGGACCGAGGCCGATAACATTCGGCGGTATTACGAGAAGTACCCCGATTCGCTCCGTGCCATGGAGCAGAGGCTCGGTTATCGCGTGCGCCCGTCCTTGATTTGGCAGAGAAAACGCTACGACACTATGGAACTGATATTAGGCATCGTCAATGATGGCGTGGCGGGAGTGCCCGGAGTGCTAGGTATTTACGCGGAGAGTCTTGATGGTCAAGTCAAAGCAGGAGGAAATCTCGATGCGGGCCAACCGCGCGCGGGCCAGCTTCGCCAGGCCTCGATCATTCTGCCGAAGGGTATGGACGGGCAGCAGGTCATTCTGCGTGCTGAGTTGGAGGTCAAGGGTGTGCGGCGCCCCGTTCGCTGGGCTTGTCACGAGCCAACCAATCCTGACGGTTCCCTGACCATTCGTCTGAAGAAGGGAAGCGATCCAGACTGGAAAAAGGGAGTATAAGCAGCTCGCTCACTCTCTGCAATATTCGCACGATGGGCGTGCTGGGGGGAGGACTTTATCTCACGAGGTTGACACGGAGAATACTGGGCCTGAATCCGCCCATTTGCCTATGTGATTTCATCACGTCTACAACCCAGCATCAGTCTGCATGTGTATTCCAGCCCGTTAACGGTAAAAGATGGATATCGAGAGATTGAACTATGGAAATCAGGCTTTTTCGTGCTTGCGCCCTATTGCAAGGCTTTGAAGCGTAGGAGCGTGTGGTCAGGAGATGAAACTAGTGGGTATCGACTGGATCACGTGGACGGTCTTCGGAATCGGTTTGATCATGCTTTTGTACTGGTGCGTGATGACATTTCAGGAATTCAGAAGCCTTTTTAAACACAGATTCACACGGAAAAAATAATAATGACTGAACATACACTGGATGAAATCTTATCGCAGCCTCAGGTCTGGCAGCAGATCCTTGATTTTTGCGAACAACGCGAACACAAGAAAATTGTCGAATGGATACACGATCCAGAACCCGTACTAACTGGCTCTGGCAGTTCATATTATCTCTCGCTGGCCGCTGCAGCCCTCTTTACACATCTAACACGCCGGAGAGCTTTGGCTGTATCTGCTTCCGAAGTGTTGACTTTTCCCGGCGCGAGTTTTCCTGAGAATGGCAAGCCTTCGCTCTTAGCGTTTTCGCGAAAAGGTATATCGGCTGAGACAGTAGGCGCCGCCCGCTGGTTCAAGGAAACTCGTGGGGCTAAAACATTTGCCGTTTCGACGGTTAGCGACAGTCCGCTTCTACATATCTGTGAACCGGCATTGATACTCACGCCAGCAGCGGAGCGAAGCCGCTATATGACGCGTTCATTCACCAGCCCATTGATCGCGATACAGTTCCTTATAGCGGCTAGCACCGGATGCAACAGTTTGCTGAGCGAACTGCGAAAAGTGCCGCAGATTGCCCGAGACGTAATCGAACGCGGCCAAAGCTCGATGAAATCGATTGCCGAAGAGCGGCGCTTCGGCGACTACGTAGGACTGGGACAAGGTCCATTTTATGGCCTTGCGGCTGAGGCGATGTTGAAGGTGAAAGAGATGGTGCGCGCGCCCGCCGAGGCGTATCCATCACTTGAGATCATGCATGGTCCCAACTATCTACTGAACAAAGAGACACTAGTGACCTTGATTCTCTCTGAGACCGCTCAGAGTTACGAGCTGGCGCTGCTGGAGAGAATGCGAGCATCCGGAGCGCGCATGTTCGTCATTTGCGAATGCGCCACAACTGAGATCAAGCAGAAGGCCGACTATGTGTTTGAATTGAGATCGGGATTGTCGGAGATGGGACGTTTCATTCTGGCGATGCCGGTCATGCATTTGTTTGCGTATTACCTGGCGCGCGCCACAGGCAATCCTCTGGAATAGATCGTTCGATCGAACCGAACGTGGAGAATCGGCATGGAAATTGTGGTGGTCGGCGACATCAATGCGGATCTGATTTTTGGCGGTCTTCCGTCATTGCCGGCGTACAAGGAATTAAAACACGCCAAGAGCATGAAGCTTACGTTGGGCGGCTCCTCGGCCATCTTCGCCTGTAATATCGCGCGCCTGGGTGCGCCAACGGCTTTTATCGGTAAGGTCGGGAGAGACTTCCTCGGAGATTTTCTGATTGATACGCTGAAAGGGAAAGGAGTGGACACATCGCGCGTAGTGAGGGAATCAGGATGCACGGGAATCTGTGTATCCATGTCGTTCCCCGAAGACTATGCCATGGTGAGCTATCCCGGTATTCGCGAGAGCTTTCATTTGAAAGAAGTCGATCTGGACTATGTTAAGCAGGCCCGCCATCTTCATGTTTCGGGTTTTTACCTGCAACCTGGTTTACAACCCGGCTGTCTCGAATTGTTCCGGAGCGCGAAGGCTGCAGGACTTACAACCTCGCTTGACCCCGATCATGACCCGCGCGAAACATGGAATGGCGCGATACAACAAGTGCTTCGGTACGTTGACTTCTTCTTGCCCAACGAAGTAGAAGCAACTCGAATTTCCAAAGTCCAGGAACTGGATGCTGCCGTCAAAGCGCTTAGGAACCTTGGATCTACTATAGTGATCAAGCGAGGGGCGAGCGGCGTGTTGGCCGTCGATGACCACACGGTCATTACTGCGCCAGCATTCGCGATCCAACCCGTTGATACAACCGGAGCCGGCGACAGCTTCAATGCCGGCTTTATCTTTCAACACCTCCGTCGCGCCCCCTTGCAGAAGTGCATCGCTTGGGGAGGCGCATGTGGTGCACTCTCCACACAGGCGCTGGGCGGATTGGAGGCATTTCCGACGTTCCCCGAAGTCGAGAGATTTCTAGAAGAACGGGCGGCTGAGGTAGCGGGCATCACGAGCACACCGGTCGGCATATGAGAGCGATCGATTACACCACCATAGCGGTTTTCCTTGTTGGCATCTTCTGGCTGGGTTCGCAGTTATACAAATGGATTGGGACTCCTGACGATTTTTATGTGGCGGGCCGCCAACTCACGCCATTCATCCTTGCCGCCAGCATGACCACCGCGAATATCAGCCTTTTTAGCCTCATCGGAGTAAGCGGGATAGCTTATCAAAGTGGTATTTCGATCATCTGGATGACGTGGACCGGCAACATGGCCCTTGTGTTTAGCGGGCTGTTTGTGATTCCTCTCCTGCGGCGCTTGCGCATCCGGACAGTTCCGGAATTCCTTGAAATGCGCTACAGCGCCGGCGTTCGCAGCTTGGTGGGAGTGCTGTGGGTGTTCCGCTTGACTTTCTGGATCGGTGTGGTGCTTTACGCTGGAGTTGTGGCGGCACAACAGCTCACAGGTATCCACTCATTCACTCTATGGATTCTCGTCTTTTCCGTCATCGTGGTCGTGTACACAACCGCAGGTGGAATGTGGTCTATTGTTTTAACGAATAATCTTGGCTTCTTGCTCGTGATGGTCAGTGTTCTCACGGTCCTTCCTATCGCAATGAGTGCGGTCGGGTGGTGGCCGGGGCTTCTGGCTCATCTGCCGCCGGAACATCTCACCCTGGTAGTGCATTCTGGCAAGTATAACTGGAAATTTATCTTGGCGATTCTGCTCCTGGGGCTGCAGTGGGCAACTCTGGACCAAGGCCTTTTGCAATCTGCTTTCTCGGCTCGCGATCCGAGAGTGGTGTCGAAGGGCATGGTGCTTTCCGCGCTGATGATCACGCCCTTTGCTTTTCTCTGGATCATGCCCGGACTAGCGGCCCGGCTGCTCTATCCGGGCCTGCCGAAACCCGAGATGGCGGTTCCTACGCTGATTGTGCATCTGCTGCCAGCTGGTGCATTGGGTCTGGTGACTTGCGGATTCATGGCTTCGGGACTGTCCACGATTGGCTCGAATCTCGGCGCAGTGGCGACGATGATTACGAATGACCTCTACGGCCGTTTTTTTAACAAGGACGCCTCACCCAGGCAGCTGCTGATTGCCGTACGGATAGCGACCCTATTTGCTGGACTGATGATGATTGCGATCACCTACTTGATCCCCTATCTTGGCGGTGCGGTCGATGCATACCTCACTATCATCAGCATTATGGACATGCCCTTGTTCGTGATTGCTATCGTGTACGGCCTGTTGTGGAAGAAAACTACCTGGCAGGGGGCCATGGCGGGATATTTGACGGGAGCCGTCGCTGGCGCCACTTTGCGGTTTGGGTTGCACTACGATATTGCGCCCGTGACCCTGATCAGCGGTGGCGTGGCTCTGTTGGTTTGTCCGATCGTCAGTTTCATTTCGCAAGGGACAGGGACGGGCAGGGCACTTGTTCTATTCCAGATGTTGAAGGCCGGAGCCGCTACGGAAACCGTGGAGCGCACTAAGGCGGCTTCCGTGAGAGCGAAAATTGGAGCTTTCATTCTAGGGATTGGATTTCTGGTTTTTCTCGCGGGAGTCCTAATGGGCAGCCAATCGTCCGCGAGTGCCTCCATTGTGGCGCTCGTCGGTATGCTTATTTATCTCGCCGGCGGCGCGCTGCGGGCTAACGCTGTGTAGTAGATCCGTGTCGGCTACCAAGTCCCGATCACCAGCGCGATCAGGGATCAACCGATGCACCGCATCAATCTTTGCCTTTGCGATGACTGACAGACCTCGTCGGCCGATTTTTGTGGAATCGGCGACGGTCGTCACTGCGCGAGCGATCTGAATCATTAGCGCATCGGTGTGTGATCCGAGCATGTCCGTCGTGTAGCGCCCATAGCGAATGACCGACTCGGCCGCGTCGAAAAAATGGCAGCCGAATGCGTCATGAAATAGTCCGCGGTCTTACCGATCAACATTGCCAAACCAAAAATCAGGGAGAGACGCATGGCGGAGCGCGCATCGCGCAACTCGGGTTCGTCTCTCTGTGTCGTGGAGCCAACCGTGGTTTGCGTAGGCACGCTCTGCATCCTTAGGTTCAGAAGCATAACATTGGGAGCACAGTCCTCCAGCAAGCGCACAAGAAAATGTGATGCGGCTCACGCACCAGCGCAATGGACTTGGTGATTCCCGGCGAGTAATCGCCAATTCTTTCATCGCGCCTTGTCTCCGAGTGTGTCATCAGCCGAAGCACAATGAATGCAATGATCCATGTGCAGTGCGCCAACCTTGGATTCGGCAAGATCAAGGGTGGTGTTCAGCCTCCGGTCTCGCAAGAGAAATCGATAACGTGACGTCGATCCCGCCGATAGGCGAAAACTGCGATTGCAAGTCTCCGAGGATACACATATAATTTGCCGAACCGCAGGTTGACAAGGGGCGCGGTAAGACCTAAAACTTCAAACTTCGACCGCCAAGGAGGCGATCAAATGGATATGCCGCGTAGGGTGTCCTTGCTTTTTGCTTTTGTAATCACCATCACACTGCTGTTTTTTGCCGCATTGAATCCGCCCAGCGCGTCGGCGGTTCCAAGCTATGCTCGGCAAACGGGCTTGGCGTGCAGTGGCTGCCATTACACGCCTCCGGAACTCAACCCTGCCGGACGAAGGTTCAAGCTGCTCGGTTACGTTGATAGAGCGGATGAGACTAAAGTCGTGAAATCGGAGGGAGGCAAATCGCACGCAGCGCTTGATCTTCTCGCGTCGCTGCCACTTTCCGTAATGCTTGAGACCTCATTTACCGCAACCAAGTCACCGGTGCCGACGACCCAGAATGGCAGTTTTGAATTTCCTCAGGATATTTCGCTCTTCCTGGCTGGGGCATGGACAAGCAACGTCGGCAGCTTTCTTCAGGTGACTTACAACACCCAAGACGACCATTTCAGCAGCGATAATACGGATATCCGCTACGCGAATAAGACGAAGTTGAGTGGCAAGGAACTGGTTTACGGCTTGGACCTCAACAACAATCCGACCGTAGAGGATCTTTGGAACAGTACACCCGCATGGGGTTTCCCGTGGGTCGCCAGCGATTCTGCACCCACTCCCAACGCTGCTGCTATCATTAATGGTTCTTTGGCGCAGGACGTTGCGGGATTTGGTGGCTATGCGATGTGGAACAATCACCTCTATCTGGACCTGGCGGTTTATCGCTCGGAACACGTAGGCGGTCCCCAGCCGAATCCAGGAGCTGGTGCTTTTAATATCCGCGGAGTTGCGCCGTACTGGCGTGTCGCTTGGCAAGAATCGACCGGGACGACGCAGTTTGAGATCGGCAGCTATGGAATGCACATGAAGACCAGCCCCTTCAATATAACTGGCCTCGAGGACGGGTACACGGATTGGGCTTTTGACACGCAGTATGATCGGACATTGTTCAGGAAGGACATTCTTTCGCTGCGAGGCACGTATGTCCGCGAAAATTCCAATTTAGCAGCCAGCGCCAACTACCCCTCCGCTGATGGGGGTCCGTTGGCAACAGCGGGCGGGCACCATCTAAACACTTTTATGGCCAATGCCGAATACCATTTCGGCAATCGCTATACGGGCACATTCGGTTGGTTCGATACCCAGGGCACTGTCGATACCACGCTGTATGGGCAGAGTCCGGTGACCGGCAGTGCCAATGGCGACCCAAGAAGCGCCGGATATATCGCGAACGTCTCGTATTGGCCGTGGCAGAATCTACAGCTCGTCGCCCAATATACTGCATATACACGTTTCAATGGCGCAGCAACTAATTACGATGGTTCGGGTCGCAACGCGAGCGCCAACAATACTGTTTATCTGGATGCGAGATTCGTTTTCTGACACGCACGTTAGCAATTACCAATCACAAATCCAAAGGAGAAAAAGCAATGAGACGCAAAGGATTCATATTGGCGGTACTGATAGCCGGGTTGAGCATCGCAGCGTGGGCCGGCGATATCGAGGGAAAGGTCACCGGAATGAAGGGCCACTCGGTGGTTTACGTCGAAGCGATTGCGGGCAAAACGTTTCCCGCTCCCAAAGAGCGCCCGGTCATGGATCAAAAGGGACTTGTCTTTGCGCCGCACATCATGGTCGTACAACAGGGCACAACCGTTGAGTTCCTGAATAGCGATAATGTGCAACACAACGTCTTCTGGACTTCTATCGCCGGCGACAAGAAAGCAGGACACAATCTCGGGACGTGGCCCAAGGGTGAAAAGCGTCCCTTTACATTCGATAAGGTGGGCGTCGTGCCGCTGCTTTGCAATGTACACCCGGAAATGGAGGGATATATCATTGTCAGCCCGACTCCCTATTTTGCCGAAACCGATGACAGCGGCAATTACAAGATCAAAGACGTTCCCGACGGCAGCTACACCGTGACCGCGTGGCATGAAGGCGCGAAAAACCAGTCCAAGCCGGTCACTGTGGCGGGCGCCAGCAAAGCGGACTTCACACTGAGCAAATAAATAGACAATGGAGGCACGAGCGTCTCACCCGTCCAGCCGGGCGGGGACGCCCGGCTCTTCACGAACGAACTGGGGAACAGCCATCGTGTTGAAGCGCTTCAAAGACAAGAGAGTGGATAGGGATTGGTTGAATACCAATTTTCCCTGCATGATGGCTTGTCCGGCCCACACGAATGCGGGCCGGTACGTCGCGCTCATTGCGGAAGGGCGATTTGAGGAAGCTTACAAATTTGCCCGCGATCCCAACCCGCTGGCGAGTATTTGCGGCCGGGTTTGTGCGCATCCCTGTGAAACTGCCTGTCGCCGCGGGGATATCGATCGCCCTATCGCAATACGGGCCCTCAAGCGCTTTCTGACGGAACGGCACGGCCCTGAATCCAAGCGTCCTGTCGATGTATATGCGGGGCGGGGTCAGAGTAAACTGCCCTTCAAAGTCGCCGTGGTCGGCGGCGGGCCGGTGGGACTATCGGCGGCGCATGACTTGGCTCTCATGGGTTACTCGGTCACGATTTTCGAAGCCGCTCCCGTCGCTGGTGGAATGCTTTACCTCGGCATCCCCGAATATCGCTTGCCTCGCGACGTGGTGGAAGCGCAAGTGCGGGAAATTCTTGCGACCGGTGACATTACTCTCAAGCTCAATCAGATGGCCGGACGCGATTTCATGGTTTCCGACCTGCGCCGCCAGGGCTTCGATGCAGTGCTGGTCGCCGTGGGCGCGCATCGCAGCCGCGATCTCACCATTCCGGGCGTTGACCTGGATGGCGTTTACAAGGGCATCGATTTCCTGCTGAACGTGAATCTCGGCTACAAGTTCACCATCGGCAAAAAAGTGATTGTGATCGGCGGTGGCAACGTGGCCATGGATGTGGCGCGTTCGGCGGCCCGCGAGGTAGTACGCCAGCATGTCGCCGGAGTCGAAGACCTGGAGCCATCGCTGGAGAGTGTAAGCGCCGTGGCCACGAAAGAAATGGTGGACGTGTCACTCTCCGCTCTGCGCCTGGGCGCGCAAGAAGTACATCTCGTCTGCTTGGAAAAACGCGAAGAGATGCCGGCGGCGCTGGAAGAGATTGAAGAGGCCGAAACCGAAGGTATCGTCATGCATCCGGGCCTTGGCCCCAAGCGCATGATCGGCAGAGATGGCAAAGTTGTGGCGTTGGAGACGCTGAAAACGAAATGGGTCTTCGACGAGAACAGGCGCTTCAACCCTGCGTTCTACGAGGGCAGTGAAACGCAACTGGATTGCGACACTATCATCATGGCGGTTGGCCAGGCGCCGAATCTGGATTTTCTCAAACCCGAAGACGGCGTGGAACTGTCGCCCCGCCGGCTAATTGCGGTGAACCCGCAGACGTTGATGACATCCGCAGACGGGATCTTTGCCGGTGGCGACTGCGTTTTCGGCCCACGCCTGATCATCGATAGCGTGGCGGATGGCAAGCGCGCCGCCGTCGGCATCGATGAATTCCTGCGCGGCCAGAAACACCCTGAGCCCATTGTGGAAGTCGAGGTTTTCAAGCGCCACAGCATGCCGCTGGAATTGTTGGACCTGGTTCGCCCGCCCATTCCAATGTTGCCGCTGGAGCGCCGCACCGGAGTAACCGAAGTCGAGGTCGGATACGACGCGAAGTCCGCGATGGAAGAAGCCCAGCGTTGCCTGCACTGCTGGGTCAACACGATCTTCGAGGGTGTCCCCGAAGACGGAAGCATGTGTATCTTGTGCGGCGGTTGCGTGGATGTGTGTCCGGAAAACTGCCTGTCGCTGGTTTCCCTGGATCGTATCCAGTTTGGGCCTGAGACGGTGCAACAGATTCGCGAAAACCAAGAATTGTTCGGCGTGGAGTTCGACGAAGTGGCGGCCGACGAACTCGGCATCGTGACCGGGTCGGCCATGCTGAAAGACGAGACTCGATGTATTCGCTGCGGGCTGTGCGCTGCGCGCTGCCCCGTCGGCACCATCACCATGGAGTCATATAACCTGGCTTCCGCCGAGCCGACGGGCTTGATTTCGGTGGAATCCATGGATGGACCGCTCAGACCCAAATCGCCTGTCACGGCTGGAGGCCCAAAGTAAATCATGTCCGAAGAAAAGAAACTCACGCCGGTGGCGCATAGTTCAGAACATTGGTCAGAACAGCGCGCGGAAACAAGCGCCGATCTCGACCGCCGCGCCTTTTTCGTGAAGCTGGGATTGGGATCGTTGAGTTTCGCCGCTGCTGGCACGGCGGCGTTCTCCTACCAGTTCCTCTCGCCGAACGTGTTGTACGAGCCCTCTCCAATCGTCAACGCAGGCAAACCGGAAAATTATGCGGTGGAGTCGGTGACGATGGACGTGAACGCAGGAATTTATCTTATCCATGCTCAAGAAGGTTTTTTTGCGCTCAGTGCCGTCTGTACGCACCTCGGCTGCCTGACCGCATGGAAACCTGAATTGGGCATCATCGCTTGCCCTTGCCATGGCAGCAAATTTTATGTTTTCCAAGGCAACAAAATCCCCGGAGAGAAGATTGAAGGCCCGGCGCCCAGGCCGCTACCCTGGTTGCGGACCTGGATCAGCGATGAGGGGGATCTGATGGTGGACCGTTCCATCAACATTCGTCCCATGCAGTTTGTGAGGGTGTGAGCGTGGCGAAAACAATCACGGACTACTTCGAGGAGTTGCGCGGCACGCGAGTTTGGCGTTCGGTGTTTCGCAGCGGAACTGGATCGAGCACGCTGCACCGATCCCTCGCTGTACAGCAGAACGTATTCCTGCACCTTTTTTCGACCAAGGTGCGTACCCGAATGCTCAGCTTCAGCACGACTTGGTATCTGGGCACTCTGACCTTCGGGACGTTTCTCATCTTAGTGGCCACTGGCATTCCCCTGATGTTCTATTACCATCCCTCGGTGCCGCAGGCTTATGCCGACACTAAGGATCTGCAGTTTGTCGTTTCCTCCGGCTTATTTCTGCGCAACCTGCACCGCTGGTCCGCTCATGCCATGGTGTTTCTTGTGTTCGCGCACATGTTCAAGGTGTTCTATCGCGGCGCCTACCGGCCGCCGCGCGAGTTCAATTGGGTCATTGGAGTCATCCTGCTTCTGATCACTCTGTTTCTCAGTTACACGGGCTACTTACTGCCTTGGGACCAATTGGCATATTGGGCGATCACCGTAGGTTCTAATATCGCTTCCGCAGTGCCGCTGTTGGGCAACAAGGTCCACTTCCTGATGCTCGGCGGCAATGTGGTGAATGCCAACGCTCTGTTGCGCTTTTACGTGCTGCACTGCATGATTCTGCCCCTGGTAGCGATCCTTTTTGTCGCGGTGCATTTCTGGCGCATTCGCAAAGACGGCGGCCTCTATGCCCACCAAAGCGAGCCAAAAACGAGTGCGGCGAACGCGGTGCCCGCTGCGGCGAAAGGAGCGCAATAACAATGACGGGTCCAACCACCAATCCGAAAGATTTCATCGCCGCCGTGGACTCCAATGCCCGTAAGTCGCCGACTCGGGTTGTCTTCGTCACCCGGAGAACATCGGCGCAGGTCAAGGGCGCCTACGAAGATCAGGTGCAGACGTATCCGGAAGTCCTCTTCCGCGCCATCGTCGCCATCGAGGCGCTTGCGATTGTGCTGGTCAGCATGGCGCTTCTCTTCAATGCGCCGCTTGAGGGCATTGCCGATCCCTCGCATACGCCCAACCCCGCCAAGGCGCCATGGTACTTCCTCGGCTTGCAGGAGATGCTGCACTACTTTCCTCCGGTGGTCGCGGGTGTGCTGGTCCCGGGGCTGGTGGTGATGGCGCTGATTGTGATTCCGTATTTCAACATCAACATCGAAGCCGAAGGTCTGTTCCTGAAGGACCGCAAGCGTCGTCTGCTTATCTTTTATCTGGTCACGGCTGGGCTCTTATTGTTCCTGCTCTTGTTTGATGTGTACGTAGCGCTGGCGCCAACATTGATCGTCGCTGGGTTCATGGCGCTGGCGGCGCAAAGTTCTCCGCAGTCGACTTCGGCATTCCGGCGTGGTCTGGCGGCGAAACCGCTTTCGTTCTGGATCATGACTTGGTTTCTGTTTGAACTCACAGTGCTCACAGCGGTGGGAACTTTTTTTCGCGGCCCGGGCTGGTCCTGGGTGTTGCCCTGGAGGAGCTAATTGCGATCGGCACTGCAATCAATGAAGAACGCGTTGTCTTCCCGGTGGCAGACATTGTTCGGCGATCCGGTTCGCGCCTTTGGCGTGGTCAGCCTGCTGTTATTGATTTCGCTCGCCATTGCTCCCGCCAAGAATCATTTCAGTGAATGGCGTCACTACCAGAAGCAGTATCTGGCATTGATTGGGAGCCGGGGAGACGCAGTCACGCTGCAGCGCCACTTCCGCGACCACGACGGAATCCAACAGACCTGGCTGCCGCAACTCGGAGTCGTCGATCGCTGTACCACCTGCCACGTCGGGCTGAAGGAAGCCAGTCTCGCCGATGTCGGAGCACAGCCATTCCGCCGGCATCCGGTAATCCCGCACACGCTCGACCAGTTCGGATGCGTGATATGTCACCGTGGGCAAGGCCCTGCGACCACCGTCGAGGAAGCCCACAGCAGCACGCTGGCCTGGGAGCAGCCGATCTTACCGGCGCGCTACGTTCAATCTTCCTGCGGACAATGCCATCGCGGCCCACTGACCGGCACACCGCAACTGAACCTGGGACGCAATCTGCTGGCGCGATATGGTTGCGTGCATTGTCATATGATAAAACTGCCCGACGGCAGCGCGGTCAAGCCGAGCGACGATCCGCCTTCGCTTGAGCACATCGCCGACAAGACCACGCGGGAATGGATTTATGCCTGGATAAAGGACCCTCAGGCTTACGCCGTTACCGCGACGATGCCGGATTTCAAGTTCAGCGATGCGGACGCGCGCGATATTTCGGCGTTCTTGATTTCGAGCAGCACGCCGTTAGCTGGAGATACAGCGGCAGTTACTCTAGCTGGTAAGAACGATAAGACACCCGATCCAACCGCCGGAGCCAGCTTATACGGCGAGTCATTCTGTTCCTCCTGCCATGCCGTACAGAACGCCGCCGGAAATGTCGTTGGCGGCGATATTGGTCCCGAACTAACACGGGTCGGCAATAAGGTGAAGCCGGAGTGGCTGCAAGCATGGTTGCGCAATCCGCGCGTCTACGATTCCGGAACGGCAATGCCGCACTACCGACTCACCGATTCACAAGTTGGGCTGCTGACTGCCTTCCTTGGAAACAAAACCGATTCCGATCTGCTGGCCAATGTGCATCTCGACGCCGCCACGCCCGAGCAGATTACGCACGGCAAGCTTCTGGTGACCGAGTACGGTTGCGCGGCTTGCCACGAGATCAACGGCATTAAGAAGCCGGACAACTTTGCTCCCGAGTTGACACGCATCGGAAGCAAGCCGCTGACGCAGATTCTTTTCCTGCCCGGGATGACGCACGCTATGCCGGATTACATCGCGGCCAAGATCCGGCAGCCGCGCTCGTTTGGGTCGGCATTGAAGATGCCGCAGTTCAGCCTTGCACCGGCGCAGATCGACGCGTTGACAACTGCACTGCTCTCGTTGACGGACCGCGCACATGACTTGCCACTTGCGCTGACCGTGCCCGCGAAACCACCCTCGAATTACCAGCCCGCGGGCAAGGCCGGACAGCTCATGGCGGATCTGGCCTGCTTCAGTTGCCACGCCATCAACGGTCGCGGCGGCGACGTGGCTCCCGACTTGACTTGGGAAGGCAGCTCCGTGCAGCGGTCGTGGCTGCTGGCGTTCTTGAAGAACCCTGGCACACTGCGTCCAGCGCTGATCCGCCGCATGCCGAGATTCAACCTTTCCGATAGCGATGCCGCGCTGCTCACCGACTACATCATGACCGTTTATCAGACTCCGGCATTCGACCGCGACTCGATGCCGGCCAACGGCTATCCTCTAGCTCAGGTAGAGCAGGGGAGACAGCTTTTCTATTCCAAGTATGCCTGCCAGTCCTGTCACATCGTTGACACCAAGGTTGATAAAGGCTACATCGGACCAACGCTCACGCAAGTCGGCTCGCGCCTGACTGCTGCGTGGATTTACCACTGGCTGAAGGACCCGCAGACCATGCGGCCCGGCACCATCGAACCGAATCGCAATATGAACGACGAAGATGCCCGCGCTCTGACAGCATTCCTGATGACGCAGAAGGGCTCCAGCAAGCGGGAGGCGAAAAATTAATGATCGGACAATGGCGGACACTCTTCGTGGTCTCCCTCACTCTCTTAAGTACAGGGTGCACAAGCAAGCCGGGACTAAACTCCGCGCTGAAACCGGCAGCGGTTGGCGCCGCCCTGGTAGAGTCGAGTGGGGGCAAGCAGATCGGAGCGACCGGTACGGTGCTCGCTCGGCCCCTGGTCGTGCAAGTCAACGACGAACAAGGAACCGCTGTCACCGGAGCCATGGTCGAGTTCAGCGGACCAGCGGGCGTCAGCTTTGATCCACCGAGCGGCCTGACCGATTCCAGCGGACAACTCAGCACGAACGTCGCTCTGGGCGGCATGGCAGGCCGATATCAACTCACCGCGCGCACATCTACAAAAGCGCAGAAACCAATCGAGCTGAAGATCGAAGAAATTGCGCTGGGATATCAGCAACAATTGGGATACCAGCTCGACGACAAGTATTGCGCGCGTTGCCACAATCCAGAGTCCACGCCGGAGCGGGTTTCCAATTACGACAATCTAGAGGTCAAGCCGCACCCGTTCACCGAGGGTGACACACTCAACAAGATGAGCGACGCCGACCTGACTGCCATCGTTAGTCACGGCGGTCCCGCGCTCAACAAATCCGCGTTGATGCCTCCTTACGGCTATACTCTCAGCAAGGCAGAGATCGAGGCGCTGATTGCTTACATCCGCCTGATCTCCGATCCTCCCTATCATGCTGCCGGAATGGTCTATGCGGAAAAGTAGGCCGGGTGGCGCGGTTGTTATGTCCTGGGCTTAGTTCTGTTCGTTCTCGGTCTTTATAGTGGCCAGCGCCGCGCTTGCTCAAATTATACCGCCGGCGAAATCAAAGACCCCGCATTGCGGGGTTTTGTGTTTATCATTTAGTACTCCCCCCTACCCCCCCCTCCCCCCGGTCTTTTGGAATCATCGAGTTACGAAGAAATTCCCGCCAGGTCTTTGGGTTTAAAGGACTTAGAGGTAAAGTATTCCGGAATAAGGAGTTATGTTGTCAAAGAGCGCTGAAAATGGGTTTGGGGCAGCTTCGAGAGGCGTCTTGGTTAACGGACACTCCTCGAAACTGCCCCAATCAGATCTCCATTGTCGCGGAGTGCGGGGCTTATGTCTGTGATGGTGGTCACAGGTTGGGTGTGATGAAAAAAGGTGGGTTAATGGGAATCTTGGGAATGACGCGGGCTTGGTGCGGACTCAAAAGAGCGCCTTATCGACCAACTTTGGTGTCCCACCGCTGAGTGATTTTTGGGAATTTTCCACCAGGTCCACCTCTTCGGCGGTGAGCCCATAAAGCTGATACACCAGCTTGTCGATCTGGCGGTCGAGAGCCATGCATTTGTTATTGTAAAAGGCGACGTCCTTCTCCGTCCGTGCCGCGACCACCTGTTTTTTTGCCGCAATCATCCGATCAACGAGGCTGGCCAACTGATCGTGCTGGCCCGCATCGTCAGGATCATCAAGATCTATGTCCGGTATCGGCAACCTTTCAACTTGACGAGCCTGAATTTCTGAGAAAACCTTCTTGGATGATTTGAGGAAGCGTACGTAGAAAAAGTTCAGCAGCCTCGAGTTGAAAAGGCCGAGCATGTAGCGGACGGACAATCTGCACTCCTCCGTGGGGCTAATCACGACCAGAGTATTGAGGGCGTATTTGAGCTTGGTGTCCAGACTACCGATTAATCGGTCGCCAACCCTGCGGAAGAAGATCTTTTCCTTCTGTAAGAAAATGTCTTCCCGCTTGCAGCTATGGATTTTTGAGATGTCAAACTTGAAATAATTTGGCGATTCGCCCGTGAAGTAACGATCAATGTGTCTGCCGTCGAGTACTTCGTGATAAGAGGCGGTTTTCTTGATCTGCGTTAGGCAGGCAGCGCGGTCATGCTTTAGCGCAATCGCTTGATTAATTTCGGAACAGTCGCCGAAGGTGGCCTTGCAACGTCTCATCTTGTCGTAAAGTCGTTGAAGCGCCGAATCCGCAGGCACAGTGAAACTTGTCGTGTAATTCTTCAGTAGTTGGCTCTGTTTGGTCGAAGCTTCCTCGAACACATCTCCTGTCTCTAAAAGTCTTACAAACTTGACCTCGTTGCTAGAAAGCCTCTCAGGCTGCTTCTTACGATTCGTGCAGATGAGGACAACATTTTCGATAACTGCTTTTTTGAAGGCTTGGAAGATCGGTAATGAAATGACATTAATGTCTGTTTCGTACACGAGCCTTTTTCGGAGGACCTCGTAGTACTCTTGGCTTGTTATTGTGTTTGGAACGATGTAACCGACTCTGCCGGATTCCCGCGTAAGTTCACGGGCACGTTCTATGAAGAAAACAAATGTGTTTAGTCTCCCCCCGGAAAGACCATATGTGTTCTTGAGATACGCATTGGTTGGTTCGTCTCTGAATTCTTTCATCGCCAGCTGCACGTATGGAGGGTTACCAACAATCGCATCAAAACCACCTTGAGAAAACACCTTCGGGAACACTGAACGGAAATCTAAAGGTTTTAATCGTTTCTCTTCCTCCGCACCAAAGAGGTTCCCTTCAAGGATATCCCAATCGACAAGGGAATTTCCTAAGGCTATATTTTGTTGCAAGGAGGGAAGCAACGATTCACCGAATTCAAGCTGGTAATGTCTCGCGGATGCTGTCGTCTCTTCCTCTAGGAGTTTCAAATAAAGAGACAATTGGGCTACTTCTACAGCCTGAGAATCGATGTCAACGCCGTAGACATTATTTAAAAGTATGGCACGTTTTTGCCGCAATGAGAGATGAAACGCGCCGTCATTTCCTTCGATGCAACCAGCTGCTCTGGCGCGGGCGCGATTCCCTTTAGCGTTGTAAAACGCAATATGCCTTCTTAGAAGTGCGTCGTAGATTCCTAACAGAAAGGAGCCGCTGCCACAAGCAATGTCTGCAAATCGCATCTGAGCGATTTCGTCAGGTGTTTTGTCAGCAATGAGGCTCCCTATCGTCTTTTCGACAATGTACAGGACAACATACTGCGGCGTGTAGTAAACGCCGTGAGCTTTAAGTGCCTCTGGTTTTGAGTCCACCCTAGCAGTGCGGTCTGTCGCGACGATGACTTTGCTGAGGAATCGCTCATAAATGCTGCCGAGAATATGGATCGGGATATAGTGGAAATCATATGGCGAGTTAGTATGCGCCAGCTTTTCTAGGATGGCCCCGAATACGCCGCCATCTATTCTGAAGCGGGATGAGTCGAGGAGAACATGACTCTTGAAGATGATGCCGTTATAGAGACGATCAAGGCGGCGTGACACACCGACGAAGTCCCCCCAGACGCTACCCTGTGTACCGAGGCTTTCAACAAGTGGTTCGCTCTCTATAAGCTTGTCTTCGAGGAATCGCATGAAGACAAGGCGATCCAGAGTGCGCTGTGTGGTTTCTGTCAGTTCCTCGCTATCCAGGCGCGGATTGCAGCGCTTAAATGATTTCGCCAAGTCGGCTCGGAAATCATCAAGATCCTGAAGAAAAGATTCATCCACAGGCTGAAGCCGACTTGCAGGAAAGAGCCCGCGCTGTACAGCTCTGCCGGCAGGCTTCGGCAGAGATTGCACGTAGCGATCAAGCGAGCCCGCCGACACAGCTTGGCGGGAAAAGAGGTAGAAAATTCTGGCGAATATCTCAGCGTCGGCATATTGCAAATAATGGAAACTGAGATCTGTAATGTTATGCAGTAGAGCAGAATCAATGTCGGGCCGGTAACGGCAGTCGAGCACTCGAAAGTATTCGAAGCTTGTTAGCACCGAGAGTTGCGCATGGCTGTTCCAGCCGTAGCGGATTAGCTGAAAGTAGTCGTCGGGGTTGTCAATATTTGGGCCGGGTCGCTTTGCCTCGACGAAAAAACGGATATCGCGGAAATTGGGTGCGAGGAATGCATAGTCTGCTCGGCGGCCCCTTCCACTTATCGGAACACCTCTCTCGACTTTTACCTCCTGCTCATACGGATTGGTCTGGTGTTCATGATTCACATCCCAGCCTAGAGCGGCCCAGAACTTGTCAATGAAATCTATCCGGACTTGGGCCTCGGAGTAGTCCGCGGAAAGAAACTTATCCCGGCCGGAGTGGAACGTTTCGACGAGCTTCGCAATCCTTTGGCGCGCCTGCTCGGCTGTCAGATCTTGAGGTTGTAGATTGTCGTTTGGTTCGCGCATTCCAAGCAATTATTATCACACCTCATCGTGTGCCCAAAGTGGGGGATAAGGGACGATCCGGGATTAAACGCAAGAGCAGCACTCCCCAACAGAAAAATGGCTATGGCTTTCCCCATGGCCCCTCGGTCGGGATCATTATCTACCAGGCTCGGATAAAGATACATAGGCCACTTTGATGAGGGTGGGTTGGGAATGGATTGCGGCGTCTGGGGAGACGGGGCAAGCCCCGTCTCTACACTAGCTTGAACAGTAACGCTGGAAGCGCTCTACAGTCGGACGCCCCTTCAGGGCTGGATTCTTGCGGGTATGGCGGCGACGCCATTCGCGCCCCCGATTTCCCCTTCCGCTGCTAATCCTCACAGCCTCAAAGGCTTACATTGACCTGAGGGTACATCTTTCGGTACGCTTAGAGCATCTTATCCAGCAAAAAGTGTAGCCTAGTGGGTGGGGGAGGCGACTTGTCTGAGACGAAGAGTTTATTGCTGTTGAAGCCGCGGGGATTTTGCGCTGGGGTGGTGCGGGCGATCGATATCGTGCGGATTGCGCTGGAGGCCTTTGGGCGGCCGATCTATGTGCGCAAGGAAATCGTGCACAACCGCTTTGTGGTGGAGGAACTGCAGCAGAAGGGCGCAATTTTTGTGGATGGTGTGGAGGAAGTGCCGGAGGGCGAACGCGTCATCTACAGCGCCCACGGCGTTTCTCCGGAAGTGCGCGAGCGCAGCAAGATGCGGAAGTTGCGCGTGATCGATGCGACTTGCCCGCTGGTCACCAAGGTGCATGTGGAGGCGGCGAAGTTCGCCAAGGAAGGCTATTCGCTGATTCTGATCGGCCATCGCGATCATGACGAAGTGATTGGCACGCTCGGCGAGGCTCCCGCAGTGACGCATGTGGTGGGATCGCCCGCGGAAGTTGCGTCGGTGAACTTGCCCGATCCCAATCGCGTGGCGTATTTGACGCAAACGACACTTAGCCTGGATGAGACGCGTGACATTATCGGCGCGCTCAGGAAACGGTTTCCGAATATTACGGGCCCGGCGGCGCAGGACATCTGTTATGCCACGGAAAACCGGCAGGTTGCGGTGAAACACGTGGCCTCGGAGGCCGACTTGTTGTTGGTGGTGGGCTCCGACAATAGTTCGAATTCCAAACGGCTGGTGGAAGTCGCCCGCAGTTTGGGCACCGAGGCGCATCTCATCGACGATTGCCGCGATATACAGCCGCAGTGGCTGAATGGCGTGAAGGTGGCGGCCCTGACCGCGGGAGCATCGGCGCCTGAACATCTGGTGCAGGAAGTGGTGCAGTACCTGGCGGGCAAGGGATTTAGCGACGTGCGGGAACTCGAAATCATGCCGGAGAATGTGCGTTTTGGATTGCCGCCCGAGATCGTGGCCACGATTGCGGCGGCGCCGGCCATGGTTGCCGTGGAGTCATAGTTCGAAAATATGTTCGAAAATATGTTCGGGAATATGTTCGGAGGTAGCGATGAAAGAATCCTCCCCCTATAGTTCGGATCAAAATTCGGCCACGGTGCCGCAGATGCGATTGGGAAAGATCGACGGCCTGGAAAGCCGGGTCGCGGAAGCGGCGGATGCGGCCTGCAAATATCTTTTTTCTCAGCAGCACGAACAGGGTTACTGGTGCGGAGAACTGGAGGCCGATACCACCCTCGAATCCGATTACATCCTGCTCCATGCCCTGCTCGGCACCGGCAACCAGGAACGCTGTGACAAGGCCGCGCGCTACATTCTGAACCACCAGAATGACGACGGGGTCTGGAGCGCCTGCCCCGGAGGCCCTTCGAATATCAGCGTTTCGGTGAAAGCCTACTTCGGACTCAAGCTGGCTGGATTCACTGCGGACCATCCCGCGCTGACGCGCGCCCGCAAAAAGATCCTCGAAATGGGCGGCGTCACCGAAGTCAATACATTTACCAAGATCTATCTCTGTTTCTTTGGGCAATACGATTACGATGCGGTGCCCGCGGTCCCGCCGGAGATCGTGCTCTTTCCCCATTGGTTCTGGTTCAACATCTACGAAATTTCTTCGTGGTCGCGCGTCATCCTGGTGCCGCTTTCGATCTGCTACGCCAAGAAGCCGTTCAAGAAAATCCCCGACGAGATGGGAGTCGAAGAGCTCTTCGTCGGCGGGCGCGACAAGTCGCGCATGCACCTGCACTGGGCGAAGAAGCGGATTTCCTGGCGCAATTTCTTTTTGGTGCTCGATCGGATTGCCCATTGGGCGGAGCGTGTGCACATCCGTCCGCTGCGTTCGATCGCTCTGAAGAAGGCTGAGAAGTGGATGCTGGAGCGCTTCGAGATGAGCGACGGTTTGGGAGCGATCTATCCCGGACTCATGAATTCGGCCATCGCCATGCGCTGCCTGGGGTATTCGGTGGACGACCCGCAGGTCATTCGCGCCCTCGATGAGTTTGAGAAGCTGGGGATCGAAGAGGATGACACGTTCCGTATGCAGCCCTGCATGTCTCCGGTCTGGGACACAGCCTACGCGCTGTTTGCCTTGGGCGAGGCGGGAGTTCCGGCCAACGATCCGCGGCTGGTGAAGTGCGCCGACTGGATGCTGCAGAAGCAGGTGCGCAAGCCCGGAGACTGGAAGATCAAGAACCCGAAAGGCGAACCGGGCGGCTGGTACTTCGAGTTTAACAATGAGTTCTATCCCGACGTGGACGACACGGCCATGGTCTGCCTGGCGCTGAGCCGCGTCGAGCATCCGAACGGCCGCTATCAGGCGGAGTCGGTGCAGCGGGCGATCGATTGGATCTTGTCCATGCAATGCAAGAACGGAGGCTGGGCGTCGTTCGACAAAGACAACGACCGCATGGTGTTCCAATATGTGCCCTTTGCCGATCACAACGCCATGCTCGATCCTGCAACCGTTGATATCACGGGCCGGATTCTGGAGTGTCTTGCGACTTATGGATACGGCCGGACCCATCCGGCGGTCAAGCGGGCGATCCAATTTATTCGTAAGGAGCAGGAGCCGGACGGAAGCTGGTTCGGACGCTGGGGCGTGAACTACATCTACGGAACCATGCTGGTGCTGCGCGGTTTGGAGGCGATAGGAGTGGACCGCAACGACCCCATGATCCAGCAGGCGGCGGAGTGGTTGCGGTCGGTGCAGAATGCCGATGGCGGCTGGGGCGAGACGGCGGGATCTTATGACGATCCGAACCTGCGCGGGCAAGGCGACAGCACGCCGTCGCAGACCGCCTGGGCAATCATGGGACTGCTGGCCGTCGGCGATACGCGCAGCGAATGCGTGGCCCGCGGCGTGGCGCATCTTCTCAGCACGCAAAAGAAGGACGGTTCCTGGGACGAGCGTTTCTGCACTGGGACCGGCTTCCCGCGCGTGTTCTATCTGATGTACCACCTGTACCGCGAGTATTTCCCGCTGCTCGCGTTGACGGCCTATTCGAAGGTGATGGCGGAGAAGTGCAGCAGTTAGCACTCAGCAGTCAGCACTCAGCAAAACTGAAAACTGAATGCTGAATGCTGAATGCTCGCTTTTGTCACTGGTGCTACCGGATTTCTGGGCAGTCATATTGCGCGCGTCCTGGCGGAACAGGGCGCCGATCTGCGGCTGCTGGTGCGGCCTACGAGCAATCTGCGCAACCTGGACGGCCTGAATGCCGATCGCGTTGTCGGCGACTTGCGCGATCCGGCTTCGATTGAAAAGGCACTCGCCGGCTGCGACGTGGTATTTCACGTTGCCGCCGACTACCGGCTATGGGTGCGCGATTCCAACGAGATGTATCGCTCGAATGTCGAGGGCACGCGCTCTTTGCTCGAAGCGGCGCGGAAACAAGGCGTACGGCGCGTGGTGTACACGTCGAGCGTGGCGACCATGGGCTTCATTTCGGGTGTCAGTTCGAAGAACGGGCATGGGGCGGGCCATATCGCGGACGAAGCGAGTCCGGTGTCGCTCGGGGACATGATCGGGCACTACAAGCGTTCGAAGTTCATGGCGGAGCAGGTGGCATTCGAGGCGGCGAAATCGGGAAGCGATGTGGTGATTGTGAATCCCACGACGCCGATTGGCGAGCGCGATATCAAACCGACTCCGACCGGGCGGATCGTCGTGGATTTTCTGAAGCGGAAATTTCCCGCTTACGTGGAAACGGGCTTGAACCTGGTGGATGCGACCGAGTGCGCCCGCGGCCATATTCAGGCGCTGGAGAAGGGAAGATCGGGCGAGCGCTACATTTTGGGCGGAGAGAATCTCACGCTGAAGCAGATTTTGGATCGGCTGGGGGCGGTCACGGGCTTGCCGTCGCCGACGGTGAAGCTGCCATACATTGTTGCGCTGGCGAGTGGAGTCTTCTACGAGACGGTGAGCGGACGCCTTCTGGGACGCGAACCGCGCGCGACGATTGACGAGGTGCGCATGTCGCGCAAGATGATGTTCGTGAGTTCGGCGAAAGCAGAGCGGGAGCTTGGCTGGCGGACGGTCCCAGTGGACGGAGCGCTGCGGCGGTCGGTGGAGTGGTTCCGCGCGAACGGCTATGTCTAAATCGAAGATTGCCATCATAGCCGCGATGGAACGAGAGGTGCGCCCGCTGGTTCGAAGCTGGAAAGTCAGAATGATCGAACACGACGGGCGGAGTTATAGTCTCTTTGAAAATGGGGAAGCAGCTTTAATCTGCAGTGGCATTGGGGCCGAAGCCGCGCGCCGCGCCACCGAAGCGGTGATCCGGGAAGTCAGCCCGGTGCGCGTGATCTCCGCCGGTTTTGCCGGAGCGCTCGACGGTTCGCTCCAGGTTGGGCATGTTCTGGAGCCGGGCACGGTGATCAATGCCGCCGACGGCGTCCGAACCGAAGTTGGCTCGGGTGAGGGAAGCCTGGTGAGTTCCGCAACCGTGACTGGCAAGGAGCAGAAAGCTAGGCTGCGAAAAGCTTATGGCGCGAACGCGGTGGACATGGAAGCCGCGGCCGTGGCGCAAGGAGCCGAGGCGCGCGGAGTCGAATACGCAGCCTTGAAAGCCATCTCCGACGCCGCCGATTTCAGCTTGCCCACGCTGGATAGCTCGATGGAGCGCTTTGTAGCAAACGACGGCAGCTTTCGTTCCGTCCGGTTTGCATGTCATGTGGCGCTGCGCCCGTGGCTGTGGTGGACTACCATTGTATTGGCGAGGAACAGTTCCAAAGCAAGCCGCGCTCTTTGCAGCGCGCTCGTGAGTTATCTCGGTCGTGAGACATTGACCGGAGCATCTTTGGTGGCCGGGTCGAACCCAGCAATAGTTAGCACAGAGATCGCTGGCGCACATACTTGTACCGGTACACAGGCTAATACTCAGGCTGAGGGGAAACAGTAGGGGAAACATGCAGAGGAGAATGTGAGGATCCCAAGTAAGCCACTACTCTTTGCCACAGCCATAGCCTTGGCAGTGATCTGCATGGGTTTTGGCCAGGACTCAAATGAACGGTTCTCCATTACCATCAGTGCGCCGCAGAGCGTGAAGGTCGGCTCGGTGGCCAAAATGAGCATTATTGTGAAGAATGTATCGAAGAGGCCGATTTTTTTCGGCATTTGCAGTGATGCCACCCGTGCTCGACTGAACTTTGATTTCGATGTTCAGGGCCCTGATGGTAGGCCCGCGTCTGAGACGCCCTACATGAAAGACAAACGAATAGAAGGGCATTACGGAACCATCGATCTGAAACCGGGCGATACCTTTCGGGTAAGCGAGGATATTAACAAACTCTTCGATCTAACGTCCGGTGCATACACAATCCAGTTGTCGCGTGGCGAGAATGACTGCGTTCTTCACCCGCCGGGGCGGCCTGCGGACGTCGAATTGCGGAAGCCTGTGGTAACGGAGCTTACCCAGCCGCAGCCCTCTCTCCCGATACCAAGGGCAATTGTGAAATCCAACATAGTCACTTTGAATGTGGTTCCGTAGAAGGCGAACTTTAGTTATGGCAATTGCTCAGACATTGACGGTTGAAAGCGCAAGGCGCGAGATTCCTTCCACGATGAAGGCAGCCGTGTATCGCGGCGTGAACGATGTGCGCCTCGAAGAAGTGCCGGTGCCGGAAATCGGCCACGGAGAAATTCTGGTCCGCGTTCACACTTGCGGAATCTGCGGGACCGATCTCAAGAAGATCGCGACCGGGTCGCACTCCGCACCGCGTATTTTTGGTCACGAAACTGCCGGTGTCGTCGCGAAAATTGGCGAAGGCGTTCGCAAGTTCAGCGTCGGCGAACGTGTTGTTGTGTTTCACCACATCCCGTGTGGAGAATGTTATTACTGCCGCCACAAAACCTTCGCCCAGTGTTCCACCTACAAAAAAGTGGGGTGCACGGCTGGCTTCGAGCCGGCGGGCGGAGGCTTTGCGGAATACGTCCGAGTGATGGACTGGATTGTCGAGAAGGGAACGGTGCCGATCCCGGACGGCACCAGTTTCGAGCAAGCAAGTTTCGCCGAGCCGGTCAATACCTGCATCAAAGGTATTAAGACCCTTCGTCTGGAAGCGGGCGAGACCGTGCTGGTGATTGGGCAGGGCCCAATTGGTCTGATACTGGCGACTTTGGCCAAACGGGCCGGCACACGGGTGATTACTTCCGATTTGTATCCGGCAAGGCTTACAATAGCAAACAGCTTTGGCTTGAATCTAACCATTGACGCTTCCAAGGCTGATGCCGGACAAACAGTGCGAGGAATGACGGAAGGGCGCGGGGCTGATGCTGTAATTTTGGCAGTCGGCGGGAGCAGCCTGGTCCGCCCTGCCATGGATGCAGCGCGTCCGGGAGGCCGTGTGTTGCTGTTCGCGCAGACTGCGCGGGGCGAGGCGACGATTGACCCAGCGGCCGTGTGTGTGGACGAAAAGGCGTTGCTCGGTTCTTACAGTGCATCTATAGAAGTACAGGAGGAGTCGGTGCGGTTCGTCATGGACCGTGAAATGGACTTGGAACGGCTAATCAGCCACCGTTTCCCGCTGCAAAGCGGTGTGGAAGCGCTGAAGCTCGCTGCCCATCCTCAACCGGACTCGATGAAGATTGTCATCCAGCCGGGCAGCGTCTGGGAAGGAAATCAACTGTGAATGGCAAGATGACAGCCGCTGTTCTTTACGGCAAAGAAGATATCAAGATTGAAAGAGTGCCGATCCCGCGCGTGGGTGATGGAGAAGTTTTGGTCAAGGTCCACGTGGCGCTTACCTGTGGCACGGATTTGAAAGTGTATCAGCGGGGCTATCACGCCCGCATGATTGTGCCGCCGGCGTTGTTCGGCCACGAATTGGCCGGCACGGTTGAGGAAGTCGGCGAGGGCGTGCGCGGCTTCAGGAAGGGCATGCGCGTGGTCGCGCTCAACTCGGCCCCCTGCGGCATGTGCTTCTATTGCTCCAAGCACCAGTTGAACCTCTGCGAAGATCTGCTGTTCAACAATGGCGCCTACGCCGAGTACATCCGGATTCCGCGGCGCATTGTGGAAGCCAATATGCTCGTCGTGCCTTCGAATGTGAGCTTCGAGGATGCCGCGATGACCGAGCCGCTGGCCTGCGTTCTCCGTGGTCTGCATGAAACGGGAGTCGAGATCGGCGACACCGTCGCCGTCATTGGCGGCGGACCGATCGGCTTGATGTTTGTGCAGGTGGCCAAGGCCATCGGCTGCAATGTGATTGCCGTGGTCAAGCGCGATTCGCAGGTGGTGCTGGCGCGCAAGAGAGGCGCGCACGAGGTCATTCAGATTACCAAGGTGAAAGATCCGGTCGAGGCGGTGCGCGAGTTGACTCCCGACCGGCGTGGCGCTGATGTGGCCATCGAAGCCGTAGGCCGCCCGGAAGCCTGGGAGTGGGCCGTGCAGATGGCCCGCAAGGGCGGCACGGTGAATTTTTTCGGCGGCTGCGCTTCGGGGACCAAGGTGCAGCTCGACACCAACCGCTTGCACTACTCGGAAATCACCTTGAAGGCGACTTTCCATCACACCCCGGAGACGGTGCGCCGGGCCTTCAGTCTGATTGCCGAGAAAAAAGTTCTTGGCACCGACTACATTACCGGCGAAGCGCCGCTTTCGCGCTTGCACGATGTGCTGCGCCACATGCTGAACCGCAACGGGGACATCAAGACCGCGATCATCCCGGGTCACTAGCGCCGCGTCCCGTTAATTCGGACATAAGGTTTGGGTTGTCATCCTGAGCGAAGCGAAGGACCTCATGCATGGAAAAATTCAACTGCAGAGGTCCTTCGCTGCGCTCAGGATGACAGTTTGGATATATTGAAGTTGCGATGACAACTGCGACCAGCCATCCCCCGACTGAGCCGCTCTCCTCCGCTTGGAGTGCGCTGCCCCCGGAGTACGCGATCCCCGATCATGCGCCTACGGAGGCCGAAGCGCACGAATATTGCCGCCGCTTGGCGCGCTCGCACTACGAGAATTTTTCCGTCGCGTCCTGGTTTCTTCCCGAGCGCCTGCGCCAGCACTTCTTCAACGTCTATGCCTATTGCCGCATCTCGGACGATCTCGGCGACGAGGTGGGCGACCGAGCCTCGTCTTTGCAGTTGCTCGATCTGTGGGAGGCGGAACTAGACGCTTGCTACGACGGTCGTCCTCGCCATCCCGTGTTTGTCGCGCTCGCCGAAACCGTGCGCAAGTTTGAAATTCCCAAACATGAATTCGCGGATTTGCTGACCGCTTTCCGCCAGGACCAACGCGTCAGCCGCTACGAAACCTTCAACGATCTGCTCGGCTACTGCCGCTATTCGGCTAATCCGGTCGGCCATCTGGTGCTCTACCTCTGCGGATACAGCGATCCCGAGCGCCAGCAGCTTTCCGACTACACCTGCACCGCTCTGCAACTCGCTAATTTCTGGCAAGACGTGAGCGCCGACTTTGCCAAAGGACGAATTTATCTTCCTCTCGAGGACCTGCGTCGCTTTGGCGTGAGCGAAGAAGCGATCCGCGACGGCGATAATACCGCTGCGTTCCGCGAGATGATGCGCTTTGAAGTCGAACGGGCGCGGGAATGGTTTGCGCAAGGCCTGCCGCTGATCGCGAAAGTCAAGAGCGCGCTGGCCACCGACATTGAACTCTTCAGCCGCGGCGGGCAGGAAATTCTGAACGCCATCGAGCGCCAGAATTTCGCCGTGCTGGGCAATCGTCCCATAATTTCCAAAACCCGGAAGCTGGCTCTGGTTGCTCGCGCCGCGCTGGGAAAACTGCTGGGGAAACAGCTGGGGAAACAACGATGACCACCGCCTTGGAAAATTCTCCCGCGCAGTTTGCGCCCACCGCCTCCCAGCTCGATATGGCGTACTCCGTCTGCCGGAGTATCGCCCGCTCCGCCGCCAAGAATTTCTACTACGGATTTCTGGCGCTGCCGCGGCGCAAGCGCAATGCATTGAGCGCCGTGTATGCCTTCATGCGGCGCTGCGACGACATCGCCGACGACAACACATTGAGCCCCTACGATCGCCAGAACAAGCTGGCGGAATGGCTGGACCAGGTCCATCGCGCCCTGGCTGCGCAGCCCTCCGACGATCCGATTCTGCTGGCGCTCGCCGATGCGCAGCGCGCTTACCAGATTCCGATTGGACTGCTCGACCAACTGGCTTTCGGTACGGCTGCGGACCTCGATCGCGGCCCAGATCAAGGCCCACTCGGTCCCTCCGCCGACGCGCCGCTGGCTGCGCGTTACCAGACTTTTGAGGAGTTGCGCCAATACTGCTACGGCGTGGCTTCGGTTGTGGGTCTTGTGTGCATCAAGATTTTCGGATATAGCGATCCTGCCGCTGAGCCGCTTGCCGAACGCTGCGGCCTGGCCTTTCAGCTTACAAATATTATTCGCGACGTTAAGGAAGACGCCGCCATGGGCCGGGTATATTTTCCGCAAGAGGACCTGGCGCAGTTCGGTCTCTCCGCCGCCGACCTGGCTGTGCCGCAACCCGATGTTGCCCGCATCCGCCCGCTGCTGGCGATGGAGGCCGACCGCGCTCGCGACTGCTACCGCTCCGGAGAAGAGTTGATCCCTCTGGTGAATGAAGACAGTCAGCCCGCCCTGTGGGTATTGATCGCCATTTACCGCCGACTGCTCGAAAAGATCGCATTGAAGCAGTATGACGTTTTTACTGAGCGCGTCCGATTGACAGTCCCCGAAAAACTTACCGTCATGGGAAAAGGAATTCTGAAGCGTCTGTTGTGATGCCGCCCTCGATTCATCCTAAATACGATGCATCCTGATACGATCAATCCGAATACGGCACAGCCTTCTACCGTCGCCATCGCCGGAGGCGGGTTGGCCGGACTCGCCGCCGCATGCGCGCTGGCGGAAGCCGGCTTTCGCGTGTCGCTTTTTGAGCGCCGCTCTTATCTTGGCGGGCGCGCTTCTTCTTACCACCATCCCGGCACCGGCGAAATTGTGGACAACTGCCAGCACGTCTTGCTCGGCTGCTGCACCAACCTGCTCGATTTCTATCGCCGCGCGGGAGTCCAGGACAAGATTCGCTGGTATGACAAGCTAACGTTCCTTGAGCCTGGAGGACGCGCATCCGTGATCGCGCCGTCCGCCCTCCCCGCTCCGCTGCACACCGTGCTGTCATTTTTCCGGGCCGAGTGTTTGAATTTTCGCGACAAGCTGGCTATCGGCCGCGCCCTGGCTGCGCTCGCTCCGTCCGCTCCGGCAGATACTGGCGAGTCGTTCCTTGACTGGCTCCAACGCCACGGACAAACCGCGCAAGCCATCGAGCGTTTTTGGAAGACAATCCTGGTCAGTGCTTTGAACGAAGATTTGGATCGGGTTTCCGTTCCCTATGCGGCCCAGGTGGTGCGCGAGTCGTTTCTGAAATCACCGGCTGCCGGACGCATGGGAATTCCTACCGTGCCGCTCACCGACTTGTACAGCACCGCCGGAGATTACATTCGCGCCCGTGGTGGGGAGATCCAGTTTCGCGCCGCCGTGGAGTCGTTTCGGACCGTGCCGTTTGCCGTCAACGTGACCACCAACGGGCAGGAACAGAAATTCGACTACCTGGTACTGGCAGTTCCGTTCGATGCGCTGGGCCGCATCTTGCCAGACACCCCGGCGGCTGCGACTTTGGCCGCCGCGCTCGGCCAGTTTTCGACCTCGCCGATCACCGGCATCCATCTCTGGTTCGACCGCCAAATTAGCGACCTCGATCACGCCGTCCTGCTCGACCGCACCATTCAGTGGATGTTTCACAAATCGCGGATCATTGCAGCCCGTGCGAATGGAGCTCGGAATAACGAGGCTCACAGCAACGAAGATAGTAATAACGCCGACGCCAGCGGTAGTTACATTGAGCTGGTTGTAAGTTGCTCCCGCAGCCTGGTGGACAAATCGAAGGCGGAGATTGTCGAAATGGCGATGCGAGAAGCGCAAGAGTTTTTCCCCGGCGCGCCCGACGCGAGACTGCTGAAGTCAATCGTGATCAAGGAAGTGCACGCGACCTATTCACCATGCCCCGGAATCGACCGGCATCGGCCCAAGCCAGACACGGCATGGCCGCGCGTCTTTCTGGCCGGCGATTGGACCGCAACCGGCTGGCCCGCCACCATGGAGGGCGCCGTTCGCAGCGGCTATCTGGCGGCGGAAGCCGTGGCACGATTCGCCAGCGGTAAACGCGCCAGCTTTCTCGTCTCCGATCTGCCATCCACTGGATTGATGAGGCTGTTTGGATAAAATTTACTTCGACGACTTCAATTACTTCGGTTTCCAATCCTGCGTTACCTCGATGCCATTCTAAAGAGTTTCCGCCCGGCGCACGATCTTATAAACATGCCCGAGCGCACCAGCGCGGACGAAGATCGCCGCCGTAGTCCGCGGTTTGCCTGCGCCGGTCACGCCAAACTCAGTTGCCTTCCCTCGAACGGCATCTTTCTTCCGGGGAGGATCCGCGACCTGAGCCTCGGCGGCTGCTGCGTTGACAGCACGCTGCCCATCGATTGCGGGGAGCGGGCTGAAATCGTAGTGCGCGTCAACGCTGCTACGTTTCGGGCCGTGGGTGAGGTGCGGGCGCTCCGGGGTCAATCCGGAACTGGCATGGAATTCGTTCACTTGAGTTCCGGCGGCAAAGAAATGCTGGCGGACTTGGTCAGGGAGTTGGCCAGGTTGCAGGCGGTCATGAACGAACTCAAGTCCGTCCGCCGCGAGATGGATGCGAAGTCGTTCAGCAAACAACTGGAGGAAGGAAAACTTCAAGCGGCGATGTCGAGCGAGCGCCTTCCCCGGCTCGAGATGATTCTGCAAGCGGAGAGATCGGGGCCGGACGAAACTGCGCGCGCCGGCGACCATCCAAATGTGGAAGCAAAGACGCCTGCGGCCCCCGTTGACTTATTCGGTTAGCAACTTCAGACCGCCATCAGCACCACGCCACAAGCCACCAGCAACGCCGCAACCCAACGCCGTCGGCCCACGCGTTCGTGCAGGAAAATGCGCGCGGCGATCGCGTTGCCGACAAAGGTGAGCGAGGCCGAGGCGGGCACGACCAGGCTGAGGTTCCCATTCGACAGGCCAAAGAGCAGGCTGAAAAACGCGACCGTCATCGCCATCAAGCCGAGAGCGAAGGTGGGCGTCGTCAGTACGCGCCCAAGCACCGCCAGCACCCCGCGCCGCTTCCACAGTTCACCCACGTCGCCCACTCGTTTCATGGCGTGGGCCAGCAGCACGTCCCCGGTGGTCGCGGCCAGAGCGATGGTCCCGATCGCGGCCCAGGCTTGGATATCTTTCACGACTCCACCTCCGGGGAAACCGCGTTCGGGCAAGCGTCCAGGGAAATCTGGTCTTGGCGAGTGGAAGTCACCGACGGCCCGGCGGAGACAAAGCCCACGCCGGCGGCGATCAGCGCGATGCCCAGCCAGCGCGCCGGCGATATCTGTTCATGAAAACCGAAGTGAGCAATGAAAGCGACCAGCACATATCCAAGCGATGTGGCCGGCAACACATACGTGAGGTCGGCCCACGAAAGCGCGGACATGTAACAAGCGAAAAACGCCAGCAGCAACAGGATTCCCACAGTTACAGAAGGATTGAGGACGGCCGCGACCAGGTGGGAAAGATTGTGCAGGGAAACACTGCCGAAATCCTTCATGCCGCGGTTTAGCAGGGAATCGCCCGCCGCGCCGAACACGGTGATTCCCACCAAAACGAGGTATTTTCGAAATGTCAATGACGGTCCAATTCCGGGCCTACGCCTTGGCCGGCGCCGGGCCGGCGCTTCTTCCTTGCGATGTTCCTTGACCCACTTGTGGCGCTGCGCGCGCAGTTTAAGGAACGTCCGCGCTTCCTTGTACAAGCGTTTGCGTTCGGAGTTGTCGAACACCGCTTTCCTCAAAATGCGGTACGCGGCCTTGGGACGGAAATAATACGCATCGTAGAAGTCATGGACTGCCGCAAGAATTTCCGTCGCGGGCAGACCCGGATACTCGATCTGCACCATCTGGTGCCCGAGGTCGTCCACCATCTTGGTCTCGCTGGTCATGAAACCATTTTTTAGCGCGGATTCGTGCAGTTCAGTTCCAGGGAAAGCATGCGCCACCGAAACCTGGATCGTTTCCAAGTCGAGTTCCTTGGCGAATTTGATCGTGTTCTGGATGGTCTCGCGAGTTTCTCCGGGCAGGCCGAGAATGAAATCCCCATGCACCACCAGTCCCAGCTTGTGGCAATCCTTGGTGAATTGACGGGCGCGCTCAATGGTCGCGCCTTTCTTGATGTTCTTCAGAATTTGTTGATCGCCCGATTCGTAGCCCACGATCAAAAGCCTGCATCCCGCTTCTTTCATGGCTTTGAGCGTTTCGAAATCGGTGGTGACTCGCGAGGTGCAGGACCACGTGAGTCCCAGCGGTTTCAGCTTGGCGCACAATTCGACGGTGCGCGCCTTCTGCAGGTTGAAGGTATCGTCGTCGAAGAAAAATTCCTTCACATACGGCCAGTAATCTTTCGCCTTGGCCATTTCACGCGCCACGTCGTCGGTGGAGCGTTTGCGCCATGGGTGTCCGCTGAGCGTTTGCGGCCACAGGCAGAAGGTGCACTGCGCCGGGCATCCGCGCGACGTGTAGAGCGCTACAAAGGGGTTGAGCAGAAAAGGCACGTTGTAGCGGCGGACATCCAGGTCGCGCCGGTAAACCTCGGTCACGTGCGGCAGGGAGTCGAGGTCCTGAATTGCCGGACGGTCGGGATTGTGCACGACCTGCCCGTTCTTACGATAGGAAACGCCAAGAATATCTTCGATCGGCTTGCCTTGCGCGTATTCGACGATGGAGTAGTCGAATTCCTTGCGGCAGGCCACGTCGATCACCTTTGCGTCCAGCAAGGATTTCTCGGGCAGCACGCTGACGTGGGGTCCGACAAAGGCGATCTTGATGTGAGGATTGCTGTCCTTGATGGCCTCGGCGATGCGCACATCCCCGGCGAATCCCGGAGTGCTGGTGAACAGCACCAGCAGCTCGTAGTCCTTGCAGACGCGGATCGTTTCTTCCGCCGTGATGTGGTGGGGCGGGGCGTCCAGCAAGCGCGCGCCTTCGAGCATCCCCGTAGGATAGGCGAGCCAGACAGGATACCAGTACGACTCGATCTCGCGTGTCGCGGGCCAGCGCGAGCCTGCTCCTCCATCGAAATTCTCAAACGAAGGCGGATTCAAGAACAGTGTTTTCAATGGCATATTGTATGTCTCTATCTTAGCATCGCTGGTGTGGGGACGGGCGCCCTCGCGAGCCTGCCCTGAGCGAAGCCGAAGGGTCCAAGCCGAGCGCAAGCTCGGCGGTTTCCGGCGTACACAGCAATTCTAAATTTGCTATAAGTGTGCCTGTGCGAGGCTCGAACCGCAAAAGAACTGCGCCGAACGTCGCTTCCGCGCATTGAGGCGCGTGAATAAGGTGGTGGCTGGGATTAGTTTGTGTGGTGGCGGGGCTCTGCCCCGCTCAGACGGGGCGGAGCCCCGTCTCCACACAACCAAGAAGCGTGTGTCGCCGTGAAGTGTTTTATTGCGCTATTTTGCAGCTGGGCTGGTTGAAGCGGCGCCGGGCAGCGCCCATTTCTCCAGATCCCCGGTGGCCCGCAGCAGGCTCATGCGGACCCGCTGATACTCAAAATCGGCATCCTGAAAAAGCAGATACTTTTCGGCGGCTTGTGCCCGCGCATCCGCCAATTCGTGGAGCGTGCCAGTCTTTGCTTCAATCTTGGTTTCGGCCGCTTCCACTCCCGACTGCGCCAGTTCATATTCCAACTGCGCCACCTCGCGGGCGGCTTCCAGTTGCTCGGCGGCGCGCTGTAGTTTCAGCGTTTCCTCCTCTACCTGATTGCGAGTTGCTTCCGCTTGCTTCTTCGCCTTGAGTGCCTCGGCATCAACCGCGTTAGCGCGAGCGCGCTGGCTGGCGTTGAACAGCGGGATGCGAACGGCAACGCCGACGGTGGCGTTGTTAGTCTGAAATGTATTTGCCGGGAAGTACTTCTCGTAATTATTGAAGGTGGTAAACCGCGAATATTGGGCGGAAAAATCGATGGACGGCAACAAAGCGCGATGCTCTCCCGAAGCCCTCATCGCTTCCGCCAGAGAATGCTCCTCGGCAAACTTGATGGTGGGGCTGGAAGCAATCGCCTTCTCCGGAAGACCTTCCTCGGACGCAACCGGCGGCAAGGCGGGAATGGTTTCGGGCGCGATTTCGATGGCGGAAACCGGCAAACCAGTCAGCGTCGAGAGGTGGCGCCGGAGAACGTCGGCGGAACCACGCGCCTCGGCCCGGTGCAGACGCATGCGCGCCGCAGTGAGCTTGGCTTTGTTCAAGTCCACGGCGTTGTCCACGCCTTCCTGCAATCGCTCGGCCACCGCTTGTTCCATTTGCTGCGCCTCGGCTTCGTCCTGCTGCAACCGCACGAGTCGCGCCTCCCACTTCGCCAGCTCCGCGTAGGTCAAGGCGACGTCCTGGATGACGGCATTGCGCTTGTCTTTGTCTTGAAACTCGGAAGCGTGCCATTCTGTTTTCGCCGCATTCATGAACTGCCGTTGCGCCGGGTTGAAGACCGAACTTTGCGCGACAACGTTCGCCAATGCCGGCCCCGACCCTCCGATGCTGAGGGGGTAGCCATAGGTATAGGCGTAGCCCGCGCCGAGAGTCAGTTGCGGGATGTAGTTGTTGCGGAGTTCCCGGTAGGAGGCGAATGCCCGCTGCACGTCGGCACTTGCGATCGCCGAACTCGTGCTGTGCGCGAGCGCCAGCCAAATCGCTCGGTCGAGAGGCAAAGGTTCAGCCTGGCCGCGGGTTGCGATCGTCAGTACGGTTACAAATAACGCGAGCGGATTTGTGCAGTACAAGCGCGGCCATCGAAGTTTCATCTCGTCACCTTCATCTCGTCATTTCGTCATCGTCACGCACAAATTGTAGTGCGCCAGACACGAGCTGGGCAGTAACTTTGGAAGTTATCCGGGACGCCACGGAACACGGGAGGAATTTTGCCATCCTCAGTGTGTGACTCGATTCAGCGCCTGCTGAGCGGCGCCGAAGTTGTGTGCCAACGACAAGGACGCGCGGTACTCTCGCGCCGCGCCGGCTTTGTCTCCTTGTTTCTCCAGCAGCGTGCCCAGCAGATAGCGGACCTTGAACGCGGGGGCCGCCTCCACCGGCCCAGCGGCGAAATAGCGGCGCAGCAGCTCCATGGCGAAAGGGAAACTGCGCCCGGCGCGATAGAGAGTCTGGGACGCATCCATCAGGACCTCGAGTTTGGGCATCGGCGCCTGGCTGAGTTTGACGATGGCTCGCTCCATTTCGTCGAGGCGATTCTGGCCACGGAGAAAAAGCGCAAGATTGAGCCACGCTTCCGCGTCGCCATGGCTGACGTCAATGCACTGGCGATATTCCCGTTCGGCGGTGGCAGCGTCTTTCTTCTTTTCGGCGATGCGCGCGTAAACCCAGTGTTCGCCGGCAGGATCCATGACCGCAATGGAATGCGCTTGCGCCCGGGCCTTCTGCTCGCCGCCGCCGAGGATAGTGGGCGCTTCAATATAAAATTCCGCCAGATCGAGCCGGGCGTCCACGTCTTTCGGATCCAGTTGCACCGCGCGCTCAAATTCTTCGCGGACCTTCACGGCCAGACCCATTGCGACCACGAAATTTGCCCGCTCCGCCTTCTCGCCGTACGCGCGCCCCAGCCACAGATGGAAACGGCTGTTGTCCGGAGCTAACCAGACCGCTTTTTTGCACGAGGATTCCGCACGGTCCCAATCTTCGAACGCGAAGTAAGCGCGGCAAAGCAGGTTGGTCGCTGCCGCGTCCCCCGGAGTGGAAGCGAGGCGGACATTCAGTTCGGTGATGGCTTCATCGACCCGTCCGGCGGCCAGCATGTCCTGGGCAGAGTCCGCGGCGCTGGCGTTCGACACGGCAATCGGCAATAGCAAAACGAGCAAGACTCTGGCAGCGCGCTTGATCATCTAGAACTTGACCTGCGTTCCGCCGCCAATTGGTTTGCCATTCAATGAATTGATCGCAACCATGTCCCGGACGGAGAGGCCGCTCGTGATTTCCACCTGCGTGAGATTGGAGAGGGAAGTCTCCACCTCCCGGCGCTTGAGCTCGTGGCCGGTGACCAGCAAAACATAAGGCTTGGAATCGTCCATGCGCACGGCCTCGCGCGGCGCCACCAGCACGTTATCGTGCTCGGCGGCGATGATCGTGACGCCCACGTTGATGTTCGGCAAGAGTTTCAAGTCCGTGTTATCTACGATGCTGGTGGTCTCGCCGACGTTGCGTGATCCGCGCAATTTTACCGTCGCTGGGATAGCGGCCACCGTGGCCCGCCACACGCGCCCGGGGACCGCATCCCAGGTGATTTCCATCGGATTTCCGGGAGCGAGCCTGGCCACGTCGGGCTCATCGACGAACGCACGGACCAGCACTTTTCTGAGGTCCGCCACTTGCAGCAGAAGATCTCCAGCCGCGACGAAGCCGCCTTGCTTGGCCGGCAGCGAGTACACGATGCCCGCAAAAGGTGCGCGGACATTCGATTTTGCCAGCACGTCCTCGGCCGCATCGTAGGCCGCCTGCGCTTCCGCTCGCTGCGCTTCGACGCTGCGCCAACTCCGCCTTCGAATATCGTTTGGTCTGCTTTTGCCGGAGGAAGGTGAGTTGGGCATCGGCGCGGGCCAGGGTGTTCTCCGCTTCCCGCACTTCTCCCGCCGAGGCCGCGCCCTGCCGCTCGAGTTTTTTCAGCGCGTCCAGATTGCGCTGCGCGGAATCGCGGTCGGCGCCTGGCTTTCACCAACTGGGCAGTTGACGCTCAGCACTTCTTCCTGGTTCCCGCCTCGTTTCGCGGCGCTCAGGTCGGCCTGCGCCGCGCTCAATTGGGTCTGGGCACGGGCCGCTTGGGCGCGCGCGTCGGCGTCATCCAGCACGACCAGCAACTGGCCCTGCTTGACCGGGTCGCCTTCCTTGACATAAACGTGCCGCACGTTCGTCGCGACCGGTGCGTGCGCCTCGAAGTTGTTGACCGGCTCAATTTTTCCGTTGGTGGAAATCAGGCTGCGGATCGCGCCCTGCTCGACCACGGCCGTCCGCACCGGCACTCTGTCATCGCGGTGGGAGATGAAAACCGCCAGCACAACCACCGCTCCCAGGATGGCAAGCGCCGTTATCCACCAACGCCGCGATCGGCGTCCCGAACTATTTCCATTCAATGGCATCAAGAGAAAAGTGCAAACTTAAATGTATATCATCCACGCGCTATTGAGTCATGGAATCATTGGGTCATGGAGTCCCTGCCTTCCTCCATGGCGTGAATGGCGATGCCGCGCTGCTTTTTTATGGGCGCGCCATTTCCATCGCGCAACAGATGCCAGGCTTCGCGGTATTCCAGGTACCGTTCGTGTTTATTACCGGGGTTGACCTGGATAACGCTTTTCTGTGTGGCGATTGCGGCAGGGATGATGTACCAGATGTTTTCCGGGATGATGTAGAAGGCGAGGAAGTCGAATTCCGATTGCAGGTATTGCCGGGTATCGTGGGATGAAATGTGACGATGCAAAAGGCAAGCGTAGTTGTTACCTGGCCTGCGCAGCCGGTGGAGAGTGGATTTGACCTGGATGCGGATGAACTGGCCCTCGAGATCGATGACCAGGTCATAGGGTAGGAACGTTCCCCAAGGCTTGGCGAGGTTAAAGCCGTATTCGCTGGCTTTTGTCATGAAGCGGAGTTCGGCCCACTCGCCTCGCTTGTTATTGTTGCTGATGCTCATGCCCGATGTTTTCAATGAATCCTCAATTCAAAATTGTCGTCAAAATAAAAAAGGCGCAGCCCGTGGGCCACGCCTTTGATTTCACCCTATATATCTAGAATACCAAGTTGGAGGGGGGTGTACCGCCAATTTTCGGAACTTTATATTTGGAACGCTTTCATCGAGTTAGGCGGATTTTGTAACTTTTACCCTCTTGACAAGATTTTGCTCGGAAGCGATTCGTGCCGATAACTGTTGATTGTGCGTTGGCGTTGCGTGCCCCATCCTTGCGCAATAGCTTTACAGGCAGCGGAAAAACTCTCATTCGCGCAGGTTTTTGGGAAGGGCACGAGTTCACTCGTGCCGTAAGACGTTGAAAATTCGTCGCGCTTTAGCGCCTGAGGTGAGCTTTTTGCGGACGGGATGAGTTTTTCCGCAGCCTCTTCAGCCGCGCCGCAAGTCCTTCGAAATTATTCGCCCCTTTAGGGGCTGGCGAAGGATTTGCTTTTTGTGGCGAACAGCAGGTCCCTCGCTTTGTTCGGGATGACAATTCATGAAGGATGCCACTCGTGCGCCGCCTTATACAGCTTCCACCACGGGCTCATGGGTACAATAGTCAAATGCCGAAATCTCCCCATTCCACGTCTCCCCGCTATACCGCCGAGCACGCCCGTGCCGGACTCGATCACGACTTCCCGGAAATTGAAACCTGGCCGAACCAATTTCCAGCCTACGAGATTGTCGTGGACGATCCCGAATTTACCTCCGTCTGCCCCAAGACTGGCTTGCCCGATTTCGGCAACCTCGTAATTCGCTACGTGCCGGATCGAAAATGCCTGGAGTTGAAATCGCTAAAAGAATATCTCCAGGCCTATCGGAACCTGGGCATCTTCCAGGAGAACATTGTCAATCAAGTGTTGGAAGATGTTGTGCGCTGGGCCAAACCGGTGTGGGCCGAGGTCAAAGGCGAGTTCCGTCCGCGCGGAGGCATTTCGACCGTCGTGATCGCGCGCTGGCCGCGGTCGAAGAATAAACGGAAGTGACCGGACGTTTTGAAAACCGGTGGATTCCGCGTTTCTCTCGTCCGCCGTGCTATATTCGCTCGACCGTGACCTCGACCAAACTCTATCCCCGCACGGCGCTGGCGCTGCTGACAGCGCTCAACCTGCTCAACTATATTGATCGCTCCGTGCTGTTCGCGGTGCAAGACCTCGTCAAATCGGAGTTCCATCGCAGCGACGCCGCCTTCGGCCTCGTCACCAGCGTTTTTTTCATTTTTTACATGTGTGCCGCGCCTTTCATGGGGCCGCTTTCGCTGCGTTTCTCGCGCAAGCGCGTCATCGTCGCCGGGGCCTTGCTGTGGAGCGGGGCCACTCTGCTCACCGCCGTCACCAAGAGCTTCGACGGACTGCTCATCCGTCACACCCTGGTGGGCATCGGCGAAGCCAGCTTTGTCATTCTTTCTCCAACTTTTGTCGCGGACATGTTTCCCGTCGAAAAGCGCGGGCGCGTGATGGGAGTCTTTTATCTCGCCATCCCGGTTGGGACCGCGCTGGGGTATTTGCTGGGCGGTTTCATGGGTCCAACGTACGGCTGGCGCGCTCCATTTTATATTGCGGCCGCGCCCGGAGTGCTGCTGGCATTGCTGCTCCTGTTCATTCCGGAGCCGCGGCTCGGACAATTCGATGCGCCAGAAAGTAAGGCCCCAGAGCGGGGTACGCTGCCAGGCTTGGTCCACAATCCCGCATTTCTCACCGCGACCTTCGGCATGGCGATGATGACCTTCGCGCTCGGAGGCCTTCAGGTCTGGATGCCGACCTTCCTGCACCGCGCCCGCGGTTACAGCCTGCTCGATGCGAATATTATTTTTGGTTTGAGCACCATCTTGAACGGCGTGGTTGCGTCCCTTGCCGGAGGCTGGATCTCCGATCGCTTGCTGCGCCGGACCAAATCCGCCCACTACCTCGTTTCCGCCGTCAGCCTTGGCTTGGGCATTCCGGCCATGTGCGTCGCCTTGTTTACCAGCGGCAGGCCCATGATCGTTGGAATATTCGCGGCCGAGTTCTTGCTGCTCTTGAACACCGGCCCGCTGAACGCCGCCGTGATCGATTCCGTCGGGCCCCATGTGCGCGCGGCCGCCTTGGCGGTAAACATATTTATTTTTCATCTGCTCGGCGATGTACCCTCCGCCGCTCTCATCGGCTACATGTCCGACAAGTATTCGCTGCAACTCGCTTTTTTGGGGCCGGTCGTCGCAATCGCGCTCTCTTCTGCCATACTGTTCTACGGCATGAGATTTGCGCCAGCAGTACGAGTCGGCGAAGGATCGGCGGCATCGCAACTTCCTTCAGGAGCATCTTCCTAAGCACAATGCATTGGCAAACATTTCACTGGATTGCGGGCGGCATCCTCGCACTGGCCTGGTTTTCACGCATCGTGGAAGCGGCGTTCGGCTTGCCGCGTATTGCCGATATCGCGCGGCCCGCATGGGACCGCAAGCCCGCGACCCCGAATGGCGAGCCCAGAGTCAGCATCATCGTTCCGGCGCGCAACGAGGAAGAACATATCCGCGAGACGCTCGTGCGCCTGCTCGCGCTCGATTATTCCAACTACGAAATCATTGCCGTCAACGACCGCTCGACCGACCGCACCGGCCAAATCATGGATGAGGTTGCCGCAAGTCCTCAAGCCCACGATTCGCAATCAAACGTCGCTGAAGGTAATCCACATCTCGGAATTGCCCGCAGGCTGGCTGGGCAAAACCCACGCCATGTGGACGGCCGGACAGCAGGCGACTGGGGACTGGTTGCTCTTCACCGATGCCGATGTGCTCTTCAAGCCCGACTCTCTGCGGCGCGCCGTTGCCTATGCCGAAGCCGAGCGCGCCGATCACGTTGTCCTTTTCCCGCGCATGATCATGAAGCAACCGGGCGAGAAAATGATGATCGCTTTTTTCCAGGCGCTTTTCGTTTTCGGCCACCGCCCCTGGAAAGTCGCCGATCCCAAAGCGCGCGACCACATGGGCGTGGGTGCTTTCAATCTGGTCCGGCGCTCCGTCTATGACGCGGTCGGCACCTATCGCGCCTTGCGCATGGAAGTGCTCGACGACATGAAACTGGGCAAGGTGATCAAAAACGCAGGCTTCGCCCAGCGCAATGTTTTTGGCGAAGACCTGATTTCCATCCACTGGGCCAAGGGTGCTTTCGGCATCGTCAATAATCTCACCAAGAATTTTTTTGCCGTGCTTTCTTTTCGCTGGCCGCGGACCGTGGCCTGCATCGTGGGTCTGGGTTTTCTGAATCTCGGGCCATTTCTTGGCGTCTGGCTGGTCCATGGATGGGCGCGAGTTCCTTACGCCATCGCGCTCGTTTCGCTGTTTGCGATTTATTACGGAATGTCGGCCATGTCGGCGGTCCCGCCGTATTACTTCTTCCTGCATCCGGTCAGCACCAGCCTGTTTATGTACACATTGCTGCGCTCCATGGTCCACACTTCTGGAACGGCGGCATCGTGTGGCGTGGGACTAAGTATCCGCTGGAAGAGTTGCGCAAGGGGTTGGTGTGATGTAAGTCACACGTAACTGTGATCCCTTGCAAATATTTTTCGCAAGAGCCGGAGTTGGTTGTTTTGTTCCGCCTTAAGGAGCGCCGATCTGCCGAAAAATTCCGGAAAATTCGGACTTGACTTCGGCAGGGATCAACGTGTTACATTGCAGACGCTGGACTCCACAAACTATTAGGGTGTCTTCAGACTGCATTTCAGGTAGTGGAGACGGGCGGTTTTTTTGCACGGAACAGCGGTTTTCGCGTCCATCTGGAGACAGGCTGAATTCAATTTCACAAAGGAGAGGATATGCAAAAATTTCTAGTGTTAGTTGTTTTTCTGGGGCTCTTGGCGCTTCCGTTGATGGCGCAAGATAGCCCGAAAGTGGAGGTGTTTGGCGGTTATCAGTTCATGCGCCTCGGCAATGTCGGCAACAGCGGGGTAGACCTGAACACGAATGGCTGGAACGCCTCCTTAACCGCTAACCTTAGCAAGCATTTTGGTGTGGCAGCGGATTTCGGCGGCGCCTACAAGTCCAAGAGCGGGACGATCGACGATCTTCCTTCTGGTACCGCTCACGCCCACGTTTACACTTACGATTTCGGTCCTGTCATTTCCATGGATTCCGGGGGCAAGATAAACCCATTCGCTCACGTACTGTTCGGCGGAGCCCATGCGAGCGTGAATGGCTGCGCCGCCGATGGGTCGGGCTGCGAATCACTCGGCTCCTCGAACGGTCTCACCATAATGTTTGGTGGCGGCGTGGACATAAAAGCCAGCAAAGCCATCGCGATTCGTCTCGCTCAATTTGACTGGGTTTACTATCACTTCTCGGGGTACAGCAACAGCAGCAATGTGAGACTCTCAACCGGTGTCGTGTTCCGCTTCTAGGTTTGAAGCGATTGGCAAAGGGCTGCTTGAAGCCACCGAGCTTGAAGCAGCCTTTTCCTATGGTTCGTCTGGATCTTCGATCGAAACCGGCTTCGCCTGCTTTATCTTCGTCTTCTTGGCGGCCTTGGCGTGAGTAGAGCCCCCGGCACGGTTGTGGCCCGCGCGTTCCACGTCGTAGTCGGTGGGCACCACGGGAAACAACTGGAAAGCGCTTGCGCCCAGTTGTTGGGAGCGGCGCAACACGATCTCCGCGCGTCCGTCGTAATCCTCAATTGTTCCCTTGATTTCAATCTGCCGCCCTTCGAGCTGGCGAACGTCGCCCATTTTTTTAAGATCGCCTGGGAACACAACCACGGTGAAAGGGCAAGCCTTGGAATCTTTGCAGAAGTTGAGGAAGGTGGCGCCTTTGCCGCCATCTTCCACGCGCAACACGGTGCCGCTGACGCACTGGGTCGAGCCCAAATGCTTACTCGCTTCGGCGAAGGAGACGCAGTTACTCGGCGAGTTATTGCGCGCGGAGCCAATCCCGGTCATTGCCAGAACAGTTCCAAGAAAGAAAATCGGAGTAGGAAAACGCATATTGACTGAGGCGCAAAGAAGTGCGTCCCCAGTTTAATTGTAGGCGTGGAGGAGAGGTCCTACGCTAAGCAGGACGAAAATGTTCTTAGCGGCTTCCCGAAAAGGGAACTTGCAGCTTATGAATGAATTGTCATCCTGAGCGAAGCGAAGGACCTGCTTTTGACGGCGAACTGCAGATCCCTCGTTTTGCTCGGGATGACAAAACTAGAGAACACAGCGAGCGGCAAACCAGCCACGCACCCCGCTACTTGCCGAAAGACTTCACGGCTGCCGCTTCGTCTTCCTTGACATCGAAGACGGTGTAGAGTTTGGTGATCTGCAGCAGGTCGTGTACTTTTTTTGTGAGGTTGAGCAGCTTAAGGTCGCCACCCTGGTTCTTGCAAGTGGTGAAGGCGCTGACCAGCTCGCCGATCCCTGAGCTGTCTATATAATTCACCTCGGCGAGGTTCAGCAGGAGTTTTTTTTGTCCCTTGGAAAGCAGGTCGCGCACCGTTTCGCGCAGGACGATGCTGCCTTCGCCGAGAGTGATCCGGCCGCTGAGATCGATAACGGTAACGCCATTCACCTGACGAGTACTGGACTTCATGCTCACTGGGGAGCCTCCTTGGAATCCGCGGCGTTGCCGTGGACGTGCTTGATCATTCTAAGTTCGGTGCCCGTATGGGAAGGGTGGATCTCCACCACATCCATGAACGAGCGTATCAGAAAAATGCCTCGCCCCGAGGGTTTCAACAGGTTGTCCGGCGCCAACGGGTCCGGAATCCGGCTGGGGTCAAGCCCTTTGCCTTGATCGCGGACGACGATGACCAGGGCGCGGGGGGTGCGTTCCAACGTGAGTGTAACTTTCTTGTCCGAGTCGTAAGCATTGCCATGGGAAACCGCGTTAATGGCGGCTTCGCGTACTGCCATGGAGATCTTCATGACCTCCTCGTCGTCAAAACCGGCTTCGGCGGCGCTGCGGCTGGCCGTTTCTTCGGCGTCATTTACCGTCTCCAGCGTTGAATCGAACGTATAGCAAACGCGGTTTGCGGACATAGGGCGAACACTTCCCGAGCCGGCCTTCGACTAACTTACGACAGCGATGCCGGACCCATCGTGCTGGCCGAATGCGCGCGACGGGTGAATTGTGAGTTTGCCAGCAGGTCCCGCAAAAGTCAACGCGAAGTCTTCTTCGTTGTCATACCACATTAGAAATGTCCCCGTCTTGTCCACAATAGAAATGTCCCCGTCTTGTCCACAATAGAAATGTCCCCTGGTTGTGGTTTCACGCTACCCCGGAAAAGCGGGTGTGCGCCTTGGCGGAAAAGCCTTTCCTCCAGGGATGATTCGAAGCTGGAGGAATGCTCCGACGTAATATCGGGGAAGGGGGCGCGGGGGAAGGGGCCGCGCCCCGTCCCTCGCTCGGCGCTGTAGAAGCCGCCGTCAGTTCGCGGAACCCCAGACGCTGGCCGCGATAGTGAATCCCCACCTTTCCGGCTTCGTTCTCCCGCACCAGCACGCGGCTCTTGGTCGGCGCCCAGTGCCGGCTTTGCCGTTCCAGTTGCAGCCGACGGTTCTTATAGCTCACCACCCAGTCCTCACTTACTACTCGTTCCTCCTCTAAGCAAAACACTTCGTCCAGTTGTCGCGTCGTCGGACGCCGCCGGTGATAATCGGCTGCCTCCGCCGCCGGTCGCGCGTAGCGCCGGTTGTGCTCGTCGAGACAGTGCTCCTCCAGATACGCATTGGCCTGGTCGTAATCCGCGATCCCGGCCAGCCGCAGCTTCTTCACCAGCCGGTCCTGGTGCGTGCCGTGCGCCCGCTCCACGCGCCCTTTCGCTGGCGGCGAACTGGCGGCGATGATCCGGATGCCCAGCTTCGCGCACATCCGACCAAACTGCGTCACCGCCGCTTCTCCACGCGCCCGCTCTTCGGCATTCGGCGACCGCACGTACACGTTCTTCCAGTCGGTGTAGAGCGCCCACGGCACTCCGTAGCGTTCGATCCAGCACCGCAACACGCCCGCCGCTGCCCAGATCGTTTCCTCCTTCGAGAACCGTCCCAGCGCTTTCGTCGTCGCGTCATCGACCATGTGCATCAAACAGCCGCGTGGCCCCCGTTCTTCCAGCCACTCATGAAAACTTCCGTCCATCTGCACCAACTCGCCAAAGTGCGCTTTCGCTTCCCGCCGCTGCCGATAGGGCTTCCGCCGCCGTTGCCTCCGCCACAGCCCGGCCTCTTTCCTCCACCGCCGCAACGTCTCGGCCTGCACTTCCAGTCCGTCATCGCTGGCCAGATGCCCGGCCGCCAGCGTCGGCCCAAAATCTTCGTAGCGTGCTTTTACCTGTCCGAGCACCGCCGCCCGGAACTTCGCCGTATAGGCCCGGTTCGACACTCGCCCGCAGTTCCCGTGCTGCAGCGCTTTCGCCCCTCCCGCCCGGTACCGTGCCCAGATCCGTTTGCTCTGCCGATAACTTAGTTCCAGCAACTCGGCGGCTTCGCGCAATCGTAAACTGCGCGCTTTGACCCGCCCCATCACTTCCACCCGGCTCAACTCCTTCTTGCTCAATCCCGTTCTCCCCAATCTCTGTCCCTCCTCACCGAAGGAACTCTAAAAGGGGTCACTTCTATTGTGGTCTCATGGGGACATTTTTAATGTGGTTCAACAGCGGAAAAGCATTGACCGCAGAGGGTGCTAAAGACAAAGACTGTCACTCCCATTCCCAGCCCCAGGGCCAAAACAACGGACGAGGGAAACCCGGTTTTGAAGCGATCGCTTAGGTCCAAAGTCGGGTTTCGAAGTGGATGCCGATTGCCGACGCTATTCTCTAGACGCACGGCAGTTTAACCCGTACCTGACAACCTTTTTTTCCGTTTAGATTGGACAGCTCAATCGAGCCTCCGTGGGCTTCGGCAATCTGGCGCGAGAGCGCCAACCCTATGCCGCTCCCCGACGGTTTGGTTGTATAGAACGGTACGAATGCGTTACTCGGATTGAGGAGTCCCGGCCCGTTGTCGTCGATGGTCAAGACAATGCTCTTATCTTCGACCAACCAATGCACTGTTACTTGCGGTTTTCGAACCTCTGTAGCGCTTGAGGAGTTACTCGGAAGTTCGTCAACTTGGCTTGGCTCCAGAGCCGCTTCGACCGCATTGCGTACAAGATTAATCAGCATCTGTTCGATCTGGTCGGGATCCACCATCAGCGTTACATCCGGGCCCCGGGCAATCGCGACTGTTAGACGCGTCTCGATCAACGCAACCCGTTCGACAATCGGAAGCAGCGCGACTTTCTTGATGGCGGGAGGGGGCATCTGCGCCAATTGCCGATAGGCTTGAAGAAAGCGGTTGAGAGACGCAGTACGATCTTCGATGATCGCCAGACCACGTTCAAAGTCCCGGCGCTGTTCGGGGTTGAGTTCGGTCTCGGCGAGGCGACTGCTCAGGCTTCCCGCAATCGACTTGATCGAGGCCAGCGAGTTATTAAGTTCGTGCCCAAGTACTCGGATCAACCGTTGCCACGCGCTGCGCTCTTCCTCCCGGAGCGCTCGACTGACGTCGGACAAGACAACCAGAGTGTGCGGCACACCTTTTTCCCGGAACTTACTTTGCCGCACCAACCAGCGGGCACTCGAAACGCTGGCCGGCAAAGCCACCAGTGCCTCGTTCGCTGCCCTAAGGCAATCGGCCAGCCCGATCTCATCGGCAGTGCGTCCCAGAAGGCGAACGGCTGCTTGTTGGAGGAGCTTTTCGCCCGCGGGATTCACCAGCCGAAGTACTCGGTCGGGGTCAAACGCAAACAACGGAGCATCGATTTCTTCCACGACTCGCCGCAGCAGCGTAGTCGCTTCGATGGCACGGATTCGCTGATCGGAGAGCAGGTCGGCCAAGGCGTTGACTTCAAGCGAAAGTTCCCCCAGAGCGTCCTCTGTGGTCGCTCCGCGCGCTCGAAAGGAATAGTCTTCCTCGCGAAGCGCCGCAACTACATTGGCCAAGGTCTGCAACGGGCGGACCGTTTGTTCGTGTAATGCCAGGACCAGTAACCACCAGGCAAATATCTCTACGAACGAGAGCGCCAACTTCGACTCTGTAGACCAAGGCTGCCGCCAGATAAGAATGCCGCTGACCAGAATTCCGGGGAAAGCAACGAGCAGCGAGTAGAGGCCGATGCGATTTTCGTAGGGGAGGCGAACCCGCCTGCGAGGGACCTTCCGCGTTTCCGCCTTGCCGCCGGTCTGCGAGCTAGAGACCATACTTCTCCATGCGCCGATAGAGCGCGCCCCGGCTTAGCCCCAAGGCCTCGGCGGCCTGGCTTATGTTCCCCTCAAAACGTTGCAGCGCCTTTCGGATCAGAAGCGCCTCCATCGCCTCCAGGCTGAGCTCTTCGAGATTCTGGGCTTGCGGCCGCTGCGGATTCAGGCCGAGATCCGCAGGTTGAATCTCCCGTCCTCGGCACATCAGGACGGCACGCTCCAGTGTGTGTTCAAGCTCGCGAACGTTGCCAGGCCAGGTATATTGCGTCATGACTTGCAGCGCAGAGTTGTCGAATCCATCGATTTCGCGGCGATAGCGAGACGCATGGCGCCGGAGAAAATGGATGGCGAGCGCCGGAATATCCTCGCGCCGCTCCCGTAGCGGCGGCACATGAATCTCGATCGTGTTCAGCCTGAAAAGCAGGTCTTCGCGGAACTGGCCCGAAGAACATGCCGCGTGGAGATCGTCATTCGTGGCCGAGATCACGCGCACGTCAACCTTCCTTAACCGCGAGGAACCTAGGCGCTCGATCTCGCCTGATTCCAGCACGCGCAGTAATTTTGCCTGTTGCCGAATCGGCACATTTCCGATTTCGTCGAGAAAGATCGTGCCCCCATCGGCCAGTTCGAAGCGTCCAATGCGATCGGTTCGTGCGTCGGTGAACGCGCCCTTGACGTGGCCGAAAAGTTCGCTTTCGAATAGTCCCTCCGCCAACGCGCCCGTATTCACCGTAACCAGCGGGCGTGAAGCGCGTAAAGAAAGAGCATGCAGCGTTTGCGCGACCACTTCTTTGCCGCTACCGTGTTCGCCGGTAATAAGGACATTCGCATCGGAGGGCCCGACCCGTGCGATGGCCTCCAGAACGGGCTGCATGGACACCGCCGAAGCGATGAACTCCGGGCGGCCCTGCGCTTGGAGAAGCCGGTTTTCCGCCGCTAGCCGCTCGGCGCGTTCCAGGGTGCAATGCAATTCAATTTGCGTGCGCAAAATGGCAAGCAGGCGCTCATTCTCCCAGGGCTTTTGGATGAAGTCTCGCGCTCCGCGGCGCATGGCTTCGACCGCAAGTTCGACATTGCCCCATGCGGTCATAACGATGACCGGAAGGTTCCTATCGTGCGCCACGATTTCCGAAAGAAGATCCAAGCCTTCCTGGCCGGAAGTAGTGTCGCGCGTGTAATTGAGATCAATCAGCAGCGCGTCATAGGAATCCGTGGCTAACGTCTCTCTGACCTCGGCAGGAGACTTGACGCTCTCGACACGATAGCCCTGGGGATGAAGCAGCAGTTCGAGAGCTTCGAGGATGTGCGGTTGATCGTCGGCCGCTAGAATGCGCGGCGCATGATCCTCGTGTGGATGCGAAGACGTCAGTGAGCGCCGATCTTGAGGCTTGGCCGAAGGCGGCATGAGTTATGGAGATGATGCGGTAACCGTTCCGGCGATCGCATCCTGAATTAGCACTCCATTATGCTCCAAAGTTGTTCCGGTGACACGATCGAGTTCGACCTTGGCTTTCTGGTAGATCGTCATGGCGGTAACCAAGTCCAGTTCGGCCATCGAAAGATCGCGCTGCGCCGTCATGGTCTGATAACTCGAACCTGCTCCCAATTCTTGTTCTTTCTTTGTGATTTCGAATGTGCGCTCGGCGAGTTCGCTCGCCTTGCGGGCGGATTCCACTCTGGCGCGCGATTGTTCGAGCGCATACTGCGCGTTCCGCACCTCGATGCGAATCTGCTTTCTTAACTGCTCCTTGCGCAAGCCAGCCTGCTGGTACTCCAATTCGGAACGGTACTGGTCGGCCTTGGCGACGCGGTTGCGAAATGGAATATTCAGGTTGAATCCGACGAAGTAGTCTGGCGATGAATTGTTAAAAGCAGTTTGCCAGGCACCCAGCAAGTCGACCGGGGAACTGGAGGAGCTGAAGGAACTGCCGGGGGTGAAGACCGGGTTCACCTCTCCTGCAAGACCTGTGCCGCCGTAATAACCTACCAGGGATAGGGTGGGGAGAAGTGCATTGCGCGCAGCTTGACGGCTGATTTCCCGGTTGGCCAAATCCACGTCGGTCTCCAGCAGTTCCGGGCGATTCTGCAGCCCTTCGGCAATCAAATCAAGAATCGGCCCACTCGCGACGGTGTCGGCTGTCTGTAAGCGGTCAGTCGGCACGACGGGCATTTCTTCCAGGGTGGGATCATCCAGACTCTTGGTGAGCGCATTCTTCATCAGCGATTCCTGCAGTTGAAGGCTCGTCCGCGCAACCGTCAAATCCTGGTCGCGCTTGGAGACCTCGGCCTCGGCCTTCATCACGTCTATCTCGGGAATGCTTTCCAACTGCAATTGCTTCTTGGCGTTCTCCAGGGTCTGATTGGCGAAGGCGAGGGACTGTTCATTCACGCGCGCCTGCTCGTAGGCGTTGACCAGGTCCCAATAAATGTTTTCGATCTGCGTGACGGTAGCAATGACCTGATCTTTGAACGCAATGTCGGAGATCTTTTTGTTGTTCTTGGCGATGCGCAAGTAACGCAAGTTCGGGCCGAAACCAAATCCCGCAAGAAGCTGCTGTTGAAAACTGAAGCGGTAGTAGGAATTCAAAGCCGGCGACAGGAAGATGTCAGGACTGTTCGTAGTCTGGCGATTGTTATTGAAATCAAACGAGATCGTAGTACCGGTGGGAAAAGCCTGAGTGTAGCTGGCGTTCACTATCGTCGTATTTAGTTGCAAGGACGGGATACCGTAAATTTGCAAATTCGACAACGGAGACGTGAGGTGCTCGTTCCCCATGTTTACATTGAGCGCCGGATCGTACGATGCCACGGGTGTTCCCGCACCCAACGTGGACTGCACCAGTCCCGAAGCACCCGCGCCCGCCCCACCCGCGCCGCCCGTCGTACCCCCTGCGCCCGCTCCCGGAGCGCCAGCGCCGTAACCCCCGACTCCTCCCCCGGGTGTTCCTTGCACCACGCCCGTGTTGACGCCGCGAAAACTTCCGCCAGCCTTGGTGCGGAGTAAGTCCGTATCGGCAATGGGCGAGTTATAGCGGGCGATGGCGAGATCCAGATTGTTTTCCAGCGCAAGATCAATCGCATCTTTCAGCGACAAGTAGAGTTTGCCGTCCCGAATCATGCGGTCGAGACGCGGAGAATTCGCAAGTACGGGCTCGGGTACAGAATCGGCAGTATACGGGCTAAACGGATTGTGCGATTGCGGCATTTCCAATGTGGCCGGAGTGCGCATTTGGGCCAGAGCAGACGCGGCCATGAGCAGCGCAGTCGCTCCGATGCCCAGAGCAAGAGTGATCACTGGGAGCCCCGGGCTCTTGCGCAACTGCCGCAGAGCGTAGCGCAGAGCGTAGCAAAGATATTGAAGTCGCCCGCTCATGAGTGGACTTCCTGCAGAAGCTTCTGTAGTTCTTCCTCGGCCACCACTTTGCCGTCGAACAAATGCACTTCGCGCTGCGCGTGCTTGGCGAAACGCGGATCGTGCGTCACCATGCATATCGTCGCGCCGTCGCGATGCAGGTTTTGGAGCAGCTCCATCACCGCTTCGCCGTTGCGCGAATCGAGGTTTCCGGTGGGCTCGTCGGCGAGCAGAATGGACGGCTTTCCGCCCAGCGCCCGTGCTACCGCGACACGCTGTTGCTGGCCGCCCGACAGTTGCGACGGATAATGCCGGATGCGATGCGCCATGCCGACTCGCTCCAGCGCCTCCATCACCCGCGCCTTGCGGTCGGCCGCCGGCATTCTTTGCCGGTATGTCAACGGCAGTTCGACATTCTCATAGACCGTCAAATCGCCAATCAGGTTAAAACTCTGGAAGATGAAACCTATCTCCTGGTTCCGTATGCGCGAGCGCTCCGCGAAATCGAGATTCTCAACCGTCTTCCCATTGAGTGAATAGCTTCCGGCCGTCGGCGTATCCAGCAATCCGATGATCGACAGCAGCGTGGATTTGCCGCAGCCCGACGGCCCCGACATGGCCACGTACTCGCCTTTGTTTACCGACAAGTGAATGCCAGAGAGCGCGTGCGTCTCGATCTCATCGGTGTAGAAGATTTTGGTTAGGTCCTGAATCTGGATGAGTAGTTGTCCTGCTTCGTTCATTACTGGCTCCCTCGCTGTTTGAACTCGCTGCTACTCGATCCGGATATGATCGGTGTTGTCCCAACGCGACATGTCGGACAAGATAACAGTGTCTCCTTCGTGCAGCCCTTCAATCACCTGGATCGAATTCACCGACGCCCGGCCCACCTTGACGGGCACACGGGACGCCTCATGCCCGTCGGCAGCCAGTTTGAACAAACTGACGGTGCTGTTCTCCTGACCGAATGCGGGACGGCCGACATAGAGCACGTTGTCCAACCGCTCCAGGTCGATGGTCCCGTCCACACTCAAGTCGGGCCGCGCGCCCTTGGGCAGTTCCCCGGTTAGTTTGACGTCCACCGTCACGGTTCCGTTTTGCACCGCCGGATCGACTCGCATCACCGTACCTGCAATCACGCCGTTGTGAGTGTCTACCGACGCAGGCTCGCCAATCTGCACGTCGCGCGCCTGCGTCTCGGCAACCTTCAGCGTGGCCATCAGGTGATCGGGTTGCACCACCTTCACCAGCATGGTTCCCGGCAGGACGTGCTGGCCGACTTGCAGCGGAAGATCCACCAGCACTCCATCAATCCCCGCTCGAACTTTCAACGCATCCAGTTGTTTTTGCTTGAGCTGCGCCAGGGTGCGCATTTCATCGACTTTGGCTTGCTGTTCCGCCATCTGCGACTCGATCGCCCGCTGATTGGCGGTGAGCCGCTCGGTTTCAAGGTCGTTTCTCGTAGTAAGTTCGTCCGCCTTGCCCTTGGACGACTTATAAGCCAATCCCGAGATGATTCCCAGTTCATACAGCGCCTTGTCGGTTTCCGCTTGCCGTTGTGCCTGCGCGTGGTCCGCATTCACGGTGGCGGCGCCTGCCTTCTGGTTCATGAGTTCGCTTTCGAGCCTTACTCGGAGACTCTGGTATTCAGCTTCGGCGGCCTTCAACTGAAGCTCGGCGTCAACAGCGGCTTGCTCGGTCTGCGGATTGCTCATCTCTAGCAGGATCGTGTTCCCTGTCACCTGCGAGCCGGGCAGCCTATGGATACGAACAACCGTGGCCTCGGTCTCCGCCGGAATCTGACGCACCGCTTCTTGACTCGGCACCAGTAATCCCAACCCCCGAACCTGGCGCAGCATCGGACCGCGTTTGACCGTGTCGGTCCACACGGTCCCACGTTCCACCGTCGGTGCCGCAGGCTTCAAGCGTGAAAGTTCCACCGATACCGCAGCCACGACTAGAACTACTGTTGCCACGATAAAAATCTGGCGACGCCGTTTCTGCACCTTGAATTCGGGTCGAGCGATGTCCATGTAGTGTTCAAAGGCAACTGAGATACCATCTTCCACAAAACGATAAGTGATTAGAAACATGATAGATAGCGCCGATGGCGCGGGCTGGGAGAGACGACTCGTTATCCTGTAATGGACAGTGGTGTCCGCGAATGGACAGCATCCGCCCTTCCAAGCGGACTGGAACCGCGCCACCAGTCATCGTCTTTTCGCCATTCCACCGCGCCATGGAGATCCGCTCGCACAGACCGGACGAATTCAGTGAAACCGCCGGTGGTTCTGAACACAAATTAGCACACAACCAAGAATGTCCCATCGTTAACTGATTGGATTGATGGAGCGGGAGACGGGGATCGAACCCGTGACATCCAGCTTGGGAAGCTGGCGTTCTACCGCTGAACTACTCCCGCTCAACTTGGTTAGACTACCATTCCGTTCCTTCCAAGACAACGGCCTCCGACAGCGTCCCCGCAGAACGCCACCAGGTCAGTGGGCCCGGCTTTGCCCAGAAACTTCGCCTTTGGCGTCAACCGGAATTTCTCTTTTGACTTCAAAAACGAGATTGATTGTATACCTCTCTCGCCCGCTCGCTATATCGTGAAACGATTTTCATCGGGAGCGTTCAGGATGACAATCTTTGCAATGGGTTGCGAAGCAGGTAACTGACCGCGTGGCTCCCATTCTTCGCAAAGACTAAAGAGCGCGAAGGGTGGAGTGCCTACGATGGATTGTGCGGTTTATTGTGCGGTAGGTTGGGCGTTGCGCAGGGCTTCGTCCATGGGCTGGTTGCTGGGTACGGGTTGCTCCACGACGCGCCAGCCATCGTCATAGTCGCGGAATCCGACGGTCGAGCGGTAGCGCACTCCGTTGTCGTAAAGCGCCTCGCCCACCCGATTGATGGAAACCCAACGCCAGGTGAACTCGACGTCGGCGAGGTTGCCGGCCTTGGCGATCCCGTTAATGCTCAACAGTTCGCGGAGCGCGACTTGGATCTCGATCGGGCCATTTTCATTGCCAGTGCCAGTGCCGGGAAGCACGCTTGCAATCAGGGGACGGATTGTATCCACGCCGAGCGGCGTGAGCACTACGTCCCAGCAGGGCGGAGGCTCGACACCGGCGGGACACTTCTGCTCGGTACCGATGATCCATCCGCGGCGCTGCAAGACCAGGGAGTCGGGAGAACTGAAGTCCTTGTTGGAAACGATGCCGGTGCGGAGCCAGAAGGATTGCGGCGCTTTGAATGCGGCGGAAGCGGAGATCAAATCGGCGGCGAGGCGGCGCGTCAGGAAATTGCGCGGAGAACAGCCCGAAACCAAACACAATGAGACCCCGAGCAGCAATGTTTTTAGGGTGCGCATGAATGTCGAATATGGTTGCGAGAGGATTTTAACCAATTACGCGCGCCTGCGGGGCAGAAAAGGGGAGGCGGCAATCTGGCCGTCAAATTTCTTCGACCAGCGGCCGGGGATCTGTGCGTGGCAAACGGGGCAATTGCCTTCTGAAGTCAACTTATATTTCTCGATCGAATATCCGTGGCGCTGGACCAGCAATCCGCCGCACTGATGGCAATGAGTATCTTCGAGGCTTTCCACTTGGCCGGGAAGATTGCCGGCGTAGATGTAGCGCAATCCCGCTGCACGTCCGATGGCGGCGGCGCGGAGCAGATCCTGGGGACGCGTATCGGCGGGCGAAGTCATTTTGTAGTCCTGATGAAAGGCGGTGACATGCCAGGGGATGTTGGGCGAAACGCCGGCCAGAAATGCGGTCAAGCGGCGGAGTTCGTCGTCGCTGTCGTTGAAGCCGGGAACGAGCAAGGTGACGATCTCCAGCCACACGCCCATGTGGTGCAAACGGCAGATGGTGTCGAGGATGGGCTGCAGGCGTCCACCGAGCTGGCGATAGTGACGGTCGTCGAAGCTCTTGAGGTCAACTTTGAAGAGATCGATCCAGGGGTGGAGATAGTCGAGCACCTGGGGAGTTCCGTTACCATTCGAAACGAAGGCGGTCAGCAATCCAGCCTTATGAGCTTCGCGAAAAATCGCGACTGCCCACTCGCTGGTGATGAGCGGCTCGTTGTAAGTGCTGACCACAACTTTTGCGCCTTGGGCAAGCGCGTCCTTGACGAGCAGCGCCGGATCGGCCGGGAGCATCGTTGAGACGGCGCGCGGGTTGCGCAGAGCCTGGGAGGTGACCCAATTCTGGCAATAGGCGCAGTGCAGATCGCAGCCCAGCATTCCGAAACTGTAGGCGAGGGCCCCGGGGTGGGCGTGGAAGAATGGCTTCTTCTCGATGGGATCGCACTGCGCTCCGGCGACATAGCCCCAGGGAGCGTAGAGTGTGCCACCGCGATTGAAGCGGACCTTGCAGACACCGGGTTGTCCTTCGGGAATGGGGCAGCAGTGGCCGCAGGCAAAGCAGCGCACACGATTGCGATCCAGCTTTTCCCAGAGAGCGGGATCGGCTTCGCGGACCCGGTCGTCGGCCATCAAGTCATTCGCAGTCAAATCATTCGCAGTCGAAATGTCGCGCTGCTTAGCCACGAGTCTATTCTACGGCGGTTGGAGGCGAGCGGGTTGTAGGAGACGAGGCAAGTGCGGAGCTGCTCCACCCCGTCAAGCCAAAACCAGGCTTGACGGGGGCCACGGTGCGCTCGGCTGGACAGCCGAGCGCGGCTGTCCCTACGCGCGGTTATTCCTATTCAGTTCCTTGCGGAGTTGTGCTGGTGGATCCAGGCTTCGGCCTGCTGGCGCGCGGCGGACACCTGCGTCTGGGTCATTTGGGAAGCCAGGCCTTCGAGCCGATATTTGCTGTTCTCGTCACCCTGGGCGAGCGCGATCGCAGACCAAAAGTAGGCTTGGGACAAATCTTCAGGAACTCCGCGCCCCGCCCAGTAGTAGGCACCGAGCGTAGCCTGCGCGGGAACATGTCCCTGTTGGGCGGCGCGCAGGAACCACTGGATGGCCTGCGCGTCATTCTGCGGAACGTCCTCTCCGTTGTGGTAGCGCACACCCATCTGCCATTGCGCGTCGGCGTCTCCGCGATCGGCGAGCATTTGCAACTCTGCCAGAGGCTTGGCTCGTGGGGGTTGATCGGCAGCGGGTTGCCGGGGAACGGTTGCGGCCACTCCGGCCGCCGAACGCTGGGCCGCTTGCGGCGCGTGGGCCCAATACTTCTGCACCATGGAACCGGCCAAATAGCCCAGGGCCAGCGCCACTGCCAAACTGGTCAGGAAAAGCAGTCCGAGATGAAGCACGCGGGACGAAGCTTTGGGCGCAAGTTTGGGAACCTGCTGGGGAACTTGCGCCGGGGCGACTCGTCCGCGGACGGGCTCCGAGGCTTGCCCGGGGACTTCAGGCTTCGGTTCCCGCAAAGCTTCGCGAGTTGCATGGATCGAAGCGGCGTAAATCGAATCAACGTGGAACGAATCGAGGTTGCTTGCGCCGGCATCGATCGCGCCTGACTCCTTTATCTTCGTCTCGGAAGACGGGGCAAGCCCCGTCTCTGCGGCTGGAACTAACTCCGGCTGGGTCTTTTCAGGATGGATTTTCGGAACCATTTCGACGAGGCGATGCAAGACCGTCGCGTGGTCCGAAGTGAAAGCGCACGGATGCGGAGAAAAAACCTCGATGAGGCCGAGCACGCGAAAATCGGAGACGATGGGAACGGCCATGAGCGAGCCGATGTCCTGCGCGCGAGCGACTTCGGGAGCGACACGCGGATCGTTTTCCGCATCTTCGCAGGAAACGAGTCGGCCCGTGAGAACGCATTCGCCCGACAACCCTTGCCGCAGGTCGATCGGGGCGCCGAGCGGCGGGGCGGGGGCACCGGCCCGCGCCCGGCAGACCATCCTGTCATCGGTGAGAAACGCCAGGGCCGCGCCAGTGGCTCCGGTGAGACTCAAAGCGCGCTCGGCGATGAGCTGCAAAACCGCATCATCGAGATCACCGCCCATCTCGCGGACCTCGCGGCGAACCGCTTCGACAGGAGAGAGCATTGCGTTCCGATCGGAGATGGGGCCGGATAATTCCTCGCGTTCGCGTCGCGCCAGTTGCTCCATTCGAGCGGAGTAATTGGAGCAGGCGATCATCAGATTGGCAAAGAGCCACTCTTTTAAAATTTTCCGGGAACTCTCCGGAAGCTCGCAAAACCGGATGCCTCCGCGGCCAGCGTCATCGCTCCATATAACTTGACCGCTGCCATGAATAAAATTATTGGTTTCAGGCAGCTCAAGGCAGAGGGTCACGGCGCGGTTCGTTTCGAGGCGTTCACTGGTTTGGACAGCGAAGCCGTCTTCGTGCAGATCGAGCAATTCGCTGAGGTCCACAACCAAGCCGGTCTCGGGACCATTGAAACTGGCGTAAACGGGACTGTGGAGCTTCTGACGAACCGAACGGCGCCGCTCTCCGTTGGAAGCCCCGGGAACTGGATGCGGCAATCGGCGTACGCTCCGATCCATAGATGCACCCATAAGTGCATCCATCTTAACTCAGAGATCGCGCTGAAGGGAGCAATATTCCATGTAGGGGCGGCCGCCCTCGGCTTTGAAAAATCGGTCAGAGGTTCGCAGCCAGAAAGCGCGCGCCGCCTAGGGCCGAGGACGCGAGAACTTCGGGCTGGGTGAGCACTCGCTGGAGGGCGTCGGCGAGAGTGGCGGGAAATTCGGAAGTCAAAAGGTTGATATCCAATTGAAGGTCCCGGCGGCTGTACATGCGGTAGACGACGAGCGATCCGCGGCGCTGGTTCGAAGTTGTCACCAAGTCCAGCGTCAGCTTCCACAACGGCTGGCTGGAAATTGCCGCCATGTGGGGAAACTTGCTCCAGTGTAAGTGGAGGGCGCTTTCGGCGGATATGGCTTGATCGAGGTGGAGCGGATTGAGTTGCAATTCGAAGGCATCGAAATCGTTGCTCTCGAAAGCGGCGACCAGGATGCTGCGCAGTTGATCGAAATTGCCCGCCAGTTTCAGTTCCTCGATGGCGCGACGCACGGAAAGATTGTTGATTACGATTTGGCGCTGATCCATCGTGCGCTGCGCCACCCGCCGCAGTTCGCCAAACTCGAGGTAGTTCAGATGCTGCACGCCCATCCAGATGCCGGTGCCCACCACCGCCAGGACCAAGCCGAGGGTGCTGCCGGTGGGCCAAAGCAGGAAGAGGCTGAGCATGGCAAATATACCGGAGACGGCGTAGAGAACGATCACCACCTGGCGATGGGAAAACCCCATCTGCAGCAGCTTGTGGTGGATGTGTTCGCGATCGGCGGTGAAAATGGGGCGGCCGCCGATGAGACGCCGCAGAATGGAGAGCAGCGTTTCCAGAATCGGCAATCCAAACGAGACAACGGGAATGGCGACGGCCACGAAGGTCGGCGCCTTCTGCGCTCCCGCCAAGGCGAGCGCGCTCAGCATGAAACCGATGAACAAACTGCCCGAGTCGCCGAGAAAAATTGTGGCCGGATTGAAGTTGAAACGGAGGAACCCCAGGATAGCGCCGGCGAGGGTCACGCTGATGAGGGAGCCGAGCCATGACTGAGTGACCAGCGAGACGATGAAAAACACCATCGTCGAAAACAAGGCCGATCCCGCGGCCAACCCATCCAAGCCATCGATGAGATTGAAGGCGTTGGTCACCGCAACCACCCATAACACCGTGAGCGGCAATCCGACGAACCAGGGCAGAGAGTGGGCCCCGAAGATCAGCGGCAAATCGAGAATGCGCATACCACCGGCGAAGAGCATGACGGCGGCGATCGCCTGCACGGCAAACTTCAAATACGGACTCGCGCCGCGGAGATCGTCGTAAATGCCCAGACAAAAAATCAGGCAGGCTGGTACATAAATCCGGAGAAGCGTGGCGGGAGCCAGTCCAGCGACCAGGTGGGGAAATAGGAAGGAGAGGGCCAGCCACGTGCCCAAGCTGACTGAGAAAGCCAGGAAAATCGCGACTCCGCCCAAGCGGGGAAGCGGGGCTTGGTGGACATGCCGCCCATCCTGCGGCGCGTAGACCCAGCCTCTGCGGGTTGCCAGGTCTCGCACTTCACGTGTAGCCACTACCGACAGGGCGAGCGAGAACGCGAACAAACCAAAAAACAGGACCGTCAAAGTCGAACTTCCCTTCCGGATGAAACACCCGGCATCTCAGACCACAAGCGCTGCGCGGAAGTTTCAGTCCACTGTTTCAGACACGATTCCTCTTTGTGGCGCCAGCGTGATGAATATTGATTTGTTGGAACTATACAACTCGCAACCATCGCTAGCAACTGTTCTGGCGCATTTCCCGGTTACCATTGATGCACCCCGGGCCGGGGAACAGAGCGATCCGCGCCGATTGTACTGGGTTGCGTGTGTTAGACTCGACCCAAGCACGACCCCAGGAGTCTTGGTATGCCCAGGTGGAATGGCAGCTTCGCTTTGCGAAGCGTGTACGTGTTTCTTATTGGGTGGTGCAGCCTCCCTCTGATGGCCCAGACGCCAGTCACGGGGGAATCTCCGCAACCCGCGCCCGCGAACGAAGCGGCCTCGCCCCAATCGCCCCGCTTGCTGGCCAATTCCAATGTGAAGTTGGGCATCGGCGATCTGATCGAGATCAATGTGTTCGGAGTTCCCGATCTCTCGACCAAGACGCGCATCGGCGATTCTGGAAACGTCTATCTTCCCCTCATCGACTATGTGCACGTTGCCGACCTGACGAGCGATGAAGCTCAGGCGTTGATCGAAAAGCGGCTGGAGGATGGAGGCTTTGTCCGCGGCCCGCACGTTTCCATTTTCGTGGACGAATCCACCTCGCAAGCCATCATGATGATGGGCGAGGTCAGTCACCCCGGACCCTACCCTGCGATTGGCGAGCGCCGCCTTTTCGACTTGATCTCGGCAGCGGGAGGATTGTCCGAAAAAGCGGGCCGCAATGTGACCATCGAGCGTCGCGGAAATCCCGATCAAAAGATTCAGCTTCAGTTATCGTCAAACCTGGCGGAAGATACCCAGAATAACGTGGATGTTTTTCCGGGAGACACGATCATAGTTTCGCGCGCCGGGATCATTTACGTGGTGGGCGATGTGAACCGTCCCAGTGGATTTTTGATTGAGGACAACACCCTCACTGTTCTCAAAGCGCTGGCGCTGGCCGGCGGCAGTACCCGTACCTCTTCCTTGAACAAAACCAGGATCCTGCGGCAAACGCCGAACGGGGTCCAGGAAATTCCCATCAAACTCAAGAAGGTCCTCTACGCGAAAGCGCCGGATATGGCTCTGGTGAAGGGCGACGTTTTGTTCATCCCCGGAAGTGGGGCCAAGGCTGCGGCCTATCGCACTGCCGACGCAGCCATGTCGTTGTCCACCTCCTTGGCAATAATCGCGGCTCATCCTTAGCAGCCTGTGGTGAAAGTATGCTTGGTATCAGGGCACGCCTTCAGGCATGCCATAAGTGCCGTGGTATGAATGAGCCTTTAGGCGCTGGTCCGTGGCACTGGACTTTCACCACGGCCTAGTAGAGCTAAAAGCCAAGAGCAAAAGCTGACGGCTGAAAGCTGTTCTAGGTCCAGCGAAACCAGCGCAGCGCGAGGATGAACGAGATGCCTCCCCAGAGGACGAGGATCAGGAGGCGCGCGGACTGGGAATGAAGCGTCGCGCCTTCCAGAATGGTGGCCCGCAGCGCGTCGTTTAACGCGGTCAGGGGCAGGACTTGGATGAAGGGCTGCGCCTTGGCGGGAAAGTGCTGCGCGGAAAAGAAAACGCCGGAGAAGATCCACATCGGCATCATCACGAGATTGATCAGGCCGCTGGCCGTTTCGAGTTTCTGAGCGCGGCAGGCGGTTAGCAGGCCAATCGCGCCAAAGGCCACTCCTCCGAGCGCTGCGAGCGCGAGCACCGAGGCGAGCGATCCCCGCAGTGGCAGGTGAAACACCAAAACGCCGAAGCCCAGGAGTGCTCCCACCTGAATCACCGTCATGAGCAGGCGGCTGCTGGCCAATGCGAGCAGGAAATCGGTGCGGCGCATGGGCGTGGCAATGAAGCGCTTGAGAAGTTTGCGCTGGCGCATCTCGACCAGCGCGAAGCCGATTCCCCACATGCCGGAGTTCATCAGGTTCATGCCGAGCAGGCCGGGAATGAGGAAATCAATGTAGCGGGAACCGGGCTCGCTGGAAATTTTATACGAAGTGGCGAGCGCGTCCTTGCGTCCAGCGGCGGATTGAAGGGCGGCATCCACTTCGGAACGCGAGAGCACGCTTTCGGGACGCGCCGGATCGTAATAATAGGTGACGCTGCCATCTGGGTTGGGCTCGACGACCAGATCGAACTTTCCGAAATGAAAATCTTTGAGCGCCGCTTCGCGGTCGAGCACTGTTGCCTGGATGATCGTCGCCTGAATGGAAGTGCGGGCGGTCGAGCTTTTACTGGGCGAGCCTTGCAGCAGGGCGAGCGTTTTCGCAGCGCCGGTGCTTTGGATCACGGCTACCGAGGTGGTGTTGGCAGGCTTGTTGCGGAAGGCAATGCCGAGTCCCAAAGCCAGCAGGAGAGGGAAACCGAACACCCAGAAGATGACCTCCGGCTCACGCTTGAGTTCCAACATGCGGGCCACGAGCAGGCGATGGTAGCCCGACCAGCGGCCGTTGCGGCGCATCGGAGCGGCGGGCACTGGCGGTTGGACTTCAAGGTCTGGACTCTTTGGAGTTGGAATTGGAATTGGCGTGGTGGTTTCCGTTGCCATTTTAATTCTCCCGCAGATGGCGGCCAGTCAACTTGACGAAGACGTCTTCGAGGCTGGCCTGACGCGTGCTCAGGTGTTCTAGTTGCTGGCCCTGTTGATTGAGGGCGGCGAGCAGCGCGGGAATGGTGAGGTGCGGCTCGCGCACGTTGAGGCAGATGGTCGAGTCCTCGTGGCGGACGGATTCAACACCGGGCAGCGTGCACCATGCATCGGTTGCTTGCCCATTTGAGTTTCCGCTGGCTTCGAACTCAACGACGTGATGGCCGCCGAGACGGTCGATCAAATCGGTGGGAGTTCCTTCGGCGATGATCTGGCCGTGATCGACGATGGCGAGGCGGTCGCAGAGGCGTTCGGCTTCGTCCATGTAGTGCGTGGTGAGCAGAACGGTTCCACCTTTTTTCTGAAAGGCGCGAACGATGTCCCAAAGCTGGCGGCGGCTTTGGGGATCGAGTCCGGTGGTGGGCTCGTCGAGAAAAAGGATGCGCGGATTACCGACCAGAGCGGTGGCGACGGCGAGGCGCTGCTTCTGTCCGCCGGAAAGTTTGCCCACCCAGGCGTCGGCTTTTTCCGTGAGTTCGAGTTCTTCGAGCACCGCCGACGACCGGCGCGGCTCGCTATAGAAACTGGCGAAGAGTTCGATGGTCTCGCGCACACTCAGTTTTTCCGAGAGGCGCGTGTCCTGCAACGAAATGCCGATCCACTCGCGAAGTTGACGCGGATCATCGGCCCAGGTGTGTCCGAAGAGGCGGACATCGCCGGACGTGGGCGCGAGCAGGCCCTCGAGGATTTCGATGGTGGTGGTTTTCCCCGCTCCGTTCGGCCCGAGCAGGCCAAAGCACTCGCCGGCCTCGATGCGCAGGCTAAGGCCGCGGACGGCTTCAACTTTGCCGTCATAGGTCTTGCGTAGGTCAGCGCACTCGATCGGAGATGCCATCCGAGCATTCTAAATCAGCCCTACGGTTCGGAATGCGAATGGCTTGTCACCGGCATGGGCGCATTGCCTTTTGCATTGCGCCAGAGAATTGCATTCAACTTTTTCGCATCCACCGCATCGGGGCGGGAGAAATTCATCTGCGACGATTCCTTCGCGCCCACAGCTTTCTTGCCGTTTATTTGATAAATGAGGCCGTTGCGCAGGTTCTGGTCGTCGGCTTCATACGGCGGCTGCGTTCCTGGCCCGGAGAACATCGGCGACATGAGCGGGGCGTGCGCGTCGAACAGGTTCATCGGGGGAAGGCCGAGCAGAGATTCCATGGTGTGGACCATGCTGACGGTCGTATAGAAGTTGTGGTCGACAAATGTTTGCGGCGCGCGCGGCGCATACTTGCTGATGACCAGCGCGATAGATCGATGTGCATCAATGTGATCGGCGCCGTCCTGCGCGTCGTCTTCGACCACGAAGATGGCGGTATCGTCCCAGTAGGGGCTGTGGGAAACGGCGTCCACGACCCGACCCACCGCCAGGTCGTTATCGGCGACCGAGGCCTGCGGCGTGGGCTTGCCCGAACGCGTGCCTCCGGTGTGGTCGTCGGGAAGATAGAGCAGCGTGAACTGCGGAAGCTCTTTGGCGGTCCCCTTCGCTTTCACAAACTCGTTGAACTCGCGCAGGAATTCGTCGGCGCGGAGTTGGTCGGGGTAGTCGAGATTGAAATCGGGAAATTGCGGATCATAGTGGTCGCGCAGCGCGGCCTTGGTGGGACGCATGCGTTTCAGTTGTGGAATGGCCCAGGGCCACGGGCTCGGGCCGCCGCGCGGGTTGCCGGCGTTCGCGGGCAATGGATCGCCTGGCTTGATTTCGGAAATTGGGCAGGTTGCGGAACTGGGCGACGGAGTTCCTTCCTTCGGCGAATTCGCTCTTTCATTTTTGCACCACACGGCGGAGATAAATTCTCCGTAGATGCGATAAGTGAGGCCGCGGCGGGCGAGATTGTCCCAGAGGAAACCTGTGCCGGGATCGTCAACGTCGGGGATTCCCTGCTCGAGCGTGATTTCTTCGGCCACGCTGCCGCCGGAATCGTATGTGCGTTCTTTGCTGCGATAGCCGATGGGCCAGGTTTTCTCGTTGTAGTCGCTGGTCGTCGCGGCGGTGGACCAGAGATGTCCGTCGCCGGAGACTTCTCCGCTGTCGTAGAAATTGTCGAGCACGCCGAATTGCAACGCCAGCTTGTGCTGGTTGGGCGTGATGTCGGCGCCGTACATGGTGAGCGAGGGGTCGCCGTCGCCAACAGGAAGGTCGCCGAAGATCTGATCGTAGCTGCGATTCTCTTTCAGCACGTAGATCACGTGGCGGATGGGATTCTTTCCTCCGGCGAATGTGAACTTGCCACCGTCCGAGCTGACGAGATTGTCTTCTTCGACTTGGCGCGTGTAGGTGGCGAGATTCTTGTCAATGTCGGCGAGGCTTAGGCGCTGGATCGAACCGCCGATCAGAGTTGCGATGTAAGGATGTTTCCTCTTGCGCTCGCCCATCAACTTGCCCTGCATGTTATTAGGACCGCTGCCCTCGCCTTTGGCTGTGGTGATGAGGAGATCGTTGCCCGCGACGGCGAGCGCGCTGGGGTACCACTCGGTGGGGATGAAACCGAGAGGAGGTTCAATTACCGCCAAATCGGAAGGGTACTCGTCGTATTTGGCTTCGAAAACAGCGACGGCGTCAAGGGAGGGAGCCGCAGCGTAGAGGCGTTTACCGTCGGGTGTAAGGGCAATCGCTAATGGAGCAGAACCAGTAGCACCGTGCTCCTCAAAATTTGTGCGAAAAAGACGCAGTGGTACTCCCACCCTCAAATCGACGGCCGCTACACCCTCGGCGTTGGGGATTGGATTGGACATTGCAACGTACAGCGTGTCCTCAGTGGGACTCAGCAACATGGCAGTAGGATGTGCACCAGGTGCCAGCGGATCATTGGGATACCATAGTTTGATCCATCGCTCCACCTTGCCAGTCTTCAAATTCAGTTCCACCACGCCTGACCCATTCCACAAGCTGACCCAGGCTTTGGTTCCGGTTTTATTCGCGATTACCGTATACGGATATGCGCTGGGAATGAAGCGGTTGCGGCTAAGGTCGAACGACATTTCAATTTTTCCTGAGGTAACGTCCAGCAGCACGACGTTGTCGGAAAGATTATTGGCGATGAGCAGACGGTCACCCTTCGCGCCGGGCAACACTGCGAATCCGGCGGGGTACGGCGGCGCAGTTCCCTCGGGAGTTTTGCGGATGCCGAAGGCGACTTCTTTGCCTTCGGCAATCCTCTGCGGCGCGATCTTGAGGAAGCGTTCGGGAGTAACTTGTCCCGCCGCGAATTTGTACACGGCAATTCCGTTGCCCGTGCTGGTTGGCTTTTCGCCGGTGGGATCGGTGATCGAACCCATCGAAGCGTAAAGATGCTTGCCGTCGCTCGAGAACGCGAGGCCGATGAAATAGCTTTGGCGCGTGGAACGGTCGTCGCTCAGGCGGTCGTCGGGAAAGTCGCGCAGTTGATTGTTGCTGAGATCGAGAATGGCGATGGATTGGCGTGCACCGCTTTCCTCGGTGCCGTATCCCTGATTGAGCAGCGCAGCGTAGCGGCCGTCGGGACTTAACGCGATGGTCGCGGGAAAGCTGTTGGTGCGGGTCACATATCCGGGAACGGGCAGCGTCAAACTTTTGCTGGTCGGAAGATTGATGCGCCGCGAACGGTCGGCGGCGCGTGTGACCACAAACACGACCAACAGCGACGAAAGCGCGAGGAGAGAGACAACGGCGATTTTTTTCACGAGTGGAAACCCTCGGAAGGTTTGTACCATCCGCCAGGTGGACGGTGCAAACTGTAATGCGTCCAAACCGCCGTCATGCTCACACGGGCAAGGAGGTTGCCGTCCGGATGCTCTGTCCAGTTGCATGGGTATTCGGGTATTCTGGTTCCCAAGGCTTCTCGATCTTTAGCTTGTTCGAAACATCTTTTTGAAAGGAAACCACCATGATCAAAGCCAAGGGATATGCCGCCATGACCGCCAAGGCCGCGCTCGCGCCTTACGCGTTTGAGAGGCGATCGGCGCGCGAGCACGACGTCGCGATCGAGATCAAGTATTGCGGTATCTGCCACACCGATATTCACCAGGTCCGGGAAGAATGGGGCCAGGCGATCTTTCCCATGGTCCCGGGGCATGAAATCGGCGGGATCGTTACGGCGGTTGGACGCGCTGTGACCAAATTCAAAGTCGGAGACAAGGTTGGCGTCGGATGCTTCGTCGACACCTGCCGCAAATGCGAGCAGTGTCAGAAGGGATCCGACAACTACTGCACCGAGGGCACGGTTTTCACCTACAACTCGCGCGAACCGGACGGCACGCCGACCATGGGCGGGTATTCCGACACGATCGTCGTTGACGAAAATTATGTTCTGCGGATGCCGGGCAACTTGCCGCTCGACGCCTGTGCGCCGCTGCTGTGCGCGGGCATCACGCTGTATTCGCCGCTCAAGCATTGGCAGGCGGGGCCGGGCAAAAGAGTGGCCATCGTTGGCCTTGGCGGTTTGGGCCACATGGGCGTGAAGATTGCGCACGCGCTGGGCGCGGAGGTCACGGTCTTGAGCCATTCTCTGGCTAAGAAGGAAGACGGCAAACGTATGGGGGCCGATCATTTCTATGCCACCGGAGATCCGGAAACATTCACCAAGCTGAAGGGCCATTTTGATTTGATGATCAATACGGTCTCCGCCAACATCGACTGGAATCAATATATAAGTTTGCTGCGCGTGGACGGCACGATGGTGGTGGTGGGACTTCCGGAGAAACAAGTTCCGCTGGCCGCCGGTTCGCTGATTTCCGGACGCCGCAGCCTGGCCGGTTCGATGATTGGGAGTATCTGGGAGACGCAGGAGATGCTGGATTTCTGCGGCCAGCACGAGATCGCGAGCGATATTGAAGTGATTCCGATTCAGCAGGTGAATCAGGCGTATGAACGTATGCTGAGGAGCGACGTTCGGTATCGCTTTGTGATCGACCTGGCAACGCTCAAGGGGTAGCGGACTGCACGACAGGTGGTTGCTGGATCTTAGGGACAGAGCGGCCACAGGCCCCTTCGTCAAACACAACCTGGGGATGCTCGCTGAGTCCGCAGCCTACGCCAGATGTATTTCAGACACTGGCGGCCCACTTTGCGATTTCTTCACATTGATTAATTCAACTGCTTTGGCGGCGATGTGTTCGGCGGAGACCTCGAATTCTTTAATCAGCTCCCAGGGGGCGCCGGAGTCTCCGAAGCGGTCTTTCACTCCAATGGCGCCGGTGATGATGGGGATGCCGTAGAGCGCGGGCGACTGCGTGATGGCGCTCGCCACGGGCCACGCCAGCGCGCCGATCTGGTGCTCTTCGGCGGTCAGGACGACGCTGGTATCGCGCGCGGCCCGCACGATGGCTTCGCTGTCAAGCGGCTTGAGCGTGTGCATGTTGAGGATGCGGGTCTCATAGCCGAAGTCGGACTTCAAGATCCAGGCGGCGCGCATGGCTTCGGGCACCATGGGACCGCAGGCGATGATGGTAAGGTCTTCACACTCGTCGCGATAGTTGGATTCCAGTTTGGTCTCGAAGGCTTCGATGAAGTTGGCCGACTCGCGACGCAGGCGAATCACGTTGGCCTTGCCGAAAACGAACGGCGTTTTTTCGTCGGTGACGATCGGCGTCGCTTCGCGCGCGAAGCGAATGTACTTCGGGCCGGCGTGCTTGAGCAGCAGATAGTCGGTGGCCTTGCGGGTTTCGACCATGTCGCAGGGGACGACCACGCTCATGTTGGGCAGTCCGCACATGGCGAAACAATCTTCGAGCGCCTGGTGCGTGGCGCCGTCGGGGCCAACGCTGACGCCGCCATGGGCCCCGGCGATCAGGACGTTGAAGTTTCCGTAGCAGACGGAGGTGCGGATCTGGTCGAGATTGCGCGCAGCGGCAAAGGTCGCGTAAGTCCCCAAGACGGGGAGCTTCCCTTCTTTCGCCAGTCCGGCGGCGGCTGATGTGGCGGACTGCTCGGCAATGCCCATGCTGATCCAGCGCGCCTTGCGCTCGGGCTTCGCGGCGTAAAACTCGCTGATGGTGATGGAGCCGGAAATATCCAAGCCTAAGCAGACTACACGAGGATCGTCGCCGCTCGCGGCGAGCGACTGCCCGAAGCCCAGGCGCGTGGGTTTCATTTGGACTTTCATGTTGTCGGCGGCGTTCCACCAATAGTTGCGGCGGAACTTCGGCATCTTGGCTTCCAGTTTGCGTTCGACCTCGGCTTGATACTGCTTCGCGTGGGCGAAGAATTGTTCAAGGGGAATCTGGCCTGCTTCATCTATGCCGAGTTCCTTCAGGGCTTTGTCCAGCTCTTCGCGGTTGGGCGCTTTGCCGTGCCATCCGGCTTGATCTTCCATGAAGCTGACGCCTTTGCCTTTGACGGTGTCGGCGATGATGACGATGGGCTTGCCGCTGCCGGCTTGCGCTTTGGCCTTCTCCAGCGCTTCGACGACCTGCTTCATATCGTGTCCGTTAATGGTGACAACATCCCATCCGAAGCTGCGATATTTATCTTCGAGGGGCTCGACGTTCATCACGTCTTTCACCCAGCCGTCGATCTGGAGGCGATTGCGATCAACGATGCCGACGAGGTTGTCGAGCTTGAAGTGGCCCGCTTCCATTGCAGCCTCCCAGATCTGGCCTTCCTGCTGCTCGCCGTCGCCCATGATGCAGAAGACGTGGTGATTTTTATTATCCAACCTGGCGGCGAGCGCGATGCCGACGGCAATGCTCAGGCCCTGGCCTAGCGATCCGGTGGAGACTTCGACGCCGGGCAGCTTGAGCCAGTGCGGATGGCCCTGAAATGGCGAAGAGAGTTTGCGCAGGAGCGCGACGTCTTCTTTCGGGAAAAAACCGGCGAAGGCGAGGCCAATATAAAGGCTGGGCGCCTTGTGGCCCGTTGACCAGACGATGCGATCGCGGTCGGGCCAGTTGGGATTTTTGGGATCGTGGTTGGCGACGCGAAGATAGAGCGCGGCGGCGATGTCCATGATGGAAAGCGTGCCGCCGGCGTGTCCGGACCCGGCCGCGCACAAGGCGGCGAGGTTGTAGCCGCGCATCAATGCAGCCTGCTGCTTCAGTTCGTCAATGCTGTAGGAACGCAGAACTTCGCCGCTGGTCGAATTCTGAATAGACATGGGGCTGCTCCTTCGCGGACGCCAAACGTTTGAACGAAATTCGGACGACAATCTAGGCAGGGCGGGAAACGGCGCATAGGCTTGCACGATGAGCGTAACCGGGGTGGTCGCGGGGGTCAGTGAGCGGTGTCACAGGTAGGGGTGACGGCTGTCGGCGTTGCCGGCAAACTCATTTATTCACCGCCGAGACGCGAGAACGCCGGGAGACAAATTGAACCGCTGAGATCGCAGAGTGCGCGGAGTTATGGGCATCTTCCATGCAGTGGGGCGACGGGCGTCTCGCCCGTCAGCGGCCGGGGATGTCCGGCCCTCCACTTTCATCAGCGCAGGTTCTTCCCGACCCAGTCTTCAATTCGAGCCAGCGCAGTGTTCAGGTTCTCGATCGAGTTGGCTACGCTGAAGCGGAGATAGCCCTCTCCGTATGCGCCAAACGCGGTGCCGGAGAGGCAGGCGACTCCAGCTTGTTCGAGCAGCGCGTCGGCCAGTTTCTTCGAAGGCCAGCCCGTCTTCGTAATGTTGGGGAAAGTGTAGAACGCGCCTTTGGGCATGCGGCAGGAAAAGCCTTTGATCTTATTCAGGCCAGTGACGAAGGCGTCGCGGCGTCGCTGGAACTCAGCGCTCATTTTGTCCACCGAGGACTGGTCGCCGCGCAGCGCTTTGATTCCGGCAACCTGGGTGAAGCTGGCGGTGCAGGAGTTCGAGTTGGTCACAAGGCGCGCGATCTGCACGGCCAAATCGGGCCGCATCACGCCGTAGCCCATGCGCCATCCCGTCATGGCGTAGGTTTTGGAGAAGCCGTCGAGCAGAATGGTGCGCTCCTTGAAGCCGGGCACGCTCATGATGGAGAAGTGTTCGCCTTCGAAAATGAGACGGCTGTAGATTTCGTCCGACAGAATAATGAAGATATTGCGGTCGCCGATGGCCTCGGCAATTTCGAGAATGTCTTTCTTGGAAAGCACGCCTCCGGTCGGATTGTGCGGCGAGTTGAGGATGATCAGCCTGGTGCGATCGGTAATCAGCGACTCCAGTTCTTTAACGTCGAGCGAGAAATCGCGCTCCTCGCGCAGCGGAATTGCGACCGCGCGGCCACCAATATAGTTGATCATGGATTCGTAAATGGGGTAGCCGGGATTGGGATAGATGACCTCATCCTCTTCCTCGATTAACGCCAGGATCGTGAAAAAAATAATTGGCTTGCCGCCCGGGACCACCACAACTTCCTCACTCGCGACCGGAACTTTGCGGGTGCGGCTGACATAGTCGGCGATGGCTTGGCGCAGATCGGGCAGACCGGCGGCGGGGCCGTAGTGCGTCCATCCCATGTAGAGCGCGTCGACTCCGGCCTCGACGATATTGGCGGGCGTGTCGAAGTCGGGCTCGCCAATTTCGAGGTGAATGATCGCTTTGCCCTGTTTTTCCAGGGCGCGGGCACGGCTCAGAACTTCAAAAGCGGTTTCGGTGCCGAGCCGTGACATGCGGCTGGCCAGGCGCAATTCGAGCTGGGTCTTGGTAGGCATGGCTGCGAATGAAATTATATGCTTTGGTGGCTGGGTCCCGCGATGTCGCGCCGCCGGGATTCGAAGAAGACTTCGCGCTGTTGAACCACATTAAAAATGTCCCCATGAGACCACAATAGAAGTGACCCCTTTTAGAGTTCCTTCGGTGAGGAGGGACAGAGATTGGGGAGAACGGGATTGAGCAAGAAGGAGTTGAGCCGGGTGGAAGTGATGGGGCGGGTCAAAGCGCGCAGTTTACGATTGCGCGAAGCCGCCGAGTTGCTGGAACTAAGTTATCGGCAGAGCAAACGGATCTGGGCACGGTACCGGGCGGGAGGGGCGAAAGCGCTGCAGCACGGGAACTGCGGGCGAGTGTCGAACCGGGCCTATACGGCGAAGTTCCGGGCGGCGGTGCTCGGACAGGTAAAAGCACGCTACGAAGATTTTGGGCCGACGCTGGCGGCCGGGCATCTGGCCAGCGATGACGGACTGGAAGTGCAGGCCGAGACGTTGCGGCGGTGGAGGAAAGAGGCCGGGCTGTGGCGGAGGCAACGGCGGCGGAAGCCCTATCGGCAGCGGCGGGAAGCGAAAGCGCACTTTGGCGAGTTGGTGCAGATGGACGGAAGTTTTCATGAGTGGCTGGAAGAACGGGGGCCACGCGGCTGTTTGATGCACATGGTCGATGACGCGACGACGAAAGCGCTGGGACGGTTCTCGAAGGAGGAAACGATCTGGGCAGCGGCGGGCGTGTTGCGGTGCTGGATCGAACGCTACGGAGTGCCGTGGGCGCTCTACACCGACTGGAAGAACGTGTACGTGCGGTCGCCGAATGCCGAAGAGCGGGCGCGTGGAGAAGCGGCGGTGACGCAGTTTGGTCGGATGTGCGCGAAGCTGGGCATCCGGATCATCGCCGCCAGTTCGCCGCCAGCGAAAGGGCGCGTGGAGCGGGCGCACGGCACGCACCAGGACCGGCTGGTGAAGAAGCTGCGGCTGGCCGGGATCGCGGATTACGACCAGGCCAATGCGTATCTGGAGGAGCACTGTCTCGACGAGCACAACCGGCGCTACGCGCGACCGGCGGCGGAGGCAGCCGATTATCACCGGCGGCGTCCGACGACGCGACAACTGGACGAAGTGTTTTGCTTAGAGGAGGAACGAGTAGTAAGTGAGGACTGGGTGGTGAGCTATAAGAACCGTCGGCTGCAACTGGAACGGCAAAGCCGGCACTGGGCGCCGACCAAGAGCCGCGTGCTGGTGCGGGAGAACGAAGCCGGAAAGGTGGGGATTCACTATCGCGGCCAGCGTCTGGGGTTCCGCGAACTGACGGCGGCTTCTACAGCGCCGAGCGAGGGACGGGGCGCGGCCCCTTCCCCCGCGCCCCCTTCCCCGATATTACGTCGGAGCATTCCTCCAGCTTCGAATCATCCCTGGAGGAAAGGCTTTTCCGCCAAGGCGCACACCCGCTTTTCCGGGGTAGCGTGAAACCACAACCAGGGGACATTTCTATTGTGGACAAGACGGGGACATTTCTAATGTGGTATGACAGTCAATGCTTTTCCACTTGACATTCTGAATTGAGACACCTAGGCTAATGTTCTCTGTATTTCCTGGGCAACTCCGCGCGCAGCAGGAGTTGCCTGTGACGTGGGCATTACGGCTCCGACGGTGGGAGGCGCAGGGCGGCAGCTTGCTCTTTTCGCCGTGGTTTGGGATTGGGCTCCAGTGTTATTTCCCAGCTATGGGCGACAGTGGTTTGCGGTGCAGGTGAAGCCAAGATGCGAAAAGATCTGCGCGCTGTCTTTGCGCCAAAAAGGCTACGAAGAATTTCTGCCCCTCTACAAACGTATGCGCCAGTGGTCCGATCGCAGCAAGCAGATTGAGCTTCCGCTTTTCCCCGGTTACATCTTCTGCCGCATGGATCCTGCAATCGGAGCGCGAATCGTGACCACCCCCGGTGTGATTCGCATCGTAGGCTTCGGCAAGAACCCAGTCTCCATCCCCGATGATGAAATCGCCACAATTAAAACGGTCGACAGCTCGGGGCTTTCACGTCATCCGTGGCCGTCGTTGCACAGTGGACAGCGTGTTCGCATTAACGAAGGCCCGCTGTGTGGGATTGAGGGTACCTTTGTGTCGTGCAAGAACCACAACCGGCTTGTTCTTTCCGTTCCCCTGCTCCAGCAGGCGATAGCGGTTGAGGTGGAGCGCGGGTGGGTTGTCCCAGTGATCGCGCCAGCGACCGAGCGCTTTGAGCCGCGAACAGTGCAATAGGGAATCTCTGATTCAGTTCGTTTCCGGATAGCATTGGGTAGGGCGGGGCTTCAGCCGTGCCGTTAGATCGCGCCACACAAGCGGCTTTAGCCGCTGAGGGCCACACCTATGATTTACTCGAGAAAAGACAGGACTGACTCGGGGGAAAACGATCGGGTTAAGATCCATCGGCCGGATTTTATTTTGCAAAGGGGCAAAAGCATGCTTTTGAAATCTGGTGCAGAAGAGGTAGCTCAATACCTCGGGTGGTCGAGGGTCCTTGTCTTCAATTTCCAAGTTGGACTCAGTCGTAGCCTGATTGCTTTGCTGACTCTGATGGTGCTGGGGAGTCATGTTCTGGCGCAAAAGATCGAGATCGGAAAGATCGAGGAAGCCAGCTTCAGGATTGACGTACCTGCGAATTGGAATCATGGGTTGGTTGTCTACTGTCATGGATACAGTCTTACACCCGATACATTCGAGAAAACACCACCTGATGAGAACATGAAGATTTTCTTGGATCGCGGTTATGCGGTGGCGCAGTCTGGCTATTCGGCGGGGGGGTGGGCAATACAGGAGGCGGTCAAAGACACAGAGGCCCTGCGGCAATACTTTTCAAAGCAGTACGGTCGCCCCAATCAGACTTACGTAGTCGGGCATTCGTTGGGCGGCTTTCTTGTCATGGTGCTGATGGAGAAGTTTCCAGCCGCGTATGATGGAGGCTTGGCCTTGTGCGCGCCTTTGGCCGCTTCGAATTGGTTCATGGCGCGACGCGCTTTCGACCTGCGAGCAGTGTTCGATTATTACTTTCCTGGGGTTTTACAGGCGCCGGACAAGGTCCCGGCTGACTACCTGCCGGACCCGGATTTGACGAAGAAGATTGAAGAACTCCTGAACAGTAAGCCCGGATCGGCAGAATCGCTACGCCACTACTCCACTATTCGAACCAATGAAGATATGGCCTCGACGTTGACTTTTGTCACTTACATTATCAAGGATTTGGAACAACGCGCCGGCGGCAACCCGTTCGACAATCGCAGCACAATCTACCAGGGAAGTTCGGACGACGACATGCTGAATGACGGAATCAAGCGATATGCCGCCGACGAGCATGCCACGGCATATCTTTGCAAGTCATACACACCAACCGGGGACCTGTCCCACCCATTGCTGGCGATCGGCAGCACGTGCGATCCGCTCATCCCAGCCTGGGTGAGCAACGCTTACTTGTCTTTGACGGAACAAACCGGACACCAGCAGATGTTCCGGCAGCAATATGTAAAACACTGCGGGCATTGCGCCATGCTTCCGAAGGAAATTGGCGACGCATTTTCTGCGTTGCAGCATTGGAAAGAAACCGGAGTGCAACCGCGCGCCAGTGAAGTGCAGTAAAATCGCCGCGATAACGTGTGCCTCCCTTCATTCACGGCTGCGGTTAGGTTCGTTTGCCAAAGGGATATCTGAAGGTTCCATTGTTTTCAACCACAACAGACACACCTATGCTGGACCGGCGTGATCCGCATCCGGAATTTTCAACGTTGGCTGAATTGCTTTGTTGGCGGGCAGAGCAAAACCCAGATTTTGTCGGATATACGTTCCTGCAGGATGGAGAAGTCGAAGCACATCGTATAACCTACGGAGAACTTGATCGAACGGCTCGAGCAGTTGCGGTGCAGTTCCTGCAGGATGGAGGGGGCGCGGATCCAGCACTGCTGGCATATCCGCCTGGTCTGGATTTCATAGCAGCGTTTTTCGGCTGCCTATACGCCGGGGTTCCCGCGATTCCGGCCTATGCGCCTCGATCGAAGGGTGATTTCGCGCGGTTTCTGGCCGTGCTGTCTGACTCCAAGGCAACGGCGGTTCTGACCACAACTGCCGTACTACAAAAGCTCGAGCGGCAGTTCTCCGCCTTCCCATCGCTTAAGGACCTGCGGTGGACAACAACCGACTCGATTTCTGATTTGGTTCCAGACCAATGGAGCTTTCCCGGCCCAGGGAAAGAGCACTTAGCCTATCTTCAGTACACTTCCGGGTCTACTGCTTCTCCTAAAGGGGTCATGGTGACGCACGGGAATGTTCTTAGTAATTTAGTCGAAATCGATTGTGAGTTTCAGCACGATGCGGACAGCAGGTCGGTTTCGTGGCTCCCTGTATTCCATGATATGGGGTTGGTATACGGGGTCTTACAACCACTGTTTAACGGATTCCCAGCGGTCCTGATGTCTCCGCATAGCTTTGTCGAGAAGCCTTTCCGGTGGCTGGATGCGATTTCGAAATACAGAGCTACTCACAGCGGAGGACCAAATTTTGGGTATGACTTATGCACGCGCACGATCACCCCTGAGCAACGTAAGAGCCTTGATCTGAAAAATTGGACAGTTGCCTTCAACGGAGCGGAAAAGGTCAGGGAAGGTACGCTAGAAAGGTTCGCGGAAGCGTTCGGTGGCTGCGGGTTCCACCGGGACAGTTTCTACCCTGCCTATGGGCTAGCCGAGGCTACCCTGAAGGTTAGTAGCCGGACACGCGAAGAATCCCTGGCCGTACGAAGCTTCGATGCAGATTCTCTCTCGCGAAACGAAGTAAAGACAGCCGAAGGCGCGAGGACAAGGACCCTTGTGGGATGTGGTCGTGCGTCAGGGCCAACAAGGATTTTGATTGTGAATCCTGATTTATGCATCCAGTGTAAGCCCGGCGAGGCAGGCGAGATCTGGGTCTCTGGGCCGGGAGTGGCTCAGGGTTATTGGGAACGACCCCAGGAAACAAACAGTACTTTTCGCGCTCAGTTAGCGGACTTACCGGGTGAAGTGTTTTTGCGCACGGGCGACATCGGTTTTCTGCACAACGGAGAACTATTCATAAGCGGCCGCCTCAAAGACACCATCATCATTCGTGGCCGCAATTACTATCCGGAAGATATCGAATCGACCGTAAGTCAGTCTCACGTCGCACTCAGCAAAGGTAAGGGAGCGGCGTTTTCCGTAGAACTTGAGAACCAAGAGAGCTTGGTAATCGTGCATGAAATCGACCGCAGCTATCGCTCGCGCGACTTCAGCGATATATATGACAGCATAAGGGGCGAAATTACCGGGCAGCACGAACTGCGAGTTGACAACATCGTACTCGTGAAACCTGCGAGTGTACCGCGGACGTCTAGTGGAAAAGTACAACGCTCCGTGTGTAAGGCACAGTTCTTACAGGGAAGTCTAGAATCTGTTTCGAGCAGCTTTCTGGGAAACAACAGAGATGCTGCCGCAGCGACTGACGTTCATCTTAAACCGGAGCTGCGAGCGGTAGCGAATAAGCCGGGAGTCCCTCTGCAGAACTACCTGCGTGAGCACATTGGCCGGATACTAGACGTGGAGCCATCCAATATGTCGCTGGATTCTCCGCTTACATCGTTTGGCATGGATTCACTGCTTGCGGCTCAGTTGAGCAAGTGGCTGGAGCAGACTTTCGGCGCATCCATAGCGCCCGCTGACCTGCTGCGTGAAAGCAGCATTCGTTCCTTATCTGAAGTGGCTAACGGGTTTCCGCGCGGTCCCGTAGCAGTTGAACCAAGACCTGCGGCAGTGCGGCGTAATGATATGGGCCGGCACGGACTGGCAATTGTGGACGATAAAACAGTTGAGCAGTGCTACCCGCTCTCGATAGAACAAGAGCGACTTTGCTTCTTGTGCCAGCTACGACCGGGGGACGCCGCTTACCACGTCCCAGCTGTATTTCGTCTGGTTGGTGAGCTTGATGTGCGTATTCTGGAGCGCAGTATTGCTGAGATTCTTGACCGCCATGAGGTCCTGCGCACAAATATCACGGTCCAAGATGGAATCCTTGTCCAAAAGGTCTCTTCGACTGCGTTTGTCCCGCTTATGCTTGTCGATCTTGACGAAATTGTTGACCAGGAACGAGAGACGTTATGCCGTGTTTTAGCGAGAGACGTTGCTGGGTATCCGTTCCGGCTGACTCAGCACCCCTTGATACGGATTACTCTACTGCGGCTCGACAAACATAATCACGTCCTGGTTCTTGTATTTCATCACATTGTGGGAGATGCAAAATCGCTGGATCTATTCATGGCGGAGTTAGCCGCACTGTACACGTCGTTGTCCGGCGGTAAACCCTCCACGCTGCGCCCCTTGCCAATACAGTACATCGATTTTGCGCTGGAGCAAAGGAAACGCCTTGCAGATCATCCGCCGACACAGCAGTTGGCTTATTGGAAGGAGCAGCTCGCGAGTATTGCAGAGCCGCCAGACATTTGGTTCAATCGAACGCCAGATGTTTTTTCAGCTTCTAGCGACTTACCTCGCAGTTCCTTCGACATAGCAATCGAACTGAAGCAGTTGCTACTGGAATCGGCAAAGGGGGAACGAACAACGCTTTCCATGGCGTTAGTGGCGATCCTCGGCATGGCCCTGCAAGTCTGGACTAACAGAGACGATATAGTTATCGGCTGCCCAGTTATGGGGCGTGAGTACCCAGAAACGGAATCGCTGATTGGTTTTTTCGCCTATCCAATCGTGTTGCGCCTTGATATGTCGCGCAACCCGGCGTTTCGGGAGGTATTAGCGCGTGTGCGGGAAACTGCACTCAGCGCCTATGTCAACCAAGTGCCATTCTCCAAGATCGCAGAAATTTCCCGGGTTCGTCGAGGAGGGAAGCGTAACCCTCTATTCAGCACGATGTTTACTTTTATACAGCCAGAGGCTGACGGTATTTGTCTTCCAAAACTCACAATCACACGCGCTGATATCGACGTGCGGACGGTGGATGTTGACCTGTCCCTGACAATCGTGCAAACCGCAGGACAGCTCCGTGGGACTCTGAACTGTAATCACCCAGCCGCCGTAGAAGCGGTTGAGAGTTTCGCGCAACTCTTCCAGCAGACCCTCGCAAAGTGCGCCCGCAATCCCGAGCTTAGACCGTCTGACATAGTTCCGATTCAAGAGACAGTCCAGCCAGACGCTACCACAACGCTAGAGCCCGTCCGAAGAAAGCTGGTAGTGGCCGCGACCTTTACAGCCAACTTAGTGGAGAAGTACCTTGCCTTTTGGATGCGCAAGCTCGACCTTCCATTTGATATTGTATTCGCACCTTACAGCCAGGTCTTCCAACAACTGCTGGATCCGTCCAGTTTGCTTTCCAAGAACGAGGGTGGAGTTAACGTCATCCTTGTCCGGTTGGAGGATCTCGGCGGATTGGGAGAAAGGGGTGGCAATGGTATTTCTAAATCTGTCAGCGCTAATCAGCTTAAGCTGCATGTCAAAGAACTTGTCTCGTCGTTAAGAGCTGCGCGGGAACGTTCAGCATCTTCTTACATTGTGTGCCTCTGCCCCTCTTCGCCGGGTCTACTGGCAGACGAAAAGGTTCGAAAACGGATCAGACATTTCGAACGGCGCGTTGCCTGCGAGTTAAAAACTGTTGGTGGTGTACGCACTGTGATATCTGCCGATCTAGCTAAGATGTACTCCGTTGCAGATTATTATGATCCCTATCAGGATCGAGAGGCACACAGCCCGTATACGCCATTGTTTTTGTCTTCGTTGGGGACGATGATTGCTCGCGCTGTCTTTAATTTTGTAGGCAAACCGTACAAGGTTATAGTGCTGGACTGTGACGGCACGCTTTGGCGGGGCCGCTGTGGCGATAATGGAGTTAGCCTCAGGGTGACACGCGCCCAGAAGAGACTACAGAGACTTGTCGTCGAAAGGCAAGCGCAAGGTTTCTTGCTCTGCCTCTGCAGCAAGAACAACGAAGAGGATGTGGTGCGTGTATTCGAAAGCGGCCTGGACCTCCCTCTGAATCGCGACCATTTTGCCGCCTGGCGCATCAATTGGAAAGCCAAGTCGGAGAATTTGCGCGAGCTTTCCAGGGAGCTGCAGGTTGATCTCGATTCTTTTGTTTTCGTGGACGACGACGAGATGGAATGCGCTGAGGTGAGGGCCAACTGCCCTGAGGTGCTGACGCTACATCTTCCTTCAGACTACAAAGGCGTGTGCAGAGTGCTGCGTAACGTTTGGGCGTTTGATGACCGTGGAACCACGCAGGAGGACAAGCAGCGGAGCCTTTTTTACAGTGCGCAGAAGAAACGGGAGACCCACAGCCGCTCAGCGCATTCCTTGGCGGAGTTCATTCAGAGCTTGGATCTGAAGGTGCAGTTCGAAGAACTGACGCCGACCATGCTGGTAAGAGCATCGCAACTCACGATGCGAACCAACCAAATGAATTTGACCACGAGGCGCCGCACGGAAGCTGAAATGTGGCGGCTTTGGCGCGCTGGAGAATGCGGTTTGTTGAGCGTGAAAGTGAGCGATCGATTTGGAGACTATGGATTTGTCGGATTGCTGGTGTACTATGCCCTGCGCGACGTGCTCAGTGTAGACAGTTTCATCCTTAGCTGTCGAGCGCTAGGCCGGGGAGTGGAGTATAGAATGCTCGCCAAACTTGGTGAAATTGCGGTTGCCCAGAGACTGAATCATGTGCAGTTGCCCTATGTTCCGAATTCCAGAAACGCGCCTGCACTTGAGTTTCTGTCTCGGGTCGGAGAACAGTTCAGGTCACCTGCGGAACGCGGCTGCTGCTTTATGTTTCCCACACGCTACGCGGCCGCTCTTACTTATACCCCATGACCGGCAGATAGGAGAAGCGAGTCCGTTGACTGAAGATACGATTTTCCCTCACAGCGAAGCAAACCCCAAGACGTCAAACGAGACGGTGGCCGGGGATGTTCCGGGCCAGCGTGCGGACCTTCTGCGGGAGATTGCGTCGGACCTGTATAGCCCGCAGCAAGTTTTAGAGGCGGTACGCGAGGAAAGAGATCCGCCGTCAGTAGTATTCCCCAAAGCACAAGATCCTCCGGGCACTCCTACCGAGAAATGGCTGGCCATGATATGGGCTGAACTGCTTGGAATTGACGGCATCGGCATACGCGACGACTTTTTTGAGATTGGTGGGCATTCGCTACTTGCGACTCAGATTCTCTCCCGCATACGTATTACTTTTGGAATAGAACTGCCATTGCAAGTACTGTTTGAGGACGATTTTACGATACAAAGGGTTGCCGGATTAATTGACGCGCGTCAAATCGCAGGCGCCAGCGCGGCTGAGATCGAGGGGCTGATGGAAGAGGTTGGCAAGCTATCGGACCAGGAAGTTGCAGCACGGCTCGCCAGTGCGCCGAATATAAGTCACCCGGCCCCGAAAAGCGGTGATGAAGCGTAGCTCCGACTGTTGGCGTTCGTTGGGGATAGAGGGCCGACGTGCGCTGATTGTGCACCACGACGATCTCGGGATTACAAAGTGTCACAACGATGCTTACTACAAGTTACATTTTCCCAGTGGTTCGGTCATGGTACCGGGTCCGTACCCTGGAGTTAGTGGAAACGACCTAGGCGTACATCTTACTCTGACCAGCGAATGGACTGATCACCGTCTAACACCTCTGACATCCGGCCCTACCTTGCGCGATGCAACCGGGAAGTTTTGGCCGACACTGAGCGATCTTTGGTCTCACGTGGATCCCAAAGAAGCGGCGGACGAAATGAAAGCTCAAATTACAGCAGCTTACAAACTTGGAATTGATGTTACTCATCTCGATACTCACATGGGCGCTGTTGCCTATCCTGACTTAACCGTCGCCTACCACCAACTGGCATTGGACAATGGACTGCCGGCTCTTCTGCCTGAGGATCTCTTTGCGATGAAAATGCATCGGGCAATCCTCGACGTATTAGAATCGCTTCTTGCCGAGTCGCCGCTTCCGAGGTTCCGGATCATTGACGGCTATGGAGTTCCACCCCAAGACCGGCGGCAGTGGTACATTGATAAGCTTTCCAGCCTGGGGCCGGGTGTATATCACCTAATGCATCACTCCACAGTATCCAACTGCCAGGAAGAGGTGCTCCCCGATCAGGAAGGACGGAAGGCGGATTTCGAAGCTCTGCAAGATGAAGAAGTGCGGAGAATCATAGGGGAATTCGTGCCTCTCACCTATCGTGAGGTACGGGACGCTCTACGCCGCTCAGTTTGACCGCCATACTGTTATGCAATCTAATTGTGAGTATTTGTGAACATTGTAATAGAGACGAAAGGCACCCAGGGAGACGTTGGTCCGTTGCTGGCCTTGGGCCGAGGTCTGTCTGCAAGGGGACACGGAGTTAGCTTTCTTACGAATTGCCACTACGCCGAACTGGTCAATCGGGCCGGATTGGATTTCGAGGCATTGGACAATCGGGAGGAATTTGAGGAGTTTATCCGAGATCTGAGACTGCTACAGAATCCACGTGGCAGTGCGCTTTTCTTTGAGCGGCATCTGATGGGGAAAGCGCTTCATGAATATGAGTCCATTGCGAAACGCTGTCACAACCGGGACAGTGTTTTGATCGTAAGGCACATGAGTGGTCTTGGACCGTCGTTGGCGGCAGAAGTCCTTGGCGTTCCGCTGGTGCCCGTGTTTACTGCGGCCGCCCAGGTGGGAGCATTGCCCCTGCTCAAAGTGTTGTGTGAGGAGGTTTTGAGCGAAAAGATAAATTCTCTGCGCGGGAAGATTGGGCTTTCCGCGATCACTGATTGGGGAACATGGCTGAAATGGCCTCGGAGCATCGGCAGTTGGCCGTCTTGGTTTGACGATGCCAGTGGGCATCAGCTGGATGGTTTGGCAATGGTCGGTTTCATGAATGACGATGCGTCGGAAACCGGAGAAGTGCCGCCGGAGGTGACGTGTCTCCTCAAGAGTAGTGCGCGGACGGTTCTCATCACGGGCGGAACGGGCCGATGGTCGCTCGACGCGGAATTTTATAGACGCTCTGTGGAGGGATGCCGTGCCGCTGGGTTCGAAGGGATTCTGGTAACACAGTACGCTTGTTTGGTTCCTGAAAATTTGCCGAGTACAGTTCGCTGGTTCAAGTCGCTGCCCTTCGCGACGGTGATGCCCCAAGTTTCTGTGGTTGTCCACCACGGCGGCGCCGGGACGATGGCACGTTCGATAGAGGCTGGAACGCCGCAGCTGGCATTGGTGGCGGGTGGTGACCGGCCCGACAATGGCACGAAGCTCCAAGAACTAGGGGTTGGGGAACGTCTGTTCCCGGCCTATTGGGACGCACGGAGTATTGCAACATCGCTGCGTCGTCTAGGAGCAGCCGTGGAAATCCGGCGCCGCTGCCGGTTGGTTTCGGAGCAGCTTCGCGAATGTGATTCGGTGACGACGGCTTGCAACGTGATTGAGGAAGTAATTTCTAAGTTTGTTGGAAGTGTGCAGCTTGGAACGGCCCAGTAAGTCTATGATCTGTTGATCTACGGAGATAGCCAATGAGTATGAGCGATAAAGAAGACACCCGGATCTACAAAGTGGTGAAGAACCACGAGGAGCAGTATTCCATTTGGCCGGCCGACCGCGAAAACGCTTTGGGCTGGAGTGACGCAGGGAAAACAGGGACAAAGACAGAGTGTTTGGACTATATCAAGGAAGTCTGGACGGACATGCGGCCACTGTCACTGCGCAAGCGAATGAACGACAAAGCAAACGTCCATTGATCCTCGAAGCCTTAACCTAGCAGACTGCCAGAACACCAGCAAGGCCGCGCTTGTTCTGTCCCCGGTTCCGGGCTCAAAACGAATTTCGAAAAGCTCGAATAGGAGCGAATTATGGAGACGTCAACTCTCGACACCTTACGATTGCTGCTAATTAATCCACCGCAGACATACCCCCGCCGGTTCGCGGATGAGTTTCAATCGTATCTTCCAGTGGGACTGGCCCACCTCGCAGCCGTGGCCCGGCAACAAGGAGTGACGTGCCGCGTATTCGATTCTCTGGCATATTACAACCTGGAATGCGGTCCAGCAGATAGCGTGCGCTGGGGAGCGTCTGATCGGGAGATCCGATCTGCAGTTGTCGAGATGGCACCCCACATTGTTGGCCTTACAAATCCCTTCTCAATGTTCATCGAAGACAGTCAGCATGTGGCTAGATTAGTCAAAACGGTTGATCCCACTATCCAAGTGGTGCTAGGGGGTATCGAAGCATCCATCGTTTCTAACGCAGAGAAGTTACTGGCCCGCGAAAACGCCATTGACCTCTGTGTTGTCGGCGAAGGGGAGGTGACACTGGCCGAACTTTTGCGCGCTTATCGTCCGGGGCAGAAGGGATTCTCGGGACTTGATCGAGTCCAAGGGATAATGTACCGGCGTGCCGACGGCAGCATTGAACGGACACCGCCGCGTCCCTTCCTAGATCCACTAGATGGTCTTCCAATGCCGGCTTATGACCTGCTTGATATCGAGCGCATGTATGGTAATCCACGGTATGCGATCCAGCGCCTGAAACAAATAAATGGACGCTGTGCTCCTGTACACACGAGCCGCGGGTGTCCTTATAAGTGCAATTTCTGCAGCGTCCATTCACAGGTTGGCTATAAATATAGAGGATTTCCGATTGAGGAAGTGGTGAGCCACATACAGTATCTAAAGGACCGTTTAGGGGTGACCCATATACATTTCGAGGATGATAACCTAACCTTAAGTCCGAAGCGAACGATTGACCTACTCACTGCGATCTGCGATCTCCATATAACGTGGGACACACCAAACGGCATTCGCGCCGACAGTGTTACTCCAGAAGTCGCCAATCTGATGGCGAAGAGCGGCGCCATTTCCGTAACGATTGCAGTGGAGTCGGGAGATCAGCGCGTGCTGGACGAGATCGTGAACAAGCGGCTTGACCTCCAAGAGGTACGACAGGCTGCCGCATGTCTGCAAGACGCTGGAATTGTCACGTTCGCATTTTTCATCATCGGTTTTCCTGGTGAAACCGAGAAGGAAGTGAGGACGACGCTTCGATTTGCCAAGGATCTATCTCGAGAATATGGCACGATCAATCACCTTTTTGTTGCAACACCCCTCATCGGAACGCCACTCGAGCGGCAGTGCAGTAGCGAAGGCCTTTTTGTTGCGCCAATGAATAATGAGACGCTGCTGTCTGCCATTCGACTCGCTGACCGGCCACTTATCGAAACGAAAGAGTTTTCGAAACAAGACCTGCTGCGATGGACGCAATCCGAACTCAGTGGCGCAGATGTGAATTGCGTCTGGTCTACCATCCCTGTTTTCTGGAGTCATGAGGGGAACGCCGATCGGATGGCGAAGAAGGTATTTGACTTCTACGCCGTGCGCGGACGCCGGGAAAAAAGAGACTTGGAACGCGCCATCCGTAGCGCGACGAAAGAGCAGTCTATAAGTATATCCGCGGATTAAAGGACCGGGCATGCGGTTCCATCCAGTGGAAGAAGGGCGCCACCGAGGACACAAGAGAACTCAATGGAAGTCGATCATCTTAAAGACAGTCTAAATCGCTCGCCGGCTGATAATAGACGGAGCGAACTGGACCTGATACGAGCAGGAGAGTCGTATTCAACTATCCAGGATCAAAGGCAAGCCTTATTGGCGGCTATGATCCGAGAGCGGAAATACAGGGGAAACGGGGCAAGCAGAGAGATTCCGCGGATACCGAGAATGCCGGGAGCCTATTATCCGCTCTCGTATGCTCAACTTGGGTTGTGGATCGCTGAGCAGGTCAATCCTGTAGCTGCTAGTTATAACCAACTATACGGCTGGACTGTGCCAGGAAAACTAAGACTGGACGCCTTAGAAGCTGGACTCACCAAAATAGTTGAGCGGCACGAGATATTGCGCACAAGGTTCGTCGTTGTCAACGGCCAGCCAATGCAAATGGTCGATCCGGTACGGGGAGTTGTGATAGAGGTGACCGACTTGGGGCTGCTGTCCAGCACAGAACGGAAGCAAGAGGTGCAACGGATAGTTTACGAAGAGGTGAGCAGAGTTTTTGACCTGCCAAGTGGTCCGTTGGTGAGAACGCGCTTGCTGCAATTGGATGAAGCAGAGCAGGTTTTACTTTTTACTGCACACCACATTGCTGTGGATGGGTGGTCACTAGGCATCCTGATGCAGGAGCTGGGAGAACTATATACAGCACGCGTCCAGGGGCGGAGTGCGTCATTGCCGGGATGTAACCTTCAGTACGCAGACTATGCCTCGTGGGAGCGGGAGTCATCACAGGCAGATGAGTCGGCAATTCACCTGAAGTACTGGCGCGAGCAGCTAGAGGACATATCGCCACTGGATTTGCCGACGGATCGTGTACGTCCGCCGCAACGGACATTCCGAGGGGCAAATAGGTGCAGAAGTGTGCCTGGCAATCTGAGAGTAGCGATCGAAGAACTGAGTCGGCAGGAAAAAACAACGATATTTATGACTCTATTAGCCGGCTTCGAGATTGTGCTCACAAAGTATTCGGGGCAAGAAACAATTGCGGTTGGCTCACCGATTGCGACGCGAAGCCGTTTCGAGACCGAAAGATTGCTGGGATGCTTTGTGAATATGCTGGTATTGCCCGCTCGCTTCCATCAATACTTAACGGTGAGAGGATTGCTAGCCCAGACAAGGGAGACATGCCTTAACGCATATGCGCACCAGGACCTGTCATTTGAGAAGCTATTAGAAACGCTGGCACCGGAGCGAGATGGAAGCCGCAGCCCTCTTTTTCAGGTGACTTTTGCAGTTGACAACAGTCCGCAACAGCAACTTGTCTTTGACGAGATGCGAGCCGAGCCTCTGGTGACCGAAGCTCATACCTGCAGATTTGATCTGGAACTCTCACTCGACGTTAGAGACGGTCAACTTGTAGCCTCAATGTTCTATAAGACAGATCTCTTCGAAGGAATTACGGTGGAGCGAATGCTCCGGCATTATGAGCGAGTGCTAGAGGCCATGGTTGCCGCTCCAGATCGACTAATATCAAGCTTGCCACTGCTGGACGACGAAGAGACGCGGCAGATAGTTAAAATCTGGAATCAGACGGATTTGATCTATCCTCGCGATAAGTGCGTACATGAACTGTTCCAAGACCAGGCAAACAGCGCCTCAGACGCAGTGGCGGTGGAACAGGAACGAGCCAAACTGACGTATGGCGACCTGAACCGGAAGGCGAACCAGCTGGCCCATTACCTGAAAAAAAAGGGTATAAAACCGGAAACACGGGTCGGAATATGTATTGACCGATCGCTGCTTATGGCGGTGGGTATTCTGGGTGTCTTGAAGGCAGGGGGAGCATATGTTCCGCTTGATTCTGAGTATCCGGCAGAACGTCTAGAGTACATGATAAAGAACGCGGGAGCAGAGGTGCTTTTGACACAGGAGCGGTTGAAAGAAGCACTGCCGGCGTGCGAAACAGAACTCGTGTGTCTGGACAGAGACTGGGGACTAATTGATAAGGAAAGCGGCAGCAACGTATCAAGTCCTGTGGTTCCTGATAACCTTGCCTATGTAATTTACACCTCAGGTTCGACCGGCAAGCCCAAAGGTGTCATGGTTAGTCACAGGTCTCTCATGAACCACACATGGTGGATGCAATCTGTTTTCGGTTTCGACCAACAAGATAGAGTGTTACAGAAATCACCGTTCGGATTCGATGCATCCGTGCTTGAGTTTTTTGCGCCTTTGCTTGGGTGTTCCACATTGGTAATGGCTCGTCCGTCTGGTCAGCAAGATGCGGACTATCTCCGGGAATTGATAAGAGACTCCAGGATCACGACCATTCAGTTAGTCCCCTCATTACTTCGGGCCCTTTTACACGCGGGCGGTTTTAAGGAACTCTCGTCGTTACGCCGAGTACTGTGTGGCGGCGAGGTTCTTTCCAGCGATTTGGAACAAACCTTATTGTCGCAGACCAACGCTCAAGTCTACAACCTATATGGGCCAACCGAAGCGACCGTTGATGCAAGTGGGTGGAAGTGCCAACGGGATAGCGAAGGGCCAACGGTACCAATAGGGCGTCCAATTGCGAATGCTCAACTCTACGTCTTGGACGCAGAGCTGAGGCCCGTTCCAGTCGGCGTTTCAGGAGAGCTATACATTGGCGGCGAGGGAGTGGCGCGTGGCTACCAAAACCGGCCAGATCTAACGGCGGAAAGATTCGTGCCCGATCCTTTCAGCGGAGAGCCCAGTGCGCGGCTATACCGGACGGGGGATTGGGTGCGGTATCGGGCGGACAGAAATCTTTACTACATAGGGCGAGTGGACGAGCAAGTAAAGATCCGTGGCAACCGTGTTGAGTTAGGCGAGATCGAGGAGGAACTTAGGAAGCATCCTGCTGTGAAGGAAACTATCGTTTTTGTTCGAGAAGATATATCGGGTGAAAAACGATTAGTGGCCTATGTGGTGCCAACTATGATTGCCATAGACGGCTTTTCTACAAGAGAGCTCAGGGGCTTTCTACGGCAGCGGCTTCCGGAATATATGGTACCTGCTAGCTTTGTGGCTATGGGAGAATTACCACTTACCGCGCATGGGAAAGTAAATCGCAAGGCGCTTCCGCGGCCGGAGCTAACGCGGTTTGGATCGGAGAGTCGTCATGTATCTCCACGAAATAGGGAGGAGACGATACTGGCGGGGATCTGGTCAGAGATTCTACATATTGAGCAAGTGGGAGTGGAGGACAATTTCTTTGAGTTGGGAGGGGATTCGATCCTTGGTATACAGATCGTCGCGGCCGCGGATCGGGCGGGTTTTCGCCTGAGTGTTAGAAGTGTTTTCGAGCATCCTACGATCGCCGAGCTGGCGGTGATAGCGTGTAAAAAGGAGAACGCCGTAACAGATCAGAAGCCGGTCAACGGCCCAGTAGGTGTCACACCCATCCAGGATTGGTTTTTCGAGCAAGACTTCGTCGATTCCCATCATTATAACCAAGCAGTGTTGTTGGAGATTGATGGTGGAGTCGACATCGGCTTGCTGCATCGCGCGGTTGCGGCTCTGGTTACTCACCACGATACATTGCGGTTGCGATTCATTCGTAGAAGATCGGGTTGGAGCCAGGTCAACGCGGATGCAGAGGGCAATACGGTTTCGTTCTCCTTGGATTTGTCAGCGGTTCCAACGGACACATATACTTCGGTGTTGCGGTTTGTGACAGAGCAGATTCAAACGAGCTTAGACCTAACGCGAGGGCCACTGCTGCGGGTCATTGTCCTGAACTTCGGGGAGGCCAAGCCATCGCAATTGCTGATTGTCGTGCACCATCTAGTGATCGACGGCGTGTCATGGCGCATCCTGCTCGACGATCTGCAAACCGGATACGAGCAATTAAGCCGGAGCGAGAAGTTACTACTTCCAACCAAGACGACATCGTTCACATATTGGGCAGCACTGCTGTCTTTTTATGCAAGATCTGAAGAAATCGGCAGAGAACTAAGTTACTGGCAAGAGTTGAGTCAAAGGAAAGTTATCAACTTGCCCAGGGATTTCTGTTTGGGAGCTAATACGGAAGGTTCATCCCGATGTGTGACAACAGTTTTGAGTATGGAAGAAACACGGGCTCTTCTTCAGGACGTTCCTGTTGTATACCGGACGCAGATTAACGATGTCTTATTGGCGGCGCTCGTAGAAGCATTCTCAGACTTGACGGGCGCGCGACGGTTGCTTCTGGACATGGAGGGACATGGAAGAGAAGAACTACTCGAAGGAGTCGATCTGTCGCGAACTGTTGGTTGGTTCACGACTCTCTATCCTGTGATGCTGGATTTGACGGCCATCACTCACCCGGGAGATGTCTTAAGGTTTGTAAAAGAACAGTTACGCAGCATCCCCAAAAGGGGTATTGGGTATGGCTTACTCCGCTATATGAGTGACGAGACGACCGCAGCCATTCTAGCTGCTGTGCCCGAACGCGAAGTAAGTTTCAACTATGTGGGCCAAATCGATAGTGCTTTACGTGACAAAAGTCTGTTTAAATGGGGACAAGATCCCATCGCGCCTTGCCATAGTGAACGTGCAAAAAGGACTCATCTTATCGAAGTAAGCGGAAGTATTTCGAACGAAGCGCTCACCATGAGTTGGACGTTCAGCGCAAATATACATCGCCACTCGACGATTGAAGGACTTGCCCATCGTTTTGTGGACGCTTTGCGCTTATTGATCGCTCATTGTCAGTCCTCCGCTGGCAGCTATACGCCTTCTGATTTCCCGGGAACGCAGCTAGGCCAGAGCGAGCTTGATCGACTTGGCACACCGCAGGAGGTAGAGAATATTTGTCCCCTTACGCCCGTGCAGGAAGGCATGCTATTCCATAGCCTGCATACACCGAACGGTGGCGAGTATGTAGAGCAACTGAGCTGTGTGCTGGGAACACTACACGCAGAAGTGTTTCGTGAAGCATGGCAAGCCACTATAAGCAGGCACGGTATTTTGCGGGCGTGCTTTGTTTGGGAGGAGGTGAAGAAGCCGATTCAGGTGGTCAAGCGGACCGCAGAAATGGAATGGGTGGTGGAGGACTGGCGGAAACTTACCGAACCCCAAATGACAGAGCGGCTCCAAGAGTTTTTAGTGGAGGACCGGAGCCGGGGTTTTGAAGTGTCGAAGGCGCCACTAATGCGAGTACGCTTATTCCGAACGACAGACGAAGACTACCAGTTCGTGTGGACTCATCACCACATGCTGCTGGACGGGTGGTCTATGTCTCTTTTATTGAAGGAGGTATTCGAGTATTACGATAAACGTCTATCTGGACAAGAGAACAAAAGACCGCCGGATCCCCGACCTTATAGAGACTATGTTGCATGGGTACAGAAGCAAGACAAAACAAAAAGCGAAATCTATTGGAAGGAGCAGCTAAAGAATTTTGAGGAACCGACTTCGCTAAGGCGAGGGGTTTCTGATTACCGGATGGGCGAAGCTGCCGTCGAATTGTGCGAGATCGGAAAGCTGGTGGCACCGGAGATCGTCGCGGACCTACAGACGATAAGTCAGCGACATGGGTTGACTCTGAACACGATAGTTCAAGGAGCATGGGCAATATTGCTGAGCCGATACAGCGGTAAGAACGACGTGGTATTTGGGGCGACGACTTCGGGCCGGTCTGGGAACCTACCGGGTATCGAGTCTATGCTGGGGCTGTTCATTAACACATTGCCAGTGTTCGCAAAGGTTGTGACAGATCGCACTGTCGTCGAATGGTTGAAGGAGTTACAAGAACGACAGATCGAGGCACGGCAGTACGAGTACACCTCATTGGCCGAAATACAAGGTTGGAGTAAACTCCCGCGTGGGCAGCCGCTGTTCGACAATATTCTGGTATTCGAGAACTACCCAATTGACCGGATTGCGAGGACACAGCTAAAGGAACTGGGAGTCCGGGACATTTGTTCGCTGGAGAAGAACAATTATCCGTTGACTGTGGTAGTAGCGCCGGGCGAAGAGCTTTGGGTCCACGCTACTTACAGCAGCACACATTACGAGGCGGATACCATCGAACGCATGGTGGGTCACTATGTACAACTTCTCAAAAGCATAGCCGCGAATCCTGACAGAAAACTGTGGGAATTATCGGCCCTAGAACCCCGAGAACGCTATCAAATCCTGGAAGAATGGAATACTCCGACAAAAAGACACGAAGGCATGCAGTGCATTCCCGAATGGTTTGAGGTACAGGCGGGAAAGAACCCTGAAGCCGTCGCCGTGGTTTGCGAAGGGGAGCTACTGACGTATGGCGAGTTGAATAGGCGGTCAAACCAGCTAGCGCGCTATCTGCTGCGACAGGGAGTAGGCCCGGAGGTGCTAGTCGGGATCTTTATGGAACGATCGCTCGACATGGTGGTGGCGATCATCGGACTACTGAAGGCAGGAGGAGCATATGTACCCATAGACTCCGAATACCCCGGCGAGCGAATCAGTTATATATTGCAAGACGCTACAGTTCGAGTGCTTTTGGTGGCAGAGGAGACACGGGGAAAAGTACCCAACACTCATGGAACGATGCTAGTTAGTCTGAACGGAAACCGGGGGGTAATTGCAGGCGAGGACCCTGGTAACTTGAGTCCACGAGCGGATCCCGACAATATCGCGTATGTGATTTATACGTCGGGCTCAACAGGTAAACCCAAGGGCGTCCAGATATCCCATCGAAATGTTTTGCGCTTGATGATGGCCACAGAAAAATGGTTCGGCTTTAACGAGCGAGATGTTTTCACGTTGTTCCACTCGTATGCCTTCGATTTTTCCGTATGGGAGCTTTGGAGTGCGCTTCTATATGGTGGCCGCTTGGTCGTAGTCCCGTACTTTACGAGCCGCTCTCCAGAGACTTTTGTGGGCTTGCTCCGAACCGAGGGTGTCACAGTACTTAACCAAACCCCGTCGGCGTTCCGACAGTTGATGCAACTTGAAGAGACGACAGGTTGCTGTAACGGTGCGGCGTTGCGCGTAGTCATTTTCGGAGGCGAAGCATTGGACTTGTCATTGATCCGGCCTTGGATAGAGCGCCATGGCGACAAATCTCCCAGGTTGGTCAACATGTACGGGATCACGGAAACAACCGTACATGTTACGTACAGGCAGATCATAAGTGAGGATGTAACAGGGAAATTGGGGAGCGTTATCGGGAATCCGATTCCGGACCTTACGGTATACGTGTTGGATAGAGAAATGTGCTTAGTTCCAATTGGAGTAATGGGCGAGCTATATGTGGGAGGCGACGGACTTGCGAGGGGATATCTGAACCGTCCGGACCTAACAGCGGAACGTTTTGTCCCTAATCCATTTGGCCGGACTGCTGGTGAACGTCTATACAAGACGGGAGACTTGGGCCGATATCTTCCAGATGGTGACCTTGAGTATTTAGGTCGCTGTGATACGCAGGTAAAGATCCATGGCTTCCGCATAGAACTAGGCGAAATCGAGAGTGTATTACAAGAACATCCCAAGGTGGCCCTGGGAGTTGCAGTGATGGGTGGGAAAGCAGGAGCGGAGAGGCTCCTGGCATATGTGGTTGATAAGGACAAGGAACAGCAAGTCACAGATCGTGAGCTGCGCGAGCATTTGCAAGGTAAGCTTCCCGGCTATTTAGTACCCGTTGCATACTTGCACTTAACGGAGTTGCCACTGAATGAGCATGGAAAACTGGATCGGAAGAAACTGCCGGCATTCGACGTAGTCTCTGCGGACCTGGGCCAAACGTATGTTGCTCCACGAAGCCGGGAGGAGCAGGAACTAGCAGGGATTTGGGAGCAGGTGCTGGGCTTGGAGCGTGTGGGAGCCAATGATAATTTCTTCGAGCTGGGTGGAGATTCGATTCTAAGCATACAGATTGTGGCGCGGGCCAATCAGGCCGGCCACCGGCTGACTGTCAAGCAAATGTTTCAGCATCCAACGGTTGCCGAACTGGCTGCCATAGAAAGCGCGGCGCCAGTTATTGACACGGAGCAGGAGGTGTCATCAGGCGCAGTTCCGTTGACGGCGATTCAATATTGGTTTTTTGAGCAAGCAGGTGACACGCTGCACCACTACAATCAGGCAATACTGTTGGAAGTGGGGCCGGGAGCTGACTTTGACGTGATCGAAAAAGCGATCCGTCACTTGTTAGAACACCATGATGCGCTTAGGTCCAGGTTTCACAAACAAGGATCACAGTGGGGACAGGAGATTGCAGAGAGTGAGGCGCATAGGGTTTGTACCGCTGTGGATTTTTCCCAATTGAGTCCCGATGAGCAGTCCCGTACCTTGGAAGAAATTGGGAACTCGGTGCAGGCGAGTCTCGATTTGGAAAACGGACCCCTGGTGCGTGTTGCATATTTCGACTACGGACTAGGACGCGCAGGGCGTTTGTTGCTCGTGGTCCACCACCTTGCGATAGATGGCGTCTCGTGGCGAGTATTGCTCGAGGATCTGCACACCGCATATGAACAGGTACGGCAGGGGAGAGGCATAGAACTACCGGCCAAAACAACGCCCTTTAAGAAATGGGCTGAACGGATTCATAAGTATGCGGAATCCGACGAGATGTGCTCAGAACTGAGCTATTGGATGGCCCAAATATCCGAGCACACCGGTAGAGTACCAGTTGATCTTTCGGAGGGCGACAATACGGAAAACTCTCTTCTAAGCGTAATGGTTTCACTCAACGAGGGAGAAACTCATTCGCTGCTGCATGATGTGCCCAGCGTGTATCGGACAGAGATAAACGATCTGCTATTGAGTGCGTTGGCGAAGGCGGTCACGGTTTGGACAGGAGATTCTCGAGTGCTGATCGATGTCGAAGGACATGGCAGAGGGGAACTATTTGAAAAGATAGACTTGTCGCGAACAGTTGGTTGGTTTACGACAATGTTTCCGCTTGCACTTGAATTAGGGAAGGGACTTGGGCCAGGAGAGGTGCTCAAATCGATTAAAGAGCAGGTCCGCCGGACTCCGCACCAAGGTATTGGATATGGAGTCCTTCGCTACCTTGCAAGGAATATGGAAGTGAGAGAAAGACTGCGTAAGTTACCCCAAGCTGAGATCAGTTTTAATTATCTCGGACAGTTCGATCCAGTGCTACCAGAAGGTGGGTTGTTCCGGTGGGCCGCGGAATCCTGTGGACGAACCCGCGATCCACGATTCAAACGAAGCCATCTTCTGGAAATCGGCGGCTGGATTACCGGTCGAAAGCTGAGTTTGTCGTTCATGTACAGCAGGAATCGTCATCGAAGGGAAAACATTGAGAAGCTTGCCCAGAACTGTATCGAGATTCTCCGTGATCTCATCTCCCATTGCCAGTTGACCGATGCAGGCGGCTATACTCCATCCGATTTTCCGGAGGCCGGTTTGGACCAGGAAGAGCTTAACAAACTCATGTCAAGGCTGACAGGTTCGTAGGCATATGTGGGCTGATTGGTGTGTGATCGATGTCGTGAACTTCCTTGCCTCGATGAAGAAGAGGACAGTTTGAAGAATATTCGGCAATCTCTCTTAGGTGCTGAGAACATCCCCGAGCAAGAGCTTGAGAAAGTACCGTGGACTGGATCAGCACACCTCCCAGCTAAGCCAGAAACACTGGAGGCGCTATTCCGTGGGACGGTGGCCGGCTTATGTGTGCCCAACTTCTTGACCCAGGAAGAGTGCCGGAAACTGAAGCAGCGCACAGAAGGGGTTGAATTCGTGGATTACGAGAATGTCTGGCCACGAATCGGTCGGCTGGGGATAACCGTGTTCGAATATAACCGTATTGGAAAAGCGAGATACTTCGAAACAGTCCCAAGGGCAAACTCCACTATAATGAAAGTACTTCAGGACATTTACAACCCCACGCAGCGGGTTATGGACTGGTTGTCGCGCCTAGCTCCCCAGAGTAAAGTGGGGATTGCCCATGAAGACAATTATGGCGATTACTTTGCCGGGCTCTTGCGTCGAATTGAAGGCGGTACCATGGTTCACGTCGATTTTGCTCCGCTGGAGCAACCCGATTGGGCGGTCGGCCGCGTGGAAAGCCAGATTACCTGGAACATCTACCTTGAAGTTCCGCCTGTAGATCCTGGGGTGGTGCACATTTGGAAGAAACAGTGGTCTCCAGTTGATAATGTCCACAAGATCGATGACTCCTACGGCTACCGACCTGAGGTCGTCAAATGTGTCCCCTGTGCTCGGATTGTGCCACAGACAGGGATGTTGATGGTGACCAATACGCGAAATTATCACCAAGTTGCGCCGGCAAGCGGAGTGCGCCTGACAATGTCATCTGCCGCTGGGCGGACAAGGGATGGTGGAATAATCCTTTGGTCCTGAGGGGATTGAGTAACTGCTTAGTGGTGCAAAAGTGATCATTGGAGTGAAAGTGCCTTTTTTTATCCCGGAAGGTAGCTATACTTGAACGTCAAAAACTCCTGCGAATCTGGGAGAGTTAGTCGGCCTGATCAAAGAAGAGTGTGGATGAAATGTATTCGATTTTGCGTTGCATAGTCCTGAAGCAATTCGCGTAAAAAAATAATACGATTGGAGGCCTAAACTTGTCATCAATGCCAAGATACTGCAAAGCATATCCGGTGCGGAGATTGCGTGACTTTTCTGGTTGGACTGAAAATCTCGGAAATCGTCGCAAACGTGTGAGTGAAGGATCAGCCGAGGCCACGGCGGAAGTGACCGACCTAGACATATTGTATCTACATGAGGATTTTACGGTGACGGATGGTATTTTTCCAGAAGAACATGTAGTGTTCAGTCAGGTCACTCCGGAATGGATCGAATTCTGCAAGACCAAGCTGGATTTTAAAGTTCCTACGTATATAGTTGACGATGCGAAGAAGGTTTCTTCTTGACTTGGATAGTGATCGCATTTCTTATATGCGTTGCTACGTCTGTTGAGTATGCAAACCTGAATTGCCTGTGCAACACTGTGCCGCAGCCAGCGTGAATACCACCCGCCGTTACCCTGCTCTCCCGCAGGGAACAGATGACCCGCTGGGTCAAGTTGAGAAATCATCCTCTGCAAATGAATGGGGTTTCTCAGGAAGCGTCATTGTGCACCGGGAACTAGCTAGAGTGTGTTTCATAAATGCCTTTCGGCTCGTAAGGCACGGCTCTCAGGGGCTAGAGCCCGCATTTTTCCAGGCCTTAAACGGCACGGCTAAAGCAGTGCCCTACCCAAAACCGATTTATGAAACACGCTCTAATAATCCCGAACTGGTCGTAAAGACGCCCACAGTCTCCAAACTCTATTCACTTTTGTGCTGCGTTGTAGGTCCTTATGAATAACTGCCTGGTGTGGCAATGTCAAAGAGTTGGTCCGGGAGTTCACGACATGCGTACTGCTGTGAGGTCCAAACTGCCGTTATGAAAACAGAACGATTTGAAGCGATTTATGGCTTATCTCCTTTGCAGGAAGGGATGTTATTCCACAGTCTTTATGCCCCGGAAGAGAAGCAGTATGTGGAGCAGCTTAGTTGTGATCTGGAGGGTCTCAATGTCGCCACTTTTCGGCGAGCTTGGGACGCAGTGGTGCATAGGCATGGAGTTCTAAGAACTAGTTTTGTGTGGGAGGACGTGAAAAAGCCAGTACAAGTGGTTTGGCGGGAAAAGACACTGGAATGGTTCGAGGAAGATTGGAGAGGACTAGAAGAAAAAGAACAGCAAACCAGTCTCGCTGAGTTCTTGCGCGCGGATCGAAGCCGCGGGTTTGAGCTTTCCAAAGCGCCACTAATGCGACTGGCGCTTTTTCGCCACGGACAAAATCGATGGTGGTTGGTCTGGAGCCATCACCATATTCTTTTGGATGGCTGGTCGGTATCCCTCCTGCTCGAGGAAGTATTTACCTCGTACGAACGACTTCTGGCGGGAGAGAACATGCTGGCTAGGCGACCGCGCCCATACCGGGACTACATTAGTTGGCTGCAAAAGCAAGACCGCCGAAAAGCGGAAATATTCTGGAAGAATCGGCTGAAAGGTTTTTGTGAACCGACAGTGCTCGGCGTGGAGAGACCCGCAGCGCCTGAGGCTGTAGTGGAAATGATTCCTGCGGAAGTACAGCGACGCATTAAGCCGGAGATCGTCGCAGGTCTGCAGAGATTGGCCCAACGTCATCAGCTGACCTTGAACACAATTACACAAGGGGCATGGGCATTGCTGATTGCCCGATACAGCGGTGCGGAAGACGTGGTTTTTGGCGCGACTACTTCTGGCCGTTCAGCAGCGCTGGCCGGGATGGAACAGATGCTGGGCGTGTTCATCAATACTTTGCCAGTGCGAGTGCGGATCGGGCGTGCACTGCCGGTTGTGGCATGGCTCAGACAGGTTCAGGATCGAGAGGTGGAGTCGCGGCAATTTGAGCACACCTCACTACTTGATATCCAAAAGTGGAGTGAGGTGCCGCCCGGCCAAGGACTTTTTGAAAATATTTTTGTGTTTGAAAACTATCCCCTCGACCGCACGCTCCGACAGCGGCTGAAGACATTGCGAGTTGGGGAGATCCGGTCTTTGGAAAAAACAAATTACCCATTGACCGTGATGGTAGAGCCAGGAGAGGACTTATGCGTCCACATTCACTATGATAGCCGCCGCTATGAAGAAGCAATGATCGAGCAGATATCGGTACACTATGAGCGCGTGCTGGAAGCATTTGTGGCAGATCCTCAGCAAGCCACGTGGCAGGTGCCGTTATTAACTGAACCGGAACGTTTTCGCTTGCTCTACGAACGAAACCAGACGGAGGCGGAGTATTCGCGTAAATGTATGTCTGAGTTATTTGAAGTTCAGGCACAACAGACTCCTGAATCAATAGCGGTGGAATTTGAGCAGCAAGTATTGAGTTATGAGACTCTCAACGGACGCGCAAATCAATTAGCAAGGTACTTACTACAATTAGGCATAGGACCAGAGGCGCGGATTGGGATTTGTATTGATAGATCCTTAGAGATGATAGTCGGCCTGCTTGGAATAATGAAAGCAGGTGGAGCTTATGTTCCGTTAGATCCTGATTATCCCAAAGAAAGATTACAATTCATATTAAAAGACATACGAGGAAATATAGCGATTACAAGCGAGCGTACCAAGAAGAAGCTGGTGGAATGCGGTGCCAACGCGATCTGCCTGGACACTGACTGGAGAGCAATTAGCTCGGAGAGTACTGCCAATCTTACTTCCAGAGTCCATCCGGATAACGTGGCTTATATAATGTACACATCGGGATCGACTGGGCAACCTAAGGGAGTCGAAATCCCGCACTCAGCCCTAATTAATTTTCTTGAATCGATGGCTGACTATTTGCAGATCCATAAGCAAGACTGCCTTTTAGCTGCTACCCGACTGTCATTTGACATTTCGGGACTCGAAATATGGTTACCCTTATTGCTCGGTGCTCGCGTAATGATATTACGCGATCAGAGTGACGTGTATCTGCTGCACGATCTCCTGATGCACAGCCAAGTGACATGCATGCAAGCGACTCCAAGTGGCTGGCGGCAAGTCTTACAAGCAGGTTGGCGCGGCAATCGAAAACTGAAAATGTTATGTGGCGGCGAGGCCCTCGATTTGAGCCTTGCACGGGAGTTGAGCGGTAAGGCACAAGTTTTATGGAATCTCTATGGGCCGACCGAAACAACGATTTGGTCGTCGCTCCAATGCGTGCATCCCTCAGCGTTCTCGGTGCCGATAGGGCGGCCGATCGCGAACACGCAGATGTATGTATTGGACGAGGAGATGGAGCCAGTGGCGGTGGGGGTGAAAGGGGAGATCTACATAGGAGGAGCGGGATTGGCGCGTGGGTATGTGAACCGAGGGGATTTGACGGGGGAGAGGTTTGTGCCGAATCCGTACAGTAAGGAGGGAGGAGAGCGGCTGTACCGGACCGGGGATGTGGGGAGATATCTGAGGGGGGGGAGATCGAGTATGTGGGGAGGAAGGATGGGCAGGTGAAGGTAAGGGGGTATCGGATAGAGTTAGGGGAGATCGAAGCGGTGGTGGGGGAGCATGAAGGGGTGAGGGAGGCGGTGGTCGAGGTACGGGAAGACCGAGCCGGGGAGAAGCGGCTGGTGGCGTATGTGGTGGCGAAGGGGAAGAGCGTGGAGGAAGAAGAGGCGGTGCTGGGGGAGTTAGAGAGGGAGCAGGTGGGGCAATGGGAGAGTGTATTCGATCAGTCGTATGGAGAGGGGGGGGAGAAGGTAAGGGAAGAGGCACTGAACCTAAGGGGATGGAAGAGCAGTTATACGGGGGAAGCGATAGGAGAGGAGGAGATGAGGGAGTGGGTGGAGAGGACGGTGGAGCGGGTGGAGGGGGAGGGTCCGAAGCGGGTGGTGGAGATAGGGTGTGGGACGGGGTTGGTGTTGTTTCGGGTGGGGCCGAAGTGTGAGCGGTATTGTGGGGTGGATATATCGGAGGAAGGGCTGGGGTATGTGAGGAAGGTATTAAGGGAGAAGGAAGGGGAGAAGGAGTGGGGAGGAGTAGGAGTGGAGTTAGTGAAGGGAGGGGCGGAGGAATTGAGTAAGTGGAGAGGGGAGGAGATGGACACGGTGGTGATGAACTCGGTAGTGCAGTATTTTCCGAGGGTGGAGTATCTGGTGGGAGTGTTGGAGGAGGGGGTGAAGGTGGTGAGGGGGGAGAGGGGGGAGGGGGAGGGGAGGATCTTCATAGGGGATGTGAGGAGTAAGGGGATGCAGGAGATGTTGAAGGGGTCGGTGGAGGTGGAACGAGCGGGGAGAGGGGAGAAGGTAAAGGAGGTAAGGGAGCGAGCGAAGCGAGGGGTGGAGGAGGAAGAGGAGTTAGTGATGGATCCCGGGGTATTTATGAAATTTGGGGAGGAGGAAGAGGGGGTTAAAGGGGTGCGGATATGGGTGAAGCGGGGGAAGTATAGGAATGAGATGACGAAGTATCGGTATGATGTGGTGGTGGAGGTAGGAGGGAAAGAAGGGGAAGAAGAAGTAGTAGTAGGGGAACTAATGGAAGTAAGAGAAGTAATGGAAGTAAGAGAAGTGGAGGAGGAGATCGAGAGGGGCGAGATCGAGGAGTTAGTGGTGAAGGGAGTGGGGAACGGACGCTTGGAGGAGGACCGGCGAGTGCAGGAGGTGTTGTGGGATGAGAGGTGGGGGGAAGCGACGGTAGGGGAGTTACGGGAAGAGGTGAAGAGGAGGATGGAGGGAGGAGGAGAGAGGAGTGGGGGGGTGGATCCGGAGGAATGGTGGGAGCTGGGGGAGCGGTTGGGGTATGAGGTGGAGGTAAGTTGGGCGGAGATGGGGAGAGCGGGGGAATATGACGTGGTGTTGAGGCGGAAGAGGAGCGGGAGGAGCAGGGGAGAGGGGAGGCGGGAGAAATGGGTGTGGAAGGGAGAGGGGAAGACAGAGGGGCGAGGTCAGGAGAGAGGGAATTGGGGAGCGTGGAAAGAATATGCGAATGAACCGCTGAAGGGAAAGATGAGGCAACGGTACTTGCCGGAGATACGGCGGCATGTGGAGGAGCGGCTGCCGGAATACATGGTGCCGGCGGTGTTCGTGATGTTGGACGAGTTACCTCTGACCGCCAACGGCAAAATCAACCGCAAAGCCCTACCCCCACCCGCGGGCAGTCGTCCATTTCTGCACCAAGATTATGTCGCCCCGCGCAGTCCGGAAGAAACTGTCGTGGCGAGAATCTGGTCGGAAGTGCTGGGAGTAGAAAAAATCGGTGTTCGGGATAACTATTTTGCGCTGGGAGGAGATTCCATTCGAAGCCTCCAGATTGTCTCCAAAGCCCGCCAGCATAATCTGAGTTTTTCGCTCCAACAACTGTTTCGCGCTCCAACTATTGAAGGATTACTTTCTGAACTGAAGATATCGACAAAGCTGGCAGCGGAGAATCCTGCTGCGCCTGCACCCTTTTGTCTTATCTCAACCGACGATCGTGCTCAACTGGAAGCGATTGGCGCTGCTGGTCCTGTTGATTCCAACTGACCTTAGGCGCCGGATGCAACTTTTTTATCCTTATTAATACACAGAACACGTCAGATTCCGGCAAGAGATAAATCATCTATGCTTCGGAATAATGTAACTATTATATATAACTAATTATACTATCACCCATTCAGGTAATTTATTGTCAAAAGGACATTATTAATGGCGAACCGGAGTACTTGTCTCAACTATGGCATGATCGAGGATGCTTACCCGCTTTCGCACCTGCAAGCAGGTATGTACTTCCATAGCGTCTACGGGGAAGAAACAGCGGTTTACCATGACATTTTTGGTCTCCACATACGTGGTCCCTTCAATAAGGAGGCTTTGCAGTTAGCCGCAAAGGAGATTGTAGAGCGCCACCCAGTGCTTCGTACGTCGTTCGATTTTGACCGATTTAGTGAGCCTTTACAACTTGTACACAAGCAGGTTCCGATCAATGTCCAAGTAGAAGATCTCCGCACCTTATCACCGAGTGAGCAAGAAACTGCCATGGCTGTCTGGAGCGAACACGAGAGGCGCTCGCGATTCGACATTGCGCAACCACCTCTATTCCGTTTGCAGATACACCGTACTAACGACGAAGAGTTTGTCCTGACTCTTACATTTCACCACTCCATTCTGGATGGCTGGAGTGTCGCCGTATTGGTAAGCGAAATGTTGCAGCATTACTTGGCACTGATGGGGAAGCCGGTTCCACTTTTGGCAGAACCTCCAGCAATCAGGTTTTCACGCTTGATCGAGCTAGAACGCAATGCAATCGTGGATCTCAAAACTCAGAAGTTCTGGAAGGAGTATCTCCAAGGTCACACGGTAAACGAATTGCCACGGCTGCCAATATCACGGCCGCAAGAAGAAATTCGCTACGCTGGTGGACACTATGTTTCTTTGGAGGCCCAACTCTCGGAACTGGTGCGAGATTTAGCGTACAGGTGTGGTGTTCCGATTAAGACTGTTCTGCTAGCGGCACACGTTCGCGTGATGGCAATGCTGAACTCCGAGTCCGATGTCGTGACGGGTCTTGTAGTCAACACACGCCCCGAAGAGGCCGGTGCCGATCGGGTCTTGGGGTTGTTCTTGAATACGTTGCCCGTCCGTCTGCAAGCCGATGGCGGCACTTGGGAAGAACTCATCCGACTGTGTTATCGGGCTGAACAAGACATTATGCCCTTCCGTTACTACCCTCTCGCAGAGATTCAAAAGGTATGCGGCAACCGCTCGCTGTTCGAGACTGCTTTCAATTTTGCCCATTTCCATGTGTATGAGACTCTCCGCGACTGTGGATCGCTGGAAGTGATGGGTGGAAGTTCCTATGAGGCAACGAACTTTACGCTTCTTTCAAGTTTTGATCTCGACACGCGCTCTTCGCATTTGGGCCTGCGACTGATCTATGACGAGGAGCAACTATCGTATCTCCAAGTGGAGTTAATTGGCAACTATTATCTAGCTGCGCTAAGACGCATGACTCAGGATCCATTAGCTCGTTACCGAGCAGAGTCGCTGTTGACCCTCGAAGAACGACGTTGCGCGTTGCATGGTTGGAATGCGACGGAGAGGGAGTATTCGAGGGAGAGGTGTATTCAGGAGTTGATTGCGGAGCAAGCAAAGCGGACACCTGGGGCGATCGCGGTGAAGTATGAGGGGGAGGAGGTGACCTATGAAGAACTGAATCGGCGAACGAACCAGTTAGCAGGGTATCTGCGGAGATATGGAGTCGGACCGGATGAGCGGGTGGGGATCTGCATGGATCGTTCGGTAGAGATGGTGGTGGGGCTGCTGGGAATACTGAAAGCTGGGGGAGCTTATGTGCCGCTGGAGCCGGGGTATCCGCAGGAGCGGCTGGGGCAGATGGTGAGAGATGCGGGGCTGAGGGTGGTGGTGACGCGGGGAGATCTGGTGAGTAAGTTGCCGGAATGTGGTGTGCCGGTGGTGAGTATAGATAGAGAGTGGGAGCGGATTCGGGAGGAGAGTGAGGAAGGGGTGGAGAGTGGAGTTGGGGGAGAGAATCTGGCGTATGTGATGTACACGTCGGGATCGACGGGGGAGCCGAAGGGGGTAATGATACGGCAGGCGGGAGTGGTGAACCGGCTGGAGTGGATGCAGCGGGAGTACGGGTTGGAGAGCGGGGACCGGGTATTGCAGAAGACGCCGTTCAGTTTTGACGTATCGGTGTGGGAATTTTTCTGGCCGCTGATGGTGGGGGCGAGGCTGGTGGTAGTGCGGCCGGAAGGGCACAAAGATCCGGGGTACTTACGGGAGGTAATGGCGCGGGAGGAGATCACGACGGTGCACTTTGTGCCGTCGATGTTGCAGGCGTATTTGGGGGCGAGTGAAGGAGGGGGATGGGGGAGTGTGAAGCGAGTGGTGTGCAGTGGGGAAGCGCTGACGCGGGAGTTAGTGGAGGAATTCTATGAAAGGGGAGGGCAAGGGCTGCATAACTTGTATGGGCCGACGGAGGCGTCGATAGACGTGAGTTACTGGGCCTGCGAGAGGGATGGGGGCAAGGGAAGCTCGGTGCCGATAGGGCGGCCGATCGCGAACACGCAGATGTATGTATTGGACGAGGAGATGGAGCCAGTGGCGGTGGGGGTGAAAGGGGAGATCTACATAGGAGGAGCGGGATTGGCGCGTGGGTATGTGAACCGAGGGGATTTGACGGGGGAGAGGTTTGTGCCGAATCCGTACAGTAAGGAGGGAGGAGAGCGGCTGTACCGGACCGGGGATGTGGGGAGATATCTGAGGGGGGGGGAGATCGAGTATGTGGGGAGGAAGGATGGGCAGGTGAAGGTAAGGGGGTATCGGATAGAGTTAGGGGAGATCGAAGCGGTGGTGGGGGAGCATGAAGGGGTGAGGGAGGCGGTGGTCGAGGTACGGGAAGACCGAGCCGGGGAGAAGCGGCTGGTGGCGTACTACACGTGTACAAGTGAAAACGCGGTTGACGCGGAGCAGTTGCGGACTCATTTGGCCGCGACCTTGCCGGACTATATGGTGCCAGCGGCGTACGTGCGACTGGAAGCGATGCCGCTGACGGCGAACGGGAAGTTGGATCGGAAGGCATTCCCTGCGCCGGAAGCAGATGCATACGTGGTGCGTGGGTATGAAGCGCCGCAGGGCGAGATTGAAACCAAGCTGGCAGAGATCTGGGCGGATGTGCTGAAGGTGGAACGGGTAGGGCGGAAGGACAACTTCTTCGAGTTGGGCGGACACTCGCTTTTGGCGGTGAAGCTGATCGAGCGGATGAGGGGGCAGGGGCTGGCGGCAGATGTGCATGCACTGTTTGCGACTTCGACGCTGGCTGAACTGGCGTCGGCGGTGGGCAGTGAAGGCAGGGTCGTCGAAGTTCCGCCTAACCGGATTCCGGAGCCTGAGCAGCGCAGAAGTCATGCTTCGAAATCAGTGGAACTACGCGTATGACAATTAGTGAACTATTGGCGGAGATTAGCGCGAGGTCGGTACAGCTCCGGAGAGATGGCGACGAACTGATTCTTCTCGGCAGCCAAGAAGCACTGGGCTCATCCCTGATAAGTGAAATACGTACTCACAAGGCAACCTTACTTGCCCTGATCGATAGTGGAAGTGAGAGATTGCGGAGTTCTCCCTCAAGATTACACCGGAGATGCTGCCACTGGTGAAACTGACAGGGGAGGAAATCGAGCGGATTATCAGAGGAGTGCCGGGTGGGGAAAGGAACATACAGGATATCTATTCGTTAGCTCCGTTACAGGAGGGGATACTGTTTCACCATCTGCTGGGTGGAGAAGGCGATCCTTACTTGCAGGCCGGTTTGTGGAGGTTTGATAGCCGGCCGCGTCTGGAAAGCTTTGTGAAAGCCATGCAGGCGGTGATAGACCGGCACGACATCTTGCGCACGGCGGTGATGTGGGAAGGGCTGCCGGAACCGGTGCAGGTGGTATGGCGGGAAGCGCCATTGCCGGTGGAAGAAGTTGTGCTGGATCCCGCAGTGGGCGATGTGGGCATGCAGTTGCATGCGCGTTTTGACCCGCGGCAGTATCGGCTCGACGTGCGGCAAGCTCCGTTGCTGCGAGCTTACATTGCTCACGATTCGATCCATGAACGTTGGTTGATGATGCTGTTGCTGCATCATCTGGCGGGAGACCACACCACGCTGGAAGTGATGCAAGAGGAGATACAGGCGCATCTGCTGGGACGCAGTGAACAGTTGCCGGAGCCGCTGCCCTTCCGCAACTTGGTCGCGCAGGCGCGGCTGGGGATGAGTCGAGAGGAGCACGAAGTTTTTTTCCAGCGTTTGCTGGGGGATGTAGAGGAGCCGACGACACCCTTTGGACTGCTGGATGTGCGGGGTGACGGGACGGGCATCCAGGAAGCGCGCGTCGAACTCGACGCGAGTCTTGCCCGGCGAATTCGGGAGCGCGTGCGCAAGCTGGGGGTGAGCGCGGCAAGTCTTTGCCATTTGGCGTGGGCGCTAATGATGGCGCGGGTATCGGGGCGTGAGGATGTGGTATTCGGCACGGTGTTGTTCGGACGAATGCAAGGCGGAGCGGGTGGGGACCGGGTGATGGGGCCATTCATCAACACGCTGCCGGCACGGATTCGAATAGGGGAGGAAGGGGTGGAGGCGAGCGTGCGGCGGACGCATACTCTGCTGGCCGACTTGATGCGGCATGAACACGCCTCACTGGCGCTCGTCCAGCGATGCAGTGGGGTGCGCGCACCGATGCCGTTGTTCTCGGCGTTACTGAATTACCGCCACAGTCCGCGTGAGGCCCAGGTACCCTCGACCGAGGCGGTAGGGGCGTGGGAAGGAATTGAGGGGCTTCATGTGGAGGAGCGCACGAACTATCCCCTCACGTTCTCGATAGACGATTTGGGCGAAGGGTTCGAGTTCATGGCACAGGTGAACGGATCGATCGGCTCGAAGCGCGTGTGCGAACTCATGTGCAGAGCGCTCGAATCGCTTGTTACAGCGCTGGAGCGGACGCCGGGCAGGGCGGTGAACAGTCTTGAGGTGCTACCGGAGTGGGAACGCCAGCAGGTCCTTTATGAATGGAACGCGGCGGAGGTTGAGTTTCCCAGCGAAAAGTGTATTCACGAGTTGTTTGAGGAACAGGTGGAGAAGATCCCGGATGCGGTGGCGGTAGTGTTCGAGAAGCAGAGTCTTACTTATGTCGAGTTGAATGCGCGGGCCAACCGGCTTGGGCATTATCTGCGGTCGTTGGGGGTGAAGCCGGACGAGCGGGTGGCGATATGCGTGGAGCGTGGCCTGGAAATGGTGGTGGCCCTGCTGGCGGTGTTGAAGGCGGGGGGAGCGTATGTACCGCTGGATCCGGCGTATCCGGTAGAGCGTTTGCGGTACATGCTGGAAGACAGCGTACCGGTGGCGCTGCTGACGCAGGGCGGACTGGCGAAGTTGATTAAGGATGTGAAGGATGACCTCCCGGTGATTGATCTGGCAGCGGAAGATATGGACTGGGCGCAGCAGCGGGCGACGAATCTGGACCTTTCCAGTGTCGGGCTCACATCCAACCATCTGGCGTACGTGATCTACACATCCGGATCCACTGGCAGATCTAAGGGAGTGCTGGTGTCCCACCGTAACGTCGCTCGTCTCATGTGGGCGACCGAAAACTGGTATCAATTCAACAACCGGGACGTCTGGACACTGTTCCACTCCTATGCTTTTGACTTCTCGGTTTGGGAACTGTGGGGATCGCTGTTGTATGGTGGACGCCTGGTTGTGGTGCCTTACTGGACCACCCGGTCACCCGAAGTGTTCTACCGCTTGTTGGTATCGGAAGGTGTAACTGTACTAAACCAAACGCCATCTGCGTTCCAGCAATTGATGCGGGTGGAAGAACGGGAACTGGAATCCGGACAGTTAAAGCTACGTTTGGTGATCTTTGGAGGCGAGGCGCTGGAGTTACGGAGCCTGCGGCCTTTTATCGAACGGCACGGAGACGAAAGTCCACGCCTGGTGAACATGTATGGCATCACTGAGACTACTGTTCACACTACGTACCGTCCATTGCGAGCTTCTGACATTGAAGAAGATCGAGGCAGCGTAGATAGGAAAACGACTTCCCGACTTACAGGTATATATCCTCGATCGGATCATGAAACCCGTTCCGATAGGAGTTAGTGGAGAGATTTATGTTGGAGGAAACGGGTTGGCAAGGGGATATCTCAATCGCCCAGATTTGACAGCGGAGCGATTCATTCCAAATCCCTTCAGTGCTGTTCCCGGTGCGCGCCTGTATCGTACCGGAGATGTTGGACGGCACCGGGCAGATGGAGACATCGAGTATCTGGGACGGAATGACAACCAGGTAAAAAATCACGGTTATCGGATCGAGCTTGGGGAAATAGAAACAGCACTAATTCAGCATCCGCAAATACAGCAGGCTGTTGTTGTGTCGCGCAAGGGAACATCGAGAGGAAAACAAAATAGTCGCGTACATTGTGCCAAAACAAACAACAAGCCCGCTCTCTTTGAGAGACCTTAGAGCGTCGCTGCAGAAGCAATTGCCCTTCTATATGATTCCGGCAGCCTTTGTCACCCTTGACGAGTTGCCGCTTACGGAAAACGGCAAGTTAAACCGCAAAGCCTTACCGGTACTTGATCAAAAAGGTGATCCAAAAGTCTATGTGGCTCCTCGAACGGCAACGGAGGAACTGTTATGCGGCATCTGGGCTGACGTTCTAGGACTGGAGAAAATTGGCATTCATGACAATTTTTTCGAAGTGGGCGGTCATTCATTAATAGCGACCCAAGTTATTTCCCGGGTGCGGGACCGCTTTGGCTTGGAAGTCCCTATTCGCGCGCTATTCGAGGAGGCAACAATCGCCGAGTTTGCGCAACGGATCGAAACGGCACTCGGCGTAACCGGGACCGCGCGCGAAATCCCATTGAGCAAAGTATCTCGCGCAGCCGAGTTGCCGCTCTCATTTGCGCAGCAGCGGTTGTGGTTCTTACAGCAACTCATGCCGGAGGATCCGTTCTACAACATGGGTTGGGGTCTAAGGCTGACAGGAGCTCTCGATGATGTTGCTCTAGAGGTTAGCCTGCAAAAGATCATCGCGCGGCACGAGACGCTGCGAACCTGCTTTGTGACGGTTCAGGGCCGGGCTGTTCAGCAGGTTGCCCCGTCGCTGGAGTGGCATCTTGGCCGTGTGGACCTTAGTACGGTCGTACCGGAGCAAGCACAGGGAGTGGCACGACAACTATTGCGCGCCGAGGCCGTGCGGCCCTTCGATCTGGGTAAAGCGCCGCTGTTCCGGGCGTTACTAATCAAACTCGCCGAAGATTCTTACATCTTGTGGGTAGCCATGCATCACATTGTTTCCGATGGCTGGTCAATGGGTATTCTCCTGCATGAGAGCGCGGTGCTTTATCAATCATTGGTGAGTGGCGAGCCAGCGCCCCTGCCGGAACTGTCCATCGAGTATGTAGATTTTGCGATGTGGCAACGCCGCCATCTACAAGGAGAAATTCTGCAGAAACAGGTGGGCTACTGGCAAAAACAGTTGGCTGACTTGACTTTACTGCGCTTGCCGGCAGATCACCCGCGACCGGCGATCCAGAGCTTCCGGGGTGCGAAGCGAACGGTTATTTTTTCCGCAGACCTGACGCAAGCCCTAAGGAAGATCAGCCGGCGGGAAAGTGTCACGCTGTTCATGTCCCTGCTGGCCGGTTTCAACATTTTGCTAGCGAGATATACGGGGCAGACTGACGTTGTCGTAGGCTCCCCGATTGCGAACCGGAACCGCTCTGAGATAGAGGGCCTTATTGGTTTCTTTGTGAACATGCTCGTACTGCGGAATCACGTAAGCCCGGAACTGCAAGTTAGAGAGCTGCTGGCCCGCACCCGTGATGTGTGTCTGGCAGCATACGCTCATCAAGATTTGCCGTTCGAGAAATTGGTGGAGGAAATGGACCCTGAACGGGACCTCAGCCGGAATCCGCTGTTCCAGGTGACCTTCGCGCTGCAGAATGCGCCACATCAGCAGGCGGAGTTCCCGGGTTTGCGGCTTGAAGAACTTGCCGGAGATGCCGAAATAACGCGCTTTGATATGGAGTGCCATCTTTGGGAAAACGGCAACGATCTGATTGCAGAGCTGATCTACAACACAGAAATGTTTGAAGCAGAGACCATTGAGCAGATGCTCAGGCACTATCAGAATGTACTGCGAGGGATGGCAGCGGACCCGACGATATGCGTTGGGAAATTGCGGATACTTGACGGGTACGAGCGGGAACAGATTCTAGAACGTTGGAATAACACTGGCAGGCCATATCCACGGGATAAGTCAGTTGCGGAACTTATCGAATCACAAGTAGTGCGGACGCCTGAATCGGTTGCGGTGCTAGACGGGACGAGAACATTGTCCTATGCCGGGCTGAATGGGCGGGCCAATCAGATGGCACGATTTCTACGGAGATATAGGGTCGGACCGGATGTGCGGGTGGGGATCTGCATGGAGCGGTCAATAGAAACAATCGTCGGACTGCTCGGAATACTGAAAGCGGGAGGGGCATATGTTCCCTTGGATGCGAGTTATCCACAGGCGCGCCTTGCGCTAATGATAACCGATGCTGACGCCGCGGTGGTACTTACGCAAGAGAAATTCGAGAGTGTTATCGCTACCTGTGGGGCCCCGTTTGTTCTACTGGATCGTGAGTGGGAGCGGGTTGCTCTTGAAGAGGACGGCAACGTGAAGAGTTGCGTCGATCCGGAGAACTTAGCCTATCTAATCTACACGTCAGGATCGACGGGACAGCCAAAGGGGGTAATGATTTCGCATGCTGGGCTGACTAATTATCTTAGTTGGTGCACAGGTGCTTATGCCGTGGCGAGCGGCTGCGGGGCCCCGTTCCACTCCTCCTTGGCCTTTGATCTTCCAATTACGAGTATTTTTCCACCGCTGCTGTCGGGCGCTGCGATCACAATCGTTAGTGATGCACAGGACCTCACGGCTCTTTCAACTGCTCTCAGAGCATCAAACAGTTTCAGCCTGGTAAAGCTGACACCTGCTCATCTTCAGGTACTCAATGAAATATTATCGCCAAGAGAACTTGGAAAAACAGCTACAACTCTTGTTATTGGTGGGGAAGCATTGACCTCGGAAAACCTGACTCGTTGGCGAAAATACTCCCCAAGGACACGTTTGATCAATGAATATGGACCAACTGAGTCTGTGGTTGGCTGCTGCGTTTATGAGGTAGTACCCGGCACGGCATGGACGGGCTCGGTGCCGATAGGGCGGCCGATCGCGAACACGCAGATGTATGTATTGGACGAGGAGATGGAGCCAGTGGCGGTGGGGGTGAAAGGGGAGATCTACATAGGAGGAGCGGGATTGGCGCGTGGGTATGTGAACCGAGGGGATTTGACGGGGGAGAGGTTTGTGCCGAATCCGTACAGTAAGGAGGGAGGAGAGCGGCTGTACCGGACCGGGGATGTGGGGAGATATCTGAGGGGGGGGGAGATCGAGTATGTGGGGAGGAAGGATGGGCAGGTGAAGGTAAGGGGGTATCGGATAGAGTTAGGGGAGATCGAAGCGGTGGTGGGGGAGCATGAAGGGGTGAGGGAGGCGGTGGTCGAGGTACGGGAAGACCGAGCCGGGGAGAAGCGGCTGGTGGCGTATGTGGTGGCGAAGGGGAAGAGCGTGGAGGAAGAAGAGGCGGTGCTGGGGGAGTTAGAGAGGGAGCAGGTGGGGCAATGGGAGAGTGTATTCGATCAGTCGTATGGAGAGGGGGGGGAGAAGGTAAGGGAAGAGGCACTGAACCTAAGGGGATGGAAGAGCAGTTATACGGGGGAAGCGATAGGAGAGGAGGAGATGAGGGAGTGGGTGGAGAGGACGGTGGAGCGGGTGGAGGGGGAGGGTCCGAAGCGGGTGGTGGAGATAGGGTGTGGGACGGGGTTGGTGTTGTTTCGGGTGGGGCCGAAGTGTGAGCGGTATTGTGGGGTGGATATATCGGAGGAAGGGCTGGGGTATGTGAGGAAGGTATTAAGGGAGAAGGAAGGGGAGAAGGAGTGGGGAGGAGTAGGAGTGGAGTTAGTGAAGGGAGGGGCGGAGGAATTGAGTAAGTGGAGAGGGGAGGAGATGGACACGGTGGTGATGAACTCGGTAGTGCAGTATTTTCCGAGGGTGGAGTATCTGGTGGGAGTGTTGGAGGAGGGGGTGAAGGTGGTGAGGGGGGAGAGGGGGGAGGGGGAGGGGAGGATCTTCATAGGGGATGTGAGGAGTAAGGGGATGCAGGAGATGTTGAAGGGGTCGGTGGAGGTGGAACGAGCGGGGAGAGGGGAGAAGGTAAAGGAGGTAAGGGAGCGAGCGAAGCGAGGGGTGGAGGAGGAAGAGGAGTTAGTGATGGATCCCGGGGTATTTATGAAATTTGGGGAGGAGGAAGAGGGGGTTAAAGGGGTGCGGATATGGGTGAAGCGGGGGAAGTATAGGAATGAGATGACGAAGTATCGGTATGATGTGGTGGTGGAGGTAGGAGGGAAAGAAGGGGAAGAAGAAGTAGTAGTAGGGGAACTAATGGAAGTAAGAGAAGTAATGGAAGTAAGAGAAGTGGAGGAGGAGATCGAGAGGGGCGAGATCGAGGAGTTAGTGGTGAAGGGAGTGGGGAACGGACGCTTGGAGGAGGACCGGCGAGTGCAGGAGGTGTTGTGGGATGAGAGGTGGGGGGAAGCGACGGTAGGGGAGTTACGGGAAGAGGTGAAGAGGAGGATGGAGGGAGGAGGAGAGAGGAGTGGGGGGGTGGATCCGGAGGAATGGTGGGAGCTGGGGGAGCGGTTGGGGTATGAGGTGGAGGTAAGTTGGGCGGAGATGGGGAGAGCGGGGGAATATGACGTGGTGTTGAGGCGGAAGAGGAGCGGGAGGAGCAGGGGAGAGGGGAGGCGGGAGAAATGGGTGTGGAAGGGAGAGGGGAAGACAGAGGGGCGAGGTCAGGAGAGAGGGAATTGGGGAGCGTGGAAAGAATATGCGAATGAACCGCTGAAGGGAAAGATGAGGCAACGGTACTTGCCGGAGATACGGCGGCATGTGGAGGAGCGGCTGCCGGAATACATGGTGCCGGCGGTGTTCGTGATGTTGGACGAGTTACCTCTGACCGCCAACGGCAAAATCAACCGCAAAGCCCTACCCCCACCCGCGAAGCAGTGGCGAACAGCAGTTGCGAACACAGTGCCGAGCAACCCAATTGAGCGCACGATTGCGTCGGTGTGGCAAGAACTCCTGCAGATCGACAGAATCGGTATAAACGAGAATTTCTTTGAGGCGGGTGGTACTTCACTGCTTGCGGTCCAATTGTGCGCGCAGCTTTCGAAGGCTTTGGACTTAAAAGTGAAGGTGATTGAAGTCTTTCAGTACCCCACGATAGCAAGCATGGCGAAGCACGTAGCTGGAACGGAATCAGCGCTCCTTTCGATGGAGTCCATCAAGGATAGTGGAGGCCGACAGCGGGCGGCACTGCTGGCAAGGCGAGCCGTTGCGGAAAGGGAAGCACAGAATTATGACTAATACAGATGGGATAGCTATTGTGGGAATGGCTGCTCGCTTTCCCGGAGCGGCGAACCTGGCGCAGTTCTGGGAAAACATGCTGAATGGTATCGAGTCAATCTCACGTCTTTCGGACCAAGAATTGATTGCGGCAGGAGTGCCACTGGAAACAATTAGGAACCCTAGTTACAGGAAAGCAAGGGGCGTCCTACATGGGATCGAGCAGTTCGATGCTCCATTCTTCGGGTTTACTCCGATGGAAGCAGCCATGACCGATCCCCAACACCGATTACTTATGGAATGCGCTTGGGAAGCGATTGAGAGTGGGGGTTACGATCCGGAGAAGTACGCTGGTTCTATCGGCTTGTACGCGGGGACGGCAATCAGCACGTATCTATTCATTCTTGCCTCCCGGTGTCCGCAAATATGGGATTCGATCGGCACCATGCGACTCCTGCTTGCTAATGACAAAGATCACATTGCCACGCGGATTTCCTATAAGTTGAACCTGAAAGGACCGAGTCTCAACGTCAATACCGAATGTTCAAGTTCGCTGGTGGCGGTACACCTTGCGTGTCAGAGTCTTCTGATTTACGAGTCTGACATGGCTCTGGCCGGCGGGGCCTGTGTCGTCGTCCCGCAGCAGTGCGGCTATGTCTATGAAGAAGGCGGGATCATGTCGTCAGACGGACATTGTCGCACGTTCGACGCCAAAGCTACCGGTACTGTCCCTGGAAACGGTGCCGGAATGGTGTTGCTCAAGCGGTTGTCAGATGCGCTCGCGGATGGGGACTGTATCCACGCAGTTATTAGAGGTTCGGCAATTAACAACGACGGTAGCCTAAAGGTGGGTTACACCGCGCCGAGCCTCGACGGCCAAGCAGCCGTTGTTGCGAAGGCTCTTGGGCTAGCCGGAGTGGACGCAAGCGCCATCGACTATATCGAAGCGCACGGCACGGGAACACCGGTCGGAGATCCCATCGAGATCGCAGCGCTCAAGAAAGCTTTCCAGTCCAGCAAACAGCGCCGCTCGCCTTGCGTAATCGGGGCGTTAAAACAGAACATCGGACATCTAGGCGCGGCCGCAGGAATAGCGGGACTGATCAAAACAGTACTGGCGCTGAAGCACAAGCGTATTCCTCCGCTCGCGTATTTCCACCGGCTTAACCCGGAGATCGATCTCACAGATGGTTTTTTTTGTATGGCCGATATCCCGCTCGAATGGGAGCGCCATGACCACCCGCGTACTGCGGGCGTGAGTTCATTTGGGATTGGCGGAACTAATGCGCACGTGATTGTTGAAGAAGCGCCGACGGCCACAGCACGACAGCGAGATCATTCGCTGCATGTTCTTCCGTTATCCGCCAACTCCCCGGCGGCATTGGATCAGCTAACAAGAAACTTGCTCGTGCACTTGCAGGGGCATTCCGACATCGATATGGCCGCGGTAGCTTACACCCTACAAGAGGGCCGCAAGAACCTCAGCCACCGCCAAGCAGTTTTCTGCCATCACGTTGCCGATGCTATTGCTTCGCTGAACAGTTGGGATGGCAACATGGCGGCTGACGGATCACCCCCGAGCGCGAGCCGGCTTGCAGCCTCATGCGCAAAGGAAAGTGCTCAGCGTGAGGACGCAGTTAGAGTTCTTGCCCAGCAATGGCTGTCAGGCGTAGATGTGAACTGGAGACAGCTCATGAACCCTGAACCATGCCGTCGGGTGGAACTGCCGACTTATCCTTTTCAAAGACAGCGTTACTGGATCGAACTAATCGAACAAAGTATGCCGAAAGTTTCGATCCCGGCGAACGCGTTTCCGGCGGTTGGTCACGACCTAAACGCCCATCCGGTGTCGACTCGCGCAGATGTTCATAGCCCAACCACTCAAGACATAGTGGCACCGACGACCAACGGTTGCGCTGCTGCTGTTGCCGTTCCGATGGACACAACTCCGAGAAACTGGATTGAGAAAGAGGTGTGCGCGGTATGGCGCGATGTTCTGGGAACAGAAGAGATCGGAATCAACGACAACTTCTTCGATCTAGGTGGAGATTCACTGGTCATTACGCAGATCGTTGCGCGCTTCCGAGCGCGCTTTCATCTGGAGTTTCCTCTGTCCAAGTTTTTTGATGGCCCTACGGTTGCTGAAGTCGCGCAGGTCATTGCGCAATTACAGATCGAGCAAACGACCGAAGCGGAGATGGATGAGGTCCTGAAGGAAGTCCGGACACTTTCGGCCCGAGAGTTACAGGCCGAGCTGGACAGCGATGTGGGGAAGGCGACGGCGAAGGAGGGTTCTAATGAGTAAGGGATCGGAGGTCCTGGAGAGGCTTTCGGAGGAACAGAGACAGGTATTGCTCCTTCGACTTAGTCAAAGAAAAAAGCAGATGGCTGCGGTCTCTGGGCAGGTGATTCCAAGGCGGAGCATTAGCGGCTGGGCCCCAATGTCGTACTCGCAAGCCCGGATGTGGTTCATACAGCAGTTGGTCCCAGATACAGCGGCTTACAATGTGCCGCTCATCCTCCAGTTCGAAGGCGAATGTGACATTCCGGCCCTGAAACAATCGTTGATCGATCTGATCCAGCGGCACGAATGTCTGCGTACCTCGTATGGCATGGTGGGCGATAAACCTGCGCAGTTTGTTCATACGGTGGAACCGCGGACTGTGAGCTTCATTGACCTTGAGCAACTGGGGCCTGAGGATCAGGATCGCCAACTGATGGAGATCATCGCGCAGGATTCGGACAAGATATTCGATTTATCCGCCGGACCTCCGTTGAGAATACGGCTTGTGCGGTCAGGAAATCACAGTCATGTCCTGCTGTTTACGATCCACCACATCGCAATCGATGCATGGTCAACTGGAATCATGGTTCGTGACCTCAGTGAGATCTACAGCGCGTATGCGAGTGGCAGGACGCCTCGGCTACCTCCTATGGAATTGCAGTATGCCGATTTTGCGGCTTGGCAGCACGAGGCCTTTTCCCACGATTTTCTTGGAAGGCAACTCCAGTACTGGAGGAAACAACTAGCCGATCTCCCGGTTTTGCAATTGCCCTCGGACCGGCCCCGGCCGGAAATCCAAAGCTTTCGAGGCGCCGAGAAGTTCCACAACATTAGCAGAGACGTGACCGACAGAGTAAAGGATCTGTGCAAGGGTGGAGAACGTACCTTGTTCATGGTTCTATTGGCTGGCCTCACTGCGCTTCTACATCGTTACACCAGCCAGGACGATATTGTAGTGGGCTCGCCTGTTGCCGGACGTAATCACGCCCAGTTAGAAAACATAGTGGGTTTCTTCATTAATTCGTTGGTGCTCCGCAACAAACTCGATCGGGAATTCACTTGCCGGCGGCTTTTGGACGAAGTACGAAAGGTGTGCCTGGAAGCCTATGAACACCAGGATCTGCCGTTCGAAAAACTAGTCGAGGAACTTAGTCCTGAGCGGCATTTGAGCCGTAACCCACTTTTTCAAGTGATGCTTGTCCTCCAGAATGCCAAGATTGGTGAACTCAAGATGGAAGGACTCCGCGTTTGTACGCTCAATCCTCCGAGTGGAAGCTCGAAATTTGATCTGTGGATCTCAATTCAGGAGGAAGAGGACTGTTTGCCGATTTACGTCCAGTACAGTACCGACCTTTTCAACGAAAATACAATTGAACGGTTGTTGGTGCATTACGAGCGTGTGCTGGAGGCCATGGCAACAAATCCCGACCAGCGACTTCTGGAAATTCCATTGCTTGCTCCAGATGAGAAACTGCAAATCTTGCATGGTTGGAATGCGACGGAGAGGGAGTATTCGAGGGAGAGGTGTATTCAGGAGTTGATTGCGGAGCAAGCAAAGCGGACACCTGGGGCGATCGCGGTGAAGTATGAGGGGGAGGAGGTGACCTATGAAGAACTGAATCGGCGAACGAACCAGTTAGCAGGGTATCTGCGGAGATATGGAGTCGGACCGGATGAGCGGGTGGGGATCTGCATGGATCGTTCGGTAGAGATGGTGGTGGGGCTGCTGGGAATACTGAAAGCTGGGGGAGCTTATGTGCCGCTGGAGCCGGGGTATCCGCAGGAGCGGCTGGGGCAGATGGTGAGAGATGCGGGGCTGAGGGTGGTGGTGACGCGGGGAGATCTGGTGAGTAAGTTGCCGGAATGTGGTGTGCCGGTGGTGAGTATAGATAGAGAGTGGGAGCGGATTCGGGAGGAGAGTGAGGAAGGGGTGGAGAGTGGAGTTGGGGGAGAGAATCTGGCGTATGTGATGTACACGTCGGGATCGACGGGGGAGCCGAAGGGGGTAATGATACGGCAGGCGGGAGTGGTGAACCGGCTGGAGTGGATGCAGCGGGAGTACGGGTTGGAGAGCGGGGACCGGGTATTGCAGAAGACGCCGTTCAGTTTTGACGTATCGGTGTGGGAATTTTTCTGGCCGCTGATGGTGGGGGCGAGGCTGGTGGTAGTGCGGCCGGAAGGGCACAAAGATCCGGGGTACTTACGGGAGGTAATGGCGCGGGAGGAGATCACGACGGTGCACTTTGTGCCGTCGATGTTGCAGGCGTATTTGGGGGCGAGTGAAGGAGGGGGATGGGGGAGTGTGAAGCGAGTGGTGTGCAGTGGGGAAGCGCTGACGCGGGAGTTAGTGGAGGAATTCTATGAAAGGGGAGGGCAAGGGCTGCATAACTTGTATGGGCCGACGGAGGCGTCGATAGACGTGAGTTACTGGGCCTGCGAGAGGGATGGGGGCAAGGGAAGCTCGGTGCCGATAGGGCGGCCGATCGCGAACACGCAGATGTATGTATTGGACGAGGAGATGGAGCCGGTGGCGGTGGGGGTGAAAGGGGAGATCTACATAGGAGGAGCGGGATTGGCGCGTGGGTATGTGAACCGAGGGGATTTGACGGGGGAGAGGTTTGTGCCGAATCCGTACAGTAAGGAGGGAGGAGAGCGGCTGTACCGGACCGGGGATGTGGGGAGATATCTGAGGGGGGGGGAGATCGAGTATGTGGGGAGGAAGGATGGGCAGGTGAAGGTAAGGGGGTATCGGATAGAGTTAGGGGAGATCGAAGCGGTGGTGGGGGAGCATGAAGGGGTGAGGGAGGCGGTGGTCGAGGTACGGGAAGACCGAGCCGGGGAGAAGCGGCTGGTGGCGTATGTGGTGGCGAAGGGGAAGAGCGTGGAGGAAGAAGAGGCGGTGCTGGGGGAGTTAGAGAGGGAGCAGGTGGGGCAATGGGAGAGTGTATTCGATCAGTCGTATGGAGAGGGGGGGGAGAAGGTAAGGGAAGAGGCACTGAACCTAAGGGGATGGAAGAGCAGTTATACGGGGGAAGCGATAGGAGAGGAGGAGATGAGGGAGTGGGTGGAGAGGACGGTGGAGCGGGTGGAGGGGGAGGGTCCGAAGCGGGTGGTGGAGATAGGGTGTGGGACGGGGTTGGTGTTGTTTCGGGTGGGGCCGAAGTGTGAGCGGTATTGTGGGGTGGATATATCGGAGGAAGGGCTGGGGTATGTGAGGAAGGTATTAAGGGAGAAGGAAGGGGAGAAGGAGTGGGGAGGAGTAGGAGTGGAGTTAGTGAAGGGAGGGGCGGAGGAATTGAGTAAGTGGAGAGGGGAGGAGATGGACACGGTGGTGATGAACTCGGTAGTGCAGTATTTTCCGAGGGTGGAGTATCTGGTGGGAGTGTTGGAGGAGGGGGTGAAGGTGGTGAGGGGGGAGAGGGGGGAGGGGGAGGGGAGGATCTTCATAGGGGATGTGAGGAGTAAGGGGATGCAGGAGATGTTGAAGGGGTCGGTGGAGGTGGAACGAGCGGGGAGAGGGGAGAAGGTAAAGGAGGTAAGGGAGCGAGCGAAGCGAGGGGTGGAGGAGGAAGAGGAGTTAGTGATGGATCCCGGGGTATTTATGAAATTTGGGGAGGAGGAAGAGGGGGTTAAAGGGGTGCGGATATGGGTGAAGCGGGGGAAGTATAGGAATGAGATGACGAAGTATCGGTATGATGTGGTGGTGGAGGTAGGAGGGAAAGAAGGGGAAGAAGAAGTAGTAGTAGGGGAACTAATGGAAGTAAGAGAAGTAATGGAAGTAAGAGAAGTGGAGGAGGAGATCGAGAGGGGCGAGATCGAGGAGTTAGTGGTGAAGGGAGTGGGGAACGGACGCTTGGAGGAGGACCGGCGAGTGCAGGAGGTGTTGTGGGATGAGAGGTGGGGGGAAGCGACGGTAGGGGAGTTACGGGAAGAGGTGAAGAGGAGGATGGAGGGAGGAGGAGAGAGGAGTGGGGGGGTGGATCCGGAGGAATGGTGGGAGCTGGGGGAGCGGTTGGGGTATGAGGTGGAGGTAAGTTGGGCGGAGATGGGGAGAGCGGGGGAATATGACGTGGTGTTGAGGCGGAAGAGGAGCGGGAGGAGCAGGGGAGAGGGGAGGCGGGAGAAATGGGTGTGGAAGGGAGAGGGGAAGACAGAGGGGCGAGGTCAGGAGAGAGGGAATTGGGGAGCGTGGAAAGAATATGCGAATGAACCGCTGAAGGGAAAGATGAGGCAACGGTACTTGCCGGAGATACGGCGGCATGTGGAGGAGCGGCTGCCGGAATACATGGTGCCGGCGGTGTTCGTGATGTTGGACGAGTTACCTCTGACCGCCAACGGCAAAATCAACCGCAAAGCCCTACCCCCACCCGCGGGGTCACGACCAGCCTTGGAGAAAAGGTACGTAAGGCCGCGTACGCCAGTGGAAAAGACACTTGCCAGGATTTGGGAAGAGATAGTGGGAGTCGACACCGTGGGTGTCCACGACAACTTTTTTGAGTTGGGTGGAGATTCCATACATGGAATTCAGGTGGTTGCCCGTGCCAAGAAGGCAGGAATCGAGATCACGGTCAAGCAACTTTTCGAACGTCAGTCGATCGCCGAACTCGCAGCTGCGGCTGCAATTGGGCATCCGCCAGCAAGGTCCACTTCCCAGGCCGAAACCCACACGATAGTCGAGGGTGAGCGACCAGGCAACCGGATTGGAAACGATATAGAAGACAGCTATCCTCTCGGACCCAGCTCTGAAGCTATGTTCCTGCGTTACTTGGAACAACCGGAACAAGGCGCACCGATGATTCAAGCGATGACTCCAATCCAGGGTCACGCTATGGACATGCATGCTCTCGAACGTGCTTGGCAGGCCGTTGTGGATCGCAATCCGGTGCTTCGCACGTCGTTTGTATGGGGGAAAAACGAGATCGTATTGCAGCAAGTGAACAGGACTGTCAAAGCTACTCTTCACTATCGCGACTGGCGCAACCTATCCGCGCCAGATCAGCAGGCTGCCATGGTCGATTATCTGGAGAAGGATGTTGCGGAGGGCTGGGATTTCTCCCGGCCCGGCGGCATTCGACATGCGGTGCTGCAGACAGGAGATACACAGTGTTTCTCCGTTGTGACCTGCAACTATGCATTGATCGATGGTTGGACTGGTGCGCTCCTTTGGGATGAACTGGTAAAGCGATACTTGTCAATCTGCGCGGGAACGGAGATGGTATTGGAGGCGGCACCCGACTACAAGGAATATGTGCTGTGGGTCAGGAGTCAGGATCGCGCCGCCGCACGGCGTTTCTGGCTGGATGAATTATCTGGTTTCAATACCCCAACCCCTCTTATCGAACGCGCACACCAAACGCTGGACAGTTCCGGTCTCCGTAGCAAACAGATGGCCTCCGCTGCGTTTTCGCAGGCACGATACCGCTCGGATATAGCGAGGATCTACGGATATGTTTCGGAAGAAGCGACTGCTCGCCTGAAGATATTAGCGAAGAATCATCGCCTTACGCTCAGTACCTTCGTGAACGCCTGTTGGGCGCTGACGTTGAGCCGTTGCACTGGAGAGCGTGATGTTGTTTTCGGCAGCGCATCCACGGGAAGACCGCCGCATCTGGCAGAAGTCGAAAAGATGGCAGGTCGAACGTTAATCGCTCTGCCATTGCGCACGCAATTAGAGCCAGTGGACCAGTTTCTGGCAGTTGTGAAGAAACTACAGGACAAGCATTTCAGGTTACGACAATATGAGTATGTCTCGATGCGCGACCTACTCGGCTGGAAGAATCTTCCTGAGAATGGCCGGTTTTTTCAAAGCTACCTTGTTTTTCAGAATCTCTCCAGTCTCGAGTTCATCGGACGGCGCTCGGATAATAAAGCCGACTTGGTGGAAACGGCCATTTACATTCGCGATGAGCATCCCTTCCGCGTTGATGTCTATCCCAGAGATACCATGATGATCGGCGTTTCGTATCGGTGTCAGTACTTCGATGCCGCCACAGCCGCCTGTATCCTTGAAGATTTTCGCCAAACACTAGAACGTGTGAGTAACGATCCTAACTGCCGGATCTCAGACCTGCTAGGAAGTCCAATTCTGTAACTACTCTGAGCCATTTGATGAGCGAAAACTGGAATCCCGGCCCCGTAAGCATGCGAGGTTTCTGGATCATCTGGAGCGGCCAGGTGGTCTCGCAGATTGCGTCGGCTTTGTCGGCCTTTGGACTCAGCGTATGGGTATTTGAACGATCGGCGTCCGTCCAGCAATTTGCTCTCATTGATTTTTTCAACACTCTTCCGTATCTGTTCATGACTCCCATTGCGGGACTACTTGCCGATCGCTATGATCGCCGGTCTTTGATGATTCTTGCCGATGCGGCGGGTGCGCTGCGGGCGCTGTTTTTTGTGGCGCTTCTGATGGCAGGAAGGCTGAATCTCTGGGCTATTTACCTGAGCTGTGCGGCGGTTGAGGCGACCGGAGCTATAAGCGCCGCATCCTTTACGGCATCTCTGGCGCTGATTGTGCCAGAAAAACAACTAGGGCGAGCTAACGGCATGGTCCAGCTCACGGTGGCTGTTTCTCAAATCGCTGCTCCTCCTATAGCTGCGGTTCTTCTGAAGGCTTACCAGTTACAAGGAATCATGCTCGTGGATTTTGTAAGCTTCCTGATCTCGATCGGCGCGTTTCTGATGGTCAAAGTTCCAGACCCGCGCGGGAATACGGGGCCGGTTGCGCCGACATCGTTTGCACAGGAGACAAAATTCGCGTGGAACTATCTGAACAAACGTAGTGCTTTGCTGCACTTGCTTGCGTTCTATGCGCTTATCAATTTTCTGGTCTCGATCGTCGTCGTCGTCTATCGCCCAATGATTCTCACTTTTGCCTCGCCACAGGGTCTTGGATTTGTGATTGCGGCGGTAGGCGCGGGCATGGCAGCGGGGAGCGCGGCCATGGCCGTGTGGGGCGGTCCACGAGACATGGTGAAAGGGATCGTTGGATCTATGTTGCTGGGTGGATGCTCCCTTATCGCCGCAGGCGCACACGCCTCGGTCCTGTTGGTGGCGATCACAGGTTTTTGTTTTTCATTCGGGACTGCCACCCTGACCGGATGCCTTCAGTCGGTGCTGCAGAAGCGAGTTGATGTCGCGGTGCAAGGCCGCGTGTTCGGGCTGGTCATGCTGATCATCTCGGCAGCTGCTCCGGTTGGACAGGTTCTCGCAGGGCCCTTGTGCGACCGCATTTTTGAGCCCTTGCTTAGGACGGGTGGTAGCCTTGGGGGCAGCATCGGTCAGATCATCGGAACTGGGCCGGGGAGGGGAATGGGTCTATTGATCATGCTTCTGGGATGTGTTTTTGTTGTAGGGGCCGCCATTGCCTATCGCGATGCCGCTCTGACCGCTCTCGACAAGCCCATGCAAGCCGAAGCAAACACCAACATTGGGTCTGTATCTTGATTGTTCCGAGGCCTTGCTGAAGATAAGACTGAGAGAATCATGCTGGACGAAAAGACCCAAGATACTGTAGGAAAGGTCGAGAGTTCTAATCGCTCAGAGACGGCAATGGCGGACTATGCGCAGACGATAAAGCAGCGTATTCGGGCCTTGACCAAGAGTCCTTCGTTTGCGCTGATCTCAGTAATAACGCTTGCGCTTGGAATTGGATGCACGACGGCAACTTTTAGCCTGGTTAACATTGTCCTGTTGCATTCCCTGCCAGTTGCCGACCCTGACCGGCAGTACATAATTTGGCAACGATCTCCTTCCGGGGAGGACAATGTGGCCTCCGCGGCCGATTTTCTCGATTGGAAAAACCAAAGCCGCACTTTCCAAGACATGGCAGCCTATACCAGTTCGAGCGTGAATGTGACCGGTGTGGGAAAGCCGTTTCACGTGCAAAGCGGTCTAGCCACTGCAAATCTGTTCTCGCTCTTAGGAATCAAACCCTTGCTCGGGCGCACATTTTATTCCGATGAAGATAGAACTGGCGGAGCGAAGGTAGTTCTTTTAAGCCAGCAGTTGTGGCACCAGCAATTTGGCGGTTTGTCCAATATTGTTGGTTCGGTCCTTACTCTCAATGGAGAGCCCTTTACCGTGATCGGAGTGATGCCGCCACAGGTGCGACGCATTTTCCAGGATGACGAGCTCTGGACACCGTTGCAACTCGATCCCGCTCGCGTCGACCGGAGCTTTCATAATCTCATTGTGTTTGGCAGAGGTCGCGATGGCATAACGCGTCAGCAGTGTCAGACGGAAATGGAGGTGATTGCACGCCAACTGGCTCAGAGCTATCCGAAATCAAGTACTGGCTGGGGCATCGCAGTGGCCAGTCTTGACCAGGTGCTGGTCGACCGGAAGCTGCATGAGACCGTGATCATGTTTTTCGGCGCAACTATGCTGATGCTGTTCACCGCCTGTGTGAATGTGGCAGCTCTTTTCTTGGTGCGGACGGTAGTCAATAGAGGGGAGATCGGGATCCGGGTTGCCCTGGGTGCAACGAAGTGGCACCTCCTGCAGCTTATTGGGATGGAGAACCTGGTCATCAGCCTAGCGGGAGGGTTTCTCGGTTTTCTGCTGGCACTATGGATTAAGGACCTGTTTACAAAGGCGGTTCCTTCGCTGAATCCTTATGCGTACACGAGCGTTCCCGTTGATTCCACGGTGCTGTTGTTGACCTTGGGGCTGGCATTGACGGCATTTATCTCGGCGTTTTTCCCAGTTTGGCGATTGCCGATGACCAACCCAATTGAATCCTTCCTTCACTCTGGGCGGGTAGCCGGAGTGTCCTCGGGGACACGCCTGTTTCTGAACGCAATGCTGACGGTGGAGATCGCCTTGGCTGTGGTGTTAATGGTGGGTGCCAGCCTGCTAACTCGAACCCTGCTTCGCTTGCAGCAAGTGAGTTTGGGATTCAACCCGAAAGGCGTGTTAACCGGCGAGTTAGTGTTGCCGTCATCGCGATATTCCGGAGCAGATCGCTTGGTGAATCTTTATAGGGAGCTGACGCAGAAGCTCGAAAATATTCCAGGGGTCAGCACTGTGGCGCTGGGTACCCGGCCTCCTTTGGCCGGTTGGAATGTGGGAATGAATTTCTCTGTGGAGGGCCAGATAACGAGATCTGAATCGGAACGCCCACTAGCGCATTTCCAGATGATCAGCGGCAATTATTTCCGCACTCTGGGAATTCCCCTGGTTATAGGGCGTGACTTTACTGAGCAGGATTCCGCAAATGCGCCGCCTGTCGTTATCATCAATGAGACCCTTGCGCACAAGTACTGGCCGAACAGCAGTCCTTTGGGCAAGCATATTACAACAGATAGCTATCCACCGGATAATTCCAGAGTTGGTCCGCCAGCAACCCGTGAGATTGTTGGAGTCATAAACAATGTTCGAATTGGAGACTTGAACGAAAAGCCTGCTGCGGAGATGTATGTGCCGTTGATGCAAAGCCCCTGGCAAGATATTTGGATTTTGTTGCAGACGCGAGGAAGTTCGTCCGCACTGATGTCCACCGTGACCCGGGTCGTGCATGAAACCGACGCTGACCAACCCATTTCAAAGCTCCAGACCATGGATCAGCAACTGCATGAATCCTTGGCAGAGCCACAGATTCGGGTGATGCTCATCGGATTGTTTGGCATCAGTTCCTTGATCATCGCATTGGTGGGACTGTCCGGGGTGATCGCATACTCGGTGACACAGCGCAGCCGCGAATTCGCCATACGGAGCGTGTTGGGAGCCACCAAGGGCGACATCTTTGGTAGCGTGATCCGCCAGGTAACAAGCGTCATCTTGGCTGGCATAATCGCGGGAGTGTTAGTAGCGCTGGCTTCCACGCGGATAATGGCGAGCCTGTTGTACGGAGTGGGGCCGAAGGACATTGCCGCATTCTCCGGAGCGGTCGTCATCGTCGCCGCAGCCGCCGTAGCTGCTACTCTGCTCCCGGCTTACCGCGCGACAAAGACTGATCCTGCGGTCATCTTGAGGGGGGAGTAAGCGCAAAGGGAAAGGACCGACGGTCGTTACTATCAGTTGGATGACTGAAACCGACGATCACCAGCTTTATTCTGCGGGTATGTGGGATACGAAGACGAGTGAAAACATAGCGGTAATGTTTCCCAAGAATGTGGGAACGGAGCGCCTCTTCTGTTTGCCGTATGCGGGAGGGAGCGCGGCGGGTTTTCGCAACTGGTCGGCCTTCCTGCCGCCCCACGTCGAGGTTTGCCCGGTTGAACTGCCCGGGAGGGGAGTCTTGTTCTCCGAGCCCCCTTTTCGAACCGTACGGGATACCGTAGACGCAATATGTGAAGCTCTGCAGCCTCACTTGGCGTGCCCGTTTCGGTTATTCGGATACAGTATGGGTGCTCTGATTGCGTTCGAAGTTACTCGCTATCTGCAAGAACATGGCTGCGCGCAGCCATCACAACTATTCGTGGCGGCAGTCGACGCTCCTCACAGGGCCCTGCCCAGGCCACACGTATCAGAGTATTCGGAACCTGATTTTCTGGAAGCTGTTCGAAAGTTGAACGGTACACCCCCGGAGCTGCTCGGGAACCCCGAACTGATGAATTGTATTGGCCCCACTCTACGCGCCGATTTTGCACTTTGCGAGAACTATACCTGGAAGGAAGGACCTAGACTTACATGCCCGATCATGGCTTTGGGCGGCGCCGAAGATTCTGGGGTTAGTCCGCAACAACTTGCCCTGTGGGGGGAGTTGACTGATAGCCGGTTCGAATACCACATTCTTCCTGGAGATCACTTTTTCATTCATTCCTCAAAGGCACTGATGCTGCAATATATCTCGAACCAGTTTCTGATCTAGTATTTTGATAACTATGTATTTTTATAAAAGAAAAATACTATGCTGCCGGTTTAACTCTGTGGGTTTCAGATTTAGCGTTGCTGTAGCCCGCTCGTGTGGGGACGGGCGCTCTCGCCCATTCAAGCCGAGCGCAGCTTGGCAGTTTGCCCGTGGTTACAGCAACTCTGGATTCTCTATAACTACTAACGTGAATATCCATTATGACAACGAGTCACAACGATGTCCTACTCCTCCAATTCGATGAGGTACACTCCTACTATCCTTCCGGGAACGAGAATTGATGAACGTTGTCAGTGACGCCTATCGTGCACATGCCTCGGGAAGAACATCTCTGCCGCACTCCACCTTTCTCCGATTCCCGGATCAACCTTCTGACCGGATCATTGCGTTGCCCGCCTACATCGATGGTCATCGCCCTGTCGCAGGTATGAAATGGATAGCTTCGTTTCCCGGTAATCTGCATCGTGGATTGGACCGAGCCTCCGCTCTTGTCGTGTTGAACTCGACCGAGACCGGCCGGCCAGTGGCCATTCTGGAAGCATCTCTCATCAGCGCAAAAAGGACGGCGGCGAGTGCCGCTGTTGCCGCTGAACATCTGCATCGCAGACTCCCCGTTTCGACGCTGGGCATAATTGGTGCAGTTTAATCAATTTCGAAACAATGCAGTTTCTTAGCGCTGTTTTCCCGATGACGATGCGTTTTCTCATTTTCGACACAGACGCAGAACGTGCGGCCAGGTTCAAAGTGAAGCAACTCGCACGGAAATCTGACTGCGAAGTCGACATTGCTCAAGATTGCGCGGAAGTTCTGAATACAGCGGAAATTGTGTCCATAGCGACGACGGCTACCGCGCCGCACATCGGGAGCTTCTCCTCGTGCAAGCCGAACGCGACAATTTTGCATATTTCGCTTCGCGATATCGCGCCCAATGCGTTGCTCGAATGCGATAACATCGCCGATGACATTGATCACTTTTACCGGGAGAACACGAGTGTCCATATTGCTGAATAAATAACAGGCCACCGCCGCTTTGTTCGGACTACTATCGGGGAGGTCCTGTCCGGTCGAGCGCCCGCGCGTGCCGACGGCATGGCTCCGGTCATCTTCAATCCCTTTGGCCTTGGGATTCTCGACCTTGCCGTAAGTAGCTGGCTCATGCAGCGGGCCGCCCAGGAAAAGTTAGGCATCATGGTCGACTCATTCCTGCCTGCTGGAGTTTCGTGGTGAGAAAACGAGGACTTGATCCCGAATGGACTGCTCCCGCCTGCAAACCGTAGTAGAACCTGTTCCGGAAACCCCCGCGCTCGCTGGCAATGACCCCTGGTCTGAAGGGATCCTCTCCACGGTTGGGAACACGCCGCTGGTTCGACTTCGGCGGTCTGTCTCCCTATTGTCCTTCCGTGTGTTTGCCAAACTCGAAGGGTTTAACCCTGGGGGCAGCCTCAAGGATCAGCCGGCCGCTCGAATCGTGGCGGGAGCTCTCGAACGAAAACAGATTAGTCTGGCTACCACAATTGTCGAGTCTAGTTCGGGCGACATGGGCATTGGATTGGCACAAGTCTGCGCATACCTTGGCTTGTGTCGTCGACCCGAAAACGACAGCGCAAAATCTCGCTTTGTTGCGGGCTTATGGCGCATGCATCGAGATGATCGAGAAGCCGGATGCGGCCACTGGTGACTTCCTAACAGCCCGGCTCAGGCGGGTTGAGGAGTTAATTCGATCTCTCCCCAATGCATACTGGCCGAACCAGTACGGAAATCTTGACAATGCAAATTCCCACCACGCCACAATGTGGATGGTTGCGTACACGTTACCGATCTGGATTGTATCGTGGGCTGCCGCCGCCTTCTCTATGAGGAGGCGCTACTGGCGGGTGATTCCTCGGGAGGGGCATTTATGGCGATTCACGCCCTGGCTAAGAACATACCTGCGGATGCGAGCTGTGTGGCTATATTCCCTGATCGCGGAGAGATGTACCTCGATACCATCTACTCCGACGAATGGGTGCGCAAGCATTTTGGCGACGTTTACCATCTGTTTCCTAAAACGCTAGCAGCGAAAAATTGTCCACAAAACCCCGAAGGTACAGCGGTTATCGTGTCTTTGCACGGCTATAACACTCTTTAGAATCAACGTGCGGCTGGCAGCGCATCCGGCTGTTAATCGGAATCCAAGAATAACGGATCTTCCGGTCGCGGTTCTCAGATTACCGCGTAAAAATCCAATAGCTTCTTGATTGTCGTCCAAGGTGGACAGTTGTATTCAGACTTGTGTTCATTACGCGCCAACAGTGCCACACTTTGCCCCCGTGGGTCCGCTCTATATGCCTGATTTATCGTTGGCCGAAGGGTTGACGCCAGCTTCCCAAGCTGGATGCCACGGGTTCGATCCCCGTCTCCCGCTCCAATCCTGGATTGATTCCTGCGAAATTGGAAGTTATTTGCCAGCGGTGCTGCTGGCTGCGGACGACATCGCTCTCAACTGGATCACGCCGATTCCAAGGCCTCCCACGGCCCCGGCGAGCAGCCCTAGCAGTATCAGTACGAGTACGTTCTCAAAAAGCGATTTCTTCTTTGCCATTCCAGTTCTCCCCTTCGAAGTTTGTTCCTGTATATATTTTAGCATTTGCGGTGCCATCCTCGAGTTGTGCCGGTGGACGTAACCGGCTCTGGCAGCGGGAGATAGCGGGGTGGGTGCTTCGATTAGGGCCGGGTGTGCAGAGTTTTTCACGTAAGGGGGGCGCAGAGGCGAAAAACCAGGCTGGCGGGCAAAAACGCTGCTGCGATGTCTTATAGCAAATGTAAAATTGCTGTGTCCGCCGAAAGCTGCCGAGCTTGCGCTCGGCTTGGACGGGCGGGAGCGCTCGTCCCCACACCAGCGGACTACAACAAAACTGAATCCGCTCTATGATAAAAAAGAAATCGAGGTGCATTCATGACAGAACCAACTTACGAAGAATTGAAAGCTCGCCTGGCAGATTTGGAAAAGCAGGTGGAAACGAAAAAGAAAAGCGGCGCTATTGAGTTCCGCGTGAGCGAGAAGGGCGGCGTCAGCGTGTACGGACTGGGCCGCTTTCCCGTGACGCTCTACTACGAACAGTGGACCAAGCTGCTCGACGTCGTTCCCGATCTTAAGGCATTTATTGAAAAAAATAAGAGCAAGCTGAAGATGAAAGAAAGCTAGTCTGTGCGGAGGGCAATCCGTGTTTGCCGAAGGGTAACGGAGAGCGATTTAGGCCTCCCGAACGAGGGGCTGGGCTCACGAAAATATGTCCAAAATGAATGTGACCATAAGCCTGCCCCGGCAGACGTTCGAAAAGCTGAGAGCTCTAGCCGCCCGTTGTGCTGTCTCCATCAGCGGTCTCCTGACCGACCGGATTGAGGTCCTTGTGCGGGAAGATGATGCGGCGTATGAACGTGCGCAGCGACAGGCCATGACGCTGCTGGATCAAGGCTTCCACATGGGCGGTGTGATTCGAGCCAACCGAGACGAATTGCACGAACGCTAGAAACCTGTCCGCTGAGTGCCGGTCGTTGAATAGAATGGTGCGCCCGGAGAGAATCGAACTCCCAACCTCATGGTTCGTAGCCATGCACTCTATCCAATTGAGCTACGGGCGCATCGTGGCGGAATTGCGTCTTTGAATTATAACGGAAACAGCATCGTTCCGCCCAACCCGAGCGCCGGACGATCGCAGGATAAGTCCGCCGAAAAAATCCAAGCCGAGTGCGGTACCGTTTCCGGTTCGCGCCAGATCCCACGCTGGCTGTGGAAATCGAGGTCTTGCCGAAATAGAAGTTTTGTAAATCAGGGTAAAAGTTTCATGGCTCCAGCGCAAAACCTACCCGCCTCGGCGTTCTGCAAGCGCATGTTGGCAATGCGTTAGCGATTGGCACCCGACATGCTTATCTGCGGGCATACGAAGTGGCGCGCAACGGGCATTTGAGAAAAACTTCGGCCAGAGGTCTCTCCGAGTGCCCTTTGCAATATTTTGCTTGTCGCCGAGGCGCACCCCGCCCAGTTTCCCGGCCTTCCCCCGAGAGTCCTCCTAAAATGAGGATTAGCAGGGAAACGGGCGGGGTAGCGGCTCATTCCTGCTCTTGAATTCCTGCCTGGAGCGACGGTCTTTTCCACAAGTTCAGGTCAGCCAGTTTAAGCGAGAGCCAGTTGCTCCCGCACGTCAATGCCGGCCTGGCGCAGCAACTTGGCCACCGCCTCGCCCTTCAAGCGCGAGGCGTCGAAGCGCACGCGCACCGTCCGTTCCTTCTCGTCAAACTGTATGCGCTGGATGCCATAGACCTCGCGCACACTGTCAATGGCACGCAACTCAGCTTCTCCCGGCGGAGTCTGGTAGCGGTAGGCGCTTTCGAGATAGGTCATTTCATTTCTCCCAACAATTAGGTTCGAGGATTATTCTTTAGTATCTAATAATGGCTGGATTCCGCCAAGCGCGATCTGGCAACTAAAATATGGACCGCTTCGACCCAGCCCCGCCTTCCGCCAAAGCCAAAGACCCCGTCTGCGGAATGGACGTGAATCCGGCAACCGCTCGCTTTAAGACGCTCTACAACGAGCAAGAATATTTTTTTTGCTGCGCCAGTTGCCTGGCGAAATTCCAGGCGAATGCCGAAAAAATCCTGGCATCTCCGCCCCAACCGATGGGATCGGGACTGGTGTCTCTCGGTACTGCAACTCTAGTCATGCCAACTCCAAGCAAGCCTCCAACGGCGCCGAACGCTCCGTTCGGAGGCAAGCTGACAAAAGACGAGCGGATCTATATTTGTCCGATGTGCCCGGAGGTGCGGCAGGCCGGGCCGGGTCCTTGTCCCAAGTGTGGGATGGCGCTCGATCCAGAGTCGCCCGCGCTCCCCGCGATCAAAACCGAATACACCTGCCCAATGCATCCGGAGATGGTGCGGGGAGAACCGGGAAGTTGTCCGATCTGCGGCATGGCACTTGAATCGCGCACGGTGACGGTAGAAGAAGACAATCCCGAATTGCGCGACATGACGCGCCGATTTTGGATCAGCCTGGCCCTGACAGCGCCACTTCTGGCGATTGCCATGGGCGGCATGTTGAGGCCGCACGCGTTCATGGCATCGCTGTGGATCTGGGGGTTGTCGTGGCTTGAATTGCTGCTTGCGACGCCGGTCGTCTTGTGGGGCGGCTGGCCGTTCTTCCAGCGCGGATGGACGTCGGTGGTCCATCGCAGCACCAACATGTTCACGCTGATCGCGATGGGCACGGGCGTGGCGTATGTTTTCAGCGTGATCGCGACTTTGTTTCCGCGGATATTTCCTGCGTCGTTTCGCAGCATGGGCGATCGTCCCGATGTTTATTTCGAAGCTGCCGCAGCCATCGTCACCCTAGTGTTGCTGGGGCAGGTGCTGGAGTTGCGCGCCCGCAGCCGCACGTCGAGCGCGATCCGGGCGCTGCTCGATCTCAGTCCGAAGAAAGCACGTCTAATGAACGAAGACGGCCCGGAAGGTGAGCGCGACATTCCGCTCGAAGACGTGAAGCCGGGCGATCGCCTGCGCGTGCGTCCGGGAGAAAAGATTCCCGTTGATGGCGTCGTGCTCGAGGGATCGAGCGCGGTGGACGAGTCCATGGTCACGGGCGAATCCCTTCCCGTGCGGAAGACGGCGGCCTCGCGCGTGATCGGCGCGACCGTCAACGGCAACGGAAGTCTCGTGATGCGCGCCGAGCGTGTTGGCAACGAGACCATGCTGGCGCAGATCGTGCGCATGGTCAGTCAGGCGCAGCGCACCCGCGCCCCCATCCAACGCCTGACCGACAAAGTTGCCGGCTGGTTTGTTCCGGCGGTGATGGCGATTGCGGTCGTGACCTTCATCGGGTGGGTGAGCTTCGGGCCGGAACCGCGTTTCGCCCACGCCATCGTGAACGCCGTGGCCGTGCTGATTATCGCCTGTCCCTGCGCGCTCGGCCTTGCCACGCCAATGGCAATCATGGTCGGCACTGGACGCGGCGCGCAAGCGGGAGTGCTCATCAAAAATGCCGAGGCGCTGGAGACGCTGGAGAAGGTGGACACCATCGTCTTCGATAAGACGGGAACGCTGACCGAGGGAAAACCGAAAGTGGTGGCGTATAGCGATGCCGAGGTCGTTCGCCTCGCAGCCAGTCTGGAGCGAGCCAGCGAGCATCCGCTCGGTGCGGCTCTTGTCTCTCAGGCAAACGAACTGAAGCTGAGTTTGAGCGAGCCCGCCAATTTTCAATCCGTGCCAGGTCAGGGCGTGCGCGGCATGGTGGAAGGGAAGAGCGTGGCGGCTGGAAACAGGGCCCTGATGCGAGCGGTCGGGGCTTTTAAGAATAAGACCGGCGTCGTAGTTATTGGTTACCCTGGTTCTACTTCGATCTATGTCGCGGTCGATGGCAAGTATGCTGGGTACATCGCGGTCGCCGACCCGCTGAAGACATCCAGTGCGAATGCTCTGCGCGAATTGAAAGCCCAGGGAATCCGCATTGTCATGCTCACCGGCGACAACGCGCGAACGGCAGAGGAAATCGCCGGCGAGTTGGGTATTGAGAAAGACGATTTTCGCGCCGAGATCCTGCCCGCGCAAAAAGCCGAGATCGTCAAGCAACTGCAAAGCGAAGGCCGCATCGTTGCCATGGCTGGCGACGGCATCAACGACGCGCCCGCGCTGGCCCAAGCCCACGTCGGCATCGCCATGGGCACTGGCACCGACATCGCGATGGAGAGCGGCGGCATCACTCTGCTCAAGGGCGACCTGGAAGGAATCCTGCGCGCCCGCAAGCTGAGCCATGCGACCATGCGCAACATCCGGCAGAATTTGTTTTTCGCCTTTCTCTACAACTCGATAGGAGTGCCGATTGCGGCGGGCGTGTTGTATCCCGTGTTCGGACTGCTGCTGAGCCCGATTCTGGCCGCGGCCGCGATGAGCTTCAGTTCTGTCTCGGTAATTACAAACTCGCTAAGGCTGCGGAAGGTAAGGCTGTAGCGACCGCGTCATAAATCCTACAGTGGAGGGACGGGCGTCCTCGCGAGCCTGCCCTGAGCGAAGCCGAAGGGTCCAGCGGGCTAGTGACCAGCGACGAACGACGAACGACCAATCCCAACAAAACCGAACATATTGCCCGTACCTGCGTCACATTCTGGCGCACCGCACTTTGATATATAGATGAGCAGGGTCTCTGGAATCCCCTCCAATTCCGAAGTCTCGGACACGGGGGATTCTTATGTTCCGCTGTAGTGCGCCGTTTCTGGTTGTGATTCGTAATGTCAATGTGTTTCGCGTCGTCGTCCTTCTCCTGGCATTCCTCCTGCAACTTATTCTTGGCGCTTCTGTAACTTGGGGGCAAGATGCATCCACGGGCGCGTTGCGGGGCGTGGTTTTGGACGCGCAGGGGGCGGTCATTGCGAACGCGGACATCGTGGCGATCCGGGTAGAGACAGGGATCCGCTATCACGCGGCCACGGATTCGGCGGGACGGTTCGCGGTGGACTTGCTGCCGCCGGGCCAGTATTCGGCGCGAGCCGAGGCGGAAGGAATGTCGCCGCAAATTTCGCCAGTGGTCCGGGTGGAGATAGGAGCGGCGACGGAGTTGACGTTCAAGCTGCAGGTGGCGGGGCCCAAGGAAACGATCACGGTGTCGGATGCGCCGCGCATACTGGAGATGGATCCAAGTTCGGTCTCGGCGCTGGTGGACGATCATGCGATCAAGGACCTGCCGCTGAACGGGCGCAGGTTTACCGACCTGTTGTTGCTGATGCCGGGAGTAACGCAGGACCCGCGAGGGTTGACGTCGGGATCGAACGGGGACCTTTCCTATGGCGGCATTCGCGGATACAACACGAGCTTCCTGGTGGATGGAGGCGACAACAACAACGGGTTCTTCGCGCAGGCTTCGGGACGCTATCGCGCGCCTTACCAGTTTTCGAACGAGACGGTGCAGGAGTTCCGCGTGCAGTCGAGCGGTTATGGCGCGGAGTCGGGGCGGGCTGGGGGCGCGGTCGTAAATGTGGTGACCAAGTCGGGCACCAACCAGTGGCACGGGAGCACTTTTTATTATTTGCGCGACAGTGCGCTGGAGGGAGCGACGCCTCCATTTATGACTTTCAATCCCAGCAATGTGCAGCACCAGTTTGGAGCGACGCTCGGAGGGCCAATCCAGCGCAGCAAGACCTTCTTGTTTGCGAGTTACGATCAGCACATTTTCAATTTACCCAGGGTGGTGCAGTTCGACAACGGTTCAAGCGTGGTGACGCCGCAGCCGGGCACACAGGGGGATCCTCTGGACTACGAGGTCTGCAATCCCGCCATAGGTGGGCCTGCTTGTGATGAGGCGCTGGTGCTTGCCTCGGCGACGCAGCTTTCGACGATGGGCGGGACATTTCCTGCAAAGTTGCTGGGGGGGACGGGATCGGTGAAGCTGGATCGGGTGTTGACGCCGCATCAGTATCTTTCGGCGCGGTTGAGCGCATCCGAGTCTTACGGGGCGAACAATGTTTCTTTTGATGCAGGGAGCCCGATTACGAATTATGCGATGTGCGCGAATGGACAAGAGGATGTGGCGACGGAAAGCGGGTCTCTGAGTTTGTTGGGGAGCATTACGCCGCGGCTGACGAGCCATCTGCGGGCGCAGTTTTCGCGCGATCTGGAACGGTCGTTTCCCAACACGATCGGTCCAAACACGGCCTGTCCCGACACCGGGGTGCGGGCGAAAATCTACAGTTGGATGGAGGATTTTGGGCAATCTTCGACATTGCCGCGCCAGACGCGGGAACCCCGGCTGCATTTGGCGGAGACTTTGAGTCTGAGCCGCGGGCGAAACCAGTGGAAGTTCGGGGCCGACGCCATGCGGACCTGGGACTACAACTACTTTCCGTCGCTGTACGGGGGGGAGTATTACTTCGACGACATTTCGGTGAATCCGTGGTCTTTACCGATTCCGTTTGAGCCCATGCACGGGGGTGTGTATTTTACGCCGCTGCGGGCGTGGGCGCACAATGTGCCGCGCTATTACATGCAAAATTTCGGCAATCCCGTGTCGCATCCGGACAGCAACGACTACGCGGCGTTCGTGCAGGACACGGCGCGGCTCACGCCGAAGCTCAGCTTGAGCCTGGGAGCGCGCTACGACTTGCAGACGTTTTCGAAGAAGGGACTGGAGAGCAATCCGCTCTGGCCGCAGGCGGGCAAGATGCCGCTGCGCGGGACAAATTTTGCGCCGCGCGTGGGAATCGGCTATGCGTTCGGCGACGTTCATCCAGTGATGGTGCGGGCGGGATTTGGAATTTTCTTTACCCGTATTCCGGGGCTTTACCAGTCGGCGGTGATCAATAACAATGGGTTGAGCGACAACTTTATTTTCCTCGACAATATGGTTGACGCTCGAGCACCAAATATTTCCGTCTTATCCGAATGCGGCGTTTAGCTGTCCGCGAGGTCCGGTTGCATGTACGATGTCGGTGGCATTGCAGCCGTATGCGACCAGCGAGTTGTCGGCATTCGCGCCGGACTTTCGGACTCCGCGCGTCCAGCAGGGAAGTCTAAGCCTGGAGCGTGAACTGGCCGGCGGATTCTCGGGAACATTGTCTTACCTCTTTGTGCATGGCGTGGACATGATCCGGGCGCGGGATGTAAATCTTCCGGCGCCGACTTACTACAGTTATCCGATCTACGACTCGACCGGCTATACCTTTCAAAATGAGTTTTATAACGTGGAATCGTTTGCGACTTGGCAGCCGACCAAGAGCAGCAGTTGTCCGTATCCGCCGTGTATCAACCCATTGCAGCGTCCGATTTCTCAACTCGGGGCAATCGACCAGCTTGAGAGCGCGGCCTCGAGCGCTTATAACGGCATGACGGTGTCGCTGCGCAAGCGCATGTCGGGAGGCTTGGATTTCCGTCTGGCCTACACCTGGGCGCACGCCATCGACAACGGACAGGATGCGCCGGCGACGGGAGCGCCGACAGTGCAGAACTCGGCTTCGACGAAGAGCGAGAAGGCGTCGAGTGTGACGGACCAGCGGCAGCGGCTGTCGATTTCAGCGATCGAGGAGCCGAATCCGTTTGCGGCGGGACAGAAAGCTTTGGCGGCGATGTTCGACCACTGGAAAATTTCCGGGATCATGACGTATGGCAGCGGACGTCCCGGCGAACGCGGCGGTGTCGGGCGATCCGAATCAGGACGGGAACACGAGCAACGACCGTTTGTCGAAGTATGGGCGCAATGCATTTATCGGTCCGGACTACGCGAGCATGGATATGCGACTGACAAGAAAGATGGATCTGGGCGGACGGTATCATCTGGAGTTGACCGCCGAGTCGTTCAATATTTTCAATCGCGACAATAAGAGGGACGACATCAGCGACAGCGGCTACTACAATGCGGCGGGACAGTTTATAAAATACACGCATGCCAGGAACTAACTATCCGGCTTATTATCAGCAACCTACAAGTCTTATGAAGCCGATGAACGCGTTTGCTCCGCGGCAGATGCAAGTTTCGATGCGTCTAAATTTCTGAGGCGTGGAGAAGAATTTCCACACATTCCACTTGACTTAGAAGGCAATGCTTGCCATAACTTAATGAGTCCAGTGAGGACGAGTAGGGGGGTGTAGTCCGTTGGCGGAAGTTCGACTTCAAGAGGGTGAGTCCCTCGAAAACGCGCTTCGGCGGTTCAAGCGGAAGGTACAAACCGAGGACATAATCAAGGAAGTAAAACGTCACTCGTTCTATCTGAAGCCCGGCGAACGAAAACGAGTCAAAGAAGCACTGGCTCGCAAACGCAGCCGCAAGAAAGCGCGCAAGGAACAGGACTAAGGAAAGAGGCCGTTCGCTGGCTGGGACGGCCCGTTCCTCGCACTCGAAATTGTTGAGCAGCGAAAATTTTTGAATGTGAAGCTTGTTGAAATTTCCCCGCTAGTCGTTTTAATCAGTAAAGCAGTAGCCATGTGGCGCACACCGCATGGTGGGCCGAATCCAGGGGCAACATGAGGGGGATGTAGATCTCCTGCCCACGATGTGAACCGGATCCTTCCCTATTCGGGTCTCCCGTGCAGAGCAGGGACGCGGAATGGGAGCGCCTCTCCAATGGAATACCAGGACAAGGTTTTGAAGTGTGTGGATTGTGGCACGGACTTCGTGTTCACAGCGGGGGAACAGATGTTCTTCCATGACAAGCAGTTCAGGAACGAGCCCAAACGTTGCAAGAACTGCAAGGGCAAGCGAATGGCAGTGGTTGGGGCCACTTCGCAGGGACCGACGCGCGGGTATTCGTACACCAAGACGGAGACCCGGACGAACTGCTCGCAGTGCGGGAAAGAAACCACGGTGCCCTTCCGTCCGACGCAAGGACGTCCGGTGCTGTGCCGCGAGTGTTTTCAGCGCGGTCGGCAGGTCGCGAGCGCCTGATAATTCTTTGAAGGTTGAGGGAAGCGGGGCCAGCGGGATGCTCATCCCGCGTGGCGGTTGGTTGCTTGTGCCTTAGAATCTGTCTAAAAACTACGCGGAATGGCGCTGGCGGAGTTGTTTGTCGGCGTGGCGGACAGCCGCGCAGACCCCCTTTTTTCCGCAACCTGTGAAGCCGCGCCCCTTTAAAAACAAGATCGAACCCGGAGTTTTTTCGCGGATTGTTTGGCCGCAGCACCCACTCATTTAATATAAAAGCGTGGCTTGCTTCTACATAGAAAATTTTGGCTGCCGCGCTACGCAGGCGGATGGGGCGGCGTTGGAACGCCAATTTCTGGAGCGCGGACTGGAGCGCGCTGCCTCGGCTCGCGACGCCGAAATTGTTGTGCTCAACACCTGCACCGTGACCGAGGGCGCGGACAAAGATGCGCGCGCTTCGATACGGCGGTTGCAGCGGATGAATCCGGATTGCCGCATTCTGGTGACCGGCTGTTACGCGCAGCGCGCGCCGGAAGAACTGGCGGCGCTGCCGGGCGTGACCTGGGTCGTAGGCAATTCGCACAAGCACCAGGCAGCGGAGATCGCCACGTCTCCCACCGTGGGGTTTGTTTCACTAGCACAGCTTTCGAACGAGCAAGCGCCGGTCCCACCCTTTCGCAACGAACGCGAAAGAGTGGGGCACCCGCTTTCCGCCGAGCCCGCCGCCAATGTAATTGTGGGGGACATTTTTGCCCACACCGGACTTCTAGCGGCCCCGGTATTTGAAGCGGCCAACGAACGGACGCGTCCCAACCTGAAGGTGCAGGATGGATGCGACAACCGCTGCTCGTTCTGCGTGATTCCGTATGTTCGCGGCCACAGCCGTTCGCTGCCGAGGGACCGCGTCATCGCGGAAGTGCGGACGCTGGTCGAGGCGGATTATCGCGAGGTGGTGATTTCGGGGATTAATTTGGGGCGGTGGGGAAGGGACCTGGAAGGAAGCTATCAGCCGTCAGCTATCAGCTCTCAGTTACGGCCACCGACTCACGACCAACGACTCGTCGCTCTGATTCGCGCCATTCTCGATCAGACTTCTCTCGAGAAATTGCGCATCAGTTCGGTCGAGCCCATGGATTGGAGCGATGAGTTGATCGAGTTGGTGGCGGCATCCGCGCGGATCGCGAAGCACGCGCACGTTCCCATGCAGTCGGGGAGCGATCGGGTGTTGCGGCGCATGCATCGCAAGTACCGGCCCTGGCATTACCGGGAAAAGATCCTGAAGATTCGGCAGGCGATGCCGACCGCAGCGATCGGTGCCGACACGATGGTGGGATTTCCGGGCGAGACGGAAGCGGAGTTCGACGAGACGCGGCGCATGGTCGAAGATCTGCCGTTGACTTATCTGCACGTGTTTACTTATTCGGCACGTCCGGGGACTCCGGCGGCGGAGCAGCCGGGGCAGGTCCCGGTGGCGGTGGCTCGGGAACGGAACCGCGTGCTGCGGGAGCTTGCATCCAGGAAGAAGGCGGCGTTTATGCAGTCGCTGGTGGGGACGGTCGTCGAGGCGATTACGCTGCAATCGGGAGGAGCGGACTTCACCGAGGGGCTGACGGACAATTACCTGAAGATGAAAATTTCAGGGCATCATGCGGCGAACCGCTGGATGGATGTAAAGGTCGAAGGGATGGATGGCGAGATGCTCGTCGGGAGGCCGGTGGAGAGCCGGACGTCCCCTTCTGGCTGGACCCTTCGACTTCGCTCAGGGCAGGCTCACAACGCGCCCTTCCCTCCACTGCTTAGTGACTCAGGTTAGTGACTCAGGAGTGCGTCGATAGTGACTCAGGAGTGCACCGAAAGTAACAAACGCATTGACCCGCAACCCTTTACAGGCTTACCATAAACGAAAATCCAGAAATACCGGAGTAGTTTGAACCGATGTCAGAGTCAGCCTTGCGGTCTGCGGTGTGCTGTTTGCTGGCGATCCTGTTTCCGGCGCAAATGATGCTGGCGGGAGAGACGGCGTCGGCCATGTTGTACACCAACGGAGCGACTTGGTTGAACGGGAGCGAGGCGCCGAAATCGGCAGCGATGTTCACGGGAGACCTGTTGCAGACGCGGCTCGATTCGACGGCGAATATTCAATCGAGCGGATCGAACGTCATGGTGCTGGCGGACTCGCTGGTGAAATTTGAGGGGCTGGCGGTGGAGCTTGAGCATGGCGCAGTGCGGGTGACGACTTCGCGCGGACTGGCGGCGCGCGTCGGCGACGTGACGGTAAAGCCGGCGGGAAATTCATGGACCGAATTTCAGGTGACCGACGTGGATGGGCGCGTCGAGATCGCGGCCAACAAGGGCGATGTGACGGTGCAGGACGACAAGGGAACGACCACCACCGTGACGCAGGGGCAGCAGACCACACGCGACGACACCACCAATCCGGAGAAAAAAAGGAAGAAGCGCCGTCGCGCAGCCGGGGCACCGACGGCAGCCCGTGGAGGAATCATGAGTTCCAGTGGGCTGGTCTATACCGGGGTTGGCGCTGTTACTGGAGTGGGCATTTGGCTTCTTTTGCAGAATCCACAACCGGTGAGTCCGTCGTGCCCGACGAATCCCTGCCAGTGATTTTTTTCGAGCGAGTTTTTGCCATGAGTTTTTGCCCTGAGTTCTTTCCTATGCGTTCTGGGGTGGGCGACTGAAGCGATGTCGCGCTACGTTTCCTTCCGGGATTTCGACTGGCTCCTGATGGGCTTCGTGCTGGCCATCTGCGCTCTGGGTGTGCTGCAGATCCACAGTGCGACCGAGCACACGAAATTCGCCGGGGCCCACATCAAGCAAATCTACTGGATTGTGGCGGGTCTGGGAGCAATGCTTCTGCTCAGCCTGCTCAATTATCAGGCCCTGCTGGAGCAGATCCACTGGGTGTACATCGCATCGCTGGCGTCTCTGATCGCGGTGATTTTATTCGGTCAAAAATATCTGGGCGCGCGACGCTGGATCAAGCTGCCGGGGGGCGGCCATTTTCAGCCGTCGGAGTGGGTCAAGCTTATCCTGATTCTGGCCATGGCTAAGTACTTTCAGGACTTGCACGAGCGGGAACTGGCGTGGTCGGACTTTCTGAAGGCGGGCGCGATCGTCGGATTCCCGATGCTGATGGTGCTCGCGCAACCGGACTTGGGGACAGCGCTCACGTATCTGCCCGTGGCCGTCATGGGTCTATTTCTAGGCGGGCTGCGATGGAAACAGGCGCTGATCTTGTTGATAATTGCCGCGTTGCTCGTCCCGGTGGTTTGGATCAAGGTGCTAAAGCCCTATCAGAAGGACCGATTGACGAGTTATAGGAACCCGGATGCGGACCGGCAAGGCGCCGGCTATCAAGTGAACCAATCGCTGATTGCGGTGGGGTCGGGCGGGATCTTTGGCAGCAGCCAGGGATCGCAGACGCACCTGGCGTTTCTGCCGGTGCCGCAGACCGACTTTATTTTTGCCGCGTTTGCCGAGGAACACGGGTTTGTAGGAGTTCTGGCGCTTCTGCTGTTATACTTTATAGTGCTGATGCGGTTGACCCAGAATGCGCAAACGGCGCCCGATCGCGCCGGGGCATTTCTGGTCATGGGTGTGGTGGCTGTGCTTAGCTTTCACATTCTGGTCAACGTCGGCATGGTGGTTGGCTTCATGCCAGTCACCGGAATACCTCTGCCGCTCATGAGTTACGGTGGGTCTTCCGTTCTTTTCATGTTTTTGGCCCTGGGGATGGTAATGAACGTTCGCATGCGCCGCTTCGTGAACTGAGACGGTCGGCAGAGGTCAGGGCGTCCTTCTCAACCGATCTTCTCAACGACGAGAACGGCGCCGCGAAACAAGATTGAGCAGAATCGGGATTCAGCAGAATAAGATTCAGCGAAATAAGATTCAGCGAAATAAGATTCACCCAAGTCAAAGACTAGGCACGAAACAAGATTACGAGCGCCCTCGCGAAAAAGGAGGGCAGAACGCCGGCACAGGAGTCGAAGCCGGACAGGATTGAAGCCAGTCAGGCGGGGAACGGCCCCCTCAGCGTGAACGCGAGAGAGTGGCCACAGACCTGACGATAGGCTTTACGCGATCAGTGCAGACGAGTAACCACAATTCACTGCAGTGTAGGCCCCGGGAAGAAATCCGGGACCACGCCCGCTCCTACCCGGAGCGGCGCTGAACGCCATCGATCTTCGGTCCGCCTTGCGCTTCTTGTCCGGTGTAGAAATACCGGAGTAGAAATGAACAAGGAACTGTTTGTATCCACCACCCCCCACGAAACCAAAGTGGGGATCACGGAAGACGATCAGCTAGCGGAAATTTACCTCGAACGAGAAAACGAATACACCTTAGCGGGCTCGATTTATAAGGGCCGAGTGACTCGCGTGCTGCCAGGCATGCAGTCCGCCTTCGTGGACATTGGGTTGGAACGCGACGCGTTTCTCTACGTCTCCGATTTCATGGACCTGGAAACGCAGGACGAAGATCTGGATGAAGCGATCCCGACCAATCGTCCGGTGATCGAGGCGCGTCCGCGTCCCGGTTTGGACGCGAGTGGTCCGGCGATTCATAGTGACGGCCAACTGGCGGAAGCTGGAAGCGATGCGGAAGAGCCGGAAGCGGCTGCTTCGGAAGCGCCGGGTAACGCTGCGGGCATGGGCATGGCATGCGATTTTCGCGGACGCCGGCGTCGTCGCGGCCGTCGTGGAGAGATCGGGCGCGGGCCGAGTGCGGAACGCGGCGAGCGTCCGGAGCGCAACGAAATACGCAGCGAACCGCACAGCGAAACTGGCAACGAAATACGCAATGAACCTCGGCATGAGTCGCGGAGTGAACCAAGGAACGACCGCTTCAACCGCGGCGAACGTCCGGGACGCAGCGGGCCGGACTCGCGGTTCCAGCGGCCCGTGCCACCGGCGGCTCGCGTCGGCCACGACTACGATTACGGTCCGCCTCCGGGATATCAGCCAATCATTCTTCCCGGCGAATCGATTTCGAAGTACCAGCGGCAGGGCCAGGTTTCGGATCAGGGTTCGGATCGAAATTCGGACCAAAGTCCGGCTTTGCCCGTGGAGAGTGCAGCGACGGTGGAACAGCCAGCTTCGGCGCCGGCCTCGATCATTGCAAATTTTCCTGAGGATGAGCCTATTTTCGCGGCGGAGGTTGCCACGCCGCTTCACGAACAGCATGAGCATGCGCCGGACACGGAAATTTATGAAGAGATGCATGAGACCGCTTCAAGCACAGCATGGAAAATTGTGGAATTTCGGACCGAGGCGCGAGCAGTGGCGAAGACCTGCCTGGAGCCGGAGACGCCTGTGACCGGGACAACATTGCACGAGACGGCAGTGCCCGAGACGCCGCATGAAACGGACGTTGCGGCGGCCCCGCCGATTACGCGCGATGTTCCTCACTATGACGCTTACGATGTTGCGCACGGCGCCGTGGAAGAGCAGGAGATCGAGGAAGAAGAAGCCGACCTCACGTCTTACGGGGAAGAACCTGGGGACGACGATGACTTCGAGGAACTGGAAGAAGAGACGCGGGCGGCGGATGGAGAGTTGCGGGAATCCGCCGTTGGAGAGATCGCTCCGGGGCTGGTGGCTGGCGGCGAGCCGATGACGAACGGCAAAGCGGTCCCCGAAGCCGTGCTCGAAGCCGAAGAGCGGGAAGCGGAAGAGTTGGAACTCGAAGAGGCGCAAGCCGAAGCCGAGGCGCTGCTTGAGGCCGAGGCGATTGGCGACGGAACGGTGGACGCGAGCGCGGAAGTTCGTGGTCCCGCGCCCGAGGCGAGGTTGTTGCAGCGGACCGAGCGTCGCGGCCCGGAACGCGGGTTTGACCGGGGGCGCGGACGGCGCGGTGGACGGCGCTTCCGCAGCCGCGAGAACACGGTGGTACCGCAGATCAGCGAACTGCTCAAGGAAGGGCAGGAGGTACTGATCCAGATCGCGAAAGAGCCGATTGCGAAGAAAGGTGCGCGCATTACCAGTCACATTGCGCTGCCAGGCCGATTCCTGGTCTTCATGCCGACGGTGAACCACACCGGCGTATCGCGCAAGATCGCGTCCGAAGAAGAGCGGCAGCGCTTGAAACGGATCATCCAAAGCGAGCGCGAAAACGGCGGCGGCGGTTTCATTGTGCGGACCGCGGCGGCGGGCGCGACGGATGAAGAACTGCGGGCCGATATCCGCTTTTTGAAAAACCTCTGGAGCGAGATCAAGGCGCGCTCCGACAGCAGCAAGGCTCCCGCACTGATCTATCACGATCTGAACGTGGTGGAGCGGGTGCTGCGCGATCAGGTGAGCTCGGACTTCTCCGTCATCTGGGTCGACACGGAGCAGGAATATGAGCGCATTCTGCGCTTTGCGAATCGCTTCCAGCCGGCCCTGGTCAAGCGCGTCAAACTCTACACCAAGGAGACGCCGCTCTACGAACAGTTCGGGCTCAACGAGGAAATCAACAAGGCGCTGAAGTCGAAAGTCTGGCTGAAAAGCGGTGGCTACATCGTGATCAATCAGACCGAGGCGCTGGTCGCCATCGACGTGAACACCGGCAAGTATGTCGGCAAGACCGCCCGCCTCGAAGACACGATTGTGAAGACCAACGTGGATGCGATCAAGGAAATCGTGCGCCAGGTGCGGCTGCGCGATCTGGGCGGCATCATCATCATAGACTTCATAGACATGGACGAGCGGCGCAACCGGCAGAAAGTGATGCAGGCGCTGGAAGAGGCGTTGCGCCTCGACCGGGCGCCGTCGAAGGTGCTGCAGTTCAACGATTTCGGCCTGGTGGCGATCACGCGCAAAAGAGTGAAGCAGTCGCTTGAACGCACGATTGGATCGCCGTGCCCGTATTGCCAGGCCACGGGCTTCGTCAAAGCGGTGAATACCATCTGCAACGAGGTTTACGTCGAGATGCGCAAGATCGCAAGGCATTTGGAGCACAGCGACGTGATGTTGCGAGTGAACCCGGAGGTTGCGAAAGCCTTGAAGGCAGACAACGCGAAACTGCTGAATGAGATGGAAGAACTCATTAAGAAAACGATCATCATTAAGTCGGACCCGGCGCTGCACCAGGAGCAGTTTGATATTCACTAAGCGTTAGCGGCAACTTGGAGCTGGGTTTCGAGAATGCTGGGTTCGAGAATATGGGACAGGTGGACAACCTGTCCTTATTTTATTTTGGACTACGGGGCTACGTCACAACGATGAGCTTGGCCGCCTCAGCGGCGCGCTCGCGCAATTTTTCCAGCGAGTTGCGGAGAGGTTCACTGCTGGTCTGCATCTCCGGGTGCTGGCCGATGGCCAAGGCGAGCCGGTTGACGGCTTCAGCGAGGTGCCTGGCAAGATCGATCAAGACCACCAAAGAATCGGCGTGCAGCTTCCAAACGGAACGCGAGTTCCGAGAGCGCTTGAGCTCCTCCATCTCGGTCGAGATGCGCGCGGTCACGGCGACAATGCGGAGCAGCATTCGGGCAGCGTCCGCTCGCGGGCCGGGTTGTTCGAGATAGTCGGCGGTGTACGCCATGACCTCGGAGGGACTGAGCATCAGGTTGAAATAGCGCATGGGTACGATCTGGCGGAACTTGGGATCGGCGACGCGCACGAAGATGCGGATCGATTCCTCCACTCTACGCAACTTCGCTTCTTCGACTGAAAGCGCCTGCGGCGTGATGGGGACGGGAACATACTTGGGAGCGAGCGCCGGCGCGGCAGCCGCGCCGCCAGCGCCCACCGTGTGGACGGGATGCGCGAAGTCCAGGTTGGCGCGCCGGATCGGCGGCCTGCGCTCCAATTCTTTTTTCAGCTGGGCGACGCGGCGGAATTTGTCCAGGGCCGCGCTGTAGTCGACTTTCATCAAGCTTTCCTGGTTCAAAGAGTTGACATGCTCGACCGTGATTTCGACGCCGTCTACGGTGCTGAGGATGCTGCCGCCGAGTTCTTCCAGGCGGTGGGCGTAATTCTTGATCTCATCCGCGGCGGCGACGAACAGCGCATGGAAACGATCGCCGAATGCGGCATTGTAAGGCGCGAGAGTGGCCAGCACTCCGGGATGATAAATCGATTCGCCGAGCGAGGCTTTCAACTGCCGCACCCGCTGGATGATGCCCGACTCCATGAGCGCGCTGAAGTCGTGGAAGCGGTTTGCCTGGTCGAGCAACGGGCCGAACTCGCGCAGCAGTTGCACATCGGCATCCGAGAGCACGGGTACGTCGGACTCGGACAAGATTTCCAGCAACGCAATTTCAAACGGAGATAGAGGAATCGAACCGTCGAGGCCGTAGCCGCGCCGCTCCCACTGGCCGGGTACACGGGGATGGCGAAATAGAAAAGTCGCGACCAGATCGGTCTTGTCGCGATTGGCGCCGGAATCGTCGCGGTGGCGCGCGAAGTAACGCAGCAACGCTTCGGCAACCTCGGGATCGAGGTCGGATTGCACTCCCAGTCGCAGCATGGCGGGAGTAATCGCCATGTCCAGCAACTGGATCCAGAGGTGCATTTGCGCGAGTGTGGAGCGCACGTCGTCGGTGTGGTTGATAACGTCAGGGGCGAGTTCGGCGGGCGCGGGCAACTCTCCGCCGAGTTGGTTGCTCAGCAGCCTCTGGTAGAAGCTCTGCACGGTGGCGAGCAACGCCAGCTCCCATTTGGGATCCTCAACCAATTTCCGCTCCTTCTAGATCGCCCAGTAATGTTTCCAAATGGGTACCCTAAATAAGTAGAGCCGAAAGACAATCGCAAAGCAATTGGTTACCTGGTTACGGAAGTGACTGCACTCCTACCCAGTTCTCAACTCTCGGTTTTCAGTTCTCGGTCCTCAGAACCGATGCGGTTAGGCTGCGTTCGTGTGGAAATTGCTTGGGAGCGATGGCGGCTTAGGTTTTGGGGAGGGTATGGCCTCACATCTCAGGGCCGCAAACAACGCCGCCTTTGCCCCCGGAGGGCCTCTGAAACGGGCTTTCTGAGCGGGGTTATTGAAAAACCACAGTTTTATTTCCATACAGCAGGATGCGGTTTTCCACGTGCCAGCGAACGGCGCGCGAGAGCACGACTTTTTCGATGTCGCGCCCCTTCTCCACCAGGTCTTCGATGGTGTCGCGGTGGCAGATGCGGACGACATCCTGCTCGATGATGGGGCCATCGTCGAGCACTTCAGTAACATAGTGAGCGGTGGCGCCGATCAGTTTGACGCCGCGCTGAAACGCATGGTGGTAGGGTTTGGAGCCGACAAAGGCGGGCAGGAAAGAATGGTGAATATTGATGAGGTTCCCGGAACCCACGGTGGCGATGAACTCGTTCGAGAGCACCTGCATGTAGCGCGCCAGGACGACCAACCCGCACTTGTGTTCGCGGACGAGCGCGATTTGTTGCTCTTCCGCCTCCCGCTTGTTTTCTTTCGCGACCGGGACGAAGAAGTAGGGGACCCTGTGGAAGTCGGCGATACGCTGGCTGTCGGGATGGTTGGAAACGATCAGCGGAATTTCGCAGCGCAGTTCGCCGCTCTGATGCCGGTAGAGCAGGTCTTGCAGACAGTGGTCGTACTTCGAAACGAAAATGGCGATGCGGGGGCGGTCGGTGGAGTGGGCGAGCCGCCAGTCCATCTGGAATTCGCGCGCGATGGGAGCAAAGCGCGCGGAAAACTGGGAGAGATCAAAATCAAAATCCGCCGGGTCGAACTCGATCCGCAAGAGGAAGAGATTCGATTCCTCGTCCCCATGTTCATCGGCACAAAGGATATTGCCGTTGTGGCGATGGACGAAGTCGGCAACCGTGGCCACAATCCCCTTGCGGTCAGGGCAGGAAACGAGAAGGATGGCGGAGTTCTTCATTATGGTCCAATGATTTTTCGGGCAACAGACGTAAAAGCAGAGTGTCGCTTTTGCAGGTCCTCATCGCTGAAGGGACCAAACTCTTCGTTCCAGACCTCAGCGACTATTCTTTCGACCTGGGCTTCACCCAGCGGTCCGTGTTCGGATTGCGCCAACTTTGCAATTCGGCCTTCGATGAGAGAAGCCTCGCCATTATATTCATCAGCCGGGCACCCGAATGCTCCGAGACCCTCTATGTCCTCGTTATCAAGAACTGCCTTGATTTGAGAAAACATGGGCCGCGGTTTCATTATCCAATCATACCTATTTTTGCAGCTTTTTTAGAATTGCCCGCGCGGCATTCGCGCCGGAGCGCCGTTCAATCCAGTTCCGGATGAGTTCTGTTATCATATGAGTCTAGAGCCTGTTATTAACTTTGTGCGAACAAGTCATTTGGAACAGTGAGCGCTCATGACAAAACGCTCTCAAAAATTGGCCTCCTCTGGAAAGCACATCACGAGTGCGATCCCCCAGGCGCAATTTGCAAAGAAATAGGCCTCTTTTCGGTTACCCCGTGACCTGCGTTTCATGCAAAGTTCATAACAGCCTCCTAGCCATTGCAATTGCAGACAATAATGTCGAGGTGCCGAGATTTCAATGAAAAAGCTCAATGTGTTGGTTTCAATCGTTACCGATGAAGACGACTACCAAGTCGCACAAGCGACAGCCGCCGTGGAGGCTGCCCGGCAGTTGGATGTTGACATTCAAATCGTGTATGCCGACAACAGCGCCATTATGCAAAGCCAACAACTATTGGCTGGCATTCAGGGCTCGTCTCAGCGCCCGGATGCAATTCTAGTGGAAATGATGGGCACCACAATGGTTCAAGTGGCTACTGCCGCCGCCGCTGCGGGCATCGGTTGGGGAATTGTGAATCGTAGGGCGGACTACATTGACGAACTTCGGAGGACGAGCCGGGCCCCAATTTTTGTTGTTGACACCGATCAGGAAGAGGTTGGAAGAATCCAGGGAAAACAGTTTGCGGCACTCCTGAAGGAAGGGGGAAATGTCCTGTATATCGAGGGACCCTCCAGAAACGAGATTTCCGGGATACGCACGTCGGGAATGCAATCCACCAAACCTCGGAATGTAAACACGAGAATGCTCAGGGGAGACTGGACAGAGGCTGGCGGATACAATGCCATCAAGTCGTGGTTGGCGCGGGGTACAGCCCAGCAAATGGGTATTCGTCTGATCGCTTGCCAGGGTGATAGCATGGCCATGGGTGCCAGGAAAGCATTCGAGGAACTGCCGGAAAGTCAGGCCCGGAAAGACTGGCTAAGTCTGCCGTTTACTGGCATAGACGGCGTACCGAAAAATGGTCAGGAATGGGTGCGCCTTGGTTTGCTTGCGGCGACGGTTGTCCAGCCGCTCACCATGGGCCCGGCCTTGGGAATCATGGTGAAGGCCATTCGCTCCGGCGTACAGCCGCCACCACTCACTCTCGTCAAGCCCACTTCCTATCCCGCGCTGGAAAACATCATCGCAAGACCGGGTTAAACCGTTCTCATGGTTGCCGTAGCAGTCCGCGGGCGCAAATTCATAAATCCTTCACTCGCTCAGGATGACAAACTACAAGGTGAATTGAGAGTTGAACGGCGGATTCCCACTTTTACCACGGGCTGATAAACTGCGACCGGTTCTGGATAGGGCGTGGCTTCAGGGCCTGCTATGAGCGAAGTGAAGGGGGCCGCTAACGACCGCCAGAAATGCTGGCTTTAGCCCCTGAGGGATGGCCTATGGTGGGGCTTACACCGACTATGAAAACGGTATAGAGAAGCCGGACGAAAAACTGGCGGGAAGTAACCCAGTCCTACTTCAAATCCTTCTGTGCGAACTGACGAAACTGGTATTCGAACTCTTTGGGCGAGTAAATTCCTTTCTGTACGAGAAGGGTGTTCATGGCGTAAACGGTAGCTCGAAACCTGTCCTCGCGAGACAGTCTGTCCATCGCGTCCTCGAAGCCGATCAGTTCTCCACTTTCATCAACCCCCTTCGCGTGTCCAACTGAGACGGTTGCCATGATGGAAACGACCCTCCTGTGTGTAGGACATTCTGCCTAAGTTCTGCCGTCAACACAAGAATGATAACGTCTGTCCCCACGTGCGGCGTTCTACTCGGGCGGTTTCCGCAGGATCAAGTCGCCTTCCGTCGGCGGCAGCGAGAAGGGAAACTCCCAAATTTTGTCTTTCATCCAGACGCCGAGAATAAAATCCTCGCGCTCCTTCCACGGGCCGATCCACTTGTTGCTGGTTGCGAAGAAGACCCAGCCGTGGGCTTCTGGATTGCCCGGGGTCAGCGTCGCCCCGGCAGGATCGAGGGTTTGCGTGCTTAGGAACTCAAGGAATTCGGCGGCGGCCTTTTCATATTCTCGCGAGAGGGTCGTTTTTTCTTCGGCGATCTTGGGATTCTTCTTGATCTGACGCTCGGTATCAAAGACCTTCGTGTCTATGTCGTTCTGCAATTTGTTGGAGAGTTCCGCGGGATCCATGTAGCCCTCAAGAACGTCGTGATGACGAACGAAGTCAATCCGCACGTCCGCCGGGAACTCAACTTTGTCCCGGCCGGTGTAAGTCACGCTCACATACGCGCCGAGAAGGTGATAGAAGCGGCGGCGGCTCTTGCTCAGTTCCTGCGAATCCACCAGAAGTGTGATGGTGAGATCGTCTCCGGTCATCGTCCAGCGATAACGTCCGTCATCGCCCCGCGCGAATGTGCAACCGGGCGCTCCGGCCGTCCAGCGCACGGCGGGTAACTGTTTCTTTTTCTCCGCGCACGCATGCGTCGGCCAGAGAATCGCGCATGACAGAATCGCGCCAACAAAAAACGCAAATTTTTTTCGCAAGAAACAAGAGCGCAGCATGAAAGCAAAGTGTATAGCTTTTGCTCCAGCCGCGTCACCGCCCACTGAGCGTAGGATAGAGGCCGCGTCGAGTCGAGAGAGCCCGCGATTCCATCCGCAGCGCAATGGCTTCAAAGAAGCGCTCGCCGCACAGATTCCCGCGGAAAATATGTTAGATTGAAACAGGTGTGGGCGCGTAGCTCAGTTGGTAGAGCAACGCCCTTTTAAGGCGTGGGTCGCAGGTTCGATTCCTGCCGCGCTCACCATTTCACGACCCGCACAAAAACCACCTGAATAAAATGGCCCTCCGCGCGAGGGCCTCATTATTTTGTGCCGATCAGCGCGGCTTGCGCTGCGGCGGCGGAGTTGCTTCGTTTCCCCTGCGGGCAGCGGCTTCAGGAGGTGGGGTGCCGACCGCCAGATCGGCGGACCAGCAATCGGCCAGGATCTTCCATGTTCCCGCGGGCTGTCGCACCAGGACGACCAGGTATTTTCCGCGTTCTTCGCGGCGCTTGCCCATGGCGACCGGCACCAGCATTTTGCAGCGGCCGAGATCGAGAGCGATCTCACCCAGCACTTCCAGGCGCAGCGATTCCATCTCCACGTCGCCCAATCCAGCTTCGAGCAGCGAGACCAGAAATTCCCGGATCGCCGGCAGGCTGCGGACCGGCGGAACGCTCGACCGGATCAGAGTGGCGTCGGTGGCGTAGAGTTCGAGCAGATCGTCAATGTGCCTGGTGTTGCAGGCCTGCGCCCAGTCCTGGACAACTTGTCGCGCGCTGGCTTCGGCGCGGCCGCCGCTCGCATTGGACGCAGGACCGCCCGCCGGACCGGGAGCGCGGCCGCGAGGAGCAGCGGGCGCGGACTCGGTAAAAGGCGTGCCGGATGCCGTTCCCTGACTGGGGACAAAATGGTGATAGTGATGATGAAAGTGATGTTGGCCGGCGCGGCTCGAGACTGAGCAGTGGCATCGCCCATGACCGCCGGGGTCGGAGTTCCGCATCCGGCACAGAAGCGAGCGCCCGCCGCGAGCGGTCCTCCGCAGGCTGAGCAGGCGCTGCCTGGTTCATCCGTATTACGTTCATCCGCATTACGTTCGTCCGCGCCACCGGCGGCGGCGGCCAGGTCTTGCGCTGTCACGCTGCCGCCCGACATGCGCTGGACGGCTTCCACGGCCGCCGCGACGGCCTCGGCATTCGGCTTCGGCCAGCGAAAGTTACCGGGGAGCTGTTGAGAAAACTCTTCGATCTCCTTCTCCTTGCCTTCGACACGCTCGTCCTTTGGATCGGGAGAATCCGAATTATTTGTGCTCATGGTTGACGCCGTAGGTTCCACATTCCTCTGCTTGCAACCAGGGTCCTTGCGTTCTAAAGACCGCTTCTATTGCAGGCCGTTCTGGGTAAATTGATTCGCTCTATCCAATTTGCTTTTGTTAGCCACCAGCATTGCAACCGCGCGATAAGGACGGCTTCGCTTCACAGCTACTTCCGATTATCATCGGATTGCCGCTATTGTAGCCGTTTTTCGGTCCAGACGGGACAACTGATTCGAGAGCATTCTCAGGGTTACTGTGCCCCCCTGCCGGTTTCGGGAAGGGCACGCCTTCACAACTTGCGGAAAATCCCCTGTTTCGTATCAGGGTAGCGCTTTAGCGATACCGCAAGTCCTTCAAAATCAATTGCCCCTTTAGGGGCTGGGCATCGGAATTTTGATTCTTCCGCAAGTTGTTCAGTTGTGCCGCTAACGACCGCCAGAAATACGGGCTTTAGCCCCTAAGGGCTTGCCGATGGCGCGGCTTACACCAACTATGAAAGCCGCATGTCGCCGTGGAACTCTTTGCAGCGCCCAGGTGTCTAATGTTTCAGACACGCGCGTGCCAGAAAGAGGAAAATCCAATGGCATTTTCCATGGCAGGTAGCGGTTCGTCTTCGACCAGTCCAACGATGAACGTCACTCCCTTGATTGACGTTCTGCTGGTGCTGCTCATCATTTTCATGATCGTGGTGATCGAGGAGAAACCCACGGGCCTCGATGCCCAGATTCCCCAGCCCGCATCCACCGCGCCTCCCGACATCCCGCCGCCGCAGGGGACAATTGTGATTCAAATTCTTGATGCCAAGCTGGGCGCCGCGCATCCGTCCGTCAAAATCAATGAGGAAGTAGTGGACTGGGACCATTTGCCCGACCGCCTCCGCGACATTTTCGCCATTCGCGTGGAGCGCATCGCCTACCTCAAGGCCGATAACGACATCGCTTTCCAGGACGTGGCCGACGTAATCGCCATCGCCAAAATCGCCGGCGTAGACCGCGTGGGCCTGCTCACCGAGAACGGCAAGCATGTGCCGATGGCGGGGTAGGACCACTCCATAGGTTCCCGGAACCGCCACAAGGGCAAAAATATGTGGTGCAAACGTCTGTTTAGACCAGTTTGCGAAAGTGACTGTGTCAGAACCTCAGCTAATAGGTACCGGCTGCGGGTCGTAATAGCGCGTGCAGCCCCCATTCTTCCAACAAACGGCCCAAGTGCCCGGATCAACCTGGGATGTGCAGACGTAATTCATCACTTGGGACTGATCTCCGACATACTCACACACAGGAGCGGAAGAACCGCCTCCAGAGCGGCCACCTGTTGGTGTCACTTCCTGGGGTTGTGGCTTAGCGTAGCGTGGTTCCACTCGCGTCGTATCCGAGAGCATCTTGCGCTGGTCCTCCGTTAACGTAGACTCATATTTTTCGAGCGAGGCCACCGTTGATTTCAAGAGACAAAGCTTAACGGCAACCACGCGACCGTAGGCGTCGCCAATGGCTTTGGGATCGATTTCATCAGCGATACTTAAACTGCGCAGCGTGTAACGCTCTACCAGAAGTTCCTGCATCAGTTTCAACTGCTCTTTCCGAGTTTCCGCGGCGATACTCTGCAGCTGGTGACGTTGCTCATCTGTCAGCTTCAGGGACTTGGCGGTAAACACTGAAAACGGTGACACCGCGCTGTCGTCCCAAATATCCTGGGCATACCCCCTCAAAACGGCGAAAGACAGCACCAACACACCCACCAGTAAACATGCAATCTTCATTGGAATTCTCCCTTCGACAGGATTCCTATCTTGGCCCACTAACAAACCCCTGCTAGAGAACACGAATGAGCGCATACTGTCAGTGACGCATGTCACATCTCGATGTGCGGTGACCGCCAAGAGCCATAACCGCAAGGCAACACGTAACTGTGAAAATGTCGCGATTACACGAGCAACTGCTGAACAACGCATCCATTTGACGCCTTCTACTCCCGTGCCCGGTTCTTAATCCAAATCGGCGACCCCATAAATCCAAACGCCTCCCGAATCTGGTTTTCCAGAAATCGCTGATAGGAAAAGTGCAGCTTCGCGGCATGGTGGACATGATTGCCATTGCGCGGATTGCGGGCCTCGGCCTCATGGGCTGCTAACGAGGACGACAAGCATACCTGAAATCAACCGACGAGTTGACATCAAGGTTTATAATAGAGATTAGTCAATAGAGATTGGGCTACCGTCCAACGAGGCTGTAGGCGTAATTATCCCTAAGTTCTTTGAAATATAGACTTTGCGCGACTTAGTAAGTCCAACTCGTTGATTCTAAAGGCCAAGTCACCAAAAAACGGCTAGTAACTCCTTTGTTTTGAATACTTTGTAAGTTAACTCCTTTAGAGTCAAAGACCTGGCGGAAAATTCCTCCTAACCCTATGATTTCAGTAGATAGGGGGGAGGGGGTACCCCCATTATTACCAACTGGTAACTAAGGTTCAAAAAGTCAGCTTTCGTGGTCTGCACTCTATTCCCGTGCTCTGTTCTTGATCCAAATCGGTGACCCCATAAATCCGAACGCCTCCCGAATTTGGTTTTCCAGAAAGCGCTGATAGGAAAAGTGCAGCTTCACGGCGCGGTCGGTGAAGAGCACAAACATCGGCGGAGCCACTCCCGCTTGCGTCATGTAATAGATCTTCACGCGCTTGCTCACGGGAACGGAGGCGCGGTCGAAGTCAACCGTCTTCAGGAAGCGATTCATCTCTCCGGTGGTGATGCGCTTGCGGCGCTCGGCGGCGACTTTCTCGATCAGCGGCAGAATTTTTTCCGTTCCCTTGCCCGTGTGCGCGGAGAGAAAGAGCACCGGAGCATAGCTCAAAAACTTCAGCCCGTAGCGCAGGCGCTCTTCGTAGAGAGCGCGGTCTTGTGGACGCTTGGCATCTTGAATGCGAGCGGTTCGAGACTGGCTGACGGCGCGCTTCTCGCCGCTCGCCACCAGGTCCCATTTATTGACGAGAATAATCACCGAGCGTCCGCTCTCGTGCGCGTAGCCGGCGATGTTGGCGTCGAGGCCGCTGGCGCCTTCGGTCGCGTCCACCATGAAGAGCACGATGTCGGCGTCTTCGATATTTTTGCGCGCCATGACCACCGAAAGTTTTTCGGCCATCAGATGCGTCTTCCCTTTGCGGCGAATGCCAGCCGTATCAATGAAGCGAATCTTGCGCCCTTTGTACTGCATGACTTCATCAATGGAATCGCGCGTGGTACCGGCAACGGGCGAGACAATGGCGCGGTCAATTCCCGTGAGCTGATTGAGCAGCGTGGATTTGCCGACGTTGGGATGACCGATAATGGCCACCCTGATTTCATGCGCCTCTTCGACAGTGGGCGGAGTTTCATCCCCATTTATCTCCGCGACCTCAGAGCCTGCCCTGAGCGAAGTCGAAGGGTCCTCCGCGGTTGCCTTTGGTTTTGCAGGTAGCACACGAAGAATGGCGTCGAGCAGGTCGTCAATGCCGCGTCCATGTTCGGATGAAACCGGAAACATGTTCCGCATCCCGAGCACATGAAACTCGTCGAGCAATCCATCCTGCTTGTCCGAGTCCATCTTATTGACGGCGAGAAAAAGCGGCTTGCCGGTGCGCGCCAGCAGTCTCGCCAATTCGCGATCGGGACCGGCGATCTCGGTGCGGGCGTCAACGACCATGACGATGGCCGCCGCTTCTTCGAACGCGACCTTGGCCTGACGGAAAATCTCGGACGGGATGAACGCCCTGTCTTCGGGAACGATGCCGCCCGTATCCACGACACGAAACTCGTGGCCGCGCCACTCGACTTCGCCATAGAGGCGGTCGCGCGTAATGCCGGACTCGTCGCCGACGATGGCGCGCCGCGATCCGGTGAGACGGTTGAAGAGCGTGGATTTTCCGACGTTCGGGCGTCCGACGATGGCGACGAGCGGGGATGGCTTATTTTTGCTCAAAGTGATTGAGCTAGGAGCCCCGAGCTACGAGCTGCGAGCACCGGATTCGCTCGTAGCTCGCGGCTCGTAGCTCGCGGCTCTAACGCTATTATAGAGACTCCGTGCCTTCCTCATCCCATCCCGTGTCTCCCGCTGCGGGATTTTCGCTGTACCAGTTTTTCGCGCCGGGAGGCTTGCTCTCGAAGACGCACTCCGCCTACGAGTTTCGCCGCGGGCAATTGCAGATGGCGCAGGCCGTGGAAGAGGCGCTCGAAGAGAAGCGGCACTTAATCGTCGAGGCGGGCACGGGCACCGGAAAAACGCTGGCCTATCTCTTGCCCGTGATCCGTTCGGGCAAGCGCGTCATCATCTCCACCGGCACGAAAAATTTGCAGGAGCAACTCTTCCACAAAGACGTTCCATTCCTCGAGCAGGCGCTTTTTCCCGATGGCAAGGGCAAGCTGAACGTCTGCTACATGAAGGGACGCAACAATTACTTGTGCCGCAAGAAACTTTACGACCTCACGGCAAATCCCCTGCTGAGCGGATTGGAGGAGATCGAGCATTTCTCCGAAATTTCGCGTTGGGAAAAACTGACGACTACCGGCGACCGCGCCGAATTAACGAGCGTGCCGGATACGAGCGCCCTCTGGCACAAGCTGGATGCGCGTTCCGACGCCTGCACCGGCCAGAAATGCAGCGAGTTTGACCGCTGCTTCATCACCGAGATGCGGCGCCGCGCGGCCGAAAGCGATATCGTGATCGTCAATCACCATCTTTTCTTTTCCGATTTGACCATCAAGCAGCAGTCCGAACACGCGCCCGACGCCGGAATTCTGCCGGAAACGGGCGCGGTCATTTTCGACGAGGCGCACGAGTTGGAGGACGTGGCCAGCAACTATTTTGGAGTGACCGTCAGCAATGCGCGCATCGAGGAACTGGCGCGCGATGTCGAGCAGGGGCTGGCGCGCCAGCGCATGGTTTCGGCGGGAATCTCGGGAGCGATTGCCAGCCTGCGCGACCGCGCCACTCTGTTTTTTTCGTTGCTGCCCGCGGGGAACGGAAGGTTTGCCTTCGAGAACCGCCGCGATTTTCTGGAAGAAAACGGCGAAGAATACATCGCATTGCGAAATTCGCTCCAGCGCCTCGATTCCGAATTACAGCAGCTGCCGGAAAAGCCCGAGGAAGTGTTCGCCTATTCGCGCCGCGCCGCTGAGATGAACTTTCAACTCGGCTTCGTGATGGAAGAGGAAAATCCGAACACTGTTTTTTGGATCGAGCGCCGCGGCGGGCGTGGCACGGGAGGCCGCGAGCGCCATGTCGTATTTCTGCAAGCCACGCCCATCGACGTAGGACCGATCCTGAAGATGTCGCTGTTCGACAAACTCGATTGCGCCGTGTTGACTTCGGCCACCTTGGCGGTCGGCGGAGGCTTCGATTACATGCGCCAGCGGCTGGGCCTCGAACACACGCGCGAGTTGTTGCTGCCGTCGCACTTCGACTACGAGAGCCAGGCTTTGTTGTATGTGCCGCCCGACCTTCCCGATCCGCGCACGCAGGAATTCGCGGCGCTGGCGGCGGGGCGCATCCGCCAGTTGCTGGAGATCACGCGAGGCCGGGCGTTCGTGCTCTTTACCAGCTATGCGCAGATGAAGGACATCTATGAGCGCTTGTGTGCGCAACTTCCGTTCCGCTTGTTTTTGCAGGGAGACGCCCCGAAATCGGTGCTCCTCGAGGAGTTCCGGCTCACGCCCCACGCGGTGCTTTTCGGCACATCTTCGTTCTGGCAGGGCGTGGACGTGCAAGGCGAACAGTTGAGCTGCGTGATTATTGACCGCTTGCCCTTTGCCGTGCCCAGCGATCCGGTCGTGGCAGCCAGAGTGAAGGCCATCGACGCCGCCGGCGGCAACGCCTTCTTCGAATACCAGGTGCCAAGCGCGGTGATTACTCTGAAGCAGGGGTTTGGGAGACTGATCCGGTCGCTGCACGATCGCGGCCTGCTGGCGCTGCTAGACAACCGCATTCTGAAGAAAGCGTACGGGCGCGTGTTTGTGGAGAGTTTGCCGCCCTACAGCCGGACGACCGACTTGAAAAAGGTCGAGGAGTTCTTCGGAGCAGATTTTTGAGCATAAGGTTGTGTGGTGGCGGGGCTTTGCCCCGCCGGGACGGGGCGGAGCCCCGTCACCACACGATCAAGAAACTACTCTGCCGGTACTGGCGCTTCTTTGTCGACAATCACCTTCAGGTGCGTGGTCACGTCCTTATGCAGTTTTATGGGGACAGTGAACTCGCCGACGGTCTTGAGCGGCTCGTGCAACTGGATTTTTCGCCGATCGATGTGGAAGCTTTTCTTCTCGAGCGCGTCGGCGATGTCGCCAGACGTGACCGATCCAAACAACTGATCGGCTTCGCCCGACTTGCGCAGGAACTTCACTTCGAGCCCGTCAAACTGCTTGGCCAGCGCCTCGGCTTCCGTCTTTTCGTTGGCGGAACGGCGCACGGCGGCGGCTTTCATCTGCTCGATAACAGTCTTGTTGGTTTTGGTGGCCTCAATCGCCAGTTTCTTGGGCAGCAGAAAATTTCGCCCGTAGCCCTCGGCGACTTTCACCACCTCGCCGCGGTTGCCCAGCTTGGGCACGTCTTCTTTCAGGATGACTTCCATGGACGACTCCGTTTCGTAAGTAACCTGGTCGTTAGTCGCTTGTCGTTGATCGTTTGCAAATTCTCGAACAGTCAACGAACTTTCCTAATGCCGCCGACTGCGAACGACTAACGACCAACGACGATCTTGAATTTACTGCGCCCGGCCCGCGAAGGGCAGCAAGGCGATATTGCGCGCCTGCTTGATGGCCCTCGAGAGACGGCGCTGGTGCGGCGTACACACGCCGGTCAGGCGTCGCGGAGTGATCTTGCCGCTTTCCGCGATGAACTGGGCCAGCAGCCGCACATCCTTGTAATTGACCGCTTCGATCTTCTCGACGCAGAACTTGCAGATCTTTTTGCGCCGGAAAAATTTGCGGCCGCCTTCGCGGGGACCACCGGGGCCTCCGCCGGGACGCGGACCGCGTGGCCCGCTGCGCTCGGGGCGATCGCCGCCACTGCGCTCCGGACGACTTTCGCCGCCGCCTGAGGCGGCTGGTGCTTTTGTTTCTTCTGCCATAGTGCTCCTGCTTTCTAAGACTTCGTTGACGGACGGGTAAGATGCCCGGCCCTCAGGGGCTAAAGCCCGCATTTTTCTTGGCTCTTTGCGGCACGGCTCAAGCCGTGCCCTTCCCAAACCCTACACAGAGCGATCGGTTCGATCGGCTCCGACTAAACCGGCGCCGAGGCCGGAGTCTCCGTGGCCAGTTCTGGAGTTGCCGGTGTTGCTGGCGTTATCGGAGCGGCGGCGGCAGCTGGTTGTGCGCTGACTTTCTTTTTCGCGTCGCGAAGTTTCTTGATCTTGTCGAGGCGCTTCAGCTCTTCGTCCGTGCGCACGGTGAGAAACTTGATCACGGGCTCGGTCACACGCAAGCGGCGTTCGACTTCGTGCACGGTGGCGCCGGTGGCGCCGATCATCATCAGCACAAAGATGCCATCGTTGAACTTGCCCACCTTGTACGCGAGACGGCGCTTGCCCCAGACCTCGCTCTTGGCCGTTCCGCCGGCCGAGGTCACGGAAGACTCGAGCGTGGAAATCAGCTTGTTCAGATCTTCGTCCACCATGTCGGGGCGGACGATGAACATCAATTCATAGTTACGATTCATGCGTTATCTCCAAACTCTCTATTTCGTGTGGGAACGGGGCTCCGCCCCGTTCAGGCGGGGCAAAGCCCCGCCTCCACACAAGTACTATTGCGGCTCTTCGCCCGGCTCATTTTTGCGATTGAAACGGTTCATGGCCGCCGCCGGTCCTTCTTTCAAAATCACTTCAACCGCCTGCGCTGCCGCGTCGAGGACTTCGACCACAACTTTTTCCTGCGCCTTGCGGAACGGCGTCAGCACATATTGCACGCTGTCCGCAACTTTTCGCTCGGGCGCAATGCCCAGCCGAATCCGCAAAAACTCGTCTGTATTCAGCGCGCCGAGGATGGATTCCATCCCATTGTGCCCCGCCGAACCTCCCCGCTGCCGGATGCGGATCGCACCCAGCGGCAGATCGAGCTCGTCGTAAATCACAATCAGGTCGCGCTCCACATCAACCTGATGTTCCGCCACCAGTTCCCGCACCGAAATTCCACTAAGATTCATGTAGGTTTCCGGCTTGGCCAGGACCGCCGGCTCCCCGGCGATGGTTGCGCGCGCGGTCAGCGCGCGGCACTGGCGATTTCTTACTTCAATCCCGAGGCCGTTGGCGATCCGATCAATCGTCAAAAACCCGAGATTGTGCGGCGTGAACTGGTACTCGATTCCTGGGTTGCCTAGACCGACAATCAGTTTCACGCGGATTCGCTTTTCGCTGTTCGCTCTTGGCCCCTAGTTCGTAGCTAGAAGCTCGCAGCGCACAGCTATTTTTTCTCTTTCTTCTCGGCTTTCTCGGCCTTTTCGGGCTTGGCTTTGGCCTTGGCATCGACCTCTGCCTCGCCCTCGCCTTCACCCTCAGTCTCCTGCTTGCCCTTCTTGATGACTTCGGGCTCAGCCGGAGTTGCTGCCGCTTCCGCTACCACTTCCGGTGCCGCAACCACTTCTTCCTTCACCGTCGTGATGTGCGCGATCATCTGGTTCTCGTCGGTCAGGAACTTCAGCTTTGCGTCGTGCGGAATGTCTTTTACGCGCACTTCGACACCGAAAACAAGGTGGCTGATGTCCACTTCGATGTTTTTCGGGATGTCCGCCGGAAGGCACTCAATCTCGATCTCACGCAACAGGTGCTCGAGGATGCCGCCCTCCGTCTTTACGCCCTCGGCCTCGCCTTTGAGCACGACCGGAACCGTGACCGTCAACTTCTTGCCCATGGCGATGCGCTGCAAGTCCACGTGGAGCAGCGTCCCCTTGATGGGTTCGAACTGCCAGTCCACGATCATGGCCTTGACGCGATCGCTGTCGAGGACGAGGTCGAAAATCGTGTTGTGCCCGCTCTCCGACCGCAGGATGCGCAGCACCTGCCGGGGATCGACTGCGACCGCAGCCGATTCTTTGCCCGCGCCGTAGACCACGGCGGGAATTTTTCCGCCGGCGCGCACACGCCGGGCGGCGTTCTTGGTGCTTGATTCGCGCTTCTGCGCTTCCAGGATGCTGATGTCGGTTGCTGTCGCCATAATTCCGTTTCCGTCCTTCGTCGTTTCGCTGTTCGTCGTTCGCCTTTCGCCTTTCGCAAACCTTTTCAATGCTTGGCGAACAGCGAACGACGTTTCAGATAAAAAGTCTGCTGACCGAAGTTTCTTCGTGAATGGACTGGATCGCCCGTCCAATCAGTCCCGCGATCGAAAGCACCTTGATCTTCGGGACCTGTTTTGCCGCGTTGCTCAGCGGAATGGTGTTGGTCACGACCACCTCGGCGATCGGAGAGTTCGCCAGACTTTCCACCGCCTCCCCGGAAAGTACCGGGTGCGAGCAGCAGGCATACACGGTGCGCGCGCCATTCTCAACCAGCGCCTGCGCCACCTTCACCAGCGTACCGGCCGTATCAATGAGGTCGTCGATGATGAGACAGGTGCGGCCATCAACCTCGCCGATCACATTCATCACTTCCGCCACGTTCACCTCGACGCGCCGTTTATCCACGATGGCCAGCGCCGCATCCACCTTCTTCGCGAAAAAGCGTGCGCGTTCCACACCGCCCGCGTCCGGCGAAACCACGGTCAGGTCCGGCAGGTTCAGCTTCTTGAAATAATCCACCAGCACCGGCGACGCGAACAGATGGTCCACCGGAATATTAAAAAATCCCTGCAACTGCGGCGCGTGAAAGTCCACTACCAGGGCGCGATCGGCGCCCGCCGTGGTCAGCAGGTCGGCCACCAGCTTCGACGAAATCGGCACGCGCGGCTTGTCTTTGCGGTCCTGGCGCGAATAGCCGTAATACGGAATCACGGCCGTGATGCGCCGCGCTGAAGCCCGTTTGAGCGCGTCCATCATCAACAGCAGTTCCATCAAGTGCATGTCCACCGGCCGGCAGGTGGGCTGCATTACGAACACGTCGGCGCCGCGGACGTTCTCCTGGATCTGCACATACCCTTCGCCGTCCTTGAAGCGCGTGACCAGGGCTTGGCCGCGCGTCAAACCAAGAAAGTTGCAGACCTCATCGCAGAGCGCCTCGTTGGCGGTCCCACAAAAAACTTTGAATCTGTCGTCTACCCGGGCGCGCTGCGGCTTGTTTTGCGGTTTCTCGTCCGTCATCGGCTTTTTCCCCGCGGTAGTCTTTTCGTCAGTCGTGGTTGCAACTGTGGCCATAGTTGAGATCTCAGGTCTAGGTATAAGTTTTCAGATCTCAGCCTAAGAGGCGACAGGATTTTCCTGACACCTGACATCTGAGACCTGGTTCACTGGCTGGGCCGCTAGGATTCGAACCTAGACAAAGTGCTCCAAAGGCACTTGACCTACCATTAGTCGACGGCCCAGTACAACGATCATAGGTTTCAAGGCGCCAAAGTTTCAAGGTGTTCACATTGAAACTCTGAAACCTTGCAGCCTTGAAACCTGCCTCACAGAATTCTTTTCCAATACTTCTGGCGCGTCAACGTACTGGTCGCCACCGCCTTCACGCCTTGCTTCCGCAGACGGCTGGCCGCCTTCGCGGCACTGGCCCGCGACCGGAACAGCCCGTACAGGGTTGACCCCGACCCGGAGAGCGAAGTGTAACTCGCCCCCGCGCGCTCCAACGCACCTTTTATGTCACGCAATTCGGGATATTGAGGAAAGACGACTTTTTCGAAGTCGTTTTCAATCCCGGTACGGACAAGGTCGAGAAGCAAGTTCCCGGCCCGGCTCCCGCCTTTTGCTGGAGCACCGGTGTTGGGTAAACCGCTCAGCCACGCCGACAGCTCGCAGCCGATCTCTAATAGTCTATCGGACACTCCCGCCCGCGTCAATTCATGATTCTGTGTGGTGACAGGAATCTGCCCCGTCCCAGCCGAGCGCAACTCAGCCCCGCTCGCCAACAACGCGTCCCAGTCGGCGAATGCCCGAGGCGTCGAGACCCCAACCTCCGGGGTCACCACCACCATCGGCACGGACGGCAGATCGGGCAGGGGATAAACCTCCTCGCCACGACCCACTCCCAACGTCGTTCCGCCCACCAGAAACAGCGGCAAATCCGAGCCGACTTCGGCGGCAATGCGCAGGCGGGCTGCAGCGGGCAATGTTTTCGTTGTTTTCGTTTTCGATTCAATGCCCGCCCGCGACTTTTTCAGTGCGAGCTCCAGCGCGATCATGGTGGCGACCGCATTGGAAGATGCCGCACCCAAACCTCCCTGCAACGGCAGGCGCTTCTCGATTTCAATGCGGACCCGGACTTTAGCGCCGAGTTCGTCCAGCACTCGCTCGGCGATGCGATAGCAGGTGTTCGACGAATCCAGCGGGACGCGTGCATCGTCGCACACAATCTCGATACCGCTGCCTCGACCCACGTTCACCCGGATCAAGTCATGCAGCGCAATCGTCTGATAGACCGTACGCAGATCGTGATATCCGTCCGCGCGCGCGGCGCCGATGTAGAGCCCGAGATTGATCTTCGCAAAAGAACGAACCGCAACGGTCATGGAAAGGGAATTGTAAGCGATTTGCGGGGGCGAAACCGGATAAAAGCTCGCGGGATTCCCCATCCTTCGTTTTTGAAGGGTGCGATTTGAGCGCTGCGGGCACCCTTCGCATACTTTTCGCGAAGGGTGGGGTACCACAGACCTCGACCTTCAGGCCCGTCGGTGCCGCCCTGTAGACTCGTTGCACCCACCCATGCAAGAAACGCAAGCATGGAACTCGCCAGCCGCGACCTTGACGTGACGACTTTGTGCGGCATATAAGATTATTCATATGCCGCATAAAAAGGTAAGACCGCTATCGCAGATGCTTGGCCTCATTCTTCTGCTCGCCGCTTCAGCAGACCTCGCTACGGGCGCACCTGCATCGGATATCATCACGAAGAAACTGGACTTCCCGTCACCTGTTCAATGGAAAGTCGGAAACATTGAGGTATCGCTCATCGGCGTTGCATGGGGCCTTGCCAATTCGCCAGAGATGATTTCCAAAGGGATGCAGGACGCCCATGTGCAGAAGCCCGAGTTCTACACTGATCGTCCCTATGTGCTTGCCCTCAACTTCCGGGCAAAGGTGCCGAACGTGCTTTCTACCTCAATATCGGCTTCCTCGAGTGGGTTAGGCCGAATCAAGAATGTGGACGGGGACATCGAAGCGCCAATGAATCTGACGCAATCGGGCTTTGTGCCATTTTCAGGTTCGCCCGGCGTTTATGATATTCGCTTCAATCGAAACAGTACGACGGAGTATTGGGATTTATTCCCCGCTTCGCCCGATCAAAGAGAATTCTTATTTGAAGTATTCTCCCCCGGCTCGAATTTTAGGGCCAGTCAGGGGACCTCGAAGCTTTCTTTCAAGATCATCCACAAAGACGATGACTTCGTCATAATCAACGACTCTCCTGGCGCGGAAACGTCGTGCCTGACGTTCAACAGGAAGTTCGAAGGCAGCGTAGGAGCCGATGCCAGTGTCAAGTTGCAATTGACGCGTCAAAATACAACCCTTTCAGGCACAGAGCAATACCTGCGAATTGGAACCACGCTGTGGCTACAGGGTACAGCCGATTCTCTGGGCGATCTGGTCCTCGAAGAGCGTTATCCAAAAGATGTTGTGACCGGTATTTTCAAGGGATCGTTCTCTCAAGATTGCCGGGTGATTTCGGGACTGTTTTCCAAGCCCAACGGTTCCAGACTTCAGCCCTTTGAATTTCACGAGGTTGGAATATCCCATCAGCCAGCCGAGGATCAACCGGACTCTCAGCCACAGTAAATTAATACTATGCCGAGTGCCCCCCCCTTCGTTTTTTGAAGGGTGGAATTTGAGCGACCTACCTATTTTCATCATATTTTCCTCGTACGGCCACGACAGACACCCAACCGCAACCCTGCGAAAATTTTTCGAGAGTGCAACATCGAGAAGTGTGCCCGTCTCCAGAGACGGTTCCATTTTCGGCGCTCTTTGACAAGTCGAGCCATTAAGCGGGCGTGAGCGGAGCCGGGATTCCCGACACGCGCGCACGTACTGGCTCTGTTGCCGCGCCCTTGAAGGTAGAATGATAAGAAGTTGGTGCAGGGCTTTAGTTTGCCAGGAGGACCTGAAATGCGCAACTTTATTCTGGGGATGGTCACCGCCATTGTGGTTCTGCTGATTGGAAGTCTTGGCCTGGCTCTGCTCGGCTTTTTGCCGACCCGGGCCAACCGCGTGCCGCCGAAGTTCGAGCGCCACATTGCCATGAGCGCGCTCGACAATTCGGTGGAGCGCCATGCTCCGCACGTGAATAGTCCCGTGCCGCCGACGGACGAAAATCTGATCGAGGGCCTGAAGATCTACACCATGAATTGCGCGTTCTGCCACGGCGGCATCGACCGCCAGCCTTCGGCCATGGCGAAATCGTTCTATCCTCCGGCCCCGGACCTCATCCTTCACCCGCCGGACGACGAGGAATGGCATGTCTTCTACGTGATTCGCAACGGCGTCCGCTATACCGGCATGCCCGCCTGGGACAAGACGCTCTCCGATTCCGACATTTGGAAGCTCACCGCGTTCCTCACCCGCGTGGAAAAGCTGCCGCCAGTGGTGCAGGACTATTGGAAGAAAACCACCGGCGTGAATCCTCAGTAGTGGAGCGCCGGGCGTCCGTCCGGCTGAGTCCTTCGGCTCTGCTCGGAACAGGCTCGCGAGACGCCCGTCCTTCCACTGGATGACTCAGCGCGCCGGTTTCGCTACCCCGGTGGATAGCTGAAATTGATGGTGATCGTGGTTTGAGTTGCCGCAGCGTGGCCGTTGACACTGTAGGGTTGGAACCGCCACTGTTTGACGGCGGCAATCGCCGCCCGCCCCAGAATAAAATATCCCCGGACAATTTTTAGGTCCTCGACGCTGCCATCGCGTCCGACCACGGCCTGCAGCACCACCGTTCCGTAAAGTTTCTGGGCCAGCGCTTCGGGTGGATACACCGGATCCACGGTGTGGACCAGCCGGGCCCGCGTTGCTTCTTCGCTCACCGCGACGGGTTCACTGAATGGTTGATTGGCGGCAGGCTGCGACTGAGTCGCGGAGACTGGCATCATCTGCGCCGGATTCACCGTTACCACAACCGGCCGCTCAATCGGCGGCGAGTTCTTCATGCTTTCAGGAAGAGCCGCGTGTTCCCTGCGAATTGGCGCCGCTTCTTGACGCTCAAACACTGGCGTGGGCAGTGGGAAGTCGGGAGCCTTTGGTAAAGTCGTGCGCGCTTCCGTCAGCGTGGACTCGGTTGCGATCACTCCCAAATCCGGTGTCTGCGCATTGGAACTGGCGGGATCTCTGCTGTAGTACGCATCCGGTTGCGCGTCGCTGCCGGCGGGACCGGTGGGCAGTGCCCCGGTCTGATCCACATAAAAAAACGCCGCTACCGATTCCCGCAAAACACGGTATCTTCCCTCCGGGGTGTGTGCCAGATACCGGAAGGCCTCGCGCGACCTCCACAGACAAAACATCGCTGTAAGTACAAGGACCGCAGCGCAAACTTTGCGGAACGCGAGTGCATAGCTGCGCCGTCGGGGTCTTTCTTCGTTTTCGTCAATCGCAATTTCGCCGTCGCCGCCGGTTTGCGCAGCGCTCTCTTGCGGGAAACTGGCCGACGGATCCTGTTGATCGTCCTGCGTTGCGCCGTCATCGGCAGCAGCCGCGGAGTCTTCGCCACTCGCATCGTCATCCCCGGACGATTCGGTGGCCTCCTCGGCGCTCAACGGTTGCATCTGTTCGCAGGCCTTCGCCAGGACTGATTCGGCTTCCATGGCGGAAATTGGGCGGAAGATCAGAAAATCGAGCCGGTGTTCGCGCATTTGCGCTGACGTGGGTTCGTGATCAACGATGGCGATGGCCACCGTGTTCCGGTTCGGCGCGGACTCGCGAGCTCGCTTCAACAGGAAGCTCGCCTCCGGTTGATCGGCCCAGTTCACGATCACGCACGAAAACGCTTGCGTCTTCCCTTTCTCGATGGCCGTAAAGATGTCGGAACAGTCTGTGGCGCGGATTCCCGCACTCTTGCAAGCCGCCGTCATGGCGGCGTCCGTCTCCGGGCGTTTTGAAAACAGCAGGGCGCGGAAAGCCATCGCGGCAACAGCTTATCGGGAATTGCGTCGCCGCAACAGGTAACCAGTGGGTAGTGTGCCTGTGGAATTTGGCCATTCCACGGTAAACATCAAGGATTCCAATTCTCAGCGCCGGGTGACCTTCGTAACCTGCAGTTTCCCCGCAGCCGCTTCTCCATCTCTCCGAGGCTCTCAAAAGGTACAATAAAGCTGGCGCAAGTCACAGCCGAGGTTAGCCGGAATTCATGTTCGAAGTCACAGTGGAAGACACATTCGCGGCAGGTCACTACCTGCGCAACTACAAGGGCAAGTGCGAGAACCCGCACGGCCACAATTACAAGATTCGTGTGACCCTGGCCGGCGCCGAGCTCGACAAGGCCGGGCTGCTGCTCGATTTCAAGGATCTGAAAGACGTGATGAAGCCCGCCATCGACCGGCTCGACCACCAGATGCTCAACGACATCGAGCCCTTCATCGTCCTTAATCCTTCCGCCGAAAATCTCGCAAAATATTTTTACGACGAGACCAACATCCGCTTAAAGAACGTAACCAACGGCAGGGTGAGAGTGAAAGACGTCACCGTTTTTGAGACCGACACAACGACGGCGCGCTATTCGGAGTAGCAATCGGGTGATCAGATCATCGGGCCATCGGGTGATCGAAATTCAAAATCAGGCCTTTCGATTGCCCGATGGCCCGATAGTCTGATGGCCCGATCTTAGCCCATGCAGATCACCGAGATCTACAAATCGCTCCAAGGCGAATCGACATATTCCGGCCTGCCCTGCGTATTCGTGCGTCTGACCGGATGCAATCTGCGCTGCTCCTGGTGCGACACCGAGTTCAGTTTCGACGGTGGGCAAAAGATGACGCTCGAAGAAGTGCTCCGCGAAGTCGCGCGTCTGAGCCCCAGCGGCGGGCTGGTCGAGATAACCGGCGGCGAACCCATGTTGCAGGAGCGCGAGGTCATCCCGCTGATCGAGCAACTGCTGGACGCCGACTACCAGGTGTTGCTCGAAACCAACGGCGAACGCCCACTGACGCGGGTCCCGAAACAAGTTGTCAAGATCGTCGATGTAAAGTGCCCACACTCCGGCGAAGCCAACACTTTTGCGCTCGAGAATTTGAAAGCGCTCCGGCCTCACGATGAACTCAAGTTCGTCTTGACCGGCCGTGCCGATTACGAATTTGCCCGCGATTTCGTCCTCACTCACGGGCTGGCGAAACGCGTTCACGCCATTTTATTTTCGCCCGCGTTCGAAAAAACCGCCTCCGGCGCGCGCGACATTTCGCATTGTCAACTCGATCCGCAAGTGCTCGCCGAATGGATCCTCGCCGACAATGTTCCCGCGCGGCTCAGCCTGCAAATCCACAAACTAATCTGGGACCCCGCCACCAAGGGCGTGTAGAGGTGGGTTGTGTGGTGACGGGGCTTTGCCCCGTCCAAGCGGGGCAGAGCCCCGCTTCCACACTGAATGTGTTCCCGCTACGCCATCTTCGCCCGCACCCGGTTCTCCGCCCGCAGGTGCGCCACCACCAACCTTATGTCTTCGAAGCTGACATACGGCGGCACCGCGTCTTTGATGTCTCGCAACCGCTCGATCCCCCGCTCCAGGCAAGCTGTTTCAATCAGCGGCTGCGCGTCGGGAGAGATCCACTTCGGATCCAACTTCACTTGCCCGGTCTCAACCAGGTTCGCCACCGTGCCAACGATGATCGAAATCTGCCGCGTCCGAATGCGCGCAATCTCTTCGAAGCTGCGCCCCTCGTGCAAAAGTCGGAGCGTTTGTTCCGCCGGGGACGTCTCCTTGGCCGCTGCCGGCGTGGCGCGTGCTCCAGCGCCAAAGCTCCGCAAAGCCTGAAGAATTTCCGCGCCATAGGTTTCAGCCTTGCGATCGCCAATGCCCGTCACCTGCTTCAACTCGGCAAGATTGGAGGGACGCCGCCGGCACAATTCCTCCAGCGTGCTGTCGTGCAGAATGATGTACGCGGGCACTTTGTTCTCCCGCGCCATATTGCGCCGCCATTCGCGCAGATACTCCGCCAGCGCCGGATCGGCTTCCACCGGCGCCGCTTCCCGCGCTCGACGTTTTTCCGGCGGCGGCAGCGACCTATAAGTGGGCGGAAAAGCCGTGGACGGAAATGAAGTTTCCCGCGCTGCAACCTCCGGCCTCTCGGCACTGACCGCCTTACTCAGCCACTCCGGTTTCGCGCCGCAATGATCGCAGTTACCGCAACTCTCCCACTTCGGAGTTTCTCCGAAGTGCAGACAAATCTGCCGTTGACGGCAGCCGCGAGAATCCACAAACCGGCCGATCACGCGTTTTCTCTCGGACGCTCGCTCGCGCTCCGCGTCATCCGAAATCTTATTGATGAAATATTCCAGAAGAATGAAGTCGCGCTTCTGCCAGAGCAGCACGCAATCCGCCGGATGCCCGTCCCGCCCCGCGCGCCCCGCCTCCTGGTAATACTGCTCGATCGATTGTGGCAGCGACAGGTGAATCACCGCCCGCACCGCGGGCTTGTTGATGCCGAGCCCGAACGCGATCGTTCCCACCAGCACCCGCACTTCGTCCGACATCCAGCGTTCCTGGTTCTGCCGCCGCATGGGCGCTTCCATCTTCCCGTGATAAGGGACCGCCGCAATCCCGCTCTCCTCCAGGTATTCAACCGTTTCCTCGACGCGGCGAATGGTGGGCGAATACACGATCGCGCTCTCTCCCGCGTATTGCCGCAACGCGCGGCTGAGCAACTCCATCTGCGTGCGCGCTTCGCATTCGTGCACCACGTAGCGTAAATTCTTGCGATGAAAGCTGGCAATATAAAGATCGGGATGGCGCATCTGCAACTGCTTCAGAATGTCGTGCCGCACCTGCCGCGTCGCGCTGGCCGTGAACGCCGCAATTGGAAGTTTGGGGAAACTCGTGCGCAACCGGCTGAGCTGCCGGTAGTCGGGACGAAATTCGTGCCCCCACTCTGAAATGCAATGCGCCTCGTCAACGGCAAAGAAGCCCACCGGAACTTTGGCCAGCCAGTCGAAAGTATTTTCCGCGGCCAGCCGCTCCGGCGAAAGATAGAGCAGCCGGTATTCTCCGCGCACCGCTTTCTCCATCACCTGCCGCCGTTCCGGAGAACTCTGAAAACTATTGATCGCCGCCGCTGGAATGCCCATCTGCGCCAGTTGCGCCGCCTGGTCCTGCATCAGCGCAATCAGCGGAGAAACCACCACCGACGTCTTCCCCAAAATTACCGCCGGAAGCTGGTAACACAGCGACTTCCCGCCTCCGGTCGGCATCACCACGCAAACATCGTGCGCGGACAGCAGGCTGCGGATAACATTTTCCTGCTTGGGGCGAAACTCGTGGTATCCCCAATAGCGCCGCAGCGCTTCCGCCAAATTTGAAACATCGGGCATTCTTCGATTGTGCGTTCTTCGGCAGTATAGCGTTAGACCTATCGTCGAAGTCTGTGAGCGTGCGACGCAGGATTTGTGATGAATAATTAGTCGAGCGAGAAAAAGGCCGGCTCGAAAGCCGGCCCTCTTCAACATGTAGCGCGAACACCGCGGTCCGCAAAATTTACTTTTTCGGCGCGATCGCGTCCTTCGCGGCTTTCGCCACGCGGAACTTTACCACCGTCTTCGCCTTGATCTGGAGCGGTTCGCCGGTCTGCGGGTTGCGTCCCAGACGGGCCTTGCGGTGCGCCTTTACCAGGCGGCCCAGGCCGGGCACAACGAACACGCCGTTCTTCTTCGTTTCTTTAATCGCCGTGTCCGCCAGTTGCTCCAGAAAATTTGTGATCGTCTTGTTGTTGACGCCGAGCTTCTCGGCCAGGTGACGGGTGAGTTGAGTTTTGGTCATACCAGAAGCCATGAATTCCTCCTTCAGGAACTTGCAGATTTGCTTGTATCCAGCGCATAGTAACGCACTGCACTGTGGAATAGTAGCACTTTGTGCGGATTTTTTGCGATTTCCAGTAAGGTACCCCCTTGAAAATCGGCATGAAATGGGGATGCGGTCGCCGAAGAACGCCAAAGTGGCCCGGTTCGCTGGCAGAACCAACGGATTACACGATGGTGCGGGGCTTTGTCGCTATACCGCAAATACCCTAAAAGGGGACGACTGGGGGCTGGCCCGCCCTAGACTGATCGTTTAAGTTCTCGAGGGTGCTCCGTCCGAAAGTTCTGCTGGGGTTGGGGTGTTCATCGGCCATGGACTCTATCAATGGTCTAAATCAGAAAACCGAGCCCCGCCCCAATCCAAAATACTAACCACGCTGGAATCAACAACTTAACTTTTGAGAAGTGTTCCACGTGGAACACTTCGACGTTTTGCAAGGCAGGTTTCTGGTTGTGACAGAGCCGGAACTCGATACGAGAATTTGACCCTCTCGCACCTCTACTTTAGACTCAGAGATTCAGCGGAATATTAAGGTTCAACCATGTCTGACAGCATTAGTCTCAAACTCCCCGACGGCAGCACCAGGGAAGTCCCGAAGGGGACCACGGCGCTCGACGTTGCCAAGTCCATCAGCCCGCGTCTTGCCGACGCCGCACTCGCCGCCAAAACGAATGGCGATCTCGTGGACCTCACCCGACCGCTCGAAGCGGACGCCGAGTTGCGCATTCTCACCGAGAAGGACCCGGAGGCGCTCGGAGTCTATCGGCACTCGTCCGCGCACCTGCTGGCTGCGGCCGTGCTTGAACTCTTTCCCGAGACCAAGCTCGGCCACGGTCCGGCGACGGAGAACGGATTCTTCTACGACTTCTATCGTCCGACCGCGTTCACGCCGGAAGATATCGAGAAAATTGAAAAGAAAATGCAGGAGCTGGTCCACGAAAACCTGCCCTACGCGCGCGAATTTCTGCCGCGCAAAGAAGGACTGGAAAAGTTCAAGGGCGAAGGCGACTTCATGAAGTGCTACTTCATCGAGCAATTCACCAAGCCCGAGGAGAAAATTTCGGTTTACAAGACGGGCAAGTTCCAGGATTTCTGCCGCGGTCCGCATGTGCCGTCCACCGGAAAAATCAAGGCCTTCAAGCTGCTCAGCATCGCCGGCGCGTACTGGCTGGGCGACGAAGATAATCAGCAATTGCAACGCATCTACGGCACGTCGTTTTTTTCGAAGAAGGACCTCGACGCTTACCTGAACAGCATCGAAGAAGCGAAAAAGCGCGACCATCGCGTGCTGGGCAAACAGCTCGACCTGTTTTCCATCCAGGAACTCGCCGGGCCGGGCCTGATCTTCTGGCATCCGAAGGGCGGTATCATCCGCAAGGAGATGGAAGACTGGATGCGCGAAGAGTACCTACGCCGCGGCTACGCGCTTGTCTGCACGCCGCACGTGGCGCGCCGTCAGTTGTTCTATACCTCGGGGCACGAGGGCTACTACTCGCAGAACATGTTCGACGCCATGGAACTCGAAGACGCCGAATATCGCCTCAAGCCCATGAACTGTCCGGGCCACATCCTGATCTACAAAGATTCGCTGAAATCGTATCGCGATTTGCCGGTGCGCATGGGCGAACTCGGTACTGTCTATCGCTACGAGCGTTCGGGTGTGATGCATGGATTGCTGCGGGCCCGCGGCTTTACGCAGGACGACGCTCATATTTTCTGCACCCCCGATCAAATTGAAAACGAGATCGTCGGCTGCCTGGAGTTCGCGCTGGAAGTGATGAAAGATTTCGGCTTCGATAAATTCCAGACCGAACTTTCCACCTGGGACCCAAACGACAAGAAAAGTTTTCTGGGCACCGAAGAGCAGTGGAACCTGGCCAATCACTCGCTCGAAAGCGCGCTGAAGAGGCTGAACATCGAATACAAAACCATTCCCGGCGAAGCCGCGTTCTATGGGCCGAAGATCGACGTCAAGCTGGTGGATGCCATCGGACGCCTGTGGCAGCTTTCGACCGTGCAGTTCGATTTCAACCTGCCGCAGCGCTTCCAGCTCGAATACGTCGCCGAAGACGGGAGCCGCAAGCAGCCGCTGATGGTGCACCGCGCGCTCTACGGATCGGTCGAGCGATTTTTCGGCGTGCTGATCGAGCACTACGCCGGAGCCTTCCCGGTGTGGCTCTCCCCGGTGCAGGTGGCAATGATCCCCATCGCCGAACGCCATTCCGAGTACGCGGAAAAAATCGCGTCACAACTGCGGGCGGTGAACGTGCGCGTGGAAGTCGATTCCCGCAACGAAAAGATGAACGCGAAAATTCGCGAACACGCCATGCAGAAAGTCCCCTTCCTGCTGGTGGTGGGAGACAAAGAAGCCGAAGCCAACAAAGTCAACGTCCGCACCCGCGGCAAAGAGAAGACCGAAGATATGGCGACGGCGGACTTCGTGGAGAAGATCAAAAAGCTGATCGCGGAGAAGGGCCCGGGACTGTAATTAGCAACGCTCCCGCAGGGACAGCCGCCCCGGTTGTCTCGGCGAGAGCGTCTCGAAATGTTCCGGTCACGCGATCACGATCGGTATTTCCACACAACATTCAACTCGATACGAAGAACTTGGAGTGAGATAAGTTCGTTGTCCCACAGGCCTGAGGCGCCCGGTGCTACACTCGTCTCATTATGGCTGAAAGGCATTCGCGGATTTGGATTTGGCTGCTGGTGGGCGGTGGACTGTTTGTGCTGTTCGCGGTGGCCGTGTTTACGCTGGTCTATCTGAGTTTTGGCGGTGCGGAGGAAGAAACGTTTTCCGGCTTCGGCTCCAAGATCGCCGTGGTTGAGCTGGATGGCGTAATTTTTTCTCCCAAGCAGATCGTCCCCCAGCTCAAGAAGTTTGCCGATGACGATTCCGTCAAGGCCATCATCATTCATGTGAATTCGCCGGGTGGCGGCGTGGCCGCGTCGGAGGAAATCTACCGCGAGGTGAAGCGTATCCGGGACGAAAAAGAAAAAACGCATCGTAGCTTCGATCGAAACCGTGGGCGCAAGCGGAGCGTATTACGTGGCGTCGGCCACCAACAAGATTTATGCCGACAAGGGCAGCGTGGTGGGATCAATCGGAGTGATTGCCGAGTGGGTCAATTACGGCGAGCTGCTGAAGTGGGCGAAGCTGAACGCGATCACCATGAAGGCGGGAGAATTCAAAGACACGGGCAGCCCGACGCGCGAAATGACACCGGTGGAACGCGAGTACATGCAGGGGTTGATTGATAACATGCACACGCAGTTCATCCAGGCAGTGGCCGATGGGAGACATGCGAAGGAAGCGGACATCCGCGCCATTGCGAATGGAAAAGTCTGGACCGGCGAGCAAGCGGCTGAGTTGAAACTGGTGGACCAGATCGCGGATTTCGAAGACGCGGTGAAGGACACGGCGCGGGCGGTGAATATCTCCGGCGAACCAACGCTGGTGTGGCCGCCGAAAGAAAAGCGGTCGGGGCTGGATCTGCTGTTTGGCGATGTTTCCGATTATTTGCCCACGCGGGAAAAGCTATTGGAGAAGCAGGTCAGCTTTTACTATCTGTGGAAATAGCCAGCAAGCAGTTGCCAGAGGCAGTTGCCAGTCGGTATTGTGGGTTTTACCGAGAACCGAGAACCGTACTTGCATAGAACCCCTTAAATTTGAGAAGGTTATAGGAAGGCGCAAGGCAACAGCGGGGGGCGGCAAAGCCCTCCGCCACCGAACCCGACATTGTGACCAGGGGAACCGGCCCCGAAGGGAGCAACAAGCTTATGACGAAGGCTGACCTGATCGAAGAAGTTTCCCGGCTGGCGGAACTCACCCGCAAAGACGGCGAAGTGATTGTGGATACGATCTTTGACAGCGTGGTGCGCTCGCTGCGGGTGGGCGACAAGATAGAAATCCGCGGGTTTGGCAGTTTCCGCACGCGCCAGCGCAAGCCGCGCGTCGGCCGCAACCCGAAGACGGGTGACCGGGTGGAAGTTCCGGCGAAGAAAATTCCATTCTTCAAACCCAGCAAGGAATTGAAAGACCTGGTGAACAACAGCGCGCCAGCGGAAATTGTGCCGGCAGTGCCGCCATCGCCCGCGCCACCCAGCACGCAGTAGGCAACATTCGAGTTGTGCGGGGAAAGGTCTGGTCTCGTATCGGATTTTCGTTTCAGGGCATCGCTTTAGCGATGCCGAAACCCGCCCGGCCATAGACCGCGCCAGTGGGGCTACACGGCCTGAAAACCTGCATTTCACAATTCGCAAGCACAAACAAGAATTCAGGTTCCAGACATTTCAGTCCAAGCGCAGCTCGGCAGCTATCTGTGGTGACAGCAATTCTGGACTCGCCGCCGTGACGCCGCAAGCGGCCATTGCCAGCGGCCCCTTCAGCGCCCCGGCCATGAAGATTTCAGACCGCCTCCTGCGTTGCATTCCGCACCAGCGCCAGCGTGGTTAGATCGTTGTGCGTGGGGGCCGTCCGCGTGAACTGCCGGGTCGCCTGCAGCATGCTCAGGCAGAGGTCGCGCGCGCCGTGTGCGGTCGCATCCTGAAAAGTTTGCTTCGCCCGATCCAGCCCGAATTCCGCATCCTCGCAGTTTCCATTTTCGCAGTCCGCTTCGACGAACCCGCGAGTGACCAGCACCAGGGCCGAACCGGGCGCAAGGTAGCACATGGCCGCGCTCTGCGTGGTGTGCGAAAACAAACCCAGCGGCAGCCCCGTGGCTTCGAGCAGCGCGATTCCCGCGCGGTCGCGAAGCAGCCCCGGAGTGTGGCCCGCATTGGCGTAGCACAAAGTCCCCAGGTCTTGGTGATAACAACCGATGAACGCCGGGCAGCTACGAATGCCGCTAGCCAAGATGGTGCGATTCATCTCGTGGCACAGTTCGATCATGGCGATCGTTTCGTTGAAGTCTTCTCCGGCGAAAAGCGCGGGTGCCAGCGTTCGGAACGTCTTCTGTACCGCGATCAGGATTTCACGCGTGTCCGCCCGCAGCCCGGCCATATCCAGCAGCACGAACAACATGCGCGACGGCCCCACTCGCAGGAATTCATAGAAGTCGCCGGCCACGCGCTGCCCGGTGTACACCGCCGCAATCTCGGCTGAACGCAGCACGGGCGCATCGCAGTGGAGCGGGTCGGTGAGGGGCGGCGTGGCGTCGTGCTGGTTGAGCACGGCACTCCGGAACAACGAGTGCCAGAACCCTGTCGCGAGCGGCTTCGGTTCCACAACATTGGTCTTCTGTGTCATAGCGCGGCTCCAGAAATGTGGGTGCCAATCGCTCGGGGAAAGAGCGGAATCCGCCGCCCAACGAAACCAAGGCGAAGAGTGTGCACCTGTCAACGTAATCGGCAGATTGGCTGTAATGCTTTACTGCAACTTGTGTGGGGACGGGTGTCTCGCGAGCCTGTCCTCAGCGGAGTCGAAAGATCCAGCCGGGCGGGGACGTACGGCTCTCCGCTGGCACATCCCAACCTTCAGAACCCCATGATGTTGTATCCGCAATCCACGTAGATGACTTCGCCGGTGATGCCGGAGCTGGCATCGGACGCGAGAAACACGCCGGTGCTGCCCACCTCGCCGATTTCGACATTGCGTTGCAGAGGCGCGCGCTCGGCGTGCAATTTCAGCAGTTCTCCCATACCCGAGATGCCGCGCGCCGCCAGGGTCTTGATCGGACCCGCGGAAATTGCGTTGACGCGAATCTTCTTCCGGCCCAGATCGTAAGCCAGATATCGCACCGTGCACTCCAGCGCGGCCTTGGCCACCCCCATCACGTTGTAGTTGGCCACAACTTTTTCCGCGCCGTAAAAACTCATGGTGATGATGCTGCCTCCATCTTCCATCAGCGGCGCCGCCGCCCGCGCAACCGCGATCAGCGAATACACGCTCACGTCATGCGCGACGCGGAAGCCTTCGCGCGTCGTGTTGACGAAGTCGCCCTTCAGCTCTTCCGCCGGAGCGTAGGCCACGCTGTGTACCAGCACATGGAGCTTGCCGTAGCGCTCCTTGAGCCTCTCGAACAGGCCCGCAATCGCCGCATCGTTCGATACGTCGCACATGAAAGCTTCCGCGCCCGGCAGCGACAGAATCAGGTCGCGGGCTTCCTGCTCCAGCCGTTCGTTCTGATACGCGATGGCGAGGTTCGCCCCCGCCGCGTGCAACCCTTGCGCAATCGCCCACGCGATCGAGCGCTTGTTCGCCACTCCCAAGACGACCGCCGTACGGCCTTTCAGATCCTCGAACATGTAGGGAAGCTCCTAGTGAAAAGCTGTCTTGTAGAGAATATCAGCACGGCAGTCCTCAGTTGTTAGTTTGCGATGCCGAAAGTTCGCCGGGAAACTTTGAGGATTTGTCATGCTGAGCCAAGCGCAGCACCTGCTGTTCGCGAGTTTTCTGGATGCAAAGCTGGTGGTTTCAGAGTTCAGGGATGCCGGGCGCTCTTGGCGGAACCGGTGTGGACCGCGAAGCTTATGCGATAACGACCCGCGCGCCAGCGTTCTCAGTGTGTCCTGCCGACACCAGATTGACAATTGCGCGAGCGATCTTCGCGCTCCCGGCGGAAGAAGGCGCGATGGGGTTCGCGTAGTCGGCAGTCGAAGAACAAATAAATCGCAAGTCGATCATTCCCAGACCGAACTCTATCCCGACCCGCAAAATAACGTCATTGAAGACCATAAGGCCGGTTGAGGCCAAGCGCTGATAGCCGCCGTCTGGATAGCAGCCGTTGTAAATAGTGCAAATCGCCAGAGGGAGAGCTTTTTGCCTGCACGCTTCAACCGTGCGGCGATACTTTTCCTCAAAGCCCCGCGAAGCATCCGCCAAGGCCGCCACACCCTGGGCTATAGACTGAGCGGGCTTCTCGAGGATGCTGGAGGCGGCGATGGCATCGTATCCTCCCACGCTGAGCACCAGGTGTGTAGCATCGCGCGGCACCCGCTGCAACTGCGAGGGAACATGCACCGTGGTCGCGCCATCCACGGCCAGCAGGGACGCGCTCCAACCCGCGGGCAGGATTTGGCGGACCTGCGAGATCACATCCGGCCCATCCTCGGTATAGCGGGTATTTGCGAAAGTCGAAGAGCCAAGTAGAACGATGTGCGCCATCGGTTTGCCGTTGGAATGTTGTTGCGGAAAACGGGGACATAAAAAAGCTAGCAGCGTGTGATGGATGTTGTAAATGGGCCTGGCTGTGGAAAAATTCGTTTGTCTTCACAAATACCCGATGGTGAGTGAGATGGCGGCATTACTTTAGTGGACCACGAATCGAGCGCATGGTTTGAATCGCACGGGGGGGCTATTGCCTGTTAGTTCTCAGTTCTCAGTTTGCGATGCTCTGCTACGAATCCCCACGCGCTGCGAATTCCACTTTGGCCTCAAGTTGCCAGTATTGGCCCGCCGTCCAGGAAATCATCACATCCGGACGGTTCAAGCATCACTGCATCGGCGCCGATAGTGTGAGACACGTATATACGTCATCGCTTTGGCGATGAAGGCAACACACGCAAGTGGGGAGCGATTTCCGGCGCCCAGGGGCGTCGCACATTCAGAAGTTAAACTCAGAATTTGAACTCAGAATTTGAACTGACCCGCCAACGCTGCGGCCAAACCGTTTCCAAAGCCCCCTACTTTCGTCATTGCTGAAGTGATGCCCGGATGCGAATTACATACCGATTGTTGTGTACAATGTACGACAGAGTACATTCAAACGAACGCTGCCAAACTATTCAGCGCCAGGGGAACCCTCCTCCCTGGCGTCGTCGATTTCTCCCATCAGCCCAGCAATTAGCAAAGCGGCGCTTTGCGGAAGCGTGAATAATGTTATGAAAATTCTGCTTTATAACCCCGACAACGGCGTCACCCGTAATTTCATGCCGCACCTGTGGATGTTTCTGCTGCAGGCGCTGACTCCACCGGGCCACGAGGTGCTGCTGGTGGATGGCAACGCCCAACCCATGGATGAAGCGGGAATCGCGCAGTTTGTGCGCGACCACAAGATTGAGCTGGTCGGCATTGGCGCCATGACCAGAATGATTGCCAAGGCGTATCGCATGGCGGATGCGGTCCGATCCACGGGAGTTCCCGTGGTGATGGGAGGGCCGCACGTGACGGAGATGGCCGACGAGGCGCTCGGCCAAGATGGCGGGCCGCGCCACGCCGACGCTGTGGCGCTGGGCGAGGCCGATGCGACTTGGCCGCTGATTGTTGCCGATGCCGCGCGTGGCCAACTCAAGGAGGTTTACTCGCCGGTGGATGCCTTTGGTCAGGAGAGCAAGCCGTCGCTGCAAGACTACCCGGTGATTCCGTGGCAGTCGATCGATCTTAAGCAGTTCAATCTTGTGCCAAAGGCCGCGAGCGCGTTGCTCCAGAAAATCGCAGCAGGCTGGGGAACATTTCGCATCATTCCGGTCGAATCCGGACGTGGCTGCCCTTACGGCTGCGAGTTCTGCACCGTGACCGGATTCTTCGGAGACTCGATTCGCTTCCGCACCAATGAGAGCGTGGTGAATGAACTGCTGCTGTTGAAGGCCCGCGCCCGCAGCGAGAAAGGGCAGATGGCGGTTTTTTTCATCGACGATAATTTCGCCATCAACATCAAGCGCACGAAGTCGCTGTTGCGCGACATCATTGCCGCCGGCGCGCAGGTGCACTGGGTGGCGCAGATCAGTGCCAATTTATTGCGCGACGAAGAACTCGTCGACCTGATCGCGGCTTCCGGAGGCAAGTGGATCTTCATCGGCATGGAGTCCATCGACCCGGCCAATCTGAAAGACGTGAACAAAGGTTTCAACAAGCCGGGTGAGTATGCGGCGGTGCTGGAGCGGCTGGCGTCGCGCAATGTGTACGCCATCACGTCGTTTATTTTTGGCATGGACAATGACACCGTCGGAGTCGCCGATCGGACGCTCGGACAAGTCCGCGCGTGGCCTCCGGGTCTGCCGATCTTTGGCCTGCTCACGCCTCTGCCCGCAACGCCGCTCTACAAGCGGCTGGAGACCACCGGCCGGCTGACGCGGCCGAAACATTGGCAGGAGTTCCTTCCGTTTAAGATGGCCCACACGCCGTTGAAGATGACCATCGAAGAAGCCCACGTCGAAGTGGATCGCGGCTGGGCCGAGTCTTATAGTCCGGAAGCGCTGGCGGCCGCAGTCGAGTCGCTGAACGATCAGCCGCTCGGCTATCGCATTAACATCTTCCTGGCGCGGCTTTGTTTTCGCGGCATCTATTTTCCGATGATGGGGAAAATGGCGTGGCTGAAGATGATTGCTCAGAATCGCCGGACCATTTTCAAGCTCATCAGGGAAGGCTTCAAGCCCGGCGCCTGGCGCGGCGCGCCCGCGCGGGTTCCCGCCAGCCCAGTGCCACCGTTGGAGGCGGGCAAGCCAATCACACAACCAGCCGAGGGGTGAACGAGCCGGCGGGCAATTCAGGTCTCAGGTCGTAGGTGTCAGGAAAATCTCGCGGGCATCGGCTTTCTGGACTTTTCCTGAGACCTACGACCTGAGACCCGAGACCTGATTTCTCGCTGCCTGTACCGATCGCCGCGTTCTTGCTAATATTGTGAGTTACATCACACTCCCTAGTGAGCGAGGAGCATCGGATTCTATGGCCTACGTAATCGCCGAACCCTGCATCGGAACCAAAGACACCGCCTGTGTGGACGCTTGTCCGGTGGATTGCATTCATCCCAAGAAGGACTCCGACAAGTTCGCGACGGAAGAGATGCTCTATATCGATCCCGTGGAATGCATCGACTGCGGCGCCTGCGTTCCGGTGTGCCCGGTCTCGGCCATCTTCGCCCTCGACGACCTGCCAGAAAAGTGGAACGAGTACACCGCGCGGAATGCGAAGTACTTCGGGCGATGATCTGGCTGCGAGCTACGGGCTTCGAGCTTCGAGCAACTGACACTCAGGGTTTTCTGGATCGGAGCAAGATTTGCGAGTTCTTTTGCCTGCTCGTAGCCCGAAGCTCGTGGCTCGCAGCCAATCCGTCAACTTTGCATCCCTCGCGCGCTCCGTTACAATCATTAATTGACCTGTTGACCTTCCATGGCGCTGAAGGAGTCGGAAGCGATCGTTCTGCGCGCGTATCCGTTGCGCGAGTCCGACCTGCTGGTTACGCTCTTTACCCGTATGGAAGGCAAGATCAAAGGCGTGGCGCGCGCTGCCTTGAAGTCCAGACGCCGCTTTGGAGGCGCGCTGGAGCCACTCACCTATGTGCGGGCGTTTTACGACGACCGTGAAGGGCAGGAACTGGCGCGGCTCGATTCCTGCGAGGTGATCGAATCGCCAATGTCGAGCGAGGTCAGTTGGCCGCGGGCGGCGGCCTTGGCGCACGTTGCCGAGTTGCTCGATGAGTTGATGCCCGACCGCGAGGCCAGCGACGCGGTGTTCCGGTTGAGCCTGGCAGTCCTGCAGGAACTGCGCGGCCCGGCCCTGTGGATGCCGCTCACCTACTTTGAGCTGTGGATGACCCGGCTCATGGGATTTCTGCCGGAGTTTTCCGAGTGCGTGGTCTGCGGACGGTCATTCGATGAAAGACGCGATGACAGCCGCGACGGCAGCCGGGCGTTCTACCACGCGCTCGCCGACGGATTGGTCTGCGCTGACGATAAGCGCATAGCGTCGTTGGAGCTGTCGCCGGAATCGAGAAAGATCGCGGCCCAGATGCTGCGCTCGCGCGTTTCCGAATTTGCGGAAATCGCCTGGCCGAAAGCGGTCGGAGCCGACCTGCGCAAGTTTCTTCTCCAGATTCTGGAGCGCCACATCGAGAAGAAGCTGGTGACGGCGGCAATGCTGGAGAAGATCTAGCCGCGAGCTACGAGCCGCGAGCTTCGAGCAGGCGAGTTGCTCGTAGCTCGAAGCCCGGAGCTCGAAGCCTACGGTCGCATTTGAAAACTCATTTGAATTCACGAAAACCCAATTCGCCGACCTTCCAGGAACTCATCCTCAAGCTGCAAGCTTTTTTTGCTGAGCGCGGGGCGGTCCTGCAGCAACCCTACGACGTTGAAGTTGGCGCGGGAACCATGGCTCCGGAAACTTTTCTGCGTGTGCTGGGGCCGAATCCATACAAAGTTGCTTACGTACAACCTTCGCGGCGTCCTGCCGATGGGCGTTACGGAGAGAATCCCAACCGTTTGTTCAAGCACTTGCAGTTGCAGGTGATTCTGAAGCCGCCGCCGGAAAACGTGCAGGAGCTCTACCTTGAATCGCTAGGCGCAATCGGCATTGATCTGCGTCAGCACGACATCAAGTTCGAAGAAGATAACTGGGAGTCTCCGACGCTCGGCGCGTGGGGCATCGGATGGCAGGTCATGCTCGACGGCCTTGAGGTCACGCAGTTCACTTACTTCCAGCAGTGCGGTGGCGTGGATCTCGATCCCATCTCGGTTGAGCTTACCTACGGTCTGGAGCGGCTGTGCGCTTTCCTGCAAGACGTGGATTCCATCTATGACATCGTGTGGGCACGCGATCCAATGCCCGGCGGAGGAATGATCGGCGGAGAGAAGACGGGCAGGGAAGTGAAGTATGGAGACGTACGTCTCGCCGACGAGCAGCAATTCTCGGTGTACAACTTCGAAGCGGCCGATGTGCAGAGCGCGTGGAAGCATTTCGAACTCTGCGAGGACGAGTGCAAGAAGCTGATTGAGCGCTATACGGTTTTGTCCGCAGTTTCGGCCAAAGCCCAGACCGAAAGTGATGTCTTCGTGCGAGAGAAGTCGCGTTTCCCCTTGCTCGGTGCTTACGATTTGTGCCTGAAATGCTCGCACTATTTCAATATTTTAGATGCCCGGGGAGCGATTTCCGTGACCGAGCGCGTCGGCGTGATCGCGCGCGTGCGGGCGCTGGCCGTGGGGATTGCGAAGGCTTGGATGGACCAGAAGTACCCAACGATAAAAAACGACTCGGCTGCAAAACCCGGAGCCGGAGCGAAGAAAGGCAAGCTGGCTCCGGTGGGGTGAGAGCTTTACAGCAGGGAACATAGAAATCCACGGAGATTGCTCGCTCGCAGCTCGCGGCTCGAAGCTCGCAGCTCGCAGCTCCCTGTGATCCTGCTCACATTCACGTTTCTTTAATTTTGAGACCATAGACTGAACTGCTGAATGCCTGACTTTTTACTCGAAATCGGATGCGAAGAAATCCCGGCGCGGATGATTGACGCCGCCGCTCTCGATCTGCGCCAGCGCTTGAAATCGCTGTTGCAGCGCGAGCGGCTCGAACCAGCCGGAGCGATTTCGTTTCTCGACACGCCGCGCCGGTTGGCCGTTCTCGCTCCCGGTATTCCCGTTTCTCAGCCGGATGCTACCGAGCGGGTGACGGGGCCGTCCGCGCAAGTTGCCTACAAAGATGGGCAACCCACGCCGGCAGCGCACGCGTTTGCCAAAAAAGTCGGCGTGGATGTTCAGAAGCTGGAGAAAATCAGCACGCCCAAGGGCGAATACCTGGCGGCCACGGTCACGCGAAAAGGCCGCGCGGCCGCCGAACTTCTCGCTGAGACTCTGCCCAAGGAAATCTCCACGCTCTACTGGCCCAAGAACATGTACTGGCGCAAACGCAGAGAAGTTTTTGTCCGCCCCGTGCGCTGGTTGGTGGCGATGCTCGACGATCGGGTTGTGCCGCTGGAATTGTTCGGTATTACAGCGGGCAAGACTTCGCGTGGACATCGCATTATCGGTGGCGATGCCGTCGCTGTCTCCAGACCCAGCGCCTATGTCGAAGCGCTGCGCGGCGCAAAGGTCTTGGGCGCAGCCGAGCGCGAACAGACGATCCGCAAAGCGCTCGACGCCGCCACGCGCGCCATCCCCGGAGCGCGCTGGCGCGAAGACAAGCCGCTCGTTGCGACGGTCGTCAATCTGACCGAATTTCCTTCCGTCATTCTCGGCAGTTTCGATCCTGAATTTCTCGATCTGCCCGAAGAGGTGCTGGTCACGGTGATGCGCGACCATCAGAAATATTTCGCCGTCGAAGATGCGACTGGAAAACTCCTGCCCCACTTCCTGGCGGTGCTCAACACGGCTGAGGACTCGGACGGGTTGATCCGCCACGGCAACGAACGGGTCCTGCGCGCCCGCTTCAGCGATGCCCGCTTTTTCTGGCAGACGGACCAGAAGCAGACCCTTCGCCAGCGCGTCGAGTTGCTGCGCCACGTTACGTTTCAGAAAGATCTCGGCAGCTACTACGATAAGACGATGCGCGTGCAACGTATGGCCAGTTGGCTTTCCGAAACGGTCAAACAGAGCGGCATGGCCATTCGCCCGGGCATCATCCACAAAGCGGCGCTGCTCGCGAAAACCGATCTGACCACGGAGTTGGTCAAGGAATTCACCGAACTGCAAGGCATTGTCGGCGGCCTTTACGCCGCCGTGCAGCAACTCGACGATCACTTGAAGGCTGACGTGCAGCGGGAAATTTCGCGCGCCATCTACGATCACTACAAGCCCGAGTCGATGGAGGACAATGTCCCCGCGACGGTCGAGGGCGCGGTTCTTTCGATCGCCGATAAGGCCGATTCGATTGCGGGAATGTTCGCGCTAGGACTCATCCCCAGCGGATCGAAAGATCCATTCGCGCTGCGCCGTCAGGCGAATGGCATTGTTAAAACAATTGCCGAGCACAAACTTCCGCTCCGTTTGTCTGAGATCATGGCCGATGCGCGCAGTCGCTATCAGGGCTCCGAGGCGGAGAAGAAATTTTCGAACGCCGCTTACGCCGAGTCGGTGCGCACTTTCTTCCGCGAACGGCTTGAGTTTTATTTGAAGGATGTGCGTGGCTTCGCCTATGACGTGGTCGGCGCCGTGCTCGCTGTCGACTCCGACGATGTGGTGGACGCTGCCGCCCGTGCCGAAGCCGTGAGCAAAGTGCGGGGCTCGGCCGATTTCGAATCGATTTCGATTGCGTGCAAGAGGATCAAGAACATCCTGCGCCAGGCGGATGAAAAGAATAAACTGATCGCAGCGCGCCTCGATCCCGCAGGCTTGCGGGAAGAATCCGAAAAAGAACTGGCCGCGCTGGTTCCGCAGACCGCAGCGATTGTCGAGAAACTGCGCCGTGCGCGCGAGTATGAAGCCGCACTGCTGGAGATCGCGAAGCTGCGTCCCGCCATCGACAAATTTTTCGACAAGGTCATGGTCATGGTCGACGACGACAATCTCCGCGCCAATCGTCTGGCCCTGTTGCAGACCGTGGTTAAAGAATTCTCCACGATCGCCGATTTCTCCGAGATCGTGACCGAAGGCAAGGAATCCACGAAATAAGAAAAGGAAAGAGGACTCAATACATGACAGCAACGACTCTCCCCGATACAGGCATCGCTGACGCGAAGCCCACAACCACAAAATATGTGTACTTCTTCGGCGGCGGCAAAGCCGATGGCAATGGCAAGATGAAAGACGTTCTCGGCGGCAAAGGCGCTGGGCTTGCCGAAATGACCAACGCCGGCTTGCCGGTGCCTCCCGGCTTCACCATCCAGACCGAGGCCTGTCGCGAATACATGCGCCACAACGCGGTGTCGAAAGATGTTGACACCCAGATGAACGAAGCGCTGGCCAAGCTCGAAATCCTCCAGGGCCAGAAGCTCGGCAAGGGCGACAATCCGCTGCTGGTGAGCGTGCGTTCCGGCGCGAAGTTCTCGATGCCTGGCATGATGGACACGATCCTCAACCTCGGCCTCAACGACCAAAGCGTCGAGGCACTCGCCAAGCGCACCAACAATCCGCGTTTCGCTTATGACTCCTATCGCCGCCTGATTCAGATGTTCGGCAACGTCGTGCTCGAGATCGAGAAATCGGTGTTTGAGGAAATTTTCGACGCCAAGAAAAAACAGAAGAAAACCAAGTTCGACACCGGCCTCGACGCCAAGGCGCTGCAAGAGGTCATCGTCGAGTACAAGAAGGCCGTCAAGAAGCATGCCAAGCGCGACTTCCCGCAGGACGCGAACGAACAACTGGTCCTGTCGCGCGATGCCGTGTTCCGCTCCTGGCAGAACGACCGCGCCAAGCACTATCGCCGCATCAACAATATTTCCGACGACCTCGGCACTGCCGTCAACGTGCAGGCCATGGTGTTCGGCAACCTGGGCGACACCAGCGGCACCGGCGTCGGCTTCACGCGCAACCCCGCTAATGGAACGAAAGAATTCTACGGAGAATTCCTGCTCAACGCGCAGGGCGAGGACGTGGTTTCGGGCGTGCGCACTCCGGTCCCAATCCTCGAACTCGAAAAGATCATGCCCGATGTCTATCGTCAGCTTCGCGAAATCACCACGCGGCTGGAAAAGCATTACAAAGACATGCAGGATTTTGAGTTCACCATTCAGGACCGCAAGCTCTACATGCTGCAAACCCGCAACGGCAAGCGCACCGGACTGGCCGCCGTTCGCGTGGCGTTGCAGATGGTGGACGAAGGGCTCATCACCAAGGAAGAGGCCATCTTCCGCGTCGATCCGAACCAGCTGTACGACTTCCTGGTTCCGCGTCTCGATGAGAAGGGCAGCAAGATCGAAGTGCTGGCCAAGGGCCTGCCCGCATCTCCGGGTGCTGCCGTTGGACAGATTGTTTTCACTGCCGACGAGGCTGTCGAAAGTCGTCGGGCACGGAAAAAATGTTCCCGTCATTCTGGTGCGCGGCGAAACCACGCCGGAAGATATTCACGGCATGGAAGTCGCCAAGGGCATTTTGACCTCGCGCGGCGGCATGACCAGCCACGCCGCGGTGGTCACGCGCGGCATGGGCAAGTGCTGCGTGGCCGGCGCAGGCGACATTGATGTGGATGAAAAAGCGCGCGAAATGCGGGTCAAGGGCCAGGTTTTCAAGGCCGGCGACTGGATCTCGCTCGACGGCACCACCGGCCGCGTGATCAAGGGCAAGCTGAACACGCTCGATCCCTCCCCCGACGATCCCGAGCTGCAGAAATTCATGGGCTGGGCCGATCCGTACCGCACGATCAAAGTCCGCGCCAACGCCGACATTCCCCGCGATGCGATTCAGGCGCGCGCTTTTGGCGCCGAGGGCATCGGCCTCTGCCGCACCGAGCACATGTTCTTCGGCGAGGAAAAGATTCCCCACATGCGCGCCATGATTCTTGCCGACAACGAAAAAGATCGCCGCACGGCGCTCAAGAAACTGCTGCCGATGCAGCGCAAGGATTTTGACGGCGTATTCCGGGCGATGGACGGGCTCCCGGTCACCATCCGCACGCTCGATCCGCCGCTGCACGAGTTCCTGCCGCGCCGCGAAGACCTGATGGTGGATATCGCGACCTTCCAGTACGCGGACACGAAGCAGAAAAAAGCGCTGGTGTCGAAATACCGCGACTACGGAGCAAAAGCGATCGGCGATTTGAAGAAGCTGCTGCCGTTGCTCCTCAGCCGCGTCGAGCAGCTGCACGAATTCAACCCCATGCTCGGGCATCGCGGTTGCCGTCTCGGGATCACCTATCCCGAGATCACCGAGATGCAGGCGCGCGCCATCTTCGAAGCGGCCGTTGCCGTCGCCAAGGACGGAATCAAGGTTCATCCCGAAGTGATGATCCCGCTCACCGCCACGCGGAATGAAATGGCGAACCAGGCGGCCATCGTCAACCGGGTGGCGAAAGAAGTCTTCGCGGAAAAAGGACAAACCGTCGAGTACATGGTCGGCACGATGATCGAGCTGCCGCGCGCCGCCCTGGTCGCCGATGAGATCGCCAAGGAAGCGCAGTTCTTCTCCTTCGGCACCAACGATCTCACGCAGACCACCTGGGGCTTCTCGCGCGACGACGTCAACAAGATCCTTCCGACCTACATCGCCGAGGGCATCATCAAGCAAGACCCGTTTGCCGTCCTCGATCAAGAAGGCGTAGGTCAGTTGATCAAGATAGCGGTTGAACGGGGACGCAAAACGCGTCCGAACCTGAAGGTTGGCATCTGCGGCGAACACGGCGGCGAACCATCGTCGGTCGAGTTCTGCTACCGGGCCGGTTTCAACTACGTTTCCTGCTCGCCGTTCCGCGTGCTCACCGCGCGGCTCGCGGCAGCCCAGGCTGCAGCTGGCGATAAGCTGCAGATTGACGCTGGACGAACAAAGTAAATTGAGAAGGGCATCGCGGCCAGTTCGTTTGGCTTCGATGCCCTTTTTTGTTTACTCAGAACGAAATTATTAATTACGCCACCGCCGCAGCCGTCATTGCACTCTTTGCAGCCGTTTGATCAGCTTCTGCGCCAGATTTTCCTCCGATTCCGACCACAGCAACCGCCCCGTAGCCCCAGCGTTCTTTTCCACCTGCGCGGTAAGTTCCACCAGCTTATGTACGTTGCTGCGAACATTCCGCTCCGCCTCGGACGTGAACTCGACTTCTTCGTGCAGAAATGACGTGTCTAATCCGAAATCAATTTGAATGTGCCCGGTCTGTTCCGCGGTGCGCTCTTCAAAATCCATCCCCTGCGCGACCAGACGCACCAGCGACGGCTCCAGCACCCATTTCTCGGCGCCCTCCGGAGGAGTCCACAAATCCCAATAGGCCTCGAAAATGTAGGCGTAGTCGTGGTGAATAAGTTCCGCGACCACTTCCGCTGCGTCTTCCGGCGGAACGCCAGGATGGAAGCGGCGTTCCAGAATGGTTGGCTCGCTCCACGATATGGGCTGGATCGCCGCGTAAGTGATACCCTCCCGCGCCGGAGAAAACGGAATTTGCCGCAGCACGCTGACCGTTCGCGGCAGAATCTCGGTCTCGTCAAAGCTGGGAAACCACAAGCTCAGATAAAGCGAATCGCCCATGCATGTATTCTAGAGCGGTTTCAGGGTTGCTGTAAGCCTTGGCTGGTTTCGGAAAAAGCACGACTTTACAACTTGCGGAAAAGCTCGGGAATTTGCCGGCATCGTGGAAGAGCGCCCTTCAGGGCTGCGTAATCCCTGCGAAATCAACCTAAGCTTTAGCCCCGGTGTTCGCTTTTCCGCGGCAGATTGTATCTTTCCGAAAGTTGTTCAGTCGTGCCGCTAACCACCGCCAGAAATGCGGGCTTTATCCCCGAGGATTGCCAATGGCGAGGTTCACACTAACCGTGAAAACGGTATAGTACCCGACCTGCCCTGCCTTCCGGGTGTTATTATTGAAGCCGGTAATTGCGAGGTGCAGGGGTTTCAATGACGAAGCTCAATATATTGATTTCACTCATCAATGAAGACGACTACCAAATAGCACAAGCGACAGCCGCCGTGGAGGCTGCCCGGAAGCTGGATGTAAACGTTCAAATCGTGTATGCCGGCAGCAATGCCGTTAATCAAAGCCAACAGCTATTGACCAGCATCCAGCGCTCGTCTCAGCGCCCGGATGCAATTCTATTGGAACCGGTGGGCACCACAATGGCTCAAGTAGCTGCTGCCGCCGTCGCCGCGGGCATCGGTTGGGGGCTGGTAGTTCGTAAAGTGGATTACATTGGCAAGCTTCAGACGACCAGCCGGGTCCCAACTTTTAACATTCCCATAGATCATGAAGAGATGGGAAGAATCCAAGGAAAACAGTTTGCGGCACTCTTGAAGGACGGGGGAAACATCCTGTATATCGAGGGACCTCCCACCAGCGAGGTTGTCCGGCAACGCACGTCAGGAATGCAATCCACGAAACCTCAGAATGTAACCCCGAGAATGCTCAGGGGAGACTGGACAGAGGCTAGCGGGTACAAAGCCGTCAAATCGTGGTTGGCGTTGGGTACAGCCCACCAAATGGGCATTCGCCTGATCGGCAGTCAGGATGATGGCATGGCCATGGGTGCCAGGAAAGCATTCGAGGAAGTGCCGGAAATTCGGGCCCGGAAAGACTGGCTAAGTCTGCCGTTTACTGGCATGGACGGCATACCGAAAGCTGGCCAGGAATGGGTGCGCCGTGGTTTGCTCGCGGCGACGGTTGTCCAGCCCGTCATCATGGGCATGGCCGTGGAAATCATGACCAAGGCCATTCGCTCCGGCGTACAGCCGCCACCACTCACTCTCGTCAAGCCCACTTCCTATCCCGCTCTCGAAGAGATAGCCGCAAGACCGAGCTAGACCGTTTTCATGGTTACCGTAGATTGTGGTCTGGTTCTGGGTAGGGCGCGGTTTCACAGGCTGCGGAAAGACTTTCCATTCACGCCGGTTTTGGGAGGGGCACGAGTTTACTCGTGCCGAAAGTTTTTGGGAATGTGATCGTGCTTCAGCGCCTGAGGTGTGCTTTCCACGCCCTCGATTAATTTTTTCCGCAGCCCGCAAAAGCGTGCCTTTCCAAAACCTGTGTGAATCGGAATTTTTCAGCGGCCGGAGACGCGGCCAGCCGCGTCTCTGCATAAGAATCGTGTCGCCCTCAGCGTTCTCCCCACTTGAGCTTGGTGGCGAGCACTTCAAAAAACGTTTTCTGAAAACGCAGCAGCCGGGCCGCATGTTCCGCCTTCACGCAGCGCACGCTATCACCGTCCCGCAGGGGCATGCCGACTTGCCCATCGAGACTCAGGTACGCTTCCTCCTGACCGGTCTTGACTTGGATTTCGATCACGACCGTGTCGCGCACCACCACCGCGCGGTGCGTCAATCCGTGGGGCGAAACCGGCGTGATGACGAATGCATCCACATCCGGTTTGAGGATCGGCCCGCCCGCTCCCAGAGAATATGCGGTCGAGCCGGTGGGCGTCGCGACGATCAAACCATCGGCCCTGTAGCTGGAAACGAACTCCGAGTCCACGAACAGCTCGAAGTGGTTCAAGCGCGCGATGGCGCTCTTGCTCACCACCAGTTCGTTCAAGGCGGAGTGCGTGGCGACCACCTCGCCGCCCCGTATCAGCGAGCAACTCAGCATGGAGCGGCTTTCGACGACGTAACGCTCTTTCTCGATCGCCTCCAGAGCGGGATACAGATCGGCCAGTGGAAGTTCGGTCAGGAATCCCAGCGTGCCCAGGTTGACGCCGAGGATCGGGGTTCCAACTTTCGCCACCGCGCGCGCCGCCGAAAGCAGCGTGCCGTCGCCGCCCAGCACTAGCGCCAGATCTGGCGATCGCGCCGCCAACTCGCTCCGCGCCACCACCGTGGATGCCGAAAAATATGCGGCGCTTTCCTCGTCCACCACCACCGTGTAGTTGCGCTGCCGCAGCCATTTTTCTAGCGCCGGCAGCACTTCGCGCAGTTCGGGACGGTCTGGCTTGGAAACGATGGCGACGGTTTTCTGGCGGGTTGCGCTTTGCGGAGACTCGGACATGTTCGCGGATTTCTCTTTAGACCTAGACATCGGACTTCTATTCTGACACTGGACTTCCGATTGTACAGAATCAGCGGGCACCAGGCGGCAAAAACTCCGCGTGCAGAAGAAATTCGCGATTGCCTTCGCCGCCACCGCCACCACCGCCGAGGATGGGAGATTCGATCCATTCGGCCCCCTCGCATCCGAGGTCCGCGAGCGCCGCCTCTACCCTGGCCACGGCCGCTCGCTGTGCCGATTCGTCGCGCACGATCCCGCCTTTCCCCACCGACTCCCGGCCCGCCTCGAACTGCGGTTTCACCAGCACCACAATCTGGCGGACGATCTCGGATGCCGCCGCCGCAGTCGCACGAATCACCGCCGGCAGCACCAGCGTGGCGGAGATGAAGGAAACATCCATGGCGATGAATTCAATACGCTCGCCGATGTCACCGTGCTCCAGGTAGCGGGCGTTGGTTTTCTCCAGCAGCCGCATGCGCGGATCGTTGCGCAAGCCAAAATCCATCTGACCATAACCGGTGTCCACGGCAATCACCCGGGCCGCGCCGTGCTGCAACATGCAGTCGCTGAAGCCTCCGGTCGAAGCGCCCACGTCAAGGCAGACTTTGCCGCGGAGATCGATTCGCCAGTGCTCCAGCGCCTTTTCCAGCTTGACCCCGCCCCGGCTGACGTAGCGAAGGTCACCGCCCAGCAGTCGCAAGCCCGCGCCCGTGTCAATCGCTGCTCCCGCCTTCTCGACTTTTTGCTCGTTGACGAGAACTTTCCCCGCGAGGATCAGCGCCTGCGCTCGTTCGCGCGACGCCGCCAGCCCTCGATCCACCACCAACTTGTCGAGCCGTGTCTTCACTAGGATCGAATCCTCGCCGTAAGTTTTTCGCAATAAGGGCTGAGCATCGCCAATCTCCGGCCGCAGCGCATGAAGGCGCTCTCATCGCGCAGCACTTATAGCGTGCCCGAAGGCACGCCCTGACACGAACCCTGCTTGCGCCGCGGGCGGCTAGCACCCGATGCGGTGCAGATTGTTGAAAGAGATTTATTAACAGAAGGTTACAAGAATCAGATTCCGCTTTTCCACAAACTTTTCCTCTGCGATGTTGAAAACTTCGATACTGCGGTCAGCGATTGGGCGGGTGTCACGCGGAAGGGTGATCGGGTCATCGGATAATCTGGGGATGATCTGGCCATCGCATTGATCTGCCTTTGAATTTCGATGACCCGATGGCCCGATCATCCGATCGCCCGATCATCCGATGACCCGATTACCCTCAGCCCGCAACCTCTTCCAGAAGTTTCTGATCAATATCGAAGTTGGCATGCACGTTCTGCACGTCATCGTGATCTTCGAGCGCTTCCATCAGCCGGATCATCTGCGCCGCTTGCTGCCCTTCCAGCTTGATGTACGTGTCCGGAACCATACTCACGCTCGACGATAGAGGCGTAATGCCGGCCTTCTTCACCGCCTCCAACACGCCTTCGTAGGCGGAAGTGTCGGTCAGGATTTCCCAGTTCTCGCCATCGTCCTTCAAATCCTCGCCGCCCGCTTCCAGGATGATGTTCATCAGATCGTCTTCCTTGGCCGCCGACTTGGGGATGATGATGTCGCCCTTCTTGTGGAACATATACGCCACCGCGCCCGCTGCGGCCATGTTGCCATTGTTCTTGCCAAACACATGCCGGATTTCGCTCACCGTGCGATTGCGGTTGTCGGTGGAAATCTCCGCCAGCAAAGCGACGCCGCCGGGCCCGTAGCCCTCCAGCACAAATTCTTCGTAGGTCAGTCCCGGCAGTTCGCCGGTCCCGCGCTGGATGGCCCGCTTGATGTTGTCGGCCGGCATGTTCTCCGACTTCGCCGCCAGGATCGCCGTCCGCAGCCGCGGGTTCATGTCGGGATCGCCGCCCGACTTCGCCGCCATCGCGATTTCCTTGATGAGACGCGTGAAGATCTTGCCGCGCTTCGCGTCGAGCGCGCCCTTCTTGTGCTTGATGGTTGCCCATTTCGAATGGCCGGACATAGCTATACCTCGTCTCTAAAAATCTGGAATGGCATTGGTTCTCGGAATTATAGGTCCGCCCGCGGAGGAATTCACAGATCAGCCTCGACGTAAACACGTTCAGGCGAACTGAAATTATAGCATGGGAGCCCGTCCACCTGTGCTTTTCGAGTCTGTCGAAGTAGAACTGGTTTCACAAATGGTTTTGGGTAGGGCACGGCTTCACAGGCTGCGGAAAAACTCCGGTTTCGTATCAGGGTATCGCTTTAGCGATACCGTAAGTCCTTCGAAATCGGACGCCCCTTTAGGGGCTGCCGTTGCTATTTCGACTTTTTCCGCAGCCTGTTCAGCCGTGCCGCTCAGGCCCAGTAAAAATGCGGGCTTTAGCCCCTGAGGGTCGGACAGCCTGCTCTGAGAACCGCCTGTGAGACCAGTTCTAGTGCCGCGGGTGCCCCACTCATTCGCGGCCTGTGCGAATGAGCGGGTAGCGTGCAGCGAAGCCATTCATCGCATAGAGCGCGATGAGCGCGGCCCCCGGTGGCATCTTTCATGATTTGTCATCTTTATTTCATGGTTGTCATCCTGAGCGAAGCGAAGGATCCCTGCATTTTGTCGAGTATTCCACTCATGCGCGTGCGTTGTATGAGTGGGCTTCACGCTACGGATTTGGCTTTGAAGCTCGGCGCTGCTCGACCAGGAAGCCAATCTTCTCAATTCCTGCAGTACGTATATTGTCGAGAACTTCGGCAACCCAGCCGTACTTCGCCCTGGCGTCGGCCTTGATGTAAACCTTATTCTCCGAACCTTGATTGACGGATTCCCGGATTTTGTCGGGCAATTCAACGGGATTAATCGATTCGCTACGGAAGAATACGTGGTCGTCGCGTGTTATGGTGATGATCATGGCGTCTTTCCAATCCGCGTGCGCCATGGAAACGGGATGGTTGACACGCGGCAGAAGGGGTACCCAACTATGAAGCGGTTGCGGTCGGCCCTGCACTATTAGGAGACCCAACAAGAACAGTGCAGCCAGGATCACGGTTACCTGAACAAAAGGAGTCCCGTCGATCCCGCTGATAAGTTGATTCGGTCGGCGCTTCGACAGCATTCTGCACCTCCCACTCCAGCCCCGGCTAGGGACTTGGCACTGGAACGTGGCCTTTCTCGTAGACAAGAAAACCAATCTTCTCAATTCCCGCTAAGCGTACATTGTCGAGAACTTCGGCAACCCACCCATACTTCGCCCTGGCGTCGGCCTTGATGTAAACCTTATTCTCCGAACCTTGGTTGACGGATTCCCGGATTCTGGCAGGCAAGTCATCGGGCCTTACTCGATCGGCACGGAAGAATATTTGGTCGTCTCGTGTTATGCCGATTATCATCGCGTCTTCTCGGTTCGCGTGCGGCATGGAAATGGGATGGCTGACATATGGCAGATCGGCAGAAACCCCTCGATACTCGTGGACGTGCACAGGCATGAAGAGGTACAACAGCACGATCATAATGCCCGCAAAGCCAGCGACGTTGATGTTGCTAATCAGTTGACTCGGTCGGCGCTTCGGCTGCACACTGCACCTCCCACTCAAACCACAACTCAATCGACGGAGCCTCTACCCGCTCCCGTCAATCTGATTCTAAAGACACCAAGCAGAGCGCAAATGTTCCCGGACTTCCTTCCATCCCGCCTCATGCGCGAAGACTCAATCGGAGTTCCCTTAGAACCCTATCCAAGTTGTCATCCTGAGCGTAGCAGGAACTTCACGAAGTGAAGTTCCTGCGGAGTCGAAGGACCCCTGCATCTTCCGGTGCCCTGACGTGCCCGGGAATTCTCCCCATGTCTTAGCTTTGGGTAGAGCATAGTTTCACAACCAGGCTTGCCCAAATCGTTACGGTGCTTGACATAAGAGTAATAGGATTTACCATTAATTGAGGCGTAACCCAGTGCGGTGGCCCCGATTTGGAACTAAGTTCTTTGAAATCTAGACTTTGTGCGACTTAGTAAGTCCAAATCATTGATTCTAAAGGACAGGCCCCCAGAAGTTGACAAATAACTCCTTTGTTATCTAGACTTTGTAAGTTAAACCCTTTAGAGTCAAAGACCTGGCGGAAAATTCCCCATAAACCATTGATTTTAATAGACAGGGGGGAGGGGGGTACCCCCCACAGTACCAACTGGTAACTAAGGTCAAACCCAAGCGTCACGTAAGCCCGCAAATTTTCTACGAGAACGCCAGTTCCTTGGCCCTCTGCACCGCCTTCACCACCGCCTTGATCAAGGTGACGCGCAGCTTGCCCTCTTCCAGTTCCATGATGCCGTCAATCGTGCATCCCGCAGGCGTCGTCACGGCATCCTTTAGCAGTGCTGGATGGTCTCCCGTCTCCAGCACCACGCGCGCCGCGCCCATGGTGGTTTGGGCCGCCAGGAGCGTCGCCACATCGCGCGGCAGTCCCACCTTCACTCCCGCCTCGGCCAGCGATTCCAGAATGATGTAGATATAGGCCGGGCCGCTGGCGGACAATCCCGTGACCGCGTCCATATGTTTTTCGTCCACAACCACCGTCCGCCCCACCGAATCGAAAAACTTCGTCGCCAGTTCCAGATGCTGCTTGGTCGCGAACTTCCCCTTGCACAGCGCCGTCATTCCCGCTCCCAGCACGCAAGGAGTGTTCGGCATCGCGCGCACCACCGGCACTTCTTTCTCCAGCGCCCGCTCAATCATCTCCGTCGGGACTGAAGCCGCCACCGAAATCACCAACTGCTTCGCGCTCAAGTGCGCCCGGATTTCGCGCGCCACGTCCGCGACCACCTGCGGCTTCACGCAGAGAAACACAATGTCCGCGCCCTCGACCGCCTCGGAGTTGTCGGTCCCGGCCTGCACCTTCAACTTCTCCTTCAGCATCCGCGCCCGTTCCGGGTGCGCCACCGTCACCGAGGTCTGCCCCGGCGACAGCAATCCATCGCGCAAAAAAGATTGCAGCAGAATCGCTCCCATCTTCCCCGCGCCCAAAATCGCAACTTTCTTCTTTCCACTCAAACTTTGTGCCATGAGAATTCTCCCAACTAGCAGTAATTAAGAACTACCAGACTACACTACGCCGCGCCGCTTGCTCCACCTAACCCAGAATCTCCTGCGGCACCATCTTCAAGATCTCGCGGCCAATCGGCAACGACGCCGTCGCCGCCGGAGACGGCACATTCAGCACGTGCAAAAACCGCTCCCGCACCATAAACCGAAAATCGTCCACCAGCGTTCCATCCGCGCCCACCGCTTGCGCCCGCACTCCCGACCCTCCCCGCGTCATATCTTCCATTCGCACCGCCGGCACCAGCCGCTGGCAAGAGCGCACGAACTCCCGCTTCCGCAGCGACCGCCGGAACTCCGACAGCCCATTCTTCCAGTGCCGCCGCGCCATCGCCCGAAATCCCGCATCCATGAACACTTCCATTGCCTCGCCCCAATCGAAGTCACGCCACCGGTATCCCTCGCGCCGGAAAGCCAGCACGGCATTCGGCCCCGCATCCACATTGCCATGAATACGCCGCGTGAAGTGCACTCCCAAGAACGGATAGAGCGGATCAGGCACCGGATAAATCAATCCCCGCACCAACTCTCCGCGCGCCGCCGCCAGGTCGTAATACTCGCCGCGAAATGGAACGAGCATCATCCGAGGATCGTCTCCCGCCATGCGCGCCACGCGATCGCTATACAGCCCCGCGCAATTCACCACATATCGCGCCAAAAATTCTCCCGCGCGTGTTCGCACCAACACCTCATTTTTCGAGGCGTCTGGCGCCGCGCCTTTTGAACACCCGAATCCCACCACGCCAGCGTTCGTCTTTACCTCGGCGCCGCAGCCCATCGCGATCTCCGCATACTTTGCCGCCACCGCCGCATAATCCGTGATCCCCGTCGAGGGCACGTGCAGCGCCCGCACGCCGCCCACATGCGGCTCGATCTCGAGCATCGCCTCGCGCGAGAGCAACCGCAGACCCTCCAACCCATTGGCCACGCCGCGCGCCAGTAACTCATCCAGCCGCGCCGATTCCTCCGGGTTCGTGGCCACAATCAACTTCCCGCACACCTTATGAGGGACCCCATGTCGCGAGCAGAACTCCACCATCTCGCGCGCCCCCGCCACCGACAACCGCGCCTTCAGCGATCCCGCCTGGTAATAAACCCCGCTGTGGATCACTCCGCTGTTGTGCCCCGTCTGATGCCGGGCCACTTCCGCCTCTTTTTCCAGCACCACGATCCGTAAGCGGGGAAATTTCTCCGTCGCTTGCATGGCAAACGAAAGCCCAACGATCCCCCCGCCAATCACCGCAATGTCATAAGTCATAGGTTTGTCTAGTGGAGAGACGAGCGTCCTCGTTCCTTCATGCCGTGCCCAGCACGGCAGCCTCACCGAAGATGATCCTACCTCACCCCCGCGTCGCATTGACGTGACACAAGCACAACAGAATTATGACGCAAGAAAAAAGGCGCGGACATGAGCCCGCGCCCCGGCGTCATGTGTGGTCCTCAGGGGCTAAAGCCCGCACTTCTTGTGACACTGAGCGGCACGGCTGAAGCCGTGCTCTATCCCCGAACCGATATATGAAACACACTCTAAGAACTCTACTGCACGATCAGCGTTACCACATCCGAATGCGTCGCTCCGTCTACAGCCATAGCCGAAACCGTAATTTGCGACGTCCCCACTACCGTTGGCGCAGACACAGTCACAAAGGCCGATCCCGCCGCCCCTGTCGCCGGCGTGGCCGTCACCGTTACCGTCGCCGGGTTGGGCATCACTGCCGGAGTCGTATAAAGCCCCGTCGCGTCTATTGTGCCATTCGCGCTTCCGCCCGTGACCGCCCAAGTTACATTCTGGTTAGCGGTGAATTGCTGCTGAGTAACTGAAGTCAGCCACGAGTTACCCGCTTCATTCGCAAACAAAAGCGACAGTCCAGGACTCACCGTCACCGGTGGCGGAGTGGTACTGCCACCGCCTCCGACCCCGCCGCAAGAAATCAGCGCCATCAATCCAAGCCCCAGGCAAATTACAGCGATTTCTCCATAGAGGCGCGGATTGCTGCGTCGTTTATGCCCTACTCCCACAATCCCCGCCAGCACTACCCACGCGAGTGCGAACCAGGGCAAAGTGTGGGAACGGCCACCCGTGAATGGACGGGCGTCCCCGTTCGTCCAAGCCGTGCGCCGCACGGTTCCCCGCCTCGACTGCGCCGCCGCATTCGGCCCCGCAGTCGAAATCGTCAGCGTCACCGCCGTTATTCCCGCTCCAGCCGCAATCGTCGTTGGATTGAACTCGCAGTTAGTCAGTGCGGGCAGATTCGTGCATCCAAAGCTCACCGCCGAGCTAAACGGCCCGCCCACCGGAGCCGCCGAAAACGCATAGCTCGCGACCTGTCCCGCCAGTACCGTCGCCGTAGCGCTGCCCGTGTCCGTCCACGTAAAGCCCGTCGCCGTTCCCGTCCCCGTTACCGTCAGCCCGAACGTCTGCGTTTTGGCCGCTGGCGCCCCCGCCGCCATCGCCGCGATCGTCACCGTCGTCGGACCACCCACTGGAGTTCCTGCCGCCGCCGTAACCGTCAACGTGACCGTCACCGGCGACGAGAGAGTCGGACTCACCGCACTCGATGGCGAGAACACGCAAGCCGCTCCCGCCGGCAACCCCGCCGAGCAACTCAGCGTCACCGTTCCCGAAAAACTTCCCGACGCCGTCACCTGGAACGTGCTCGCACCGGAAGTTCCGCCCTGCGCCACGCTCAACGTATTCGGACTGGGCGCCGTCAAATTGAAATCCACAACGTGCAGCGTCACCGGTGCATTGTGCGTTATTGTGTATGGGTCCGTGCCCACCGCCTGCGCAATGAAACTGTAATCACCCACGCCCCCGCCCGCCGTCAACGTGTACGTCGCAGCCGGCGCGATCCGTGTCGGATTTAACGCGCAGGTTGCCGGCGCTGCGCCCGAGCAACTCAAATTCACCAGGCTCGCATATCCGTCCTTTGCCGTCAGCGTGCCGTCGAACGTAGCCGTCTGCGTTGGAAAAATCGTCTGCGGCGAATTCGAAATCACATTCGTGTAGTCCGGCGCCGTCACCAGCGCGTAGTTCCAAATACCCCGCCCGTACGTCGCTGCTACCAGCGTTTTGGTGCTCGCGTAATTAAACATTTGCAGCGCCGTCACCGGAGCGTTGGGCAGGAATCCCGACGCACCCGGCCCCGGCGCAGGTCCGACTTCGGTCCAACTCGCAGTCGTCGTCGAACTGACAAAGACGCCAACGTCGGTTCCCGCGTAGATCAGTCCGGCTTGCGAATCCACCAGTAACGCGTTCACCGGAGCATTGGGGAACCCCATCGCCGTCCCCGGCCCGGTCCAGTCCGTCCAACTCGCGCCCGCATTCGTGGTTTTCCAAACATGCGACGTTGGGTACGACGGGATGCTGAATCCCATGATCCCGACATACGTCGTCTGGCCCGTCGTATCGGACGAATCCATCGCGACTGACGAAATCGCATAGCCCTGCGGATTGATATTCTGCGTCACATTTATCATTAAGTTGACGCCCGCGTCGGTCGTCGCCCACACTTCGCCGCCCGGAGACCCACTCAGCGGCCCATATCCGTTGGTTACCGCGTACACCACCGCCGAATAACCGTTCGTCGCAGGGCCACCCGCCGCCAGCGCATTCACCAGATTGATCTCGCCGCCCGTACACACGCCTGTTCCCAACGTGTCGAAGTCATTGCTGAGTTGTATCGGAGCCGTTCCACTCGTGCCGATCCGCCACACACGGCAGGTTCCCACCAGCATTTCACCGCTATTCTGCGGATCAAGAATGTAGGGAGTATCGTAGGCTCCCTGATCTCCGTTCAGATCGTTCGGTCCGACGACCTGGGAAAATGAGCTGTCGTTACAAGCCGTTCCCGACTCACACTTCATGATCGAGACGTAGGGATTCGCCGCAAACCACTCGTCGGGGTTTGTTGGATTGATGACGGTGAATCCGCCATCGCCGCTGAGCGCGTTCTGCCACGCGCTGCTGCTGGTTGCGGTGCTGGTGCTGGGCGAACCGTTATTCGCGGTTCCACCCAACATAATGTCGGCGCTCGAAGGATGCACCGAGACCGAAACGAATTCCGTCATCGAGCCCAGGGTTTCACTCAGGCTGTCAAACTGGTTCGTCCCCGAGCAACTGCCCGTGGTCAGTCCGGAATAGCCATCGAGCGTCCGGCTGATTCCGCCGTCATGCGCGAAGTAGCCGGGCGATAGGCCGCTCGTCACCGTGAACGCAATCCCGTGCTGACTCGGATGCACATGCGCCAGCGCCGCCAGCGGACTGCACCCATAGACGTGAGTTAAGTTGATCCAGTCGCCTTGTGTGCAGGTCGTGCCTCCCGCGAGAGTGCATTTATAAAGATTGACCGCACCCGCGTAAATGTCCGTCTCCGCCGTCTTCGTTCCATCGGGGACCGCGGCCAACGCCAGGTTGTACCAACCCTGCTCCACCCCGCAGCCGCTGTTGGGCCCAAACGCGCTGTCGCCGCAGTTGGTGATGCCGTTGTCCGGAATCTCGGTCCACCCCACTCCGCCGTTTAACGACTGCCAGATGCCCTCGTCGTAGGGCGTTGGATTTCCGTTGATGTCGTATTGCACATCGACGATCCACACATACATCTCGTTGCGCCCCGGCACCACCGTGAGCTCGCCGCGATAGATCGGGCAAGTGGTTGCGTTCGAAGTAGGCGGGCAATTCACGGATGTAAGGCCCGTCGTCGGCTGCGTCGCCAGCGGCGTGAAGTTGATTCCATCGGTTGAGGAGTACAGCCCATGCCGTCGGATAAAAGCGTAGAAAGTTCCGTTGGTTCCCTGGAGCGGGTTGTAAATCACCGACGTAGCCGAAGCGGGAACGGATCCGTCCTTGAGAGTTACGCGGTTCCACGTCGCTCCCGCGTTCGTCGAGTAGTAAAGCCCGCGCGCGGGTGAATCGCCATCCTCTTGCGGGCCCAGGCACGGGCCGTTGTATGCTGCGGGTGCCGATTCCTTGCCTAAGCATAAACCGTTGTCTCCCGCCGCCGCCGCCACCACCAGGCTGGGATTCGCCGTGCTGAAGGCAATCTTGCTGAAGCCGATTCCCAGAAACGATTGCCCACTGGCCGCGCTTTGGATATCGGTCCACGTGGAACCCCCATTGGTCGAAAGCAAAATCCCCAACCCGTAATAAGAATCGGCGGAACTGTTCGTCTCTCCGGTCCCGACCAGAATCAGCTTGCTGTTTCCCGGCTGCAACGCAATCGCGCCCACTGCCAGCGTCGGCTGATCGTCAAGCAAAGTCTGCCATGTGACCGATGCAGGGCTGGGGCTCAGACTGCCCGCGTTTGCCGATCTCCAAAGCCCACCATACGCGCCGCCGAGCAGCACCGTGTTTCCGCTCGCGTCCGCGGGATCGAGCAGCACCGAAGTAGCCCGCCCCGAGACCCAGTTATAATTCTGCCCTCCATCTCCCGTAGCATCAGAAGCCAGCGGAGCCGGTCCCAGCGGAGCCCACGTCGCGGATGTTGCCACGGAAGCGGGTGCCTCAACCAAGCTTTGCTGGGGTAAGTGGAGTGCAGCCGCGCGCTGCGCTCGCAGAGCCATCTTCTGCCGGTAAGCTCGCAACCGCAGCTTCGCCGCCGATTCTCCTGGAGGCACAGCCCGCCCCCGCTGGTTCCAGTTCCACTGCGACTGGTCCCGCGGATAACGACGGTCGCCGACGCGTTCATCAGCTCTCGTTGGAGAAGACGAGTTAGTTGTTTTCCCGTTCGACTCTTGCGCGAAGGCGCTGCCCAGGAAACCGCAGCAAAAGACTCCGCCGAAAAGAAAAACGAAAGCCGCAAAGAAACTAACCAGGAAGATAAAACGAGTAGAGCGCACACCACGGCTGGCCATGAATTGAGACGCTATCTGACGCCGGCACGACCCAGCGCACAACTAGAGTCTCAACCATGAGAAGAAGATTTCCACGTCCTCGAAAGTCCCCCCGCCCTTAGTAGCCAGAGACTGGGTTAGTTTTTGGATGGGCGACGATCCAGGAGCCGATCGGCCTCGTCAATACAGGGTGTTCGGGACTAACCGGAAGCCCAAACCGAGGCTGAATGAGCGCTTTGGGCTGTTAACAACAAATTCTTCTTGACATTCGATAAAGGCTGTATTATGACTATGGTCATATATGACCATGGTCGCATCTCGACGCGAACGGAAGAAGATCGTCGCCCGGTCTCAGATATTGTCTACGGCGATCGACCTTTTCTCGCGGCGCGGCCTCGACGCAGTAACGATCGACGATATTGCGGCGGCTGCCGATGTCGGCAAAGGGACCATTTACAACTACTTCGCCACAAAAGAGGACATCGTGGTGGCGTTCATGGCCGATCTCGAGGCGCGCATGGCGCCCACGATTGCCCGTTTTAGGCCGGGAAAGCGGCCGGTGCATCGTGTCCTTGCCGATTACATTCTGCTTCACTTCCGGCTGAAGGAGCCATATCACGCCTTCGTGCGTGTGTTTCTGGCGCAGATGTTCATAGATACCGAGCGCTTCCTTCCGTACATGGTGGAGATGCAGAGGTACATCGATCCTCCGCTCCAGTCGCTTTTTGCCGCGCTTGAAGAGCGCCGGGCGCTCCGGACCGACATCGATGTTCCACGGCTCATCTTGAGCTTCAAGACTATGCATCTGGGCCTGACAGCTCTCTGGGCCGTCGAGGGTCCACCCTTTGAGCAAACTACCCATGTGGTTCGCCAGCAAATGCAGTTATTCACCGAAGGCATCTTGAGGAAAACACGATGAAATGCTTGTTTGTCGCGCTTGTAGTTCTTCTTGCCTCCCTGCTCGTGTCCGCGCAAATGCCCGCATTGGGCGGTAGTCCTCTCACGCGCCACTATCGCGACGGAGAAACGCTCATCTACCACATGATCGCCACCAATGAAGACTGGCACTACACCGCCGACGCCTCCGGCACGGCGAAAAAAACGGCTAACGGTAGTTACATCGAGGAGTTTCGCTGGACCGGCATGACGTCCAACGGGCAGCCCATCACGCTGACACCGGCAATGGCTCAGTTTAGCGAGCCCCTTTCGCTTGATCCCAGCTGGACGCCTTCCATGCCCGATCTGAGCAAAGTGCACCCGAAGATGGTCGGGCCAATCTTAGATCTGATGAACTTCTACGTAGACCTGTGGATCATGAACAAAATCGGAATTCTGCAACATCCTGGAGATCACTTTCTCATGTCAAACCCGCAGGCCGGTTCGTGGGCCGATGGCACGCAGGTGCTCGTCGGAAAGTCCCACATCGACTTCGACCTGAATCTTCAGTCGATCGACCCGGTGAAGCAGACGGCCGTGGTTGTGGTTCACCATGTGCCACCATCACATCCCAATCTGCAGTTTCCAGCGGCTTGGATGCAGGCCCCGGTGGCGGACACGGCGAATAACTGGGTCCAAGTAACCAAGACAAAAGACGGAAAGTACGAGGCGGGAGTTGGCAAGGAAACTGTTGACGTCACAATCACCGTTAGCACGGCGGACGGCAGAATACTCTCTGCAAGCATGGACAACCCCGTGGTGATGAGCGGTCGCGACTGCGATGACGCAGCGCTGACCAAGTGTGGTGTTGCGCAGCCGCACACGATCCACCGGCATATTGAGATTGCACTGGAGCATTGACATGCGTCTGCCCGTGGAGCTGCCGGTACCGCGGTGTTTCCGGGCCGCGAGTTGCAAATACCTTTCTCTGCAGGATGAACGGCGTCGACCGGGCGGAAAGCTCAGCTGTCGAGACACTCGACGAACGCATTATCGCCGAGTTACTCGCTGAGGGCCGATCGGTACCGGCATGTAGGCTTATCGGAAGTCTGCGAGCGATTGTGAGTGGGTGATGGACCCACCAGAAATTTCCCCACCGCCCCACTGTCGCCAAAATCTACCCCTGCGCCCAAATCCGCTATAATCAAAAGGAATGTCGGTAATCAAAAACATCGAAGCCGTCGCGCAGGGCATGACCATCACCCTGAAGGAGATGTTTCGGCCCTCCATCGTTGAGAACTATCCCGACGGCGACGGCCCGCTGAAAGGGGCGAAGTTTCAGGAACGTTTTCGCGGCATGCACGTCTTGCAGCGCGACGAAAATGGACTGGAAAAATGTGTGGCGTGTTTCCTCTGCGCCGCCGCTTGCCCCTCCAATTGCATTTACATAGAAGCCGCGGAAAACACCGCCGAAAAAAGGGTCTCAGGCGCCGAACGCTACGCCCAGGTCTACAACATCGACTACAATCGATGCATATTTTGCGGGTATTGCGTGGAGGCTTGTCCTACCGATGCGATTACGCATGGGCATGGATTTGAGCTGGCGAGTTTCAACGCGAGCAATTTGATTTACCGGAAGGAACAGATGCTGGCGCCGGCCCCGGCCCACATGGGCGCCAATCAAGTGTTTGCGCAATCGGAAACGGACGCGGGCGTGGCGGGGAACTAGCGAATTTCGAGATTCTTTTTCAAGCGCCGGTCCCGCGGGGCCGGCGTTGTTGTATGGAGGGCGGGCCGCTGTTCGTCGTTCGCTGTTTGCTAGCCGCTCGTGTTTTTATATTTGTGGGCAAAGACTTCACGCGAATAGCGAACGACCGACGACCAATGACGAATTTCCTTCAAACCGTAGCCGAACGCGTCGTCGTTTATGACGGCGCCATGGGGACGAACATCCAGAAGAGCAATCCTACCCTGGACGATTACTGGGGCAAGGAGAATTGCAGCGAAGTCCTGGTGCTGAGCCGTCCAGACATTATTCGCGACATTCACGCCGATTTCTTTCGCGTTGGCTGCGACATCGTGGAGACGAATACGTTCGGCGGGACGAGCCTGGTTCTCGGCGAGTTCGATCTGCGCGACAAAGTGCGCGAGATCAACCTGAAGGCGTCGCAACTCGCCAGGGAAGTGGCGCAGCAATTTTCTACTAAAGACAAACCGCGGTTCGTGGCCGGATCGATGGGGCCCACGACCAAGCTGCCTTCGCTTGGACATATTGGTTGGGACGCGATGCTGGCTTCGTATGAAGAGCAGGCGTTGGCGCTGATCGAGGGCGGCGTCGATGTGCTGCTGGTTGAGACGTGCCAGGATTTGTTGCAGGCGAAGATTGCCACCGTCGCTGTGATCGAGGCAATGCGCAAGGCAGGGAAGCGATTGCCGGTGCAAGTTCAAGTAACACTTCAAGATACAGGAGCGATGCTGCTCGGCACCGAGATTGGCGCGGCGCTGACCACGCTTGAGCCTTACGACATTGACATCATCGGCCTGAACTGCGCGACCGGTCCGGCGGAGATGAATGAAGCGGTCCGATATCTGGGCCTGAACTCCACCAAATATATTTCGGTGTTGCCCAATGCGGGCCTGCCGCAAAACGTGGGCGGGCACGCCGTGTACAAACTCGCGCCGAAAGATCTCGCCGAGTTCCACCGGCATTTTGTAAAAGATTACGGAGTAAGGATCGTCGGTGGATGTTGCGGTACGACTCCCGAACATCTCAAAGCTGTAGTGGACGCGGTCTCCGGCGTCGAACCAGCCAAGCGCGATGTGAAGCCGGTGGGCGCGGCATCAAGCGCCTACACATCGGTCCCGCTCGATCTCGAACCCAAGCCCCTGATCGTAGCGGAAGAGATGAACACCACGACGCGCGTGGATCGTTTCCGCAAGCTGGTGCAGGCCCAGAAGTACGACGACATTCTGACGCTGGCGAAAAAGCTGGCCAACGAAGGCTCGCACATGCTCGACCTATGCTGCGCCATCGTGGGCGAAGACGAGAAAGGCTACATCTCGGCGATCCTCGAAAAAATCGCGACCCGCGTCCCCGCGCCAATCTTGATCGACAGCACCGAGGCCGACGTAGTGGAAGAGGCGCTGAAGCGCATTCCCGGCAAAGCCATCATTAACTCGATCAATTTGGAAGACGGCGAGAAGCGGACATCGAAAGTCTTGCCGATGGCAAAGCGTTATGGCGCAGCGGTGATCGCGCTGACCATTGACGAAGAAGGCATGGCGCTGACGGCGGATAGGAAAGTTGCGATTGCGCAGCGCATCTTCGATCTGGCCACGAAGAAGTACGGCATTCGTCCCGTGGACTTGCTCTTTGACGCGCTGACGCTCCCGATTTCGACGGGCCAGGAAGAATACCGCTCAGCCGGCATCGAAACTTTGCAGGCGGTCAAGCGGATCCATAACAAATTGCCGGAAGTGAAGACTGTGCTTGGAGTTAGCAACATCAGCTTCGGTCTCGACGCGTATCCACGGAGGGTCCTGAATTCGGTGTTTCTGCACGAGGCGGTCGAGAACGGGCTGGACGTTGCCATCGTCAATTACACCAAGATTTATCCGCTCTACAAGATTCCGGCGGAAGAAGTGGAACTGGCGCGCAAGCTGATTTACCAGGACCGTTCGAAGGGCGATCCGCTGCAGGTTTACATGCAGCATTTCGCCGGCATGAAAGGCAAGGCACAGGCGCAGACTACGGCGCACGTAGAAACCCTCTCGATAGAAGATAAGCTGAAGTACGCGATCATCAACGGCGAAAAATCGGTGGGCGAGGGCCAGACCAAGCGCACGCTGGAAGAGTTGATCGAGGAAGCGCTGGTCGAATACAAGCCGCTGGATCTGATCAACACCGTGTTGCTCGACGGGATGAAGACGGTCGGCGACCTGTTCGGCGCGCGCAAGATGCAGTTGCCGTCGGTGCTGGATTCCGCGGGAGTGATGAAGGCCGCGGTCGCCTATCTCGAGCCCAAGATGGAAAAGCGGACCGGCTCGCAGCAGAAGGGCACCCTCGTGCTCGCCACCGTGAAGGGCGATGTGCACGACATCGGCAAGAATTTAGTTGATATCATCTTGTCCAACAACGGTTACAAAGTCGTGAACCTCGGAATCAAGCAGCCGGGCGACGTGATCATTCGTTCCGCCGAGGAACACAAGGCCGACGCCATCGGTCTGAGCGGGTTGCTGGTGAAATCCACGCTCGAGATGAAGTACGTGATCCAGGAACTGGAAAGGCAGAAGCTGGCCTATCCGGTGATCTGCGGCGGCGCGGCGCTAACACGCAAGTATGTGGAAGACGATCTGCGGCGCGAGTATTCGCATGCCGTGTTCTACGGAGAAGATGCGTTCGCGGGCCTGCATGTGATGGAGGACCTGGCGTCGGAGGATCCCAGGCGCGAGACGCGTCTAAAAGACGGCCGGACCGTAAAAGAATACGCGAAGGCCGCTGCCGTGGACGAAGAAGTGGGGCCGGTATTTTCCGAACGCAGCGCGGTCGTGACCGATGCACCGAATATTCCCGAGCCTCCGTTCTGGGGCGTCCGCGTGGTGAAGGATTATGATCTGCGCGAGATTTTCCATTACATCAACGACACCGCTCTGTTCAAAAATCAGTGGCAGCTCAAAACGGCGTCGCAGGAAGATTACGCCCGCCTGGTAGAGGAGAAGTACCGTCCGATCAAGAAGAAGCTGGAAGAGGATGTGATAGCCGCAGGCTGGTTCGAACCAAAAGTAGTCTACGGATATTTTCCCGCGCAAGGCGACGGCAACGACGTGGTAGTGTATGCGCCGAAGGACGGCACGAATCATGTGGGGGCGGGGTTCCACCCCGCCCAGACGGGGCAGAGCCCCGTCTCCACACGGGCAAAAGAAATCCTGCGCTTCACTTTCCCCCGCCAGAAAGAAGGCCGCCGCCTCTGTATCTCCGATTTCTTCGCCGCGCCGTCATCGGGCAAGATGGACGTGCTCGGCCTGTCGCTAGTGACGATCGGCCCGAAGGCTTCGGTCGAAACGCAGCGGCTGTTTGAAGGTGGAGAATATACACGTTATCTCTATCTCCACGGCCTGAGTGTGGAGACGGCGGAGGCCCTGGCGGAATTTCACCATAAGAAGATGCGCGAAGAATTGGGGATCGCAGCCGAGGACTCTCCGCACATTCGCGATCTGTTTCATCAGAAGTATCGCGGCTCGAGGTATTCGTTTGGCTATCCGGCGTGCCCGCATCTGGAGGACCAGACGAAACTGTTCGTGCTGCTCAAGCCGGAAGAGAACGTAGGCGTGCGCCTGAGCTCAGGCTTCTTGCTGGAGCCGGAGCAGAGCACGTCGGCGATTGTGGTGCATCATCCGGGGGCCAAGTATTTTGTGGTGTGAGGGAGAGTCTTTCACCACCGAGACGCGGTGAGCGCCGAGAGAAGCGAAAAAACCCACCCCAGCGAAGCTTCTCCTGCAACTCCGCGAGCGTGAGGTTCGGCTGCTGCTGAAGCCAGCTTCGCAGGATCTCGCGAGTCGGCCGGTGAATCTTGGCTTGTGTCCAGGAGGATGCGGGACACGCTCCATCCTTCTGACTAGAGCTGGTTTATAAATTTTTCAGCTCGAATGGCACATCCCTCAGGGGCTAAAGCCCGCATTTTCTCAGACTCTGAACGGCACGGCTGAAGCTGTGCCCTACCCGAAACTATTTTTGAAACACGCTCTCGTATTTCTCTTCCCGAAGACTGCGCGCTTTCTAAGAGCTGATAACCGGGAGCCGGCAGCTGGCTCTACTTCTTGCGCTCGCCGTCCCAGTCGACGAAGTGATTATCGGGGGCATTTTGCAGGGCCTCGACCAGTACGCGGCGGAGGCGGTAGCGGCTGTCGAGGTCCATGCTGACAAACTCGAAGCCGATTTCATTGACTTTGGCGCGGCGGAGGAATATCTCGCCGCGGATTTTTTTCACGCCCAGAGAGATTTCGACGTGGGCTTCGGAACCGACGCGGAGATTGTCGTTGCGTGTGCCCATGCCGCCGCCGAGACTCATTTCCCGCATGATGATGTTCGACTTTCCCCAAGAACTGGAAAGGGTGGCGGAGAGCGCGCGCGGCAAGACGATGCGTTCGTAGCGGCGCTGCCGGACCCAGGGGCATCCAGGGCCGGAATCGAGCGGAGCGATGGCGAGTTCGCCGGCCTCGAGGCCGCTTTCGGCGAGGGCCTGGGTGCCGTAGCGGGGGTCGATCTTGGAGAGCGACTGAATGGCGGCGATCCTTAATTCGCGGTGCTGGCTGTAGCCGAAAAGTTTCTTGTCTTCGACGATGACGCGCAGAACGGAGACGGCCTCATTTTCGCGCAAACGGCCAAGCGACTCGATGGCCTTCAGTTGCACGTACGGGGGACGGCTGTGCGCTTCACCGGCGGTGGCGAGCGCAATCAGGCTGGCACTGGCGCTGCGGTCCTGGCTCATGCCGATTTCGTCGATGGCCTCGGGCAGGATGAGGGAGTCGAGCAGTTCGAGCAACTCGAGCAGGGTGCGTCCGCGATCGGGGGCGGCGCCGTAGGCGATCTGGCGAACGATGACGTCCTGATAGAAACGGTTGAACTGGCCGATGCGGGAGGGCAGCAAATCGAGCAGCGTGGCCACGGAAAGGCGGCTCAGGAGGCCGACCGCGGAGGCAGCTTGGCGGGGCTGGCCGGAGCGCAGCATGTCGCGCAGATCGTCGATGGCGGGTTTTCCCAGTTCACCGGCGAGTTCAATAATGCGATCGCATTCGACGCGCTTCTGCGCGCGGAAGAAACGGTCGGCAAGGTGTTCGACGGAATCTTTGGGAAGCTGCTGCAGGACGTTGACCAGATCCTCGGGCACCCGATCGGCGTTGATCGCTTCTTCGATCATATCGGGCAGGCGATTTTCGATGCCGACGCGGGAGCGGAGGTCCTGCACCAGGGCGGGCCGTTGCTGGGCCACGGTCTCGAGGGAGTTGCAGAGTTCGACGACGGCCTTGTATTTTTTGCGAGAGCATGCCTCCTGGCCGAAGCGCGTGAAGGCGGCGCCCAGCAAGCTCTGGATCTCGGCATCGTTTTCCTTGGCCAGTTTCTCGCCGATGATGGCGAGAGCGTTGGGCATGACTTCATCGGGCGCGTTGGCATAAAGGTCGGCGAGTTGGGCCAGACCCGTGGCCGTTTTGCGGCGGGGGTCGGCATCCTTGGCGTCGAGGCCGGTGCAATAGTTTGAGAGAATTTTGCCGGCGATCTCATGGTCGTCGCGCTCAAAAAGGACTTCGACGAACTGGCGAATGTTACGTGGCGGCACGCAGGCGGCTTCGGCGGAGAGCAAAACGCTTTTCTTGCCGGCCTCGGGTATCTCCGCCCAGAACATCCGGTCGAGAATGTCGGCATGGGACTCAACCAGGATGCCGGCCTTGGACATTTTGTCTTCCTGAACGCGCAGGATCTGGCGGAGCGTATCCATCTGCCGGCTCATGTGCTCCATCATTTCGTGGACGGCGTTGACCTTCACATCGCCGCGCGAATAACGTTCGAGGGCGAATTTGATGGCCATGGTTTCGGCGGCCTTCATCAGCAGCGGAGTATCATTGCCATCGCTGGTGCTGTTCTCGGAAGTCTGTTTGGCCAGACTTTCGAGCAAATGGGCGAGATTGATCTTGGCGCCTTCGGGAGCCTTACTGAGTTCGACGGCGAGATTTTCCGGAGAAGAGTTGGGGTCCTGCGATGCCTGGCCGAAATGGGTGAGCAGGCGAATGGTCTGGATGACTTCCTCTTCCTGTAAGGGAACGACGCCACCGGACCAAGTTGCGGACGACGTTCCGGCAGAGGTCCCGCCGGACGATCCGTTCGACAATGCTCCGCCCGGTCCCGAGCCGATGCCGCCGGGAATGGGAACGGTGGGAACGCTGCCGAGGGGAGCGCCGCCAGGTGTGCCCGCACCGATGTTACTCGCTCCCTGGGCGGCGGCGATCAACTGCAAAAGTTTTTGCGGGTCGTTGAGCCAATGCTTGAATTCGGGGCCGAGGGCTTGCGCGGCGAGTTGGGCGGCGACGGAATATTCGCCGGTGGAGGGATCGGCGGCAACGAACTTAACTTCATTGATGCGGATCGAGGAATCCTTGTTATCGCCAAGGGTTTCCTTAATCTGCTTGGCGAAGTCCTGCGCCTTGGAGCCGCCCATGGCAAAGGCGCGAACCAGGCGGGTAAAGTCGTCGAGCGTGACCTTGTTGGAAAACAGGATGCTGGAGAGGCCGGCGGCGCTCAGCAACTGCGCGAAGCTGCGCTCGGCCTGTCCGGTTTCCAGCGGAATGCCATCGAGCAGAAGTTTATTTCCGGAGACGCCGAGCAGAAAACCGGTGTCACCGCTCTTGGGCACAGCCTGCTTGAGTTCGTTCCAGGTGGTTTGAAACTGGCCCTCGGTGCGCTTATGGCCTACGCCATACAGCCGGGTGTACTTGATCAAAATATTAAGGCTGTGGAGAAAAGACCGAGCGGACTCGCTGCGGCTGGAATCGGGTTGAGCGGTTTTAGCGATAACAGCCCCCTCTCGGAATATGGAGCATTCGCAATAAGATTAAGCGCTGAGGTGACCTAATGCACGATTACGGAAGTAATTGTGGCGTACGGGAGAGGACGGGGCTACGGCGGTACGATGGGACAGGTTCTTTCGGATGCGGGCACGCTACACTATTGGCGCGGGTGCGCAATGGTCGTTACCGGTGGAGTGCCGGGCGTCCCGCCCGGCCGCCGAACTGCTGGACGGACGAGACGCCCGTCGCTCCACCAACGGTTGACGCGGCAAACCGCGTTTCTCCAGGGAAAGACGAATTTCGATGAAGATTTACGTGCTATTTTTTGGCGCGCTGAAAAACGTGGTCGGACGCTCAGGTGAGACCGTCGATCTGCCGGAGGGGGCGCGGGTGCGTGACCTGCTTTTCTATTATGCGCGAGAGGCTCCGGGGTTGGAAGCCATGGCGCCGTCGCTGGCCATTTCGGTAAACCGGGAATACTCGGGAGCGGACCGGGCGCTGCGGGAGGGCGATGAAGTCGGGCTGTTGCCGCCGGTGAGCGGAGGGTCGGCGGAAGAGGGCGAAGGCGAAGTCCGAATTGTCCGCGAGCGAATTGATGCCGAGGCCGTGGTCGCGCGCTTGAAGCGGACAGCCGATGGCGCGGTGGTGGTTTTTGACGGTGTGGTGCGCGACAACACACGCGGTCGGCGCACGCTCTATCTGGAGTATGAAGCCTATGAAGCGATGGCGCTGCAGCAGATGGAATCTCTGGCGGTCGAGGCGCGGACGCGGTTTGAGGTGCGGGGATCGTCGATCGTCCACCGGTTGGGGCGGCTGGAGATTGGTGAGACGAGCGTGCTGATCGTGGTGGCTGCGGCGCACCGGGGCCCGGCGTTCGAGGCTTGCCTCTGGATCATTGACACGCTGAAGAAGACGGTGCCGATCTGGAAGAAAGAATACTTTGAAGATGGAGCAGTGTGGGCCGGCGGGGAACCGTTTCCAGAAGAAATTCGATCGCCGGAAGGCACAGCGGGAAAGCAGTCTGCATCATAATGATTGACTCTCACATGAAGCGAATTCCAAAGGTGCTGCGAGCTTCGAGCCACGAGCTGCGAGCGAACAGCGGGGCTTACTCGTGGCTCGCAGCTCGCAGCTCGCAGCTCGTGGCCTGCCTGATTGCTTGCGCCTTTGTCTTGTGTGCCAGCGCCGCTTTGACGGCCCAGGAACCGGCAACCACCATCAAGGTGGACGTGAAGCTGGTCAACGTGTTCGTGACGGTGACGGATGCGCGCGGGGCTCCAGTGGCAAATCTGCAGAAAGAAAATTTTCTGCTGAAGGAAGATGGCAAAGATCAGAAAATTGCGATTTTCAGCCGGGAATCGGCGCTGCCGCTCTCGATTGTGCTGGCGGTGGATACGAGCCTGAGCACGAGAAAAGATCTGCCGCTGGAGCTGGCCTCGGCGCGCAAGTTCGCGCACGCGATTGTGCGGCCTCAGGATGGACTGGCCCTGTACAAGTTCAGCGAGGAAGTGAGTCTAATGGTGCCGTTCACCTCCGATCTGAAAAAGATCGACGCCGGCATCGACCGAGTGCGCAGTGGCTCGGCTACAGCGCTTTACGACGCGGTTTTTCTGGGATCGCAGGCGCTGGGCCGGCGGCAGGGAAGAAAAGTGATGGTGGTGATCACCGACGGCGGAGACACGGTGAGCCAGGTGGACTACAAAGAGGCGCTGCGTGCGGCCCAGGAGGCGGAGGCGATCGTTTATAGCATCATCATCGTGCCCATCGAAGCGAGCGCGGGACGGGACACGGGCGGCGAGCATGCGCTGATTCAGATCTCCGCCGATACCGGAGGGAAGTATTACTATGCCACCTCACTCGGGCAACTCGACGACGCCTTCCAGAAAATCAGTGACGAACTGCGGACCCAGTATCTGCTGGCGTACTATCCGTCCGAGCGATATTCGAATTCGGAATTCCGTCAACTGCGGGTGGACCTGACGAACACCCTGTCGGGAGGCCCTTTTCAGTCGCACTACAGGACAGGATATTACACCCGCAAGGGCACGTTCTAGTCCGTAGGGAGATCCTCCGGCTCTGCCGGAGGATATTTACTAGATTAACTGGGTATTCGCGGCACAGGAGAATTCGTGAACCTATTTCACATCGTTGGCGCTCGTCCCAATTTTATGAAGGTCGCCCCCGTTCTGAATGCCCTGCGGGAACGGGACAATGTGGCGCAGACCCTCATCCATACCGGCCAGCACTACGACGTCAATATGTCGGATGTGTTCTTTCAGCAATTGGGCATACCGGCGCCCGATGTGAACCTGGCGGTCGGCTCGGGTACGCATGCGAAGCAGACGGCCGAGATCATGGTCCGGCTGGAACCGGTCGTGGCCGAGCGCAAACCGGACATCGTCCTGGTTTATGGGGATGTGAACTCGACCGTTGCTACCGCGCTGGTTTGCGCCAAGCTGGGCGTTCCAATCGGCCACGTCGAAGCGGGGCTGCGCTCGTTCGACCGCACCATGCCGGAAGAGATCAACCGCCGGGTGACCGATCAGCTTGCCGACTTGCTGTTTACGCCGTCGGAGGACGGGGACGAGAATCTTCGGCGAGAAGGAATTCCCGCGGAGAAAATTTTCCGCGTCGGGAACGTCATGATCGACTCGCTGGTGCGCTTGTTGCCTACAGCGCGGAAGGCCAAAGTGGACGGCCTGCCTGAGTGCTACGCCTTGGTTACTCTGCACCGGCCGGCCAATGTCGATGATAGCGTGACGCTGAAGGGGATCCTGGAGTCGCTGCTGGAGGTGAACCGGGATTTGGCGGTGGTTTTTCCAGCGCATCCGCGAACGCGCCAACGGATCGCCGATTTTGCATTGAATGCCGGGCAACTGCGCATGCTCGATCCTCTTCCGTATGTTGACTTTTTGGGATTGCAATCGCGCGCGACGGTGGTGATCACGGATTCCGGCGGCATTCAGGAAGAGACCACCTATCTCGGCGTTCCTTGTTTTACGGTGCGCGAGAATACCGAGCGCCCGATTACGGTTACGATGGGGACGAATGTTTTGGTGGGCCGTGACCGGGATAAGCTGCGCGTGGAACTGTCACGAGTGCTTGATGGGAAAGCAAAGAAAGGAACTGTGCCGCCGCTTTGGGATGGGCGCGCAGGGGAACGCATCGCCGATATTCTGGTGGGGCGATCTTCAGGCATGCCAGCTGCGATCTAAATCGCGACCTCAATCCCTCTGCTGAACCGGCAAAGATTTCTTTGTTGAGCACAGATTTCCGTCCGGTCGTGGCGAAGTTCACGGGGTGGAAATCACTGGGGAGCGTCCAACCTTTGGCGGCCGGAGTCGGGGCCCCGATCAACCAACGTCACCGTCAGTGGCGAGCGCAAGGTGAAGTTCAGCACGGTCTCCGAGGGCAGTTGAATCGGCGTGCTCTTGCTTGCTGCCTGCACGCCGCCGCCGATGCCGCCGCCCGCGGCCGCGCCGATGCCCGCTCCCCTTCCTCCGCCAGCGATGCCGCCGAGGATGGCCCCAAGCGCCGCGCCCGTTCCCACTTTCTGCGCTGTACCCGCCGAGCGATTGCTGCCCTGGCGCCGATAGGGGTCCGCGTCGATGCCGTAGGACTGGCCGCCGACTGAGATCGAATCCAGTTGCAGAACCAGCAAAGACTGTCCCGCGAATTTTCCCGCACTCTTTACGTCCACAATGTGACCCTGCACGTCGTATCCCGAGGGTATGACCGCGTCGCTATCCGACTGCAGAGGCGAGTCCAGTGTCGCGCGAAAAGTTTGCCCAGGCTGCGCTTTTTCGGAATCGATTGGATCGAGCAGCCGAATCGCCATCGGCGTTCCCGATGAAACCGTTACTGTTTTCGGGGCCGGAGGCAGCGTTGTCGGGGCTGCTTCGGCGGGAGCGGAATTCTCATCCGACGCCTGGTCTGCCGGTGCGGGCGCCGGATCGTTTGTCGCCGCCATTTCCCCGGAATCACTTCCAGTTCGATGACGCGGCGCGCCCAGGCCTGTTTTGACCGAGGCAGTTTTAACCGAAGCGGATTTGGCCAGGGAAGGTTTGTCCGCCAATGTATTCTCTTTTGCGGGCAGCGCTACCGGAGCCATCTCGTCCGCGGCGCGAGTTGTCGGCGCCGGCGTCGTTTGCAGATTGTTCACCACTACTTTGGTCCCTGGGACCGCGGCCGCATAACGGGCCGCCGCCGCGCGTTGCGTTTCATTCTCCACCGTTCCAGACAGTGTTACCACCCCACCTGCGGTTTGCACCGTGATCGGTTTGCCGTACAGGCCGGAATCTTCGTTGAGCTTGGATTGAATTTGCGCGGTCAACTGGTGGTCATCCGGCGCTTTGGCGCATGACACGCCCATCGCCAGAATGCCGGCCAACAGTATTACCGTACCACGCCTGCTTGCTCCGAATCTCATAATCGCTCCCGATCGATGAAAAACAAGTATGCCTATTTTAGATGCAGGTGGGCGAGGGTAGCCAGGAAAAATCGGGCGAAATCGGGACAAAAAGCGAACGCGGCAAGCGCCCGGAGCGCGCCCGATTCAAGAGATGCGAGGTCAGTCCTTGTGGAGAAACTTGTAGTCGAGGATGGAGGCGACCAGCCCGTAAGCGTCATCGGTATTGTCAATTGCGTCCTTGACGCGAATCAACCTCCCCTGGCAAAGCACGCTGCTGTTTTTTTGTCCGGAGATTTCTTCGGGCATCTCGAAAATCAGTTCCACGAGCGCGTTGGCCGGCAGTTGCTGCGGGCCGTGAAACAGCACGCCCGACTGGCTGATGTTCTGGACCACACCCTCGTACCAGGTACTGAGATTTTTCCCGCGGTATCGAATCGGAAGCTTCGACCGAAGGCGCCTTGCCCGCGGTATCCAGGTCGGTTTCTTTTGCCCGGAGCGGCGCCGGGCGGTCGTGGTGTCGGCCACGGGCTCTTCGATCCGGCCTCCGCGGCGCATGGTCTTCCAGTCGTACTGGTAAGCGGCTGCGCACACCATGCAGACTTGGTAGTACTCTCCATTCGGCGCGCGGCGCGGCCAGGAAAACTCGTGCGAGCAGCGTCCCAGCATGAGAACATCCATGAGCTTTTGTGGCATGATGGCGACTCGTGCCCCGTACCAATGGGGCATATTCATCTTCCGACGCTTTCGCCGTTCTGGAAAGGTTACTTTCGTCTATCGCGGCCTGGGACTCATGCTCTGCCCATGGCACGAACCAAACCGTCGCGCATAGGCTTCCTCCTTGCCGGGGGCAAGAGTTCCCGCATGGGCAAGGGTATCGCAAAGACTTTCTGGATTTTGGCGGCCAAATATTTCTCGATCGCGCGCTCACCGTGATGGGCGCGGTCTGCAACCACGTGACGATCGTCGGCGACCCTGCCAAGTTTGCGAAATTCGGATCTACGAAATACCGATCGGTCGTGGCCGACATTTTCTCCGGATGCAGTCCCCTCGCCGGCATTCACACTGCGCTCGTGCATTCACCCGCCGAGTTGAACCTCGTGCTCGCCGTCGACATGCCCTTCGTCTCCAGGGAGCTTCTCGCGTTTCTTTTCGCGGCGGCCGAAGACGAAGATAACCACGCCATCGTCACCGTGCCTCGCACCGGCAAGCGACTTCAGCCGCTCTGCGCGGTCTATCGGCGCGACTTCTCCCTTGCCGCCGAGCAGGCTCTGCGGGCAGGGGAATACAAGATCGATGCGGCGTTTTCCAGCGTGTCCGTCCGGGTGATCGAAGAGGCCGAACTGGCAGCAGCCGGTTTTTCGGAGCGGAGTTTTTTCAACGTGAACACCCCGCACGACCGCTTGGCAGCCGAGGGCGGGGATTTCCACTCCCCATCCTAGATGGGTAGTGGGTCAGTTTCCGGATTTGCCCGTGAGACAACCAAAATCCGGAATCCCCTCCGCGCCGTTAGTGCTATCGCCTGTTCTCAACAGTTAGCTGTGGGCCTCATTCGCAAACCCCTCTTCTCCGGTTAACTTCCGGTTTGCCCGTTATTCGCCCAGAACTGACGGATGTTGCAAACAACCGGGGTAGTTTCCCGAACTAAGGCTTCGGGACCTCGTGCTGGCAGGGGGACGCAAAGGCCGTCAAATGATGTGGGGCACAGCCTGTGAGTCGGCAGAATCATTCGTGAGTGGCCCGTAATCGGGGGGCGCCATTCCAGAAGTCGCAGTATATCGCGCTCTATGATTCTTTTATTCGTTCGATGATTTTTCAAACTCGAACCCTGTGGGGCCAATCTTGATTCTCACTATCTGTCGCCACGCAGACCCTATTGATTTGCGAATCGCGGCAAGCGCGCCACGTCCCGACTCCCCACAGCGCGGGCAGCGGAAAGTACCACGAAATGTACCTTGGTTGCCAGTTAACGATACATTGTGGTCGCCTGCCGTGAGCGTAGAGCCGCAGGAGCATCGAGAACGCTCAGCTATTAACGCTGGCAGCAGCGCTAGTAATTCAGGCGAGGTCGAAGCGCCATCTGGAAGTGGAAACGCGAGGACAATATCAAACTGCTTTGCGGCGGAGTCCCAACGAACATCGTACGCAGTTGTTCCACGCACGGGTGCACCACACATCGGACAGTTGCATCGTCCGCCCGATACCTCCGGCGCTTCAATATAGCCAAAGCCGCCGCACATGTGACAGGCAGTCGCCAGATTTACCGGATCATCGGACCATTTCACGTTAAACTCCTGGAAGCCGTGAGGATACCACAATAGCTAAGAAACCCGCCGAGCTTCAAGGCCAGAGTTTTGAGCGCCACCGAGCACAGAACTCTGTACAGTCACAACAAGTCTTACGGGCGTTAACGCCCGGATGGTCGGCCACTCGGAAGGCGGCCCACTACCCGTAGATACGCCCGCGCTTGAGCCGCGCTGGCATCTCATGACATCCTGTTACCCATGGGTGCTCCGGACACACTCTCTCCCTACATCGAATTTAAGGACGTCTCCAAGGCCTTTGGAGATCGGGTCGTTCTCCAGAACGTCAGCTTCGAGGTGTTGCCGGGGGAAATGGTCTGCATTCTCGGACCGAGCGGCGTCGGAAAATCGGTGGCGCTCCACCACATCATGGGCTTTCTTAAGCCGGATTCCGGCCGGGTCATTGTCGCCGGCCAAGACATCACCCACTACAACGAGAAGCAACTCGAAAAAATCCGCAAGAAAGTCACCATGGTGTTCCAGAACGGCGCCCTCTTCGATTCCTTGACCGTCGGCGAAAACATCGCTTTCCCCTTGCGCGAAAAAAAAGAGCTTTCCGAAGAGCAAATTTACCAAGTCGTCGGCGGTCTTCTCGAAATGGTCGGCGTCAAGGAGATGCGCGACCTTCTACCTTCCGACCTCTCCACCGGCATGAAACGTTCCGTCGCCATCGCGCGAGCGCTCGCCGCCCAACCCGAGTGCGTACTCTACGACGAGCCCACCACCATGGTCGATCCACTAATGGGAAATCTGCTCGCCGATCTCATCGCCCGGCTCAAACTGCAATTGCACCTGACCTCGGTCGTCGTCACCCACGACATGCGCCTGGCCAAGAAGTTGGCCGACCGCATTGTCTTCCTCCACGGAGCCCGCGCCATTTTCTTTGGCCCCTACAAAGACATGGAGCAATCCACCGAGCCCATCATTCAGGAATTTCTGGAACTGGACGAGTTGAAGCTGGAAGCGTAAGGGCAGGTGCCAGTGGCCAGTTGTCAGTGAATGCCAGCGGTTCGAGAGCTTGATAGCCAATTACCGACCACTGCCCACTGACCACTGCCTCTAAAACCCCTGCCGCACCAGATCCTCCACGCTGAGTGAACTTTGCGCCGGGTCGCCTTTCATCATCTTCTCGACATACTTTGCGATTACGTCGGCTTCCAAGTTTACAGGGTCTTCCGGCTTGAGCGATCCAAGATTGGTCAGCTCGACCGTGTGCGGGATGATGGCGATGGTGCAGCGATTTCGTTCGAGCTTGGCGACCGTCAGGCTGATGCCTTCAATGCAGATCGATCCCTTGTACACCGTATACTTTTCGACCTCGGAGGGAATTTCAACATGCAGCCACCAGTTCTCGGAATCCCGCCCTTCCGAGTCGACAATGCGCTCGAACTCGATCAGCTTGCCCACGCCATCCACGTGTCCCTGAACGATGTGGCCGCCGAAGCGGCCGTCGGCTTTCATGGGCAACTCCAAGTTGACTTTTGCGCCCTCATGCATGCGCGAGAACGAAGTCCGCACCCAGGTTTCCGGCGCCAGGTCGGCGCAGAACGATCCTGGTTTGATATCCAGCGCCGTCAGGCAAACGCCGCTGACCGCAATGCTGTGGCCGCTCCCCAATTCTTTCGGCGCATTCACAGCCGCGATGGTGATGCGGCGGTCCTCGCCGCGCTGCTCGATCTTTACCACCCGGCCTACTTCTTCGACGATTCCGGTAAACATAAGATTTATTCCCTCAATCTATATTGTCATCCTGAGCGAAGCGAAGGACCTGCTGTTCGCCGCAAGATGCAGAGGTCCTTCGCTTCGCTCAGGATGACAAAGCATTCTTAAGAACGCATACCTATAACGCGTACGGGTCGCGCAGATAACCTTCCAGCGCGAAGTCTTCGCCGAAGCGGTGCAAGTCAAAGCGCTGCACGCACTGTGTCTTGCCGCGCAGACCTTCGCCGGCAATGAAGGGAACTCCGCCCTCGCCAAAAATCTTCGGTGCGTAGTAGAGAAACACTTTGTCCACCTCGCCCGACCCGAGCGCCGCGCCGTTCACCAGCGCTCCCCCTTCGACGAGCAGGCTTGTGATCTCCAATTCTCCCAGACGTTGGACAATCGCCGCGAAGTCAGGCCGTCCGTCCGCGGTCGCCGGCATTTGCTGCACGCGAATCCCTTTCGCTTCGAGTGCTCGCCTGGGCTGTTCCTCCGCCGTGGAACACAGTACCAGAACATCGCTCTCAGCGGTTTGGACCACGCGCGACGTTGGTGAAATTCGCAAGTAAGAATCCAGAATCACGCGCAGCAGCTTGCGCCGCCGCGGCAGGCCACTGCGGTCGGTCAGCAGCGGATCGTCCGCCATCACCGTCCCCACTCCGGCCAGGATCGCGTCACTCCGATGGCGCAGTTGCTGCACGTGCGCGCGCGCCACCTCGCCCGTGATCCAGTGATATCCGCTGCGTGCGCCTTCCGTCGCTGGCGTGGCGGAGCCAGCCTCTGTACCGGGTTTCGTGGCGTCGGCGATTTTTCCGTCGAGCGTCATCGCCGATTTCAGCGTGACCAGCGGCTTTCGAAACCGTATGTACTTGGCAAAACTTTCATTCAGCTTTTTAGCTTCCGCCTCGAATAAGCCAACCTCCACTTTGATCCCTGCCGCGCGGAGCTTCGCAAATCCCTGACCCGCAACTTGCGGATTCGGATCTTCCATGGAGCAGACAACGCGGCTGATCCCAGCCGCGATCGCGGCATCGGCACAGGGCCCGGTGCGCCCTTGATGCGAGCACGGCTCCAGATTCAGATAGAGAGTTCCGCCGCGCGCCTTATCGCTCGCTTGCTCCAGCGCGAGAACCTCCGCGTGCTTCACGCCGTCGTATGTGTGCGTGCCGGAACCAGCTTCGCGCCCTGACGCGTCCACCACAACCGCGCCCACCGCCGGATTCGGCGACACCAGCCCAACGCCCGCTCGCGCCAGGTCGAGCGCGCGCCGCATGTGAAGTTCATCACCAGTCATGCAAGAATCATTTCACCAAGCAAAGAGAAAATCCACCACGGAGGCACGGAAACACGGAGAAAAACTTTCACATCTTGAGAGGGGGATAACTTCTATTCTCGTCTTCCTCATCGGGCTCCGCTAATGCCACCGCGCCAGATCGATTTTGCGGATCGCGTCTTTTTGGCGATGGTACAGCCGCCAAGGGATCCTCCACTGATTCGGAGGGCTCTCGGGGTCTGAACAAGTTTCGCACGAAGCGTAGAACGAGCATGCGACAGCGATAACAAGCGCCAGTTGCCACCAGATATTCATCAGATGCTCTCCTCCGTGCCTCCGTGGTGGGTTTTCAGGAGAACAGCGACTCCACAAACTCCTTCGCGTCGAACGGCAGCAGATCGCCCACCTTTTCTCCGACGCCGACAAACCGCACCGGCAGTCCCAACTCCCGCGAAATTGCGACCACGACTCCGCCCTTGGCCGTGCCATCGAGCTTGGCCAGCACAATTCCCGTGACTCCCGACGATTGCGTGAACTGCCGCGCCTGTTGCAATCCATTCTGACCGGTCGTGGCGTCCATCACCAGCAAAGTTTCGTGCGGCGCGCCGGGCACGATGCGTTGCGCCGTGCGCGTCATTTTTTCGAGTTCGAGCATCAGGTTTTGCTTGGTGTGCAGCCGCCCCGCGGTATCCACGATCACATAATCGGTCTTGCGCGCGGTTGCCGACTGCAACGCATCAAACAACACAGCGGATGGATCGCCTCCCGCTTTCGTCTTGATCACTTCCGTTCCCGTGCGCTGTCCCCAAATCTCCAGTTGCTCGATCGCCGCCGCGCGGAACGTGTCCGCCGCGCACAACAACACCGTCTTCCCTTGCGCGCGAAACACCTGTGCTAATTTTCCGATGGTCGTCGTTTTGCCCGCGCCGTTCACCCCCACCACCATGATCACTTCCGGCGTGCCTTCCACCTTGGTCACGGGGCGTGAATCAGTCGCCGTCAGGATCGCCAGCAGTTCTTCTTTCAGCAGCCGTTTGAGTTCATTCACATCCTTGATCTGCTTCCGGTCGGCTTTGTCGCGCAGCTTCTCCAGCACCTCGTGCGTGGTCGTGGTGCCAAGGTCCGCGCCAATCAGCGTGGCTTCGAGATCGTCCAGCGTGGAGCGGTCGATTTCCTTGCCGATGGAGACGGCGTCTTCGATGCGCTCGGCCAGGTTCTCGCGCGTGCGCGAGACGGCCTCCTTCATGCGCTCAATAAAACTCGGTTTCCTGCCTTCGTCGGGATTGCCAAAAAGGGTTTGAATCATGAGGCGCCAGACAACATTATATGAGAAGCCGCCAGTGGGACACAGAGGCACGGAGGAAATCGCTCTTAGCTCTTGGTTTTAGTCAAGAGCAAAGAGCAAAAGCCGATAGCGATTTTCTCCGCCGCTCAGGAGCGTGTGATCTCGACGGTAAGAGGATCGGCGGGTTGGAGCGGGGGCTGGAGTAGCGGCAGGGCGGGTGGGGCCGGTTCCAGCGGGACCGTCTGCGTCAGTGATTTCTTAATACAAATATCTCCCCGGTAAAACACCGCCATGAGCGCGGTCACCGCATCGGAGTCAAGCCGCTGTCCCGAAAGATTCTCAATGATACGCAGAGCATCTATCGGATTCTGGGCCCGCTGGTAAGGACGGTTCGTGGTCAGGGCGTCAAAGGTGTCTGCAACCGCAATCACTCGCGGCAGCAGAGGGATCGCGTCGCCCTTCAGACCGTAAGGATAGCCGCGCCCGTTAATCGCCTCATGGTGCAATTCGATTCCAGGCAGCATCTCGATCAGCTGCGGCACCGGCCGCAGAATGTTCGCGCCCTTGATGGTGTGCGTCTTCATGATCTCGAATTCTTCCGGAGTCAGCGCGCCCGGTTTTTTCAGGATGCTGTCTTCGATGCCGATTTTGCCGACATCGTGCAATTGCGCCGAGACTTGCAGAATCTCCATAAATCCCGGATCGAGACCCATCTCGGTGGCGATCATCAGCGAGTATTTCGTGACCCGGTCGGAATGGCCGCGCGTGTATGGGTCCTTTTCGTCGACCGCGCCGGCCAGCATCTGGATCGACCCCAAGAATAACGCCTTGTTCTCTTCCGCGGCGCGCTTCAGGTCTTCGACAAAATGTTCCAGCTCGTCCGACATGGTGTTGAACGTCGCCGCCAGTTCGCCGATTTCGGTGCGCGTTTTCACGTGCGCGCGCTGGGAGAAATCGCCGCGCGCAATGGCCCGGCTGGATTGCGCCAGCACTTGCAGCGGGCTGGTGATTCGCCGCGCCCAGAAAATACTCACACCCACACTCACAAACACCGCCAGCCATGCCAGCAAGCGCCCCGTGCGCTGCATCTCGTAGATGCCGCGATACGCATCTTCACGCGGTTTCTGCACCACCACCGCCCAATCCAGCGAGGTTACCGGACTGTATGTGCCCAGCATCTCGGTCGTGTTTTTCCCATCGCGAATCGTGAATTCGCGCGTCGCCGCCAACTGGGCCTTCGCGCCCCCGCCCACAAAGCTGCGCACGATCTCGAACTGGTTCATGTCCTGGCCGGTGGCATATTGGGCCGTTGCCGCCGCTACCAGCCTGCCCTGGCTGTCCACGACGTAGGGCATCAATCCGCTCGTGCTGACGTCCTGCAGCCGGTGGATCAGGTAGTCCATATCCACCACCGACCCGATCATCCCCAGAAAGCGTTTGTCATACAGGATCGGCGTGCTGACCAACATGACCGTATGCGCGAATTTTCCGCTGCCCACCATCAACGGCTGCCCGCTATACACACGCCCTTCGCGCGCGGCTTGATAGGCACGCTCCAGTTCCCGTTGCAGAAAGGCGTCGGGCTCAATACGCCCGGCGGAAACTCCTTTGGCATTGGCATTCAGCAGCGTGGCATAGGCAATGTCGTTCGACGACGAAACAAAATTCTCCAGCATGGCCCGCAGCTCTGGCGTCAGAAGGTTCTCGGCACTAAGATCGTTGCCGCTGGGGTTGGCCAGCATCATCACCTGGATCGACGACGACAAATTGGCCAGCATCATGCGCAACGTTTCCTGGTGCTGAGAGATGTCGTCGGCCAACGAACGTGTGACTGTGTTCTGCAACAGCATTTCATTCGTCCTGAGGCGTTCCCGGTTCATGGTCTCGATCAGCGCCGAGTAAATGTACATCGGGAGGACACTGATGGCCAACAGCACGCCCAGGATGACGTAGAGCAGCGGAATGCGCGCGGGAATGGGAAGCTTCAATGCCAAAGGCAATCCTGTCGGCCCAAGCGCGGGGGCGAGCTGGTCCGTTCTGCATCCATTCTATGTTGGTTTCGAGTAGACCCTGGGTGATTTAATTACAGCAAACCGTTACGGACGTACTAACACTGCCGGTTACTACCGTCTCAAATGCCTGGTAGCCCGGCGGATCCGATGACAACCAGGCTGAAGTTTGACGTTTACAACCGGATTTAGGAGTAGTCCTCGATTTGTTGTAGAGGAAGCCGGGAACGGGTAGGGCACGGCTTCAGCCGTGCCGCCAAGGGATGCAATGGATTTCGGCTTTAGCCGCTGAGGGGGCGCACTCTACGCCATCACGAGAACTGCTCTAGGAGTCGCCCTTCGCTGGCAAGGCCGCAATAGAATTGCCACGCTCCCGCCTCTGACGCCAAGCCACCCCCACGCTCAGTAATGCGAACCATACACTGATCCAGCATCCGATGCGCTCCGCGCGCCCGACAGAAATCTCGATCTGGATTTGCTGGCGCCCGGGTGGGGCCTGTACTTCCATCAGACCTTCCGGAATTGCCGCTTTGATAGCAAGGGCTTGGTGCGGGCTAACCACCGATGCTCTCCATGAGGGATAATAAAACTGTCTTATCATGACCCATCCGCCGGTTGAGCTGTCCGTCTGGAACTCGATATATCGGGGCTTCCAAAATAGAAGGTTCGCGGTACCTATACCCGTCACGAATCTCACTTGCGGTCCGGTGCTCGCCTGGAGCGCCCTCGTCTCGTCGATTCCCGCAGGCGACCAGGCGTAAAACCAGCCGTCATGTTCATTGACCTGTGGCATCTGGGGGACCACTTCCATCTGGTAATGCCTCCAAATACTGCCATATGCCATGAACCAGGGGACAATGAACAGAAGCGCCAAAACCAGCGACAACGCTTGGGACCGCCGGGACAGCCGGGGTAATTCCGACAGGAACACCGTGACAATTGCAAGCGCCGCGAGACACAACACAATATTGAAACGCCACGGAAACTGCACCGCCGCGAAAAGCGGGGGACACCACTTCCATACCGGGAAGCTCGGGCCAAACATTAGTATTACAGGAATGGCGCTGACTGCAATCCAGAAAAGTATTTTCGTCCTGGATTCTTTATCGCCTTTCGCGAGAACTATGATGCTACACAATACGCAGAAAGCGATCATGTTAAGAACGACTAAAGAGATCGCATGAACAAAAGTGCTCGTGTTCCGATTGAACAGCGTTCCCGCAGTAATGAGATTGCCTTGCAAATCGGACCACTGATATAACCTGGAGACTGGGAAATATTTGGCATGGAACAGCGCTGGGATGAGATAGAAGCATGATAAGCCTATTCCTAAGAGCATTCCTCTGGCAACGCGTCCAGCGGATTTCACCTTTTGGCCTCGTGCTGCTAAAGTCATGGCAGTAATTAAAGGAATCAAAGAAAATATCAACACACTTATAAGATGGCTTAGTATTAGACACGCATAGGCCACTGCTAGGCCTGCTAAGTAAACGCGCTCCCGCCGCATTGCTCTTGCGCTGCAATAAAGAACTAAGGGCATCCAGACCAAAGCCCAGCACTCGGGCAGGGCCGTCCGGCGGTAATAATCCACCGCGAGATGATAGGGCATCAGCATGTAGAGTATCGCGCCAGCCAGCGCAACACGCTGACTGGCCGTCGTGTTGAGCCAAAGAAACGCGCAAATCCCAGAGCCCAGCAGGGCCAGGAATTCTCCCATCTTGAATGCGTTAAAATGACAGACTTTTCCTGCTGGTTTGAGCAGCGCGTACACATAACTTGGAAAAGGCGGATAGACAAAAAAGGATGGACTGCCCAAGCCGTGGTTCATTCCGGCAAGCCAGCGTGGACACCATTCGCCGCCCCAGAATTGCTCGCTGAAATGGCGTGTGTAGTTGAGGTGCTGTTCCGTATCGTGACCCTGCGGTAATGGGCCATAGATAAGCATTGGAATCGCTAGAATAACTGCCGCGGTTCCAAGAATAGAAAGATTACGAATGTTCAGTGTCATTGAGATCTCTATAGCGCTTTTCTTTGCTATATGTGCATGGTCCGTTACGGAGAACGCCGGTTACTTGTATAAAGTAACGACTCTAAGAGAGATCTGGTTTCTGCGAAACTCCGTGCAGGCTGTCCTGATTATTGACCGCAGCACACACGCCAATCGCAGTTACTAAGTACAGCAAGCCGTAATATCGCGGCTCGAAATTGGGATAGATGAAAAACTTCACCACTGAAAAAACCGTACAAAGCATAAGCGGCCAATGCATGCGCGGCGCCAGCCGTATGCCCACGACCCAAAGCAACAGGTAAGCGACCAGGCTGCTGTGCAGCGCCTCTCGCACTCCGGAACGCAAGGCTTGGAGATAGTCGGATACCGTGAAGGTGGGGACAAACACTCCCGGGTCCATTTCCGTGAACTTGAATGTGTGTGAGTACAGCACTTTCCAGCCATAGCCGCCGAAATGATTGATTGCTATCGGCGCCATAGCTGAGATCCCAATCAAAACGACAGCCATCCAAGCCCGCAGTTCACCTTTGACCGCGAGATAGACCAGGACCAGAATGGCGAAAATCGCATTCTCGGGACGCACCCACGCGGACGCGAGCAACAATGTAACTCCAACCGAGGGCCTCACATACCAGAGCAAAAAAAGCCCTCCCATCAGAAACAAGACCGAAAGCCCGTCTGGTCCGGTCCCCTGGGCCAGGGTGGACATCTCCGGAGCCAGCAACACCAGGCACGCTGCCCATACCGAACCACCGAGTTTTACCACCCACCAGTAGATCAGCACAGCAAGGCCGGCGAACGAGACGGCCGACACCACCGCAATCGACCGAACCAGCCCGACTCCCGCTTCGTGGACCAGATTCAGGGCTTCGATGTAAAGGGGCTTGACTGAAAAATAGGGCAGAAACTGCGCGAAGCGGTAAGCATCGGCATGTTTGGCGCGCCGCACGGCCGCCTCTTCGGTGGAAAGGTCGGTGCCAAGAATGTGCGGCACAACCATGGCCGGCGCTTCCGTCGTCACCGCCCGGTAGGCAAGATCTCGGATCGCCACCGGATCGGAAGTGTGCAGGGCCACCACATTGCCGACGAACTCCACCGTGTCGGTCGAGTAATCGTTAAAGCGAAGAGCATGAACAAAAAGAAATAATGCAAGGACGAGGTACACAACGCCGCTGGCCTTCATGACGTGGAAATATACCACGAACCGAGGCGCCAGTCCGGCAGCGCGATTTATAATTGGGCCAGTTGGCGCGGGGTGCTGCATGAGATTTTTCCACGCTTGCTCCGTTGGTTGTCGGCAGTTGGCGGTCCTTTTGCTCCTTTCTTCGCTGACGCTCGCCGGGAATGCTCCACCGCTGAAAATTTCCAAGGAAACCCGCAAAGAAATTGTCCACGTCTTCACGGAAGAACTGGTCTATATCCGCGCGAATTTTCCCATGGGGAAAACTGGTCTAACAATCAAGAATGGGGCCGTGACTCCCAGCGGCCCTGCACTACAGCACTTGATGGACCTCTGGGGACCGGCCGCGAAACCCGGCGACCGCGCCCGCATCAGCGATGTCGTCATCAAAGAAGATCACATCCGCTTTGAGATCAACGGCGGTCCCATCAAGCGGGGAAAGTGGTACCGGCATATCCAGATTTCAGCCGGGGGCCCATCGGTCCCGCTTGATCCCTCGGATTTGTCCGTCAACGCCCGCGGCTCTTTCGTGGACCTCTACTTCGATAAGTATGTTCCGGAGATGACCGGGCCAGAGCTGAAACAGTTACTGCGCCCGGTGTTTGATTTCGATTCCAAGTCCGGGATCGAAGCCTACCTGGAAACCGTTCCGCCGAAGGTCAAAGAGGCGATCAAGAACCATCATGTGCTGGTGGGAATGAACCACGAGATGGTCATCTATGCCAAGGGACGCCCGCCCAAAAAAGTGCGCGAGCATGAGGGCCAAGTTCCGAACGAAGTCGAATACGAAGAATGGATCTACGGCGCGCCCCCGCAGGATGTGGATTTTGTGCGCTTCGTTGGAGACGAAGTGGTGCAGGTCGAGACCATGAAGGTGGATGGCCAGAAAATCGTGCGCACTGAAAAAGAAATAGATCTGGGCGCGTCGGCCGTCGCCAAGAAACAGGAAGACCACCCCGCAACCGCGCCCACGTTGCGCCGTCCCGGAGAAGAGATGCCAGAGTCCAATCCCGCCAACCCTTCCAGCCTACCGCCGATGCCCGCGCCACAACTAACCGGCCCCGCCACCGACCCGGGCCCCAACTAAGCTTCGTCGTCAGCCGGAGGTTCTACCGGCTGTCCCTACTACCGACTTAATCATCCTTTTCGCAGGAGCCATTGTCGAGCGGCCAAGTAAGGCCGGCCGGCCACTCTCTTGGCGATTTTCTTAAAGTTCCAATAGAACCATTGCTTGGAACGCGCCCGGGAATGAACTGAAACCAACTCTCCCGAAACGCCAGGCGGCATTCCTCTGAAGATGTTGTACCGGCCGACAATCAGACAGCCGGCAACAGCATGTACCGCCGTCGTTGGTTCAGAATTAAATAGTACTTGGATCCCTGCTGCCGCAGCTGTCTCACCAACCCGATCTGAATAATAGCCTCCCGGGACGGACGCGGTATCAACTTGTTCGCCGAGGATGTCGGAAAGAATATGTATGCTCCTGGTCCATTCGTCGGTCAACTCCTCCTGGCTGCAGTGCGACATCCTTACGGGATGGGAAAATGAATGGCTGCCGATCACATGCCCCTTGCTTTTCAAGAAGCGAATCTGCTCCGGGTTCAGGAAACCCTTCCGGCCAATTTGGCCGGCGGTAATAAAAAAATGCCCGCACCACCCATATTTTTCGAGAAGGTCCGCGACGCTCGTGACAGCGCTTTCCCCGCCGTCGTCGAAGGTCAGAAGAAAAGGCAGGACCTCGCCGCTTGTATTTGCGAGTTCGTGTGCATGGCTCGGAGGGATGTGGCGTACTTTTGCGACGGCCTCAAGATGAGCTTCGAATTCGGGGCGGCTCAATTTATATTTCGCCGTTCCGGGGCCGGTGAAACCGGTGGAATCCCAGTCGGCGTTCTCGACTACATCGTGATAGAGCAGACAGACGGCTCTCATTGAGGGCCCCTTTTCGCGCTGGATTTCCACTCCAGGTACTTGGTCAACCAAGGCTGCCCCCATGCGGCGGACGGCCGTCCCGAGGTATTCAAGGGAATGGCAGTGCCATTGAAGATTTCAAGAAACTTGTTGCGCAGAGCATCGAGGTTCTCCAGCACGACCCGGTGCTGGATGACGATGTGCGATTCATGTACTTCGTCCAACGGGTAGGTGTAATAGCCGAAAGCCGGTCCGGTATCGACCCCCTTGTCGATCCTGAGCAGCGTCATGCCAACCTTATTAAGATCGCGATTGGCGAGTGCCCAAAAACATCCATGCGCATTTCGATACTCGGGACAAATCCCGGGATGCATGACCAATGTTCCCTTGGCTGGAATTGAAAAAACGCTTTCTTTCAGCAGTACCTTGCAGCGCGCCACAACAAGATCGGGTTTCGTACTCTTGATAAATGCTTCTGTCTCCTGAGTGTTCGGGCTCGGCGTCTTTAAAATCGCGGTGCTCGCAGAAATGTCTCCATATATCCGGCACTTCTCTTGCAGTTCTTGCTGCTCCCAGCGCCGGTCTTTGCCAGCGAGAAAAATACGGTAATAGAATCGGAACGCCAACGCATCGAGAAAACGAAGGGCCCCAATTCGCTTGACCTCGCGCCGTACGCGGCGCCACATTCGGCTCGGGGGCTCCTGGATGATCACGATCCCCACAAGATCCGAAAACGAATTCAGCCACCGGGCCAAGACCACCTGATCCAACTGAGCACCGTCGTGGCATATCAGGAGTGTTTTCATGGGATATAGGACCGCGATCGAATGCTTTCTGGAACATCTTAAGACATGGAAATGAAATACGCACGCAGAGCATTGAACCGCGCCTGTGTGCTAACACCTCGACCTCCAGCGCCTCGACCTTCTACACTAGGAGCGTGAAGATTGCCTTGGGCCAGATCAACCCCACCGTCGGGGATTTTTCCGGCAACGCTGCCAAGATCGTTCAGTTTGCGCTTCAGGCGCGGAGCGCCGGCGCCGGTCTGATTCTGTTTCCCGAACTCGCCGTTTGCGGTTACCCGCCGCGCGATCTGGTCGAGAGGCCGTCGTTTGTGGCGCGCTGCCGCGCGACCGTCGAAAAGATTGCCGCTGAAACCGAGGGCATTGCCGTAATCTGCGGGACGGTCACCCCGGCCGATGCGGACTCGGGCAAAAAAGCGATGAACTCTGCCGTCTTGCTGCGCGGGGGGCGCATCGAATTTATCCAGTCGAAGATGCTGTTGCCCACATACGACGTTTTCGACGAGATGCGCAACTTCGCTCCCGCCAAGAGCCAGCAACTATTCAGCTTCGGTGGCAAGCAGATGGCGTTGACCATCTGTGAAGATGCCTGGAACGACAAGCGCTTTTGGAACCGGCGACTCTATCGCATAGACCCGGTCGAAGAACTGGTGCGGGCCGGCGGAAACTTCGTGCTCAACATTTCCGCATCGCCGTTTTGGCTGGGCAAGCGCGAACTGCGCCGCGACATGCTGACCGCCATCGCGCGGAACCACAAAGTCCCGGTCGCGATGGTCAACCAGGTCGGCGGCAACGACAGCCTGGTCTTCGACGGATCGAGCCTGGTGATTCGGCCCGACGGCGAGGTGATCGCGCAAGCGAAGTCGTTCGAGGAAGACCTGATTTATTTCGACTCCGAGACGCTTACCGGAGGCATGCATCCGCAAATCGCGGGGGAAGAAGCGAGCGCGTATGAAGCGCTGGTGCTGGGCACACGAGATTACGTCCATAAATGCGGCTTCCAGCGGGCGATTATAGGATTGAGCGGAGGTATTGATTCCGCGCTCACCGCGGCGATCGCGGCCGATGCGCTCGGCCCGGAGAACGTCATCGGTGTCGGCATGCCGGGGCCGTACTCTTCGCGAGGCTCGATTGACGATGCGCGAGAACTCGCTAATAACCTGAAGATTCGCTTCGAACTGCTTTCGATCCAGGCAATCTACGAAGCGGCGCGCCAGTCGCTTGCGCCCGTGTTTGCCGCGATGCCGCAAGACGTCACCGAGGAAAACATTCAGGCCCGCGCCCGCGGATTGCTGCTGATGTCCCTGTCGAACAAGTTCGGCGCGCTGGTGCTTTCGACCGGCAACAAAAGCGAATTGGCCGTGGGCTATTGCACTCTTTACGGCGATATGGTCGGCGGACTGGCGGCGATCTCGGATGTGCCGAAGACGCTGGTATACCGCCTGAGCGCGTACGTGAACTCGCGGCAAAAAGTAATTCCGCAAGCGACCATCGAGAAGCCGCCATCGGCGGAATTGCGCCCCGATCAAAAAGATTCGGACTCGCTTCCGCCTTATGAAATCCTCGATGCAATTCTCGAAGACTATGTGGAGGAATCGTGCTCGGCCGAACAAATTGCCCGCGATCATAATTTCGATTTGGATTTGGTGCGGCGGGTGATTCGGATGGTGGAGCGCAGCGAGTACAAGCGGCAACAAGCGGCGCCCGGAATCAAGATTTCCGCCAAGGCGTTTGGCCATGGGCGAAGGTTTCCAATCGCGGTCAAGCCAGAGGTGTAGCACTACGACCGCATGATGGAGGGACGGGCGCCTCGCCCGTCCAGCAGTTCGGCGGCCGGGCGGGGACGCCCGGCTCTCCACCAGCAAAGCTTCGGAAATGACAACTTCGCCGGTTTTTGTAACAATCGAATGCCAATCGAGTTTCAAACTATGACACGCATCCATCGCACACTGCTCGCCGCTCTGTTGTTGTCCGGCATCGCCATTGCTCAAACCCAACCCGCTCACCCGGCAAAATCGGCTGCCCAACCAGCGGCAGCTTCAACCGCCTCCGCAGTAACAACGGTCCTCCCCAGCGAAGATACTGTCAATTCATTCCTCTTCCAAATGTTTGGCTACGATCCCACCATCACTTGGAAGGTGGGAGAGATTCGTCCCTCCGAAGTGCCGGGACTGGCGGAGGTCCAAGTTGTAATCACCAACCCGCAGGGCTCGAACGCAAACCGCTTGCTGGTGAGCGCTGACGGCAAGCGCGCCATTACGGGCGAAGTCCTGCCCTTCGGTGCGAAGCCCTTTGACGATGCCCGCGTCAAGCTGGAAAAAGGCGTGAACGGTCCTGCCAAGGGACCCGAGAAGGCTGCGGTGACAATTGTCGAATTCAGCGATATGCAATGCCCGCACTGTGCGAAGGTCGCGTCCTCGATCGATCAACTGCTGGCGCAGGAGTCCGAGGCCCGCTTTGTTTTCCAGAATTTTCCGCTGCCCATGCACAACTGGGCGGAGAAGGCAGCCGGCTATGTCGATTGCGTGGGACAAGCTTCGGTGGGGCAGCCTGCGAACGATGCGGTCTGGAAATTTATCCAGAAGACATTCGACGAGCAGGCCAACATCACCGAGGCCAACGCCGATGAAAAGTTGAAGGCCATCGTAACCGCGTCGGGCGCGAATGCCGATGAGATTGCCGCCTGCGCCGCCAAACCGGATACCAAGGCGAGAATCGAGGCCTCGGTTGCGCTGGGAAAATCGGTGGGAGTGAATGCCACGCCGACGCTGTTCATCAATGGACGCAGCATACCCGGTGGAGCGCCCGTCGATCTGATGAAAAAGATTATGGACTTTCAGGCAAGCCAGAAGTAGATCGGGTGATCTGGCGATCAGGCCATCGGGTCATCGAAAATCAAGAGTTCTTGGGTTTCAGGTTTTAGATCACCCGATGACCCGATCGCCCGATTTCTTATTTTCCCATCCAGATTTCGGGTGTTTCGCTGAGTTCCGGGCCGCGGACAACGTAGGGCGTGATCAGAATCAGCAGTTCGTCGTTCTCTTCCTGCTTGGTACGCTGCGAGGTGAGGGCGCCGAGGTCGGCGATGCTGGAGAACACAGGCAGTCCGCTCATGCTTTTCTGGTCCGATTCCGTGACCATTCCCGCCACCACCGCCGGTTCGCCTTCCTTGAGCAGGATTCCCCCCTTGTACTCACGATTGGAAATGATTGGATTGCCATTTGCGGCTATAGCTCCCAGAGTGCGGAATTCTATATCCAGTTCAAGAGACACGTCGGAGTTGTTGTGGACCAGTGGTTTCGCCTTAAGCGTAAGCCCGACGTCTTCATAACTGACGGAGGGAAAAACCGAAGCGGTGGCCAGATTTCCGAGGTACTTCGAGATGAGCGGATTGCTGATACCCACTCCATAACTGGAGTTGAGGATGGGATAGCGCGATCCCAACTTGAACGTGGCCTCCTTTTCCTGGGAAGCGCGCAGTTGGACGTGATCGAGCTGCTGAACGGAACTATCATTCATGGAAAGAGCGGCGGACAACTGATCGAGGCTAAGCCCCATCAGCGTCATCCCGCCGCCGAAGGTCGCGAGCGGCTGGCTGAGAATCGAATTCTGCTGACTCTGCAATTGTGCGATCAGGGCGGCGATGGTTTGACTGTTGGCGTTCTGGAGGTTTTGTCCGGCAAGGGCCGCGAGCGCGGCCGCCGGAATATTGAAAAGATTGAAATTGTTCGGGACGTGCAGCCCGATATTCCGCGTATAAGTGTGGCTCACCTGGAAGACTTTCAGATCGAGCATCACTTCCGGCCGGGGACTGTTGAACTGCCCAAGAAACTCGGTCGCGGCTTCCAGAGACCCCTGCGGCCCGCGCACCGTGATCGTGCTCGCGGCGGTGTTGGAAATCACGAACTTAAACTCAAAGACCGTCCGCAACGCGGTCGTCAGCTCGTTCAGGTCTTTTGTGGGGTCGGTGGCCGGGATGTAAAACGAGCGCATGCCCATGCGGTCGTAGAGTTTGTGGTTTTCGGCTGTGTCGGCGCAAGCGAAAAGTACTGTGTCTTCGAGCGCCACTGTGAAGCTCTTCGTGAGCTGGGAGGCTGCCCGCATCGCGGTCCCGAAATCGGCGTTCTCGATGTCGAATCGCGTGTGGCGGGTGGGGAAGCTATCGTCGAAGACCACCGTTAACCCGTAGCTGGCGGCGACTGCGGTGAGCAGGCCACGCGTATCGCCGTTGTAGTGGAAGTCATGGTGCGCGTCGGCCGGCTTGGCGACGAGCGCATCGGCGCTGGCGACCACTTGTGGCGGGCTTGCGCTATGCACGGGCACCGGCCCTGCCGCGTCGAGCATGCGCTGCTCGGCGAATTCGTTCTGCGGATCGAGATTCAGGGCCGATTGGAACTCCGCCAGCGCCTTGACTTGACGGCCCTCGATCAGGTCGCTGTTTCCCCGTTCCAGATGGAGCCCGGCCAGACGCTGCCGCGTCATCTCGCGCGCAGTCAGATATTCCACGTTTTGCGGGACCAGGCGAGACGCTTCCTCAAATTCGTAAAAAGCCTCGTTCAGATTCTGGGGATTCTCGTTCTGCGATTTTTCGAGTTTGAGCCCGCGCGCGAAAGCTTGGCGGGCCGCCTTCAGGTCTTTCGCGGGACCGTGGCAGGCGGGTGCCCCCTTGGTATTGGAGCAGAGCGATGGCACAGCGGCTGGGGGAGTGTCTGTAGCCAAACACACTCCGGCAAGCAGCCAACAAATTCCCGCGGACAGCCATCGCATAGACTTACTATAGAATGCCCGCCTGCCGATGTCTTGCAGGAGAAATTCTGGGTTGGGAACTACTGTCGTAACGGACGTGAAGATATGTTTCTGGCAGACTGTCGAAATACTCAAGTTCGTATCAGGGTATCGCTTTAGCGATACCGGAGATGCTTCAACATCGGATGCCCCTTTAGGGGCTAGTATTCTCGGCAGTCTGCGAGCCTTCACCGCACCATGAGCCGCTCCATCCGCGTGGCGTGCCCGGTCTGGTCATCGCACTCGACCAGCACGGCGCACAGCCGGACGTCGCCGTTGGCCGCTTCGAAGCGCGCCGGCATTCCGCTCAAAAACTTCTCGATCACCAACTCTTTCTTCACGCCGATAACGCTGTCGTAAGGCCCGGTCATGCCAACATCGGTGATATAAGCGGTGCCCTTTGGCAGGACGGTCTCATCTGCGGTAGGAATGTGCGTGTGCGTGCCCACGACGGCGGTGACGCGACCGTCGAGGTACCAGCCGAAGGCGATTTTTTCGGATGTGGCCTCGGCATGAAAATCCACAAACACAATTTTCGCTTTTGTCTGTTCGAGCAATTGATCGGCGAAACGAAAGGGATCGTCGCTCGACACCATGAACACGCGTCCCTGCAAATTCACGACGGCATAACCGATGCCATTTTTCTGGCCTTCGTACACCCCCCAACCGGGCAGGTTCCGCGGAAAATTCGCCGGCCGCAACAACCGGCGCGCCGGACTGTGCGGGTTGCCGTCCGCCATCTGAAAATATTCGATGATCTCGCGTTTATCCCAGACGTGATTTCCGGTGGTCATCACATCAATGCCCAGATCGAAAAGCTCCTCCGCCAGCGCAGGAGTGATGCCAAAACCAGCCGCGGCATTTTCGCAGTTGGCGATGACCAGATCCACGGCGTGCCGCTGGCGCAGTTCCGGCAAGCGATCCTTTACAATCGTTCGCCCAGCCCGCCCAAAAATATCTCCGATAAAAAGAATGTTCAAAGTCAGGTCTCAGGTTTCAGGTGTCAGACAAATCTGCTAACGATCACGCGCACGCCCGAAGTTCGATGGTATCACGCTGAAAACTGGGTGCTGGGTACTGGTTACTGGGTACTGATTTCAGCCGTCTTCAGAAAATCGTAATTCCCCGACGGATTTAGCGTTACATTTCGCACACGGCGCGTGTGCACGAGGACATTATCGAAGTACCACAGGTTGATCGCTGGGACATCCTGCGCCAGGATTTCCTGGACCTCGGCATACAGCCTTTTGCGGACATTCTGATCGGTCTCGCGGCGCGCATGGTCGATCAGTCTATCGACGCGGGGATTGGAATAGAAACCGCGGTTCCTTCCCGCCGGAGGAAAATTGTGGGTGTGAAAAACCGTGTCAAAAATGTCTGGATCTTCGTTGCCGCCAACCCAGCGCAACGAATAAAACTGAAAAGCGCCGCTCGTGACATCGGCCATGAACGTAGCAAACTCAAACGTGCGGATGTCGAGGGCAATCCCCACTTCCCGCAATTGCTGCTGCAACACGGCCGCCAGCAGCCGCGTGCTTTCCTCAGTCGAAGTCTTCATGGTGAGATGAAAACGCACGCCGTTCCGCAAACGATAGCCGGCCGCGTCGAGGACTTGCCTCGCTTTTTCCGGATTGTAAGTGAATCCGTTTGCATCTGGAGCGTACGCCCAACTCTGGATCGGCAGGATACTCGATGCGGGCTGCGCAAAGCCGCGCCAGATGTATTGCAGCAGCGGCCCACGATCGATCGCGCAGGCAATCGCTTGCCGGACGCGCACGTCGGCGAGCACTGGGTCGCGCAGATTGAAACCGATGTAAGCAAGGATCGTCCCCGGCCCGCGCTCGATCTGCAAATTTGGTTTGTTCCCGAGCGCCACCACTGTGTCCGGCGTCAGCGCGTTGATGGCGATGTCCGCGCTCCCCTTGCGCAGCTCAAGCGCCCGCGTCGTCGCGTCCGGTACGACCGTGAAGCGCACGCGAGCAAGCCGGGTTTTCGCTCCCCAGTAATTGTCATTGCGTTCGAGGACGACATCCTTGTCCTGTTCCGCACTCACAAATTTGAAAGGCCCCGATCCAATCGGCCTGCCGCGTCATCTCGCCGAGCGCACCATAGGGCACAATGCCAATCGCGCCTTCCGAGAGGTTCCACAGCAAGCTCGCGTACGGTTCTTTCAGATGAAAGACCACGGTGAACTCGTCGGGCGTGTCGATGCGGTCCACAAAACGGTACGTCGCGGTCTTTGTGCTGCGAATCTTGCCTTGGAGCAGGGAATCGAAGGTCCACTTCACATCGCGCGAAGTCAGCGGACGCCCATCGTGAAAAGTTACGCCGCGATGCAAATGAAAAACATAAGTCAGCGGATCGGGGACCTCCCAACGCTCGGCCAGTCCCGGCTGAACATTTAAATGCTCGTCGCGCGTCAGCAGCGCGTCAAAGATAAGCTCGTCAATCCGCTCCGATTGCGCATCGAGCCCCACCCGAGGGTCAAGGTCCGTGGGGCTGCTCTCAATAATCATCACCAGCGTGTTGGGATCGGGAGCTTGTGAGCAGGAGAGCAGAGGCAGCACACATGCACCGACGATCAAAAAAGGAATAGTCCTCCCAAACAGAATTGTCATCCTGAGCGAACCGGGGCCCCTGAGCGCCCTTGGCCGTTTAAGGGGAAGGACCTGTTTTTTGCGCACTCCCGCACCGTAGCCTTACGCATACGAAATCTTTCCCAGGATCGCCGCCCTCTTCGCTCCCGTAGCCGATGGCACATTGCTCGGCCGCCGATGCCACGTCTCATGCGCCAGCAGGGCAAACGCGACGGCCTCCTTCGCTTCCGCCGGAAGGCCGAATTCATCGGAGAAATGGAGTTCGATTCCCAAAGGCACGATTTCATTGCGCAACATGGCCATCAGCGTGGGATTCTTCACGCCTCCGCCCGAGACGATCATCTGGTGATCGCCATGTTTTCGATGCGCACCGAAATCGCGGCAACACGAATCGCTCGACTGCGTCCGCAATCGATTTCGCCGTCAACGCCGTTGCCGTAGCTACTACGTCGGCTTTACTGGCGCCGCGGCAGATTTGAAGAAATCGGCCCGCGTATTCCCGGCCAAATTCTTCGCGTCCCGCTGTGCGCGGCGGCTTTTGCCGGAAAAATGGCGCGCGCAACAACCGCGCAATCACGTCCATCCAGCACGCGTCCCGAGGCGGCGACTTGGCCGTCGCGGTCATAGCGTTTTCCGAACAGCTTTTCCATCACCGCGTCCATCACCATGTTGCCGGGGCCGGTATCAAAAGCAACGACTTGGCTGAGCGACGCGCCCGCCGGAATCGCCGTCAGATTCGCAATGCCGCCAATGTTCTGGACAATGCGATTCACGCGCTGGTCGCGAAACAAAAAATAGTCAAGGAAGGGAACCAGCGGCGCGCCTTTTCCTCCGGCTGCGATATCCGCCGGACGAAAATCTGAGACTACCGGAACACCCAGCCGCGCCGCGATCACCGCGCCTTCGCCCGTCTGCCAAGTCACCGCCAATTTTCGCCCAAGGAATCGCTGTGCCACTCCCTGGTGATAGAGCGTCTGTCCATGACAGCCTACCAGGTCGAGCTTAACGCGATGCTGGCGCGCCGTCTTCGCGACCGCCTCCGCGTACAGTTCGCCGAGAAGGAAGTTCAGCCGTGCCAAATCCGCAACCCGCGCCAATTCCGCGTTCATCATTCCCAAAATCGCGCGCCGGACCGGGGCAGGGAACGGATACTCCGCGTGGCCAAGAAGTGTGAAGTCCGAGTGTGCGTGCTCGTGTGGTGACGGGCCTCTGGCCCGTCCTTTGCCGGAGGAGGCGAACCGCACCAGCGCCACGTTGATTCCGTCGGCGGACGTGCCGCTCATTACTCCAGCAACGATCATGTGCGTTCCTTCTTATTGTGCGTACGCTTGTTGTCTGCGCGAGCGAGCGTAGCCAGCCGGATTTCTTCGCTGAATTCCCAGAGTTGGCACGTCAGTTTCTCAACTCGTGCGGAAGTGGGAACGGGAGTTCGGCGACCAGCCAGCGACTTTTTCTTAAACGCAAGCACGCGCCGCGCCGATTCCCGCACGCGCCGGGCAAATCTTCCGTCACGCTCCGCTTCGTAGAGCAACGCTTCATGCGCGCGCAGAATGAAATCTTCCCGATGGCAGATCAGGCCGAGATCGCCCCCAGCGCGGATGTGCGCGATTATCGCCGGTTCGATCGGAGCCGCCGCCAGCACGCCACCCATCTCCAAATCGTCGGAGCAGACGAGGCCCCGGTAACCAATCTTTTTGCGCAGAATGCCGGTGATCCACTTTTTCGAGAGCGATGCCGGAGTGCGATCTTTTGTGATGGACGGAAACGCCGCGTGCGAAACCATGACGAACGGCAATTCGCGACGAAGGGATAACGAGCGATAGGGAACCAGATCCTCCTGCCCACAATTTGCGCAACGACTTTTCCACGCTGGGGAGTTTATGATGCGTATCGAGCGTGGCCTCGCCCAGTCCGGGAAAATGTTTGCCGCAGCCGAGCACGCCGGCATCGCTCAGCCCGCGCAGAAACTCGCGCGCGTAGATCACTACCTGCTTCGGATCGTCCGAAACCGCCCGCGAACTCATCACGGCTCGCGAAGCCTCAAAGGCCAGGTCGAGCACCGGAGCAAAATCCACGTTGAAGCCCAGCGCGCGGCAATTTTCGCCGATCACGCGTCCATGCTTGCGAAAGAGCGCCCGGCTGCCCGTGGCAAAAACCTCCGCCGGAGAAGGCGCCGCGCCAAGCACACCGCGAAACCGGTCCACGGTGCCGCCTTCCTGGTCCACGCAAGTGAAAAGCGGCGCGGCCACGCACTTCTGGCATTCGCGCAGAAGAGTGTGCGTCTGCTCCGCCCCGGTGATGTTGCGGGCAAACAGAATCACTCCCGCCGGCTGAATCTTCGTAAACAGGGAAGCGAGGCGCGGAGACATTCCGGTCCCATCAAAGCCGATGATGAGAAGTTGGCCGATGTTTAGTTCTAAATCGCGCATCATCAAGCTCATTTTGTCTCGGTATTCACTGCCCAGCAGTCTTGGACGTCGACCGCTGACCAAACCTTGAACTGACGGCTGAATAACTCCAGGTAACAAGTCAGGAATGATGCCGCATGCCTGAAGACATTGCCCACGTCACCCTCTTCAGCGCGTTGCGACCAGACCGGCCCGTCAGGGCGAACCTTCAGGAAGCGATTGGCAAGATGCACGTCAACATGAGTAAATGACGAGAGTTCGGTATAGAAAATGTCGTAGGCTTCGACGTGATCGACGTCGACGGCCATTTGGCGGATGTCCTTTCCCGACCAGTTCCGGAATCTTATTTTTTTCCCGTCTCTGCTCTTGCGAGTAAACTTGGCTGCGACAGCGTCAAACGCTTTAACCACGTCGGGCTCCCGGGGACCCCAGTTGTGTTGCCAAAGGAGGGACATCGCCTCGCGCCAATCTGGTTTCGTGCTTTGCTTATGTCTTAGACAAGCATCCATTCTGTTCTTATTCAGAACTGCCCCGAACTCTATGTATTGTAGAGCGCGCTCTGCAGGGGCAATTGTTATGTAATGAGCGGTAATATCTGTTTCGAACATCGTTCGTGCAATTGCGTAGCCGCTGGTCACAGGAAACCATTCATCGTCGAATGAACCGCAAATCCGAAGAAGGGACTCGGCAGCCGAAAGCTCGTGTAGGAGAAAGCAAATCATGAGCGAGGTGTACGCCAGCCCGGACGAATGAGACGGGATTCCTTTGTTGGCGTAGCTTCTACCGAGATCGAGTAGATGACGCACGACTTCTTGGTGCTGCTTAACAGTCAGAAACAACATAGGACGCCTCCTTTCGACAAGGTCCCGCCGCACTCCGCGTCTCGGCGGTTAGATTTCTTTCTTCAACTCCGCCAGCAAGTTTAGCGCCTCCAGCGGCGTTAGCCGGTTCAAATCCACTTCGCGCAGCTTTTCCAGCACGGGCTGCGAGAGTGGAGTGAAGATGGTCAACTGCGTGGGACGTTCCGGCTCCGTGGAAGCGCCCGGCGTAAGATGCCCCGAAAGCCGGTGTTCGGACGATTCATGCTCAGCCAGCACTTCGCGCGCGCGCACCACGACTTCGTTTGGCAATCCCGCCAGCTTGGCAACTTCGATGCCGTAGCTGCGGTCGGCGGCGCCCGGTTCAACGCGGCGCAAAAAAACTACGCTCCCGCCAGTCTCTTTGACCGACACATGAAAGTTTTTCACTCCACTCAATTGTTCAGCCAATTCGGTCAACTCAAAGTAATGAGTGGCAAATAAAGTCTTGGCCCGCACATGCGCGTGCAGATATTCGATAGCGGCCCACGCGATCGCCAGTCCGTCATAAGTGGAAGTGCCGCGCCCGACTTCATCGAGCAGGATCAGCGACCGTGCCGTCGCCGTGTGCAGAATCGCTGCGGTCTCCGTCATCTCGACCATAAATGTCGAACGACCCCGCGCCACGTTATCGCTCGCGCCAATGCGGGTGAAGACGCGGTCGACTATTCCCAGTCGCACCGAGCGCGCGGGAACAAACGATCCCATCTGCGCCATGATTACGATCAGCGCCGCCTGCCGCAGATACGTGCTCTTGCCACCCATGTTCGGCCCGGTCAGCACTATGATGTTCTGTGTCGAAGCGTGCGATTTAGCGGGCGTCATATCCTGTGAAGATGAATTCAGAAAAAGATCGTTTGGAACAAAACGCTCGCTCCCTGCCGTCATCTCCTGTAGTTCGATGACCGGATGACGGCCTTCGACAATTTCCAGATCTCCGCCATCCTCATCCTTTTCAGCTTCGTCGAATGTCGGCTCAAACCGCGGCCGGCAGTAATTCCACAGCGCCGCGATGTGCGCCAGGCAGCCGAGCACATCCACTTCCGCCAGCGCCAACGCGGTTTGCCGTATGCGCTTGGCCTCGGCCGCAATCGCGGAGCGCAACTCGGCAAACAGACGGCGCTCGATTTCGACAATCTTCTCCTGGGCATCGAGAATCTTCGATTCATATTCCTTCAGCTCGGGAGTCGTGAAACGCTCGGCATTTACCAGCGTCTGCTTGCGTTCGTAGTCGGGGGGCGAGAGGTGGAGGTTCGCCTTCGATATCTCAATGTAGTAGCCAAAAATCGAATTGAATTTTACCTTGAGCGACCCAATCCCCGTCCGCTCGCGTTCGCGTGTCTCCACTTTCGCCAGATACTGCTTCGAGTTGCGGCTCAGGTCGCGCAGCTCATCCAGATCTTTGTCAACGCCCGCGGCGATCACTCCGCCATCGCTCAGCGTCAGCGGAGGCTCTGGAACCAGCGTGCGATCGATCTTCTCTCGCAGTTCGCTGAGTTCGTCGGTCGTTTCGTGCAATGCGCTGAGCCGCGATGCCGAGAGCCCGCCGAGCACCGTTCGCACCTTGGGAATTTTTGCGAGCGATGCCGCCAGAGCGAGCACGTCCCGTGGATTCGCCGTTTCCAGCGTGACCCGGCTCAACAGACGTTCCAAGTCCAGAATTCCATCGAGCGACCGCCGCAATTCTTCGCGGCGCACCGTATCTTTGACCTGTGCCTCGACCGCATCGAGTCTGCCCTCGATTTCGGCGCGATCCAAGGACGGCCGCAGCATCCAGGTGCGCAACAAGCGCTTGCCCATCGGCGTCACCGTCGCATCGAGGCAGCGGAACAGAGTCACGCCGGCATCAGTTCCCGCAAATAGTGGTTCGATCAACTCCAGGTTGCGCACCGTTACCGCATCGAGTACCAGACAATTCTGGCGCTCGTAGAAGCCGATGCGGTCCACATGATCGAGCGAACCGCGCTGTGTTGACTGTATGTAATAAAGGATCGCCCCCGCCGCCGAGGCCGCAGCCTGCTTGCCCGCGAGTCCAAAACCCTCCAGCGAGAGCACGCCGAAGTGATTCTCGAGCAGCGGGATGGCGTGGTCGGGAGCGAAGATCCAGTCGTCGAGTGGAGTCTCTGCCCAGCCGCCGCCGGAAACACGAGCGACAGGCGCTGTGCCGGTGTGGGGAGTCGGAGCTTCGCTCCGGACGGGCGAGACGCCCGTCTCCACACGGACACTGGGGCTCCGGAGATTCGCAGTCCGTTCAAGCAAAGGCGCGGAAGATCCATACAGCATTTCTCTTGGCCGCAATTGTTCAAGTTCTTCTTGAATACGGCGCCCAGCCGGCTCGCCCACGAATTCCGTCGCTCGAAATTCGCCCGTCGAGAGATCCAGCGCGGCAAAGCCCACGCGCTCCCCGACCGTGGCCACCGCCGCCAGAAAGTTGTTCTCCGCCGCGTTCAACGACGAATCCGCCGCCGTGCCCGGCGTGACCACGCGCGTTACCTCGCGCCGCACGAGTTTCTTCGCCAAGCGCGGATCTTCCATTTGCTCGCAGACGGCGACCTTGAAGCCGCGCCGAATCAGTTTTGCGATGTAGCCTTCGGCGGCGTGGTAGGGCACGCCACACATGGGGATGGCCACTCCCTTTTCTTTATTGCGCGAGGTCAGCGTGATTTGCAGCTCGCGCGCGGCCACGACCGCGTCGTCGAAGAAAAGCTCGTAGAAATCCCCCAGCCGGAAAAACAACAGAGCGTTGGGATGCTCTTTCTTGATGGCGGCGTATTGCCGCATCAGCGGCGTCGAGGGCTCGGACATGGGAGGATTGGTAATTTTGTAATCTTTAATTTTGTAATTTGCAATTTTGTCCGTCACTCTACTCTAGCCTGCCGGAAGGTTTTCAGATTACAAAATTTAAAAAATTACCAAATTACAAATTTCTCCGATTGACTCCCTCGCCGCATTTTGTTCTCCTTACCCCATGGAACTCCGCAAAGATCCCATCACCCGCTCCTGGGTCATCACCGGTGACGATGTCATCGAGCCCAAGCCATATTCGCAAGCGTGCCGCTTTTGCGGTCCGTCCGCCGAGCCAGTTCATGTCATCGCCAACCTGCCCGGCGTGGGTGGCAGCGCATGGTCGGCGCGCTCCGTGGTCCATCCCCATGCGCTCTACCACGTCGAAGGCGAGCCGGCCCGCCGCGGCGACGGCCTCTACGACCGCATGGGATCGGTCGGCGCTCACGAAGTTTTGATCGAAAACCCCCGCCACGACGGCCATCTCTGGAATGCCACCGATGCCGAAGTCGAACAGTTCCTGCGTCTAATGGCCATGCGGATCCAGGACCTGAAGCGCGACACCCGTCTCAAGTACATTAGCATTTTCAAAAATCACGGCGAGGGAGCCGGGCAGGAATTCGGCCATCCCACTTCACAGCTCACCGCAACCACTTTCGTGCCGCGCCGTGTCCTCTACGAACTCCGCGCCGGACGCGACTATTTCGAGAGCAAGGAGCGCTGCGTTTTCTGCGACATTCTGGCGCAGGAGGAGCGTCAGAACTTGCGCATCGTCGAAATTCGAGGAGACTATGTGGCCTTTTGCCCCTATGCTCCGCGCGTCCCCTACGAAACCTGGATCATGCCCCGCAGCCATGAGTCTTCCTTTGAGCGCTCCGGTTCCTCGCGCGTAGGCAGCTTGACCGATCTGGCCGCGCTCCTGCGGCGCACCCTGCAACGCATCCGCACCGTCACCGAAGCCTTCCACCTCGTTCTTCACACCTCGCCCAACAGCCAACATCTTTCGGAAGTACTCGGATATTGGAAAACACTCGATGACGATTACCACTGGCACATCGAGATTCTCCCGATCATTGAAACCAAGGCAAGGTCCTACAGCTTCAAAGAAGTTTATTACTCTCCCGTGACCTCGGAGACTGCGGTCAAACGTCTGCGAGAGGCGAAAATCTGAGGAATCTCTGATTCAATCAATCGCTTGCGATTGTCGTCCTGAGCGAAGCGAAGGACCTATTCCATCGGCGAGGACGTAATTGGCTTGGTCCGCTCCTTAGCGGCGGGCGCGACGGGCCACTAGCGAAGGCCGCACAAAAAACTGGCGGAGAGAGAGGGATTCGAACCCTCGTTACCCTTTCGAGTAAACACGCTTTCCAAGCGTGCGCCTTCAGCCACTCGGCCATCTCTCCGGCGCCCTGCTAAATCATTGTCATGATTCTAACAGCGCCGTGGCTTGTGGAGCCGTCCCTGCACCGGACCGCGGACTGCGGACCTTGAAAACGCCGTACGTCGCTCAGAGTTCCAGGTACGCCCGGACCGAAGTCATATCTTCGCTGGTGCGAACCGCAAATCCAAGGCGCTTCATGATGACCTGCATGGCCACGTTGTCAGGCAACATTTCCGCGGACACCTGGCTTAATTTTTCATCCCGGGCAATCTGGACGACACGATGGAGCAATTCATTTCCCAGACCAAGATTTTGATATTGATCCGCAACCAGCACCGCGACTTCCGCTTCGTTATTGCCGTGCAGCTTGTTGATGCGCCCGACGGCGATGATCTGGCGCTCTCCCGTGCCGGGATCGGCGCGCTCGGCGACCAGCGCCATTTCACGGTCGTAATCGCCAAAACAGATGCGCAACAGCCGCTCATGCGCCACTCGCCGGCTCAGGCTGAGAGTGGTGAAATAGCGCAAATAGACGGTGCGGTCGGAAAGCGTTTCGTGAAACTTGACCATGAGCGGTTCATCTTCGGGGCGGATGGGGCGGATGGTAACTTGATTGCCATTCTTTAGTGTCCAAGTTGATACATACTGCAAGGGATAAGGACGGATCGCGGGCTTGGGCAACTGGTCGGGGGTCACGGCAAGCCCGTGCAACACGACTCTGGCATCGAGGGCGAGGAGGTGGTCCGGCGAAGCCAGTAGGGGGTTGATGTCAATCTCCGCAATCCACCGCTGCTCGAGCACGAGCTGACTGAAGCGGACCAGCAAGTTCTCCAATGCCACGAGGTTGACCGGCTTGCGTCCGCGGACTCCCTTCAGTGCGGTGAAGACTTTCGTTTGCTCCATCATTCTTTGCGCCAGCGTTGTGTTCAGCGGTGGAAGCGCGAGGGCGCGGTCGCGATACACTTCGACGAGCTGGCCGCCGGAACCGAACAGGAGAACTGGCCCAAACTGCAGGTCCACGCTGCTGCCCAGGATCAACTCGTAGCCATCGAGTTTCACCATCGGCTGCACCGTGACGCCGGAGAATTGGTCACGGCCAACTTTCTCCGCCACCGAAGACTCGATGGCGCGATAGGCGGCGCGCACCGCCGCTTCGTCGCGCAAATTCAGTTTGACTCCGCCCACATCCGTTTTGTGCGTGATGGTTTCGGAATAAACTTTCAGCACAATTGGGAAGCCGAGTTTCGCAGCAACCGCGGCCGCTTCGTCTTCGCTGGCTGCAACTCGCGTCTCTACCGTGGGGATGCCGTAAAGCGACAACACCTGCTTCGATTCCAACTCGGTGAGCAGCACGCGGCCCTGCTTTCGCGAATTCTGAATGATTTGCTCGACCCGATTGCGCGATGCGTTTCCGACCTCCGACTGGTCCCCCAGTGTGGGAGTCTCGTACAGTCCGCGCAGGTTGTAGGAGTAGCGCCACATATAGGTGAAAGCCCGCGCCGCCGTGTCGGGAAATGGGAAAGTTGGAATGCCCGCCGAATTGAGCGCAGCTTCTCCGGCGGCAATGCTGCTTCCGCCCATCCAACTGGCGAGCACGGGCTTGCCCGATTGTTTGGCGTAAGGCTTCAACCCTTCCGCAATCTGCGAAGCGTCGGTCATGCCTTGCGGGGTCAAGATGACCAGCAGCCCATCGCTGTTTGGGTCTTGCGAAGCAATTTCGAGGGCGCGAGAATAACGCTCGGAATCCGCATCGCCGAGAACATCGATGGGATTGTTATGACTCCAGTGGGGAGGGAGGAACTCATCGAGGCGCTTCATGCTCTCTGCGGAAATCTCGGCCAGCTCTCCTCCATTGGACACCAGCGCGTCGGTGGCCAGGACCGCGGGTCCGCCCGCATTGGTCAGGATGGTGAGCCGCGGGCCCTTGGGACGGGGCTGTTTGCCGAGCACCTCCGCCATGTAGAAAAGGTCCGCGATGTTGAGTACCCGCAAGACTCCCGAGCGGCGGAAAGCCGCGTCGAGGACTTCGTCGCTGCCAGTGAGCGCGCCAGTATGCGAGGCGGCAGCGCGTGATGCCGCTTGCGAGCGGCCGGCCTTGATCACGATAATCGGTTTGGTCAGTGCGACTTCACGGGCCGCGGACAAAAACGACCGCGCGTCTCCCACCGATTCCATGTAGAGCAGGATGCTCTTGGTGTTCGGGTCGTCGCCAAAGTGATAGATCAAATCGCCCCAACCGACATCCAGCATCGAACCGGTGGAAACGATGGCGCTGAATCCCACTTCTTCGCGCTGGCTCCAGTCGAGGATCGCGGTCAACAGCGCTCCGCTCTGGCTCAGGAACGCGACGCTGCCCGACCTCGGCATAGCTTTGGCGAAAGTGGCGTTCAACCCGATCGGCGGGTTCATAATGCCCAGGCAGTTCGGACCGACCAGGCGCAAGGAACCGCGCCGCAACTGCTCTTGCGTCTGCTGTTCGAGGGCAAGTCCTTCGGCGCCGTGTTCCCTGAATCCGGCGGAAATCACAACCACGGACTTGGCGCCGGTATCCACACACTCTCCCATGATCTGCGGGACGGTCGCGGCCGGGGTGCAAACTACCGCCAAGTCCACGGGCCCAGGAAGGTCGCGAACGCTCTTGTAGGTTTTCTGCCCCAGCGCTTCCGGACTCCTCGAGTTGATGGCATACACGTTGCCTTGAAAGCCGCCTTGCAACATATTTTCAAGGACGCTCCGGCCCACGGTACCGGCGCGACTGGTTGCGCCAATGATGGCCACCGTGCGCGGAGTGAACATTGCGTCCAGCCCGTGTCTTTCTGCCGCTGTCTGTTCCTTTTCACTAGTCCTGTTAGTAATCCGTCCTATGAGACCAATATCGGTCGAACTCATTAGAATCTCCTTGATTTAGTTTTGCTAACGCACGGCCAGCCGACGATAGACTATCGGCCAAATATTGAGATTATGTTTAAACTTCCACAGCCTTACAGGCGGTGGAACAATTCCGATTCGAGCGCTTGAGGAAGGGCGCGACTTTCGAGGCGCAAAAAAATCAATATTCGACGCCCAGCCCATAAAGGGGCGGTTGATTTCGATGACTTACGGTGTGGCTAAAGCCGCACCCCTTCAAAACAAGTTCAAAACCGGATCTTTCCCGCATGATCACTGCGCTTTTGTGTTGAACCGATAATCGTCCCCTTTGCCGGATACCGATGCAGAGTGGCCAACTTCCACTTGTGTGTTAAGCACCTCCACCCGTGGTTCAAATCGCTGTTCAACCGAGAGCGCGCGAGACACCAGGCATTGCCCCTCGGCCTTGTGCAAGAGCTTGAGGGCCCGCGCATGGTCCGTGGCTGGCGGGACCGTCAGGTTCGCGCGGATCAGCACTTCGCCGAAATTGTAACCTGTCTCAGCCTGGCCGATATCGCCTTCCACTTCCACCTGCAGATCGGTGTACTCAAACTTCGATTTTTCCGCGACTGCGCGAAAGGTGGTCGTATAGCAACTGGCGATCGCGCAGAGCAACAAGTCCTCAGGGGTCCACCTGCCTTCCACGCCGCCCAGAGCGGGCGGCGAACTGAAATGGATTGCATTGGGAGCGGAACTGGACTTGGCAATGCCAGTCCGGCCACAGGCCCACCAGGCGATGACTCGGAACCGATGCGCTTCTTCCATAGGTGTTATCACCCTCCTTGTTCCCGCGCTACAAAATCGCAGGAGCATCCAGGCCTCATTAGGAAAGTTGAAAAGTCGCGGTGATGCTGTTGTCCGCTTTTGCCGCTTCACCGTTGAGCGGGAATGGACGATAGCGCCACTGGTTGACGGCTTCGATTGCCGCCGGCTCTGGCAGAGGACGTCCGCTTTTCGTTTTGCGTTCCTGAATCTCGCCAGGTCTGGAAACGATTGCGGCGAGCGGTGCGCGACCCTGGATGCGGACCACTTGGGCGCGAGCGGCGGGTCGTGTCGAGGGCGGCGCTGGCCGCGCCTTCCACACCTCGACCGGTCCTTGAATGTCCAGCCCTCTGACTGCGGTTGCGGTGCCCATGGATACCTCCATCCGCACAGCTTGCAGAACTCCCGCGTCTCTCGATTCTCCGCGCACAGGGCTTTGTCGGCCATGCTTGAAGTCACGGTTATTCGTGATCCGGATCACGGGGCAATCGGTGATACAATTTTTATGGAAGACGGTCACGAATGCGCGCGCCTTACGGGCTCAATATCCTCGACAACTGTCTCACCTGCCCGGCGCGGGAGGAGCATCTATTCTGCAATCTGCCGCCGGCCGCCGTGCAGAGGTTGAACGAGATCAGGTCCACCGCGGTCTATCCAAAATCCGCGATGCTGTTTATCGAGGGACAGCAGCCCCGCGGTGTATTTGTCCTGTGCTCGGGCAAAGCCAAGCTTTCGACGTCCTCGGTCGAGGGCCGGACGGTCATCACCAAAATCTCGGAAGCGGGCGATGTTCTTGGGCTCAGCGCCACCATTTCCAACCGGCCCTACGAAGTGACCGCCGAGATGATCGAGCCGGGCCAGGCGAATTTCATTACCCGCGATGCCTTGCTGCAATTCTTGCGCGAATATGGAGAAGTAGCTCTGCGCGTGGCCGAGCAGCTCAGCCGCAATTATTATGCTGCGTATGAAGGGATCCGCACCCTGGGACTCACCAATGCCCCCTCGGAAAGATTCGCAAAATTGCTGCTGGGATGGTCGGATACGCAGGGCAATGGCGACCCGCTGCACGTGAAGATTACGCTTACACATGAGGAAATCGCCGAAATGATAGGCACCACCCGTGAAACCGTCAGCCGCTTATTCTCTCAGTTTAAAAGGAAACAAATCGTGCAATTGAAGGGCGCAACTCTGATCATCCGCAACAAAGCCGCGCTGAAAAAAATGGTCAACCGCTGACCAGCGTATCCCGCTTGTGGAGGGACGGGCGTCCTTGCCCGTCCAAGCCGAGCGCAACTCGGCAGCTGTTGGCGGACACAGCAATTTTGGATTCGCTATTGCTGTGAAGTGCTGAACGAAGTTGAAGTCGAAGTCGCTCGTTCGTGAGCATCGGATCGTCCTCTATGGCGCGGATCCTGATCGTCGGCTATGGCAACCCGCTCCGCTCCGATGACGGTCTGGGCTGGCGCGCCGCCGAGGAATTGTCCCGAAGCTTGCCGCTCGCGCAAGTGGAAGCTGAAGTTGTAATACGCCAGCAACTCACTCCGGAACTGGCCGACAACCTTACGCGCGCCGACGTGGTTTTCTTCATAGATGCCGCTCGCCGTGGCCAACCCGGAGAGCTGGCCTGCGAACCCGTGACTCCGCAACCCTCGACCATTCATACTCACCAGTGCTCTCCTGCGGGACTTCTTGCCTTGGCCCAACAACTCTACGGCGCCAGTCCTCAGGCTTTTGTGGTCTCTTTGTGCGGCGAATGTTTCGAGCACGGCGCCGCACTTTCCGCGGCCGTGGAAGCCGGTCTTCCGAAGCTGACCGCCCTGGTGGAGAAGCTGGCCAGACAGATGACTGTTGCGCGGATGCCCACCCCTCCCGCTTTTTGAAGAGTGTAGCTTCTCCAAGCTGAGTGAACCGGCGATCCGGCGCCCTGCGTTTCAAAATCCGCGAAACGTAAGGTGCCTTGTTCCATCCACCGCCGACAAGGGTCCAAACTGACGCCTGAGAGCCGACATCTGACCGCCGCTTTTTCCACATTCCCTTCCCGAAAAATCTCTGCCATAATTGATTGTGCACCCCAGCCCGCACAATTTTTCAAAACAAATCAGAGCGAGGAAGCGATGTCGGCCAAGTACGTCTTCGTAACCGGCGGTGTGGTGTCTTCATTAGGCAAGGGACTGGCGGCGGCTTCGATCGGCTGTCTGCTCGAAAGCCGCGGCCTCAAAGTCAACTTGATGAAGTTCGATCCCTACCTGAACGTGGACCCGGGGACGATGTCGCCGTTTCAGCACGGCGAAGTTTTCGTGACCGACGACGGCGCGGAAACCGATCTCGATCTTGGCCACTACGAGCGCTTCACCCACGCCAAACTTTCTCGCGATAACAATTGGACCACCGGGCGCCTCTACGAGCAGATCATCGCCAAAGAACGTCGCGGCGATTACCTGGGCAAGACGGTGCAGGTGATTCCGCACGTGACCAACGAAATCAAGGCGGCGGCGAAGAAAGTCGCGCAAGATGTGGACGTGGCGCTGATCGAAATCGGCGGCACCGTGGGCGACATCGAGTCGCTGCCCTTCATCGAAGCCATCCGCCAAATGCGTCAGGAACTGGGCCGCGATAACGTGCTGTTTGTGCATGTGACGCTGGTGCCATTTATCGCCGCGGCTCAGGAATTGAAGACCAAGCCGACCCAGCACTCCGTCAAAGAATTACTCAGCGCCGGAATTCAGCCCGACATCCTGCTCTGCCGTACCGACCGCTTTCTTTCGAAAGAGATCAAAGCGAAGATTGCGCTCTTCTGCAATGTTGAAGAAGAAGCGGTGATCACGGCGAAAGATGTCGCATCCATTTACGAAGTGCCGGTGTGTTTCGCGCATGAAGAAGTGGACACGCTGGTGCTGCGCCGTCTGAAACTCGAAGCGAAAGACCGTGATCTTTCGAAGTGGAACGATCTGGTGTACCGCGTCTATAACCCGAAAGATGTGGTCAAGATCGGCATTGTCGGAAAGTACGTTGAGTATGAGGACAGTTATAAGTCGCTAAAAGAAGCGCTGGTGCACGGCGCACTCGCGCACAACCTGAAACTGCAAGTGAATTGGATCGAAGCCGAAGGTCTGGAGAGCGCCGACAAAGCCGACAAGAGTTTTGAAGCGCAGCTCGAAGACTACGACGGTCTGCTCGTGCCTGGCGGATTCGGCAAGCGCGGCATCGAAGGCATGTTGAGGGCGATCCAGTACGCGCGCGAGAAGCACGTGCCGTACTTCGGGATCTGTTTGGGCATGCAGACGGCGTGCATTGAATACGCGCGCAACGTTTGCGGACTGGCCGATGCCAACTCCAGCGAGTTCGATCCGGCCACTCCGCATCGGGTGATCTACAAGCTGCGCGAGTTGCGCGGCGTGGAAGAACTCGGCGGCACAATGCGCCTCGGCGCATGGCCGTGCAAGATCGAGCCGGGAACGCTGGCTTATAAGGTGTATGGCCAGACAGAAATCAGCGAGCGTCACCGCCATCGCTACGAGTTCAACCGCGAGTATGAAGAAACCATGGTCGCCGCCGGCCTGTGCATTAGCGGCGCAACCCCCGATTCGACATATGTCGAGATGATTGAGATACCCGGTCATCCGTTTTTTATCGGGTGCCAGTTCCATCCGGAATTCAAATCGAAGCCGCTGGAGCCGCATCCGCTGTTTAAGGCGTTTACGGGAGCGGCGTATGAATACGGACAGAAAAAGAAAGAACGGAAGGACGCCGCCGAGGTCGAGATGTTCCTGCGTCCGGAAAAAGTGGGAAGGAGATAGCTGTTAGCTCTTAGCCTTTAGCCAAAAGCTAAGAGCCAAAAGCCAATAGCTTTGACTTTATCTTTCCAAATTGACAACGTTCGCGTCGGCTCCGGGGATCTGTTTCTTATTGCCGGGCCCTGTGTGATTGAGAGTGAAGAGCACGCGCTGCGTATGGCGGAGATCGTCAAAGGCGTGGCGCGTTCGCTGAATTTCCCGTTCATCTTCAAAGCGTCCTACGACAAAGCGAACCGCACTTCGATCCGGAGCTATCGCGGGCCGGGGTTGAAGGAAGGCCTGCGCATTCTGAAGAAAGTCAAAGATGAAGTGCATATTCCGGTGCTGACCGATGTGCATCAGGCCGCCGACGTCGCTTCGGTCGCCGCAGTCGTGGACGTGTTGCAGATTCCCGCGTTTCTGTGCCGCCAGACCGACCTGCTCGTGGCGGCGGCTCTCAGCGGGCGTCCGGTGAACATCAAGAAGGGGCAGTTCGTTTCGCCTTGGGACATGAAGCACGCCGTAGATAAGTGCCGCGATGCCGGGAACAGTCAGGTGTTTGTGACTGAGCGCGGATCGAGTTTCGGCTACAACAATCTGGTTGTGGACATGCGCTCGCTTGCTATCATGCGCAAGTTCGTGCCGGTGGTGTTCGATGCGACCCACTCGGTACAGTTGCCGTCGGCGTCGCACGGCGATGACGATCAACCCACAGTGAGCGGAGGCCAGCCGGAATTTATCCCCGTGCTTGCACGCGCGGCCGTCGCGGCGGGAGTGGACGGCGTATTCACGGAAGTCCACGACAATCCCAAGGAAGCGAAAAGCGACGGAGCGAACGCGCTCGACACGCGCAACCTGCGCGGTTTGCTGAAAGAATTGCAGGCGGTGAAGAAGGCGCTGGACGCGGCGCATGCGACACCGTAGAAATCGGCGCACGGCAATCCATTCGTGAGCGGGTGTCCTCGCCCGCATTTTTGGCGGTGGTTAGCGGCACGACTGAAGTCGTGCCCTTCCTAAAATCCGCACGGGCCAGAGTTTCTCCGCAGCCTGTCAAGCCGCATTGAGCGGTCCACAAAGTACCCCCCGGTTTTGCCGGGGGATACTTATCTCCAAATTCATAAATCCAGGCACTATCTGCCTTGACAGGAATTGACTATCTTCTTATGGTTACTAACTATCTTCTTGTAGGTGAATATCCATGAACATTGTTAAGGCCACTAAGAAGTATGAAGAATGGCTGGGGCAGCACATCCCCATTGTCGGGCCCGATTTGCGGTTCAAGCATGAGCAGATGGCGGCGGCCCTTTTTCCATTCTTTCGGGCGACTTTCTATCGCTGGGTGCAGGTGTGGCCGGAGGTGTGCTCGGAACTGGACCAGGCTCCGCATCTGTTGTCGGTCGGCGATCTGCACGTGGAGAACTTCGGCACCTGGCGAGACACCGATGGGCGGCTGGTGTGGGGAGTCAACGATTTTGATGAAGCGTGTTCGTTTCCCTACACGATGGATCTAGTGCGGCTGGCGACGAGCGCATTGCTGGCCTCTCGGGAAGAACGTCTGACGATGAAACCGAAAGAGTCGGCGGCGGCGATCTTGGCGGGATACGAGCGCGGAATGGAGGAGGGTGGGCGTCCGTTTGTGTTGCAGGAGGACCATGAATGGTTGCGGGCGATCGCCGAGAGCAAGCTGCGCGATCCGGTAGTGTTCTGGCAAAAAATGGACCGGCTGACGACGGCGAGGGGGAAAATACCGGAGCGCGCGCGCCAGGCGATTGAGCGCCTGCTGCCAGAGCGTGGCCTGTACTACCGGCTGGCGCGGCGCGTGGCGGGCCTTGGAAGCCTGGGGCGGACGCGGCTGGTGGCGATTGCGGAGTGGAAAGGCGGGCGCGTGGCGCGGGAAGCCAAAGCGTTGTTGCCCTCGGCATTGCACTGGCTGAATCCGAAGCGCGCATCGGCGGAGATCATGTATGCGGCGATCCTGAAGCGGGCGGTGCGCTGTCCCGATCCCTATGTGCAGATGCGAGGGCGCTGGATCGTCCGTCGCCTGTCGCCGCATTGTTCGCGCATCGAATTGGACGCGCTCGGAACCAGCCGAGGGGAACTGCGTTTGCTCGAGGCGATGGGCAGAGAGACGGCGAACATACATATGGGGACGCAAGTGAAGAATAAAGACAAGCGGCGGACGATCCTCAAGGACCTGCGCCAACGGAAAGGGAACTGGCTGGCGGGAGCGGCGCAGGCGATGGCAAACGCGATGGAGAAAGATTGGCAAGTGTGGAGGGAGCGCTGGCAGAGTTAGACTCCGCCAGCGCCCTATTGCAGTGAGAGTCCTTGCGAGGACTTGGGTGGGTCGAAGAACTGAAACCCCAGCGCGCGGGGTTTGCTTTCAGTTCCGATGGTGAGCAGAGCGTCGAGGATGCATTCCAGCGCCTCGGGGGAACCCGACCAGACGCGGGAAAAAGACTCGCGATGGACCGCCAATTCGCCAAGCAGGCGCCCCACCGATTGGGGGCCGAGATCGAAATCGGTCAGGGCCGGGTCGCTGCCAATGGGCAGGGGAGGGCTGTGCCCCGGAGGTAGACGAAGGCTGGCTTGGTTCAGCCAGTGGGCGATGAGGATTTTGAGATGCTGGATGCAGCAGACGCTTTTCATGTCTTTCTGCGTGGCCAGCGAAGCATGCCAGGCGAGGATTTTGAGGCGGTCGAGCCAGCGGTTCTCGACCACCAGTAACCATCCAATGTGGCGGAAGCTGTCAAGGCCGCAAACGCAGCAAGGCGCGCGTTTTGTGATCGCGTAATTCATCGGCCTCCCTTCCGGCCGTGCTCAAGCGCTAACTGCGGCGCGAGTGAGGAAGTGTGGACTGGCGCGCTCGCTGAGGGGGACGGTCAGCATCCCAAGGTTCGAGTCGAAACGGAGCGTGAAGTGAGAGGAACAGGCATCGCAAAGCCAGAAATATTCGCGCCGGCGGAGCTTCCGCCGGTTGCCATCGATCGCGCCGTTCATCTCGGAAGGGAAAGTTTCCGCCAAAAAAAGCTTGCCTTCACGAAGCGAGCGGAAGGGAACCGTACACGCGGGATTTGCGCATTTGTGGAGCATATGCAGCCTCGAATCTTCTCTTCGGTGGAACCTGGGCCAGAGAGATAACACGGATAATGCACGCGAGAGGCCGAAGAGTTGGATGACACATTTAAATTTATCCGCCTGATATTGCAGTGAGTTAGATGGCGGCGAAAACGGTCGGCGTGACCCTGTGCCAGTCGCTCCGACGGAAAGCAGTCACGAACGCCGAATGGCCGTCATTGGTTGGCGAACCTTAGATTGGCGAACATCTCGGCAGCTCTGGGAATCACGGGCCAGTTGGTCATTCAGCGTGAACTTCTCTCCGAGATACCTGGCAGCCTGGGGTGAAAGTCTGCTTCGTATCAGGGCACGCCTTCAGGCGTGCCGTAAGTGCTGAATTATGAATGCGCCTTTAGGCGCTGGCTCTGGGCATTTGATTTACACCACAGGCTGCTGGCCTCTACCGTACGATCCAGGCCGAGGCGGCGACGAGAATGCCTATGGTCGCCATCAACAAGCCAAGGCGCCAGAATATGCGCCTGCCCGAGAGCAGCGTGATCGAGGTGATCACCAGCGCGATCTCCAGGAAAACTTCTCCCAAGTCAAGACGGTCCGTCTTACGGTGAGTCAACATAAATTCTTGTTCGAGTTCCCGGGCCTTGGCTTCGAGTTCTTTTTGTTCGTCGCGATAGCGCTCGGCTTCCGCCCGGATTTTTTCCTGGAACTTCGCGGCCGCTTCGGCGTCCTTGGCGGCGAGCACTCCGGTCAGGCCGGCGATTAGGTCGTCATTGTGGCGGCGGATGTTTTTTGCCTGGTAGTAACTCCACTGGTCGCTGACCTTGTTTTGCAGGATCACTTCTTCCGTGCTCGAACGATGCCCGAGCAGCGACACTGTCGCAACTAGGACGGCCAGTACCGCCATGGTCAAAGTGACGGGCGCGAGATCCGGATGCTCCCGCGCGTGTTCGGCCTGCTCGTGCAATTCGTGGATTTCTTCGGTCATGGTATCGGCTCCTGTAAATTTGTTAGTGGAGCGCCGGGTGTCCTCGCCCGGCCACCATACTGCTGGACGGGCGAGACGTCCATCGCTCCACCGCAATACTCGTCACGCTAACGATAATCTATGAGGATAAACCAAGTCGGCTACTCTCCCATGACTTTTACGATCACTCTTTTGTCGCGCTGGCCGTCGAATTCGGCGTAGAAAATCTGCTGCCAGGGGCCGAAGTCGAGTTTCCCATTGGTGACCGGAACGATGATTTCGTGGTGAACGATCAGCGATTTGAGGTGCGCGTCTCCGTTGTCTTCGCCCGTCTGGTGGTGCTGGTAATTAGGATTGACCGGGGCCAGCGTTTCCAGCCATTGGTCGATGTCCCGGATGAGTCCGCTCTCGTTGTCGTTAACGTAAACCCCGGCCGTGATGTGCATGGCGGAGACCAGGATCATGCCGTCTTTGATTCCGGACTTTTTGAGGACGCTCTCGACCTGCGGGGTCAGGTGGACGTAGGCGCGCTTGGTTTTCGTGTGCAGGGTCAGGTACTCGGTGTGGAATTTCATGTTCCACATTTACCACGGGGAGAGGTTGTCGGGAGAAAAATCTTCTTTGCAAAACGGTATTCTGAAAGAATTGCAGGCGGTGAAGAAGGCGCTGGACTCGGCGCATGCGACGCCGTAGCGTCATTTCTGAATCGGCTGCCATTCCTGCGTCATCTCAACTCTCATCGCACATGCATTGGTGGACATCGATCTCCGGCATTGTTCTGATCTTCATCATCCTGATGGATGCGTTCGAGACCGTCGTCTTGCCGCGGCGCATCAAGCGGACTTTTCGCATCACGGGTTGGTTCTACAGGAATAGCTGGGGCCTCTGGGTCCGGGTGGGGCGGCATATCAAGTCCGCGAACCGGCGCGAAGGGTTCCTCGCATACTTCGGGCCGCTGTCGCTGATTCCGCTGCTGGGCTTTTGGGCGCTCGGACTGATTTTTGGATTCGCCTGTATGCAATACGGATTGGGCGCCCATCTGTCGTTAGCCAATGAAAAAATCACGTTTGGGAAGGTGATCTATCTCAGCGGCGAAACTTTTTTCACGCTTGGTTACGGAGACATCACACCCAACAACGCCGCCGCCCGCGCCCTCGCCGTGATGGAAGCGGGCATGGGCTTCGCGTTCCTTGGAGTGGTGATCGGATATCTGCCGGTGATCTACAATTCGTTTGCCGCGCGCGAGATTGAAATTTTACTGCTCGATGCGCGCGCCGGGTCGCCGCCGAGCGCCGCCGAGTTTATGGGCCGGTTGGGATGCTGTCCCGAGCAAACCGTGCTCGACAAAATATTTCGCGACTGGGAGCGTTGGTGCGCCGACCTGCTGTCGAGTCACATTTCCTATCCGGTGCTGGTTTACTTCCGGTCGCAGCACAGCAATCAATCTTGGCTGAGCGCTCTGACAGCGATGCTCGATGTCACTTCGCTGGTTATGACCGGCGTGGAAGGCATTCATCCGGACCAGGCGAAGCTTACGTTTGCCATGGCGCGGCACGCCGCCGTCGATCTTGCCCAGGTGGTGAATGCGGAATACAGTCCGCATGATGCCGGCCGTCTCGCGGCAGCAGATCTAACCCGGATGCGGGCGGAACTTGTCGCGCATGGGGTGACTCTCCATGACGGCGTGGACGCACCCGAGCGGCTGGCGGAACTACGGATCCTCTACGAACCTTATCTGCACGCGCTCAGTCGGCGATTGTTCATGGCGCTGCCACCGTGGATCCACACGGAGCGCAAGAAAGATAACTGGAAGAGCAGCCCGTGGGACCGCGCGATCCAAGCGCGGGCGCTAAAGCATCCGGGGCGCACCTCGGAGGACCACTTCTGAGGGGGACGATCTGGTGATCGGGACTGAGATTTTTTTAGCGATAGGAGTGGTTCGACTCCCACTCATGATGTGAAGATTAGAAGAGGACCAGCCTGAATACGGCCAACCATGCGGGGCCGTTCCGGGTAAAGACAAACATGTCGTGTCCCTTTTCGGTTTTTGTTTGACCTTTTTGTTCGTACGTCATCGCCCAATCGTAGGTTGCTACTGCGATGTCGCCCCAGATGTCGGCCGCATGGTTTGACTCGGCGTATTCGATGACGTTGGACTGCGCCATGAACTGCAAATAACTTTGGATGGCAGTCTCGCGGCCTCTACATGCCTCTTTCAGTCCCGGTCCCCTTATCACGATGTTTTCGTCGAAAAACTCATTCAAGGCATCAAAGCGCCGTTCTCTCCAGGCTTGGTTGATTGCATCCAGCGTTTGGCGAACCTGATCCATTTACGTTACCTCCACAACCGTAGCTCCTTCCTCGGCCTGCTCCGACTCGGCGGAAAGCTTGCGCAGCGACAGGCGTTCGTGATGGGAGAGCAGCAATCCGACGGGAACGATGGAGACGAACGTTACCAGCCAGAGCATGATGCCGCAACTGGCTGCGAGTTCTCTGGGGACAATATGAAAGACGTGGTCGAGCGCGCTGATGGTCGCGAGCTGGGAGCCGCCGCCGACGCCAGGCAGCTGGACCAGGGAGCCAAGCATGCTGCAGAACATGAGAGGAAGAACCGTGGCGATGCTCATGGTGGCCATGGGCGCGCCGTAGGCATGGGTCACTTCCTGGTAAGCCACGGCGATGACCCACCACATCAGCACCGAGACGGCGGACAATTGGAGAAACGCGAACGGACCGTGAATGGTATTGAGTCCGACGGTGAACTCGCGGATTTTTTGCGCGATGCGATGTCCTAGATTCCCGGCAAGATGTGAGAAACGGTCTTCGACCCACTGGGCAATTCGAGTCCCGCGGTAGGCCATTAGCATCGTTGCCGAGAGGAGTCCAAGTACGAGTGTGATCAGAGCGGCTTCCGCGAGATGAATCCAGTGCCTGGTTTCCAACGAGGTGGTTGCGGCTTCCGTAAACGCGCGGAGTTTCGTCGGCAGAAAAATGGCTGACACCAACAGGACGGTGAAACCGCCAAAGTCAAAAATTCGCTCCACCGCCCATACCGCAACTTGCGAGGCGAAAGGCAGCTTCTCACGGCGCGCGATCAGATAGGGACGAATCAATTCGCCAGCCCTTCCAAGCAAGGCAATTCCGGTGAATCCGATCACGGTGGGTGAGACCAGTCCCAAGATGGATGCTTCTTTGCGTACAGGTCGAAGAAAGATTTTCCATCGCACCGCCCGCAAGAAATAGGCAAAGTAGGTGAGCGCGACGCCTTGGAAAATATGGCGCCAATTCAACCTGTTGTACTTAAGCAAGAGGGCCCAGTTGAAGTTCCGCCAGGTCCGGAACTGCAGATAAACCAGCACGGCCAGCACGAGAAAGACCAAGGTATAGACCACGTATCGTTTTTTGATCATTCAGTTTTGTTCAATTTTTCTAAAGCGTATGCCCTTGTGTGGGGACGGGGCAGAGCCCCGCTTCCACACGATAGCTGATGGTTTCGGCGAGCTAGCTCCCAGAATGAAGGTAAATGAGAGCGGGGCCGGGGTCAACGAACAGAAAAGCTAACAGAAGAGTCAACGCGGAGATCCAGCGGCGACTGCTGTGGCTGCGGATTTCGGAGCGGGGTGGGCTGGGCCCTGAGTTTTACTCGTGGCTTTGGCGGAGACCTGTTTTTGCTTCGCTTCTTTTTCCTGGGCGATCTTTTTCGTGTTGTATTCGTGGACGACCCGGGCCACGTAGGCGCGGGTTTCGCGAAAGGGCGGCACTCCCCGATACTGCTCGACGCGCTCGGGCCCTGAGTTGTAGGCGGCCAACGCCTTGACGAGGTCGAAATTGTAACGCTCCAGAAGTTCGCGGAGATAGCGGCTTCCGCCCGTGACATTGGCTTGGGGATCGAAGATATTGCTTACGCCTAACTGGTTGGCCGTCGAGGGCATGAGCTGCATGAGACCGCGGGCGCCTTTGGGAGAAACGGCGCGCGGATTGAATCCGCTTTCGGCGTGGATGACGCTGTTGACGAGATCGGGATCGAGATGGAAAGTGGCGCTGGCGGTGTCCACCACTTCATTCAGAGGGGGCGCGGATTTAGCGGACTCTGACGAGGCAGGGATGAGGACGGCGGCGGGCGAATCCGCGGGATCGGGCAAGGAGAAATCTGTTTCGTAGCCGGTGATTTCTTCCGTGGGTACGTCGGTAAAGCTGGAATCGTCGGTGGAAAAAAAGAGGCGGGTGTTTGCTCCCATCACCTGCCGATGCTCGTGACGAATGCTGAAGCCGTTGCGGAGGATTGCCAACTCGGCAGCGGCGGCAGGACGCGCGAGTAAGAGCAAAGGCCAGGGCGCAGAAAAGCGCGGCAGCTCTCCAGGCGATTCTCGCAGCCCGAATTTTATTAACGCGGTTCATCTTATCCGTATCTTTTGTCCGTATCTCGTCTGGGACGGGCGAGGACGCCCGTCGCTCCATCGCTCCATCGTTCTATCGGTAATTTCCTTCTTCGCATGGTCACAAACTGCTTATGACGGCCGGCCCGAGTATCTGATCCTCCACGACCGGGTCGAGATCTTTCCCATCTAATAAGTGCTCGATGGCGGCGGACACTCCGCTTTCAGCATTCGAATGGGTCAGTTTCCAGCCGCGGTTGTGCAACTCCTTCGACGCATTGGCCATGACAAAAGGATGGCCGGCGAAGGCAAGCATTTCAATATCATTATAGTTATCGCCGATGGCCATGACCTGCTCGTTGGTAATCTGGCGGTAATGGGCCCAGCGTTCGAGCGCGTGTCCTTTGGAACACCCGGCGTTGAGGACATCCACGATGGAAAGATCGCGGCCGGGGTATTCGGTGCGCAGTACCGTGATCGGCAGGCCGCAGCCTCCGAGGATTTGCAACGCCCGCTGCATCTCGGCAACCGGGCCGCAAAACATGGCCTGCACGGGATCGGTGGTGAGAGCGTTCTCGATCGGGACCACAAACCGGATGTACTCCATGTTTTTCTCCAGCCAGCGCCGGATGCTCGTTTCGAGCTTGTCCAGACGCTCGATTACGATTGTGTCCGAGGCTATTGCTGTCAAGAGCATCACTGTCAAAAGTGAGAACGGTCTGGCCGCGAAATTCTTGCATCACGCGGAGGAGTTCGCGGCAGGTCGGCTCGGGAAGCAGGTCGCGGTGGAAAGTTTCTCCGGCGAGGGAGCGGGTGATGGCGCCATTGGAGCTGATGAGCCAGAGATCAAATCCGAGTTGTTGGGCGATGGGCAAGGCGAAAGGTGTGGCGGCGCCCGGTGACCAGGATGACCTCGATGCCCTGGGCGTGTGCGCGCCGGAGGGTGGCGAGATCGGTCGGGGAAATCTGAAATTCCGGGCTGAGCAGGGTGCCGTCAATATCAATGGCAATGAGGCGAAGGGAAGCGGCGGGCACAGACAATTTTAGCATTGCGGCGCATGGGGGAACGGCGGGCGACCTCGCCCGGCGGGACGGGCGAGACGCCCGTCGCTCCACTGTGCGACAATCGTTCCCCACGGAGACTATTGAAGACGATGAAGATGAAATTGATGTTCCTTTTTCTGTTCCTCGATTTTGTTGCCGATCTCGCTTCCCGCCCAATCCGCGCCCGAAGCGCAAGCGAAAGGCAAGCCTTTCGTCGTCGAATACTATTACAAGGCCAAGTGGGGACATGCGGACGAGTTTTTGCAACTCTTCAAAAAGAACCACTATCCGCTGCTCAAAAAAGAGGTGGAGTTAGGCCGCATTCTCAAGGTCTGGATGGACCAGCCGCGCTATCACACGACCGAAGACGGACGCTGGGATTATCGCGTGACCATCGTGTTCAAGAATTCGACGGCTGCAAATGAGCCGTTCGACGAAGACACGCTGAAGAAGCAGCTTTGGCCCGACCAGGCCGCGTACGCGAAAGAAGAGCAGCGGCGGTTTGAAATCCTCGACGGACATTGGGACTTGCCCATCAAGAGCGTGGAACTAGACGGAAAGTAGGTTGCAGCGTCGAATCGTCGGCTGCCGTAATCGCGCAACCGCCCAATGCGGGTTAGCACCATTGAAGTGCTTTTCCTGCGGATTCAGACGCGCCCGTTTGCAATAAGCTCACCGGATACGAGAACATAATGGGTTTGCATATATCCCACAGTTCCTATAAGGAAGCAGCCAAAATATGGCGAAGCTGAAAAAATTTCCCACGCAAAAAGCGAAGACCGCGGCGAAGAAGGTCGCGAGTGTCGAAGTGAAGTCCAAGTCCATCGAGCTGGAGTCCTCCAGCCAAGTGCCGAGCGCCATCGGGCACGCCATCGAGCCCGCCAAGGGCAAGCTGGGCGTGATGATCCCCGGCATGGGCGCCGTGGCCACGACGTTTCGTTGCCGGCGTGGAAGCGGTCCGCAAGGGAATCGCCCATCCCATCGGCTCGCTCACCCAGATGGGAACGGTTCGTCTGGGCAAACGCACCGATGGCCGCTCGCCCAAGATCAAGGAATTTGTTCCTCTCGCGGGACTCAACGATCTGGTCTTCACCGGCTGGGATATTTTCGAAGACAACATGTACGCCGCCGCCCGCAACGCCGGAGTGCTGGAGCGCGACCTGCTCGACAAAGTGAAGGGACGCCTTAGCGCCATCACTCCGATGAAGGCCGTGTTCGATCACAACTACGTCAAGAAGATCGACGGGCCGAACGTGAAGAAAGGGAAGAACAAGCTCGACCTGGCCGAGCAGCTTCGCCAGGACATTCGCGACTTCAGGAAATCGAGCCGCGCCAGCCGTCTGATCACCATCTGGTGCGCTTCGACCGAGAGCTTCATTAAGCCGAGCGCCGTCCACCAAAGCGTGAAGGCGCTGGAAAAAGCGATGAAAGAGAACGACGAAAATATCCCGCCCTCGATGGTCTATGCCTACGCCTCGCTCATGGAGGGAGTGCCCTTCGCCAACGGCGCGCCCAACTTGACCGTGGACATACCGGCGATGATCGAACTCTCGCATGAGCGCGAACTTCCCATCTGCGGCAAGGATTTCAAGACAGGCCAGACTTTGATGAAGACCGTGCTCGCCCCCGCTTTCAAGGCGCGGCTGCTCGGGTTGAGCGGATGGTATTCGACCAACATCCTCGGCAATCGCGATGGCGAAGTGCTCGACGATCCCGGATCTTTCAAGACCAAGGAGGAATCGAAGCTCGGAGCGCTGGAGCACATTCTGCAGCCGGCGTTGTATCCCGAACTCTACGGCAATATTTTCCACAAGGTTCGCATTAACTATTACCCGCCGCGTGGTGATAATAAAGAAGGTTGGGACAATATTGACATCTTCGGATGGCTTGGCTATCCGATGCAGATCAAGGTGGATTTCCTCTGTCGCGACTCGATTCTGGCCGCGCCCATCGTGCTCGATCTCGTGCTCTTCCTCGACCTCGCGCAACGCACAACGGAGCTGCGCCGCCTGGGCATTCAAGAATGGCTCAGCTTCTACTTCAAGTCGCCAATGACCGCCCCAGGCCTGTATCCGGAGCATGATCTCTTCATCCAGCTCATGAAGCTGAAGAACACGCTGCGCCATCTGAAGGGTGAAGAGTTGATCACGCATCTGGGGCTGGAATACTACGACTAGCGTTGTGCTCCGAAGGGTAGTGGCATGAATCTATGCTGTCATCCTGACCCTGAGCATAGCCGAAGGGGAAGGACCTGTGCATTTGTTCGCAACGACAGAATGCAGAGGCTATTCGCTTCGCTGCTGTAAAATAGTGTAGGAAGAGAGAAGAGAGTAGACCCATGTCGCAGAACAATGGACACAACAGCACCAACCTCCGCCTGAAGACCGGGCTGGCCGAAATGCTCAAGGGCGGCGTCATCATGGACGTGACCACGGCGAAACAAGCGGAGATCGCCGAGCGGGCCGGAGCCGTCGCAGTCATGGCTTTGGAGCGCGTCCCAGCGCAAATTCGCGCCGAAGGCGGAGTCGCGCGCATGGCCTCGCCGAAAATCATTCGCGAAATCATGGCCGTCGTCTCGATCCCGGTCATGGCGAAGTGCCGCATCGGTCATTTTGCCGAAGCGCAGATCTTGCAAGAGCTGGGCGTGGATTACATTGACGAATCCGAAGTGCTCACCCCCGCCGACGAAGCGCATCACGTGGATAAGCACGCCTTCAACGTCCCCTTTGTCTGCGGAGCGCGCAATCTTGGCGAGGCCCTGCGGCGCATCGCCGAAGGCGCGGCCATGATTCGCACCAAGGGCGAGGCTGGCACCGGAGACGTCGTCCACGCCGTCCGCCACATTCGCCAGATCGTGCAGGAAATGAAGATTCTCACCGTCCTCGGCGAAGAAGAACTCTACGCCAAAGCCAAGGAACACCAGGCTCCCTACGAACTGGTGAAGATGGTAGCGCGTGATGGCAAGCTGCCCGTGCCGAATTTTTCCGCCGGAGGAATCGCAACTCCGGCCGATGCGTCGCTCGTGATGCAGCTCGGAGCCGAAGCCGTCTTCGTAGGCTCCGGCATCTTCATGAAGAACTCAACCGAATTCGCCGATCCCGCGGAAGCCGAGAAGCGCGCCAAAGCCATCGTCCAAGCCGCGACGCACTTCAAGGATCCGAAAGTGTTGCTTGCAGTCAGCGAGGATTTGGCGGGAGCCATGAAGGGGCTGGCCGTATCCACGCTGGATGAATCCCAAATGCTGCAAACGCGGGGTTGGTAGTGGGATGGCCTACCCTTTGACGCATTTCACTTCCCGAGGGCGCCCCGCCCTTGTGTCTGCGTTTTTTGCAGACACAGGGCGGGGATTTTGACTTCCTCACGTTTCTTCCGCGATTTTCAAAGTCAAATTCCCCGCCCTGTCGCAAAAAACGCGACAAGGGCGGGGCACCCGCACCCGCGCTAATTTTGACTTCCTATCCCTACCGCGACTCCCATTTGTTCTCTTTTCCGTGCTGTCCACTGCGACTCAATTTCCACCACGCCTTCAACGCCTGAAATATAGTGACGAAAACTGCTCCACGGCCAATCCTCTGGATTCCGCACTAGACCGCGCTTCACCGGATTTCGGTGCATGTAACGCAACTTCTCGATCCGCTTGGCCTCGCTCCAAACATTGAAGTCGTAGTATCGCGGCAGCCACAGCAGACCGCCCTCCGGCGAGCGCAAGCGCCGCGCCACATTTTGTTTGAGCATTTGCAGCGCGACGGAAAGTTTTGCCCGTTCCGGTTCGCTCATCAGCAAATGAACGTGTTCGGGCATGACCACGTATCCAGAGACGTAAAATCCATACCATTGTCGCGTCTGCTCGAATGTTTGCTCGAAGATGTCGCGGGCGCGTGCCGTGCCAAGAAGCGGAGCGCGCCGATAGCAACTAAACGTCACAAAGTGCAGACAGCGTGCTTCCTGAAAGCGCTTGAGGCCCCACGGCATATCAGCATCGTAACCCCGGAGCCGCGGTCGCGAAGACCACAGGCGCTAAAATTCCTCATCGTTCTTCCACAATTGGGAAAGTCAAAGTCCCCGCCCTGTCGCGGAAAACGCGACAAGAGCGGGGCACCCGCGCCATGACGCGTCTCGCAAAAGAAACATAGCTACTCTTGGAGTGGACTCTTTACTTGACAAGAACAGCTATAATAGAAGTCAGGTTGCAGCTCAGTGCGGTGGCCCCGAGTGCTTATGTAAGCTCTTTGAAATCTAGACTTTGCGCGACTTAGTAAGTCCAAATCATTGATTCTAAAGACAGGGCCTCCAAAAATCGGCCCGTAAGTCCTTTATTGTCTAGACTTTGTAAGTTAAGTCCTTTGAAACCAAAGACCTGGCGACTTTTTCCTCCTAACCCAGTGATTCTAATAGATAGGGGGGAGGGGGGGGTACCCCCCACAGTACCAACTGGTAACTATAGTTGAATCCAGGCAAAATCGAGCCAGCATGAAGATCGGTGTTCTAGCTTTGCAAGGCGATTTCGACGCCCACCGCAACCGCCTCGAAGAACTCGGCGCATCAGTTGTGCTGGTGAAAAAGCCCGAGCAACTCAACGAGATTGACGGCCTCATTATTCCTGGCGGCGAGTCCAGTACATTTCTCAAGCTGCTCGGTGCGGACGGATTCGCCAAGCTGAAAGATTTCGTGCGCGTGAAGCCAACCTTCGGCACGTGCGCGGGATGCATCCTGCTGGCGACCGCTGTGGAGAATCCGAAGCAGGCCGGATTGGGCGCGCTCGACATCACCGTGCGCCGCAACGCTTACGGACGCCAGATCGACAGCTCCATCCGCGAAGGGCGATTTCTGAGCGAGCCCATCGAAATGGTATTCATCCGCGCTCCGAAGATCGAACGCGTAGGCGAGGGCGTCGAAGTGCTCGCGACGGAGGGCAATAATAAAGTTCCCGTGCTGGTGCGCCAGGGCAAGACGCTGGCGGCGACGTTTCATCCCGAGTTGAGCGACGACCCGCGCATTCATAAATATTTTTTAGAATTGGTTGCGAACGGGACGACCCACGGCGGCTAAACAAGCTGCGGAAAAATTCTGGTCCGAGCGAGTTTTGGGAAGGGCACGGAACCGCGCAATTCATCCGCTCAGGCGCGATCCACGCCGTACGCATGCAAAACATCCCGCAGCGTGACGACGCCTTCCAGCTTGTGCACATCGGCGCGGCTCACCACCGGCAGGAGTTCGAACTGGTTCGCGCCCATGCGTTCGAGCGCCAAATCAAGCCCTTGGTCGGCATGGACGTGCGGAAAAGCGCGCGACCCCGCCAGTTCGCCGAGCTTCTTGTCCGCGCCCTCCGCCAGCTCGCGCTCCAGCCGGCGAAGGGTCGATCACGCCCACTACGCCTCGCCGGTCCGTCACCAGCCAGGTCCGGAACCCGCTCGATCGCACTTGCTCGAAAGCTTCGCGCACCGTAATTTCGGCAGGCAGCAACTGGCTCGCCGCCCGCATCGTTTTTCTTACCAGACGCCGGCCATGGCGTTGCCGCGTTTTCGCCGACGGTAGGTGGATGCCATCCTGCACGGCGAGCGCTTCGTAGATCGGCTCGTGCTGCAATCGTGAAGCGATGAACAGGCTCACCAGATTCGCGATCATCAGCGGAACGATGACGGCGTAGTCCTGCGTCATCTCAAAAATCATCAGCACCGAGGTCATGGGAGCGCGCACAATCCCCGCGAATACCGCGCCCATGCCGACCAGCGCATAAGCGCCCGGCGTCGCTGTGTAGGCGGGGAACAAATGATGCGCCACCGTTCCCACCGTGCCTCCTAACATCGCGCCTATGAACAAGGCTGGGCCGAAAATGCCGCCCGCGTTGCCCGAAGCATAACTCGTGGTAACCGCGAAAAGTTTCAGAACCACCAAGAGCAGCATCACTTTGAACGCCATATTTCCATTCAACGCATCGCCGACATATCCATAACCCACGCCCAGGACCTGCGGCACGAACCAGCCCATTACGCCGACCAGCAACCCGCCCGCCAGCGGTTGGAACCAGACCGTCTTCTTCGGGAACCTCAGGAAGCGCGCCCTCATGCCCAGCAAGAGCCTGGTGAAGGCCACGGAAACCAAGCCGCCAGCCACGCCCAGCACCGCATAGACCGCGAACTCCGCCGGATGGACGAGTTGATATTGCGGGACGTTGAACAGAGGATGATTGCCGAGCAATACGCGCAACACCATCCACGAAGTCGCCGAGGCCAGCACTACCGCGCCCATCACCGGCGCGTTGAGATCGCCCATGATCTCCTCGAGCGCAAACAGCACCGCGGCCAGAGGAGTATTAAACGCGGCTGCAATGGCCGCCGCCGCTCCCACCGGGATCAGATTCTTTACTTGCTCGGGGCGCAATCCAAGGAGACGCCCGAGCACCGAAGCGATGCCCGCGCCCACTTGCACCGAAGGCCCTTCGCGTCCCAGCGGGATGCCGCTGGCCAGGGTTGCCGAGGTGCAAAAAAACTTGCCCAGCACGGTGCGCAGCGTGATGCGGCCTTCGCGCGCGAACAGCGCGGCTTTCGTCTGCGGCACGCCGCTGCCGCGCGCATAAGGAAAATAGCGATACAGCAAGTATCCAATGCCGAGCGAGCCCGCGACCGGAAACAGCACACGCCGCCACGGAGCGCCGCCCGCCGGGTAGAGCCGCATCCCCATGCGTTCCGTCAGCAGGATGAAGGCGACGACCGCCAACCCGGTCAACGCTCCGATCACCAGCGCTAAAATTAGAAAGACCTGGCTCTCGCGTTGCCGCAATTCTGCAACGCGATTTAGCAGCGAGGTTCTCCAACGACTCCTGCGTGTGGCTTGGACGTTTTGCGTTTCGACGTTTTTAGTTTCGACGCTCTCACTCATCTCTGGAGAATGTTCCACAAAAAGCATACCTCACCGGATTGCCATTCATGTATGACGTTCGGCGGTTCGTTGAGAAAATCGCATGTCACTGACCGCAGCCGTCCGCGTCCGTTATAATTTCTATTCGCAGGGTGGAGGCGCGGCGAGCCGCTTCTCTACGACGGCGATGACGTTTTCAAATCCATCAGACGAATAAAGGACGCACTTATGCCTCTTACAAGTATTGCTGGAATCCGCGGACGCCAGGTGCTGGACTCGCGCGGCAATCCCACGGTTGAAGCTGAAGTTTTTCTGGATGGCGGCGCCAGCGCGCGCGCCATTGTGCCGAGTGGCGCGTCCACCGGCGAACATGAGGCCGTCGAATTGCGCGACGGCGACAAGAGCAAATTTCTCGGCAAAGGCGTGCTGAGGGCAGTGGCGAACGTCAATGGCGAGATTGCGGAAAACCTCTGCGGAGCGGACGCAGCCGAGCAACGCGCGCTCGACGCCAGATTGATCGAGCTCGACGGCACGCCCAACAAGGGACGGCTCGGGGCGAACGCGATCCTGGCGGTTTCGATGGCCGCTGCCCGCGCCTCGGCCCGGGCGTTCGAGCTTCCGCTCTATCGCTACCTGGGTGGCGCAGCGGCGAATACCTTGCCGGTGCCGATGATGAACATACTCAACGGCGGCGCGCATGCCGATAACAATGTGGACTTCCAGGAATTCATGGTGATGCCGGTGGGAGCGCCGTCGTTTGCCGAAGCGCTGCGCTGGGGCGTCGAGGTCTTTCACACCCTCAAGGGCGTGCTGAAAAAGCACGGCTACAACACGGCGGTTGGCGACGAGGGAGGCTTTGCTCCATCGGTGAAATCGAACCTTGAAGCCATTGATGTGGTGCTGGAAGCGATCCAGCAGGCGGGCTACAAGCCGGGCGCGGAGATTGCGATTGCGCTCGATCCGGCGGCCAGCGAGTTTTATCAGGACGGCAAGTACGTATTCAAAAAGTCAGATAAGTCTTCAAAGACTTCCGAAGAAATGGTGAAGTATTGGGCGAAGTGGGTGAAGGATTATCCCATCGTCTCGCTCGAAGACGGGCTCTCGGAAAACGACTGGGAGGGTTGGGCGCTGCTGACCAAAGAACTCGGCGGCAAGATTCAGCTGGTGGCCGACGACATCTTCGTCACCAACATCGAGATTTTCGCCAAGGGCATCGAGAAGGGAATTGCCAACTCGATCCTGATCAAACTCAATCAGATTGGAACGGTCAGCGAGACACTCGACGCGATCGACCTTGGCCGCCGCAATGGATACACGTCGGTGATCTCGCATCGCTCCGGCGAAACCGAAGACACGTTCATTGCCGACCTAGCCGTGGCGACCGGCGCGGGACAGATCAAGACTGGCTCGGCGTCGCGCACCGACAGAATCGCCAAGTACAACCAGTTGCTCCGGATCGAAGAGGAATTGGGCGGAGCGGCGCGGTTTCTGGGAGTGAAGGCGCTGAACTATAAGCCGTAATGGAAGAACCGGGCTGGTGGAGAGACGGGCGTCCTCGCCCGTCTTTCCGTTGGCAAGCTGGAGTAAGTCCGCCTTTGCTAAATCCGTCCGCCTGTTCAACAATGAATAGTGAACAAGGAGCCATCATGCCCGCGACTGGAGAACTGATCCGCCTGATGAATTACATTGACGACATCGCCACCACCCTGCGCCGCATCAGCGCCAGCATTCCGGCAATGACCCCGGAGGAGTGCGCCCGCTTGGGCGAATACATCCGCAAGTCCGAACCGAGCTATGAGAGCGTGCTGCAGCACCTTGAGCTGGCGGGCAAAGAGTGATTGAAGTCCGCAAGGATGTCCGCACTAAAGTCAGTACTATTGCCGTGATCGGCGGCGGCATTCTGGGGCGGGGCATCGCGCATGGGGCCGCGCTCGGCGGCTATCGCACCATTCTCGAAGACCTTATGCCGAACGCCCTGCGCAAGGCGGAGACGGAAATCCGCGCCAATCTCGATCAAGCCGTCGAACTGGGCACGGTCAGTGCTGCCGGCGCGGACGCAGTTTTTTCGCGGCTGGAATATGCCGATTCCATCGAGCAAGCCGCGCGCCAGGCCGATCTTGTTATCGAGGCCGTTCCCGACGAAATGGAATCGAAGATGGAAATTTTCATCATGCTCGACAAGTTCTGCCGTCCCGCGACCATTCTCGCCACGAGCACTTCGTTGCTCAGCGTCAGCGAAATCGCCAGCGTTACTTATCGCGCCAACCAGTGTGTCGGCATGCGCTTTTGCAATTCCGTGCACGCGATGGAGCAGCTCGAAATTGTGCGCGCGCACGAAACCGACGATGACACGCTGGCCGCCGCCGTCGAAGTTGGCAAACGCATGGGCAAGGAAATTGTGATCGTCAAAGAAGCGTCCGCCGCAATTCCCGACTATTTACCCCGAAGGAAATAATCAGTTGGAAGGGAACAGTCCGCGGGCTGTTAGCGGTTCAATTGGGGCTGATAGATCGTCCAGCCGTTGGCGATGGCGATCTTTTTCAACTCCGGACTGGGATTGATGGCGAATGGGTGCTTGGACATGGCGAGCATCTCGCGGTCCCAAATTGCATTGCCAAAAGCGCAGTCGAGTGGGGATTGCAGCACGGAGCGAAGCGCCTCGGGCTTGCCGGGGCCGCTTGGAACGCGAATGAGGCGGCCGGTGATGGTGCGACCGATGGCGCCATTCTCGACGGCGACTTCGGCGGCCAGGATGCGGTCTTGCGGGACGCCGAAGCGGCGCATGCCGGAGCGGATGACCCACTGGTTCGAAGAGGAAACGGCCCAGACGTCGCATCCGGATTGGCGCAGGCGTGCAATCAGTTCGCGCATTTCCGGAAATATAGCGATGCCGATTCCCGCGTTAAAGTAGGTGTCGGCGGATGCCTGGACGACTTCTTCGCGCAGTCCGCAATGCATCGTGACCATTTCTCCGCACATGGTATCTTCGTCCACTTTGCCCGCTTTGTAGTCGGCGTAGCGCGATTGGATCGCTTGTGCGATCGGTGCCGAGACCAGTCCCTGCTGCAGTTCCCAGGAGAAAAATCCTTCTCCGGCGTCGCCGGACCAGAGCGTACCGTCGCAGTCAAACGCGGCGACGAGCGGTTTGAGGCTGAGTACACTTTCGATGAATTCGTTTTGAGCGGATGTAAGTTGTGTCATGAGATATTGGGTGTAAGCGGGAATCAACTCGACGTTGGAAGATATGGCGTTAAAGAAGCATACTGCTCCGGCGTATCCACGCGCATGGCTACCAGCGGGTCGTCCACCGGAACGTACTCAATTTCATTCTGGTGTGCGCGCTCGACATCTGGCGCGTTCGATGTTTCCGGGGCCTTGAGGAACGCCTCCATCATCTCGCGGCCCACGAGAATTGGATACCCGCGCGTTCCCTGGTATTCGGGAACCACCGCCCATTTCCTTTTTATTGCCGCATGTTCGAAAGCCGCTTCGAGGCTATCGAGTGTCCCCATACGGACTGGCGGCCGGTCAACGAGCGCGACCATCGCGGCGTCGCGGCCGCGGCTGAGAACTTCTTGCAGCCCGACCCGCAACGAGCTGAACTGCCCGCGAGACGGATCCGGATTCACCACATCGGGATTCACCGCATCGGGATTCACAACCAGCGATGCTCCATTCGCATACACCACGGGAGCCAAGGCCGCTTCATTCTTGCCGGTGACGACCAGCACGAGATCAACGTGGGGAGAAAAGAGCTGTATGGCAGCGGAGAGAAACGTGCCACCCAACGCCGAGCCTGGCGGCAGCGGAGGCCACGGCAGCAACGCCTGGTCGCGCCCCATGCGGGAAGATTCACCCGCCGCAAGAATGACTCCGCAAAAACTCGGGCGCCGCCCCATAGAGTCACGATAACAAAGTGCTGCGACTCTGCCAAGGAGACGGGGCGCGCATGTCCGCAGCATCAACTCACACTGTCATCCCTTGTCGCGTTGTTCGTTCTCACACACTATATGAAATCCCCAGCGTTTCCTATCGATGCAGGATTATGAGAGCGATGAACAGGAACGGAACAGCCGCGACTAGCATGGCAATTAACACGCCTCTTCGGCCCTGCCTCATGGAGCGTGGAAGCCAACTCCACACGAAGGCTGTCGCGCCCAGAAATCCAAAAAGTATCATTAAGACCGTCATTACCATTAAAAAAGCCCGCAAATGCCAGAGCATCTGCGCCTGCTTCCCCTTCGGTGCCGCTCAGGATCAGGATGCCATCGAAAAATAATTCGCGAAAGTTCCCAGACGGTCTGCCGAGCGCTATTTTTCGCGTGCCACTACGAACTCCGGCGCCCAGAGCAGGGCCCGTTTGATTTCCGAGTCGGGGAATATGCCGAGGGCGTTCCGCGCCGACTCGGCGTAGCGGGCGGCCTCATAGGAGGCGTATTCGAGAGAACCATAGCGCTCGAGGATGGTCAGAATGTCGGCGTGAGTGACGCCGTTGAACGCGCGATCGCGCAGGATGGTTTCGATTTGGCGGCGCTCAGCGGCGGTGCAGCGCTCGAGCGCATGAATGACGGACATAGTGGCTTTGCCTTCACGCAGGTCGCTGGCCACGGGCTTGCCCAGCACACTCTCGGAAGCGGTGAGGTCGAGCACATCGTCCACGATTTGGAAGGCCAGACCGAGGTCGCGTCCGTACTGACCAAGGCGCTCTTCCTGTTGCGCGGTGGCGCCGCCCAGAATGCCGCCGACCCTCATGCACACCGAGAACAGGCAAGCCGTCTTGCGATAGATCAGATCGAGATGCTCCTCGATCGAAATTGGCCTGCCGAGTTTTTCCATCTGCAGCATTTCGCCTTCGACCATCGTTTGCGTCAGTTCGGTCAGCACATCCACAATGCGGAAATTGCGCTCCTGCACTGCGATCTTGAACGCCTGCATGTAGAGCCAATCGCCCGCCAGCACGCACATGGAGTTGCCCCACTGGGTGTTGGCGGCGGGACGGCCGCGGCGTACTTGGGCCTCATCAATGATGTCGTCGTGGACGAGCGTCGCGGTGTGGATGATCTCGACGACCGAAGCAAGCTTGACCGCGCCATTGCCCTTGTAGCCGAGGAGTTTGGCGGAGAGCAGCAAGAGCGCGGGACGGATCCGCTTGCCACCGCCGGCGCGCAGGTACTCGCCAATCTCCGTGATGGCCGCGACGTTCGAAACCGTGTCGCGCCCGAATTGCTCTTCGATCGCGAGAATGTCGTCACGCAGAAGATCGAAAATCTCTTTCCCGTTGATGGACGTTGTTGTGCCCAAGGTTGTGCCTAAGCCCCTAGTTGCTCCGGTAATTCGTGAACTGCAAGTCAATGCCAAAGTCCTGGCTCTTGACCATGGCGATGATTTCCTGCAACGTGTCGCGGTCTTTGCCGCTGACCCGCACTACGTCGCCCTGGATGGAGGCTTGCGCTTTCTTCTTTGAATTCTTGATCAGCTTCACGATCTCCCGCGCTTTTTCGATCGGGATCCCCTGCTGAATGGAGATTTTTTGTTTTACCGTGCTTCCGGCGGCCGGCTCCAGCGCGCCGTAGGTCAGCCCTTTCAACGGTACGCCACGCTTGACCAGCTTCTGCTGAAAGACGTCGTTCACCGCCTTCATCTTAAACTCGTCGGCGGAGTGAAGCAGGATCGCATCGGCGCCTTCCATCGCGATCTGCGACTTCGAGTCCTTCAGATCGAAGCGAGTGGTGACTTCCTTCATCGCCTGCTGGATGGCGTTGGAAACTTCCGCGAGGTCGATTTTGCTGACGATATCGAAACTGTTATCGGGCATGGGATCTCACCGTCAATGCCGTTGTCAAAATTCGCAACGGCCTTCCAAGTCTCCGGATTGTCATGTTGGGGATGCCGCTCGAAGACCCGGTCCCCACGGATCGCGTACCCCGAACATGTACTCCTGAGGGTAACAGAAGAGGCACTCTCTGCGAAGGCTCGTTAGGCGCGGGCTTAGGGGTTCGCGGTTTTCAGGGCGAGTCCAAAGAATTTGTGGAAATTCTCGGTGGTTTGCGAGCCGATCTCTTCCGCGGACGAGTTGCGTAGTTCGCCGATCTGGCGGGCCACCTCGGTCACAAACGCCGGTTCGTTGCGCTGGCCTCGATGCGGAATCGGCGCCAGATAGGGCGAGTCGGTTTCGATCAACATGCGATCGAGCGGGACCATCTGCGCGGCGTCGCGGATCGGCTGCGCTTTGGGAAAGGTGATGTTGCCGGCAAAAGAAATCATGAAACCCAGATCGAGCGTGCGCCGCGCATGTTCCACGCTGCCGGTAAAACAGTGCAGAATGCCGCCGAGTCCGCTGGGACTCCAATGCTCGGAGATCAGCGAGAGGCAGTCGTCCCATGCGTTTTCGCTGTTGTCGGATGGGCGGCAATGAATGACGACGGGCAGCTTCGCTACCCGGGCAAGTTCCATCTGCTGCAGGAAAACCGTCTTCTGCGTTTCTCGGGGCGAGTGCTCATAAAAATAGTCGAGACCGATTTCTCCCCAGGCGATCACTCGAGGATGCCGCGCCCATTGCAGCATTTGGACATACGCGGCTTCGTTGGCGAGGCTTGCTTCATGAGGATGAATTCCGACGCTGGCCCAGATTCGCGGATACTCTGGTTTCCCGTCGTATTTTTCGGCCAACTGAATCGCGCAGTCGGCGGTGTCGGGGCCGTCACCATTTCCAATGGCGAGATAGGCTTCGATCCCGTTCTGCTTCGCGCGAGTCAGCACTTGATCGCGATCGGTGTCGTAACGCTTGCCTTCGAGATGGGCGTGGGAATCGGTGAACACGGTCGTTGGTCTTTGGTCTTTAGTCGTTAGTCGTTCGCGAGATATATGGAGGGACGGGCACCCTCACCCGTCCGGGTCGAGCGCAACTCGACAGTTCTACTTTAGCCGCGTGCCCACGGGCACGTCATCTGGAAAGCTAACCAGCACCGGCTTGCCGCCTTCGGGCGACGCGCAGACGATCATGCCGTTCGATTCCAGACCGCGCAGCTTGCGGGGAGCGAGGTTGGCCACGATCACAACTTTGCGTCCGATCAGTGTTTCCGGCTCATACGCCTCGGCAATTCCGGCCACAATTTGCCGTAATTCGGTCCCGAGATCAACTTCGAGGCGCAGCAATTTGTCAGCGCCTTTTACGCGCTCGGCGGTCTTCACCTGGGCCACGCGCAATTCCACTTTCGCGAAGTCGTCTATGCCGATTTTACCGTCGGGAATTACGGCGGCGGGTTTGACGGCGGCGGTTGGGGATGGGGTGACGACAACCGGCTGCCGAGCTTCGCTCGGCTGGACCCTTCGACTTTGCTCAGGGCAGGCTTGCGAGACGCCTGTCGCTCCACTTCCACTCTCTTCCTCCATTTGCTGCATCCTCTCGACCGCCGATTTGTCCGCTCGCGGAAACACGGCTTGTACTTCACCCAGCTTTGTGCCGAGATGCAATTGCCCCCACTGCAATTCGGTCAGATCGAACTTCCCGATGTCTCCGAGGCCCATCTGCGTCCAGATTTTCGCGGTGGCGTCGGGGATCACCGGATGAGCAAGGGCCGTAACAATTCGCAAAGCTTCGGCGCTGGTGTAGAGCACGGTTGCCAGGCGCGAGCGGCTTTCTTCGTCTTGTTTTTCACCCAGAGACCAGGGCTCGTTTTCCACGATGTATTTGTCCACCGCGCCGACCAATGTCCATGCGGCTTCGAGCGCTCGCGAAAACTGAAACTGATCGAACAGTGTGCCGTAGTCGGCAATCGTTTTTTTTGCCGAGTCCTCGATCGCGGTGTCGGCCGCTGTGTGCGCGGCGTTCGAAGGGTAGGGCACCTCTCCCTTGAAATAGCGCGCGATCATGGTCAGAGTGCGGCTGGCGAGATTGCCGAGTCCATTGGCGAGATCGGAGTTGTAGCGCTGCACCAGCGCATCGAAACTAAACGAACCATCCTGCCCAAAGACGACTTCGCGCAGCAGGAAGTAACGGAGAGCGTCGGTGCCGAGCGCATCCACGATGGTTTCAGCGCGCACGATATTTCCGCGCGACTTCGACATTTTGCTTTCTTCAAACAGCAGCCAGCCGTGCGCGGTGATGCCCTTGGGCAACGGCAAACCGGCGGCGAGCAGGAACGCGGGCCAGTACACGCAATGAAAGCGCACAATCTCTTTGCCGATCATGTGCACGTCGGCGGGCCAGTACTTGTCGAACTTGCTGGTGGCGTTTGAATTTGCGTCCGAGCCATAGCCGAGCGCGGTAATATAGTTCGCCAGTGCGTCGAGCCAGACATAGACCACGTGTTTCGGATCGTCCGGCACCGGGATGCCCCAGGAGAAGGTCGAGCGGCTGATGGAAAGATCGCGCAGTCCGCCGCGCACGAACGAAAGCACTTCATTGCGCCGCGTTTCGGGACGGATGAAATCGGGCTGTTCGGTGTAGAGGCGAACAAGCTGCTCCTGAAATGCGGAGAGCTTGAAATAGTAGTTTTCTTCGTGGACGGTTTCCGTTGGCCGGCCACAATCGGGACAGGGATCGCCCGGCCCGACCGCATCCACGTAGAGCTCGTCGGAAACGCAGTATTGACCGGTGTAGGTCCCCTTGTAGATGTATCCGTTATCGCGGATCTTGCGCCACAACGCTTGCACGCCCTGTTGGTGCCGCGGGGAGGTGGTGCGGATGAAATCGTCGTAGGTCAATCCCATGTGGTCCCAGAGGGCGCGGAATTCCGCGGAAATTTCATCGGTGAACTGCTGCGGCGTCTTGCCCGCGGCCTGGGATGCGCGCTCGATCTTCTGACCGTGTTCGTCGGTGCCGGTCAGGAACCAGGTGTCGTCTCCCAACATGCGATGGCGGCGGGCAATTGTGTCGCAGGCGATGGTGGTGTAGGCGTGCCCAATGTGCGGATGCGCATTGACGTAGTAGATCGGGGTCGTGATGTAAAACTTCTTGCTCATGATTTTGATTGTCTATACCAGCCCCTAAAGGGGAGTCAAATTCCGGGACTTACGGCATCGCTAAAGCGATGCCCTGATACAGAACCTGGTTCAAGCCTTCCTCTCGGTCCGAAGATACTGCTGGATCGCTTCTTGCATGACCATGCGGAGCGGGATATGCTGCGCTTCCGCCAGCGCCCGGCAATCTTCGTATTCGGGCGCGTAGTTGGAGACGCTGCCATTCATACTGGCGATTTTAATCCGCACCGGGCCCCACGTCGTGTTTACATTTTCCCAGCGCCGCGAGAGCGTCTGGCGCCGTTCCTTGCGGCGGCGCACGCCCAGAGTTGTGGTCTCGGCAAAGATCAACTTGGTCAGTCGATCCGCGTCTTCCATTTTCGCAAGAACGGTGAGCAACGCGCCGGGACGGCCCTTTTTCATTTGCACTGGGACGCTGAACACATCGAGCGCTCCTTCGGCGAGCAAGCGCTCCATCGCGTAGGCCAACACCTGCGGGTTCAGGTCATCGAGATTCGCCTCGAGGACCGAAATCTCGTCATGGGATGCGCTTGGTGCCATATTCGCGCGATCCGCTGCCTCAGCTTCTCCGATGGTTAGCCGCAGCAGGTTTGGGTGATCGGGAAATTCCTTGGTGCCAGCGCCGTATCCCGCCTTCTCAACCTGCATTGCCGGAAAGGGAGCGAAGCGAACGCACAGCGTCCTCACAATCGCCGCGCCTGTCGGCGTCACCAGTTCGACTTGCGGCCCCGACGAGTACACGGGCGTATTCCGCAGCAACTTTAGCGTCGCTGGCGCGGGCACGGGCAGCGTTCCGTGCGCGCACTGGATGGTCCCGCCGCCCACGTTCAGCGGCGAACATACCCATTCCTCGATGGCAAGCGATTCGGCTCCCACGGCGGCGCAGACAATATCAACCAGGGCATCTACGGCGCCGACTTCGTGAAAGTGGATGCGCTCGATGGGAATACAGTGGATCTCGGCTTCGGCCTCGCCCAGCGCCTCGAAGATACGAATTGCGGTTGCCTTCGCCGCGCTGCCGATCGCCGCGTGGTTGATGATGGCGCGAATTTCCATCAGGCCGCGAGCGTGCTCTTGAACAGGTTGCGTGGGGACGAGGCTCTGCCCAGTCCGGGGCGGGGTAGAGCCCCGCCGCCACACGGTCACGTCATGATGATGGTCGTGCGCGTGTTCGTGAGCATGATCGTGCCCAGGCGGCTTCGATAAAACTTCGCGCGGCAGGTCTTTTTCGCCGTTGGCGTGGGCATTAACATTAACTTTGGTTGCCGAAATTCCGCCCCGCATCACCCGCGAGATTTCCAGCCTCGCACCGATATCGAGGGCCGCGACCGTGTCTTCCAGAAGTTTTGGAGACACCCCGGCATCCAGCAGCGCGCCCAGAAACATATCGCCGCTGATGCCGGAAAAACAGTCGAGGTAGGCTATGCGCATGGTAACCGTTCAATCACCACGGAGGCACGGAGACACGGAGGAAATCAAATGAAAAATCTTGACTTGGTTTTCTCCGTGTCTCCGTGTCTCCGTGGTAGGTTCGTCTTTATCGAATTTTCATCATAGGTGTCACTCGCACTGCCGTCAAACTCGCCGCCCGCGCTAATTTGTTAGAATCGCTTTTTCTTCGACAAGTTAGAGGAGAACCTTGTACCGACATCTGGAACGACGGCTGGTTGAGCATCTGCGTGAGTTTCTGCGGCGCACTTACGGCCTGGAAATTGCCAACATCGTGGTCGAGCAGCCGCCGAAAATCGAATTCGGCGAGTACGCGCTGCCCATCGCTTTCGAACTCGCCAAGAAACTTCGCAAGGCGCCGCGCAAGATTGCCGAAGAGATTGTCGCCGGGGCCGGCGCGATTCCGGGCTTTGAAAAATTCGAGGTGGCTGGCGGCGGATACATCAATGTTCGCGTAAGCCGCAGTGAGTTGGCCACGGCTCTCGCCGCGGATCGTTTTTTTGCAGACCGGGCCCCGTCCGCGGACGTTCCCGCCGGCAAAGTGCTGGTCGAGCACTCGAGCATCAATCCCAACAAGGCGGCGCATATCGGGCACTTGCGCAACGCCATCCTCGGCGACACGTTCGTCCGCCTGCTGCGTTGTGCGGGCAGGGAAGTGGACGTGCAGAACTACATTGATAACACCGGCGTGCAGGTTGCCGACGTGGTGGTTGGATTCCTGCACATAGAAAAGAAGTCTCGCGCTCAGATCGAAGCGCTCGCCGCAGCGCCCCGGTTCGATTACGTGTGCTGGGATGTGTATGCGCGCGTCTCGCATTGGTATGAAGAGGACAAGTCGAACCTGCAGGCGCGCGCCGAGACGCTGCGCTCGATAGAGGAAGGGAACAATGAGACGGCGGAGATTGCCGACTTTATTTCGAGTGCCGTCCTGAAGCGCCATCTCGAAACCATGGACCGGCTCGACATTGAGTACGACTTCCTGCCGCGCGAGAGCGAAATTCTGCGCCTGCATTTTTGGGGCGCGGCGTTCTCGAAGCTCAAGGAAGCGGGTGTGCTCACTTACGAGAACGACGGGAAGAACAAGGGCTGCTGGGTAATGCGGCGCGCGGGAACGTCAAAGTCTGAAACCGCGGAGGACCCTTCGGCTTCGCTCAGGGCAGGCTCCGAGGAAAAGATCACCGAGGAAGATCAGAAAGTCATTGTGCGCTCCAACGGCACGGTTGGGTACGTCGGTAAAGACATTGCGTATCACATGTGGAAGTTCGGGTTGCTGGGGCGCGATTTCGGCTATCGAAAATTCTATCGCTATCCCAATGCCCACGACTGCTGGATCTCAACCACCGACGGCGAGCGAGATCATCCCCACTTCGGCGATGTGGCCGAGATCTACAACGTGATTGATGCGCGGCAGTCGGAAGCGCAGAACACGGTGATCGAAGCTCTGCGCGGACTCGGCCACGGCGAAGCCGCCGATCGCTATACGCACTTTTCCTACGAGATGGTTGCGCTTACCCCGCGCTGCGCCGCCGAACTCGGCTACACGCTGAGCGAAGAAGATCAGGGCAGGTCATGGATCGAGGTTTCCGGCCGCAAGGGGTTCGGCGTAAAGGCGGACGATTTGCTGGACGCTCTCATCGCTGCGGCAGGCAAGGAAGTGGATGCGCGCCATCCCGAGTTGAGCGGAGCCGAGCGCTCCGGCATTGCCGCGCAGATTGCCATCGGGGCGCTGCGCTACTTCATGCTGAAGTTTACGAAACAGTCTGTGATTGCCTTCGATTTCAAGGACGCCCTGAGTTTCGAGGGCGACACTGGCCCCTACGCGCAGTATGCCGTCGTTCGCGCCTCCAACATTTTCCGCAAAGGCGGATTGGATCCGGAGAGTTTCGGTAGAGATGCAGCCAGCCGCGTCTCTACGGAAGATTTCGCCAAACACCTCGCGGGCGAATCGGGCAACGATATCTGGGGGCTGTGGCTGGCGGCCGCGAAAACCTCTTACATCGTGGGCCAGTGCATTGCTACCACCGAGCCTGCTTATCTAGCCAAGCATGCTTTCCAACTGGCGCAGCTTTTCAGCGTTTTCTATCACCGCTATCCAATCCTGAGCGAGGCGGATGAGGGACGGAAAAAGTTTTTGCTGACAACCACGGCGGTGGTCCGCCGCGAGCTGATTCGCGTTCTGGCGGTGATGGGGATCGGTGTTCCGCCGGTGATGTGAGACGATTGCCAATACTCGACAACGCGGCTTGACAACTCGGACGCTGCCGGCGGCATCCTTACTAATAGTAAAGTTCTGACAGCGAATGTTTTGTTAGCAATCCGGCGGCGATAACGCCGAGAGGAGTGATGCGATGAAGAAGAACATTTTTGTAACGGTGCTGCTAAGTCTGGCACTCGGAACGCTGAGTATGGCCGCCGAATCGGAGAAGACCCAGCCTTTGCCGCGCATTCTGGCCAACGCGCGCTTCGTATATGTAACGGCCAGCGACGGCGATGAATTCAATCCCAATTTGTTGCCCGAAGACCGCGCTGCCATTGTCCGAGTCGAGGAGGCGATCCAGAAGTGGGGAAAACTCAAATTGGCGTACAAGCGTCAGGATGCCGACATTATCCTGGTGGTACAGTCTCGTGCGTCAGAGGATATGCTGGCGGTCTACGATGCGCGGGGCGGGCTTTCGCAGAACTATCTCTGGCGCGTGATGGGACGAGGCGGACTACAGAAGGGGAAAATGCCACTGCTTTTACAGTTTGAAAAAGCTTGGGAGAAAATAGCGAATTGAGGCTGACACATTCTCTTCCGGCTCTTCCGGACGACCGCGCTACAGTATAAAATTTCTACAATTGGTATCGCAATTGCCAGGGTTGGAGTCCCCGCGTTTTCCATAGACAATTTTCAAGGTGTTGATATAAAATGGTTTGTTCGTTTTTTCTGGGAACGCGCAATGGCATTCCCCGTGCATTAACTGGGAGTGGATCCAGGGCAAAGGATTTTTAGCGGGACCTGAAATAAATTTCGGCAGAGAAGCAATACTTGGGCAAGGAGCCCTCAAAGCTTATGAATCGCACCTCATCAACATTGACATTGACCCTAATGCTGGCGGCGGCAGTGGCCGCATCCATCGGATGTTCAAGCAAGAACTACGTACGTCAACAAACCACGCCGCTGATCAACAAGACGAATGAACTCGACGACCTGACGGCGAAGAATTCGAAAGACATTAAGGACGTCGATCAGCGCGCCCAAGCCGGAATCCAGAACGTGCAGGCGCAGGCCGCAGCGGCCGACCAGAAGGCGCTGGCTGCGGGAAGCGCGGCCGATCAGGCCCAACTGTCGGCGAATGGCGCGTCCCAGCGTGTGGACGTTCTGACCAACACCGTCGTCAACCTCGACAACTATCGCCCCGTGGTGGAGACGTCAGTGCATTTCGGATTCAACCGGGACAATCTGACGAAGGAAGCGAGGGAAGCCATTGACCAGCTGGCCGCCAGCGTGGCCACCACCAAGGGATACATCATCACGGTCGAGGGCGCGACCGATTCGGTGGGCAGCGCGGAGTACAACTACGATCTGAGTCAGCGGCGCGCCAATGCTGTGATCCAGTATTTGGCTGCGGAGAAAAATGTTCCGGGCTACAAGATTTATCTGATCGGACTGGGCAAGGACAGGCCGGTCGAGACCAATAAAACCGCCGGCGGCCGCGCTAAGAACCGGCGCGTGGATATTCGACTGATGACGAACACCGGCGCCGGAACGACCCCGGCACAGACGCCCAGCAGCCAGACTCCGACGGCGAGCGCGAATCCGCTGTCGTTATAAGTATAAGTTTGTGTCCTCCTCCCCGGAGGACTTTGCCAAACCAGGCCGTCCCATGAGTGGGCGGCCTGATTTTTTTGCGGGCGCTGGTGTAGGGTTTCTGCTCATCGATCTTGCATGCGCGACCGGATCAATTAGCGTAAAGGCGATGTTGCAACGTTTACCGCCTCTAGGCTGTCAAAGCCTATGATTGAAAGCGGAAATGGCGATAAGCCTACAGTAAAATAAGGGCACGGGTTCGACAAATATGCGGTTACCCTTGTTTATCCACAAAGTCCTGACTAAAACCCTGAGTCTGATTCCGATGGTTGGCCTGCTGTCTCTGCCCGGCTGGTCGCAGCATTTCTCCAGTGTTGACCGCGAACGGGCGCAGGTGATGTTACAAAATGTCGCTTCCGACATCCGCAAGTATTACTACGATCCAAAGTTGCACGGGGTGGATTGGGAGGCACAGGTCGGAAAGGCAAAAGAGAGGATTGCGAAGGCAACGTCCATGGATGCGGCGACTTTGGAGATAGCCGCGGCTCAGGAGGTATTGGATGATTCGCACACCTTCTTTGTTCCGCCTCATGATCCGATCGCCGAAGATTACGGTTGGCGGTTTCAGATGATAGGGGCTCATTGCTATATAACCCACGTGCGACCGAAGAGTGACGCCGAAATCAAAGGCCTACAACCGGGGGATGAGGTACTGACCATCAGCGGGTTCACGCCCACGCGAGAGAGCCTGAACAAGATGAGGTACGTCTTCGATCTACTTCTACCACAAGCCAGCTTGCGGGTGGATTTGCGGGACCATTCCAGCAAGATCCGACACGTTGACGTGATGGCAAAAGTCCGGCAGGCCAGGACAATCACAGATCTAGGCGACCTGACGGGCAGAGATACTTGGGGTTTGCGCCTGGAATACGAAGATCAACGACGCCTCATGCGGCCTCAATATAAAGAACTGGGTAATAAGTTGATTATTATGAAGCTTCCAAGCTTTGTTCAGCCCGATCTGTATGCCCAAGCGATGATCGGAAAAGCTCGCAAGCACAGCGGTCTCATCGTGGATTTACGGGGCAATCCGGGGGGATCTGAATCCTACCTCCAGGACCTTCTCAGCAATGTGTTCGAAGGTGACGTTAAGATTGCGGACCGAGTAGCGCGAGAGGGAACAACGACCGTGATGGCAAAGCGCAACCATCACAACTCCTTTACTGGGAAACTGATCGTGCTGGTGGACAGCGAGTCTGCCTCCGCCGCCGAGCTGTTTGCGCGCGTGATCCAAATCGAAAAGCGCGGAACTGTCCTCGGTGATCGTACTTCTGGCAGCGTGATGGAAGCAAAGTATTACAGTCACCAGGCCGGATTGAACCCTGTGTTCTTCTATGGGACATCGGTTGCGGATGCTGATCTTGTAATGGCCGACGGGAAGAGCCTTGAACACGCGGGGGTGACACCAGATGAGACGATTCTTCCTACTGCAGCAGACCTGGCAAACAACCGTGATCCCGCGATGGCCCGCGCTGCGGAGATGATGGGGGTTACTCTTACGTCCAGAAGAAGCGGCTAGGTTGTTCCCGTATGAATGGCCGAAGAACTAGCGCAGTCCGGATGCATTGGACGACAGCCATTCTAATCCGTTGCGGCACATCGTGTCCTCATACCGCTGCTCGGTTGACGACACCAGATGGGCGATTTCGCCAACTGGCGTCTCCGCTCATCGTTCCGGCTTCGGCCTTTCTCTCAAGCGATACAATAGAAGCGTGCGTATCCGAGTTTTGATGGTTGGGCTGGCGCTCGTGACCAGCTTCTTGCTGGCGCAGGATTCATCGGACAAGAAAACTTCCGACAACACTGTCTCGGACAAAGCTGCCGACCGCAATCGCGAGGCCGAGGAAAGCTCCAGTCGCGATACGAGAATTGATATCAGTCCGCCCAAGGATGATGCCAAGAACCATCCCAACAGCAAGGCTGCCGTCGCGGACCTCGACATTGCCGGCGGCGCGGACAACCCCGATACCTCAGGCATCCAGGAGTTCCATCCCTGGAACCCGATGAAGGCGCTGAAAGACATCGAGGTCGGCGATTATTATTTCAAGCGCAAGAACTACAAAGCCGCGCTCGATCGCTACAAGGAAGCGCTTTACTACAAAGACAACGACGCCGTGGCCAGCTTCCGTCTCGCCGTGTGCCAGGAAAAACTCGGAGGTAAGGCCGAAGCGAAGAAATACTACGAACAGTACCTGAAGATCCTGCCCGAAGGCCCGTTCGCCAAGGATGCACACGCTTCGCTGGAGCGAATGGCGAAAGCGCAGTGAGCGCTTCGAGCTACGAGCCGCGAGCTTCGAGCAACCGGTTCCTGTTCGCTCGCAGCCCGAAGCAACCTACTTCTCCACCTTCACAAACTCTCCGGTGGATGCGTTCACGGTCACCCGCAGCTTGGCGGTGGAGCGGATTTGTTCCATAGATTACGTGCCACAGGGCTTTGTTCGTCGGCCGGTTCCAGTCGAGCACATAAAGAACAAGCGTGTCGGGTTCCGCCTGCAGCAGCTTGTCTCCGCCGTGCTGCTGGGCGACGGCAAAAGCCTTGTCCGTATCCACCTTGAGGAACTGGACGTTGAAAATCTGGGTGCTGGAATTCGACGGGCTGTAGGTGTCGTCTACGCCGTGAGAAATATCGCCGTCTGCCCACGTATAGAGTTTGGTCGTGCGCAGCGACGGCGAGGCGAATGCGACGCGCCACTCTTCCGCCTTGCCGTCCTGGCCCTTGGAGTCCGCCGTAGCGTGCGACTCCACACGGTACGGTTGAGCGTCCCCCGCCCAGCCGCGGGCGGAGATGTAGCACTTGAAGAACGCGCTGCTTCCGGTGATGGTCGCCGGAGCCTTCGGTTGGGTCGTCTCCGCCGTTGCCGGCTGGCCCGGCTGCGAAGAGCACCCGGCCATGAATCCCGCTGCCAGAATCGCGAACAATAGTTTTTTCATAATGAATTTTCCGATCGGGCCTTCTGCATGAGAACCGGTTTCATCAATGGCTCTCCCCGCAGGCTGTCCGTGCACTGGACGGCACGGCTCAAGCCGTGCCCTACCCAAAGCCATTGCGCCATTGATAAGACCAGTTCGAGTGTGGCCTTTCTTCGCGACTATTGTACTCAACCGGCCCCTGGATTCCTATCTCGAAAGTCTGCGGCAGGAACTCAAAGATGCAACAGGGTTGCCAGTTTGAACGCCTCGGTGCAGGTTCCTGCTGGAAAATGGAATGCCGCCTAGGTCCCGAAGCGGAGAGGGGAATCCTGGCGTCCCGGGCGATGTGTTTCGGACAATGCGTTTCGGACAATGGAGAAGATCTATATGGGATTTTTACTTTTTGTCCTTGTCGTTCTCGTTGTCTTTATCTTTATCCGTGTCCTCTGCTGCAATCCCGGCCTTGCGTGCCTGCTCCTGCATTTCGTCGAGTTCCTGGCGCGCGGCATCCAGCGCCTTCTGCTTGGCCTCGGCGTCGCTGTTGTGCTGCGCTTCGTCCGTGTTCCCACTGGAGGTCGTGCACGATGGCACCCGGGTTGGTGAAGGTTGTGGCCGCGCGCAGACGAAGCTCGCGCTGCTCGAGGTCAAGTTCGTGGTTGAGCGCATCGACCTTCGCTTTCTGCTGGTCGAGCTTTTCCTTCCACTCGTCCGCCGCCTTCTGGCGCTCCTCGGTAGCAGCCGCGGCGGGATCGGGGGCAGACGCGTTGGCGGCTTGCCCAGCGTTGGCACCGCCTGCCGACGGCGGTCCGACCACGCTCACAGCCTTGCCGGTGGGGAGATTGTCGTTATCGTAGTGGCGGTTGGGCGAACTCGTCGTGGTTTTGTTTTTGCGGATCGTCCGCGCGTAATCCCCGAGGGACTGAGCGGCAGCGCCACTGACCGCCAGCAACAGCAGAGTGCCGATTGCGATGTGTTTCATGCGCTTCATGGGATCGTCCTTTCGCAAACCCGTTGCCAGTTCCCTGTATCCATAGACGCCGAAACTGGCAACTGGCAACTGACGTTCAAGAACTTGTGGTGGCCGCTCGCGCGCCTCCCAGAAAACTGCCGATAGTCCGGTCCAACTGCGCCGCTTCGTGGGCAATGGCGTCGGCCAACTGTCGCGCCAGTTCCGCATCGCGGCTGCACGCCAGTTGCTGCGCGTATCCCGCAATCGTGGTCAGGGAATGGCGCAGTCCGAGCGCGAGCTCCGAAGAGATTTCCCGGTGCACCTTCTGATCGTGCCGGATGCGCTCAATGTCGGTCATATCGTTGAGCACCAGAGTCGTGCCCATCACGCTCGCGTCCTCGGCCAGCACCGGAGTCGCCGTCACTTCGAGTATCCGGCTTTCTTCAGCATGGGTGAAGTAATTTACCACCAACCCTTGAACTGCCGACGTTCCCGCCAGAGCGGGAGCAAGCGATTGCTCGACGCTCGATTGCGAAACCGAGCCCGAACTGTTGTTTTCTGGGCGCAGCGTTGCCGTGCGGAAAAGATCGGCGGCATTCAGTCCTACCGGCGAGGCGAATCCCAGCAGCTTGCGCGCAGCCGGGTTCGCTTGCCGTACCAGGCCGCTGCTATTGAAAAACAGAACGCCACAGGAAAGGCTCGAGAGTATGGTCGAGCTCAGAGTGTCGGAGGCCTTGGCTTTTCTGCGATCCGAAAGTTGTTGGGTGGCGAGCTCATGCTTTTGCTGCTTTAGCTGCTGAATGACGGCGTGGTAGGCGTGCACCGGCAATCCCTCCGCCGTCAAAGGGGTGTAATGCAGAGATTCGGGTTCGGGTACGAGGTTCTTCCGCAAGCGCCGGATGGTGAATAAGCCCAATCCGAAGGCCGCGATGGCGCCGAACAGAAGCAGACACGCTCGCAGCACCGCCGGCTTCATCAGCAGCCTCATAGCGTCCTCCAATACCAATGCAGCAGGCGGTTTCCAAATAGGAACGACAAAAGCGCCATGCCGCCGAGAAAGACGCCAAAGGGCATTTCGTAATAGCGGAACGCCAAGCGCGCCGATTGCCAGGCGCGCCGCCGAGCCTCGCTCGAAGAAATGCGCGAAGAAATGCCCGTGGAAATGCGTGAACCGGTGCCGCGCGCCTCAATCCGGCGGAGGCGCTTCCTCCAGAGTGTAAGTATGGTGCTCAATCCAAACAGCGAACCTGCCAGCGACGCCGCAAAAATTGTCAACACCGTGAGCTTGGTCCCGAGAAACGCGCCGATCAGCGCCATCAGTTTGACGTCGCCGAATCCCATCCCTTCGACACCTCTCGCTCTCAAGTAAATGGCCGCCGCGCCGTAGAGAAACGAAGCGCCGACCGCCGCTCCCAGCAGAGAGTCTGACAGCGACCACAGCCGCCACGAAATCTCGTTTCGCATCGCCGGCGATACCATGCCCGGCATAATTCGCGAAGCCAGGTCATTCACCGGGACCACCAGGCTAAATCCAATTCCCAGAGCCAGTCCGGGCAGAGTCAGTGCGTCGGGAAGCAGCTTGGTTTCCGCATCGGTGAAGACCAAGCCCAGCAGCAGGTAGCCAAGCACCGTGCACTTCAACGCCGCCAGCGTCAAACCGAAGTGGGAGTAACAGCCGAAAAAAAGCAAGCCTGTAAGTAATTCGACCACAAGATAGCGTGGCGATATGGGCTGCTTGCAGGAGCGGCATTTTCCCCGAAGAACCAGCCAGCTCAGCACGGGCAAGTTGTGATAGAGCGGGATCGGATCTCCGCAGTGCGGACAGGCGGAGCGCGGCGTTACGACCGACTGGCCGCGCGGCAACCTGTAAATACACACATTCAGGAAGCTGCCAAAGCACAGCCCATAAGCGAAGATCGCAACTGCAAGAAAAGGTTCCACGTCGGCTAAGTGGTCAGACTGCTTGAACTTGGATGATTATAAGCCGCCACGGCTGGGTCCTCTAAGTACGAAAGTCTCTGTACTTCGGTTGCCGGTAAATCATTGTGAGCAAATAAGAATTGCAGTTCACATCTCATGGTGAAAGTCGGCGAGCTAAGATATCCTCATGAACGTGCGCCGTGCCGACGATTCGATCCTTGACGCCGAAGAGCGCTTTGAAGGCTTCGAGAACCTGATGCCCTTCAAGGTGCAGAACATTCTTCTCGTTTCCAGTTTGTACGATTCCTTTATTCTCCGGGAAGATGGCCGCCTCAATGAGCTGCTGATCGACGAATCGCTCGAACTCAACCTGCGGCAGATTCCGGGGATTGCGCACGTCTCCAGTTGTGCGGAAGCGATTGAGATGGCGCGCTCGCAGCCGCGCTTCAATCTGATCGTCACCAACCTTGCGGTGGGCGACATGGACGCGGCCCAGTTGGCGCGCGAGGTGAAGCGGGCCGGGCTCGATGTTCCCGTCGTGGTGCTGGCCTATGACTATCGCGAAATCAAGAAATTTTTGGCGCGCAATCCGGTCACCGGGATCGACCGCATTTTTTTGTGGCAGGGAAACGCCCGCATCCTGATCGCGATCGTCAAGTACATTGAGGACAAACGCAACGTCCGCCACGACACGCGGGCCATCGGCGTGCCGGTGCTGCTGGTGGTGGAAGACAACATTCGTTATTACTCGGCGTTTCTGCCGGTGATCTATACCGAGCTGATTAAGCAATCGCGGCGCGTGATCCAGGAAGGCATCAACGTGGCGCACAAGCTGGTGCGGATGCAGGCGCGGCCGAGGATTCTGCTGAGCTCGAACTTCGAAGATGCGGCCCGGCTGGTCGAGGAGTATCGCAATTATCTGATCGGCCTGGTATCGGACGTGGAGTTCCCCTGGGAGGGCAAGCTGAGTCCGGAGGCGGGCTTTGAACTGGCGCGCATGGTGAAGGGCCTGGTGCCGGACGTGCCGGTCGTGCTGCAAACCAGCCGCACCGAGTTCCGCCCGCGGGCCCACGCCGCGGGCTATTCATTCCTGCGCAAGCGTTCGCCCACGCTGCTGAAAGATTTGCGCCGCATCTTGACTGAGCATTTTGGATTTGGCGACTTCGTATTTCGTTTGCCGGATGGAAGTGAAGTGGGCCGGGCGAAAGACCTGAACGAACTGGAAGAACAATTGCAAACGGTCCCGGCGGAAAGCATTTTTTTTCACGCGCAAAGCAATCACTTCTCGCACTGGCTGATGGCGCGCACCGAGTTTGCGCTGGCGGCCAAGCTCAGGCCGCGGCGCGTTTCCGATTTCGACGGCCCGGAAGCTCTGCGGCGCGATCTGATCGAATCGATCCACGAGTATCGGCGCGAACAGAGCGAGGTGCTGATCGGCGACTTCAGGGCAGATACATTCCAGCCCTCGGAATCGAGTTTTCTGCGCATCGGCTCCGGATCGCTGGGGGGCAAGGCCCGCGGCCTCGCCTTTGTGCGCCACCTTTTGCGCCAGAGCCGTATCGCCCGCCGTTTTCCCGGCGTTCGCATCTCGGTGCCGCCCGCCGTCGTCCTGGCGACGGATGTGTTCGATCAATTCGTCGCCGAGAACAACCTCCTGGACTTTGCCTTGCGTTGCGAAGACGACGCCGAAATTCAACGCAAGTTCCTGGCAGCGCCGCTATCTCCAGCTCTCAACCAGGACCTTCAATCGTTTCTGGCCGAGGTGAAACATCCGTTGGCGGTGCGCTCCTCCAGTCTGCTGGAGGATTCGCAATACCAGCCTTTCACCGGCGTGTATGAGACCTTCCTCTTGGGCAACCAGGAAGAAAATGCGGAAGCCCGGCTGACGGCGTTGAGCCAGGCCATCCGGCGCGTGTATGCCTCGATGTTCAGCCGCCATGCGAAGGCCTACGTGCGGGCCACGCCCTACCGTCTGGAAGAGGAAAAGATGGCGGTCATTCTCCAGCAGGTTGTGGGCACAGCGCACGGGGAGCGATTCTATCCGGATTTTTCCGGGGTCGTGCGCTCGCACAATTTCTATCCCGTGGCGCCCATGAGTTTCGCGGACGGCATCGCGGCCGTCGCTCTGGGCCTGGGCAGGGCGGTGGTGGATGGAGGGAAGTGTTTGACTTTCTGCCCGCGCTATCCCCTCAACGTAGTGCAGTTTTCCTCGGTGGAAGAGATACTTACTAACTCGCAGTCGGAATTCTGGGCCTTGGAGTTGCACGGCGCCGAGAACGGCCGTCCGGGGCACTGGCACGAGAGGCGGTTCAATCTGAACGCGGCCGAGAGCGACGGCACGCTGCAGGCGGTGGCCTCAACTTACTCCAGCGACAACGATGCCGTTTACGATGGAGTAAGCCGGCCGGGAGCGCGCATCGTGACCTTTGCCCCCATGCTCAAGCACGGCACCTTCCCGCTGGCTGAAATTCTCAATGTTCTGATCCGGGCGGGCGAGGATGCGCTGGGCAATCCCGTGGAGATCGAATTTGCCGTGCGTCTGCCTCGGCAGGCTGGCCCATTGTCTGGACAGGCAGCGGAATTTGGTTTTCTGCAGATCCGGCCACTTACGCTGGCGCGCGACAGCGAGGTCCTGACCTTTGACGATGTGCGGCCCGAGGAGTTGATCTGCCGGAGCGGCAAAGTATTGGGCAACGGCTGCATCGAGAACCTCTACGACGTTGTTGTGGTCGATTCGCAACGCTTCGAGCGCAGCCACAGTCAGGAAGTGGCCAAGGCGGTCGCTCAATTTAATTGGCGGCTCAATGAGGAGAATCGGCCCTATCTGCTGATTGGGGTTGGACGCTGGGGCTCGACCGAACCATGGTTGGGCATTCCCGTCGAATGGGATGAAATCTCCGGCGCGCGCGCGATTGTGGAGGCGGGCTTCCGCGATTTTCGCGTGACTCCGTCGCAAGGCAGCCATTTCTTTCAGAATCTTACTGCCTTTCAGATCGGTTACTTCACCGTGAATCCAGACGCCGGCGAGGGATCAGTCGATTGGCAGTGGTTGGCGGAACAGCCGTCCGTGGAAGAGGAAGGCTGTGTCCGCCGCTTGCAGTTTGCGGAGCCAATCCGTGTCGTGATGAACAGCCGCACCAGTCAAGGCGCGATCTTCAAGCCCGGAGCGCGCCCCAGCGAAGTCGCGAACGGTGGGTGAACACGGCCCACCGGGACCCTTCGAGTAGAATGTAACTGGTTCGTTTCAAGTTTCACAATTGCAGACGCGATTCATGCGGTCCGCGGTCCAACATTTTTTGAAACAGGAGTTACCCAGTCGCTGCCGCCTCGATGCCAATGAATATGCAAAATCCGATTCTGGTTACGGGCGGGGCGGGATTCATTGGATCGAATTTCATCCTGCAGTGGATCCAGCGGGAATCGTCGCCAGTCGTCAATCTGGACAAACTGACTTATGCGGGGAACCCGCGCAATCTTGAATCGATCGCGGATCATCCAGCTTACCGGTTTCAACTGGGCGATATTGTGGACCGCGATCTGGTGGGAAAACTTCTGCAACGCGAGCGTCCTCGCGCCATCGTTCATTTCGCCGCCGAGAGCCACGTGGATCGCTCCATTCATGGGCCGGATGATTTCGTCCGCACCAACGTCAACGGCACTTTCAGTCTGCTGGAAGAGGCGCGCGCCTTCTGGTCGTCTCTGCCGGAAACGGAGCGAAAGACATTTCGCTTCTTGCATGTTTCGACCGATGAAGTCTATGGCTCGCTCGGCCCGGACGACGCGCCCTTCAGCGAAACCACGCCCTACGCGCCTAATAGTCCGTACTCCGCGTCCAAGGCCGCTTCCGACCATCTCGTCCGCGCCTACCATCACACCTACGGACTGCCGACTCTCACCACGAACTGTTCCAACAACTACGGGCCTTATCAATTTCCGGAAAAGCTGATTCCGTTGATCATCTTGAACGCGCGCGGCGGCAAGCCGCTCCCGATTTATGGAGACGGCCAGAATGTGCGCGACTGGTTGTATGTGGAAGACCACTGTAGCGCGATCCGCACCGTTCTTTCGCAGGGACGCGTGGGCGACACCTATAACATCGGCGGATGCAACGAAAAGAAGAACCTCGAAATCGTGAACACGGTCTGCGAGTTGCTCGACGAACTGCGGCCTAACGATCCGGTAGTTCCACACCGTAACTTGATCGCATTCGTCAAAGACCGTCCCGGCCACGATCGCCGCTATGCCATGGACGCGCGTAAAATCGAGCGCGAACTACATTGGCGTCCCAAGGAAACATTCGAGACCGGAATCCGCAAGACGGTTGACTGGTATTTGCAGCATGAAGACTGGGTCGAGGACGTAAACACCGGCGGCTATCGCCAGTGGATTGCAAAACAATATTCGGTATAAACAATATTCGGAACTATATTCGGAACGAAAATAAATTTGCTATGGATACTGCATTGCAACCAAACTACAAAGGCATCATTCTCGCCGGCGGTTCCGGTACACGGCTTTATCCCATCACGCACGCCGTGGGTAAGAGCCTGCTCCCAGTGTACGACAAGCCGATGGTCTACTATCCGCTGTCCATCCTGATGCTGGCGGGCATCCGCGACATTCTGGTCATTTCAACGCCCGACGACTTGCCGAAGTTTCAACAGTTGCTGGGCGATGGCGGCCGCTATGGAATTCACATCGAATACGCGCCGCAACCCAAACCCGAAGGAATCGCGCAGGCTTTTTTGATTGGAAAGAAGTTTATCGGCGCGAGTGGCTGCGCGCTCGTGCTCGGCGACAATATTTTCTACGGTCACGATCTCGCGAAAGATTTGCGGGCCGCGACCGAGCGGCCAAGCGGGGCGCGCGTATTCGCGTATGCGGTCAACGATCCCGAGCGTTATGGAGTGGTTGAATTCGATAAGAATGGCAAGGCCCTGAGCATCGAAGAAAAGCCGAAGCAGCCGAAGTCTCGATATGCGGTGACTGGTTTGTACTTTTTCGATAATCAGGTTGTGGAGATCGCGTCGAACCTGAAGCCCTCTGCCCGCGGAGAACTGGAAATCACCGACGTCAACCGCGAATACCTGCGCCGCGGGCAGTTGGATGTGAGTGTAATGGGACGAGGTATGGCGTGGCTCGACACCGGCACGCACGATGCCCTGCTGGAAGCGGCGTTGTTTATCCAGACGCTCGAGAAACGCCAGGGCCTGATGGTGGCGTGTCCGGAAGAGATCGCGTATCGTTCCGGCTACATCACGGCGCAACAACTGGAAGCGATCGCGCAGCCGATGAAGAACAACGCTTACGGCGCGTACTTATTGCAACTCCTGCAGGAGAAGGTTTTCTAATTAGCTGGGCCGCGAGAGATTTTTTACGATGAAGAAATTGGAAACCAGTTTGCCCGGCGTCTTGCTGCTCGAACCTCGAGTGTTCGGAGACGATCGCGGTTTTTTCCTGGAAAGCTACAACGAGCGCAGGTTTGCCGAGCTCGGCATCCACGAAAAATTCGTCCAGGACAATCATTCCTATTCCAGCCGCAATGTGTTGCGCGGACTCCACTATCAGATTCAGCACCCGCAGGGAAAACTCGTGCGGTCCATCACGGGAGAGGTTCTGGATGTGGTGGTTGACCTAAGGCAAAGTTCTCCGACGCTGGGAAAGTGGGAGTCCTTTCGCCTCTCCGGCGACAACAAACGCATGTTGTGGATACCGGCAGGATTCGCTCATGGTTTTCGCGTGGTATCTGAAACCGCGCATGTTACCTATAAGACCACCGACTTCTACGCTCCCGAGCATGAACGCAGCCTCCTGTGGAACGACCTCGATTTAGCCATCGACTGGCAACTCGACGGCGAACCGACCGTGTCGGGCAAAGATCAGCGCGGAGCCAGATTTCAGGAGTGCGAGAAATTCCGGTAAAGAATGAAGTGGAATCTGCTCTCAACCGCATGCGAGAACATATTTCTGTTGCGTGAAACCTGGGAGACATCTTGCTTCGTTCGATCCCCGCTAATTCCTCGACTCGGCCGACACACCGGACGCCCTAGGCCTCGGAAGCTCGCTTCTCCGCAGCGCCCATAGCAGCGCGCCAATCGCAAGCAGCGCGATGCCAAGAAAAACGATTCCTCCGTTGTGATGGAGCTTTCCGTTGAGGAACCCGGGATCCATGCGCGTTCCAAGCTCTGCGATGGTGAAAATGCGAAGTCCGTTCTTGGCCACCGACAGCGGAATTGCCGCCGCAACCAGCAGAATTTTCCGCCACCGCGAGCGCAGAAATAGATGCGTTAAAACCATGGTGATGACGATCAGCATTAGGCTGGATCGAATACTGCTGCACTCGCGCGCGATTTCGATATCGAGGTTCGGGATGGACAACATGACACCGTTTTGCGTGACTGGGACACCGACAATCAAAAAAAGAATGCGCGCCGCGAAGGCAGACTGGCGTTGCAGTAACAGCACGATTCCGTTCAGCGCAAACGGTGGAATAGGGACCATCCAGAACAGGAAGCAGAGTGGAAACAGAAAGGTCCGGAAAGCTTCGACGCCAAAGCAGAATAGGACACTGCCGATCCACCAGATCACGAGGGCAAACATGCTCAACGACAGTTGGCCGCCCTGCGAAATATTGGACTGTTCGCATCGCGCAAAACACAACAGCAAAACGGCGCCAGCCAGCGCAGCCGAGCCAGCGACAATGCGGCCCCCAGAGAGCTTTTGCAGTGCGTTACGATCGTCTCGATCGTTTCGTTCGCCTCGTTCCAAGCGGCCCCGATCCAGGTAAATTAGCGAGACGCTCAAAGGGAGAATCAGCAAGATGTGCGTGTATGCCTCGTTCGTAAGCGCCAGCCCCAGCGTCATGGCCAGAGGATGTCTCCAGAACAAGAACGAAAGAGCGCACAGAAACGCAAAGGCCCACACTTGAATTCGTATCGTCATGTTGTATCTTGCGACAATTGCACTTGCTGAACCCGGTCCCGATTACTGGCGACCGCAGGTCCATCAACAGGGAATGTACGCGTGTGCACGCATGTTCCGCAACCGGCATTGGTTTAGAATTGGGCACAGGAGAACGCGCCTTCGCTGCGCAAGCGCTTCGTTCCAGAGGTCCTTCGCTTCGCTCAGGATGACAAGTGTGGATTTACTCCACGAACTTAGTGGTCGCTGCACTAAACAAGATCACATAAAATGCTCCTATGAAAATTGATAAATTGCTCAAGCGCTACCGCATCGAAGACGGAAAACATTTCCGTCTCGCCGACTGCGACCCGGCCGATACGCACGGGCTGGAGTCGGAACTGAAGCCGCAGGCGAAGAAGATGCTGGCGACTGGCGTCAAGGAACTGAGCCGCCTGCAGGGTGTTCTCGCGGCGCAGGACCGTTGGGGCCTGCTGCTGATTTTTCAGGCCATGGACGCGGCCGGGAAGGATGGGACGATCAAGCATGTCATGTCGGGTGTGAATCCGCAGGGCGTGCAGGTGTCGTCGTTCAAAGCGCCCTCGGCGGAGGAACTGGACCACGGCTATCTGTGGCGTTGCATGAAATGCGTGCCGGGGCGAGGGCGGATCGGCATCTTCAACCGCTCGTATTACGAGGAGGTGCTGGTGGTGCGCGTTCATCCCAAGATTCTGGAGAGCCAGAAGCTGCCGCAGCCGCTGGTCACGAAATATATCTGGCAAGAGCGCTTTGAAGATATCAATCACTTCGAGCGCTACCTGACAAGGAACGGCATTGCCGTGGTGAAGTTCTTCCTGCATCTGTCGAAGAAAGAGCAGAAGCGCCGGTTCATGGAGCGGCTCGACACGCCGGACAAGAACTGGAAGTTTTCTTCCTCCGATGTGAAGGAGCGCCAATGCTGGGACACATATCAGAAAGCGTACGAAAACATGATCCGGTACACGGCGAGTGAGAACGCGCCCTGGTACGTGGTGCCAGCGGACAACAAGTGGTTCGCGCGGCTGGTGGTCGCGGAGGCAGTAGTGCATGCGCTGAAGGGGATGGATTTGAAGTATCCGAAGGTGGGCGGCGACGAGAAGGCCGCGTTGGTCGAAGCGCGTCAACAACTCGAAAATGAGTGAGGCGCGTGGCTGGCGGCATAAACCATACTGTCATCCTGAGCGAAGCGAAGGACTGATGTATTCCTGCGCCACAAGCAAATGCACAGGCCCTTCGCTTCGCTCAAGATGACAGCGCAATAGTTATGTCGCGAATTCACGGGACACGACACTAATCACTTCAGGACCACGGGCAACACCTGGTCATAGGGTTGAATCGTGACGGTCAGGGAATTGCGCCGATCGAAGGCTCCTTTCGTGACTTTGAAGCCCACAATGATGGTTCCTCTCCGTTCGGTGCGGGCTAGCAGCTTGGTTTCGGGTGAAAGCGGCGGCTCGGCGCTTTCTTTCAATGCCGGGAACGCCTGGTAATAGCGGTCGAGATCCACGGCCGAAACGGCGTCATCGTCGAAGGTATTGCCGTCGGCGGTGGTGAGCCGTGCTTTGAGGCTGTGGATCCACAGCGGTTTGCCTGCCGTGTTCCGCAGCGTGAAAGTGATCGCGGCCAGGACCATATCCTGGCCGGGCACTTCGACTGCGGACACCAAATCGATCTTGCCCGCGCCCTGCGGTTTCGGTCGTCCCACGAAAGCAATGATCCCCACAATCACAGCGACGGCGGCGATGCAGATCAGGACAATGCCGGCGGGCGGAAGATTGTGCTTGGCGGTCCCGAATTCGTCGCCGATGTGAAAGTCAGTGATCGGCGCGGGCGGCGGAGGAGGCACGGATTGATTGGGCGTTGGTTGATCAGGCATGGGGTGATTGTAGACGAGGCTCCGGCTTCTGCCATCGTAGTTCTGCGATGTGGCTGGTAAATGTGGTTGATATGAGTTGTCATCCAATCACGAATTGTCATCCTGCGCGAAGCGAAGGATCTGCTCTGCATTGACGCCGCAAAAAGCAGGTCCTTTGCTCTGCTCAAGATGACAAAATTTTCAGGATGACAAACTTATGGTGGATTTACATTTCGCCACAAGCCGATAGGGTACGCGACAGGACAGAGGCGCACGTCCGAATAGTGCAGTGACTTTGGTTACCTTGCCTCGGGTGACGGATGCTGCGACGATGCGGAAGATTCTTTTTGGAGGTACTTGGCGGTGAATCGAAAATCTATCTTTGCCGCGTTGGCTTGCGCGCTGCTCGTGTTCAGCATGCTAGGCTGCGGAACGACCAACCACTTGCAGTCCATCCAGCTTTCGACCTCGAATGTGGCCGAGGTCCCGATGGGTACTCTCGACTTGTATGCCATTGGCTGGACAATCCAGTTGTATCCATGGGGGAACTACAGCAGTGGGGTGCCGAAGCTTCTTACCAATGAGCCGGTTACCTATCAGATCGTGGTTACGGCGGATAATGACCAAGCAGTAGGAGACGACAACGGTATTGCCGTTCTCTATCCACTCTCCGCTCCGCCAGACACTGTCGAGGTGAGCACGAACGGCCTGATCACAGCCGTACAGCCAGCTGCCTGCACCTTTCTCAATACTGCGTCGCCTCCCGCAACCGCCCCGGCTTGGGCAATGGTTGGTTCGTATACGGTCACTGCTACCTATCATGGGTTCACTTCTCCGCCGGTATTTGTTGCAGTCGCTTCCGGGGCGGGCATCTGGAGTACCACCAACCCGAATGGATATTGCGGTCCGCAGCCGACATCTTAGGTAATCCGGCATTTGAGTTTTTGATCCTCGGGGACGGCTGCCAGGCTGCCGTCCTCGTTCCCTTTTAGAGCCGCTTTGCTCTGTCGAAAGCGCCACTTTCAGCGCCCCGTTTGAGCGCCCCGCCCGCAACCCTTATAATCCCAAGATTGCGCGTGAAGGCAATCGCCGCCTATGCTTTTCATTCCCACAGTTGAAGCCGTGATCGGATGAAGATACGCGCCGGAATTGAAGTATCGAGCCAGTCCGACATCGGCTGCCTGCGCGAAAACAACGAGGATTCGTTTGTTTATTGGGAGCCGGAAGACGACCAACAATTTCCGCGCAAAGGGCGGCTGGCGGTGGTGGCGGACGGTATGGGCGGCTACGCAGGCGGTCAGGAAGCGAGCCGTCTGGCGGTGGAAACGCTGGTGGAGGTCTATCGCGACTTTACCGGAGACGACCCGCAAGCGGCGCTGGTCGAGGCTTTGCAGGCGGCCAACCAGCGGATCCGGCAATACAGCTTTGCGCATCCCGAGCTGCGGGGCATGGGAACGACCTGCACGGCAGCGGCGATTGTTGGGGGTGAACAAAATGACGCGCTCTATTACGCGCATGTTGGCGACACCCGGCTCTACCTGATCCGCGACGGCCAGCTTACGAAGGTAACACGCGACCACTCCTACGTAGGACGTCTGGTGGAGTTGGGAATGCTCAGTCCGGAACAAGCCGAAAGCCATCCGCAACGGAACATTTTGACTGCGGCTTTAGGCACCCACTTCGATCTCATCAAGGACTCGCCCGAACACCCAATGACTCTCCGCCCGAGGGACGTGTTGCTGATTTGCAGCGACGGATTGTGGGGCCAGGTGCGCGATGCGGAGATTCTCGGCGCCGTGGAAAACAAAAGCGCGGAACAAGCGGGACGCGATCTGATCGGACTGGCCCGTGAGCGCGGTGGACCGGATAATATTACGGTCTCGATTCTGCGCTTGCATTGAAGCGGCCCGTGTGGGGACGGGGCTTCGCCCCGTCCAAGCGGGGCGGTGCCCCGCTTCCACACGCGGATGCCGCTCCCGGTAAGGGAAGTCCCACCCCTGCGGAAAGTGCAAAGTCTTGCGCAAGAGCGTCCTGTCCGATGCATTCCTCCAGTGGGAACTTGCTGAAATCACAGCCCCGGAAAAAGTTTAACAATTTAGTGCTTGGGCAGCGCGCTTGCGTTTTCTATAATGCTTATCAGTGACATAGGGATAGTCGGGGGCGAAGCATTATGAAGATTTCTCAAAAGGGGCTGTATGCCTTGCAGGCGATGATGGTACTGACCCGGCGTTACACTCAGGGGGCGATCCGGATTCGCGACATCGCCTACGAAGAAAATCTGCCGGAAAAATTTCTGGAGCTGATTCTTCTGGAACTGAAGAACGCGCGCATCGTGGAGAGCGTGCGCGGCGCCAAGGGTGGTTACCGATTGCGCCGGGCCCCGTCGGAGATCCCGTTGAGCGAAATCATTCGTCTGATTGACGGGCCGCTCGCGCCATTTGGGGATGCCGATCAGTTGCGCATTCTGATCGATCGCGACGCGGGCCATAGCGCCCTGTACAAAGTGTTTTTGGAAGTTCGCGATGCGGCCGCCAGGATTCTGGAGAATACGACGCTGGCCGACCTGATCAGCCGCGGGCCGGCGGCTGGTTCCCATCCGAAGGCCATTAACCGGAAGGCCGGGAACCGGAAGACCGGCAAGAAGAAAAAAAGTGAGCCGCGTGTGCTGCCGATGTTGTCGCAAGGCGAAGGCCATGACTAAGGCCTAAGACCTGACACCTGCTTTTCGACACCTGCTGTAAGATTTCCTGTGCTCGTTTTCTGGGTTCTGTTCAACCTGTTTGTGGTGGCGATGCTGGCGCTCGACTTGGGCGTGCTCCATCGCCGCTCCCACCGCGTCGGCTTTCGCGAAGCGCTGGCCTGGTCGGGAATCTGGATCGCGCTGGCGGCCGCGTTTGCGGTGCTGATGTCGTTCTGGCACGGACGGCCCCAGGCGCTACAGTTCGTGACCGGCTACGTGATTGAACTGTCGCTCAGTGTCGACAACCTGTTCGTGTTTCTGGTCGTCTTCCGTTATTTCAAGGTGCCCGACGAGCACCAGCGCAAGGTGCTGTCCTGGGGAATTCTAGGGGCGCTGCTCATGCGCGGTGCGTTCATCGTGGCGGGCGTGGGTCTGATCCACCGCTTCGGTTGGATCACCTACGTATTCGGCGCTCTGCTCGTTGGGTCGGGACTCAAGCTGCTAGGGCAGGGCAAAACGAAAATCCATCCCGATAAAAACCTTGCTCTGCGCCTCTTCCGCCGAGTTTTCCCCGTGACGGAAGACTATGTGGGAGGACAGTTTTTCACACGAACGAACGGACTTTACGCGACTCCGCTGCTGGTGGTGCTCCTGGTCGTCGAGACCAGCGACATTCTTTTTGCGGTGGATTCGATTCCGGCGGTGCTCGCCATCACGTTGAACGCTTTTATTGTCTATACCTCGAACGTGTTCGCCATTCTCGGCCTGCGCTCGATGTATTTTGCCCTGGCTGGAATGATGGACTTGTTTCACTACCTTCATTACGGACTGTCGGTAGTGCTGGTTTTTATCGGCCTCAAAATGCTGGCGTCGCACTACGTGTTCATTCCCACCGAATGGGCGCTGGCGATTGTGCTTTTTGTTTTGGGAGCCTCTATCCTGGCCTCGCTCGTGAATCCCCGAAAGACACTCGATGAATAACGACGGCCGTCAGGGACAAGGGTAGTGGGCTAATTTCGTGTTGCCGATTCCTTACTTCCTTTGCCGATCAAAAATCGAAGCAGCAGGACAATAAGAATTTCGAACTTGCGGCATCGCTAAATCGATGCCCCGATACGAACCCGGGTTTCTCCGCGACCTGAGAAGGAAGTTATCCGGCTCAACGCGAAACTTCCGCGGGCGTTGTGTCCTTCTCCTTTTTCAAGCCTTTCGCTTGCGGCTGGTAAACGCAGAAAGGCTCCTCATCGAGATAGTTGCCGGTGGCGGCGAAAGCGCGCGCGCGGCAACCCATGCAAATGTTGCGGAATTCGCAGCAGCCGCATTTCCCCTTCAAGTTGTTGGTGTCGCGCAGTTCATTGAATACCACCGAGTTTGCCCATATCTCGGCGAACGGCTGCTTTCTCAAATCCCCCGCTAGGGCGGGCAAGTATCCGCAGGGATAGACCTCGCCCTGATGCGAGATGAAACAAACCGCGGTTCCGGCCAGGCAGCCCTTGGTCATGGCGTTCATGTCGGAAGGATGAGTCCCGGGATGGCCCACCGGCTTTCCTATGCCATGAGGCTTCAGTTCGATGCCCGTCGAGCCGGGCATCGCCATCTCCGTGGGGCCAATGCTGGGCGGGCCCTGCGCTCCTTCATGCACAGGCTGTGCGGCGTGAGCAGCCGCTGTCTCGGACCGATGCTCCGCAACCCGCCGTTGACGGACCACGCGAAAGTAGTGCGGCGCGCAGGTCGCCTTCATCTCGATGCCGCCTTCGAGCGAGCGATCGTAGAACCAGTTCAGCATCCGCTCGTATTCTTCCGGAGGGACCATCTGTTCGGCGGCGATATCCACGCCGCAGCCTACCGGCACCAATAGGAATGTGTGCAGCGCATCCGCTCCGAGCGACTTTGCGAGTTCAAGCACCTGCGGAAGCTGATCGGCATTGTGGCGGGCGATGGTGGTGTTGATCTGCACCGACATGCCCAAATTTTTCAGATTGCGGAACCCGGCAATGGCGGCCTCGAACGCTCCGGGAATGCCGCGGAAAGTATCGTGGGTAAGCGCATCGGCTCCGTCCAGACTAATGGCAACGCGCTGCACGCCGCTATCCACGATCATGTGCGCAACGTGCTTGGTCACCAGCGTGCCGTTGGTGGCCAGCGCAACCCGAAGTCCCTTGTCTGTGCCGTAACGCGCCAACTGAAAAATATCCGAACGAAAGAGCGGCTCGCCGCCGCTCAGCACCAGGATGGGCGTGGCGACGGCGGCAATCTGGTCGATGATATCGCGCGCCGCTTCAGTGGAGAGGTCGGAGGGAGCGCTCAGTTCCGTAGCGCTGGCCCGGCAATGAATGCAGCGAAGATTGCAGCCTTTGGTCAACTCCCAGAAAACCAATCGCGGCTTGTTTTGGTAAAGTTGAGTAGAATGTTGCCCGCCGCCGTTTAGCGAAGCCATGTGCAATTTCCTTCCTGCTTGAACCGGGACTCTGACACCCACCTTAGCCGCAACCATAGAAGAGAACGTATCACCCGGCGGTGACTATTGTCACCGTAAAATGTGATTCCTGTCACGTGATATAGATTGATGAAGCCAGACGGTGGAGCGACGGGCGCCTCGCCCGTCCAGCGTTTCGCCACTCCATCCGGGCAGGGACGCCCGGCCCTCCATTCGCTAATTGTGATTGGCAAGCTGGCGCAGCGCCGTCGTGTTGCGGATCACCAGAGTCGAGCCTTTCGACTGCACGATCCTACGTCTCCTCATCTCCGCAAACAGCCGCGTCACCGTCTCCCGCGAAGTGCCGATCATCTGCGCGATTTCCTCGTGGGTGAGCCTAAGCTTCAACTGGGGTTCCTCTTTGCCGCCATGTCCGTTCTTGGAAGTCCATTCCAGAAGCAACTTGGCCAGTTTCTCGGCGGCGGAGTGCGACAGTCCCAGCGAGCCCGCTTCCTTGCACGCGTTGTGATACTTTTCGCTCAACTGTTCCGCAACTTTGAAGCAGGCTTCGACATCATCCTTCAGGAACCGGAGAAAATCGTCGCGCTTGACGAAATTGACCTGGCAAGGATCGATCGTCTCCGCCGTCACTTTGTAAGCTTTGCCCGAGATGGTAGCGCTCAACCCCAGCACTTCCCCGGCCTCGGCAAGTTTCACAATCACGGTCCTGCCGCTGGGTGAGTTGATGGAAAGTTTGACGCTGCCTTTGCAGAGCACAAAGATGCCGCGCGGCTTCTGCCCCTCGACAAACAGCACGGCCCCTGGAGGATACGCGGCCGCGTACTTGATGTCTTCAAAAGCCTGCAGCGCGGCGTTGGGCAAATCGCAGAAGGTCCGGTCCCTCCGCAGCTTGCAGGTAAGGCAACTTTCTACAATCTCCATTCCGTATGGCGAGAGCATTCCACAGTCTCCTGTAACCACTTCGGCCCCGGCGCGCGGGCGTGGGTCATATCTTGCGCGCTCTGAGAGTCAGATGGACCGGGTCCGCCTCAGGTCAGTTTCCGTCCGGATGGAACACTTGGCTGTGCTGCCAGACACATGTTATTGTGATGCTCCTCACATGCCGTATTTTCTCCGTTGTTTCCGTCCGCGATTTCCATACCATGGGCATAGTTGGCGTGGACTGTGACTGGGATTGGAAAGGGTTATATCTTTTCGCCGTAATGTCTTGGTTTGAAGACAGGTTTGTCCGCGGGCATCGTTCCGCCCGAACCCAGGTCTCGAAAGGGCGCGAGACCTGGGGAAGGCTCTGCAGGGGTTGCGGAGGCTTCGTCGCGGGCACCCGTCCTTACGCACCTACACTTCCATCGAGACGGGCAGGTTGCTCAACAAGGAGGAGTCTTGTCCGCCGAGGGCGAATTGTTGCAGTTGTTGCTGCAAGGTGGAGTAGGCCTGTTGGGCGCTGGAGAGATTGCTGGAGGTGAGGCTCTGTCCGAGCTGGTTGAGGTCCTGGAGCAGGGAATTCTGGCTGCTCAATTCTCCGCCTCCACCTCCGCCGATGCGGTGGTGATTGTGGAAGTGGCTGGTAGAGAGATTGTTCTGGAGATCCTGTTGAATGGTGGAGTAATCCTTTTGCGCCGCGGAAAGGTTGCCGGACTTGAGATCGCTTCCGAGCTGGGTGAAGGCTTGGGCGATGGGGTTGGAGGTAGAGATAGTGGAAGTGGTGGCGGGCTGCGAGAAGGCCTGCTGCAAGGTGGCGAAATCGGACTGCGTGGTCGAAAGATTGCCCGACTGGAGGGCCTGGCCGAGCTGTTGTAATTCCTGTTGGAGAAGATTGGCCGGGTTGATCTGGTACTGATTGGAACTGCTGCCTGAAATCCCAGAGATGGACATTGATGCACCTCGATGTAAAGTTTTCCAGCGTTCGCAGGGAATTCGCTGGCGGCAAATCGATGCTTGATGCCAGCCGCCGGCGAAGTTCCGAGTGAACCTGGTGGGGTTGAAGCACGCCCGCTTCCAACCGGCGCGAGGGATGGCGCGGAAGAAGTGTTGGAGCATTTTGTGGCAGTTGCGGGGAATGGCGCTCGGCTGGATGGCGCGGCCTAGGGACGGCTGGGCAAAGCGTGCAGGGATGGTGGAGGCAGGAGTTGCCGGGGGTGGACACGAGTGTCCACCCCTCACGAACTTATTTGTGAGTGTCGGCGGCTTGAGCATCCGCGCGGGGAGACATGGAGACGATTATGTAATCACGATCCTTGTTGTCAGCGCCTTTGACGTGAAGTTTTATGTAGTTCTTTTCGATGTGGAACTGGGCCTCTCCACCGATGGGCAGAAGCGCGGAGTTTTTGTTGTCCCTGGGACGAATGCGGTAGATCACACTGTCGGTCTGCAGGAGATATTCATGGCAGAGCAGGGTGTACATTTTCTTGTGAGCGGTGTCGGTGCCGCAGTCGGCGGACTCCATCTTAAGTATCGTGCCGGACTGCGTCGTTTGATGGTCGCTGGCGTAAGCGAAGGATGCGCAAAGCAGGGCGAACAACGCAATTCGTTTCATAGGATCTCCTGTCGAGTGGCCGGTGGAATTATAGCTTATTCAGGGGGCAGCGGTGAATTGTTACGAAGTTATTGAGACGGTTGTGACTGCATCCAACCCAAACCTTGAAACTAAATTCAGACACAGTACACTGGTCGCATGGCGCGAAACTTTAAAGACCTGACGGAGCGCGAGATACTGGCGCTGGCGATTTCACTGGAAGAAGAAGACGGGCGAGTGTATGGGGATTTTGCCGATGGTCTGCGGGAGACGTATCCGGCGACGGCCAAGCTGTTCGACGAAATGGGGGCGGAGGAGTCGGAGCACCGGGCGTCGCTGATTGCGACCTATCGCGAGCGCTTCGGGGAACACATTCCGCTGCTTCGGCGGCAGGATGTGAAGGGGTTTGTGCAGCGGCGGCCGTTCTGGCTGACGCGTCCTCTGAAAATTTCGGAGGTGCGGAAGCAGGCCGAGATCATGGAACTGGAGACGCGCCAGTTCTATCAGAAGGCGATGGGGCAGGTGACGGACGCGGGCATCCGGAAACTGCTCGGCGATTTGGAAGAGATCGAGCGCAAGCACCAGGCCAGAGCGGAGGCGATGCAGGAAAGTATCACACAGACGGCGGAAGAGGCGGAGGACGAGGCGCAACGGCGTCTGTTCGTGTTGCAAATTGTGCAGCCGGGTCTGGCGGGGTTGATAGATGGATCGGTGTCAACACTGGCCCCGGTATTTGCGGCGGCGATTGCCACGAAGAGCAGCAACGACGCATTTCTGGTGGGTCTGGCGGCATCGGTTGGGGCGGGAATCTCGATGGCGTTTGCGGAGGCGCAGTCGGATGACGGATCGATGACCGGGCGCGGGCGCCCAGTGTTGCGCGGCGCGGTGACGGGGTTGATGACGGCGGCGGGCGGGATTGGACATACGCTTCCTTTCCTGATTAAAGACTTCCATGCAGCGTTCCTTGCGGCGGTCATTGTCGTGGCGATGGAGCTCGGGACAATTGCGTGGATTCGTAACCGCTATATGGATACTACGCTGCTGTCTGCCGCGTTTCAGGGAGTAGTGGGCGGAGTGCTGGTGTTTGCCGTGGGGATTTGGATTGGAAGTTCTTGATGGAACTTGTAATTGATGGTTTGTAATTTGTAATTGGAAGGTCGCGCAGGTCTAACCAAAACCCCGATTGCCCCGCGTTGGTTACTCCGGGTTACTTTCGCGGAACCTCAGAGTACCTTCGTGAGCTAGAACTGCGTCTAAAATGGCGTTAGAGTAAATTCGCGGCGGCACCTTCGTAGTCTCTCCCCCATAAAGGGTCCGGCGTGGGGGCGATGGTATGAAAATCTGGCATCTGTGTTATGCGGCATTGGGGATTGCGGTGGCGCGCTGGGTTTTTAGGCGTCAACCGATGCCGGTAAGCGACCCGATCAGCCGTCTCCGTAGCTCGGGCCTGCTGTAAGTAGCGATGGGTGAGAGCGCGTGGGCGCGCCCCGTTGCGTGTGCTTCGATCGGAGCGCGTCCATGCCTTTTTCACCCACGCCCCTTTCCCATTCCTGGAAGTGCTAGTCCCAACGTGTTCCTCCGGTAACTTCTTTTTCATTCCATCTCGCCTAAACTTTCTCTATAGACCAGAGACCGGAGACCGGCGGAGCGCGCACGCGCCCCTCGGCGATCGAAATCATGCGATGCAAATTCCCCAGCTTGCGACTTTTTCCAGGAGTGGTTGCGGTCTGTGCGCCGCTCGTGCTGTCGCTTGCAGTGTCGCTGTATTCGTTGGCCGCTTGGGCGCAAGACGATGCTCCGTCGCTCGGCGACCTGGCGCGCACCCTGCGTCAAAACAAAGCGCAGCAGCAGACTCAGCAACCACCCGACGCTGCCAGCACTGTGATCGATAACGACAATTTGACCCAGGTCCTGGAAGACGCCAAGAATGCGCGGCCGGTCAAACAAGATAAGACCGTGTTTTCCATCGACCCCTCGGGCAATACGATGAAAGTATCGTCACCCGATGTGACCTGCAGCCTGTCTTTCAACGCCCGGGCCAGTTCGCTGCTGATCAAGCCCGTGCTGATCGAAGACTTGCCGCTCACCGAACTGCTCAAACTCGACGGCCCCGGTTTCATTCAGGATGAAAGTCTGCAACTGGAAGTATTCAACGGGACCGACTGGGACATTCGCGAAATCACCATTGGCCTGACGCTGGAACGCAAGCCGGGAGAGAATGCCGAATTGGCGGCGCGAGCGCGCGTGATTCCCGCCGCCGAAGGCCTGGCACCGATTGCCGTTGAGCGGCGTTCCGACGTGACCCTCCTCTATCACCTCAAGGCCGCAGCCAAGCCCTTCAGCACCACCGCGTTTCACGAAAACATCGGAATCACACCCGGCCCCGATGAAGATTGGCGATGGTCGATCGTAGAAGCCAAGGGAATCCGTCCGGCGCAAACGCAGCCGGCGCCCGATCCGCTCGAAGAGCCGCTGTTCACCGCGCCGGCGCTGTTACTGCCGGAATCGAACCAGCCGCAGCTTGCGCCTGTTGCGCCCTTGGCCCCCGGCAAACCCGCGGGGGATGGGCCGAGTCTCGACCAGTCCTCGACGCAGGACCCACTCCGCTGCGCTAGACGCATACTGCCCAGTTCTTAAAAAACATTGAATTTCCCGTGGAGACGTTGTTGTCGCCTCACTCTCAGCGTCCAGAGGAGACGCGGCAAGCCCCGTTTCTACACGTCAATTGCTTGCAGGTAGCGCGGCTTCTGACGGGCTTTGGTTAACTGCTCGAACGAATAGGCGATTTTGAGAAGCGTAGGCTCGCTCCAGGCGCGTCCGAAAAACGAGATGCCAACTGGCAGTCCCCAGAGATTTCCGGCTGTCACGTTGATGTTGGGGTAGCCCGCAACGGCGGCGGCGCTCGAACTGCCGCCAGCGGCGTGATCGCCATTGATCAGGTCGGTGACCCAGGCCGGGCCTCCCGTTGGAGCGACCAGCGCATCGAGCTTGAACTTGTCCATGACGAAGTCGATGCCTTCGCTGCGGCTGAGCTGGTGATTCAGGGCCAGCGCATCGAGATATTCCTTCGAAGTGAGCGGCCCCTTCTGTTCCGATTTAAGAAAAATATCCTGCCCGAAGTAGGGCATCTCACGGTCGCGATTGCGCTCGTTGAACTCGATCACATCTTTCAAATTCTTGACTGCAGAACCGGGACGGCGAGCCAGATAGGCTGCCAGGCCGGCTTTGAGTTCGTAGAGAAAGACAGTCATCTCGCTGTCGTCGAACTTGCCGATGGTAGCAATGTCGGCTGGATCGACAATCTCAGCGCCCGCATGCTTCATTTCGTCCAGCAGCGTGTCCATGAGACGATCGACGGCATCGTTGAAACCGAAATATTTGCGCACCACTCCCAGACGCGCGCCTTTCAATCCCGCAGGGTCGAGAAATTTTGTGTAGCCGGAAAACTGACTGCGTTGACTATCGGCAGTTGCGGGATCTTGTGGATCCACACCCGCCATGGTGCTGAGGAGAATTGCGACATCGCGCACGGTGCGAGCCATCGGACCCGCCGTGTCCTGACTGTGCGAAATCGGAATGATTCCGCTGCGGCTGACGAGTCCAACTGTAGGTTTAAGCCCCGTCAAACCGTTCGTGGAGGACGGGCAGACGACCGACCCGTCCGTCTCCGTGCCCACACCGGCAGCGCAGAGGTTCGCGGAGACTGCAGCTCCGGTTCCAGAACTCGATCCACAGGGATTGCGGTCAAGAGCATAGGGATTGCGAGTCAGCCCGCCGCGACCGCTCCATCCGCTGGTGGAATGACTGGAGCGAATGTTGGCCCACTCGCTGAGATTAGTCTTGCCGATGATTACAGCTCCAGCCTTGCGCAACTGCGCTGCGACAAAGGCATCGCTCGGGGCCGGCGATCCGACAAGCGCCAGAGATCCCGCTGTCGTTTGCATGCGGTCCCCGGTATCGATGTCGTCTTTGAGGAGGATCGGGACCCCATGAAGCGGGCTGCGGGGTCCTTTCGCTTTGCGCTCCTGGTCGAGTGCGTCCGCAATCTGGAGAGCCTCGGGGTTGATCTCGATGATGGCGTTGACCCTCGGCCCCGCCTCGTCGATCTCATGAATACGCGCCAGATACTTTTCGGCGACAGAGCGGGAGGAATACTGGCCCGAGTTGAAGGCCTTCTGGAGATCGTCAATCGTGATCTCGTCGAGCTCGAAATCCATGGCAAACTTTTTGACGGCCGGCGTAGGCGCAGGCGCTGAACCAGCATCGCCCGCGCGAGCCGAGCCGAGTGCCGGGCATACAGCCGTGGCCACCGTGGCAGTCAGACCTGCGCGAAGGAAATTGCGGCGTGCGTTGTACTTCGGGGGGAGGGAATCGGTAGACATTACAGCTCCTGGACGGCTGGATGTGTTGAACACAAATCCTGAGCGGGAATCTTACAAAGAGCGTGAAAGAAAGGCAAACGCCGGGACGTTGTCAACGTAGCCGGAGTGTGACCGCCATCACGCACGGGCGTATCATCATGGTTTATCCTGTAGCACGAGAACCCTCATGAGTTGGATAGAGAACAAGTTTGAAAAAAATTTCATGATCTCGACGGTGGACTACGTCTTCAACTGGGCGCGCAAGTCGGCGCTCTGGCCCATGACATTTGGGCTGGCGTGCTGTGCCATCGAGATGATCGCGTCTTCGACCTCGCGCTTCGATATCGCGCGCTTTGGGTCGGAGGTGTTTCGCCCCAGCCCGCGGCAGTCGGACCTGATGATCGTCTCCGGCACCGTCACGCTGAAGATGGCTCCGGTGTTGAAAAGAATTTACGACCAGATGCCCGAGCCGAAGTGGGTGATTTCCATGGGCGCCTGCTCGTCGGTCGGCGGCCCGTTCAATACCTATGCCGTGCTGCAGGGCGTGGACCGCATCGTGCCGGTGGATGTCTATGTGATCGGATGTCCGCCGCGTCCGGAGAATTTGTTTTATGCGCTGCTCAAGCTGCAAGACAAGATCGACACCATGACGCTCGCCAAGCGCCCCACCGAAGTGCGTCTGGAAAAGAACATGGTGGAAGATTTCAAGCGCCAGGTGATGATCGCGCAGACGATGCAGCCGAGATAGCTGTCAGCTATCAGCTCTTAGCTGTCAGTGGCGCAGGTCGTGTGGGGACGGGCGTCTCGCCCGTCCAAGCCGAGCGCAGCTCGGCAGGATTTCGCGGGCGTCAATAAAACTTATGGGTAACTTCATTAGGATTACCTCTGAAGCCGACCTTCCCGGCCTCAACCAAGCCAAAGAATTTCCCTGCGGCGGCAAGACCATCTGTGTTGCCAACGTGAACGGTGAAATCAGCGCCATGGAAAACATCTGCCTGCATCGCGGAGGCCCGCTCGGCGAGGGCGTGATCTCAGGAGGGAAAGTTGTTTGTCCCTGGCATGGCTGGGAGTGGGATCCAAAGACGGGGGAAGCCGGTGCGCCCGGAGCCAAGGTTGCGGTGTATCCGGTGAAGATTGAGGGCGGGGATGTGCTGGTGGAGATGTAATAGGTCTTCTTGACTGCCCATTTAGCGGAGCGCAGAATTTAGATATTATTCGGAGAGTAGATGGCCGAGAAGAGCACTAAGAAGCGTGTGGCTGACGATTCCGTCTACAGGTCTTTCACCCATACAAGGCCTCATCCAGAAACCAAGGCGCTCACACTGAATCATGGGTCGCGGTCCGGCCAAGGAACTACACCAGCTGGCACGAGTATGTCAAATATTTTGACCGCGATTTTAGAATTTCGGGACATCATCAACGCCCCGAGGTTGCAGCAGGTTCTGATGGCGAATCGATCACAGTGGAACCAATTGTGCAGCGCAATGGACATCATCGAGGACACGGGCATGGCTGTCAGGGCGTACTCATCCAGTGAGGATACGCACGACAAAGGAAAGCTCTACCTACAAACCTATGGTGTTCTGCAGGCCCTGGTAATGCAACAAGATGCCACATCTGATCTGTGCGCCGCATTAGGGTCTTCAAGATCGAAAGGCGACTTCCCCGGATTGGCCAGAGTGCGAGCCATACGCGTTTCTGTCGCCGGTCACCCTACCAAGAAACAGCGTAATGGGGATGGCCCTCATCACTTGGTTCAAATGAGTCTAGGCCGGGGCGGCTTTGAACTGGTCTCGTTCTCATCGGGCGGCCACAAGTTCAAATATGAGAGTGTGCGTAATCTCATCATGGAACAGGAGGACGAGTTGGGCAAAATCCTTAAGGGGGTAATCGACGATCTGAAGGATGCAGATGTTAAGCACAAGGCCCAATTTCAGGGAAACAAGCTTGAAGCCTTGTTTCCCAACACTTTAAGCTTTTGCTTCGAAAAGATAAGCGAGCACATCCGTGGAAACACTCTCGCACCCATGGGAGTGTGGGGAATAGAACAAGTTCGCAAAACAGTAGACGACTTTCGGCGTGGCCTGGATGCCCGGGGCTTCCGCGTCGGAACCTGCGACTCGGTCGAGTACATCTACGAACTACTCGAGTATCCGCTGGGCCAGCTAGAGCAGTACCTGCACGGGAAGGAATCGGAGATACGCAATCCGCGTGCTGCCACTGTTTTTTCTTTTTTTATCGAGAAGCAGGTCGAAGAGCTGCGCATGATCGCGACCGAGATAGATAAGGGCTTCGGCTCTTAATGTTGTGCGGTACACTCAGCCAAGCAAGCTCAGGAACGTCCCAGTCTCTAGCTTTTTAATTGCGTCACGTAGTTTTTTCCGCTCTGCGACTTGTGGGCCGTGCTCTCGACGAATTTCAGAAATTCCCGCAGGTGTTCTTTTTCCGACAGTTCCGCCTCGGAGAATTTTACCCGCACGCCAAACGACGGCGCGCTGCGCGTCGCCACTCCGCTAAGGATGACGCCTTTCACCCAGATCTTGCCGCTGGTCACCCAGAGTCCGATCGCCAGGGCTTTACCTGCGGGCACGACACCGGCGGTCTCGACCATGCATCCTCCGCGGCCCACGTTCACCAGATTGCCCCAGACCGGTTCTTCCACGCCCTCAATGTGAATTTCCACCGCCACATAGCATTTGATCCGGCAATAACGGCGGCGGTCCGATCCCGCTTGGGGCTTGAATAAATCCGCTTCAAACGGGGGAGTTTCGTTGGTCGGTTCGGGATGGCGAAGCTCCTCGGGTGGCGCCGGTTCCGCAGCGACAGGCATATGTCCCTGTGCTGCGCGGACTGAGACGGCAGCGTCTTTGATCTCGCGCATCGTCCGCAGCAGCGCCGCTTCGCGCTGTTCCGGAGCGACCTCACGATAAGTCTGGAGCAGTTTTCCGAGGTGACTGACCAGGTCGGGATCCATCAGCAGGCGCGTCCAGTCCGATCCCTTGGACGGCAGTTTCGTCGCTTCGCTCATACACACTATTTCCCTAACACAGCTCTTGATTGGCGGGGAGGTGCTTGACTTGCCTTATAGATTGAACCTGCGGGTGAAGGTTATACAAGATGACCAAGGTCACCGCCGGCAGTGCGAATGCACCTGTAAATGGTATGGGTCCGGGTTCTATCGTCAAACGGTCCAACAATTTGCATCGGAGCTTCGGCAAAAGGAATCCAAAAGATTTATCATTTTTGTTTCGTACGGAGAGGGACCGCGTTACACGCCTTCCCCGGATCCCTCCACTGGCCAATTGACGCGCTTGCGGCATTCCGTGGGTCGCGGCTTGCTTCGCGGGATGGGATTGGATAAAATCTAACTAACTGGTTAATTACCTGGTTGAATACAATGAAGAGATCCGCAGTTTTTCGGATGGTCCTGTCGGCCGCCGCAATCGTCATTTTGCCGGCGGCGCTTTGCGCCCAAAGTTCGACCGCGCCCGCGAGTTCGGCGGGCGGGGCCGCGCCGGTTCAAACCTCACAGGTTCCCACCTCGTCGCAGAATCCAGTGTTTGGCAGTGTGCCGGACCAGAAGCCCACTCCCGGCGTTCTGCGGCTGACCTTCAGCGACGCGATCGAGCGGGCGCTGCGCCAGAACCTGGCCGGCCTTTTGTCCGAGTACAACACCATCGAGGCCCGGGGACAAAAGTGGCAACAGCTCAGCGCCCTGCTTCCGAACGTCGGCGCCGATGCGCAGGAGGCCGCGCAGAAGGTCAGCCTGGAAGCGGAAGGACTTCGTGGCTCGCTGTTTCCTGGCCTTGCTCTTCCTCGCGTCATCGGGCCTTTCTCCTACTTCGATGTGCGCGCCTCGGCGACCGAGCGAGTTTTCGACTGGCAGGCAATCCAGAAATACCGTTCGTCCGTGATCGGCGAAAGCGTGGCCCAGTTCAATCTGAAGGACGCGCGCGATCTGGTCGTGCTCGCGACCGGCAATGCCTATCTGCAGGCGCTGGCCGGGGCAGCCCGCGTGGAAACCGCACAAGCGCAAGTGGAGACGGCGCGCGCACTCTACCAGAAAGCGGTTGCGCGGCAGCAGGCCGGCGTAGCGGCGGCCATTGATACGCTCCGCGCACAGGTCGAATACCAGGCGCGCCAACAGCAATTGATTGCCGCCACGAACGATTTCGCCAAACAGAAGATTTCATTGGCGCGTGTGATCGGACTCGCGTCCGGCCAGGAATTCGAATTGGCCGATAAAGCTCCTTACGAGGCTTTTCCCATCCCCGATCTTGAAACCAGCTTGCAGCGCGCGTATGCGCTGCGCTCCGATTACAAAGCGGCGCGCGATCGCTTGGCCGCCGCGCAACTGGAGCGCAGCGCGGCCACCGCCGGATATTTTCCCACCCTCGATCTGGCCGCGAATTACGGTCAAATCGGCAAGGTCCCCGGTGATGTGGCGCCCACATACGCGGTCGTCGGCACGCTGAACATTCCGATCTTCCAGGGCGGCAAGGTTCATGGGGACGTGCTGAAAGCCGAAGCCAAGTTGCGGCAGGCGCAGGCGCGGATGGCGGATGTGCGCGGTCAGATCGATCAGGACATCCGCAACGCGCTGCTCGACCTGAAGTCGTCGAGCGATCGGGTGGAAGTTGCCCAGAGTTCCGTGGATCTTGCCGAGCAGGCGCTCACCCAATCGCAGGACCGTTTCTCTTCCGGAGTCACTGATAACCTTGAAGTGATACAGGCGCAGGAAGCGGTCGCGGCCGCGCACGAGAATTTGATTTCCAGCCTCTATCTTCACAACATCGCCAAAGTTTCTTTTGCCCGCGCCCTGGGCCGCGCCGAAGAGGGCGTTCGCGAATATCTGAAAGGGAAGTAACCAAATGGAAGAAAGCAACAACGTTGGGACCGAGCCCAAACCGCAACCGGAAGCCGGTGCGCCGCAGTCTCCATCCAACAGCGAATTCTTCTCGCAGCGGCGGGACGCGATTATGAATCATCCGCACACCAAGCGGGGAGTCATTCTCGCCAGCCTGGTGATTTTGATCGCCGTTTTTTTTCTGTGGCGCTATCTCGCCAGCTACGAATCCACCGACGACGCGCAGATTGACGGGCACGTGAACTCGGTGAGCGCGCGCGTCAGCGGCCATGTGCTCAAGCTCAACGTCGAGGACAATCAGTACGTGGAGAAGGGGACCGTGCTGGTGGAAATCGACCCTGCCGACTACGCTGTTGCCGTCGCGCAGGCGCGCGCCGTATACGCCGCCGCGCAAGCGCAGGCCGCAGCTGCCGGCATCAACGTCCCCATCACCAACGTAAGCACTTCGAGCCAGGTGAGCGGCGCCGAGGCCGGCGTCTCCAGCGCGCAGGCTGGAATCGCGGCTGCCCGCCAGCAACTGGAAGCCGCCAAGTCGCAGGTCGTGGAAGCGGAAGCCAACAACACCAAAGCGCAAAATGATCTTCTCCGCTATAAGCAATTGATCGACAAGCAGGAAATATCCGAGCAGCAGTACGATCAAGCCGTCGCCAGCGCCCAGGCCGCCGCTGCAACTCTGCAAGCGGCGCGCGCCCGCGCCGACGCTTTCGCGGCGCAGATCGAACAGGCGCAGGACAGATTGGCGCAGGCCGGCGCCGAGCTTCGCACCGCCGACACCGCGCCGCAAACCATGCGCGTCACTCGCGCCCGCGCCCTTTCCGCCGATGCCAATGCCGATCGCAGCAAGGCCGAATTGGACCAGGCTGAACTGAATCTCCAGTACACCAAAGTGATCGCGCCAGTCAGCGGCGTGGTCAGCAATCGCACCGTCGAGGTCGGTCAAAATGTACAGCCCGGCCAGGAGATGATGAAAATCATCCCGCTCGATGAGGGTGACCTCTGGGTCACGGCCAATTTCAAGGAGACTCAACTCAAAAAGATGAAGCCCGGTTTGCCGGTTGAGATTGCGGTGGATGCGAACGACAAGACCTACAAAGGGCATGTCGATTCCATCGCCGGCGCCAGTGGAGCGCGCTTCAGCCTGCTGCCACCGGAAAACGCCACCGGCAACTACGTCAAAGTGGTACAGCGCATCCCGGTGAAAATCGTGTTCGACAAGGGCGAGATCAAGGACCACGAACTTCGCCCCGGAATGTCGGTTGTGCCGAAGGTCTGGATTAAATAGCTACGAGCTGCGGGCCACGAGCTGCGAGCAATGGATCTGCGTTCGCTCGAAGCTCGTAGCTCGAAGCAGAGGTTGCAACAAGAATGGGTGCAGCGACAATCACGATCAACGACGCAGAGGAATGGCGTTCGCCGGTCAATCCGTGGATCATCGCGCTCGTGGTGACGCTGGCCACGTTCATGGAGGTGCTCGACACCAGCATCGCCAACGTGGCGCTGCCCCATGTTGCCGGCAGTCTTTCCGCGGGCCAGGACGAGAGCACGTGGATATTGACGTCTTATCTCGTCTCCAATGCCATTGTGCTGCCGCTCAGCGGTTGGCTGTCTTCCATCCTGGGGCGCAAGCGGTTTTACATGGGCTGTGTCGCGGTGTTCACGATCAGCTCGTTTCTGTGCGGGCTCGCGCCCAATCTCGCCATGCTGATCGTGTTCCGCATTCTTCAGGGTGCGGGCGGCGGAGGCTTGCAACCGAGCTCGCAGGCCATCCTCGTCGATACTTTCCCTCACGCCAAGCGCGGCATGGCATTCGCCGTTTACGGTATCGCAGTGGTAACGGCTCCTGCCATCGGTCCCACGCTCGGCGGTTGGATCACCGACGACTTTAGCTGGCGCTGGATTTTCTTTATCAACATCCCAGTTGGCATTCTTTCACTCTTGCTGACGCAACGGCTCATCCACGATCCTCCCTACTTCAGGCGCCGCAAGCTGGGCGAAACCAAGATCGATTACATCGGACTCGGTTTTGTCGCGCTCGGTCTCGGAACGCTGCAAGTGATCCTCGACAAAGGGCAGCGCGAAGATTGGTTCGAATCGCACTTCATCGTATGGTTGAGCGTGATCTCCGCCGTGTCGCTGATCTTCGTCATCTTATGGGAGTGGCACTGCAAGGACCCCATCGTGGATCTGCATTTATTTCGCGATCGCACCTTCGCCGCCGCCAACTTCCTGATGTTCATGCTTGGATTTGTCCTGCTCGGCAGCACACTGCTGTTGCCGCTGTTCATGCAGACGCTGCTCGGTTACACCGCCGAACGCTCCGGCATGGCGCTCTCTCCGGGCGGTTTTGCGATCATGGTGATGATGCCGATTGTTGGATTTCTGGTTTCGCGCTATAGCTCGCGCTGGCTGCTGCTCTTTGGTTTGTCGACGCTCTCGTGGTCGCTGTTCCATATGACGACGTTTGACCTGGGCGTGGATTTTCACATGATGATCATGGCGCGTGTCTATCAGGCGGCGGGAATGGCTTTTCTATTCATGCCCATTAACATCGCCGCGTATGCGTTTCTGCCGCGCGAGAAGAACAACGCCGCCGCCGGCTTGATGAACCTCGCCAGAAATATCGGCGGCAGCTTCGGGATTTCCTTTGTCACCACCATGCTGGCCCGCCGCGCCCAGGTCCATCAGGTGCAACTGGTGGAGAAGCTGAATGCCGCCAATCCGCAGTTCCGCTCGGTACTGCGCGGGATGACGCGCGCCTTTGCGGGCGGCGGCGCCGGACCCGGTTCCGGAGGCGGTTCCGCGATGCAGCATGCCTATGCGATTATGCAGATGAATGTGGTCCGGCAGGCGACCATGCTGGCCTACATTGATAATTTCTGGCTGCTCGGGGTCGTGATCGCTTGTTTGATCCCGTGCGTGTTTCTGATCAAGAGGGTAAAGCCGCAAGGCGAGATCGTCATTGACTAGCGCCGCGACCGCGCGACTTGCCGTGATTAGAGAAACATGGGGCGATTTACGCAGTCTTGGCGCGGAGCGCAGACCGTCGGGAGCGCTCCAGATGAAAGTCCTGTCGCAACGCCACGAATAGGCGGACCGGGGATCGAGTGGCGGCTGTTATTGAAGTCAAGAAGGAGATTCCGGTTGATATCCAGGTTGGCCCGCGTGCGGCCTAAATTACCTCATCGCTGACCAAGGTCGTACGTCACCGCTACTGACGAGACACCGATGTTGATCATCGAGGTGACCCGCTCGAGTCCGTGGTGTCCAGTTTTGTGGAAGTAGTAGCTAAGCCCGATGACGCGAGCCGTCTCAAGGGTAAAGTTTGCGGCGAGCCCTGCCGTGCTTTTCCCGAAAAGCCGTGTCACGGGATCCAGTTCCCTTCCGCCATTTCGCAGGTTGGCACGAGTAGCCGCGAAGTCCGCGGCGCTTAAAGCGGCAGACGTTCCAAACAGGACCAGATTTTCCCTATCCCAAAAATTATGCTTGCGTGGTGCGTCCGACAGGATCGTTTTGGCGAACGGCGACGGCTCAACTGTCGCAACAGAAAGCAACGGGCCAGAATTGGTCAGGGATGCTTCTTGCGCAAAGACCGCACAGCACAAGGCTACGGCAGGGACCAAGCCCTTTGTCGCCCGTCGGAGTGTCGCAGAGAAACAGGTTGAGCGCATAAGCAGTCGGGTCAGGAGGCCATGCCAGCCAGCTTCCTCATCAAACCACCGCAATCCCCAGCCCAGGCAAAGATGTCCTAGACTCGCGTTAAATAACGCTGATTGAGCGATATACAGAAAGACTGGCAAAGGGGTCAGCGACGAACTATGCAGTTCTTTGCAGCGCGTGGGCAAGGGCTTGCCGATCGTTCATTTCTTCGGTATCTCGTGGGGAGTTAGAATCCAAGGGTCGATCTAGGTTGAAGAACTCTTCGAAGCGCGCCCCGGCCAAGCGCTCCACATCGGCCTTGGCCCCATAGGCTCGTCACTTGAGCAGGTTTTGAACCGTGTCCGGAGTATCGATCCCAAGTGCCACATCCAAAGAGGAGTAACACAGTTGCTTTCGTGTGTGGAAGAGTAACACAGTTACTTTCGTACGTACCGGACATTAGAAATCCTTGAGAAACCAGAAACGACGCTAATACGATGTTAATGATCGGTAAATCTGGCGACTGCGGAGGAAGCATTCATCAGGTTTGAGATCGGTGCGCCCCATGCGCGCAACCTCAAGGAGAAAAAATGAAGAATTTAGGTACAGTATTTTTAGTGGTTGCCTTCGTGAGCTTTATGGCCGTACTCGGTTCGGTGGCGCAGGGGGCTCCCGCTGCTCCTGCCCCGCTGCCAGCCGCCGGCACACCTGCCGCGCAACCGCCGTCGTTATTGGCGTTCCACCCCCCGAAGAACATACTGCTCCGACTCAGGGTACCTAATGTGTACGATTTCTGTCACGGCGGGCCGGTTGCTCCGCCTGCCGGCAAGAACCCGAACTGGGACGCCTTCAAAATGGACATCGACCAAAAGCAATGTGGTGGCCCGTTTGACAATAAACCGACCCAGGTTTCGGGAACCGATGGCCCCGTCCATTTTGAGCTTGGAAGCGGAGGTTTCCCGCCACTCGGAATGCACCTCGGGCTCAATGGATTGCTTTACGGTACGCCCGCGCCGCACGGAAGGTTGTTTAAGCCGCAACCGTTTGAGGTCTGCGCTGTCACTCTTGGGGGCACCTCGAACTGTCAGCGCGTGGTGTATCAGCTCGGGCCGGCTCCCGCCGCCAACGGAGCGAAGGTGGCATTGCTCGCTGGTGGTGCCGCGGCCGTCGCGCTTGGCGCCGGAATGGCCGCGAAAGGCGTTGGCAGCGGCGGTAGTTGCGGAACCCCTCCCGCGAACATCTTTAACGATTGTTTTTCGAACCCCCAGAGCCCGAATTGTCCGGCAGACATAGCCGCATACAATACGTGGTGCAAGTGCGAAGGGTATGCAGGCGGGTTCAGCGCTGAATCTGGCGGTTGTGTGCAATGAAAAGGAGGGCCCCGGCTTTTTCGGGGTCCTCAAGGCACCCGGGGCTCGCCGCGGTTTTTGCTGTGTTGGTTGCTGTCGGCAATTGCGCGGCAGAAACTATCACTGGGACCGTGGCGGACCCCCAGCAACGCTTGATTGCAGGCGCTGACGTTTCCCTGCATTGCGGCGGGCAAACTGAGATCCATCGCACAGGTGAACACGGGAATTTCAGCTTTAGCCGCGAGACGTTTCCCGAAAATTGCAGCATTGTAGTTGTATCCCCGGGCTTCGCCACTCTGGAACGCGCCGTGGGCCGCAAGCAGGTGCTGGCGCTCCAACTCCAGCTTGCCGAAGTCAAGCAGACCCTTTCCGTAACCGGGGCCGCGCCATCGCGGTCCGCTCTTACTTCCGTGTCACTCACTGCCAGCGAACTCAAGGATATTCCGGGAGATACCCGCGATTGGGTGAACTATGCCGAGCAGGTCGCGGGAGCGCAGCAGGAAGCGGCCAGCATTTACGTGGATGGTCTGCCAACCGACACCTTGCCGCCCGCAGCCAGCATCGAAAGAATCCTCGTCAATGCGGACCCATTCTCCGCCGAGTACTCCGACGGAAGCAATACGCATATAGACATCATTACCAAGAATGTTGGACGGAAACTCGGTTTTGAGATGGGCGGCTTTTCCTTTGGGCCTGGAGCAAGCAACGTCCTCAATCCACATCTCGAATCGACGGTGGATGCAGGCAAAGCTATGCTCACAGGCCCTGTTCCTTATCTGCCGCTCGCATTTGCGGTCAACGGGGACTTCTATCTTCAAAAAGATCAGGAGTCAATCCAAGCGATGGTTCCGTACGTGCAGGGCTCTCAGATTACCTCTGTTACCGAGGCACCCGCTACAACCTGGAATCGTTCTGCGACGCTCACGGCCCACTTTTCGGGAAGCGACACCTTGCGTGCGAACGCTTCCTTGCACATTCTGGGAACGAACCTTTCCAATATGAACGTCTCTGGACTGACGTTGCCGGATGCGGGAATGAGTAAAGGTCTTACGGATCGAGAGTTTCGGACAACCATAACCAAAATGGGGCGCGGCTATATAGATCGTGCCGGCGCGCTCGGAAACTGGTCGGACACAGCCCTGCATGCAAACAGCAGCAGCCTTGGTGTGAGCGTGTTGGGCGCGTTTGTGGCGGGCGGCGCGGATATTGATAAAGAAACCGCCGCAAGCACGCGCTGGACATTCAAAAACGTGCTCGAGTTCAATCCACGCGGCCATCTTTTCAGCGTTGGCGTTACCGGAGCGCGAGCGGGCGAGGGCCAATCCATAACCCCGAATCCTTTCGGTCGAATTCAGTTTGACAACCCCGAAGACTACATCGCGAGCGCAACTACAGGCGCTCCCACCGGCACTTTGTTCATTACTAGGGGGGGAGGCTGGGTTCATTACGCTTCGTATAGCGTTTCACCATTCGTTGAAGGGGAACTGCTGCGCCGGACAAACTTCTCCTTGCGCGCTGGACTGAGGGCCGACTACCAGACCCGCGGCGGCGCGCTTTATTCCCCGCGCCTCTCTGCTACTGCGGCAGCCCGTGGTTTTGTCTTCCGAACCGGAACTGGAATGTTCGTGCAGAATTGGCCCGCTTACATTTTCGTCCAACAAATCGCGGATGACGGTCATCACTTGCAGCAGTTGTTGGCGGAAAATGTGTCCTTATCCGATGTCCAGTCGGGCGCGCTGCTCCCGCAATCTTCAATTGTGTCGCAAACCGCTCCCAGCTTGACCCCTGTGCGCGAGTGGATCTCCAAGGCTTCCATCGAGCGTCCCTTTGCCCGCCTCACTCCGGGTGTGGAATATACATGGACCGTGGACACACACCTGCTGGGTTCGCAGCGTCTGAGCGCCCCCGTGGGTTGGACCGATATCTTGGAATCAAACCGTGCCGCTCGCAAGCACCAGATCCACGTTCGGGCGGAATACAAAATAAAGGGTCAAAGCTTCACCGCGCATTACGAATGGATACACGCGCGCGATAATACCGACGGGCCATTCTCGTTCCCTGCCGTGCAGAGCGACATCCGCGATGAATGGGCTCCGGCCAGCAACGTCTCGCCGCATAATGTTACGATCGTGGCGCATTTCAAGATAAAGAACACTTCACTCACGCTCCTGCAAGCTGTGCGTAGCTCTGTCCCGTTGAACATCATCAGCGGGTTGGATCCGGAAGGAAACGGACTCTACACCGATCGCGGTGGAAGACCGCGAAACAGCGGAATGGGCCCGGCGTACCATTCCCTGACGCTGTACGGACACCACAGGTTCGCGCTCCCCAGGTTGTTCTCGGAATCCACACGAAAGCTATGCCTAGACGCGGGTCTCCAAGCCGAGAATCTTCTGGACAACAATAATTACATCACGCTGGACAACGTGGCCGGATCGCCTCTTTTCGGACGGCCTTTGTCCGCTCTCGCAGGACGCTCCTTCCGGATGTCCCTAGGCCTTGTTCCGCACTAATCGGCTTTTATCGGGTCTCCCGAGTTCCTCATAGGCAGCGGACTGCCAATTGCGTATTGAAATCGTGGGCTAAAACGAGATGAAAGACGACTCCCCCAATTTTTCAAAACCAAATGCGAATGGTTCGCCGATGGTGCCAGAAAGCAGGGGGACAAGTTGCCGGTGGAGGGCCGGGCGCACCTGCCCGGCTGGACCCTTCGGCTTCGCTCAGGGCAGGCGTGCGAAGCACCCGTCCCTCCACCATGGGACTCATTACGCGGTCATTACGCTACTTGGGTTTCTTCTTACCGAAAAGTCCGCCCAATTCTCCCAAAGGATTCGTTTTCCCGCTGGGTATTAACTCTTTCAGTTTGCCGTTGGCCACCGCTTTCATATCCGGCGCGAAGGTTGGGTTCGACGTCGTGCCCCCAATGGCCACGGGGATGCCGCCCGCACCGAGACCGGCAACTTTCGTGAGACCGGCGCCCATACCGGCCAGATTGGCCAGCATCTTAAAGTCGAGCGCATTATTGGAGCTCACCGTGCCCGCGCCGGTGACGGTCCCCAGCGACGGGACCACCAGGTTGATCTTGTTGAGGCGCGTACCTTCGGGCGCATTTCGCACATCGGAACTCAGCTCCTCGATCACGGTGTCATTGCCGGTCTGTTTGCCCGAAAGGCCGGGGATGGCCGAGAGCTTCGACGCGAGGCTGAAACCTTCGAGCGCCGTGTTGTTCATCTTTACCCACCCGGTGGTGACCAGCTTGTTGAGTGGTCCCGCCGAGTTGAACTCGACCGAGAGCGTTCCTCCCTTGAGCCGCGAACCGGTGGGAAGAACGACGCCGAGCGCGGGAAGCATGGCTTCGAGGTCATCCACCGGCATGGCTTGCCCATTGAGTTTTGTGTGGGTCGAAGTGGTTTCTTCCTTCATCTCGTAAGTGCCGGTGAGTTTGGCCAGCGCTTTGCCGATCGAAACGTCGCCCTGCATCAGCTTTCCGGACTCATTCTTCAAATCGTGCTCGACGGCGAAGACAACTTGGACCGGGACTCCGGCGGGAGAGCCCTTGGGAACCAGCTTTAACGACGTGGCCTTCAAAGTCCCGCTGGCCTTCGCGTTGTGGCCGTCGGAAGTCAGGCTACCCCCGAAATCGGCCGAGCCGGCAACGCCGAGTTCCGGGTCGGCAATCGCCGATTGGGAGAGATCGAGTTTCTTAATGGTCAACTTTGCCTGGACCGGCGTGAGGGAAGCGTCGGTCGAATTGATCGGCCCGGCGCTGCCGTCGAGTTTCAAGCTCCCGCCGCCGGGAAGTTCGACGGAAGCGGTCACGGGAAATGCGCTGCTAAAAGAAAAATTGCGCACGGCCACATTGAGCTTGTTGTACACGATGGGCTTGCGCTTGCCGGTGGTGGACCCAAGCGTGATGGTTCCGTCGCTCAGGTCGAGCTTGGCCACATTCACATTCGCCGGCGCGCTGGATGGTTTTACCGCTGCTTTGGCTGGCTGCGCCGGCTGATTTTCGGGCTGGTTCCCGAGAGACGAGAAATTCCAAACTCCATCGCGGTCGCGCAGCAATGTTATTTCCGGATGATCGATGACGATCTTGGTGACGTTGAGCTGCTTGCTGAAAATGAGCGGCAATAGTTCGACGCCCACGCCGAGCGATTTTGCCTGGATGAACGGCGCGCTGCTGAACTTTGGATCGTCCGCGATGGAGAGCTGGTCCGCTTCCACGCTGCCGGAGAAGATACTCAGACTTAGATTGCCGACTTTTATTGGCCGTCCCAGAGCCGAACTGAAACTCGATTCAATCTGGGAACGAAAATTGTTGACGTTCACCAAGAAAGGAAGCGCGATGGCGGTCACAATCAATAGAACGATGACAATGCCCAAAACTTTGAAAACGGTTTTCATGGTGATACCTCCTGGAAGACGGGGCCTGGAGTCGCTCGGAAATCGTGGACAGTCTATCAAAATTGAGCGAAACCTTCCGTTCGCCGTCTGCCCTGACGTTATAAGATAGGCGCAAAGCATGGAGCCGACTCCGCCAGTGGCAGATTCCGATTTGTATCCTCCGGTACGGGAGGAAGTGGCGCGTCTCGCCGGCTCGCCCGAAGTGCGCGCCGCCTTCGACCGCTTCCGCTCCGAGGAATCGCAGTTTGCGCTGTGGCAAATGGAGGCGACGAAAATTGCTGCGCCTCCTTTCGGCGAGGCGGCCCGCGGCGCCTGGCTGGCCGACCGTTTTCGCGAAATCGGGCTCAACGACGTGCAAGTGGACGAGGTTGGCAACGTGTTCGGCATACGTCCCGGCTACGGCAGCCGCTTCGTCTCGCTCAGCGCGCATATTGATACGGTGTTTCCGGCGGCAACGCCGTTGAACATCCGGCAGCAGGGCAGCCGTTTGTATGGCCCGGGAATCGCCGACAACGGCGCCGGCATTGCCGCGATGCTGGCCGTGGCCAGTGTGCTCGCGCGCTCGCGCATTTCCCATGCGTTGCCGCTTGTGTTCATCGGCAACGTCGGCGAAGAAGGCGAAGGCGATCTGCGCGGCATGAGACATGTTTTTGCGACCCCGTGCTGGCGCGACGCGATCGCCTACAGCGTGATTGTTGATGGCGCCGGGACCGACACCTTGGTGACCGAAGCCCTGGGCAGCCGCCGCTTCGAAGCGATCATGAGCGGCCCGGGTGGCCACTCGTGGAGCGACTTCGGCGCGCCCAGTCCAATTATTGCGCTCTCCCGCGCGATCGAGGCCTTCAGCCAAACTCCGCTGCCGGCCTCGCCGAAAACCACATTCAATGTCGGCGTGATTCGCGGCGGCACTTCGGTGAATTCCATTCCGGAATTCGCCAGCATGAAGGTCGATCTGCGCTCTACATCGGCGGCGGAAATCGACCGGCTGGAGTGTGCCCTGCGCCTGGCGCTCGAGCAAGCGGTCGCATTCGAAAATCGGGCCGCCGCTCAGCACGGAAAACCTAAGCCGCAGTTAGTGCAGAACTTGGTCGAGAGCGAGGTGGTCGAGATCGGCAATCGTCCCGCGGGCGAACTGGCGGCCGATGCGCGCCTCCTGAAGGTGGTTCGCGCCGTGGATGCGCAGTTGGGTAATACGGCGCAAGTCGAACGGGCGTCCACCGACGCCAACATCCCGCTGTCCCTCGGCCGCGAGGCCATCGCCATCGGCAGCGGCGGCTCCGGCGGCGGCGTACACACGTTGCAAGAATGGTTCGACTGCAATGGAAGAGATCTCGGACTAAAGCGCATTCTGCTTACAATGCTTATATTGTCGGGAGTAGGCGAATGATAATGTTGAAACGAGTGGCACCGATTTTGTTGTTGGCCGTGGCCTCTGGCGTGTCGGCGCAGAGCATTGTTCCAGCGCCGAGCGCGCAGAAGCCGAAAGCGGACCTGATCTTCACCCACGGCAACATCTACACTGGAGCGGCCGTTGCGGCCCTGGCGTTCGGCGCGAACAAGCGCTCGGAGTCGCTGGCCGTCCTGGGCGACCGCATCCTCGCCGTGGGGACGCGCGACGAGATCATGAAGTTGAAGGGACCGGAGACGAAGATCGTGGATCTCAATGGCCACTTCGTCATGCCCGGTTTCAATGACGCCCACCTGCACCTGGCCCGCGCCGGTCTGGAAAAGATAAACCTGCGCCTGGACGGCGTCAAGACGCTGGACGAATTCCGTGAACGTATCCTCGCTAAGGTCGAACAAACGGCGCCCGGAGAGTGGATCGTGGGTGGCGGCTGGGACGAGACCCTGTGGCCCGTCAAGGTTCTGCCTACGCGCTGGGACCTGGACGAAGTAAGCGGCGGACATCCGATGTATCTCGAACGCGTGGACGGACACATTGCCGTGGCCAACACGCGCGCCTTGCAACTGGCCAGCATTACTGTCGCCAGCCGCGATCCCGAGGGTGGAAAGATCGATCGCGATGACGCAGGCACGCCCAACGGCATTCTGCGCGAGACCGCGAAAGTTGCGGTGCGGGCGGCGTTCCCCAAACCGACGCCCGAGAAGCGGCGTCAAGCCATCGAACTCGCTCTGGCCGATCTGGCAAGCCACGGCATCACCTCCGCGCAGGACAACTCCGAGTGGGAAGACTTTCAGATTTACGAGGAACTGGAGCGCGAGGGAAAGTTGACCGCGAGGATTTCCGAGTGGTTGAATTTCGACGACGCGCTGGGAGATCTGAACAGCAGGCGCAACTCGCATCCCGCCTCCGACAACCTGCTCCACACCGGAATGCTGAAGGGCTTCCTGGACGGCTCACTCGGATCGAGGACGGCCGCGTTGCTGGCGCCCTACAGCGACGATCCAAAAAATAGCGGCCTGCCGCAATACGAAGCGGCCAAGCTGAATGCGATGACCAGGGAGCGGGTGCTGGCCGGATATCAGATCGGCTTCGACGCCATCGGCGACAAAGCGGTGCAGTTGGCGCTCGACGCCTTCGCCGAGGCCGAAAAGGCGGCGAAAGATGCCAAGGTGATGGCCGCTGACGGTGGTAAGGATAATGACTACCGGCTTCGCATCGAGCGCGCGCAGGTGGTCACGCCGCAGCAGATCCAGCGTTTCAAAGATCTAAAGGTGATCGTGTCCATGCTGCCCAGCCACCTGCTCACCGACATGAACTGGGCCGAGTCGCGCCTGGGCGCCGAGCGCGCCGAACATTCCTATGCGTGGGCTGAGTTCCTGCGCCGCAGTGTGGTGTTGGTCTTTGGCACGGATGATCCAGTCGAACCGTTTACGCCCTTTCGCGGGATTTACGCCGCCCTCACCCGGCAGAGTGAAGACGGAAAGAAAAGCTACTATCCCGCGCAGAAACTGACGATCGAGCAGGCCATCGCCGCCTACACCACGGGCGCGGCTTTTGCCGAGTTCGCCGAAAAGCAAAAAGGCAAGCTGGAACCCGGCATGTTGGCCGACTTCGTCGTTCTCGATCGCGACATAACCGCAGCCTCGCCGGCAAAAATCCTGGAGACGAAAGTTCTGCGCACAGTGGTCGGCGGCAAGACCGTGTACCAGGCCAAGTAGAATCGGGTGATCGGATGATTGATTGAGGTGGAAATCGGCTGCGGCGGAAAGTTGGTGGGAGCGGAGCTGCTGGCTCGACCACATTCTGAATGATTTACGGCACGAGTTGACTCATGCCGTAAGACGTTGAAAATGTGCTCGCGCTTTAGCACCTGCGGTGAGCTTTTTGCACAGTGGATGAGTTTTTCCGCAGCCTGTTCAGCCGTGCCGCTAGTCACTAAATGGATTCCGGTTTTAGCCGCTGAGGGTACGCACTCTACACCATCATGTGAAATGCTCGAGTAGGAGTTTCCCAAAGACTTGAAGATGAGAAAGAGGTGCCGAGGGGACTCTCGGTAAGTTGAAATTAGTCGTTCAGGTGACGCCGGATCAAGGTGGCCAAGCCAAACAGTCCACCTCCGAGTAAGGCGAGAATACCGGATTCCGGAATGACAGAGGACCGCACGACGGCAGGTGCTGCAAAAGAATTCGTAGCCAGGATGAGGACTAGTAGAGTAACAGGGAAGAGTTTTCGCACGAGGGAATACTCCTTTCGTCTTAAATAGTGCAATCTGCTCTCCAACTCGCCGATTTTCACAATTTATTCATAGTGCCGTTTTCTGGAGCAAATTGGGCACTTTGGCGAGAGGGAAAAACGGTTTTCCAAGACTTGGCTTTCGTCGTGTGCATCGCTGTGCACAGCTTAGCCACAAAAAAGCTCATTTCAGGTTCTGGGTGCTGGTTTTGGGGGATCGGGCCATCCGACCATCGTATCATCTAAAACCTCTGGATTCTGGGGCGTCCGCTCATCCGATGGCCCGATGGTTCGATGACCCGATTCAAAAAAGCCGGTCAATCTTCGCGGCCAGGATGAAATCCGATTCGGTCAGGCCATCCACCGCGTGCGTCCAGATCGTGATCTCGACCTTGCCCCATGCGAGCAAGATATCGGGATGATGTCCCTGCGCCTCGGCCAGTTCGCCGACTCGATTCACGAAGACCAGGGCGGACTTAAAATCGGGAAACTTGTAGGTGCGCGCAATGTGATGCTCGTTGACGATATTCCACTGCGCGGGCTCTGCCAACCGATTATGCAGTTCGGTGAGTTTGTCTCCCTTTAGCGACGGAACACCGCCGCGGCAGGAAACGCAGGTTTTGTCTGCAAGCGTGAGGTCCCTCATCGTGTTTTAGATGCTGGACAGGTCTGAGCGACGCACAGAAATGCAGGAACGATGATTGCGTCTGACCGTTGGAGTCGGGCCGAGTTGCACTCAGCTTGGACCCTTCGGCTTCGCTCAAGGCAGGCCCGCGAGGGCACCCGTCCCTACACGAGCCATGCCTTCTAAAACGGAATGTCTTCGTCCGTAATCGGAGAGCTGCCGGCTGGGGCGTGCTCGGGTTCGGGCACGCTCTGATCGAGGTTGTTGCCGCCCGCGGAAGTCGTGGCTCCGCGCGAACCGCCGGCGTGTTCGCCACCGCCGCCTTCGCCGCGTCCGCTGAGCAGGACGATGTCGTTGCCCACGATCTGCGTCATGTATTTTTTCTGGCCGGTTTGCTTGTCGTCCCAGGAGTCGGTGCGGATACGGCCTTCGATATAAACCTTGCCGCCCTTCTTCAGATACTCTCCGGCAATCTCCGCCAGCCGCTCCCAGAGCACGATGTTGTGCCACTCGGTGCGGTCCTGCCAGTTGCCTTCTTTGTCTTTGTAGCGCTCGTTGGTGGCCAGGGAAAACTTCGCCACTGGCTTGCCCTGCGGCGTGTATTTGATCTCGGGATCTTTGCCAAGATTTCCAATCAGGATGACTTTGTTTACGCTTTTCATCAGTGCGGCTCCTTCGAGAACGTTGACCTTCGAGACGCTCACTATAGCAGAATTGGGCGGCCCAGAGGCAGTGTCGCCCGTACGAAAAATATGTGATGAATCGGGCAGGCTTGCGTAGAGACGCGTCTGGCCGCGTCTCCGGCGGATGAGACGGGGCAAGCCCCGTCTCTACAGGCAGATCGGCTATACAAATATCCGATACAACATCAGGTAAACGACCACGCCCGTCGCCGAGACGTAGAGCCAGAGCGGAAACGTCCAGCGGGCGATTAGCCGATGCCGGTCAAATTGCTCACGTAATGCACGGATGAGCGTAATGATGATCAAGGGCAGAATCGCCGCTGCAAGAATGGTGTGCGAAATCAGAATGGTGAAGTAAAGGGGCCGGGACCATCCCGTTCCGCGAAAATGCACCGAACCCACGTGATAGTGGTAGTAGAGATACGAGACGAGAAAAAAGGAAGAGGTGGCCAGCGCGGTCAGCATCACCGCGCGATGCGCCGCCCGTTTGCCGCGCGCGATCAGCACGCGTCCTGTAACCAGCAGCACGGCGCTCGATCCGTTGAGCGCCGCATTGATCTTGGGGAAAATGGAGTAGTCGGTCATGGGTTCGCAATGTGGTTGCATCGTTTGTACGGCGAGAGGCGAGGGTTTGGCAACTGAAAACAGTCGTTGGTCGTTTGTCGTTCGCGCATTTACGAATGCGGCGAGTGCTCAAGAACCAAAACGAATAGCGAACGACTAACGGCTAACGACCATGTTCCGATAGAATGTGAACACGATGTCTGATGAGCCGACCCCTCAGCCGCCCGCCCCAGTGGCTGCAAAAGGATCTGGCGCGCGCTCGCTGCCCGTCGTGGCAGTCTGGGCACGCGATCTGCTGGTCTCGCTCGCCATCTCGGCTTTCATCATCATCTTTCTCTACCAGCCGGTGAAGGTGGAAGGTACCAGCATGATGCCCGGCCTTGAGGACCAGGAGCGGATATTCGTCAACAAGTTCGTCTATCGCTGGGAGCCAATCCAGCGCGGCGACATCGTCGTGTTCCGCTATCCTCGTGACACTTCGAAGAGCTACATCAAGCGCGTTATCGGAATAGCCGGTGACCGCGTCCGCATCGAGAATGGTCAAGTCTACGTGAATGGCGAGGCGCTCGACGAAGACTATGTTCCCAGCGATTACACCGACGCCCACTCGTATGGCGAGATCGTAGTTCCGGCAAATAGTTACTTCGTCCTCGGCGATCATCGCACCATGTCAAACGACAGCCGCGACTTTGGACCCGTGAACGAACGCTTCATCTACGGCAAAGCCGTCTTCGGATATTGGCCGATGGAGAAGCTGGGAAGGCTGCGGTAGAGCAACTCCCGGCTTAGGTGGCAGGTCTCAGGAAAACCTGAAGACCGCAACCGTGGACGGTTTTCCTCAGACCAGACACCTGACAACTGAGACCTGCCCTGCTAGAATTTATAAAATCCACTCCCAGGAGTTCCAATGCAAGCGATCCTTGCGCTCGAAGACGGCAGAGTCTTCCGAGGCAAAGGCTACGGCGCTAAAGGCGAATGCTCTGGCGAAGTCGTTTTTAATACTTCCATCACCGGCTATCAGGAAATTTTCACCGATCCTTCTTACGCCGGGCAGATCGTCGTCCTGACCAACCCCGAAATCGGAAACTATGGCACCAATCCCGAAGACAACGAGGCGGTGCGTCCGTACATTGAGGGGCTGATCGCGCGCGAGTTCTCGAAAGTCAGTTCCAACTGGCGCTCGCAGCAGGTGACGGACGAGTTCATGGAGCAGTTCAAGATCCCTGTGCTCGCCGATATTGACACGCGCGCGCTGGTACGCCACCTGCGCACGTATGGCGTGATGCGCGGCGTGATTTCGACGCTAGAAGAAGATCCTGCCAAACTCGTCGCCAAGGCGCGCGCCATTCCGAAGATGGACGGCCAGGACCTCGCCAAAGTCGTCTCCACCAACCACACCTATGTGTGGGAGACGGGCGAGCGATCGCACTTGCCCGACGAAATCGTTGGCGTCAAGGATGAGCCGGCGCGCTTTCACGTGGTCGCCTATGACTTCGGCATCAAGCAGAACATTCTGCGCAAGCTGCGCGGAGAAGGCTGCAAAGTGACGGTAGTCCCAGCGCAAACCACGGCCGAGGACGTGCTGGCCTTGAAGCCCGACGGCGTGTTCCTCTCGAATGGCCCGGGCGATCCCGAGCCCTGCACCTATGCGGTGGATAACATCCGGCGCCTCATGGGAAGGCAGCCGATTTTTGGAATTTGCCTGGGACATCAGCTCACCGGCATTGCGCTCGGCGGAAAAACCTTCAAGCTGAAATTCGGCCACCATGGCGGGAATCATCCAGTGAAGCAATTGCTGAGTGGCAAGATCGAAATCACCGCCCACAACCATAACTTCGCTGTCGATCCCGATTCGCTCCCGCAAAGCGAAGTCGAATTGACGCACATCGATCTAAATGACCAGACCATGGAAGGCATGCGGCATCGGAATTTGCCGCTGTTCACGGTGCAGTACCATCCGGAAGCCGCGCCGGGACCGCATGATTCGCACTATCTGTTCAAGGATTTTGTGAAGATGATGGAGGAGTTCAGAGGGTGATAGCGCAGGCCATAGCGAAGATCGACAAGCAAGAGCACGTCGATCTATTCGATTTCTTGCCTGCGGAGTTGCGCGGATTGGGCGATCTCCAAACGGCGATTCCCAGGGTGGCCAAGGACCCGGTATTGCTGAAGCTGATCCGAGAAATCGTGGAACGGATTCCCACCCGGCATGTTCTTGTGAAAGGCGATGCCCGCGAAATGAAGAAGAGTCTCGTGGGCCCGGCGCACCTCGTGATCACATCGCCGCCGTATTGGACCTTAAAGGAGTACCATGATTCGCCGGGGCAGATGGGGCACATCGCGGACTACGACGAATTCATTAGTGAACTCGACCGTGTTTGGCAAAAGTGCTTCGACCTGTTAGTGCCCGGTGGGCGGGTTGTTTGTGTCGTGGGGGATGTTTGCTTGTCGCGCCGAAAAAATGACGGTCGGCACACGGTCGTGCCGCTCCACGCGAGTATCCAAGATCACTGCCGCAAGATTGGCTTTGACAATCTTGCTCCGATAATCTGGCACAAAATCGCAAATGCCGCTTATGAAGTTGAAAATGGCGGCGGCGGTTTTCTCGGGAAACCGTATGAACCGAACGCGGTGGTAAAAAACGATATCGAATTCATCCTGATGCAGCGGAAGCCGGGCGGTTATCGCGCTCCGACCGGCACAGTGCGAGTTTTAAGCGTCATTTCCGCCGATGAACACCGGAAATGGTTCCAGCAGATATGGACTGGATTAACCGGAGCCTCTACAAAAGATCATCCTGCGCCATATCCCCTTGAGTTGGTGACGCGGCTGATTCGAATGTTCAGCTTTGTGGGTGACACAGTGCTAGATCCATTTATGGGGACCGGCACGACGGCCTTGGCGGCATCAAAGTGCGGTCGAAATAGCGTGAACTTTGAAGTTGACGACACCTATTTCAAGTTTGCAACAGCGCGATTACAACGGGAGTTATCTACTCTTTTTTCGAACCCAATCCTCGTGATGGAGCAGGGATAGACGCTTGAACACTGAACTGGACCTGAAACTCAAAGAGGCAGTAGCGCGGTTTTGGTCTAGCCGTGAAACTCAGGCTCAGAAGCAAGGCGCAAAGTCCGGAATCCGTGACGCCGGAGCGAGGGCTGCTGTCACCGGTGGCAGTCAAATGGACGGATTCGTCGAATTAGTGCGGGATTTACTGGAAGAGTCAGGTGTGGATAAGCCTCTGATTTATTGCGAACGGCATGTCGAACTTCCGGGTTGGTTTCGACCAGAGAAGAAATGGGACCTTCTGGTTGTAGTGGACGGATGCCTAATTGCGGCGATTGAATTTAAGTCGCAAGTCGGATCGTTCGGCAATAACTACAACAATCGAACGGAAGAAGCTCTGGGCAGCGCCACAGACCTATGGGCTGCGTATCGCGAGGGAGCATTCAAACCGTCGGCGCGTCCATGGTTGGGTTATGTGATGCTGCTCGAAGAGTCTCCCGCTTCCACGCGTCCCGTCAAGTCACAAGAGCCGCACTTCAAAGTGTTCGAGGAGTTTAAGGCGGCATCGTACGCGCGGCGCTACGAAATTCTTCTCACCAAACTTGTTCGCGAAAGGCTTTACGACGCAACTTGTTTTCTTATGTCAAACAGTAGTGATGGAGTGCGCGGTCAATATAAGGAGCCCGTGCCGGAACTCAGTTTTGCGAACTTCGTCTCGTCGCTGATGGCGAAGGCAATAGCTCTCAAGAAGACACAATAATGCCTAAACGAACTGATATCTCGAAAATACTAATCCTCGGCTCCGGCCCCATCGTCATCGGACAATCGGCGGAGTTTGACTACTCTGGCACGCAGGCTTGCAAGGCGCTCAAGTCCGAGGGCTTTGAAGTTGTGCTGGCTAACTCGAACCCAGCTACCATCATGACCGACCCGGAGTCGGCCGACCGCACTTACATCGAGCCGCTAACTCGCGAGTATCTCGAAGAAATCATTCGCGTCGAACGCGAGATGTCTCCGGGAGCGGGCTTTGCCCTTCTACCCACGGTTGGCGGCCAGACCGCGCTCAACCTCGCCATTGAACTTTCCGACAGCGGTGTGCTGGAAAAGTACAACGTGCATCTGATCGGCGCGCAGATCGGCGCCATCAAGAAGGCCGAAGACCGCCTGTTTTTCAAAGACGCCATGCAGCGCATCGGTCTCGATGTGCCGAAATCGGCGCTGGTCAATAATCTGAAAGACGGCATCGAGTTCGCTGGCAAGATCGGATTCCCCGTCATCATACGTCCCTCGTTCACGCTCGGCGGCACCGGAGGCGGCATCGCCTACAACCGCGAAGAACTGATGGAAGTGCTTGCCCGCGGCCTCGATCTTTCGCCCGTGCATGAGTGCCTGATCGAAGAATCCGTCCTTGGCTGGAAAGAATACGAGCTCGAAGTGATGCGCGACACGAAGGACAATGTCATCATCATCTGCTCCATCGAAAACTTCGATCCCATGGGCGTGCACACTGGCGACTCCATCACCGTCGCCCCGGCGCAGACGCTCACCGACCGCGAGTACCAGGTGATGCGTGATGCTTCGATTGCCGTCATTCGCGAGATTGGCGTGGAGACCGGCGGATCGAATATCCAGTTCGCCGTGAACCCTTCGACCGGGCGCATGGTGGTCATCGAAATGAATCCGCGCGTCTCGCGCTCTTCCGCGCTGGCATCGAAGGCGACCGGTTTCCCCATTGCGAAAATTGCCGCGAAGCTTGCCATCGGTTATACGCTCGACGAGATTCCCAACGACATCACGCGCAAGACCCCGGCCTGCTTCGAGCCCACGCTCGACTACGTGGTCGTCAAGATTCCAAAGTGGCAGTTCGAAAAATTTCCTGGTGCCGACGAATCGCTCGGACCACAAATGAAATCGGTCGGCGAAGTGATGGCCATCGGCCGCACCTTCAAAGAAGCCTTGCAGAAGGGAATTCGCGCGCTCGACACCGGCAAGCGCGTCGGCTCCCAAAAAATCGAGCCCAAGATCCTCACCCAGCGCCTGGTCACGCCGCATCCCGAGCGGCTGACCTACGTGCAGTACGCCATTCGCCAGGGGCACCCGATCAAGCAGATCGCGAAGATGACATCGATCGATCCCTGGTTTCTCTACCAGCTCAAGGAAATTAACGACATGCAACTTGAACTGGAAAAGCACCCGATGGAATCCATCCCCACCGATCTGGTGCGCGAAGCCAAGCGCATGGGTTTCTCCGATGGGCGTCTCGCCGGAACCTGGCGTCTGGACGGCAAAGGCGGCCAGGAACAAGTCCGACACTTCCGCAAGAAGCACGGCCTCAAGCCAGTCTACAAGCGTGTGGATACCTGCGCTGCGGAATTCGAGAGTTATACGCCCTATCTTTATTCGACTTATGAAGATGAAGACGAAGCTACGCCGACAGTCAAGAAGAAAGTCGTCATCCTAGGTTCCGGCCCAAATCGTATAGGACAGGGAATTGAATTCGATTACTGCTGCTGTCACGCCAGTTACGCGCTGCGCGAGGATGGTTACGAAACCATCATGATCAACTGCAATCCCGAGACGGTCTCGACCGACTACGACACCAGCGACCGTCTCTACTTCGAGCCGCTCACGCTCGAAGACGTGTTCGCCGTCTGCGAGCATGAAGCCTCCGGTGGCGCGCCGGTTGGCGTGATCGTGCAGTTTGGTGGCCAGACGCCGCTGAATCTTTCTCTCCCGCTCAAGGCTGCGGGCGTCAACATCATCGGCACTACGCCCGAATGCATTGATCTGGCCGAAGACCGCAAACGCTTCGGAAAACTGCTCGAGGAACTCGACATCCCGCAAGCTCCCGGAGCTATGGTTGCCTCGGTCGAGGAAGCGGTCGAAGCTGCGAAGAAGATTGGGTTCCCCGTGCTGGTTCGTCCTTCGTATGTGCTCGGAGGCCGCGCCATGGTCATCGCCTACGACGAAGACACGATCCAGCAGTATATGAAGCAGGCGGTTGAGTATTCGCAAGATCGTCCCATCCTCATCGATAAATTTTTAGAAGACGCGATTGAAGTCGATGTGGACGCGCTCTCCGATGGCGAGGACGTGGTGATCGGCGGAATCATGCAGCACATCGAGGAAGCCGGCATCCATTCCGGCGATTCTTCCTGTGTACTGCCCGCGGTTGACATTCCTGGGCCGCTGCTCCAGCGCATGCGCGAATACACTTTCAAACTGGCGCGCGCACTCAAAGTGATCGGCCTGATGAATATCCAGTTTGCCATCCCGCGCAGCGAATTTAGTCCAGCCGGAACTAGCGACGGCCACGGCAAAGTCTATGTGCTTGAAGTGAACCCGCGCGCCTCGCGCACCGTGCCCTTCGTTTCCAAAGCCACGGGCGTGCCCATGGCCAAGATTGCCGCGCGACTGATGACCGGACGCAAGCTGCGCGAGTTTCTGCCAGCGAACACCGAGTGCGGCGCGGACCTCGACACGGGCCGCTGCTTCCATGTGAAATCGCCGGTCTTTCCCTGGTCGAAATTTCCCGGCGTTGACACAGTTCTTGGTCCCGAGATGCGGTCCACCGGAGAAGTCATGGGCATCGCCGACAATTTCGGCGAAGCTTTCGCCAAAGCGCAAATTGCCGCCGGCCAAAAACTGCCGACCGAGGGCACGATTTTCATCAGCGTTACCGACCACGACAAGCCCCAGGTGGTCGAGGTCGCGCACCGCTTCGTCGACATGGGATTCAGACTCGTGGCCACGCACGGCACGGCCGACGTTCTGGAAGCGGCTGGCTTGGCTGTGGAACGCGTCTACAAAGTAAAAGAAGGCCGCCCCAACACGGTTGATCTGATCAAAGCCGATCGTATCCAGTTGATCGTCAACACGCCGCAAGGACCCGACCCTTACTTCGACGAGAAAGCGATCCGCCGCGCCGCGGTCACCGCCCACATTACGGCGATCACCACGCTCTCCGCCGCGCGCGCCGCCGCGGAAGGCATCGCCGCCCTGCAGCGCGGAGAAGTCCGCGTGCAAGCCCTGCAGCATCTGCACGCGGAGCGAATCGCAACGAAGTAAAGTGCGAAGTTAAGACAGATCGTCTGGGATCGCGTGATGCGAGCGACGAACGACCAATGACTGTCCTCTGAGGTTTACCATGCTTTTGTCCGGAATCTTCCCGCCCATCACGACGCCCTTTTATCCCGACGGCGAGGTCTATTACAAAAAGCTCGAAGCGAACGTCGAGCGCTACTCGCGCACACCGATTGCCGGAATCGTGGTGCTTGGCTCGACGGGCGAAGCGATTCTGCTCTCCGATCAGGAACGCCGCGACGTGCTAAAGGCCGTGCTCGCCACCGCCGCGCCCAATAAAGTGATGATCGCGGGCACCGGAATCGAATCCGCGCATGAAACCCTGCGCCTCGCCGAATACGCCGCCGAGCTTGGTTACGATGCGGCCATGATACGCACTCCGCACTATTACAAAAAACAGATGCATCCGGCAAACCTGCTGGCTTTCTATCGCACAGTCGCCGATCGCTCCGCCCTGCCGGTCATCATCTATAACTTCCCGCAAGCCACGGGCTACGACATTCCTGCCGAAGTTGTGATCGAACTCGCCGGTCATCCGAACATCGTCGCCATCAAGGAATCGAGCGGCAATCTTGACAAGGTGAAAACGATGGTCGAGGGCACGCGCAACATTAGTAAGCAGGTCACGGTGACGGAAACATTCGACGCCTTGACGCCGCGCATGTTGAAGGCCGCAACCGCCGAGAACGAAAAACAGAGCAGGAAACTGGTGAGCATCGCCTCGCTCACAGGCGAAAAAGTGGAGCGACAGGCGTCCTCGCCCGTCCCCGCAGAAATCGCCCCAAAGCCGTCATCCTCCGCAGTCACCGTAGTCGGAAAATTGAAAACGCGGCAGAAGGAAGTAGGCTTCCAAGTCATGGTCGGCGCCGCGCATCAACTCGAACCGTCGCTTGCGTTGGGAGCGGTCGGTGCCATTCTCGCCTTGGCCTGTCCCGCGCCCGGCGCGTGCTACGAAATCTACGTCGCGCTCAAAGATGGAGATAACGCACTCGCCCGCGAAAAACAAGAGCGCGTAAAATTGGCCGCCCAGCGCGTAGTCGGAGAGTTCGGTGTCCCCGGCGTGAAATACTCCATGGACCTCAACGGCTACTATGGAGGCCCGTCGCGCCTGCCATTTTTGCCGCTCACCGGCGAACAAAAAGCAGAGATCGAGAAGTTGATGGCAGGAATCAAGAACTGAGCGCTTGTTAATAACCTCGATGCACTGATCTCGACTACGGACGCGCGCAAAGGTATCATTGCTTTCCTTGAAAAACGGTCAACGAAATGGACAGCGGAACAGATAATGCGAAGACTAAAGTTGGAGCTGAGGTTGAAGCGAAGATCGACGCGAAGCCGCGCTACAGTTTCAGCCACCTGATGTGCAGCACGCCATTGTGGGGCGTGGCAGGCTTCCTCGGCTGTGCCTACTTCACGTGGATTTCGTTTGGACACGTCATTCACAACGAGTATGGATGGCCGCACGACTATTGGACGGTTGCTACCTATATCGTGTGGATCGTCTTGCTGGCCGGCCTGGCGCTCGACGTGCGCTGCCTGCGCGAGCGGCTATTTTTCGGCGTTCTCGTCATCAACTTTGTGGTGGGATGTGGGCTGACGTTGTGGCGCAACATTCCGTCCGCCGATGTGCGCACCGCCCGCATTGGAACCGGCGCGCTCTGGGCGCTGGCCGCGCTGGTGAGTCTGACTACGCTGGGAAGAGCGTCTGAGCATCGAGGAGATGGCACGGAATAGCGACGTTTCTACTCATAAGGATCAATCCATGGACTTTGAAATTTCACCCGGGCAGGTCAAGGCGCTGCAGAAGAGCGGGGAAACATTTACGCTGCTTGATGTTCGCGATGCTTGGGAATGCGAAAAGTCGCGCATCGAAGGGGCAAGGCACATCCCGATGGGAGACATCCCGGCGCGCGCTCATCAGGAGCTCGCCCCCGACGATTACATCGTGGTCCTGTGCCATCATGGAGTGCGCTCGTTAACAGTCACCAACTGGCTGCGCCAGCAGGGATACGAAAAAGTCCAGTCCATGCGCGGCGGGATTGACGGTTGGGCTCGGACGGTGGATCCGAAAGTGCCATTGTATTGAAGATCGCTTTTGGCTCTTGGCTAAGTACTTTGCGAATGTCCAGCGATAGCGAATCCAGAGTCGCTCTGACTGCGGACGACCGCCAGGTCCGTTCGGATGGGCGGACAGGGCGGCAAAGGTAGCAAGACTGGCTATTTTTCGCTCCGCGCAGTTCGACGCCAAACGCGCGCTTGGAAAATGACGCCGAATTAAGGTATAAATGAGGACTGCCCGGACACTGTTTTTTGGGACGAGCAACTAAATCCATCCGCACACCAACGAGGATCTATGCCCAGCGTTACGAACCAACAGGCCCCTAAAGGGCTGGAAGGAATTGTCGCCGCCACCTCCAGCATCTGTTACATCGACGGCGAGCAGGGAGTGCTCGCCTATCGCGGCTATGACATTCACGATCTGGCCGACCATTCCACGTTTGAAGAAGTGTGCTACCTGCTGTGGTTCGGGCGCCTGCCAAATACGGACGAACTCCTGCACCTCAAGTGGCGGATGGCAGAAGAGCGCAAGCTGGACGCATCGATTTTTTACCGGCTGCAGTTGGTGCCCAGGCACGTTCCCCCCATGGACATGCTGCGCACGCTGGTGTCCGCGCTGTCTTACTACGATCCGGAATACAACCTGAACGATCGTGAGGCCAACATCAATAAGGCCATCCGTCTGACGTCGCAAATCTCGATGCTGGTGGCGGACTATGACCGCATTCGCAAAGGAAAGCCGCTGGTGGAACCGGACCGGTCTCTTTCCCACGCGGCGAATTTCCTGCTCATGCTGAACGGCACGGCGCCCACGAAGACCGCCGAGCGCGCGCTCGACATCGCGCTCATTTTGCACGCCGACCATGAACTGAATGCTTCCACCTTCGCGGCGAGGATCACGGCCGCCACCCTTTCCGACATGCACTCGGCGATCACGTCGGCGATCGGCACGCTGAAGGGGCCGCTGCACGGCGGCGCCAACGAAGCCGTCTTCAAAATCCTCAAGGAGATCGACGCCAACGGCGCCGACCCCGTCGAATACGTCAAAGGGTTGCTGGCGCAGAAGAAAAAAATTCCAGGCTTCGGACACCGCGTGTACCACACGGAAGATCCGCGCTCCACGCACCTGCGGGAAATGTCGCGCGACTTGGGACATTCCAGCGGCGATCCCAAGTGGTTCGAATATTCGAAAAAAATCGAAGACTATGTCAAGGGCGACAAGAAGCTCAACGCCAATGTGGACTTCTATTCGGCTTCCACCTACCACACGCTGGGTATCGATGTGGACTTATTTACGCCCATCTTCGCAGTCGCGCGCATCGGCGGCTGGACCGCGCACGTCATCGAACAACTCGGCGATAACCGGCTGATCCGCCCGCGCGCCGATTACATCGGCCCGGCGTATCCACAAAAATACGTGCCGGTGGAGAAACGCTGAGTTTGCTGTTGGGGTGCCGGGCGTCCCCGCCCGGCTTCCCAAGCGAGACGGGCGAGACGCTCGTCGCTCCACATGCTCTTGAGATGGGGCAAGCCCGTCTCTACACGAACACCCGCGCATCATTACAGCATCGGTACAATAGAAAGCACCATGATGCGCCGGGTCTATCTCGACAACAACGCGACTACCCCAGTGCTCCCCGAGGTTTTGGAGGCGATGAGGCCTTACTTCGGAGAGCGCTTTGGCAACGCATCGTCCATTCACCATCACGGGCAGGAGACGCGGGCCGCAGTCGAGCGGGCCCGTGAATCGGTGGCCTCGCTGCTGAGCTGTCGCGCCTCCGAGATCGTATTCACCAGCGGCGGTACGGAGGGCGACAATCTCGCGATATTTTGCCTAACCCATCCGAACGACCATGTCATCACCTCGACCATCGAACATCACGCCGTCCTCAACGCCTGTAAGCATCTGGCCAAGTATCGTGAGACGACGGGGTGCGAAGTCACTTACCTTCCCGTGGATGGCCACGGCCTTGTCGATCCCGAGGATGTGAAGCGCGCCCTCCGGCCCAATACGAAGCTGATCTCCATTATGCTCGCCAACAACGAGACCGGAGTGGTGCAGCCCGTCGCGGAAATTGGAAGGATAGCCGCCGAAGCCGACGTTTATTTTCACAGCGACGCGGTGCAAGCGGCGGGAAAAATTCCGATCGATGCTGCCGAAATCGAGTGCGACCTGCTGACCATCTCCGGCCACAAAATGCATGGGCCGCAGGGCGTGGGCGCGCTCTACGTTCGCAAGGGAACTCCGCTGGAGCCGATGTTTTATGGCGGGAGCCATGAACGCTCACGCCGCGCTGGGACGGAGAACGTTCCGGGCATCGTCGGTTTAGGCAAGGCAGCCGAGTTGGCCATTGTCGGCTTCGAACGTGGCAATAATCTTAAGATGGCGGAGGCGCGCGACCGACTGGAAAGGGAACTGCTCTCGATCGAAGGCACGGGCTTGAATGGGGAAGGCGCGCCGCGCCTGCCGAATACGGCCAACATTTATTTCGATGCCATCGCAGGCGAGGCGCTGGTCATTGCGCTGGACTTGAAGGGCTTGGCCGTCTCGACTGGCGCAGCGTGTTCTTCCGGGACGATTGAACCATCGCATGTATTGCTCGCGATGGGACTCGGTTCCGAGCGCGCGAAAGCCAGCATTCGCTTTAGCCTCGGCAAACAAAATACGGAGGCGGATGTAGATTTCGCGCTGGGATTAGTTACGGAGACGGTCGCGCGATTGCGGGAGTTATCGCCGGTGTACCGCCAAGCTCCGAGCTCCGGGCTGCGAGCTTCGAGCAACCAACGGGGCGTCAGGCCGTAGCGTCTCGCTCGTAGCTCGTAACTCGTAGTTCGCAGCCCGAAGCTAAAGAGCAAGTGCAAATGCTGACTTCCGAAACCATCGCCGTGGCCATGTCGGGAGGAGTTGACTCCTCGACTGTTGCGGCCATGCTGCGCGCCGAAGGGCGCAACGTCGTCGGTCTGACCATGCAACTTTGGAACCAGCGCCGTCTCGCCGGGCACGAAGGCATGCCGGAAGCGTCGCAGGGCCGTTGCTGTTCGATTGACGACGTGTACGACGCTCGCCGCGTGGCCGAAATCCTCGGCATCCCCTATTACGTGGTCAATCATGAAGAGCGTTTTGAACGTGATGTGGTGCGGCCGTTTGTTGAGGAGTATCTGGCCGGGCACACGCCCATCCCCTGTAGTCTATGCAACAATCACTTGAAGTTTGACCAGCTTCTTGTTGTAGCGCGGCAGATTGGCGCCGATCAGATTGCCACCGGGCATTACGCTCAAGTCGTGTTTGACGAACCGCGCAAGCGCTGGCTACTGAAGCGGCCAACCGATAAGTCAAAAGACCAGACTTACTTCCTCTTCGGCCTAACACAGGAGCAACTAAGCCGCACGCTGTTTCCGCTCGGTGGCATGACGAAGACGGAAGTGCGCGAACTTGCCCGCAAACACAGACTCGCGATTGCCGAAAAGCCCGACTCGCAGGAAATTTGCTTCGTCCCGGGCGGCGACTACAAGCGCTTTCTCGAAGCCTATCTCGCCGAGCAGAGGGATAACCCGGCACGGATTGGCGAAAGAATGGGAGGAGTGACGACAGGCGGCGAGATGCTTACCCGCGATGGCAAGGTGATCGGCGAACACGCTGGCATTCACAATTTCACCGTTGGCCAGCGCAAGGGACTCGGCGTAGCCACCGGTTCGCCGCTGTATGTGATCCAGATCAATCGCGAGACGCGGCAAGTCGTGGTCGGCAAGGACGAGGAGCTTTACTCGCGTACTTTGCGGGCTCGCCGAGTGAACTTGATTTCTACGTCCGAGCTGCGCGGGCCCATGCGGGTCGCAGTGAAGATCCGCCACAGGCATCAACCCGCTCCGGCTGTTATTGAATTCGTCGGAGAGTCCGCTGGTGAGACCGCCGGGACAAACGAAATCCTAGTTACGTTCGACGAGCCGCAACGCGCAATCACCCCAGGTCAGGCTGCGGTCTTCTACGATGGAGACATCGTCGTCGGCGGTGGTTGGATAGAAAACTCCGCTTAGTCGAGCTTAACCTCGAAGTTTGACGAATATCTCTAAAAGAAGCGGGTCACGCCTTCTTCGAGCACCACCACTTTGTCTTTCACTCCGGCGGCCAGTGCTTCGCGCTCCAGCAATTGGAGTGGCTCTTCGATGGGCTCATGCGACAGGCGAAAGGTTCCGTAGTGCATGGGCACCATCCAGCGTGCTTTCAGATCGAGAAAGGCGCGGGTGGCGTCGGCGGGGCTGGTGTGGACGTTGCGGAATTGCGGCGGATTGTAGGCGCCGATGGGGAGGAGTGCGAGTTCGGGCGACAAGCGGCGTCCGATTTCGCGAAAGCCGGCAAAATAGGCGGTGTCTCCGGCGTGGTACACGGAGTGTTTACCGCTGCGCAGCACGTAGCCGCCGTAGCCGCGGTGCGAATCCTTGATGATGCGCGCTCCCCAATGCCGCGAGGGGACGTGGGTGATGTCGAGCGCGCCGTGGCGATAGGTGTTCCACCATTCGAGTTCGACAATTTGCTCGAAGCCGAGATCGGAAACGAGGTCGAATAAATGATGAGGGACGACGAGCGTGGGCGCGGTCCCGGTCTGGCGGCGGGTCTGCCGCGCGATGGTGCGCAGCGACTGGCGATGCAGGTGATCGAAGTGCGCGTGGGTTACGAGCACTACATCCATTGGAGGCAGGTCGCGCAGGTTCAATCCCGGCTGGCGCAGGCGCTTGAGGATGAACAGCCAGCGCGCGAAGTTGGGATCGATGACGACGTTCTGTCCGCCAATTTGCAGGAAGAAGCTGGAGTGCCCGATGAAGGTGACGCCGAGTTCACCGTTGGAAACCAGTTGCGCGGTGTGGGTCTTGCCGGTGCGGGGCGTGACCGCGGAATGCCGCACCAGTTGCGTGAACTGACTGGCCCGTTTGCGCAGCGCGGGATTTTTCAAGGAGGACTTTAACATTGCTTCGCTAACTTCGATTTGCCAACATCGCTTCGACCATTGCTATTCGCCCAGTCCGCTGCAACGCGGACATAAATCCATTATCGCCTTTGTTGCCTCAAGCTTATAGTATGTTTTGATGCTCCGGGGGGCAGGGGCGACGCAGGAACGGCAGGTTTCTTCGGGCGAGGTTGTTTTAGCGGCCAATGATTCCAGTGTAAACAATCGTGTTTCCCTTGACCGTTACTTTGCCGGTCATATCTAATTCAAAGTTTAGAGAGCTGCGCAAAAGCGGAACCACACTACACAACCCCTAAGGGGACGGTTCATTTCGGGGGTCTTGCGGTATCGCTGAGGCGATACCCTGATACGAAGCCCGAGTCTTCAGCAGCCAGTTCGACGAAATACTTTTGGAGGATCTAATACCGATGCGCGTCGCTTTTTTGGGTTTGGGAATTATGGGACGGTCGATGGCCGCGAACCTGGTCAAAGCCGGACACGAGGTTGCAGCCTGGAATCGAACTGGCGGCAAGGACGTGGAAGGCGCGCGCAGCGCGGCTTCTCCGGCGGATGCGGCGCAGGGCGTGGAAGTGGTGTGGATGTGCGTCTCCGACACGAAGGCGGTCGAAGCCGTACTGTTTGGCGCGGGGGGCGTGGAGCAGGCGCTGAGCGAGGGCATGATTGTCGCCGACTCGAGCACGATTTCTCCCTCGGCCACGCGGCGTTTTGCCGAGCGCGTGAAAGCGCGCGGCGTTGATTACGTGGACGCTCCGGTGACCGGCTCGAAGATCGCAGCCGAAGCTGGGAGCTTGATTTTCATGACGGGCGGCGACGAAGCGGCGCTCGCTCGCCTGCAGCCGCTTTTTCAGGCGATGGGCAAGCAGGTGTTCCACATGGGCGAAACCGGCAAAGGACAAGCGACGAAGCTGGTCATGAATCTGCAGGCTGCGCTTATCTATGAAGGATTTGCCGAAGCGCTCACACTTGCCACCAAGCTGGGCGTGGACGTGGAAAAGCTGTTGCCGCTGGTGCAGGCTTCCATGGTGCGATCGGGAGTGGTGGACTACAAAGCCCCGTTCATTTTGAAGCGCGACTTCTCGCCGAATTTTCCGCTGCGGCTGATGCTGAAAGATATTCGTCTGGCGCTCGCTGCTGCCAAGGAATCGCGCGTGCGCCTGCCCGGACTCGAAGCGGTGGAAGAAGTCTATGACGTTGCGGCCGAGGAAGGACAACAGGACCTGGACTACGCCGCGACACTTACGCTGCTGGAAAAATGGGCGGGTGTGGAAGTAAAAGCTACATCGCAGTAGATGAAAGCGTCTTATGGCGAAACCAGAGTTGCCGTGACACGGGCATCTGCCGAGCTTCGCTCGGTTGGGACAGGCGAGCGCATCTGTCCCTACGGGACGGGCGAGGACGCCCATCCCTCCATTTGCGCTGCTCCTACTTCTTGGCCAGCGAGCGGACGTAATTCACCAGGTTCCAGATCTCATCATCCTTGGCGCGGTCGCCTTCGGGGGGCATGTCGCCCTTGCCCTTCCGGATGGCGAGGAAGAGTTCGCTGTCGCTGCGGTTTTTCAGCGCGTCCGGATTGGTGAAGTCGGTGACGTTCTTCATGTCCGTCGCCATGTCGCCCTTGCCATCGCCGTTTTTTCCATGACACATCGCGCAGTCGATGACGTACACCTTCTTGCCCTTGGCGAGCGACTCCTCGGTTGGCTTGACCGGGTTTGCCTTGGCCGCATCTTCGGGGGAAGGTTTGGATTCGGGAGCGGGCGCTGGCGCGGGGGGTTGGTCCTGCTGCGCCCATAACGCGAACACAAGAAAGAACAATCCAAGAAGGACAAGCGGAATTTGGTGCAGTAATTTTTTTTCCGCCAATTTCTGTTTCAACGCACACCTCCTATTCGGGAGAAACCGTTGAACTGTTTAAGATACTCCACGACGCAGGAACGTGCACGAAAAGATTGCAGGCGGGGCAGCGCCGAGGAACCACGCACGGCATCGCGCCCCGCGGCTCCCGGATGGGTGGACATCGGGTCCTCATGCCTGGCGCGGATTACGCTCGCAACCCCTTCTTTCAGCGAGGATTACAGAAGTATTACAGCGCGGCTCGCGCGCTCTTGGTATTGTCCTAAGCAAGCAGTGGGGAAAGTCGATTCTCGACGGGCGGTCCTTCAAAAGGCGTCTGGTTTCAACAAATTTGCGCATCGCTAATGCAGATGCCCTGATGCGAGATCCGAGTTATTCAGCAGTCTATCAGGCAATCCTCAGTGGGACGGGTGTGGGGAGACAAAAACTAATGAACCAGACAACATTCGAGACAAAGTCCGAGACAACATTCGAGACGCCGCGCGAAGCTACAAGCCGGGCGATGAGCGAAGCGGAAGAAGGCGTCAATCGTAAAGACCGGGCGAAGCGCGATGACTTCAACTGGGGTACGGCCACGGTCATGTTCCTTTTCCATGTGGGCGCCGTCGTGGCGCTGTTTTTCTTTACTTGGCCGGCATTTTTCGTTGCCATTTTCTTGTGGTGGATTTCGGGCAGCCTCGGGATTGGCATGAGCTATCATCGGCTGCTGACCCATCGCGGATATAAGACGCCAAAGTGGGTGGAGTATTTCCTGACCTGGTGCGCGACCCTGGCGCTCGAAGGCGGCCCAATTTTCTGGGTGGCAACACATCGCATTCATCATAAGTATTCAGACGAGCCGGGCGATCCGCACTCGCCGAACGACGGCAAGTGGTGGTCGCACATGGGATGGATCCTGATGGGCAAGTCCATGCATTACGACACGACCACCCTGGCCCGTTACGTCCCCGACCTGACCCGAGATAAAGTCCACGTCTGGCTGACCAAGTATCACTGGACGGGAAACATTTTTGTCGGAGCGATTCTGTTCGCCATTGGCGGATGGCCGTGGCTACTCTGGGGGGTCTTCGCGCGCGTCGTGGTTGGACTTCATGCCACCTGGGCGGTGAACTCGGTGACGCACATCTGGGGCACGCGGCGTTTCGCGACCAAAGATCTCTCCACCAACAACGGGCTGGTCGCCATCTTTACCTTTGGCGAAGGCTGGCACAACAATCATCATGCCCATCCGGTTTCCGCGCGGCATGGCTTGGCGTGGTATGAAGTGGATATGAACTGGTACGGCATCTGGGCGATGCAGAAACTGGGACTGGCGCGCCATGTCTACAAGGTCGATCTCAACAACCTTCCGCCCAAGCCAGCCCTGCTGCGGGACGTGAAAGCGGCTGCTGTGATGGCGACGGCTGCGGGGAACGACTGAGAAAACAGGTCTCAGGTGTTAAGCCTCAGAAAAGACTTTCAGTCCGATCTGCGGTGACTGGCGTCGGGAGCCTTAATGATGTAATCGTTAGCGACAGTTGACGTTCCGATTTTCCCTCGCCGCTCAGCGACCGGTCATCCGCATCAGATTTTCGGGGTACCGAGCCCCTTGCACCGTGATCTCCGAGGCGGCACTGTCGATCTCACGGAGATCGTTGGCGGTCAACTCGATTGCCGCCGCTCCGATGTTCTCTTCGAGGCGGTTCAGCTTTGTCGTGCCTGGGATCGGAGCAATCCATGGCTTTTGCGCGAGCAGCCAAGCGAGTGCGATCTGAGCAGGAGTCGCTTTCTTCCGCTTCCCAATGCTGCCGAGCAGGTCAATCAGCGCCTGGTTCGACTTGAGAGCCTCCGGCGTAAAGCGAGGGAGAGTGCTGCGGAAGTCGGAACTGTCGAACGTAGTGTTTTCGTCGATCTTTCCCGTGAGGAAGCCCCTACCCAAAGGACTGTATGGAACGAAGCCGATTCCGAGTTCCTCGAGGGTCGGCAGCACTTCCTTCTCAGGATCGCGGAACCAAAGTGAGTATTCGCTCTGGACTGTAGTGACCTGCTGGACGGAATGAGCGCGACGGATCGTCTTTGTGCCTGCCTCAGAAAGCCCGAAGTGCTTGACCTTGCCTGCATGAATCAGTTCCTTTACGGCCCCGGCGACGTCTTCAATCGGCACGTTCGGGTCAACCCGGTGCTGATAGAAGCAGGTCGATGGTCTCGACCTTGAGCCGCTTGAGCGAGCCTTCGACAGCCTGCTTGATGTGCTCGGGCCGACTATTCGGACCTGCCGCTCCCGGCCGATTATCGCTGCCACTCAGGTCGAATCCAAACTTGGTGGCGATTACGACCTTCCCGCGGAACGGAGCGAGGGCTTCGCCCACGAGTTCTTCGTTCGTGAACGGGCCATAGACTTCGGCGGTATCAAAGAATGTGATGCCGCGTTCCACGGCGGCATGGAGAAGGGAGACCATCTCCTGCTTGTCTTTGGGCGGACCGTAGGAAAAGCTCATTCCCATGCAGCCTAAGCCGAGAGCCGAAACTTCCAAGTTGCTATTTCCAAGTTTGCGCTTCTGCATTGTTTCTCCTTCGAGGCAAGGAGATATTTTCCCACAATTCAAGCGGAACAGAGAGTCGTCGTAGTGATTGGCGTAATATCGCCATTACACTCACAACCCCAGACCTTCCACCTGACACCTGCCCTCTGCCCCGCTACAATCTTCCTGTGCGGATTATCAGCCGGCAAAAGGCGATTTTTTCTTTCATCACGCTGGGTGTTTTACTGATTGCGGCGGCCATCGCTCTGAATGTCAGCTGGGTCATCCTATATTGGCGAGAGGGTCTGAAGCTTTTTTTTGGCGGCATACTTTTTCTCGTCATTATTGCCGGCCTCGTCCTCAATACAATTTTTCTGGTGCGGGAAGTTCGCCGCAACGAGCAGCATGACAGCTTCATCAACGCAGTCACCCATGAATTGAAGACGCCGATCGCGTCCATCCGGCTCTACCTTCAAACCTTGCAGAGACTCGATGTGCCGGAAGCGCAGCGGCGGCAGTTTTACGAGTTGATGCTGCTCGATACCGAGCGCCTGCTGCACACCGTTGAACAGGTATTGAAAGCGGGCGAGGCGGCGCACAAGAAAGACCGGCTGCAACGCTTGCCGGTGGAATTCAACGCGCTGGTGCGCGAGTGCATGGAACTGGCGCGGATCCGGCACCACTTGCAGGCGGCGGATTTCGACTACCGCGAGTCTCTGTCTTCACCTGTGAAGAACGGCGGCGGAGCGGATGGAGCGGACGCAGCGATCGTGCTGGGCGATGCCGAGGAGTTGCGCACCGCGGTTTCAAACCTGCTCGATAATTCCGTGAAGTACTCGCCCGATGGCGTGCACATCTCGGTGGAATTGGAGGCCCCCGATGCGGAGCGGCTGGTGCTGCGGGTGCGCGATCAGGGCGTAGGCATTCCCGAGCAGGAATTGAAACGCATCTTCCGGCGGTTTTACCGGGTGAGGGAGCGCTCGCTCGCGCAGTTGAAGGGAACGGGGCTGGGGTTGTTCATTGTGCGCTCGATTGCGCGCAAGCACGGCGGCCGCGTATTCGCTGAGAGCGAAGGTGCAGGGAAGGGAACGACCGTGACTTTGGAATTACCGCGGAGCGTCGCATGAGCCGGGTGCTGGTGGTCGAGGACGAGATGCATCTGGCACAGGGTTTGCGCTTCAACCTGCAAGCCGAAGGACACGCGGTGGAAGTTGCGGGCGACGGCGAGACAGCACTGGAGAGGCTGGTCGAGAAAAGAGAACACTTCGACGCGGTGGTCCTCGACGTGATGCTGCCGGGCAAGAGCGGTTTTGATGTCGCGGCCCTGCTGCGGGAGAAGAAAAATTTTGTACCGATTCTGATGCTGACCGCACGCGGGCGTCCCGAAGATGTGCTGCAGGGATTCGCGGCGGGCGCGGACGATTATCTGCCGAAGCCGTTTGAGCTGGCGATTCTGATCGCCCGCCTCGACAGCCTGCTGCGGCGCAGCGCGTGGATGAAAGATGCGGGGCCGGCGAGAGTTGGCTATAACAACAACGACAGCGATGACAAGACGCGGCCCGCACCGTCGCGCGAGCGGAAAACTGGCGGCGACACCTTCAGTTTTTGCGGCAAGACGATTGACTTCGAAGAACTGGAACTGCGTTCGCTGGGAAATACGATCCATCTGACGGTGATGGAGGCGGAGTTTCTGCGTTATCTGGTGCGGAGCGCGGGGCGGGTGGTTTCGCGCAAGGCCATTTTAGGTGATGTGTGGGGATTGCACGAAGATACCGATACGCGCGCCATTGATAATTTTGTGGTGCGGCTGCGGCGCTACATCGAAGAGGATCCATCGCGTCCGAAACATTTGCAGACGGTGCGCGGAGTGGGATACCGGTTTGTGGCGGAGCCGGAGTAGGGGAGTGACGTCTGGCTTCTGGGGTTTGCGGACAGAACGGCCAGCAAAGCTGGCTTTCTATCGGGAGCCTTTTCACAAAGATCGAAGCGATCGAGAGCGCGCATCCGCGCTGTAAACATCGCATGAAAAAAGTCGCGCGAGGCCGCAGCTTTCGCGGATCGGGCGCGGCCTCGAATGCTACAATGATCGCTGACCTATGACTACTCAATTCATCGCTTCTTCCCTCTTTACCGATTTGAAAGGCCGCATTGATGCGCGCCGGGCCAAAGTCGGAATCATCGGCCTCGGCTACGTGGGATTGCCCCTGGCCCTGCTCTACAGCGAGCAGAAATTCCCCGTCACCGGTTTCGATATCGACCGGCGAAAGATTGATACTTTGGCGAGCGGCGGCACTTATATTTTTCGCATTACTCCCGAGGAAATCGCGGCGGCCAAAGCGAACGGCTTTAATGCCACGGACGACTATTCGCAGATCACCGCCATGGACGCGATCATCATCTGCGTTCCCACGCCGCTCAACGAGTATCATGAGCCTGACCTCAGTTACATCACGAACACCGCCCACGCCGTGGCTCCCTATCTGCGTGCCGGCCAGATCGTCATTCTCGAAAGTACGACTTACCCCGGCACCACCGAAGAAGTGCTCATTCCGATACTCGAAAAAGAAAATAAAGTCGGACTGAAAGCTTCCCGCCAGGGCGCTGCCACCGGAAACGAGATATGGGTCGCATTTTCGCCCGAGCGCGAGGACCCCGGCAATACCGAGGTGGCGCGTCACGATATTCCGAAAGTGATTGGCGGACTCGATCCGCAGGCCAGCGAAATCGCCGCCGCGCTCTACGGCTCCATCTTCCGCCGCACCGTCCCTGTCTCCTCGCCCGCCGCCGCGGAGATGACTAAGCTGCTCGAAAACATCTACCGTTGCGTCAACATCGCGCTGGTCAACGAACTCAAGATGCTCTGCCTGCGCATGGACCTCGATATCTGGGAGATCATCGCCGCCGCCGCCACCAAGCCTTTCGGCTTCCATGCGTTTTATCCCGGACCGGGTCTGGGCGGACACTGCATTCCAGTCGATCCGTTCTATCTTTCCTGGAAGGCGAAGGAGTTCGATTTTCGTACCCGCTTTATCGAACTGGCCGGAGAAATCAACGTGGCCATGCCTTACCACGTGATAGCCTCCACCATCTCCGCGCTCAACCGCCAGAAGAAGGCCATCAACGGCTCCAAGATACTGGTGCTGGGCGTTGCCTATAAGAAGGATATCGACGACCTGCGCGAATCGCCCGCACTTACTATTATCGAACTGCTGCAAAAAGAGGGCGCCGCGGTCAGTTATAACGACCCTTATTTCCCCTTTGTGGGACGGGGCCGCAAGTACGACCTGCAGATGAAGTGTTCGCCGCTCGATAATCTCGCCCAGTACGACTGCGTGCTCATCGTCACCGACCACTCCGACTACGATTACAAGAAGATAGTAAGCGAGGCCAAGCTGGTGGTCGATTCGCGTAACGCGACTCGCGGAATTAAGAGCGGCAAGATCGTCCACTGCTAGAGTTAGTGGAGGGACGGGCGTCCTCGCCCGTCCAAGCCGAGCACAGCTCGGCCTCACTCTGGCGCAGACAATCTTAATTCGCGCGTTTATTTGAAAACCGGCTCTCCGGGCGGCATGACAGCCATGCCGGCTTTCTTGGATCGAGTTTTGCGCCGTACGACACCGATTGGAACGCGCCGCTGTGCTAGTATTTGGCCTTGAGCGGGTGCGGCGTCCGCGTCGTGCACTGCAATCCTAACGGTGTGCCGATGAAAGATACGCTCGGAATCTTACTGGCCGGAGGCGCGGGCGAGCGCCTCTATCCGCTCACCCGCGACCGCGCCAAACCGGCTGTCACCTTCGGCGGCATTTACCGCATCATAGATATCACCCTCTCCAACTGCGTCAACTCCGGGCTGCGCCGCGTCTATATCCTCACGCAATACAAGGCGCTTTCGCTGAACCGCCAGATCCGCGAAGGCTGGAATATTTTTGGCCGCGAGATCGGGGAGTTCATCGAAATCCTGCCGCCCATGAAGCGGGTGAGCGAGAACTGGTACATGGGGACGGCGGACGCGGTCTATCAGAACATCTATTCCATCGGGTCGGAGCAGCCCAAGTACGTGATCATCCTCTCCGGCGACCACATTTACAAAATGAACTACGGGCGGATGCTGAAGCAGCACAAGGACGCGGAGGCGGACGTCACCGTCGCCACCTTGACCACCGAACCGGCGGAATGCCGCCAGTTCGGCGTGGTGGACATCGGTCACGACCATCGCATCAGCGGGTTCCTGGAAAAACCGGAACACACCGAGATCCGGTCGCCCTACGATCCGGCGAAAATTTCAGCCTCGATGGGCATCTATATTTTCAACACTGACGTGCTCATTCCGGTGCTGCTCAAGGACGCCGAGGACCCGGATTCGAGTCACGATTTCGCCAAGAACATCCTGCCGAAAATGCTGGACGACTACCGCGTCTTCGCTTTTAATTTCGTGGACGAAAACAAAAAAGAAGCGCTCTACTGGCGCGACGTGGGCACGCTCGAAGCCTACTACGAAGCCAACATGGACCTGGTTTCCGTTTCTCCGGTATTCAATCTTTACGACGAGCAATGGCCCATTCGCACCCATCAGCGGCAGTACCCACCAGCGAAATTCGTGTTTGCCGAAACTGGGCGCATGGGCCACGCCCTCGATTCCCTGGTCTCTTCCGGTTGCATCATTTCCGGCGGTTCCGTCCAGAATTGCGTGCTCTCTCCCAATGTGCGCGTCAACTCCTACACCGAGATCGAGGACAGCATTCTGTTCTCGCATGTGAATGTGGGACGGAGTTGCCGCATCCGAAAAGCCATTATCGACCGCAACGTTCACATTCCCGAAGGCACCACCATCGGCTACGATGCCGAAGCCGACCGCGAGCAATACTTCGTCACCGACAGCGGCGTCACCATCGTGACCCGCGATTATTCCCTGTTCGAGAACCCCGTGTCCGTCAACTACTTCACCAGCGAATAGGGTGCAGGGAAATCCGTTCACCTGGGTTTTGTTGGTCCATCCTCATACTCAAGACGTTGAACAGTCCGTGGCGCCAGGAAGATTTGTATCGGAGCATCGCTCCAGAGTGGATTCAGTTTTACTATGGTTCGCTCGTGTGGGGACGGGCGTCCTCGCCCGTCCAAGCCGAGTGCAGCGCGGCTTCTGTTTGTGGCCACACCAATTCTGGGTTCGCTATAGAACGCTTCCCGTTGTGAGCAATCTTGCACAGAATTGCTGGTCCTGGTGTGTCATCGTCAGTATGGCGGAGACGCGAACAGGGAGACCCTCCTCACCAGCGCTTCGACCGCTTGCCTCATAGCGGAACGATGTAAGTATCCGCGCATGGGGAGAAAGAACATAGGTGGATAGCTGATGGACGGCTTTCTTTATCGGTTGCGCGATCGTTTTCATAGACGGCTCGCCTCCATCAAGGCGTCCGTCTCCAAGCTAATGGTGTCGGTCACGCCCCCGGTCCGCGGTTTCGCGTCGCAACGGATGTGCCCCTTTTGCGGGCTAATCACTTCGCGGACGAAGACCTTTTGCCTGGAGTGCGGCAAGTCGCTCGCTCCAGTTGGCCCAAGATAGATGAGTTCCCGACGCCGCTCATTTTCGGCGACCCTCCGGCCGCGCTCCAATGAACGAAGGAGATTGATATGCTCTGGACAATTTTCGTTGTGCTTCTGATTCTATGGCTGCTTGGTTTCAGCTTCCACGTGGCCGGCGGCCTGATTCACTTGCTGCTGGTGGTTGCGCTGGTGCTGCTGGTCATTAACCTGGTGAGCGGCCGGCGCGTGGCGTAAGGGGGCTATTGCCGGTCCCGACATCGTCAGATCTTGTCATACCGAGCCTCCCTCGGGATGACAATCCCTAAACCCGGGTTGACAATCTATAAAGAGTCCATGTCGCGGCAGCCATTCGAAATCGCAATCGAAATCGCCATCCAAAATGTAGCTCGGTTCTCAATATGCTTGAGCCCGCAGACGTGAGATGCTCTATGCAATAGAGAGCAAAATAAGCGTTATGAAGATCCAGGAGAATGTTCCGCTGGCGCCGCTGACCACCTTGCAGGTGGGCGGGCCGGCACGCTACTTTGCGGAACTGAAGCGGGAAGAAGAGGTTCGCGAGTCCGCGCAGTTCGCCAAGAGCCGTGGTCTGCCGCTGTTTGTGCTCGGCGGCGGAAGCAACCTGGTGGTCGCCGATTCGGGCTGGCCAGGGTTGACGTTGAAAATCGCCATCGGCGGCATCGCTGCTCCCAATGTGAAGGATGCCCCGGGCAACGCCGTGCTCTTCAGCGTGGGCGCGGGCGTCAACTGGGATGACTTTGTGGCGCAGGCGGTGGCGCAGAATTGCGCGGGCGTCGAGTGCCTGAGCGGAATTCCGGGCAGCGTCGGCGCCACGCCCGTGCAAAACGTCGGCGCCTATGGGCAGGAGGTCGCCGATATGATCGAGTCGGTGCGCGCGCTCGATTTGAAAGAAGACCGTATTGTGGTTTTGCCCAAGCCGGCATGCGGGTTCCGCTATCGTGCCAGTATCTTTAACGGCACGGAACGTGGGCGCTACATTATTTTGCGCGTGAATTTCCGCGTGGAGCGCGGTGGCGCCGCGAGTTTGAAGTACGCCGATCTGCAAAAATATTTTGCCGAACGCCAGGCCCAAAGTCCGGACGTAAGCCCGGCCAAAAAAACGCCGCCGCCATCGCTCGCCGAAACACGCGCGGCGGTGCTTGAAATACGGCGGCGCAAGGGGATGCTGATTGTTTCCGGAGATGACGATTGCCGCAGCGCCGGATCGTTCTTCAAGAATCCCGTGCTTGGCGAGGCGCAGTTCCAAGAGTTGGCCGAGCGCGCCGCATCGCAGGGACTCGATATTCCCAGCCACCCCGCACTCCGCTCGCAACATAAAGATGCGCAACACAAAGTTTCGGCGGCATGGCTGGTCGAACATGCTGGATTCCCCAAGGGATATGGGGCGGGAGCGGCCGGGATCTCGCGCAAACATGCGCTGGCGATAATCAATCGCGGAGACGCGAAGGCGAGCGATATTATCGCGCTGAAGGATGAAATCCAACGAGGCGTGCGCGAAGTGTGGGGAATCCTGCTGGAAGCGGAACCGGTGTTCGTGGGATTTTGAGCTGAGGTTTGCGTAGGGAGAGCCGCCCTATGGATTCATCGGCAAGTTTGCGCGCGTGCTTGAAAATCTCTGGGAACATCTTGGGAACGGCCATTTGTAATTTGCGATTTGTAATTGCACCCCAACCGGGTCCAAATTGCAAATTACAAAGTACCAAATTACAAAATCTCTCTGGCCCGTTACTTTAGTGGGTAGGGCATCCACCTCCGGCGTTTGACGTTGCTCTTCGAGAGTCTTTACACTCAAGGCAGCGGCACAAGGCGTTGCAGCGCGGAGTCACCCCCTCCCGACTCTGCTACCGCAGCCGCTTTGGAAAGGTAACTGTGAGCCCCACTGAAACCAAAGAAAACGCGGTCAATACTAATACTAAAGACAGCTCCACCAAACGCGAGATTGAGGTTGAAATTCCGGTCGCGGATGTCAACCGCCAGACCGATTCGCTGATCCAAAAATATCAGAAGGTGGCGCGCATTCCCGGCTTCCGGCGCGGCCATGTTCCGGCGTCGATCATTCGCCAGCGCTTTTCGGAGGAGATCAAGACCGATGTGGTCGAGGCGCTGGTCCCGCGCTACTTCCGGCAGGAGGCCGAGAGGCTGAGCCTGCATCCGGTATCGCAGCCGCGCGTGACCGATCTGCACCTGCACGAGGGCGAGCCGCTGCGTTTCAAGGCCGCCTTTGAGGTGCTGCCGGAAATCAAGCTCGAAGGCTACAAAGATCTGCGCGCCGACAAGCCGGAAATCGCGGTTTCCGAGGCCGATGTCGAGCAGGCGCTCGCCGATCTGCGCGAGCGTCATGCCAGTTTCAATCCAGTCGAGGGCCGCGTCCTCGCCGACGGCGATTTCGCCCAGGTCTCGCTCGACGGTAATCCCAAGGCCGATACCAAACCCGGCGAAGCAAAGTCCGGCGAAGGTCAGCCCGTCCATATGGATGAAGTGCTGGTCGAAATCGCGGGCAAGAACACCATGCCGGAATTCACCGAACACCTGCGTGGCGCGAACGCCGGAGACGAGCGCACCTTCGACGTGAACTATCCGGAGGATACCGAGGACAAGCGCCTGGCGGGAAAGACGTTTAGTTATGCGGTGAAGGTGCAGGCGATCAAACAGAAGAGCCTGCCGGAACTGAACGACGAGTTCGCCAAGACGTTGGGAGAATTCCCGACGGTGGACGATTTGCGGAAAGCGATTCGCGAGCAGATGGAAGCGGAGCGCAGGCACCAGGCGGAACACGCGGCCAAGGAGAAGCTGGTCAGCGAGCTGATTCAACGAAACGATTTTGCAGTTCCCGATTCGTTGATCGAACAGCAGATTGACATCCGGCTGGAGCGCGGACTGCGCGCGCTGGCAGCGCAGGGCCTGACCGCCGAGCAAATGAAGAAAATGGATTTGCAGCGTTTGCGCGCGGGCCAGCGCGAGCAGGCGGTCCACGATGTAAAGGCCGCGCTGCTGCTCGAAAGAGTGGCGGAGGAAGAGAATATTCAGGTCGGCGATGACGAGTTGAACCAGGAACTCGAATCGCTGGCACGGCAAGCAAAACAGACGTCCGAAGCGGTACGCGCTCGATTGACACGGGATGGGGGCCTCGATAGGATACGAACAAGAATCCGCAACGAAAAGACCCTCGATTTTCTGTATCGCCAGTCCGCGTAGTCTTAATGACGATGCGGACGATTTAATCCTCCCCCGGGCGCCGAGACCGACTTGAGGGCGGAAGTGTGGAAAGGATGAACGATGCTGGTACCGATGGTGATCGAACAGACCGGACGGGGCGAACGGGCGTATGACATTTATTCCCGTCTGCTCCGCGACAACATCATTTTTATTGGCACGCCGATTGACGACAATATCGCCAACCTGGTGATCGCGCAGATGCTGTTCCTGGCGCAGGAAGACCCGGAGAAAGACATCCAGCTCTACATCAACTCGCCGGGCGGCTCGATCACGGCGGGCATGGCGATCTACGACACCATGCAGTACGTCAAGAACGACGTGACCACGATCTGCATCGGTCAGGCGGCCTCGATGGCGGCGCTGCTGCTTTCGGCGGGCGAAACGAAAAAACGGCTGGCGCTGCCCAATTCGCGCATCCTGATCCACCAGCCTTCGATGGGCGGGCTCTCGGGCCAGGCGACCGACATTGACATTCATGCGCGGGAAATTCTGCGCATGCGGGAGATTACTAATCAGTTACTGGCCAAGCACACCGGCCAAAAGCTGGATAAAGTGGAGAAGGACGTGGAGCGCGACTTCATCATGAACTCGCAGCAGGCTAAGGAATACGGAATCATTGACGATATCATCTATAAGACCAGATAGATGTATGATCGGCATTTCGTGAAGTAATGTCGAGACGCGGCAAGCTGCGTCTCCAACGGGAGCAGGAAGCCAGCCGCGGCTGGGCCGGAAGAATAAGGAGCGGGGCCAAGTGAAAACCAGATCGGGATCGGAAGAGATGTTGCGCTGCTCGTTCTGCCACAAGTCGCAGGACGCGGTCGCGAAACTGATCTCGTCACCGAGCGACTATCCGCGGGCCTACATCTGCGACGAGTGCGTGGCCGTGTGCAACTCGATCCTCGAAGACGACCGCACCGCAACACCCGCCGCCGCCGTCCCCAACCAACTGCCCAAGCCGCAGGAAGTGAAGACCTTCCTCGACGAGTATGTCATTGGACAGGAACAGACCAAGAAGAAGCTCGCCGTCGCCGTCTATAACCATTACAAGCGGATCTACATGAACCGCCAGCGCACCGGCGATGGCGTCGAGCTGACCAAGTCGAATATTCTGCTGATCGGTCCGACGGGAACCGGCAAGACGTTGCTGGCGCAAACCCTGGCCCGCATGTTGGATGTGCCCTTCGCCATCGTGGACGCGACCACGCTGACCGAGGCCGGTTACGTGGGCGAGGATGTCGAGAATATCATTCTTAAACTTCTTCAATCGGCCGAAGGCGACGTGAGCCGCGCCCAGACCGGCATCATCTACATTGACGAGATCGACAAGATCGGGCGCAAGGACGAAAATCCATCCATCACGCGCGACGTGTCCGGCGAAGGCGTGCAACAGGCGCTGCTCAAGATTCTGGAAGGGACGATCGCGAATGTTCCGCCGCAGGGTGGGCGCAAGCATCCGCACCAGGAATTCACGCCCGTGGATACCACCAACATCCTCTTCATTTGCGGCGGCGCCTTTGTGGGCCTCGAGAAAATTATTGGGCGGCGCGTGGGCAAGAAGACCCTGGGCTTCCGCCTTGGCGAGGATGCGGAGAGCGAGGCGGGCATCGCCGCGCTGCGCAGCTTTGAACTGGTCTCGGAAGCGCAGCCGGAGGACCTGATCAAGTTTGGCCTGATCCCAGAGTTTGTCGGGCGCCTGCCGGTGGTGGGAGTGCTGCGCGACCTGGACGAAAACGCCCTCGTGGAAATTTTGACGCGCCCGAAGAACGCAATCGTGAAACAGTATCAGCGCTTGTTCGAATTTGAAAATGTGCGGCTGAAGTTCAGCGACGACGCCAACCGCGCGATTGCGCGCCAGGCGATGGCGCGTAAAGTTGGCGCGCGCGGTTTGCGCATGATCCTGGAAGAACTGATGCTGGAGTTGATGTACAGCCTACCCAGCCAGAAAAAGGTAAAGGAATTTGAAGTGACCCGCGAGATGGTGGAAAAGCGCAATGTCTCGCTGGCCATGATCGAGAAAGCGGCAAGTTAAACGGCAGTAAACCAAACGAGGACCAGAGACGGGAGACCGCGTTGTCGAACCCCAAGGAAAAATTCGAGAGCAAAAAACTTCCCATGATGCCCATAAGGGACGTGGTCATCTTTCCGTACATGATGACTCCGTTCGTGGTGGGACGGGAGTCGAGCGTGCGTGCGCTCGAAGAAGCTCTGGCCAGCGATAAGAAAATTTTTCTTGCTACTCAGCACGATGCCAGTATCGACGAACCGAAGGCTGGGGACATTTTCCAGGTGGGGACGATCGTCAACATCGTGCAGAGCCTGAAGCTGCCCGACGGAAACATCAAAGTGCTGGTCGAAGGCATCGAGCGCGGCAAAATTTTGCAGGTAGTCGAGACCGAGGGTTTTCTCGAGGCCACGGTGCGGGTCGCGCGTTACGCCACCGAGACCACGGCGCAAATTGAAGCGGGCATGCAGCGCGTCACCGGCATGTTCGAGCAGTACGTAAAGCTTTGCCAGTCGCTGAACTACGAAACCATGATCGCGGCGGTGCGCATGGAAGATCCGGCGAAGCTGACCGACACGATTGCCGCCAACCTGCAACTCGCGATCGAAGAAAAGCAGGCACTGCTCGAGATCTTCGATCCGGCCGAGCGCTTGAACAAGATCGGCGACGTGCTGGACGTGGAAATCGAAAAGCTGAATATGGACCGCACCATCCAGTCGCGGGTGAAGCGGCAGATGGAGAAGGCACAGAAAGAGTACTACCTCAACGAAAAAATCAAAGCCATCCAGAAGGAACTGGGACGCGGGGAAAAGAGCGAATTCGACGAACTGAAGAAGAAGATCGAATCCTCGGGCATGCCGAAGGAAGTGCGCGACAAGGCGATCCAGGAACTGAAAAAGCTGGAAGCGATGCCCCCCATGTCGGCGGAGTCGACGGTCTCGCGTAATTATCTGGATTGGCTGCTGGCGGTGCCGTGGAAGAAGCGGTCGAAGGAAATCCGCAACATCGCGCGCGCCGAGAAAGTTCTGAACGAAGATCATTATGGGCTGGAGAAAATCAAGGAACGCATCCTGGAATTTCTAGCCGTCCGCCAGTTGGTGAAAAACCCCAAAGGCTCGATCCTGTGTTTTGTCGGACCTCCGGGCGTGGGCAAGACTTCGCTCGGAATGTCGATCGCCAAAGCAACCGGGCGCAAGTTCGTGCGCCTGTCGCTCGGCGGCGTGCGCGATGAGGCGGAAATCCGCGGCCATCGCCGCACTTACATCGGCGCCCTGCCGGGGCAGATCATCCAGATGATGAAAAAGGCCGGAACCAAGAACCCGGTGTTCATGCTGGACGAAGTGGACAAGATGTCGATGGACTTCCGTGGCGATCCCTCGGCGGCGCTGCTCGAAGTGCTCGATCCCGAACAGAACTTTATGTTCGTGGACCATTACCTCGACGTGGAGTACGACCTATCGCAGGTATTTTTCATCGCCACCGCGAACGTGATACACACCGTTCCGCCCGCCCTGCAGGACCGCATGGAAGTGTTGCGCCTGCACGGCTACACGGAACCGGAAAAAGTGGAAATCGCGAAACAGTTTCTGGTGAAAAAACAGATGGCTGAGGCGGGGCTGACGGAGAAAAACGTGCAGTTCCCCGACGACGCGATCCGGCGCATCATTCGCGGCTATACCCGCGAGGCCGGGGTGCGAAACCTGGAGCGGGAAATTGGCAACATCTGCCGCAAAGTTGCGCGCAAGGTGGTGAAAGATGGCGCGGATTTTTCGGCTGCGGTCCAGGCGGAAAAAATCGGCGACTACCTCGGCGTTCTGAAATTTCGTGACACGCCGGCCCACGAGAAAAGCGAAATCGGTCTGGTAACGGGCTTGGCGTGGACGGAAGTTGGCGGCTCCATCCTCAGCACCGAGGCCATGGCGGTGGACGGTAAAGGTAAGCTCACTCTGACCGGCCAATTGGGCGACGTGATGCAGGAATCGGCGCAGGCTGCCATGTCGTACATTCGCTCGCGAGCGGCGCGGCTCGGATTGCCCCGCGATTTCTATCGCAACATGGACATTCATGTGCACGTGCCGGAAGGCGCGATTCCAAAAGATGGCCCCTCGGCCGGCATTACCATCGCCACCGCACTGGCCAGCGCGCTGAGCCGGATTCCCGTGCGCCGCGACATCGCCATGACCGGCGAGATCACGCTGCGCGGCAAAGTGCTTCCCATCGGCGGCCTAAAAGAAAAGTTGCTCGCCGCCCATCGCGCCGGATTGTTCGAAGTGATTCTGCCGCAGGAAAATGAAAAAGACGTTGCCGAGGTCCCGGAAAACCTGCGTACCGCGATGAAATTGCACTTCGTGGACAACATGGACCAGGTCCTGGCCGTCGCGCTAGAAGGTCCGCTGCCGCAGATGCCATCGGAGGCCGAGACGATGGCTCCCCTCGCGACCCCGCCCGTCCCGGAGATCCCTACCGCCCGGCAATAGACTAGAATGGCGCCACAGTGGAATCCCACTCATCGCAAAGTGCGCGATGAGTGAGGCACCCTGCACGGATAGCTTGGGTTTTGACTTCTTGCAACGGAGCGGTTCTGGATGAGGAAAGCACGCCTGAGGAAACGGGACAACCGGACCGCAACCGATTCGAAGGGCCGCTCCCTTCGCAACCCCTCTTCGGACTCTTTCAAGAGTCCGTCGCCTAATTCTCCACACTCAACCGCATGGTCGGCCTTTTCTGGGCAGGCTCGGTGGGTCTCCCTTGCCTTGATCGCGGTGAACTTGATCGTCTATGCCTCGGTGTGGCATCACGACTTTGTAAATTATGACGACAGCGTGTACGTCAGCAAGAACGCGGACGTCTCGGGTGGACTGACGTGGCACGGTGTTTCGTGGGCATTCACGGCTGGAGTCGGGGCCAACTGGCACCCGTTGACTTGGCTGTCCCACATGCTCGACGTTCAACTCTACGGGTTAAACCCCGGCCCGCATCATCTCACCAACCTGCTGTTTCACATCGCCAATACTCTCCTGCTGTTCGGGCTGCTGCATCGCATGACGGGGGCGCTGGGCCGGAGTGCGTTTGTGGCCGGATTGTTTGCCGTCCATCCGCTGCACGTGGAGTCGGTGGCCTGGGTGGCGGAGCGCAAGGATGTTCTGAGTACGCTGTTTTGGATGCTGACCCTATGGGCCTACGTAGCGTACGTGCGGCGGCCTCGTCTGCGCCGATATTTGGCGGTGCTCCTGTTCTTTGCCCTGGGGTTGATGGCGAAACCGATGTTAGTGACACTCCCTTTTGTACTGCTGCTGCTGGATTTTTGGCCTTTGGGCCGCCTGTCACTGCGGCCTAATCCTGCGGGCCACGGGGCGCCTTTCCGCGATGGGTGGGCCACCGCGGTCCACTTGGTATGGGAAAAACTCCCGCTGCTGGCTCTCACCGTCGTGTCCAGCATCGTGACCTTTGTGGCCCAGCGGCGAGAGGGATCCGTAATTGGCCTTGATGCAATCCCGCTAAACATGCGCGCTGGCAAACGCGCTGGTTGCGTACGTCGCCTACATTGGCAAGATGCTGTGGCCGACGCGATTGGCGGTGTTATATCCCTATGCCCAGTCGCTATCTGGATGGTGGGTAGCGGGGGCGTTCTTGGGTCTGATGGGCATATCCGTTGCAGTGATACGGGCGGGCCTGCGGCGTCCCTATCTACCGGTGGGCTGGTTCTGGTATCTGGGGACACTGGTTCCGGTGATCGGGTTGGTTCAAGTGGGGCACCAAGCAATGGCAGATCGCTACACTTATGTTCCGCTCATTGGTTTGTTCATCCTTGTAGCGTGGGGTGTTCCGGATCTGCTGGTCCGCTGGCCGCTTCGGAGCATTGCTCTCCCGGTCGCGGCGGGTCTCGTGATTTCGGCGTGCGCGATCACTGCATGGGGTCAGCTTCAGTCTTGGGAAAGTAGTACGACGCTCTGGACACACGCCTTGGAAGTAACCACCGGAAACTATATCGCCCACAACGACCTGGGTGTTGTCTTGGCCGACCAAGGAAAACTCGACGAGGCCATCGCCCATTACTCCGAGGCTTTGCGCATCAAGCCCGACTACGTCGAGGCGCACAACAGTCTGGGGGTTGCTCTGGCGAGACAAGGGAGAACCGACGAGGCCATTCGTGAATTTCTGGAGACCCTGCGGATCAAGCACGACTACGCAGAGGCGCACCACAATTTGGGGATTGTTCTGGCCGGCCAAGGAAAACTCGACGAGGCCATCGCCCATTACTCCGAGGCTTTGCGCGCCAAGCCCGACTACGTCGAGACGCACAATGATTTGGGGGTTGCTCTAGCGAGACAAGGGAGAGCCAACGAGGCCATTCGTGAATTCTTGGAGGCCCTGCGCACCAAGCCCGACTTCCCCGAGGCACACAACAATCTGGGGATTGTTCTGGCCGGCCAAGGAAAACTCGACGAGGCCATTGCCCATTACTCCGAGGCTTTGTACATCAATCCCGACTTCGCCGAGGCGCATAACAATTTGGGGCTTGCTCTGGCGGGACAAGGGAGAGACGACGAGGCCATTCGTGAATTCTCGAAGGCCCTGCGGATCAAGCCTGACTACCAGGAGGCCCGGCGTTCGTTGGAATATCTGACGAGACAAGGGAAGAAACCTGAACCCGGCACTCCGTGATCGACGGATGGCCCAGGTAACCCCGGGTGCGGGTGCTCCACTCATCGCGTTCTTTGCGATGAGTGGGATGCCGCGCGGCTCAACAGCTTGGAGGGAAGATTGTGACAGCAGGCCAGTTTTTGCGGCGATCCACCACCCGGTCCATTCGTCCTTGAAGCCGGGGCGCTAAGGCGTTAGTATTCGATTTCACGCTTATCGCGACTGCTTCGAGGGTCCATGCCGCAAAATTACGTTCCTATTTTTATTTTCCTGGCCGTGGTCGGCATTTTGATTCCGGTCACGCTGCTGATCGCCAAGGTCGTCCGCACGCAAAGTCCCAACCGCGTGAAGTTGATGCCTTACGAATGCGGCATCGATCCTTACGACAGCGCGCGGGGACGCTATACGATCCGCTTTTACATCATTGCCATACTGTTCGTGGTCTTCGACGTGGAGACGATTTTCCTGTTTCCTTGGGCCGTGAAGTTCAAGGCGCTCGGTGTGTACGGCCTCGTCGAAATGTTGATTTTTCTCGGCATCCTTATCGTCGGCTATATATGGATATGGAAGAAGGGCGCGCTCGAATGGGTGTAACTTCGGCAGATTCAAAACCGGCTGCTCTAACTTCGGCTGCTTCCGATGAAACTTTCACCGCGAGCCGCTGGACCAAGGGGAACTTCTGGTTTCCAACACGCATCGTGGTCAGTCCGCTGCGCGTGAGTCGCGTGAAGAGGCGTTTGTTCGGCAGCACCGAGGAAAGCATTGCGATTTCCCAGGTAGCTTCGGTGAGAATTTCGACGGGAATGTTTTGGTCGGACATCGTGATCGATTCGACGGGAGGCAGCGATCCGATCACGAGTCACGGCCATCGCAAACGCGACGCGTTGCGCATCCGCGACTTGGTCGAGAGTTTTCAGGCGGGCCGGCGCTTAGCGTGTAGAGACGGGGCTTGCCCCGTCTCCCCGTCACCGGAGACGCGGCAAGCCGCATAATTGCTCGTTGGGCGGCTTTGGTTTGAAAGGGCGCGGCTTTAGCCGCGCCGTTAGAATCCGCCACACATGCGGCTTTAGCCGCTGAGGGCGGTTGCGCTACAGATGTTGTGACGGCGGTCATTGACCGTGATCGCAAGCAACTGTTACAAGTGAAGGTTTGCAAATACGTGTGCGGCTTTTGTAACGGCTGCTTTTGTAACGACTAGCGACAGACCCTAGAATGGCCGAGGAAGTTAAAACTCCAGATCCACTACCGCCGCTGGAAGGCGAAAAAAATCCGGCGGCGGAAAAGCCCGCGGCAGCGGCACCGGCCGATCCCGTGAAGCCTGCTGCGCCCGCGAAACCAGCCGCGCCTGCCAAGCCCACAGGGCCGGTTCCGATGCCGTGGAGTTCGCCGCTGGTGGAAAAATACCGGCGTCAATACGGCTCGGGCCTCGACGCGCAGACTTATCTCGGACAGAACTACCTTGCCGTTGACCGCTCGCTCGTCCCCGACATCCTGCGCCTGCTGCGCGACGAAGAGCAGTTTGACTATTGCGTCGATATCACAGCAGTGCATTATCCGAAGCGCGAAAAACAATTCGATGTCATTTGGATCCTCTATTCTTTTGCGCGCAACGAACGGATGCGGGTGAAGACGCAGATTGCCGACAGCGCTTCGATCCCTTCCAGCGTCTCGATCTGGCCGACGGCAAACTGGCTGGAGCGCGAAGTCTACGACATGTTCGGCATCGTGTTCGACGGACACCCCGGCCTGAAACGCATCTTGCTGCCCGACGGCTGGAAAGGCTACCCGCTGCGCAAGGATTACAGCATCCTGCAACAAGACCAAGAGTGGGTGCAGAGCAACCTGGGAATCGAGAGCGGACAATGAGCGTTCACAAAGACGATCGCGCGAGCGATGCCTCAAGCCGCGCGCTTTCTAATCTTGCTCGTTCCCATCTCGATCTAGAAACTCCCGATAAAACGTATCTCGATTCGAACGAACTCGTTATCAACATGGGCCCGCAGCATCCGGCCACGCACGGCGTGTTGCGCGTCATCCTGAAGCTCGACGGCGAAAAAGTTCTAGGCACTGAGTGTGTCATCGGATACCTGCATCGCGGCGTGGAAAAAATCGCCGAGAACCGCACTTACGCGATGTTCAATCCCTACGTCGATCGGATGGACTACGTCGCCGCCGTGTCGAATGGGCTGGGCTACTGCGAAGCGGTCGAGAAGTTGATGAATGTGGAGGCGCCGCCGCGCGCGAAATATGTCCGCGTAATTCTGACCGAACTGAACCGCATCGCCAGCCACCAGCTTTGGCTGGGCACGCACGCGCTCGATATCGGAGCAATGACGCCGCTGTTCTATACGTTCCGCGACCGGGAAGAGATCCTGAAGATTTTTGAAAAGTATTGCGGCGCGCGGCTCACCACGCATAGTTTTCGTATCGGCGGCTGCCAGTTTGAGACTTATGCCGGCTTCGAAAAGGACGTTAAGAATTTCCTGACTTTTTTCGCGCCGAAGATTGACGAATACGAAACTCTGCTGACCACCAACCGTATCTGGCTGGAGCGGACGAAAAATGTAGGCGTGATTTCCGCCGCGGACGCCATCGCGCTCGGCGTGACCGGGCCTGTGCTTCGCGCCAGCGGCGTGAAGTGGGACCTGCGCAAGGCCCAGCCCTACGCGGCCTACTCCGATTTCGATTTCGAAATTCCGACCGGCAAAAATGGCGACACCTTCGACCGGTACATGGTTCGCGTCATTGAAATGCGCCAGTCGATGCGCATCATCGAACAAGCCGTCAACGCCATTCCCGCAGGCCCGATCATGGCCAAAGTGCCCAAGGTGATCAAGCCGCCAGTGGGCGAAATTTATCATTCCATCGAAGCGCCGAAGGGCGAGCTCGGCTACTTCATCGTCAGCGACGGTTCGACGCAGCCCTACCGCCTGCGCGTGCGCCCGCCATCGTTTGTCAATTTGCAGGCGCTCGACATCATGGTGCGCGGCATGTTGGTGGCCGACGTGGTCGCCGTCATCGGCACGCTTGACATCGTGCTCGGCGAGGTGGACCGCTGATGCCCGATTTCATCGTGTCGTATTTCGATCCCAAAGTGGCGATGACACCCGGCGCAGCGGGAAGCCAGTTCTGGGCACTGATTTATGTGCTCATCATTTTTGCGGGAGTGTCGGTGGCCGTGATTTGCATGAACTGGATCGAGCGCAAGGCGCTGGCGCACTTCCAGGTCCGCCTCGGCCCCATGCGCGTGGGCCCGCACGGATTGCTGCAGCCCATCGCTGACGCGATCAAGCTGCTGCTCAAAGAAGACATCATCCCCGCCGAAGCCGACCAATTCGTCTTCTGGATCGCGCCGCTGATAGGCCTGCTGGCGGCGTTCACGGTTTATACGGTGATCCCGTTTGGCCCTTCGCAAGCCGTAAGCGACATGAACATCGGCATTCTGTTTATGCTCGGGGTCTCGTCGCTTGGAGTGCTGGGCATCGTGATCGCAGGATGGGCTTCGAACTCGCACTATCCGCTGATCGGCGCGCTGCGCTCGAGCGCGCAAATGGTTTCCTATAAAGTCGCCATGGGACTGGCCGTGATCGCGGCAATCCTGATGACCAGCCTGAACGCGAGCGGCACAGGGACGCTGAGCATGATTGGCATCGTGCAGGCGCAGCAGCAGCAGGGCGTCTGGTTTATTTTTAAGTTTTTCCCGCTGGGGCTGATCGCGTTCGTGATTTTCGCCATCGCCATGGTTGCCGAGACGAACCGCTCGCCCTTTGATCTGGCCGAAGCGGAATCGGAACTGACCGCCGGCTTTCACACGGAGTACAGCGGGCTGCGCTGGTCGCTCTTTATGCTCGCCGAATATGCGGCCATGATTGCCGTTTCTTCGATTGCGGTCACGCTCTGGCTTGGCGGATGGATGCGTCCCTTCCCGAACATGCTGCATGCGCAGGCATGGGAGTTTATCTTCTCTTTGTTCCCCGGACTCACCTTTGGAGGACTCGCGGCCATTGCGTATATCGGCGCGATGCGCATGCCGGCGCATTCGTTCTTTAAGATTCAGCGCATCGGACTGGCGGTATTCGCGGTACTGCTCGGGTTCATCGCGTTGTTGCTGCTTGGGATCGCGGTGGTCGCAGGCCTTTCAGCGAAGCCGAGCGTGGTGGTCCAGTTCGCGGGAAGTTTCCGCGACGGCATCGACAACGTATATTGGTTTGTGCTGAAAGTCGCCGCCTTCATGTATATGTTCATCTGGTATCGCGCGACCTGGCCCCGTTACCGCTTCGACCAGTTGATGAGGGTCGGATGGAAAGTGCTGCTGCCGATCTCGCTCGGCGTGCTGATGCTTACCGCGATTGTGGGGGTGTTTTTTTCATGAACCCCGCAATGGCAATGAACTCGGCCCTCAACTCTAGCATGGCCCCGGTGGCGACGCCGTGGTTCTTTTATGCGCTGGCGGGGCTGGCCGTCATCAGCGGCGTGCTTGTGATTACGCGGCGTAACGCGGTGCATTCCGCGCTCGCGCTGATCGTGACTTTGCTTTCGGTGGCCGGTCTCTATTTAATGTTGTATGCCCCGTTCGTCGCTGGTGTACAGATCATCGTCTACGCGGGCGGAATCATGGTGTTGTTTTTGTTCGTAATCATGCTGGTGAATATCGACCGCTCGTCGAAAGAGCGCAGATTCAATCGCATCTGGCCGGTAGGATTGACGGCGGCCTGCGCCTTGCTGGCGTTGTTCGTGTCCGCGATTGTGAAGGGCAAGGACTTGTTGAGCGATCCCAAGACGGGCAAGCCGCTGTGGCCGGATCCGATAGGCAAATTGGCTGAGTCGTCGAACACGCAGCAGATTGCCACCATGCTCTACGGTGAAGTTAACAAAGTGGGCCAATACAGGATGGGCGAATATACGTTTGCCTTCGAGATTGCTTCTCTGCTGTTACTGGTGGCGATACTCGGGGCGGTGATTATGACGAAAAAGAAAATCTGAAACCGGCTGCTGGCTCCTAGCTTTTGGCTAGCAGCTAGGAGCCAGCAGCAAGAAGCGCGCTTATGGCTGAAATAACCACGCTCCACTATCTCGTCGTTGCGGCAGCACTGTTCGTGCTGGGTGTGATCGGTGTACTCACGCGCCGCAACGTGGTGATTGTGCTGATGTCGATCGAGTTGATCCTGAACGCGGTGAACCTGAACCTGGTGGCGTTCTCGCGCATGTGGGGAAATCTGCATGGTCAGTTGTTCGCGATTTTTATCGTAGTAGACGCCGCCGCCGAAGCCGCCGTGGGGCTAGGCATTTTGATCGCCTTCTTTAGGAATAAAGAGACCGTCAATGTGGATGAGATTGATTTATTGAAGTGGTGAGGCAGCTTTTCAGCTAGGAGCCTCGATCCAAGAGTTAAAAGCTAAGAGCCAACGACTAACGACTAACGACATGTTCTTTCTAGACCACATCTGGCTGATCCCGCTCTTCCCGGCCTTCGGGGCCGCGCTGATGTTTTTTTTCGGGAGGCGTCTTCAGAAGGCTACGGTCAGCGCTGTTTGCGTCGGCGTGGTCGTCCTCGCGTTCTTGTTCGGCTGCGGCGCGGCTTGGCAGTACACGCAGTGGTCGGCGATGCCGGAGAACTACCATCAACCGAAGCAAGTCATCCTTTACACCTGGCTGGGAGCCGGCGACGCCCATCTGAACTTCATCAAGCAAGACGGTACACCCACTTCCTTCAACGCCGACGCCGGATTCCTGCTCGATCCGCTCTCTTCCATCTGGCTGCTCTTCGTGACCGGAGTAGGTTTGTTGATCCATATTTACTCCACCGGGTACATGGCGCATGAAGGCGGTTATTACCGCTTCTTCGGATACATGAACTTGTTCATGTTTTCGATGCTCACACTCATCCTGGCGAATAACTACATGCTTTTATTTGTGGGATGGGAGGGCGTTGGCTTGTGCTCGTACCTGCTGATTGGTTTCTACTTTCATCGTGACTCCGCTTCGACAGCAGCCAACAAGGCGTTCATCGTGAATCGTATTGGCGATGCCGGTTTTATTCTAGGCGCGCTTACTCTGGCCTGGTATCTGGGATCGTTCCGCTTTACCGACATCAACACGCTCGTGCGCAGCGGACACTTCGCGATCGGCGATCCCGTGCTCACCGTTGCCGCGCTGCTGCTGTTCGTTGGAGCCTGCGGCAAGTCGGCGCAGCTTCCTCTTTATGTCTGGCTGCCCGATGCGATGGAAGGACCGACGCCGGTTTCCGCGCTGATCCATGCGGCGACCATGGTGACGGCGGGCGTGTATATGGTGGCGCGTTCGAATGCCGTGTTCGTGCTGGCGCCGGCGGCGATGAAAACCGTGGCTATTGTAGGCGCGCTCACCGCGGTGTTCGCCGCGTCCATCGGGCTGGTGCAAAACGACATCAAACGCGTGCTTGCCTACTCCACCGTCTCGCAACTGGGATATATGTTTCTGGCGCTGGGAGTCGGCGCTTTTGCGGCGGGCGTTTTCCATGTGTTCACGCACGCGTTCTTCAAGGCGCTGCTCTTCCTCGGTTCGGGTTCGGTGATTCACGCCATGAGTGGCGAACAGAACATGCGCAACATGGGCAATCTGCGCGAGCGCATTCCCACTACTTATAAGACGATGGCGATCGCGACGCTGGCGATTGCGGGCATTCCACCTTTGGCGGGCTTTTTCTCGAAGGACGAAATCCTCTGGCAGGCCTATCGTTCCGCCGATGGCGGCATTCCCTATCTCTGGCTGATCGGCTTTGGCACGGCTCTCATGACCGCGTTCTACATGGCGCGGCTCATCTTCTTGACTTTCTATGGGCAGCCGCGGATGAGCCACGAAATCGAACACCACATTCATGAATCGCCGAAATCCATGACCGGCCCGCTGGTCGTGCTGGCAATCTGCTCGGTCTGCGCCGGATGGCTGGGCGTGCCGGCGAGTATGGGTGGGACGAACGTTTTCGGGAAGTTTCTGGAGCCGGTATTTTCACAAGGGGCTTCTGCTTCCGTTGTGCCGGCTGGAGCCGCAGGAGCCGGCTAGCGAAGAACATAACGGCTGGGAATGGACGCTGATGGCGCTCTCCGTTGGGGCTGCGGTTGTCGGTGGAGGATGGGCCTATCGTCATTACGCGAAGGCAGGCAAAAATTATCCCGAGCCTATTGCCGTCAAGGCGCCACCACTTTATACCCTGCTCTATAACAAGTGGTTTGTTGACGAAGGCTACGACTACGTATTCACCGGACGCCGCAAGATTGGAAAGATTCGCCTCGGCGCGATGGGCGCGGGCGAAGCGGCGTCGTGGTTTGACGCGAAGATCGTCGACGGAGCCGTCAACGATGTCGGCTGGGTCACACGCGCCGTCGCTACGCTTTCGACCTGGTGGGACATGATTGTCATCGACGGAATCGGAGTAAACGGCCCGGCGGTCATCGCGCGTATGCTGTCTTATCCAGTCAAGCTAGTGCAATGGGGCTTGATGCAGTGGTATGCCTTGGTGATGGTGGTGGGCCTCGTTGGAGTTTTGTGTTCTTTGTTTGGAATCTTGATCTGGTTTTGGACCGGTCTTGGGGTCCTGGCGGTGGGAGCAATTGCGTACGCGCTGTTGAGGCGTTTTGTGCTGGCGTAAGCCGACGGTTTGCTCGAAGCTCGCGGCTCGAAGCTCGTAGCCACTGGCAACTGAGAACTGATAACTGAGAACTGTTCTATGCAATCGCACATACTTTCAATCATTCTTTTCACGCCGCTCGTGGGCGCGATTGTTCTTTTGTTCGTACCCAAAGAGAACAAGGACGCGATCCGCTGGATTGCGAACCTCTTTGCGCTTGGAGGGTTCCTGATCTCGCTGCCGCTGGTGCCGATGTTCTGGGCGCTGCGCTTCGACACCACGCAACAGTTCAAGTTTCTGGAAGGTTCGGCGAACAACTGGATCCCCTCGATTGGCGCGGGTTATAACTTGGGCATTGACGGTATTTCGTTTTTGCTGATCATGCTGACCACGCTGTTGGGATGGATCTCGATTCTCTCTTCCTGGACCGCCATCGAGATTCGCGTGAAGGAATATTACGTCTGGTTCCTGGTATTGCAGACGGGAATGCTCGGCGTCTTTATGGCGCTTGATTTTTTCCTCTTCTTCGTTTTTTGGGAAGCGATGCTGGTGCCGATGTATCTCCTGATCGGCATCTGGGGCGGCCCGCGCAAACTTTACGCGGCCATCAAGTTCTTTCTCTACACGTTGCTAGGCTCCGTGTTGATGCTGCTTGGCATTCTGTTCTTGTACTTCCATCACCACACAGTTACTGGCGTTTTTACGTTCAGCATTCCCGAGCTTTATAAGACGGCACCGCTGATTCCGTTCCACGCCGCCATCTGGCTGTTTGTTGCTTTCTTTATTGGATTCGCTATCAAAGTTCCGATGTTCCCGTTCCACACCTGGCTGCCGGATGCGCACGTGGAAGCGCCTACCGCCGGATCCGTCATTCTGGCCGGCGTTTTGCTGAAGATGGGAACTTACGGCTTCGTGCGCTTCTCGTTGCCATTTTTCCCCTCGGTCGTGTCGCACCCGCGCGTTCAAAGCTGGATGATCGGACTCTCGCTCATAGGCATCATCTATGGCGCGCTGGTTTCGCTCATGCAGAAGGACATGAAGAAACTGGTGGCGTACTCGTCCGTCAGCCACCTGGGCTTCTGCACACTGGGAATTTTCACGCTGAATTCGATCGGCTTGACCGGCTCCGTGCTACAGCAGATCAATCACGGCATCTCGACTGGCGCGCTCTTCTTGATCGTTGGCATCCTGTATGAACGGCGGCACACCCGCGAAATTGCCGAATATGGCGGCATCTCGAACGTGATGCCGGTGTACGCGACGATCACGATGATTATGTTTCTTTCCTCGATGGGATTGCCGCTGCTGAATGGATTTGTCGGCGAGTTCACGATTTTGCAGGGAGCATTCACCGCGAACTGGAAATGGGCGGCGTGGGCGGTGCCGGGCGTGGTTCTGGCGGCGGCTTATTTGCTCTGGCTCTATCAGCGCGTCTTCTTTGGGACGGTGACAAATCCAAAGAACGAAAAGTTGCACGATCTGACGCCGCGCGAGATCCTCACGTTTGTGCCGCTAATCATCATGGCATTCTGGATCGGCGTTTATCCAAAGCCGTTTTTCCAGATTCTCGAACAGCCGGTTAATCAGTTAGTGCAGACGATCCATGATAAGTCCAATGCGAATGCGCCGGTGAGCGTGCAGGTTGCGCCCACGCCAGCCCCGCAGCCGCCCGCCGTCATTAAACCGAAAGTCATAAGGCCGAAAGTTGTCAAGCCTGAGGCTGTCAAACCTCAAGTTGTCAAACCTGAAGTCGTTGCGCCCAACGTAGTCACACCGAAAGCGAGCAACTAAGTGACAGGTCTCTCATCCATTGAATACCGGTTGATGTTGCCGATGGTGGAACTTACCATTTTCGCGCTCGGCATTCTGGTGATCGACCTGATGATTCCGCGGGGATGGAAGTGGATCAACGCGGCGGGCGCTTTCGTCGGCGTGGTGTTTGCGACTTTGTGCGTATTGCAGATTCAGTCCGCGTCGCCGATGGGCGCGATCGGATTCTATAACTCACTATTGGTTGACCGGTTCGCCATTTATTTTTGGTATTTGTTTTTGGCGGGAGCGGCCATTGCCATCGTCGGGTCTGTTCACTATCTCGACGTGGAAGATGAACATCACGGCGAATACTATGCTCTGCTTCTGCTTTCCGTCGTCGGCATGATGTGCATGGCGGCGGGATTCGACATTGTGCTGCTCTTCATCGGGCTCGAACTGATGGCGATTTCTACTTATGTGCTGGTCGGATTTTTGCGGCGCGACCGGCGTTCCAACGAAGCCGCCTTGAAGTATCTCCTGCTCGGGGCGTTCTCGTCGGGTATCTTTGCCTACGGGCTTTCACTGTTCTACGGAATTTCCGGCAGCACGAATCTCATCCTGATTCAACGGAAGCTGGCCGTTATCGTTCGCGACGATCCGCACAATCCCGTGGTGGTGATCGCGCTGCTTACGACCATGGTCGGATTGCTTTTTAAGATCGCCGCTGTTCCATTTCATCAGTGGGCTCCCGACGCTTACGAAGGCGCACCCACCAGCATTACCGGCTTCATGTCGGTGGCGGTGAAAGCGGCGGCCTGGGCGCTGCTGCTGCGCATACTGGTGTTTGGATTGTGGCCGCTGCGCTCGGTTTACACGCCTGTGATTGTTGTCGTCTCCATTGCCACCATGACCGGCGCCAACTTCGCGGCGCTCACGCAGACGAACACCAAGCGGCTGCTGGCTTACTCCTCGATTGCGCACGTCGGCTACATGCTGCTGGCGTTGGTCGCCATGGGAACTTCGCAGATCGGGAGCTCCGCGTTTTTCGACGGCTTCAAGGGAATCCTGATCTACCTGCTCGTCTATACGTTCATGAATCTGGGAGCGTTCGCGGTAATCGCTTCGCTGCGGCAGCGGAATGTAATTGGCGACGAGCTTGACGATATGGCCGGGCTCTACCAGCGCGCGCCGGTCGAAGCCGCGTTGATGCTGCTGTTTTTGCTTTCACTCGCCGGCATCCCGCCCGCCGCCGGGTTCCTGGGCAAGTACTACATCTTCCTGAGCCTGATCGAAAGCCAACATTACCTGCTGGCGTCGCTCGGCGTGCTCTACTCGCTCTTCGGACTTTATTACTACTTGAAGATTGCGAACTCCATGCTGATGCGCGCACCGATGGAAACGGAACGGCTGCCCATCAGCCTCGGAATGCGTTGCACGCTGGGCGTGACCGCGCTGGCGACCATCGTGATCGGAGTTTATCCGGAGCCGTTCATCCGCGGCGTCAACTGGTCGCTGGGGATTGTACAAGCGCCGCATGTGGCGGCGATGTTGAAGTGAGGCTGCAAGCTTCGCGCTACGAGCTACGAGCTTCGAGCAAACAAAGACGGCTCCCTGCTTAGTGGATTTGATTTTCTGCGGCTCTGTTCCCGGCTCCCGACCCGGTCGGACTCGGCGCAGATTGCTCGCAGCTCGAAGCTCGTAGCTGATTTACAATTCTCTGGAATGCCTGAGCGCCCCAATCTCTCGGAGAAGAAAGATCCCCTCGTCTCGCTCGCCCGCTATTCCGAGATTGGATTTATTATTCCGGCAGCGATCTTGCTTGGTTACTTTCTGGGCAAGCTCGCGGATTACTGGCTGCATACGCGGTGGCTTTATCTGGTTGGTTTGTTGTTTGGCGCGGTGGTGGGGTTTTGGCAGATGATCCGCATGGCCTTGGGCGCTTTCAAAAAAGATGAAAAATGATAAATGATGACCGTGAGCATCTCGACAGGGCGGCGGAAACTCCGGCGGCGGAGACGCTCGATGAGCGCACAAACTATGAGCGCATCATTCCTCGCCTGCTGCACAATATGGCGGTGGCTGGCGTTCTGCTGCTTGGGCCGGCGTTCTGGTTTTATCGCTGGGCGGGGGCGATTGGGTTTGCCTTGGGAGCGGCGGTTTCCTACGTGAATTTCCGCTCGCTGACGCGCGGCATCGAAGGGCTGGCCGATCGCATCGTCAACCGGAACAGCCGGGAAAAAGGCGGCCGAATTGTCCTGCGCTTCGTGGTGCGCTACGGGTTGGTAGGGGCCGCTGCCTATGCTATATTCAAGAGTTCCGCGCCGGCTTTTCGCGGCTTTTTGTGGGGCTTGTGCGTGCCGGTGGCGGCCTTGATGGCGGAGGCGGTTTGGGAAGGTTACACGGCCTTCCGGCGGAAGTCGTAAGCTCGAAATAGTTAGTCATCCCGAGCGAAGCGAGGGACCTGTAGCTCGCGGCTCGAAGCTCGTAGCTATTCTGAAAATCGTAAAGTCTGAAATCGCATGGAACAACTGGCTTTTACCGCGCTTCTGAATCGGCTGTTCGGCGTGCCTGTGCTGGCGTTGCTGACGGCACTGCACATTCATCCGAAGTATCCCGCGACTCCGATTTCAAACAGTTTTGCGATGGAGATGCTTGTCGTCCTGCTGCTCATGACATTTTTTATCGCCGTGCGCGTGCGGCTTTCGGTGGAGCGTCCGGGCGGGTTGCAGCACACGATGGAAGGAATTCACGGCTTTATCGAGAACATGGCCCAGGAGATCATCGGCCATCATTCGGCGAGGTTTGTTCCGTATCTGACCGTGTTGGGACTGTTTATTTTGACGTGCAATCTGATTGGACTGGTGCCAGGACTGGAATCGCCGACGACCGTGGTAATCGTGCCGCTTGGCTGTGCCCTGTTGACATGGTTCTACTACCACTGTTCCGGCTTACGCGAGCACGGCGTGATCGGATACCTGAAGCATTTCATCGGGCCGCAGGAGGGAATGCCGCTGATTGTGCGGATATTCCTGCCGATCATAATTTTTCCGATTGAGATCTTCAGCCATGCAGCTCGCGTCTTATCGCTCAGCGTTCGTCTTTTCGCGAACATGTTCGCCGGCGAAATGGTGACGCTGGTATTCTTCTCGCTGGTACCGGTAGGTCTTCCCATCGTATTTCAGGGTTTGCACATCTTCGTGGGGTTCATTCAGACGTACATCTTTGTGCTGCTTCCTGCTGTGTATTTGGGTGAGGCGATGGCGCACGAGCATTAGAGAAGGTCTCAGGTCTTAGGTGTCAGGTCTCAAGAAATGCAACGTCAAGATTTTCCTGTGACCCGAGACCTGGTACCTGAAACCTCGCCTTTCAGCGTGAGGGCTCCGGCTTATTCAAGCGCGGCGTCAACCACCCACTGGGGGCAATTCATAAAGGAGAAACAAAATGCGGAAAATAGTGATGTTGGTGTTCGTGATGATGATGTTCTCGGTTCTGGCGGTGCCTGCGTTCGCGCAGACCGGCGCAGGTGCGGCTGGTTCGACCAACTGGGTGGCAATCACTTCTGGCTTCGCGATCGCTATTGCCGCCGGGTTGGCGGCGCAAGGCCAGGGGCGTGCCGCGTCGTCGGCATGCGAAGCGATGGGACGCAATCCGGCTGCCCGCGCGGGCATTCAGGTGGCGCTGATTCTTGGCCTGGCCTTCATCGAGTCTCTGGTGTTGTTCGCGCTGGTAATTATTTTCGTGAAGGTGGTATAAGTGAATTGGTGATTTCTAGTTTAACTTATGAAAAGGCCCCTGCTGGCGCGGGGGCTTTTTCTTTTGCGGCGGAGTCGTCGCGCGGGAGTTATGGGAGCGGGCCAGACGCGGCAAGTCGCGTCCCCACGATTATTTTTTGAGGGTGGCGCAGGGCGCTCCCAAAGTTACTGAACCCACTGATTGCAAAGTGAGCGATGAGTGGAACATCCGCTCGATTACGGGAATCACCAGCTTGAGGTTACCTTTTCGGGAAAGAATTTCACGCAAATTTTGAGCGTCCCCAGATACAGTCCTGCGCTGTACGTTATCATTAAAAAGGAGGTTGCAAATGTCCCGCGTGATTGAAATCACGGAACTCGCGCTCAGAGATGCTCACCAGAGTTTGTTCGCCACCCGCATGGCGTTGGACGACATGGTCCCGGTCTGCGAAGAGATCGACAACGCCGGCTACTGGTCGGTGGAGTGCTGGGGAGGCGCAACCTTCGATTCCTGCATACGCTTTCTGAATGAGGACCCATGGGAGCGGCTGCGCACGTTCCGCAAGCTGCTGCCGAAGAGCCGTTTGCAGATGCTGCTGCGCGGCCAGAACCTGCTCGGCTACCGTCACTATGAGGACGGGGTGGTGCGAGCGTTTTGTGGAGAAGTCGGCCACAAACGGGATGGATGTGTTCCGCATTTTCGACGCGCTCAACGATGTGCGCAACCTCAAGACCAGCATCGATGCGGTGAAAAAGACCGGCAAGCACGCGCAGGGAACGATTTGTTACACCATCAGTCCGCTGCACACGGTGGCGGCTTTTGCCGAGATGGCGCAGCAGTTGCAGGAGATGGGGGCCGATTCGATTTGCATCAAGGACATGGCCGGCCTGCTGAAGCCGCAGCCCGCCTACGACCTGGTGAAGGGCATCAAGAAGAAGTGCGGCAAGGACATGCTGGTCCACGTCCACGCGCACGCCACCACCGGCGTCACACTGGTCTCTCTGATGAAGGCGATCGAGGCCGGGTGCGACATTGTGGATACGGCCATCAGTTCGTTGTCGCTGGGACCGGGACACAATCCGACGGAAAGCCTGGTCGAGTTGCTGGAAGGGACCGGGTACGAGACCCGCCTCGACATGGAACGCGTGCGGCGCATTTCGAGCCACTTCGCGACGATCCGCCCACGCTACCGGGAGTTCCTCAGCGAGTTTACCGGCGTGGATACGGAGATTTTCAAGAGCCAGATTCCGGGTGGAATGATCTCCAACATGGAGAGCCAGCTCAAAGGGCAGGGAGCGGGCGACCGGCTGCAGGAAGTGCTGCTGGAAGTCCCCAATGTTCGTAAGGATGCCGGCTATCCGCCGCTGGTCACGCCTTCCAGCCAGATCGTGGGATCGCAGGCGGTGTTCAACGTCCTGATGGGCAAGTACAAAGTGATGACCGGGGAATTTGCCGACCTGATGCTGGGTTACTACGGCAGCACGATCGGGCCAAAAGACCCCGAGGTGCTGAAGCAGGCGGAGGCACACGCCAAGAAGCCGGCGATTACGGTACGTCCCGCCGACCTGCTCAAGCCGGAGTGGGAGCAGCTCAGCACAGCCGCGCATGCGTTAGAGGGCAACAACGGCAGCGATGAGGACGTGTTGACCTATGCCATGTTCCCGCAGGTGGCCCCGAAGTTCTTTAAGAGCCGCGCCGAGGGCCGCAAGAACCTGGGCAAGGATCCGTCTGCGTCCAAGCCAGCGGCAGAGTCGAAAGCGGCGGCGGCCAGCGGCGGCCAGGCGCTCGGGGCCACGGTGAATTACGTGATTACGCTGAATGGCAAGGAGCACCGGGTGACCGTGGCTCCGGGAAAATAAACGCAAATTTTATACATAATGAACTGATTCAGGAGCCTGGATGGCAAAGCAAGCAGCAAGTTCGAAACAAAAAACAATGGCCGACAAGGTCTCCGCTCTTCGCGCCAAGCGCGCCGAGGTCGAACTGGGCGGCGGCAAGGCCCGCATCGAGAAACAACATGCGGCCGGCAAACTGACGGCGCGGGAAAGAATTGACCGGCTGGTGGATCGGGGCAGCTTCCAGGAGATCGGATTGTTTGCGCGCCATCGGCAGACTTATTTCGGCATGGCCGACAAGGAAATGCCGGCGGATGGAGTGGCCACCGGATGCGCCACCATCGATGGGCGCCTGGTGCACTTGGCGAGCCAGGATTTTACCGTGGCGGGCGGAGCAGCCGGCGAGGTTCACAGCGACAAGATCGCCGACATGATGCGTCTGTCGCTCAAGACCGGAAGCCCTTTCGTTTTCATTAACGACTCCGGTGGCGCGCGCGTTCAAGAAGGCATTGACAGCCTGGCCGCATACGGCCGCGTTTTTTATAACAATGTCGTGCTTTCGGGAACGGTGCCGCAGATTTCGCTGATTTGCGGGCCGTGCGCGGGCGGCGCCGCTTACAGCCCCGCGCTCACCGACTTTATTATTCAAACCATGCAGGCGCAGATGTTCATCACCGGGCCGCAAGTGATCAAGCAGGTCACCGGAGAAGTGGTCACCGCCGAGGAACTGGGAGGCCCGCACTCGCAGATGAACTATTCGGGAGTGGTGCACCTCATCGCTCAGAACGACGACGAAGCGATGCAGCTTTGTCGGCGGCTGCTGAGTTTCATGCCTTCCAACAATCTGGAAGACGCGCCCCGCATGGCTTACAACCTGCCCATCGATTCCGATCCAGAAATGAATGGGATTGTTCCGGTCGAAACCAAGCTGGCCTACGACGTGCGTGGCGTCATCACGCGGATTGTGGACTACCAGGACTTTCTTGAGATCCAGCCGGGGTTCGCTCCGAACATAGTCATCGGCTTTGGGCGCTTGCAGGGGCGGCCGGTGGGGATCATCGCGAACCAGCCGAATTTTCTTGCCGGGGCGCTCGACATCAATGCCTCGGATAAATCGTCGCGCTTTATCCGGTTTTGCAATGCCTTCAACATTCCCCTGCTCACGCTGGTGGATGTGCCCGGTTTCCTGCCCGGAGTCGAGCAGGAACGGGGTGGCATCATCCGTCATGGCGCCAAGATGCTGTTTGCCTACTCGGCCGCTACCGTCCCGAAAATCACGCTGGTGCTGCGCAAGGCCTATGGCGGCGCGTACCTCGCGATGTGTGGCAAGGACCTCGGCGCGGACCGGGTCGTGGCCTGGCCCACGGCGGAGATCGCGGTCATGGGGGCCGAGGGCGCGGCCGAAATTGTTTTCCGGCGGGAGATTGACGCGGCGCCGGACAAAAATGTCCGCCGCAAGGAACTGATTGGCGAGTATCGGGAAACATTCGCGAACCCTTTCGTTTCGGCTGGACGGCGGCTGGTGGACGACATCATCGAGCCCGCGGAGACCAGGAAGTATCTGGCCCAGGCGCTGGAATCGTTGCACGCCAAGCGGGAACTGCGTCCTCCCAAGAAGCATGGATTGATTCCTTTGTGACGACGTTTTGTGGAGGCGTGGCTGGCCGCGTCTGCTGAGGCTACGACGATGACGTGAACGAGGAGCGGCGAGTGGAATTGAATGGCGCAATTATATTGATCGCGGTGTTGGCGGTGGAGTGGGTTGCGTGCTGACGTATGTCGGCTTGCAGCGCGCCTTCCGGCGGGCACTGGCGGAACTGCGAACGGAAACGGAACGCCAGCTCAACACGCTCACCAGTACGCTCAAAGCTCTGGAGACGAGGGTTGCGGAACTAGCCAAGGCCCCAGCGATCCAGCCAGTAACCGTGCCAGCCGCCAAAGCGGAAGCCCCGGCTCCGGTCGCGAAGGTGGCGGTGGATCGGAAACACGAGGAAGTTGCCCCAGAGACGATGGTCGTGATTGCAGCCGCCGTAACCGCGTTTCTAGGCAAGAAAGTCCGCATTCGTTCGGCAAAGAGGTTGCAATCGCCGTACGAAATTGTGAATCCCTGGTCGCAGCAGGGGCGGGTATTTGTTCAAGCTTCGCATAATTTACGCTCGAGGGGCTAAGACTGATGGAAAATAACTTCGAGGGAAGGAACTTATAACTTGAAGCTTCAGATTGGTATTAGTGGAAAAACATACGAGGTAGAAGTCGAAGTAGTCGAAGACGATGCCATTCCGCGCCAGCCGAATTATGGGCCGTATGCTCCATTTCCTGCGACCGTGCACTCGGCGCCGGTTCCGGTGGTGCGCGGTCAGTCTCCAGTGGCCGAGGGAAACGTTGACGAGGAGAAAGTTTGCCGCAGTCCGGTGGCCGGTGTAGTGATCAAGGTGAATGTGGAGCCGGGACAAGCGATCCAAGCCGACGAACTGCTGATGGTGCTCGAAGCCATGAAAATGGAAACCAACGTCACCGCGCCGGGCGCGGGAAAAGTGAAGAATGTAAAGGTGGCCGCCGGAGACGCTGTAAAAGTCAACCAGATCGTCGTCGAGTTCGAATAGCAGTGGTCAAGAAGCAGTCTCCTAAATTGCTCTTTGAAGGGGTGCGGCTTTAGCCGCACCGTTTCAAATGACTTAGATCGAGGGCTTTAGCCCTGAGGAAATTGGCAACTTATTCCTGTAATGCACAGTGTGCGAAAGGGCAATCATAGATGAGCGGTGTTCATGAAGAATTGAAGCAGGTCCCAGGCATTCAGTTTGTGGACCACGTGGCGATCGCAGTCAAACAAGGTGAACTCGACGGGCAGGTCAAGGCCTACGGGATGCTGGGCTTCCGCGAAGTCCATCGCGAAGAAGTGCTCGGCAGCGATCAGGTGCGCGAAGCTTTGCTCCAGGTGGGCGATGGCCCCAATCTGGTTCAACTGCTCGAACCTTTGACCCCCGACTCGCCGGTGCAAAAGCTGATCGAGAGAAACGGCGGTCGTGGTGGATTGGCGCACGTCGCCTTCCGCGTGAAAAGCGCGCAGCAAGCCTTCGATGCAATGAAGGCGAGCGGATTTCAATTGATCGACAAGGCCCCCCGTAAAGGCTCGCGCGGGACCACGGTCTTTTTTGTTCATCCCAAATCGCGGGCCGACAATCCCTTCGGGCTTCTTATTGAGATCGTCGAGGACCCTGAAAGTAAGTGAAGGAAAATGGCGAGTAATAACTTATTGCAAGAGTTCCCTCCAGTTAGCACACAGTCGTGGGAAGATACCATTCGCAAAGACCTGAAGGGCGCCGACTATGCCAAGAAACTGGTTTGGCAATCGGAGGATGGGCTCGCGGTCAAGCCCTATTACCGGGCTGAAGATATTGCAAGACTGGAATATCTGAATGCCGCACCGGGGAATTTTCCTTATGTGCGCGGCACGCATGAGACGGGCGACTGGCGCATTCGCGAAGAAATCGACGCGGACGATCCCGCCCAGGCAAATCAGGCGGCGTTCAGCGCCGTGGCTGCGGGAGCCGAGGAAATCGCGTTTCGCAACGTTCGCATCAAGAGCGCTTCCGATTTGACGACCCTGCTGGCCAACCTGCAAGAAATTCCCGTCCATTTTCAAAACGCCGATGAGAACCTCATTCGTCTTTTGATCGAGCGGCAAAAAACTTCGCCGGTATCAATGTCAACCGGATGTGACCCACTTACGAACCTGGACTTTGCAGCGGAAGTTGCCGCGGCTGCGCCTCCCACGCTTGTGCCCTTCACCATCAACGCGGGATTGGAGGAATCGGGGGCGACCGCCGTCCAGGAAATTGGATTCACGCTGGCGGCTGGAATCGACTTTCTGGCGGAAATGCAATCCCGAAAGTTGGACGTAAATCGCGCCGCCGCTTCCGTCGCGTTCTCGTTTGCGATCGGTACGAACTACTTTTTTCAGATGGCAAAGCTCCGCGCCTTCCGCATGTTGTGGGCGCAGGCGGTCGAGAGCTTTGGCGGAACGCGGGAAAGCGCGAAGGCCCGGATTTACGCCCGCACCTCCCGCTGGAACGAAACGATCTACGATCCCCATGTCAATGTTTTGCGCGGGACCACCGAGGCCATGTCGGCGATCCTCGGCGGTGCGGACTCGATTTCCGTCGCGCCGTTCGATGAATGTTACAAGGCGCCGGATGATGCGAGCCGCCGTCTTGCCCGTAACACTCAAATTCTTCTCAAGCAAGAGGCCCTGCTGTCCTGCGTTTCCGATCCCGGAGGCGGGTCGTACTGCATCGAGATCATTACCGATTTTCTGGCCCGCGAGGGTTGGAAAACGATGCAGGGGATCGAAGCCGCCGGCGGCTATCGGAAAGCTCGGAGCGAAGGTCAGATCAAGAAAGCCGTGGAGCAATCGCTGGCTGCCAAGGAAAAAGCAGTAGTGTCGCGCCGCCACATATTTACCGGAACGAACCAGCATCCCAATCTCTCCGAAAAGGCGTTGGATCGCATTGACGATTCGCGCCTAAGCGGCGAAAAGCGCGGCGCACAGATTTACGAGCAGCTTCGTTTGCGCACGGAGCGCCACGCGGCCCAGGGCGGCAAAACTCCGCGCGTATTGCTGGCGGAAATCGGGGACGTTAAGATGCGTGCGGCGCGTTCTGGCTTTGCCGCCAATTTTTTTGGCTGCGCGGGCTTTGCTGTGGTTACGAAGCGCTTTGATAACGTCAGCGAAATTGAAATTGCCGCGCACGATGCCGAGCTGATTGTGCTTTGCAGTTCCGATCCAGAGTATCCCGCGCTGGCCGCGGAACTGCTCGCCAAGTTGAAGGCGCTGGGACGCAAGACCCCGGTAATTGTCGCGGGCCATCCCGATTCCGCCGAGCAACTGAAAACCGCCGGGATCGCGGATTTTATGCACGTCCGAAGCAATCCTATTGAAGTTCTTACGAAATGGCAGGAACAGTTGGGGATCAAGAGCTAGCTATGCGTCCAGATTTTTCAAAGATCGACTACAAACCGGCGGTGGAACGAAGCGCAGTGCAAGAAAGCACGGCTGCGGCCAATAATAACGACTGGCTCTCGCCCGAGCACATTCCAGTCAAGAGCGCCTACACCCGAGAAGACCTGCAAGGGATCGAGCATCTTGACTACGCCGCCGGAATTCCGCCGTTTCTACGCGGGCCGTACAGCACGATGTATGTCATGCAGCCCTGGACGATCCGGCAATACGCGGGGTTCTCCACTGCGGAAGAGTCCAACGCTTTCTACCGCCGGAACCTGGCCGCTGGACAAAAGGGCCTTTCGGTTGCCTTCGATCTGGCCACCCACCGAGGCTACGACTCCGATCACGAGCGCGTCACCGGAGATGTGGGCAAGGCTGGGGTCGCTATCGACTCGATCCTCGATATGAAGGTTCTGTTCGACCAGATTCCCCTTGGCCAGATGTCGGTCTCGATGACCATGAACGGTGCAGTTCTTCCGATCATGGCGTTTTACATCGTTGCCGCCGAAGAGCAGGGAGTGAAACCGGAGCAGTTGAGCGGGACCATTCAGAACGACATTCTTAAAGAGTTCATGGTCCGCAATACCTATATCTATCCGCCGCAGGGTTCGATGCGGATCGTGGGCGACATTTTTCGCTACTGCGCGGAGAAGATGCCAAAGTTCAACTGCATCAGTGTGAGCGGATACCACATGCAGGAAGCCGGCGCCACGGCCGACATCGAACTGGCTTACACGCTGGCCGATGGGTTGGAGTATCTGCGCACGGGAGTGGCGGCGGGCCTCGATATCGACAGCTTTGCGCCGAGAATTTCATTTTTCTGGGGCATTGGCATGAACCACTTCATGGAGATTGCCAAGATGCGAGCGGCCCGCATGTTATGGGCGAAGCTGGTCAAGACCTTCAATCCGAAGAATCCGAAGTCGCTCGCTTTGCGGACGCATTCGCAGACTTCGGGCTGGAGCCTGACGGCGCAAGACCCGTTCAACAACGTCGTTCGCACGTGCGTCGAGGCGCTGGCCGCAGCCTTCGGGCATACGCAGTCTCTGCACACCAATGCGCTCGATGAAGCGTTGGCGCTGCCCACCGATTTTTCCGCCCGTATCGCGCGCAACACTCAGATTTATCTGCAGGAAGAAACCGACATCACGCGCATCGTGGACCCATGGGCTGGTTCATACTATGTTGAGCGGCTCACCCACGAACTGATGCATTCCGCGTGGACGCTGATTGAAGAGGTGGAAGAACTGGGCGGCATGGCCAAGGCGATTGAAACCGGCGTTCCCAAGATGCGCATTGAAGAAGCGGCCGCGCGTAAGCAGGCCCGCATTGATTCGGGCCGGGACATCATCGTGGGCGTGAATGCCTATCCTTCGCCCGAGGAACCGTTGATCCCGGTCCTCGATATAGACAATGCCGCGGTCCGTGAATCGCAAATCAAACGGCTTGGTCAGCTGAAGCGTGAGCGCGACAATGACGCCGTGCGCCAATCGCTCGAACAACTGGAGCAATCCGCCGCCAGTGGTAAAGGCAATCTGCTGGAGTGTGCGGTGGATGCCGCGCGCAAGCGCGCCACGTTGGGCGAGATTTCCTCCGCTCTCGAAAAAGTTTGGGGCCGCTATCAGGCCACCACACGCTCCATCGCGGGCGTTTACTCGGCAGAGTCCGGCAACGCCGAAGAGTTCAAGAAAGCGCGGCAGATGGTTGTGGACTTTGAAAAAGCGGAAGGACGCCGCCCCCGCATTCTGGTGGCGAAGATGGGGCAGGACGGCCATGATCGCGGCTCAAAAGTCATCGCCACCGCTTTCGCGGATGTCGGTTTCGACGTTGATATCGGCCCGCTGTTCCAGACTCCGCGCGAGGTCGCGCGCCATGCGGTCGAGAACGACGTGCACGTTGTGGGTGTGTCCTCGTTGGCCGCCGGCCACAAGACCCTGGTCCCACAGTTGATCGATGAGTTGCAAACGCTCGGGCGGGACGACATTCTGGTGGTCGTCGGCGGCGTCATTCCTCCGCAGGACTACGAGTTCCTGTACCAAGCCGGGGCGGCTGGCATATACGGGCCGGGCACGGTGATTCCGGTGGCAGCTCAAAAAATTCTGGACATTCTGAGCGGCAGTCTGGTGGGAGGACGTTCCTGATTGGCGGACCCGAAGGAGAGTGCGCTGCGTGTTCGCCCCGGGCGCGTGGCGACGGAGCCTCCGCGAGATTTGATGACGCGGGTCGCGAACCGCCGCCGTTCTCTTTCACATCAGCAGTACGTTGATGGGATCCTCGAGGGTCAGCGTGCCATTCTGGCGCAGGCCATCACTCTGATCGAGAGTTCTCGCGCGTCCGATCGCGAATTGGCCGAGCGCATCCTCGAAGACTGTCTTCCCCACAGCGGCAATTCCATTCGCGTGGGCATCACGGGCGTTCCTGGAGCGGGCAAGAGCAGCGTGATCGAAGTGCTGGGCATGTTTTTGATCCGCGACGAGGGGCGGAAGGTCGCGGTGCTCGCGATCGATCCCAGCAGCCAGATTTCCGGCGGCAGCATCCTGGGCGACAAGACCCGCATGAAATCTCTTGCCACCAGCGACCTGGCGTTCATCCGGCCCACGCCCTCGCGTGGATCGCTCGGAGGCGTGGCGCAGCGCACGCGCGAGGCCATGCTGCTCTGTGAAGCGGCGGGATACCGGAACATCATCGTCGAAACGGTTGGCGTCGGGCAGTCCGAAACTGCGGTCCACGACATGGTCGACTTTTTTTTGCTCATCACGCTGACTGGGGCCGGAGATGAACTGCAAGGCATGAAGCGCGGCGTGATGGAACTCGCCGATTTGGTCGCCATCAACAAGGCCGATGGCGCAAATCTGATGGCGGCGGAGCGGGCGCGAGTTGAAATGCAGAATGCGTTGCACTACTTTCCCGCTTCCGCTTCCGGATGGATCGCGCGAGCACTGACCTGTTCGGCGCAAACTGGAAAAGGGATCGCCGAGATTTGGCGGCATATCGAGGAGCACACGGCGCTCACGAAAGCGAATGGATGGTGGGCACAAATGCGGCGCGAACAAACGCGAAAATGGATGTACGAGATCGTCGAGCGCGGATTGTCGGAGCACTTTCATGCGCAAGCGGCCATCCGCAAGAAGCTCCCTGTGCTGGAACAGGAAGTGCTGGAAGGACGCATGACGTCGTTTCGCGCGGCCCGCGCGCTGCTCGACATTTATCGGGAGAAGAACTCCTGAAAACAAATTTTGGTTTTAATTCATACGAAAGGTAATCATGGCACTACCATTTGCAAAGTTGACTCCGGACGAGGCGGCTCGTCTCATCCAGCATGGACAAACGGTTGGTTTCAGCGGTTTTACTCCTGCCGGGGCTCCGAAAATAATTCCCCTAGCCATCGCGGCGCGCGCCGAATCCGAGCATAAGGACGGCAAAGAATTTCAAATCGGGGTGCTGACCGGAGCTTCCACCGGCCCCTCGCTCGACGGCGCGCTGTCCAAGGCCGGTGCCATCAGTTTTCGCACGCCCTATCAATCCGACCCCAACCTGCGCGCCAGCATCAACTCGGGCGAGACCCGCTTCTTCGATATGCACCTTTCCATGCTGCCGCAGGCCGTGCGCTATGGATTTCTCGGCCCCGTGCACTGGGCCGTGGTGGAAGCTTGCGATGTGACGGTCGGCGGCGGCATCGTGCTCACTTCTTCCGTGGGGGCCGCTCCCACGTTTGTTCGAAAAGCCGGAAAGATCCTGATCGAATTAAACCGCAAACATCCCCCCACGCTGCTCGGCATGCACGACATCTATGAGCCGGACGATCCGCCTCACCGCAAAGAGATTCCTATTTACAGGCCATCGGACAGGGTTGGCTCTCCGTTGATTTGCGTCGATCCCTCGCGCATCGTTGGAATCGTGGAGACCGACGTGGACGACGAAATCGGCAGATACGATGCCGCCACGCCGCAAACCGACGCGATTGGCGCGCGGGTCGCGGAATTTCTCGCCGAGGAACTCAAGTCCGGAAGAATTCCCAAGTCGTTCCTGCCCATTCAATCCGGTGTCGGCAATATTGCGAACGCTGTCTTGGGAGCGCTGGGACGCCACCCGCGGATTCCGCCGTTCGAGATGTATACCGAGGTCTTGCAGGATTCGGTCGCCGATCTGCTCCGCAACGAGCGCGTCACGTTTGCCAGCACTTGTTCGCTGACTCTCAGCGCCAAAGCGCTCAAGGACCTTTACCGCGATTTGGAATTTTTCCGCCCCCGTATTCTCATGCGTCCCCAGGAAATCAGCAACCACCCAGAAGTGGTGCGGCGGCTTGGGATCGTCTCCATCAACACCGCGATTGAGATCGATATTTTCGGTAACGTGAACAGCACCCACATCATGGGCCGGCAGATGATGAACGGCATCGGCGGATCGGGCGACTTCACCCGCAACGCCTACCTATCCATATTTAACTGCACATCGGCCGCGAAAGGCGGCAAGATCAGCACCATTGTGCCGCTGGTCAGCCACATGGACCATAGTGAACACTCGGTGCAGATCGTTGCCACCGAGCAAGGCATCGCCGACTTACGCGGTAAGTCGCCGCACGAACGGGCCCTGATGATTATCCAGAACTGCGCCCACCCCGACTTCCGCGGAGATTTACTGGAATACTTGAAGATGGTCGAAGGAGGCCATACCCCGCACACCTTGAACGCCGCCTTTGCGCTGCACAGCCGGTTTCTCAAGACCGGAGACATGCGCGGCGCGGATTGGAAGGCGTTTGGGCTGAGTTAGTCATCGGAGTTACTGCGACCGCGTGATGTGTTCCACTGTGAGGGGACGGACGGGGATGCACGGCTCTCCACCAGTCAGCGTGGATCGACGGCAATAGTAATCACGCGGTCATGGTACTGAAGCCACCGCGCCAGACTGGTTTTCTGAGACCTGACACCTAAAACCTGAGCCCTGACTGACACCTTGCTCTACAGCTTGCTCAGATAATCCGTCACTTCCGGGCTGGTCCAATCCACCGCCCCAATAAACTTGCGGCGGATGACGCCACTGCGGTCGATGATGTAGCTTTCCGGCCAGCCAAACGTGCCGTAGAGAGAACTCGCCTTTCGCGCTTCATCGCGCACGGTGACCATGTTGACGCCGTAGTCCTTGAGGAACTTGTGGTAAGCCGCGTCGTCTTCGTCAATACTGATGGCGACGACCACTACACCTTTATCTTTGAGACGCGCCTGCATGCGAACCAGCGATGGAGTTTCTTCGATACATGGCGGACACCACGTAGCCCAGAAATTCAGCACCACCACCTGCCCGCGAAACTGGCTGAGCGTGACTTTGTGGTCGGAATCCTGCAAGGTGAAGTTCGGGGCATTCGATCCGATGCGCGCGGGATGGCTCCTGCTGTAGCATCCGATCAGCGCCAACAGCAATCCAATAGCTAGAAGCGTGGCTGGTAGCGTGGCAAGATGGGTTCGTCTCACCCCGTTATAATAGCGGAAATCCGATGGATCGTTCACTCCCAAGCGCATTGCCGAAGTTCCCGATCTTCGAGGGACAGATCTGCAAAGTATCGCCCCCCGAGGTCTCGATCGTCATTCCTGCGCGCAACGAAGAGGCCAGCCTCGGCGACTGTCTGCAATCGCTGACGACGCAGACCGGCGTGGCTTTTGAGATCATCGTGGTGGACGACGATTCCACCGACCGCACGCGCGAGATCGCGCAAAGTTTTGCCGGAGTGCGGGTAGTTTCTCCGGGACCTCTGGCCCAGAACTGCATTGCTATTGACAAAAATAACGATAACGACGGGGCAGGGAAGCCCTGGACGGGGAAATGGACGGGCGAGATGTGGACGGGGAAGAACAACGCAGTTGTTGCCGGAGCAAAAGAGGCGCGGGCGAACTGGCTATTATTTACCGACGCCGATACCGTGCATTTGCCGGGATCGCTCGGGCGCGCTTTGGACGAAGCAACAAAGGAGCAGGCCGATTTGTTGTCCTACTCGCCCGAACAGGTGGTCGCCACCTTCGCCGAGCGTGCCACGATGCCCGTAATCTTCGCGGAACTGGCGGCGCAATATCCGCCCCACAAAATGCGCGAGGAAACTTCAAAAGTCGTTGCCGCGAACGGCCAGTATATTCTCACCCGCCGCGCCGCCTACGACTCCGTTGGCGGACACGCCGCTGTGGCCACGGAAATACTCGAGGATGTAGCGCTGGCCCGGCTCTTTCGCAATGCCGGACTGCGCGTGCACTTCCGCTATGGCGCGGACGCTGTGCGCACGCGTATGTACCGCAACTGGGCGCAGCTTCGCGAAGGATGGACGAAAAATTTGGCGTTGCTGTTCCCGCAATCGGAGTTTCTTGCCTTCCAGAGTTTATTATTGTGGATCACGGCTTGGGCAACGTTTGGCATGGCCGTATTTGGCGCCGCCCGCCACCACTTCGTGTGGATTGTGTTCGCTGTTTTCTGGTTGTTGGTGTATCGGCGAATCAACAGAGCGCATTTCGCCGCTGCGAATAACCTGCTGGCCATCGCGGTGGGTCTGCCGATATTCGCTTATCTGCTATTACGCTCCGGGAAAGCTCACGCCAACGGTCATGTATCGTGGAAGGGCCGTGCTTACGCGGTCGGCGCGTCAAGTGAAAGCGCGCCTGCCGGAACTCAAGCAACAAAAGCAATTCCACGAGTTGAGAATCAAGGATTGCGAGCTAAGAGCTAAATGCTAACAGCTAAGAGCTGACTTTATGGTCTATCTCACACGCAAAGCGGAATTTTCTGCATCGCACTTCTATCACAACCCGGAGTTCACCCCGGAAGAGAATCGGCGTATTTTCGGCAAGTGTAATAATCCCAATGGCCACGGGCACAATTACATCCTCGAAGTCACGGTGAAGGGCGCCGTCAATCCGAAATCGGGGTTCGTCGTCGACCTGAAGCAATTGAAGGACGTTATGAGCAGGGAAGTGCTCGAGGCGTTCGACCATCGCTTCCTGAACAAAGAAGTGCCCGAGTTCTTTACCAAGATTCCGACGACCGAGAACATCGCCATCGTCATCTGGCAGCGCCTCGCGCCAAAACTCAACGCGGCGCAGTTGCATCGCGTGCGCGTTTACGAAACGCCCGACCTGTTCGCCGATTATTATGGAGAAGCATGAAGGCGCACCTTACCCGGCGGTATATGTTTTCCGCGTCGCACCGCTTGCATAGCGACGAAATGTCGGCGGAAGAAAACCGCGCGACCTACGGCAAGTGCAATAATCCCCATGGACATGGGCACAATTACATGATCGAGGTCACCGTCAGCGGGCCGGTGGACGAGCAGACCGGCATGATCTGCAATCTGGCCGATCTGGACGGCTTCGTGCGCAACGAAATCCTCGAACGCTACGACCACCAGAACCTGAACCTGCTACCGGAATTCGCAAAGGAGGTCCCGACTACGGAAAACCTATGCATCGCAATCTACAATATTGTGAAGCGCGGCTTCCATCAGGCTCATCTAGAAAAGGTACGCATTGACGAAACGATGATGAATTCGTTTGAATACGCTGGGGATTTGTAATTGGCAATTTGTAATTTGTAATCTTGTTTTCAAATTACACATTACAAATCACAAATTACAAATCCTATGAAGTCCACGACACAACCGACGACTCTGACCAGCGCCAGCTACGAAGAACTGGTGCGTGAAATGCTTGTCCGCCTCGGCCAAGATCCGGATCGCGAGGGCCTGTCGCGCACACCCGAGCGCGTCGAGAAAGCCATGCGCTTTCTCGTCAAAGGTTACCAGGACGATCCCGAAGCGCTTTTGCGCGAGGCGTTGTTCACGGTCGGATACGACGAGATGGTGATCGTGAAAGACATCGAAATGTTCAGCCTGTGCGAGCACCACCTTTTGCCTTTTTTTGGCAAGGTGCACGTGGCCTACATTCCAAACGGCAAAGTAATTGGCCTGAGCAAAATACCGCGCCTCATCGAAATCTTCTCGCGCCGCCTGCAAATCCAGGAACGGCTGACCACGCAGATTGCCGAGGCGATCCAGAACGCGATCGCGCCGCTGGGCGTCGGCGTGGTCATCGAGGCCCGCCATCTGTGCATGATGATGCGCGGCGTCGAAAAACAGCATTCTTCGGCGGTAACTTCGTCCATGCTCGGCTGCTTCCGCGACGAAGTGGAGACGCGGACAGAATTTCTCTCCCTGATCCGCCAGCGCTCGAATGGGGTGTGAGAGGATTTGTAATTGACAATTTGTAATTTGCAATTGAGGCTGTAAATTACAAATCAAAAATGCCCAAACTCAAAACTTCGCCGCGCGAACACAATCTCTCCGGCCGCTTAGCCCTGATCACCGGCGCCAATCGCGGCATCGGTCTCGCTATTGCCCGCGAACTGGCGCGCGAAGGATGCAATCTCGTCATCACCGGCCGCGACGAGCGCGCTTTGGCCAAGCTCGCACGGAACTCGAGAAGCTCCAGCCGGAAAAACGGAACGCATACGTGCTGGCGCAGTTCTGTGACGTCCGCAGCCCCGAATCGGTTGACTATCTCTTCGCGCTCGTCCGCGGATTGCGCACGCCCCTGGATATTCTCATCAACAACGCTGGCATCGGACATCCCCATCGCACAGTCGGCGATTTGCCTTATCCCACATGGATGGAAGTGATCGACACCAACCTCAACGGCCTGTTCCTCATAACGCAGGCTGCGCTCGCTGTGATGAAGATGAAGCGCGGCGGCACGATCGTGAACAATCTCTCCGTCGCCGCCGAGCGCGTCTTTCCAGGGTCGGCAGCCTACAATGCATCGAAGCATGGCGCCCTCGGATTCACCAATACCTTGCGCGAAGAGTTGCGGCCGAAGGGCATTCGCGTGATCGCCCTCCTGCCCGGCGCAACCGATACTGCAATCTGGGACGCACTGTGGCCCAAAGCGCCCAGGCGCAAAATGATGTCCGCCGAAACCGTCGCCCGCACGGTGGTCAACGCGCTGCTCTTGCCCGAAAATTCTACCGTAGAAAAAATCGTAGTGGTGCCATCAAGTGGCACCCTGTAGGGTGTATCGCTGGCCGACGACCACATCTCGCTAACATCCAACGACCAACGACCACCAACTACCACGTCCCATAACGATATCGGTATGGTCTTTCATGGAATACTTTAATCATGAAGACACCCGCGACGAAGCCTCCAACGTGCGCCCAGAAGGCGATCCCGCCCGAGGTCTGGCTGGTTTCGGCGATGGCGGTCGCCGTGCCGCTCAGAAAATTTCCCACGAACCAATAGCCCAGCATCAGCCACGCCGGCACATGAAACAGAAATATCGGAGGAAACCAGATCAGCACGCGCGCCCGCGGATACAAGATGAAGTACGCGCCCATCACTCCCGCAATCGCGCCGCTCGCGCCCACACTAGGGACGCGCGAACTCTGGTTCAGCAGAATGTGCGTGGCGCTCGCCGCGATTCCGCTGGCCAGGTAAAACACCAGATAGCGGAAGTGTCCGAGGTAGTCTTCGACGTTGTCGCCGAAGATCCACAGGAAAAGCATATTCCCGGCCACGTGCAAGAATGAAGCGTGCAGGAACATCGAAGTGAACAACGGCAGAATGGCCGTAGCCGCCGGATTGTAGGAGTGTCCGGTGAGCACGGCAAGCGCATGGTGAGGGACCACGCCAAACTCGGCCATGAACGAATTCAGCACCCGGTGCCCAATCGAGAGCTCCCACAGAAAGGCCACCAGGTTCACGACAATCAGAAAATAGTTGACGAACGGCGTCGAGAAACAAGGCTGATCGTCGCGAAGAGGAATCATTTAATTTGTAATCTGGTAATTTGGAATAGGTAATTTGGAGCCTCTTGCCTTTCAAATTACCTATTCCAAATTACCAGATTACAAATCCTTATGAACGGTGTCATCGTCATTGACAAGCCGCCCGGCCTGACCTCGCACGATGTGGTCAATCGCGTGCGCCGAATTCTCGGGCAGCGCTCGGTCGGCCATCTCGGAACGCTTGACCCCTCGGCCACCGGAGTTCTCCCGATTGTCGTCGGCAACCTCACGCGCCTGGCGCAGTTCTACGCTCATTCCGAGAAGACTTATGAAGGCGCAATTCGCTTCGGCTTCGCGACCGACACCTACGATGCCGAGGGCGAGCCCACCACGCCGCCGCAAGACGTGCGCATCAATGGCGATGAAGTGCGCGCCCTGGCTGCCCAGTTCCAAGGCACCATTGAGCAGATGCCGCCGCCTTTTTCCGCCAAGAAAATTGCCGGTGTCCCCGCCTACAAACTGGCCCGCAAGCACCAGCAAGTCACGCTCCAGCCGGTGCAAGTTGAAATCAAGGAATTCGAAATTCTGGGCACCACCGCCGATCAAGCCACCTTCCGCGCGCGCGTGGCCTCGGGCACCTACATACGATCGGTGGCCCACGACATGGGCCAGAAACTGGGCTGCGGGGCTCATCTGGCCACACTGCGACGCACCGCCGTTGCCGAATTCACCATCGAAGACGCTCACTCGCTCGAAGCGCTGGCGGCCGCGATGCAGCAGGGAATTGCCGAGTCGTTGTTTGTCCATCCCAGGAAGTTGGTGCCGCAGTTGCCGAGCGTCACCGCCAATGAAGAAAGCGCCGCCCTAATTCGCAGCGGCCGCGCCGTAAATCTGCCAGAAATATCCCGCGCTCCACAAGTAAAAGTCTTTTACGGCCAACGCGATCTGATCGCAATCGCAACCAGAATCGCAGGCACGCTGTTCCATCCGAGGATCGTGTTTTCCGGGTGATGATTCAATACGGCGGAGGGACAGGCGCCTTGCCCGTCCGATAACCGGCCCAGAAGCCGCGTTGCGGAGCTCCGTCATCGGATAGCAGATAACAGAGCGCCGTTCGCTTAAGATTCGCTTTCTCCGATACTGCGAAGCTTCACTCTGGACAGGCTTGATACACCCAATCCGGGCAATGGAACGGCCGTGGACCGCAACGCTTCGCCTTGGCCGGATCAACATCGCCCAGGACCTCGCCGGTTACCGCATCCACTCCGCGATATACCTTGGACGACCCGGTATCAATGGTCACGAGCCAGACGTCATTCTTACGACCCTCCAGTTGCGTGTAGGACGCGTGGCACCCAGTCGCCGGCCCTTTGTAGTCCTTGAGCGCGGCCGAGCATGCCTGGCGCACGCAGCGTGGACCGGCGTTCTGGTCCTGGGCAAAGCCAATGCTGGAGATCAGGAAAACGAACAGACACAAAACCAAAGCCGAACGTCGCATGGATGCCTCCTATTTGAAACTCACGGCGATTATAGGCCTCGCGGATGGAGGGAGGGAAGTTACGAATCCAGGGATTCGTCGTGTGCGCATTAGAACCGGTCTCATAAATGGTTTTGGGAAGGGCACGGCTTCAGCCGTGCCACTACCGGCCAATAAAAATGCGGGCTTTAGCCCCTGAGGGCCAGGCCTCCGCCCTGGGAATCATTTATGAGACCAGTTCTAGCGGGTGCGCCTGCTGGATGTACGGCAGGCACCTCGGATCTGCAATGTCCGATAACAGGTATTATGTAAAGTTTTCTGAACGTAGTTACCAAACTACGGCTTTGACAGGCTGAGCAGCAACCCCACATAGTCCTGTACGGCCCTATAATGCCCAAGCGGAATGATCTCGATGAAACGTGCTTTCCGCGCTTTCCAGTCCACGCTCTTGATGGCATCCGAGAGAATCACTCCCGTGGTCGCGAGTCCTGCCGGCACCGGGACCTCGAAGGGATAGCCCTTCACCTGGTTTGTAATTGGAACCACAATGGCGAGGCCAATCTTGTTATAGGCCGCGGGCGACAGAACCAGCGCAGGACGCCAGCCTGCCTGCTCGTGTCCCGTCCGAGGATCCAAATTGATTTTGACGATGTGACCCTTATCGGGAACGTAAGCGGGATCTACCATACCTCTCGACCCACCGGCTTGCCCCAATCCTGCTCGCCGTGCCGATTTTCGGGAGTGATCTTCTTGACCAGCGCTTCCAGCGTAGGTCTGTGGCGCACCGGCTCCAGCCAGATGTAGCCATTTTCCACCCGAATTTCGAGCTTCTCGCCTGCCCGCAGGTTCGACTGTTCCAGGATGGTCTTAGGGATGCGGACTGCCTGACTGTTCCCCCACTTCACAAGTTGCGCCTTGGCGCCTGCCATAGCTTACCTCTGACTCAGAGTATATACGTATGTATATCCTTGTGCAAGGTATATTTCATGATCTCTTCGAGTTTCCGGAAACATAGTGGCGTGCCAGTTCCGATGCATAGGTCTTCCCTATCGTCCCGGCGTGGGACTTGATCCAGCCTCCCAGACTCGTTCGCCCGGTCGGCGGCGCATGGGAAACCAGTAGGTCAGACATCAGTCCTTTGAGCTCGTCTTCTGTAAGAATAACGTCTCTGAGGATTGCCCCCAGAACCCCAGAAGCAAGCCGAACAAGACCCGGCGGCAAATGAACAATCAAAGACTTGCTCCCGATGGCGCTCCTGATCATCTTCACCAGTTCTCGGTACGTGTAACTCTCCGGGCCCACCGCGTCCACCGTGTAGCTGTCCAATCGCTGTCCGCCCTCGACCGCCAGTTCTGCCAGATCGTCCACAAAGATGGGTTGAATATGGTACTCACCGTTTCCTGGAATGGCGAACAGCGGAAACCGCTTCAACATGAAGGCAATGTTGTTGATGAGAATGTCGCCTTCTCCAAACAGCACAGCCGGCCGCAGAATTGCATAAGACAAAGAGGAAGATCGAATCGCTTGCTCCAATTCAGCCTTGCCTCTGAAGTACGGCAGCGGAGAATCCATCGCCGGATTTGTGATGCTGATATGGACAATTCTCTTCACTCCTGCCGCTTCGGCGGCCTGAATCAAAACTTTCGTATTGTGTACCGCGCGTTCGTGGCTGAGCCCTCCATAGGAGAACCGTATCCAATAAGTGTTGTAAAGGACGCTCGCGCCTCTCAGCGATTCCGTCAGTTGTTGAGTGTCGGCGAAGTCAAGCGGAGACACTTGAACTCGGCCAAAGAGCGCAGATCCGGGCTGGGAATGATTGGTCAGCGTTCGGACCTTCTCGCCGCGGAGAAGTAACTTCTCCGCGATGCGCTGACCGCTGAATCCAAATGCTCCAGTCACAACGCTCGTAGTTACCTCAGCCGGACTACTGCCTTCTCGCCCGGTATCCATACATGGCCCTCCCTTCGCATATTCATATAAGGTTTCCTCTGTTGTCCCTGTGTTTCAATCTTTTCCCTTGTACCGCAACCCTCTCGGGCACATCCCGTATGTCCTCGAGGCTCACGCGCGCAGCAGTTCCTTAAGCTCGTCGCGGAATTTCTGCAACACCTCGAGCCGCTCCGGCGTGGCCTCTATCACTTCCCTCTTCGCCTGGAAGACTTTGCGGTCTTCCCTTTCGGTGAGTACGCCCATCACATCGCCCATGCGCCAGCCAGGCGTGCCCAGCACTTGCAATCCGTCCACGCCCGGGACGAGCAAGGCGATGCAGTTCTCACGCACCACACCGATGCACTTCGGATAGCGTTCAAAAGTCTGGAGTTCGAATCCCGCAAGGTAAAGACGCTGAAGCTGTTCGGCGGAGTCGGGCATGTGGGGTTGGTAATTTTGTAATTTGTAACTGGTAATATGAAAGGCCTGATTTATAGCAACTGCAACCAGCGCGATGCTTGCGCCCTCGAAACTGGCAACTGGCAACCGGCCACTGTCTTTCCCTACATTTTGTACTTGCCGAGATCGTCGTCGCCGAGGTCCTCGAGCCACTTGCGGAGTTCCTCGCTGCTGGCCGCAGGCACTTGATTGGTGGCCTGCTTCGAGTTCTTCAGCACCTCTTCGTCAACGAAGATGGGGCAATCCACTCGCAGCGCCAGCGCCAGCGCGTCCGACGGACGCGAGTCAATGCTCACTACCTGCCCTTCCCTTTCCAACCAGATCACGGCGTAAAACGTATTGTCTTTCAGTTCCGTGACCACCACTTTGTGGACCAGCGCGTCGAACCCTGTGAGCACGTTCTTGATCAAGTCGTGGGTCATGGGCCGGGGCGTGCTGACCTTTTCGATTTCCAGCGCGATGGCATTCGCTTCGTACACGCCCACCCAGATCGGAAGCACCGTGTCGCTCGCGACGTCCTTGAGCAACACAATCGGCATGTTCGAAACCGGATCCATCATGAGCCCACGAATTTTCATTTCCACTTCCATAAGAACCTCAATAACGCTCGCTAGTGAAGCACCGGGCGAGGACGCCCGTCCCTCCACCGGCGCTATCCAACCATCTCTCCTACCAAACTGTTCGGGAAGCTTCGTGTTACTCGCACCGGAACGTAGCTTCCAGCTATAAGCTCAATGCCATCAGGCACCGTAAAGTTAATGACCTTGATCTGCGATGTCCGCCCAATCCACTGTCCGCGGGCCGAGTTCTTCCCTTCTACCATCACCTCCAGCACCTGCCCCACGTGCCGCCGATTGCGCCGCTCGCCAATCTCTTTCTGCCGGTCATTGAGCACGGCCAACCGCCGCGTCTTCTCCGCATCCGGGACCGCATCCTCCAGCCCCAACGCCGGCGTATTCGGACGCGGAGAATACTTAAACGTAAACACGCTGTCATACCCCACCATGTCGAGCAGCGAAAGCGTCTCTTCAAACTCCCGTTCCGTCTCGCCCGGGAATCCAACCATCATATCGCTGGTGACCGATATATCGCGCCGCGCCGCTTGGATCCAGGCAATACGCTCCAGGTACTCGTCCCGAGTATAGAGCCGCTGCATGGCCTCGAGCACGCGCGTCGATCCACTCTGCACGGGCAGATGTATATGGTCGCAAAGCGCGGGCACCTCATCCATCACTTCAACAATATCGCGTCCAAAATCCCGCGGATGAGAGGTCGTAAAGCGCACCCGCCGCATCCCCGCGACCGAAGCGACCGCCGCCAGCAGCTCGGCAAAGCTTTTCTTTCCATTGGGATCGCGGTAAGAGTTCACGTTTTGCCCGAGCAGTTGAATTTCCGTATAGCCCAGCTCAACCAGCCGCTGCGCTTCTTCAACTACAGACGAAGAAGTCCTGCTCCGTTCCCTGCCCCGCGTGTAAGGCACTACGCAGTAGGAGCAAAACTTGTCGCATCCCTCGATGATCGTGATGTAGCCGCGGTGAGGATTGGTGCGTGCCGTGTACTCGGTCTCAAAGCACTTGTCGGTGGCGCGATCGTCAAGACCGGTCACACGTTGCTGGCCTGTCTCCAACTGCACCAGCATCTCGGGAAGATTGCGGTAAGAAGCCGACCCGCAGACCAAAGAAACGTAAGGCGCGCGCTCGAAAATCTTTTCGCCCTCCTGCTGCGCGACGCACCCCAGCACGCCAAACTGTTTGCCTTGCGCCCGAAACTTCTTGGTGTCCGCGAGCCGGTTGAAGACCTTCTGCTCCGCCTTGTCGCGGATCGAGCAGGTGTTATACAGCACCAGCCCCGCCTCTTCGACCGTCGCAACCTGCCGATACCCTTGCTGCAACAGCGTCCCAGCCACCTTCTCGGAGTCGTGCGCATTCATCTGGCAGCCGAAAGTTTCCAGGTAAAACGTCTTGTCCCCACTCCCCGACATGGCCCCAGTATAAACCAGCCAATGCGGCGCATCCTACGTGCAAAACGGAGATGTGTTTCACGTGGAACACTGTACGGTTGATATTGTACGTATAATAATATACGTAAATAGCTACATCTGCAACAACAGAAACGGGTTACGCCGACGCCCACCCTTCGCAAAAACCGCGAAGGATGGGGCACCCGCCTTCGCTTATCTGGGAATTGCGGGGGCGGGCTGGGAGGCTTCCGTTAGTTCCAGGATCTGCGCCATGAAATGCACCAGCTTCCAGTGATCGGCGAGAGACGGTTCCCTTTCCAAGGAAACGTGGCTGATGGCTGGACTGATGAGCGCGGACTTGAGCGCGGCGGGTGGAACGTCCTGCTGCAACCAGAGCAATTCCGATGGCGGGATGACGTTGTCGGCCGCGCCGTGCAGGAGCAGCACCGGAACTTGCAACGACCCGAGATTTCCGTGAGGAGAAACCGTTGCCATCTCGGCCTGGTGCCGTGTGATGACATCACCGATCTCGCCGGCCAGCGCATCTACCTGGTGGTTGTAGAGTAATTCCATTTTCTGACGCGAGCTGGGGCTGAGCTGCTCCGCGCATTTTCGCGACTCGTCAACTTTTTCCCACAACAACAATCGGAGAGCTTCGTGGGCCGCGGGAACATCGGCAGACGGAAAGAAATCGCCGACATGCGAGTAGATCAGGACCAGCGCTCCGTATTCGTGGGCCTCCATGTGCAGCGTGGAGCCGTCGGGCCGCGCGATATTGCTCGTGATTAGGAATTGAGAGACACGTTGCAGATCGTCATGCGCTCCGACGGAAACGACAAAACGAATGTACGGCGCAAATCGCGGATCGGCGGCGGCCAGCAGCGACAAGCCTCCGGCAAAGCTCAGGCCGAGCACTCCGGCCTTCTGACCGGCCTGCGCGGAAAGGGCGCGGGCCGAATATCCGATGAGGTCAATGGAAGAGCGATCCACCTGATAATCGGCGAGAGACGCGATCTCAGGCGTTAGCACGCGGATTCCGCTCGAAGAGAGGGCGCGCGCAAAGGCGACCAGGCGCGGCTCCTCGATGCCGAGACGATGCACTCCATGCACGAGAACCATGCCCGGCGCGTGCGGCATATTTTGGGGAATGTAGAGTCGCGCGCGGATGGGGCCGGACGGAGTGGGCACTTCCGTCAGCAGCTCTTCGATGGGATGGGCGGTGAGGTTGGCTAGGGCTCCTGGATGTTGCGGGGCTTGTACTCGCAGCAGGACGGCAGCGGCGCGAAAATGGGTCCAGCCTGGACGAGCGCAGGCCAGAAGCACAACAACGACGAGGAGAAACACGAAAATTATCATCATTCGGCAGAGCTTGGTCCGGCGGGGCTGCCGTTGAGGAGCGGTAAGCATCGGTCTTAAGGTGTTGGCGTACGGTGAAAGTATATCGTCAAGCGGCGCGAACGGGCGCTAGTCGTCATCGGGATTGGTGCGCGGACTCTTGTCATTGATGAAGTGGGCGGCGTCGAGAGGTGCGGCAATCTTCTGGAAAGCAATGGGTGTTTGAGAGAGATGGATGGCTTCCCTTCAGCGGGTTGCGGGCTGCCGGGCTTTTTTCTGACGGTCTGGGCTCTGGCGTTCTTGTGTGGCGGCGGTGTGGAGATGGCAGATGGCTATGGCGAGAGCATCGGCGGCGTCGGCGGGCTCGGGGACTTGGTCGAGATTCAGAAGGCGAGTCACCATTTGTTGGACCTGATTTTTGTCGGCGCGGCCGTATCCAACGACTGCAGATTTGATGGAGAGGGGCGAGTATTCGGCGACTTCGAGTCCGGCGGAAGCGGCGGCCAACATGGCGACTCCGCGCACCTGGCCGAGCTTCAAGGCGGACTTCACGTTGGCGGCGTAGAAAACGTCTTCAAGAGCGACGCGGTCGGGGCGGTGCTGGGTGATGAGTTCGCGCAAGCCGATGGAGATGCGCGACAGGCGCGTGGGCATGGGGTCGCCCGGGGAAACTTGGATGGCGCCGCACGCGATGCACACCAGGCGGTCATTATTGCGATCGTCGGCGAGCAGGTCGACGACGCCGTATCCGGTGTATTCCGTGCCGCAGTCGATGCCGAGGACGCGCATGAGGGAAGTGTAGCAGGCGAGCTTTCAGCTATCAGCTTTCAGTGGGCGGCTGTCCCCAGCGGGCTGGCCCCGTCCGCATGATACCCTAATATATTCCGGTCCACTGCAACCTGCGGTGCGGGCGGAAATCATCCGCTCAGAGAGCGGGTTCATATTTGTGGCAATAAATCTAAACAGGAGCAAGGCAATGAAAATTGGAGTGTTGACGGGCGGGGGCGATTGTCCTGGACTGAATGCAGTCATTCGGGCAGTGGTGCGTAAGGGGACTTTCCACTATAACGACAAGTTTGTGGGATTCATGGAGGGCTGGCGCGGGTTGCTGGAAGACAAGACGATGGAGCTCGACCTGCAGGCGGTGGCGGGCATTCTGCCGCGTGGCGGTACCATTTTGCGCACCTCGCGCACCAATCCGGCCAAGCATGACGGCGGCCTGCAGCGCTGTGCGGAGAACCTCAAAAAACATGGATGCGATGCGCTGATCGCCATTGGCGGCGACGATACGCTTTCGGTGGCGAAGAAACTTTTCGACAACGGAATTAAAGTAGTGGGCGTTCCGAAGACGATCGACAACGATCTGGCGGGCACCGATTTCACCTTCGGCTTCGACACGGCCATGAGTATTGCCACCGAAGCCATTGATCGCGTGCATACGACGGCCGAGGCGCACAATCGCGTGATCGTGGTGGAAGTCATGGGACGCGCGGCGGGCTGGATTGCCATCTATAGTGGCATTGCCGGCGGCGCCGACGTCATCCTGATTCCCGAAATTCCTTTCGATATCGAGAAGGTGTCGGAAATTATTCGCCAGCGCCACGCCAGCGGAAGATATTTCAGCATCGTAGTGGCGGCCGAAGGCGCGACCTTTGCCGGCGGCAATGAAACCCTGCAGGCGGCAGGCGTCGATGAGTTCGGGCACGCCCGGTTGGGCGGCATTGGCACGACGCTGGCAGCCGAGATCGAAAAGCGGACCGGCTTCGAATCGCGCTCGGTTGTGCTGGGACATCTGCAACGCGGCGGATCGCCTACCGCCGCCGACCGCGTGCTGGCCACGCGCTACGGGCTGGGCGCCATTGACATGGTGCACCGCGGCGAATTCGGAAAGATGGCGGCGCTGCGCGGAAACAAGATTGTTTCCATTCCGCTGGCCGAAGCCATCGCGGAGAACCGCAAGGTGGACAAGGAAATTCTCGACGCCTCGATCGGCATTCTTGCCACGCTCGACTATAAGGTTTCAAAAACTTCCTGAGCTGGGCCGGAAATAGAAGAAGGGGAAGAGCGCTTTGGCGTTCTTCCCCTTTAATAATTTGGAGGTTGGCAATTCGCGGGGAAAAGCGATTTTCGATGCCCAGCTCCTAAAGAGGCATCGGATTGCGAATGACCTTTGGCATCGCTAAAGCGATGCCCCGATACGAAACTCGTTTTCCCCGCACCTTAAGAAGACCTACAGCCAGCGCGAGATTCGCTTGGCACGGACGCGGGTTTGGGGGCATACTAACTCAGCACTCCCCGAGACCGATTTCGAGGACGCTTGCGTGCCCATGTTTCGAGACGAAATTCAGATCGATCGCCATTCGGAGCAGTCAACGCCACTTCCCCTGCAACCCCCATCGCAAGATGCGGAAGCGCAGCGGAAGCGAATGCTGATCGCGCTGGGAATACTGCTGGCGGCGCTGGTGGCGGTGCTTCTGAAAGACTGGGATTTCTGGTTTCCGGCGGGCGAGGAAGTCCAGGAAACCGCGGCCCAAAGCAAAAGCAAAACTGTGAGTACAAGCACGGCTGTGGTTCCGGCAATCGCGAGCGCGCCCGCAGCTTCCACGCGAGAACGCAAAGCGGACAAGTCCCCGATACCGGCTGCGGTAGTAGTTCCCTTCGCGGCCACCACCGAACGCGCCGCGTTACCTCCTATGCAGGTGGAAGTCGTGGCGGGAAACCGTCACATTGACGTGCCCGCGAAAAGCAATGCCATCCATCTGGATGTGGCCCCGGGCGCGACGCCTTCCGCATCGAGCGCTCCCGCCACAACGCCGAATGCAACGGTCAATACCGGCGATCGGGTGCAGCTCTCGCCGCAAACGATGCAGAGTGTGAGCGTTTCAGTGCCGCCGGATTATCCCTTGCTGGCGCGGCAAACGAAGGTACAAGGCGCAGTCCATTTGCAGGCGCTCATCTCGCGCGACGGCACGATCCAGGAGTTGCAGATCCTCAGTGGCCCTGGAATTTTGGCGGCGGCGGCCCGCGAGGCCGTGAAGCAGTGGCGCTTCAAGCCCTTCTTCCAGAACGGGCAACCCGTGGAAACGCAGGCCCGCATCACGGTGAACTTCACTATTTCGACAAATTGAGCGGGGCCGAAGGTGGTTCCGATTCCCCGTAGAGCCGCAGCTTGCCGCCGTCACACACCTGCGATTATGGCATTTTCACATTTGCCGTAGACTTTGCCGCCGACAGTCCCTCAGGGGCTAAAGCCCGCATTCCTGGCGGTGGTTAGCGGCACGACTGAAGTCATGCCCTTCCCAAAATCCGGCTACGGTCTACACCAATTGTGAAAACGCTCTAATTTATCCGCGGAAAAATTAAACGGGCGTCCGGATTCTTTCGAACCCAGGACGCCCGGGCAGCCCTCCCCCAGAACTGCTCAATCAGCAATGTAAGACTCAACGGCGAATCTGAAAATGGCCCGCGTGTGCCAAAGTTGTCCCACCAAGGTGCCATGCCACAAATCACGGATAAAAAATCGTGGAACAAACTCGGCCGCCGGCTTCTACTCGGAAATCACCATCAGCCCGGGTGCCGCTCCGGTGGAAAAAGGCGAGCCTGCGATGGCCTTGAGAGCGCCGGTATTTTGATTATAGGAATAGCCGGCAATGCCTGTGGGACTTCCGATATAAAAAAAGTAGCCGGCGGGGTCGAAGAAGGCGAACAGCCCGCCCGCAGACAAGCTGAACGGCGAGCTCGCTACCGGTGTCAGTTGTCCGCTGGCGGGGCCGTTCGTGAAATTGATGGTGAAACACCAGATGGAGGAGCTCGATCCCGAGGTCACCGCGTAAACAAACTTGCCGGTGGGATCGACTGCGATCGCGGTGGGGCCGGAGCCAGTCAGGGATGTGAAAGGCGAGCCTGAGATCGGGGTCAGCGCGCCAGGGTTGGGGTCAAGGTTGGAGGCAATGTTGAAGCCGGAGATGTTGCCCGTAGTGTTCTGATACGGGGGAATGTTGGGCGCCGAAGGGTTTGTAACGTAGAGGAAGCTATCGCTCACATCCACGGCCAGGGCGGCAGCTCCCCCGCTCGATGCCGAAGGGAATGGAGAACCCGGCAGCTCCGTGAGCGCGCCGTTTAAGTTTGAGAACGAAAAAGCGGAGACCGTCCCGGTGCCCAGATTGGCCACGTAAACGAACTTGCCGGAATGCGTGAACAGAATCTCGCCTGGATCTAGGTCCGTGGAGAAGGGCGATCCTGCGACCTCCGTCAAAGCGCCGCTGCCGGCATCTATGGAGTACACGGAAATATTGTTACCGTAGCTGTTTGTCACCAGCAAGTACTGACCGGAGGGATCGAGGATGGCGACATTCGGGCCGAAACCGGCCGTAGTCGGAGGACCGCTGAGCGTCAAAGTTCCGTCGCTGGCGACGTTGAAGATCGAGATTGTATTGGCGCGGGAGTTGGCCGCATAGAGAAGGTTCTTCGACGGGAGCAGCGCCAGGCCGGTGGGCGTGGTGTTTTCCACTTGCGGCGTTGACGTTCCCAAGGTGATGGCGCCGGTTGCGCCGTCGATGTCGAGTAGAAGCACGGAGCCTTGCGATGGCAGGGTCACGTAGGCATTATGGTTCGGGACCGACGGACTATAGCTATTGCCGCAGGAAAGAGAAAGTCCGGCCAGAACAATGACCATGGCCACAAGAATCCAGGGAAGACCACTTTGACCTGCCAGTGCGGCGCGCGCCGCCCTTAGAAAGCTCATTTGCGAAACTGCTCCTCAATCTCCAAGGTGAAAACGAAAAGGTCGTGTCCCCTATCGTGCATGAGAAGGCGGGAACAAAGCAACTGCATCGGGCCATCTCAGTTCCGATCTCTTCGATGGCCCGCTGGCCCGATCACCCGATGACCCGATCCATTCCAACGATATGTGTTCTAATTGTTGCAGGCAAAATGAGCGCGTTGCAAACTAGATTGCCAGCAAAAACAGCGTCGTGATTGACATCCACTGCCACCTTTTGCCCGAGGTTGACGACGGCCCCAAGTCCTGGGATGATGCCGTCGAAATGTGCCGCATGGCGGCGGCGGACGGCATTACCCATGCTGTCACCACGCCACACGCCAACGATCGTTATGCTTACGATCGCGCATACCTCTCCGAGCTTCTCGGCCAGCTAAGGGAGAAGATCCAAGACCCAACCCAAGAAAAGATCGGTCCCGCGCTGCCATTGCAATTAAGTCTGGGCTGCGATTTTCATCTTTCCTTCGAGAACCTGGAACGCGTCCTCGAACAGCCGCACACCTACACGATTGGCGAGACCGACTATCTGTTGATTGAACTCAGCGACTTCAGCGTGCCCACGCGGCTGGCCGACTGTTTCACCCGCCTGGGAGATCGCGGGCTGACGCCGATCCTGACTCATCCCGAACGCAACCCGATCCTGCAGCAAACGCCAAAGCGCGTCGTCGAATGGGCTGAGCAGGGCTGCCTGATTCAAGTCACGGGCTCGTCGCTGACGGGGTTTTGGGGAGAGCGGCCCGAAATCGTCGCACGCTGGCTGCTCAACCGCTCGGCCGTGCACATTCTCGCCTCCGATGCGCACGACACCAAGCGCCGTATCCCGAATCTTTCCGCGGCTCGCGCTGTGGCGGAAAAAATTGTGGGAGCCGAATACGCCGAAGCACTGGTCGAAGACAATCCCGGCGCCATCGTCAAAGGACTGCCGATTCCCTACTGCCCGCGGCCGGTTCTGGATTAGGAAAACTGGACTGCAAGCTGCCAGTTCTCTTGTGAATGACTGGAGTCATTGCCTGTTTACGTCAACAATCTTGACCGCTGCCCACGATTATGGCCCTTGAATCGCCTTCCGCCTAGCGGTACAGTAAAGATGCTCTCGCGGTCTCCCTCCGTTTTCATTCCTTGCCGGTAATTTGCGCACAATTGCTGCAATGTATGTGCAACTAAAGGCGGTGTTGGGATCGGAGCCACAACCTGTGGTGTTTTATTACTTGACCCGTCCCGCATTCGACGGTAGAGTGATCAAAAGTAGTGGTGACGTCCATGGTTCATGGGACGGCATCCTATACGATGCGACCAGCGAGGAACCTCGATAGTTAACAGCCGAAAGTTAACAGCTCGAAGTTAACAATTCGGGTTCTCGCATTTTGCAGCGCACTCCAGCCAGCGCCAGCCGAGTCCGCGGACAGTAGTATCCGCCAAAGGAGTCACTTTGCTCAAACTCAAGAAGCTGCAAATCCTGGGATTCAAATCCTTCTGTGATCGCACCGAACTGAAGTTCCATGGCGAAGGCATTGCCGCCATCATCGGCCCCAACGGCTGCGGCAAGTCGAACATCGCCGACGCGATTTCCTGGGTGCTCGGCGAACAGTCGGCCAAGTCGCTGCGCGGCTCGCGCATGGAAGACGTGATCTTTTCCGGCACGCGCGACCGCAACGCCACAGGAATGGCGGAAGTCTCCCTCACTTTGATCGACCCCGAAGTTTATGCTGGGCCGGACACGAACGCGCCCACCGAGATCGAGATTCAAGACGACCTTCCTGCAGCCGAAGAAGACTGGGATGAGGCCGAAGTCCGCGCTCAGGCCGCCGCGGAAACGGAGCGCGCCGTAGAGGAAGCGCAACCGGGAAAGACCGAAGAAGTTGATGGCGAAGCCGCAGCCGCCGATGCGTCAGCGAACCAATCGTCGACGAACGACGCCGCAGTGGCAACGCCAGCGTCTGGACCGCTGGTAGTTCTGAAAATTCGCCGCCGCAAATTCAATCAGCAGCAACACCACGCCGGAGTGATTTCGGTGACGCGCCGCTTGTTCCGCAGCGGCGACAGCGAGTACCTGCTGAATGGAAAACTTTGCCGCCTGCGCGACATCCAGGAACTGTTCATGGGAACGGGTCTGGGCCCGGAGTCGTACGCGCTGATCGAGCAGGGACGCATCGGACAAATTCTGAGCAGCCGTCCCACCGATCGCCGCAACATTATTGAAGAAGCAGCGGGGATCACGAAATTCAAGACCAGGAAGCGTCTCGCCGAGGCGCGTCTGGAAGACGCCAAGACGAACCTGAACCGCGTGAATGACATTTTTGAAGAAGTCACGCGGCAGATGAACTCGCTCAAACGCCAGGCCAGCAAGGCCGAGCGCTATGCCAGATTGCGCGACGAGATGCGCGCCAAGCTGCGCGTCGTGCTTGCCAGCAAGTTCACGCAGATGGACCAGGAGAGCGTGACGCTCGATATCCAGATCCATCAACTGGGCGAGGAAATTCATCGTCAAAGCGAGAGTGTGCAGCTATCGGAAGCTGAGCATTCCGAGCGCGCCCAGCGCGGATACTCGATTGAAACGGAGACGCGCCAAAATCGCGATCGCCTCAACCAGATCGCGATCGAAGGCGACCGCGGAAAAGCGCGCATCCGGACCAACGAAGAGCGCTGCGCGGAGTTGATCGTGCGCACGGCCTCCGCGGAAGCGGAACTGGCGCAAGCGCAAAACCGGCTCCTGGCGCTTGAAGAAGAACGCAATGGTCACCAGCAGTTGCTCGACTCGGCGGCGGCGGACCTGGCAGCGGCCCAGCAGGAATTTACGCTCAGTCAGCAGGAAACGGTCTGTGCCGCCACCAACCTGGCAATGCTCGAACGGGAGCAGGAAATGCATCGCGCCGCCATATTGGATGCAGTCGGCGGAACTTCCAACCTGCGCAATCAGCTCACGCAGTCCGAGGAGCGGCTGGCGGGCATCGGCCGCGAGGAGCAGCGTCTGCAAGCCGAGATCGCAACCGCATCGTCGCAATCGGAAGCCTTCGGCGGACAACGCGGGCAGATTGCTCTGGAATTCGAAAGTGTTTCCGGGCGAGTGAGCGCCCTCGCCGCCGAGATCGAAGGCCTGCGCGAGACCATCGAGAGCAACCGTTCGGCGGAGCGCGTAACCAAGAAGCACCTCGACTCGATCCGCTCCGAATACGCCACGGCGCTCGGCAAGAAGGGATCGCTCGAAGCGGTCATTGCCGAGCACGGTTATTCCACCGAGTCGGTCCGACGGCTGTTTCAATCGGGTGCGCTGCAGGGTGGAAACACTCCCGCCGGTGTGCTCGCCGATTTTCTCGAAGTTGAGCCCCGCTACGAGCGCGTCGTTGAAGACTTTCTGCGCGACGAACTCAACTTCGTCGTAGTTAAGTCGTGGGACGCCGCCGACGAAGGCTTGCGCCTGCTGCGCTCCGACGCAAATGGGCGCGCGACATTCCTGGTGCATCCGGAGGACTCGCAAGCAAAGTTCTCGTTTGTCGCGGATGAACGCCAGCACTACGCTCCGCTTAATGACACAGTTGTCCCTCTGAAAAACTCGATTCGTGTGCTCAACGGATTCGGCAAGTCGCTCGAAGTGATCCTGCCGAAATTGGGGAACGGCTACATCGTGCCCGATCCCGTGGTGGCGCGCGAACTCGCGCTCTCCAGCCCAGACGCATTTTTTCTTTCCCAGTCGGGCGAATGCTTCCACAACGTGACCGTCACCGGGGGCAAGCAGCGCAGCGAGGGGCCGCTTTCGATGAAGCGAGAGTTGCGCGACGTGCTGCGCCTGCTCGAAGAGCTGGAGCAAGCTCTGCGCGAGAAGGAAATGCTCGCGCTCACCCTGGATCGTGAAATCAAGGAGACCGCTTCCCTGCTCGATCGCCTGGAAGAAGAAAAGCGCGAAGCCGAGAAGCAGGCGATGACATCGGGACATTTGCTCAAGCAATTGGATGGCGAAATGTCGCGGGTGCGCGAACGGATGGCAATCGGCGAACGCGAACTGCAGCGGCTGGCGGCGGAACGGCAGGAACAAGAAAGCTTGATTGCAGCGCGGCAAGCGGAGCTGACCACAATTGAAGAAGCGCGCGCGCAATTCGAGGTGCAGCTCGCCGCCGGTCAGGGCCGCCTCGCGGCCCTGCGCAGCCAGCGCGACGCTGCCGCTGAAACCGCTTCGCAGCGGGCCGCTCGCGTGGCCACGCTCGAGGAGCGTCACCGATCGGCCACGGCACTGCTTCAACGCATCGAGACCCTGGTCGCCGAGATGCGGGAGCGGGCGGGCGTTTTGCAATCTCAAATGGAATCGGCAAGCGCCGAGATCGCGCAACGGCAAAACGAGAACGTGCAACTGGCCGATCAACTCATCCAGTTCGAAGCCGAACGCAATGCTGGAGAAGCGCGCGAAGGCTTGCTGCAGCTGGAGTCGGAGCAAGTACGGGCGCGACTCATCGAAATTGAAGAGCTTCTTCGTAACCTGCGTCAGCAGCTCGATCTCGCGCGCGACCACCGAGGTGAACTATCGGCCACGGCGGCCAAGCTGCAATCCGACCTGCAACACCTGGCCGACACCTGTTTGAACGAACTCGGCATGGAACGCGCGGTCTTGCTGACCGACACAACGATCCCGCTGGTTACCGCGGAGGAACTCGCCGCTCAGGATCAGGCCCACCGCGAAATGCGTGCCCGCCTCGACGCCATGGGCCCAGTCAACATGATGGCCCTCGAAGAGTATAAGGAAACCGCGGAGCGCCACGAGTTCCTCGGAACGCAGAGAAAAGATCTGCTCGATTCGATTGAGAACACCGCAGCCACCATTCGCGAAATCGATCAAGTTTCGCGGCAAAAATTTGAAGAGGCCTTCCACAAGATCAACGAGAACTTCCAGGCCACGTTCCGCAAGCTGTTCGGCGGCGGACACGGCTTCATGCGCCTGACCGACATGGAAAACAGCGCGGAGAGCGGCATTGACGTGGTGGCATCGCCTCCCGGGAAAAAATTGCAGAACGTGCTTCTGCTCTCCGGCGGCGAGAAGGCGCTCACCGCGCTCGCCCTGCTGGTCGGAATCTTCCAATACACGCCCAGTCCGTTCTGCATTCTCGACGAAGTGGACGCTCCGCTCGACGAAGCCAACATCGCGCGCTTCACCGAACTGGTGAGCGAGCTGAGCGTGAAAACCCAGTTCATTCTGATCACGCACAGCAAGCGCACCATGAGCATCGCCCCCGTGCTCTACGGCGTCACCATGCAGGAGCCCGGCGTCTCGAAACTGGTGTCGGTGCGTTTCGGCGCCGCGTAAGCTCTCGATTCACCACGAAGGTGCGGGAAATATTTTCGCGTTCATGCTTGACGAATGAGAGCTTTTCTTGCTTACAAGCGACGGCAAATCACTGTCCTTTTTCCCAAAGCCGTCCTCAGTTTTTCCACATCGCGGCCCTTCGAAAATCGGCACTGGATAAGCCTTCTGGCTTATACTGGAACTGTCAACACTTTTCCGCGCGACAACAGCGGGCACAACCTGGCACATGAGACGGAAATGGTTGACAAATTTTCCGCGACAGTTAGAATACGCAATGTTTCCCCCCGGTGAATTTGCGCATGAGCCCAGAAATTTTAGATTCCGTTCTTCTGCGGACGGACTACCCCGAATTGAAGTTGCACGCGAGCGGCAAGGTCCGCGATGTGTACTGCCTCGACAGTGACCACCTGCTGTTCGTCGCCACCGACCGCATCTCAGCCTTCGACTACGTGCTCGCAACTGGCATCCCGCACAAGGGCCGGGTGCTGACGCAAATCTCGCTCTTCTGGTTCGACTTCCTCAAGGACATCGTCCCCAATCATTTAGTCACTGCCGACGTGGACCACTACCCGGCGGCGGTCCGTAAGCACGCCGGTGAACTCCGCGGCCGCTCCATGATGGTGAGGCGCGCCGGGATGTTTCCGGTCGAGTGCGTTGCGCGCGGCTACCTTTCCGGCTCGGGATGGAAGGAGTACAAGGCGACGGGCTCGGTCTGCGGCATCAAACTTCCGCCCGGGATGAAAGAATCTGACCAACTGCCGGAGCCGCTGTTTACGCCGGCGACCAAAGCCACCACCGGACACGACATCAATATTTCATTCGAGGAAATGTGCAAACTGGTCGATCCCGAGTTGGGCCGCCAACTCCGCGACCTCACGTTGCGTATTTACAAGAAGGCTGCCGATTATGCGCGGCAGCACGGCATTATCATCGCCGACACCAAGTTTGAATTTGGACAGACCGCCCGGGGAATCATACTGGCGGATGAAGTACTCACACCGGATTCCTCGCGTTTCTGGCCGGCCGGCACCTATCAACCGGGCAAGGCGCAGAATTCATACGATAAGCAGTATGTGCGGGATTATCTCGAAGAAATTCGCTGGAACAAACAACCGCCCGCGCCAGCCCTTCCCCAAGAAGTTGCGCTACGGACAAGCGAAAAGTATCTCGAGGCATACCGTCAGTTGACGGGACGCGAGTTGGAGATTTAGCCCGCGTGCGCTCGAATAATTGATTGTTGATTGTTGAACTTCGGTCATTGCACCATGGGCATTGCGGATTGGGTCATCCTCGGCTTTCTCGTGTTCTCCGTAACGGCGGCAGCCCTCGAAGGATTTTTCCATGAAGCCTTCAAACTGGCTGGTTTGGTCGTGGGATATTTACTGGCCGCATGGCAGTATCATCGAATAGCGGACTGGTTCGCGCCTCACTTAAAATCGCAGTGGTTGGGCGAGATCGCCGGTTTCCTTATCATTTTTTTTGCGGTCCTGATCGTTGCCAGCTTTACCGGACGGGCCGCGCGCTGGGCAATGAAAAGGCCGGCCTGAGCGCGATCGACCGGCTTCTGGGAGCTGTCCTGGGTTTGTTGCGGGGCGTTCTGGTGGTGGCCGTCGTGCTCACCTCGATGGCCGCATTTGCACCTGCTGCGAAGTGGCTGGCGGGATCGCGGTTGGCTCCATATTTCCTGGTGGGCGGCAGGGCGGCAATCTGGGTCGCGCCGTCGGAATTGCGCCATCGCTTCTACCAAGGTTTGGATTCCATGCGGTCGCATTCGGCAACGAATGCAATTCAGCCGCAATCGTCCGGGCCGTCGAAGTAGTTGTTCTCGGGAATTTGTAAGTGTAAAGAGTTCTACGTTGTGCAAGCGCGGAAACGAGGCCACATGTGAAAGATCAACTGGAAGCACTTATTCTTCAGATGTACAAAAGCAATATCCTTTACTCGGAAGCGGTCCGTGAGTTTAAGAAGCGCTTCATCATGACCGCGCTCGAAGAAAACCGGGGTAATCAGTGCAAGGCCGCGCGGCAATTAGACATGCACAGGAACACGCTGAGCCGGACCATGCAAGAGCTCAAGATTGATGTTCGTCCCTTGCGCGCCGGAGCCAAGCGTCCTCCCCGCAGCGCCCGTCCCGCTGTCGTGCTGGAAAGAAAACAGGCCCGCTGAACGCCACTCGCAGTTAGCGGCGAAATACAACGAGGGCGTCCCCGTTCGGGGCCGCCCTCGTTGTTCCTCTTACAGATTTTTCTCAGCCAGGCTTTTCCTGAGGCCTGACACCTGCAACCTTAACTTTAGTGTGCGGCCGGTTTCTTGTGGACAGGTGGCTTCGGCGCCGGTTTCGCCACCAGCAAAGCTCCGTCGTTCATCGTGATCACAAACGGCTTCGCCACGTAGGAGACCGGAGTTCCTTCGAACTGGAAGTCGGTATCCTCTTTCGGCATCTGCTTGGCCGGGATCGCCGCCGACATGGTCAGATCGATGTCCGCGCGCTTGGCGTCAATATCGTCCTGACTTCCGGCCAGTTGCAATTTGGTTGCGGTCTTGCTTGAGGAGTCGACACTGATAATGTGGGCCTGCATCTGCAACGGCTTCCCCTTCAGTACGCTCCACACTTTGCCGGCGTCTTCCGGTGCACCTTCGGAAAGGACCATCTGCCACTCCGCGAAGTTCATGTCCTCAACTTTCTTACTCTTCACCAGCTCCGCGGCTTGCTCAGCGGGAGTCGGTGGCACGTACTTCGCGATCGTGAAATTGGCCGGGGGCAGGGGCGTCGTGGCCGCTAGCGCCAGCACATTACTCCAGCCATCTTCGCTTCCGTGGTATTTCTTGTACTTGCCCTTGCCGTAATTAGCAATCTTGTCCTTGAACTCGCCCTGCTGCAAGTTCGACGCACGCGCGATAAAGAAAAGTCCATTCACGTCATCTTCAGCCGGTCCCGCCGTCAGGTAAACCAGCGCCAGCGGATAGACGTCGCGCAGGTTGGCAGGGTCCCCTTTTACCGAGGCCAGCAGAAATTGTTCGGCCTTCGCGTAGTCCTTGGCCTGGTAGGCGCTGATGCCCACCGCACCGTTGAAGATGACGGACGTCTGCGCTTTCAGCTTTTCCCATTCCGCAGCCGGCGTTCCATCCGGCTTGCTCGCCGTCTGCAGGCACTGCAAGCCTTTCTCACCGTTCTGGCCAGCGTTGGCAAGATTCTGCTGCCCGTTTTGTCCCGCTTCCGCCATCGCCCGCTCGGTGTAGGACAGCAGCGCCAACGCCCGGATGTTGCACGGATTCACCTGCAAAACCTTCTGCGCCGTTTCCAGCATTTTAGCTTGACTAGCCTGCGCCGTATCTGGCGTCTTGGCCTGACTCGCCGCCTGCTGATACGCGCCCATTAAAAGTTCCAGCGCATCTTCCTGCATTACACTCTTAGGATACTGGGCCAGAAACGCTTCCAACCCGCTGATCTTGGCGGCGGCGTCCGTCTGCTGAGCCGCTCCCATGTAGGCGTTATACTCGGCCGGGTCCTTGATCTCCTTTTTCTGGGGAGCAGCCGGTGGTGGTGGCGCCGGATTCTGTTGCGCCGTGGGTTGCGCTGTCGTGGCAGCGGGTTGGGCTGGCGCGGATGCGGTCTGAGCGACCGAGGCAACCGCGAACATCAGCAACATCGCAACAAAAATCTTCTTCATTCCTGTGGCTCCTTAACTCTTCGGGAAAACTGAAGTAAACATCGTACCCGATTTCCATCCAAACCTGGCGCCGGGCTTGCGCCATATGCACATCCTTCACTACTACTACTGCCGGCACTGACGGGCCCCGAAATCCATAGGCCGCCTTCTGACATGCAGCGGTTCAAAATTATTCCGGTGAACGGATTATAAGGATGTAATCCCGCCAAGGCAAGTATATTGCTCGCTCCATGCCCCCTGCGAATAACCAGAGGCCCCAATCGCTGCCATCGAAATTCGACCCTCTCCGCAAGCTGGACATTCCCGCGTACCTATTCAGAAGATTGCCCGGCCCGCCGCTTGGGTGGCGGCTGTGTGGGGTCGTGGGGTGAGGCCGGGCAATTCTGTGCTTCTTTCAATTGCAGATGCATCTTTTGTACCGTATCGTGCGCTATCCTGCCTGTGATGCCGATCACAAATGTGCGTGATTACACTACGCCAAGCTGTGATGCAGGTCACCGCCAAAAACGATCCCGCTGGCTAATGTAAAAAAGCAGCTACTTCAGGAAATATCTCAGGAGAAGCAATCATGGCCTATGTAATCACCGACAGTTGCATCAAGGACGAGCTGTGCGTGGAAGTCTGTCCCACCGACTGCATCCATCCCAAAAAAGACGAACCCCAGTTTGAAGCGGCGACCCAGCTTTATATCGATCCGGAAGGTTGCATCGATTGCGGCGCCTGCGTCCCAGCCTGCACTTCGGATTCGATCTTCGTGGCCGAAGAACTTCCCGAAGACAAAAAAGAATTCCTGGGAAAAAACGCCGCCCATTTCTCGAAGTAACGCCCCCGGTTGTTCGATTCAAGTTCGCTGGTGGAGAGCCGCCTTCGCCCGTCCGGGGTTGCACGAAGGGGCAGCCCCCCTCGGCTGTCCAAGCCGAGCGCAGCTCGGCAGTTGCCAGTGGCCGCATCAACACTGGACTCGCCATAACGTGCTGGGAGTGCAACTCCACCCAGCTCCGCGGCACAAATTCGCAAAATGCCGATTAGACGTTAAACTAAATCAAGTCCCGCATGTGACACAATAATGCCGCGGACTTGCGCGAACAGCGAACGACCGAACGACCCGATGATCAAATCTCCCCGAGGAACCCGCGATCTTCTCCCGCCCGACACGGCGCTCTGGAACTTCGTCGAAGCCACCGTGCGCGATGTTTTCCGCGCCTACAACTTTCACGAGATTCGCACGCCGATTTTCGAGTCCACCGAACTCTTCGCCCGAGGCGTTGGCGAAGACACTGACATTGTCAGCAAAGAAATGTTTACTTGGGAGGATCGCGGGCGCGCCGAAAGCGATCGTAGCCAGTCGCTCACCCTCCGCCCCGAAAACACCGCCGGCGTGGTTCGCGCCTACATCGAACACAAACTCTGGGACCGCGGCCTCAACAAGCTCTTCTATATCGGGCCGCAATTCCGCCGCGAGCGTCCGCAAAAAGGCCGCTACCGCCAGTTCTATCAAATCGGAGCCGAAGTCATCGGTCCCGCCGCCGCCGGCAGCCAGTCTCCCGCTCGAGACGCGGAAATCCTCGAACTCCTGGCCACGCTGCTCGACCGCGTCGGCATCAAGAACTGGACGCTCGAACTGAACTCCGTAGGCTGCCCCGCCGACCGCGTAAAATTCAACGAAGCCCTACGCCAGGCGCTCACCCCCGTTGTAGGAAAAATGTGCGCCGACTGCCAGCGCCGCGCCGTGACCAATCCGCTGCGCGTCTTCGACTGCAAAGTTCCAGAAGACCAACCCATCATCGAAACCCTCCCCACCATCAGCCAATTTCTAGATGAAGCCTGCCGCGCACACTTCGACGAAGTAAAACAAATCCTGAACGCTGTCCAAATTCCCTATATCGAAAATCCGCGCCTGGTGCGGGGCTTGGACTACTACACCCGCACTGCGTTTGAATTTACGCACGGCGCGCTCGGTGCGCAAAATGCGATCCTTGGAGGCGGAAGATACGACGGCCTGTCGGAGGCGCTCGGCGGACCGGCGGCTCCGGGGATTGGCTTTGCCATCGGAGAAGACCGGCTGGTGCTTTCGCTCTCTGAGTCGGCAAAGTCGTCCGAGTCGGTAGAGCGCAAGCCCGACGTTTACATTGCTCCGCTCGGTGCCGGGATGAATCGCGAGGCCGCGCGCGTGGCCCGCGAACTGCGGCGGCACGATCTGGTCGTAGATCTTGGCGACGAATCGTTTCGCCTAAAAAAGTCGTTCGAGGCCGCCGACAAGATTGGAGCGCGCTACATCCTCATCGTAGGCGAGAACGAAGTGGCGGCGGATGCCTTCGCGCTCAAGCATCTGGCCTCCGGCGAGCAAGTCACAATTCCGCGCACGGAACTGGCGCAACGAATTTTGCGGAAGTAGCTAAGAGCTGTCAGCTATCGGCTTTCATTTTTTGTTCCCCGCCCCTGGCACCATCACTTCGCCCGCGGGTGGGTTTGATCGTAAACGTTCATCACGTGCTTGACCGAGAGCTGTGTGTAGCGTTGCGTAGTCGCCAGGCGCTCGTGGCCGAGCAGTTCCTGGATGGCGCGCAGGTCGGCTCCCTCCTCCAGCATGTGCGTGCCGAAGGCGTGACGCAGCGTGTGCGGATGGACTTCGGGCGACATTCCCTTGGCAACCGCGATCCGCTTGACGATGCGTCCCACACTGCGCGTGGTGAGCCGTCCGCCGCGCTGGTTGACGAGCAGCGCGGGCGTGCCTTTCTCGGGTATGCTTTTCGCGAGACTAGTTTTTTCGGCGTGTTTTTTAATGTTGCGAGCAGTTGTTGCCGCCACGGCAGGTAAACGGCAAGCGCCGCGAGCGCCGACCCTCCGAACGGAACGTAGCGTTCCTTCTTCCCTTTTCCGCGAATCAGAATGGCTGCGTTGCTGAGGCTGATGTCGTCGAGATTGATGCCGACCAGCTCCGAGTTGCGAAGGCCGCAGCCGTAGAGCAGTTCGAACATCAAGCGGTCGCGCTCGGGAAACGACGCCACCTCCGGCATTTTGCCGTCGAGCATGGAATTCATTTCCTCAATCGTCGGAACGCGCGGCAGTTTCTTCGCCAGCCGTGGCGTCGAAACCAGCTTCGCCGGATTTTGCTCGACCACTCCTTCCTGCGCCAGCCAGCGATAGAGCGACCGCACCGCGGCCAGTGCGCGGGCGACGGAAGTTTTGCTCAATCCTTTGTCGTAGAGATGCGAGAGAAATCCGCGGACCGCGATGTGGTCGATCGCCTTCCAATCGCGCGGTCCGATGTAAGCGGCAAAGTTGTCGAGGTCCCCGGCGTAAGCCTTGATCGTGTGCGCCGAGGCATTGCGCTCCCGCAAATGCCGCAGGAAGTCGTCGGTAGCGCGTTCGACAATGGTGCGCTGATGTTTGCGGTCTGAGATCACGCGCTTAATTCCACTCCTGTACCTTCAGGCTACTGGCTTCTAGCGACTAGCTTTTAGCCAAACCGGATTTTGATTTAGCCAGAAGCTAGTAGCTAACAGCCAGTAGCTGAATCACCCATTCCTCGCCTTCGCTCGCGGATGATGCTTCGCATACACGCTCTTCAGCCGGTCAAGCGCAACGTGTGTATAAATCTGCGTAGTCGAAATGTCAGAGTGGCCGAGGATGGTTTGCACTGTCCGTAGGTCGGCCCCATTCTCCACCATGTGCGTGGCGCAGGAGTGCCGCAGCATGTGCGGACTAGCGTGGCGTCCTGAAGCAAGACTGGCCTTCCCCACCAACTGCCAAATGCGCTGACGGGTCAGGCGCCGGCCCCCCGCTCCCAGAAACAAAAGCGGCGAATGTCTTTTTGCAGCAATGACTTCCCTTCCATTGTTCAAATATTGCTGTAATGCCTGCTGGGCCGGCACTCCCAGCGGCACCATGCGTTCCTTGTCGCCCTTGCCGCGCACCAGAATGTATCCCATTTCCAGCTTCAGGTCTTCGAGCCGCGCGTCGGCTACTTCGGAAACGCGCACGCCTCCGGCATAGAGCAGTTCGAGCATGGCGCGATCGCGGAGCGCCAGCGCCTGCCCCCGCGCCGTTTCATTTTGCGGCTGCGTTTCGGCCAGCATTGTTTGGCCGAGCATGGCCCCAACTTCGTCGCGGCTGAGCGATTTAGGCAACACCTTCCACTGCTTCGGCAAGTCGATATTCAGCGTCGGGTCCTTATCGATCTTTCCATCGAGCAGCAAATGCCGGTAAAGCTGCCGGATGGCGGAAAGCTTTCTTCCTACCGAACGCCCGTCGAGTGAATGCGAAAATAATTCCTGGATGTACTCGCGCACGTCTTCCCGCCGCGCTCCGCTCAGCGCCACGCGCCGCTTCTCCAGAAATTCCGCGAACTGCGCGAGGTCGCTCGTGTAAGCGGCAATCGTCAACTTCGCCGACCCGCGCTCCACCCGCAGATAGTCGAGAAAGGCAGAGAGCGTCCGCGCGTTGGCATCCGAGGCCATGAGATGAGTATGGGCTGTAAAGCAGAATCGAAAAAGTAACGAGCGGGGTGCGGGCCTGTTATCCCGAGAGCGGCAGTAATTACGCGTTCTTCAGCGGGCTGACGCCATGCGGGCCACGCCGATGTGCTCCAGTGCGCGGTCAATCACCGTTTGCAGTTCGTGAGCGTATTTGACTTCGCGGCCCTTGGCCAGCACAACGCGCGCTTTCTCCGCATCGAACCAGGTGGGATCGCGATGGTCTTCCTCGGGACGGCGTGTTTGGCGGACATCCATCAAGAAAGCTTTGACCACGTATTCCTGCACGCCGCCCTCCTGCCAGAACACGCCCTTGGAGTGAACGTAGATGTGGAAATGGCGGGGCTCGATGATGCCGATGGCCCCCGCTTCCTCTTTGGCTTCGCGTTCGGCGGCCTGGCTGTGCGAGAGGCGAGGCTCTGGGGCTCCCTTGGGAAAAGTCCACTTACTGCCGCCGTTGGTATGGACCAACAGAAACTCGGCATGAGAATTCACCCGCCGGTAGCAGACTGCGGCAACCTGCAGGGGCAGCGCGAAGCGAGAGATGCGTGGTGAACTCATTACTCGCAGTCTACTGCAAATATATTTCGGGAATGTTAAATAACGGCAAAATGGTTCACACTTTTGGTACCTATTACTTCAGTTCTCAGTTCTCATGCAGCGGGGATCGAAGAGTCATCACAATCGCTTTTACTGAGAACTGAGAACCGAGAACTGGGAACTGCCTCCAAATCTTAGGCCGCTGAGGGCGGCTATCTTTTTCGGGTCTACCGCTCGGCTGGCAATCAGCACTTGAAACGTCTCTCCCATGCCTACGGGCGTTACCAAATGTTTTAGCTGGAGGGCCACCTTCGCCTGTTCTTGCGAGATGCGGCAGTCTTCGAAGGCATCGGCGAATTGAGTTGTCTCGCCAATGCCCATCAAAAATTGCGATTGCGTGCGAAGCTTTTCAACCTGCATACCTTCTTGCTCGCATGCAGCGCCCAGCGCGGTGAAATTGACGTGCGCGGTGAGGTCCTGCTCGCCCGGCACCTGATAAGGGTCGGGGCTCGCGGAGTGATGACGATACGCCATGAGCGTGCCGCGGTGGCGACCCGAGAGTTGTTGGTCGCGCGTGTAACCGTAGTCCACTATCAGTAGTAAGCCGCGTACGATCGATGGTGCGATTTGCCGGGCCCAATTCTGCGCAACGATGGGGACTTCGATGCGCTCGTCCGCTTCGGGATGGACTCCGTAGCGGTCGAGGAATTCCAGTTCTTCGGCGAGCGGCGGGAGCCAGGTTTCGCGCAGGCGATTGTTTTCGAGCGCGAGGTGGAGCTTGCCGCTCGTGCTCAGAATCTCCACCGGCAGAGCGTCGAAGAATTCGTTGGCAAAGACAATCAGGGGAGTTTCAGGGGCGAGAGTGCGGCACGGGCTGGTGGGCCGTCCCTTCGGGACTATGGCCTTACCAGTGCAAGTATGTACGCGGAGATTGTCTCGCAGCTTTGCTCTCAGCGCGGGCGACGATTCCTGCAACGTGTAGGTGAGGGCGGCGAAAAAGCCGGGGAATTTCTTCTTCGACCAATCGAGTACATCGCGGGCGAACAAGCCGCGGCCGGGACCAAGTTCGAGGATTTCGATGGCAGCGGGGCGGTCGAGAGCCTGCCATATCTCGTCGAATTGCCGCGCCAGCAAGCGTCCGAAGACGGCGTGAACGTCGCTCGAGGTGTAGAAGTCTCCCGACTTACCAAATTGCCCGGCGCTGCGCGAATAGTAACCGCTGGCAGCGTCGTAGAGGCAGATCTGCATGTAGCGCGAAAACGGCATGGGGCCGCGCTGGCAGATTTCCTGCTCGATCTGTTCGCGGAGGGACAAGGCGCTAACTTCCTTGGTTTCCTTCTCCGGCAGGCATCGGACTCTGGGTGACGCGCTCCTGCGGAGTGTGGGTAAACATCTCGATGAAATAGTCGTGCAGCCCGTCGTAGAGCTGGCGCTGCAAATGCCAAGCGAACTGGGGATGATCGAGGTCGCGGGAATGAAGCGGAAGCACGTAGGTGTACACCGGGACGGTCGAGTTTTTCAGATCGATCAGAATTTCGATTGCGCCGTTATTTTCGCGCGCGGAAAACGAGAGCAGCGGATGATCGTAGAGCCGCAAGTGGTCGAGCACTTTCCGCAGAGAATCGGACACCGATTCATTGTACTCAGGTAAGGGAGAACGACGCGGCAACCCGCGTCTCTCTTGGACGAGCGAGGACGCCCGTCCCCACACGAGCTATTCGTAGCGCAGAGCTTCGATGGGATCGAGGCGGGAAGCCTTAATGGCAGGAACCATCCCGCTGACGATGCCGACGAATCCGAGGATCAGAGTGGACGCGATCAGAGTTGTGGAATCGATGATGAGATGGATGTCACCTTCGCTGCCATTCTCGATGAAAGCGCTCCACAGAGTGAGCGATCCGACCGACCAGGAGACGATGTAAGCGAGAATTACGCCGGCGAGTCCGCCGATAAAGGTGATGACCAGTGCTTCGGCGAGAAACTGGACCAGGATGTGCCAACCGCGCGCGCCCAGGGCTTTTTCGACACCGATCTCGCGGGTGCGCTGGGTAACGGAAACGAGCATGATGTTCATCAGCCCCACGCCGCCGATGCCGAGCGTGAGCAGGCCGATGAACCCCAGCAGAATCTTGATGCCGGTGGTGATCACGCGCAGGTCGAGCAGGTCCGCGAAAATATCGAAGACAAAAATGGCGCGCTTGTCCTTGGGATCGAAGTCATGATGAAAAGCCATGGAGCGGCGCACCGCTTCGGCGACTTTCGCGTGGTCGCCTTCGTATTCCATGGCGACGGAATTGAGATAGTAAGTGTTAGTAAGGTCGCTCATGGCGCTGAACGGGACATACAACTTGCTGTTCATATCTTCGTCGCTACTCTGAATGACGTGTTTGAGTACGCCAATGACCTCGTAGGAAAGGCCGTCGAGCCGCACCTTTTCGCCCAGCGCGTTCTCGCCCGAGAACAATTTTTTCTTGACGTCGGCGCCGAGCACGGCAACGCGGCTGTGCGTGTTTTCGTCGAGCTCGGTAAAGAACGTGCCTTCTGCGACTTCCATGCGCCGCATGCGCGAATAGTACGGATAAACTCCGCTGACCTCGTAACTGCCGCTCCGCGTGCCATAAGCGGCGGTGCTTTGCTTGGCGCTTTCGGGCGAGATGCGCTTCAGCAGAGGCACCTCGGCCTGAAGATAATCGAGATCGTTGACGGTGAGCTTGATTTCGCTGCCCGCCTTGGTGCCTCCCGCTTGCAAGGAGGTGCGTCCGGGAAAGATGAAGACCAGGTTCGTGCCCCAGGAGCGGAAAGCGATCCAAAGGCCGCGCTCGAACCCGGAGCCATAAGCAAGCAGCAACACGACGGTCGCGATGCCCCACGCCATGCCGAGCATGGTGAGGATGCTGCGGCGGCGATTGTGCTGGAGCGCGCTGTAGGCCTGGCGGGCAAGTTCGAGAAGCATAAGTTACTCCTGGCGCAGGGCCTCGACCGGCTGCAGCAGTGCGGCCTGGCGCGCCGGATAAAGTCCTGCGGCGATGCCGGCAATCGCGAGCGAAAGGATGGCGAGTGCCGCCGACGACGGAACAATTCGCGGCGTGTCGAATCCTTCGGGCGCGGGCAAGGCGGCGAGAAGCGTGACCAATGCTGTGGTGATGGCCAGCCCGATGCCTCCGCTAAGAGCGGTCAAGAACGCGCCTTCCACAAAAAACTGCGTCAAGATCGCTCGATGAGTGGCGCCAAGCGCTTTACGCAGTCCGATCTCGCGGGTGCGTTCAGTGACCGAGACCAGCATGATATTGATGATGCCGATGGCGCCGAGGGCGAGCGTGACCACACCGACCACGCCGAGAAACCAGTCCATGGCATCGAAAATTTTGGCGACGCGCTTTTGGCCCTCGATGGTGTCCCAGTCGTCGAAGGAGTCTTCGAGTTTGGCATCGAAGCCGTGACGACGGGCAATCATTTCGTGGACTTCCTGTTTCGCCGCCAGATGATCGGCTGGGCGTGAGTGGACGATAATTCAGGAACGAGATGGCGTCTTCGCTGTTCTGTTCTTTCAGACGAAATAAGTTGCGCATGGTCTCGATGGGAAGGAAAATACGCGCATTGGTGCCATTGTTGCCCTCCTGTCCAACTTTGCTGAGCACGCCGATAATTTCAAAGCGGATGCCATTGAGCAGAATCGGCGAGCCCACCGCCGGGCGTCCGGGGAAGATGTTCTTCAGCAGTTCCCAGCCAACTACGGCGACTCGGCGCGTTTCGGCATTGTCCCCATCGTTGAACCAGCGGCCCGGACCCACGGGGACATTGCGGATCTGGTTGTACTCGGGCGCAATTCCAAAAACCTGGCCGTTGGTGGAACCGTAATCGCTGACCGCGCGAATGTCTTCGCGCTCGAGCACGGGAGAGATATATTTGATCGAGCGGGCCTCGCTGCGAATGGCGAGATAATCCGCATAAGTGAAATGGTAATGGCGGCCGGACTGCGTGCTGCCTTCGACGGCGGGAATGCGTCCGGGGAAAGTGAACATAATGTCCTGGCCGAGGTTCTTCAGTTGCTTCTCCTGGCCGCTGCGAAAACCTTCGCCCAATCCCACCAGCAGAAGCAACGATCCCACGCCCCAGGCAATGCCGAACATGGTCAGAAACGAGCGCAGCTTGTGCGCCCAAAGCGTGGCCAGCGACTGGCGAACGATTTCGATGAGCATCCGCATAACTTGGCCCGCAGCGCAATCTTCCCCGGTTGTGTGAAAATCTGGCTGCCGTCTGTCCTTGATACGAGAGAGAGGGGAGAAGGTTCCGTGAAATGAAACACTCTTCCCAAAGAATTAGACGCCGAAGATAGCGATGAGGTTAGTCGCTGTTCCGCCTCTTTGCGGGTGGGTTGTCACTTGGAGTGTCGTCACTCCCACGCTCATTCTCCTCACCGGAAGGCCCACCGGGCATCTCGATGAGGTGGGCCCGTTCCAGAGCGCGGAAATACTCCGGGCGGGAATGGCGGTAATGATCGGCCTGGGTCTTGCCGTCGATCCAAGCCGTATCCATCGGATAAACGAGCGGGTCGAAGACCACCATGTAGGAGTGCCAAATCAGGATGGCGAAGGTCGCGAGCAGCGCCTCATAGTAGTGGACCGCAGTGGCCGCGTCCAACACCCACTTGGGGAAGTAGCGCAGCGTGAAATTGTTGAACCACAACAAGAGGCCGGAGACCGCCATCACCAGCGTTCCCCACAGGAACGCCAGATATTCCAGCTTCTCCGCGTAGTTGAATTTTCCGAACCTTGGTTCGTCTTTCGTGAGCCCCAGATTATAGGCGAACACCCGCACCAGATCGGTCGCGTCTTTGATTTGCGGCATCATCGCCTTCAGGAACAGACGGTCGCGCCGGTTCACTGCAAGGTGAATCACGTGATAGAGCGTGGAAGCGATCAGTACAACCGCCGCGCAGCGATGCACCGCGCCACGGACCGCGAAGTGGCCCTCCCACAGCAATATTGGTTGTGCCCACCAGGCCTCTGGATATTTCAGCGCGAACCCTGTGAAAACCAGCGTCGGGAAGCTGAGGATCACGCCCCAGTGCGCAATGCGGAAGTTCAGATTCATTCGGGACACTCGCCCGCCGATTTCATGCCGCGGTCGCGGACGGATGAGTTTCGCCAGAAAGTCCAGCAGGTTGTGCAGGACCATGAAACCCAGCGTCATCGGGATCAGGGTCCAATAAGTCCACCGGATCCACCGTACAACCGGATGCGCGGGGCCGACCGAAGTCTGCACGTGCACCGGCCCGATGACGAAATGTCCGCCTGCTCCGGTGTGACAATTTCCGCATGTTTCTGGAAGCTTCGCGGCATTCACCGTGGAGCGCGGGTCGCTCGACGGAAAGATATTGTGCACGCCATGGCAGGAAGCACAGTTGGCAACACTCTGCGATCCACCTCGCAGGGCAAGACCGTGGTAGCTGTCGGCGTAGGAAGGCACACGGTCGACAGGCAGGTTGTACCGCAGCGCCAGGCGTTCATCGTTGTGGCATCGTCCGCAAGTGACCATCGAAACGCGGGCTGCGTTCACCAGTGACCCCTGCTCTTTCGGCATCAGGATCAAGTGCTCCCCGTGGCAGTCGCTGCACACCGGGGCGGCGGACACGCCATTCTTCATGGCTTGTCCATGCACACTTTCAAGGTAAGTCTTGGCAATATCCTTATGGCACTGTCCACACGTTACGGCGATGTTCCAGTGATTCACTTTGGAACGCGCGTCTTGCGAGGGAAGAATGCCGTGGCTTCCGTGACAATCGGAGCAGGTTGCGGCGGCTTCGTCCCCATTGACGACCGCTCGTCCATGCACGCTTTGTTTGTAGAGTTCCACGGGATGTGCGAATGGAATCTTGTGCCGCGAGAGAAATTGCGGGTTACTGTGACAGGAGGCGCAAGTATCCGGCAGATTTTTCTTGGCCACCCGGGAGGCCGCATCGCTCGACGCCCGAATCTGGTGCACGTTGCCGTGGCAGGACAAACAGTTCGGAGCGTCCGGGTCGCCGGCTGACAGCCGCTTGTCCGTGTATGCTTTGCCGAAATTCCTTTACTTCATCGGCGTGGCACTGCCCGCACTTTGCCGGCGCTAACTGCGCTGCAACAGCAACTTCGTGGGGGTCGCCATGGCAGGATTGGCAGGTTACATCGGCCGCGCCGTGAATGCTGGCCGGCATATTGGAAGCCTCGTCGGCGTGGCAAGTCGCGCATCGCGCTTTCTGTGCTTTGTTGGAATGCGGATACTCTTGGATGGTCGTGTGGCAGTCGGTGCAGCCTAAAGTTCCGTGAACGCTGGCCGCATGCTTGGCAGGATCGATCGCAAGGCTCTTGCCGTTGTCGGACTTCATCCCCGACTCGCCGTGGCAGGCAAGGCAGCTTTCATCCTGCTTAAGCGGACGGGCCGCGTTCGCTTGGGCCCGAACCGGAACTGGTAGGAGTACGAAAGCTACAATAATAAAGCCGGAAAGAAACAGCACCGTACAAGGAAAATTGAATCGTCCGAGGATGTCTGCTGCAATGATCTCTGCTGCACTTGGCGTCCTATTCGGCACGCTTATTCCCTCCTCCTCTAAACTGCATATTGAAGTCTCTGAGCGGAAAGGTCGGTGATCCCCGTCACAGCTATGTGTTTATGCAGTATTCTCGGAGCACGATAAGGGAGGATACTGGCACGCGCCGCCAAGTTGTTTGTCAACCGCGCTAACTGCTGCTCTGAACCCTGCCGATGCCGATCTGTAGGTGCAGTACTCTCCGTAATAATCCGGAATCAGCAAGTCCTCGACGTTGCACTCTGCAATGCCACTGTTGTGAAATTCATCTGCAGTTTCCTCTAGCTGCAAACCACTGATTGCAAACCGACATTCGCGTCGTTCGCCCAAAAACGCACATACAAGAAGTTCTATGCTGTTGCAATCTTCATCAAAGTTTGTTAATGACTTAATCGGAAAACTTCGCGTCATAAGCTCGCCCGTCGTCTAACTGCTTGTTGCACAGGGAGATGGCCTCCTGCGAAGGGGTACTCGCAATTCGCTTCCGGTTGGCACAGCGATTGCTTTTAATAAGAGTGCTGAATGGCTCGCTAGACGGCCTTCCGACAAGGTGACTTATGGTAGTCCTACTGGTTCTCTTCACATTCGCAGCCTTCTTGCTAATCGACTATTTCCGCAGCCGTAACACGATCGTCGAACCGGCCTTGCAGGTTAGCGCGGCCCAGTCCGACGCCGCTGTCCCACGCCTTCAGCCGGCGTTGGTCGCCGGTTTCGCGGTGCCGGAAAATCTGCGCTACCACCCTGGTCACACCTGGGCATTGAGCGAAAGCCCCAGCCTGGTGCGGGTCGGCATGGATGATTTTGCCGCGAAGCTAACCGGCAAATTGGAAAACATCACGCTGCCGCAACGCGGCCAGTGGATCCGTCAAGGCCAGAAGCTGTGCACTCTCTATCGCGATGGCGCCGCCGCCGACATGGTTTCACCCATCGAGGGCACGGTGTCCGACATCAACCGGGCGATCGTCGAGGATCCAAAACTGGCGCTCCGCGATCCCTACGGCGAAGGCTGGCTGGTGACAATTAACGCGCCCGATGCGAAGACAAGCTTCAAGAACTTGTTGGGTGGCTCGCTCGCCCGCTGGTGGACAGAAGACTCCGCGACCCGCCTGCAACGCCGCATGCCGCTGGCGCTCGGAGCGCTGGCTCAAGACGGTGGAGTCGCCATCAACGACGTGTCAGCCCAGATCCCCGACCAGGATTGGCTGCCGCTGGCGAAAGAGTTCTTCCTGTCATAAGTAGTAAGTCATAAGTCGGACGAGGCAACCCACCTTAGATCTGGTTTCATAAATAGGTTGGGTAGGGCACGGCTTCAGCCGTGCCGTTCAAGGCCTGGAGAAATGCGGGCTTTAGCCCCTGAGGGACGTACCTCCGAATTGAAAGGCATTTAACCACCTTAGTCGCCCGTCGAAAGAGGACCGCTGAAACAGCAATCGCCCGGCATCATAGCTGATGCCGGGCGATTATTGTTTTGCAAGCAAATGCCCGATGCTTGGCCGCAATCTCGGGTGGCTCATTCCTGCTCCGCTCGATGATTCCTTCCGGCCGCTCAAGGCCGGATTCGACGATCGGGGGGTCAGTAGTTTTGAACCGACGAGGCCTGCGTCATCGGCGTTGCCACGGCTTGGCAGCTTGGGCACAGCATGGTTTCCTTGAGGTCGATCCACTCCACGGCGTGGGAGGGGGCCATGGCGCAGCGGTAGTCGTCGCAGTGCGTCAGGTGCAGAGTGTGTCCTAGTTCGTGGACCGCTTCCTTGATTACACGCTGGCGAAATAGTTCTGGGTCGGGCGGGAGTCCGTAGAACTCCTGACGCAGGCGGTGGGCGGAGACCACGGCGCAGGGGCCACCCATCTGCGCCTCGCCGAAAACGAAAGTCAGAATTGGGATATAGAGATCGACGGAGACGATGCCTAACATCCGCCAGGAGTCCGCGGTCAGGTAACTCTGCATGCGTTGCAAAATTTCCGACGAGTGGTACTGCTGACGCTCTCCGTGGAAGGCAAACTCCGGATCCAAGCCGGCCGGGAGCACCTTGCAGGGAACACGAAAGGCCGCTTCGACGGCGGGACGCAGCGTTTTCAGCAGTCCGTCGTCTATCTTCCCGATCGGTAAGAGTTCCAGCAGCTTCATCAGAACAGTTCTCAGTTCCCAGCTCCCAGTTCTCGATTTGTTACTGAGGACCGAGATCTAAGAACTGGAATTCGGCTTTATCGCGTTCCAGCGGGGGTGCGGGTCCAACCGTATTTCTTCAGCTTGTGATAGAGAGTGACCCGGTCGATATCGAGTATCTCCGCGGCATGGCTCTGATTGCCTCCGCATTCCTCCACCACCCGCAGGATGTGGGCGCGCTCCATGTCCTCCAACTTTTTACCCGGTTCGCCGGGACCGTTGGGAACGCTTTGCGGTTTGAAGATGAAGTCCGGTTCTTGCAGTTCCGGCTCCTGTCCCACGACCATGGCGCGCTCCACCGCATTTTCCAACTCACGAACGTTTCCCAGCCAGGGCTGCTGCTGCAATAGGTTCATGGCGTCGGGTGAAACCCGGGTGATGCGTTTGTTCATGGCCAGAGAAAACTTGCGAATGAAGTGGTCCACCAGCGGCGGGATGTCTTCGCGGCGCTCGCGCAGCGGCGGCAGTTCGATGCGGAAGATGTTGAGCCGGTAAAAAAGATCGGGACGGAATTTACCCTCCTCGATCAGTTTTTCCAGGTCCTTGTTGGTGGCGGCGATGCAGCGGAAGTCCACCTTGACGACTTGGTTGCCGCCCACGCGGGTGATTTCTCGCTCCTGCAATACGCGCAGCAGATCGGTCTGCGTCTTGAGAGAGATGTCGCCGACCTCGTCCAGGAAGACCGTGCCACCCTCGGCAATTTCAAACTTGCCCTTCTTGCGGTATTGCGCGCCGGTGAACGCGCCTTTTTCGTGTCCGAAGAGTTCGCTTTCGAGCAGCGTCTCGGTCAACGCGCCGCAGTGTATGACGACCAGAGGATGAAATCTTCGCGGGCTGGCGTGATGGATGGCCCGCGCCACCAGTTCTTTCCCGGTGCCGCTCTCTCCCGTGACCAGCACGGTCGCGTCCGTCGGGCCAACCGTCTCGATGGCGTCGAAGATCTTGCGCATGGGGCCGCTCTGGCCAACGATGTCGCCCGGGCGCGCGACTTCGGCGACGGTCTCGCGCAACAGTGCGTTTTCCTGGGTCGTCCGTTTGTGCGCCAGCGCGTTCTTCACCAGATGCGCGATCTCGTCCGGATCGAGCGGCTTGGTCACGTAGTCGTAGGCCCCGTTCTTTAGCGCGGCGACGGCGGTGTCCACTGAGGCATAACCCGTCATGATAATTACGATGAGTTCCGGATCGATTTCGTGCATGCGGCGTTGCAGCTCGATCCCATCCGTGCCGTGCATTTTGATGTCCACCAGCGCCGCATCCCAGCGTTGCTCCGCCAGCCGGGTCAGCGCGTCGTTGGCGTTCTCCACCCCGGTTACTTCATAACCTTCTTCCTGAAACCATTTGCCCAGCGAGTCGCGCACGCTCAGCTCGTCGTCCACGATCAGCAGTTTTCCGTGTGTACCCATTTGCATTCCCTCACCTTCATGGCTGCGTCATTAGCAACCTGTGGTGAAACTCGAATTTCGAAATCCAGCGACTGAAGGCGCTTTCCCAACGCAGTATTTACGGCGCGCCCAAAGACGCGTCCTGATACGAACCATCCTTGGTTAACGGGATACTAGGGACTTGATTGGGCAGAATGACGGTGAAAATCGTGCCCCGGCCGAGTTCCGATTGGACTTCGATGCGTCCGTTATGCCGCTCCACGATGCCGCGGCTGATGGCCAAGCCCAGCCCGACTCCGTGCCCGCGTTCTTTGGTGGTCAGAAAAGGTTCGAAGATATGTTCCAAGACGTCGGGAGAGATGCCGGCCCCGTCGTCGCGCACCAGGACCTCGACTTCCGCTTCATCGCCGCTTAGCCGGGTTTCGATCCAAAGATTGCCGCCCCGCGGCATGGCATCAATGGCGTTCATGATCAAGGCCAGCAGCACTTGCTCCATCTGCGCCGGATCGCAGGCAACGAGCGGGAGATCTTCCGCTCGCCGCAGTTGCAGCTCGACTCCGCCCATCTCCAGTTGGTGCCGCACCAGCAGCAGGCAACGATCGATGACGGCGTGCAGGTTGGCGAACTGCACATTCATGGGCGCGGTGCGCGAAAGCGTAAGAAGATTTTTGATCAGATCGCCACAGCGCCGGCTTTCCGCGGCAATCAGTTCCAGGCATTCCAGCGCCTCATCATGTTTTTCTTTCGCGACTTGGCCAGACCCGACCCACTTACGCAGCAGCTTGGCATAGGTAAGAATGCCCGACAACGGATTGTTCACTTCGTGCGCCACTACGGCTGCCATCTTGCCGAGCGACGCCATTTTTTCCACGTGCAACACGTGATCGTGGGCGCGGTTGAGTTCTTTCGTCTTCTGCTCGACGCGATCTTCCAGCGTTTTTGCCCAGGTAACAATCTCTTCGTTCGCGGCATGCAATTGCCGGCTCATGTCGTTGAACGAATGCGCCAGGTCTCCCACTTCGTCGCGCGATTGCACCTCGATCTGGTAACCAAGCTCTCCCTGCGAAAGATGTTTCGTTCCCTTCTTGAGCGCCTGGATGGGTACGCCGACCACGCGCCACACGAACAGCCAGCTCAGCAGCGCCACAATCAACATTGCCCCCGCCGTGTAAGCCAACATGCGGGCACTGCTGACGGAAAGCTGCTCGTCGGCTTTCCCGAGCGATAAATTTGTGTCGAGCACGCCCAGAACTTGCTGGCTGGCGGGATGCGCGTGGCAGGCGGCGTTCGAGCAACTGGGTTGATTTTCAATGGGAGTGATGATTCCGAGCACGCGTTGCCCGCCGCCGATGCGATAAATGCGAAAGCGGTCGGGGCGATTGAGGCGCGTTAGCGGCTGCGATTGGTTGTGGCATCCATAACAGGCCTCCGCTTTCTTATCGAGGACGTGGCTGACTTCCGCCGCATCGGTGGAGTAACCGATCCGCCCCTCCTGGTCGAAGATGCGGACCTTGACCATGCCCGGCTCATCGGCGATGGTTTGGATAGTGTGGTAGAGCCCCTCACGATCGTTGCGCAGCATGTCATACGTCGTGCTGCGCCGGATCACATCGCTGACCCGTTCGGCGCTGGCCAGCGTGGCTGCTTCCAGGTGCTGGCGATGCAATCGGATCATCACGTATCCGAGAAGAGCAAAGATGACGACCATGGCCGCCAACAGAGATCCGATCAGCTTTGCACTGATGTCGTGAGTTAGCCGCCTCCATCCCGGATTGTTGCGCATTGGCTCAGTCTGACGCATGGCCTAACACCGCTGTAGCCATTTCGGGCGCGGTTTCTGTTTGGATGCGCTCTTTCACTGGAACCCGCACTTCTGGAAAGATAGGCAGGTGCTTTACTGCCAACCCGAACAGAGCAAAACCGGCCACGACAATCATAAGGGTCACGGAGAACTCCGTCCACTTCGGGAAGTAATGGTGCCCGACGTAAGTCTCAAAGCCAGTGAGACTGACATTGAGACGGTTGGTGATGAATCCGAGCACAGTACAGATGGAGGCGAGATACAAGCCGCTTGGCGACAACCGGACTTTCTTGAAGCTGAGCAATGTGATTGGAATCACGAATGCCAGCGTCAGTTCGAGCCACAGAAAGTACGCTTCGTAGCTGGGTGTAATGATTTGTCTCAGCAGGCCGCGATGCAAGTAATCTTCGAAGCGCAGCAGGGCATTGACCCAGAGTGCGACCAGCAAAGCGCCCCCCAGTTCGACCAGGACAGCGAGTTCAAGGTGACGGCCGAAGATTTTCGCGCTCTGCGTGGACTCGAAGATCGTCATTGCCAAACCGACCGCGATCGCCGATCCGAAAAAGAAGAAGGGTAGGGCGGGCGTGTACCAGAACGGATGCAGCTTGCTCGGCATGATCAGGAAGAGGGACCCGAGCGAACTCTGGTGCAGCGTGGAGAGCAGGATGCCCAAGATAATCAGCCCGGGGTAGATCTTCTTGATCCACAGGATTGGAGTCTTGAGATTGAAGCGCTCGAACACGTTGGGAAGGAATTCGAAGAAGAGCACCGTAGTGTAGGACATCACACATATGCCGACCTCGAACATGACCGAGTGCGGGTTCATGTAGATCATCTGATGCCAGATGTACCAGGGGCGGCCGAGGTCGAACAACAGTCCAACGATGAAAAGCACATAGCCCAGGAACGCTGTCAGAACAGCAGGGCGCACAACACTGTGCAGGCGCTCGACGTTAAACAAGTAAACCGCGCCGATCATGCAAAAGCCACCAGCCGCCAGCATGACCCCACACAGGAGGTCGAAGCCGATCCAGAGCCCCCAGGGAAACTGGTCGTTCATGTTTGAAACCTCACCCAAGCCATTGAAGAAGCGAACCAAGGTGGAGAACAGGCCCAGGCCCATGATCACAATGAACACTGCTTTCCAAAAAGTCAGCTTGAACTTCATCGCTTTCTCCCATTCATCTCTTCGTCTTCAGCCGCGGCCACTTCTTCGCGGCGATGCGAAATCCAATAAATGCCTCCCAATACCAGTGACCATACCGGGATAAAGTCGGGAATTTTCGACATCACTTGACCGGTGTATTCCGGCATCGGGGTGTCGCCGAGTTTTGCGGATGATGGATAACCGTAGTCTTCAACATTTACGCTGGAAAGAATAAGGACATCCGTTCCGCCAACTTCGGTAAGGCCGTAAATGCGCGGCAGGTAGTTGGATGGATTTTGACGGATACGTTCCTGCGCCTCCTTAATGAGGTCGTCGCGCTCCCCGAACTTAGTAGCGCCTGCCGGACAAATCTCGGCGCATGCCGTCTGCTTACCGGCGGCCACGCGGTCAGGGCACATAATGCATTTGCGGATCCGCGGATTCAGCGAGTGCCATTCGTACTTTGGCTGGCCAAAGGCGCAGGCCACCATGCAATACCGGCAGCCAATGCACTTCCAGACGTCGTATACGACTGGACCCTCCTTGGTCTTATGTAAGGCCCCAACGGGACAAACCGAGGCGCACGCGGGTTGCTCACAGTGCATGCATAACCGGCGCATGAATTTGTCGTCTTTTGTGAGAACAACTGTGTATTTATGTTCGGATTGCACCGGCTCGTTTGCCACCGTGTCGTCGTACGGCAGCTTGTTCTGCTGCGCGCAGGCGCTTTCACATTGCTTGCAACCGATGCAGATCGTCGCGTCATACAGCAGGGCTTTACTCATGGGAACTGCTCCTCTTGGTTGGTCCGGCAATGGTTGGGCTGTTCCCTGGTGGGGAGGGCCGGGAGGGGGAAAGCCTCCCGGCTGACTGCGGATCGGCTAGGGTCCGTTCCGTCCGCCGAATTGAGCCGGACATCCTCATCGTTTACCCTCGCGCCTTCTTCGGCCGCTGCCCGCCGATTCTTGGCAACGGCTTTAGGCAAAGAGGAACAGCCAAGCCTTAGAGCCGTGACCGCGTGTTGGTCACTGCAAGTTTGCCGATGGAGCGCCGGGCGTCCCCGCCCGGCCGCCATACTGCATACTGCTGGACGGGTGAGACGCCCGCCCCTCCACTACTTCTGCAAGCTGCGAATGTACGACACCACCGCTTTTACGTCGTCCGCCGCCAGACCTTTCACTACCGCCGGGTGCTTCGCCTTCTCCGCAACCGCCTTTGCCAAATCCGCATCCGACATTTTCTTTGCCTCATCCGAAATCAGGCTCGGAATTTTTGCCGCCGGTTTGCCCGTCGCGTCCGCCCCGTGGCACCAGGCACACTTCGCTTTGTAGAGAGTGGCTCCGTCCTCGGCCCATGACAGATTGGGCATCAGGATGAACATCACTATTGCGATTGTCATTACCAGCATTACCAGTTTTGTCGTCTTCATGATTTTGTTTTCTTCTCCTTTGTGTAATTTTGCAACTCCTTTGTGAAAATTTGCAGCCCAATGAAGGCAGCGTTCGTTCTCGCACTCGGGTGTCCCTTAAAAAAGTAGCACTAAAATAATCCTCCAAGAAATGTATGTAAGAAAACTCCGCAAGCCGCCCGTTGCCCAGCTGAAAGTTTCGCCGCTATGTGGAATATGTGCTGTGACCCAGATCACCCTAAATTGTGATCCTAGGAGTGCGCGCTAATGGACTCACGACCCGGATCGGTCCATGGGCCGCACGCAGCCTGCGGTTGGAGTGGAGGCTTTGATCTTGGTTTCTGTGGGCCGTAAGACTCGATGTTCGTATTGAGGTTGTCTGAGACGGGTTTTCACTTCTGACTTTTTGATTTTCCATCTTAAATCATCTGTGCGCACCGTCACAGACATACCCACCGGCCCGGTGCATAATAACTATTTGATTGGGGCAGTGTAAAAGTATGTCCGTCTCCCAAGACGACACTCGAAGCTGCCCCCGAACTCATTTTCAGCGATGTTTTGGAGCTAAGTCCTTATTTCGGAATATTTTACGTATAAGTCCTTTAAACTCAAAGATTTTGCAGAGGGTCTCCTCCTAACTCTATGACTCCAATAGATAGGGGGGGGGATCAATCTTACTAACTGGTTACTATACATAAAGTAAATAGGCAGGAATAGGGACATGCGACGCAGGCTCGCGCACGCAACTCCCGCAAAGAAGCCCGCAAATGAAGATGGACCGCGGCAGCATAGTTTAGGATTGTCATCATGGACGCCACATCCAATCCCAATAAGATCGACGAAGCGCGCGAGGGAGTGGACTGCTTGAATTCCGAAACGCACACCGCCGATCAACTGATGGAAGGCATTGCGCTTCTCCTGAACCAACAGATGCTGAAGTACAACTGGGTGGGCTTCTACATGCTCGAACCTGGAGCCAATCCGCCCGTGCTGGTGCTGGGGCGCTTTCAGGGAGCGATGACTCCTCACACCCGCATTTCTCTGAACCAGGGCATCTGCGGCGTGGCGGCTTCGTCGGGAAAAACAGTGGTTGTGGATGACGTAATGAAAGACGAACGCTATCTTGCCTGCTCGCTCGAAACCAAGTCGGAGATCGTGGCTCCAATCTTTGTGCGCGGCAAGGTGGCGGGCGAACTCGATATTGACAGCCACTTTCTGTCCGCATTCGGTGCCGAAGACCGCGAACTGATCGAACATTGCGCACAGCTTGTGGGCGAGCGCTTGGAGAACGAGTGAGCCACTGCCGAGTAATCCAGTATTCTCAAACCTCATGAAACAGGTCGTAGCCGCGCTGATCGTGAAAGACGACCTCATCCTTGCCTGCCAGAGGACGCGGCACCAGCCCATGCCGCTCAAATGGGAATTTCCCGGAGGCAAGATCGAGGAAGGCGAAAAGCCCCGCGATGCGATGCGCCGGGAGTTGGAGGAAGAACTGGGGATCGTGGCCGAGGTCGGCGCTGAAGTTGCCCGCATCGTCCATCAATACCCCGGCGGAGGGTCGGTGGAACTCCAGTTCTTCGAAGTGCGAAAATATCAGGGCGAAATTGAGAACCGGATTTTTCGCGAAATCCGCTGGGCGACGCGGCAGGAACTGGTGGAACTGGATTTCCTCGAAGCCGACTTGGGGCTGGTGAAGGATCTGGCGGCGGGAAAAATCCTGCTGAAACTCGCACTAGAAAAAGATCAATGCTGAGACGCGGAGACACGCGCAGAGAACGCTGAGAGATAATCCATAGACAAATTGAATAGCGCGATTCCTTTCTTTATTCTCATGGGCCTCTGCGGAATCTCCGCGGCTTCGTAATGTCTTTTGAATTTATCCCGCCCCGCCGTGCACTAGCCCGTACACATAGAATGCCGTCAATCCGATCATAATTACGGTGGTTGCCCAGGCGATGATGTTGAAGGTGAGTTTATTCACGTATTCGCCCATCAGTTCTTTCTTGTTGATCAGCAGCAACATGAAAATCAGTACGAAGGGCAACACTGCGCCGTTGACCACTTGCGACAATATCGCAATCTTGATCAGGGGAAGCCCTGGTATCAGGAGTACAGCTGCCCCCTGCAACGATGAGCGCGGTATAGAGCCAGTAAAATACGGGAGCTTCGGAAAATTTGCGTTCTACTCCCGACTCGAAACCTAGACCTTCACAAACCGTGTAGGCCGTGGAAAGCGGAAGAATCGAAGCCGCAAACACCGACGCATTCAAAAGCCCCAGCGCAAACAGCATGTACGCCCATTGGCCTGCCAACGGACGCAGCGCTTGAGCGGCGTCGGAGGCGTAGCGAATGTCGCGAATGCCATGCAGGTAGAGCGTGGCCGCGCAGGCCACAATGATGAACCAGGCAACCACGTCGGTGAAGATGCAGCCCACAATCACGTCGAGCTGCGAGGCTTTGTACTGGCGCCGCGTGACTCCTTTTTCCACGACCGACGACTGCAGATAGAACTGCATCCAGGGCGCGATCGTAGTTCCGACAACGCCGATCAACATGTAGAGATAATCGCCGTGCTTGAAGGCCTCCATATGCGGAGGTTTCACCGTGGCCTTCATGGCCTCAATCCACGCGGGCTTGGCCAGCACTCCGGCAAATATGTAGGTGATATAGAAGAACGAAGCCACCAGGAACACTTTCTCCACGCTCTTGTACTGCCCTTTGACTGCGATCCACCAAACGAAAACGGCGCAGATTGGCACCGAGTAATACCTTGAGACTCCGAACAGCTCCATGCTTCCCACAATGCCGACAAACTCGCCTACGACGTTTCCGAAATTTGTAATCAGGATGCCGATCATCATGAGGAACGTAATCCGCAGGCCGTATTCTTCCCGGATCAGATCGCTCAGGCCTTTGCCCGTAACCGCTCCCATGCGGGCGCACATCTCCTGCACCACGATCAGGGCGATCGTAGTCGGGATCATCGTCCACAAGAGCATGTAGCCGAACTGCGCGCCGGCCTGCGAATACTGCAAGATGCCGTTGGCATCGTTGTCCACATTCGCGGTGATGAAGCCCGGCCCCACGACAGCAAAGAACAGCAGGAGCCGAAACTTCCAACTTCTCAGGAATTTCTTGCGCACAGGACACGACCACGATCAGATTGGCGAAACAGAATGTCCAGAATAAACGCTGGGAGCGTCGTCTGGATAGGCGAATCCACAAAAAAACTTTTGTGCGAAGTTGGCAGGGCGGCTCAAGCAAATCCGGCGTTGCTGTGATCACAGGCAACTGCCGAGCTGCGCTCGGCTTGGACGGGCGAGGGCGCCCGTCCCCACACCCACACGAGCGGATTACAGTTTGGCGCGCAGCATGGCGATCACGTCGTCGGGCGTGATCACTCCGGTCAGTTGATTGTGTTCGTCAATCACGGGCAACGTCAGGAGATTGTACTTGTCGAAGAGTTCGGCGAATTCCTTTTCTTTCGCATCTTCCTGGCAGGAAATAAGGGGCTCCTGTCCCAAAGCCAGGAGCGGAGTCGAGGCAGGCGACAAGACAATCTTTACCAACGGCACGGCACCCGCCAAGGTCCCGTGAGAATCGGTCAGGTAGATGGTGCTCATGTTCTCCATGCGGCCTTCGAAAGCGCGCATGGCCTCGATCGCGTCGTTGGCCGTGGCCGTCACCGGCAGCGCGATAAACTCGGTGGTCATGCGGCCGGCGGCCGTGTTCTCTTTGAACTCGAGCAGCTCGGCAACTTCCTGGCGCTCCTCGGGCTCCATCTGCACCAGGATTGCCTCGGACCGCTCATCGGAGAGGTCGCCTAAAAGATCGGCGGCCGCGTCGGGTTCCATCTCCTCGACAATGTCGGCGGCGCGATCGGAATCGAGCGATTCCAAGACCGCTCTTTGCACCTTGGGCGCGAGTTCTTCGAGCGCGCCGGCTGCGACGCCTTCCTCGAGCGTTTCGAACACCGCTTCGCGCTCATCGGGAGCCAACTCTTCCACAATGTCGGCGATGTCGGCGGGATGGAGTTTGCCCAGCCGCTCGTGGGAAATTTTCAACTTGACGCGCCGGGCGGGATCGGTCTCGATAATATCCACGAAATCCCACGGAATATCGCGAGCAGGAATACGCAGCAGCAAGGCCCGAAGGGCAGCCGCTGGAACCATGCCTTTGAGAAGGCGGCGGACCGCGCCCCGCGCGCCCACATCCACGCCGCCGACCCTAAGAACGGAGCGATTTTGCGCGCTGTCGTGGTGAAAGTCCACGTCGTTCACACGCACAACTTTGCGGCCGTGCACGTCAATCACCTGTTGATCGAGGAGATCGCGGCTGAGCAACAACAATCCTTCGGAACCATCGGCCGCGGTCCATCCCGCAGCCGCAGTGGAGGCCCGAATGCCGCCATTGATCGCGGAAACATCGGTCAAGGGCAATACGCGGTTTCCAGCGGTCGTCTTGACGATCAGCAGGGCAACGCGAGAACGGTCTTCCTGCGGAACAAGGGCCACCTCGCGCACCCGGCCGCTGGCGGCGCCGGAGGCGTCATAAACGGTCGAGCCCAACAGCTCGCTCAGTGAGACGGTGGCCATCACCAAGAGAATACTCAAGAGCGCGCGCGGACGCCAGATGAATGAGCGCGCCTTGTAAAAAAACTTTAACTACAGGGGAAGCGAGGGAACTATGCATTGAGGTGGGCGTAAATATAGAGGTCCTTCGCTTCGCTCAGGATGACACTTATAAAAAAAGATGACACTTTATAAAAGATGACAATTCACTCAAGGGATTGCGAACGCGCCGTCTTTACCTGTCCATCAACAGGACTTTCTCCGCATCGTCGGTCTCGGTCAACTTGACCTCGATCTCTTCACTCGCTTTCGTCTGCACGGTGCGGCCGGTGAACGTGGCCTGGACGGGCAATTCGCGATGGCCGCGATCGATCAGCACGAGCAACTGCACCTGGCTTGGGCGGCCATGCGAAAAAAGGGCGTCGAGGGCAGCGCGCGTGGTGCGGCCGGTGTAAAGCACGTCGTCCACCAGCACGATCTTCTTGCCTTCGATGGAAAAGCCAATTTCAGCTTCCTGGACCACCGGCTTGGGCCCCAGCGTGGAAAGGTCGTCACGATAGAAAGTGATGTCGAGCGCGCCCACGGGCACTTTCTTTTTTTCGACCTGCTGAATCATCCTGGCCAGCCGCTCGGCGATGGGGACTCCGCGACGGCGGATCCCGACCAGTCCCAAGTCCTCGACGCCGCCGTTTTTCTCGAGGATTTCGTGGGCCAGGCGCACCAGCGTGCGTTCAATCTCCGAACCCGACATGAGCTGTGCTTTTTGCCGGAGCACCGTTGCTTGAAACGCGCTCTTCTTCACCGTCATGCCGCGAGTACCTCGTGATAAAGATGTGTGATAACAATCTGTAAAGGATGTTTGAAATTCTACACCGGAAGCCATGCCTCGATACGAATCGCACTTGTACCACAGACCGGCAGGAACGCCCGGTAACACGGGAAGCGCTGTAGACGGGCCTCTCGCGTGCTGTTAAATTTTGTGATGCACGAAGTATTGAAAATTGACAGGAGGTTGAGATGAAACTGCTTATGGATCTTGCTTGCTTCTTGTTCGCTCTGTCGTTGTTTGCCTACGCTGCGATCGCTGCACAGACGTTTTCAACCTCGGCGGGAGAGGTCAGGATCACTCCGCTCTATCACGCCAGCACGTTGATTGAGGCGGGAGGAAAAATCATCTACCTCGACCCGGCCAAACCCGCCAAGTTCGCCGGGTCACCCAAAGCGGACCTCATTTTGATTACCGACATTCACGCCGACCACATGGATCCGTCTTCCATTGCCGAGATCAGCAAGGCGGGAACGGAAATTCTGGCGGCGCCCGCCGTGGTGGCAACGGTCAAGACCGCCAAGCCGATTGCGAATGGTGAAAGAAAAACATGGCAGGGCTGGACGATTGAGGCCATCCCCGCCTATAACTTGACGCGCGGCCCGGGCCCCGGAAAACTTTTTCACGACAAGGGACGCGGCAACGGATACTTGCTCACCTACGGCGGCGTGCGCTTTTATTTCTCCGGTGATACGGAAGGCATCCCCGAAATGCGCGCCTTGAAGAACATTGACGTGGCGTTCGTCTGCATGAATCTGCCTTACACCATGCCTCCCGAAGAAGCGGCGGATGCGGTGAAGGCTTTCCACCCGAAGGTCGTGATTCCGTATCACTACCACGGGTCCGATCTCGCTGTGTTTAAGAAAGGTCTGGAAGGGAGCCGGGATCGAAGTCCGATTGCTCGACTGGTATCCGCAATAGGCCCGGGGAAAACTCCAAGACTGCTATTTGTCATCCTGAGCGCAGCGAAGGATCTGCGCATTTGCTTGTAGCGCCGGAATGCAGAGGTCCTTTGCTTCGCTCAGGATGACACTTTATAAAAAGATGACACTTTATGAAAGCTAAATCAGGTGAAGGTCCCGGAGGTGGGCGAGCAACTTCCCCGTGTCGATCGGTTTGACCAGGTAGGCATCGCACAACGACTGGAATGACTGGGTGACGTTCTTCACATCGTCCAACGCCGTGGCCATAATGATCTTTACGCCGTTGGTGGACAGCGTGCCTGCGGTTTCTTCGATGGCCCGAATTTCCTTGACGGCCGTCTGACCGTCCATTTCCGGCATCATGATATCCATGCAGATCAGGTCGTACGGATTTCCGCTCTCCAGGGCTGCGCGAAAGGCGGCTATCGCCTCCTTGCCGTTGACCGCGACGTGGCACACGCCATAGTGCGCGAGAAACGACTGCAGCAGAAGCCGGCTGGTAAAGTCGTCCTCCACCAGAAGCATCCGCAGGTGCCCGGCGTCCCGGTGCATGGGGCCGTCTGCTGGAGCGGAAGCCTTCTTCACCGTGGGGGGCCGGTGTTCCTCGTACAACTTCCCCAGAGCGGCCATGATTTCAGCGATATCCGCCTGGTCGCTGGCGCAAGGGTCCTGGATCATTTCTCGGAGCTTGTCGGTGGCGCGCAAAAGAATGCGGACCCTCTCCGGCGTGGGGACCATCTTACCCGAGCGGATCAGCGCCAGCACGTTTTCCGTTTGGTGCGCCAACGCGGGGACTTTGGCCAGATCGAATAAACCCGCACCGCCCTTGATCGAATGCACGGCCCGAAAGACGCGATTGACCAGTTCCGCATCCACCTCCGCGCCGCCTTTTTCCATGACCAGCAGGTCCGCTTCAAGCGTGACCAGGTGCTCGCGGCACTCGGCCAAATAGTTTTGCGCCAGTTCGTCGTTAAGATTGAATATTGAATTGTCCGTCCTTAGTTCGTCCGACCTTTAATACCATTGTCGTCATTTGCGTCCACACCCATCGTCACCAGCGGTGCCAAGGGGTCTGGGTCACGAGTTGTTTCGTGCTGTCCATCGGAACTCTGGTAATCTTTAAATCGGCCCTAGAAAATGGAACTTGAATGGCTCTGGGGTAACCGTGCTCACACCACCATGTGACCAAAGCTACAGGCTTCAGCCCAGCGCTGGTGCTGTAATGAATCTGGTACGTCCCGGTGTGGGACAGTGAGGCGATCCGATGGATTTATGCGAGTGGTCGAAGTTGAATGCCGATTATGGCCGAAAACTTTTTGATTTCGGAATCGAGGGAGCGCGATCTGGCCGCGACGCATTTCTCAACGGAGAACCTCTGACTCCGTTTCTGGGCGAGTCAGCGCGCAGCGCCTGGAAGGCCGCCGCCTTGGGGGTGGGCCTTGGCGTGTTGGTGAGTTATCCGGGCCGGCGGCGGAAATCCATTGCTAGAACGTTGGCGTTCGGATTGCTCGGCGGCGCCATCGGCCTGTGCGCGGGCCTCGTGTGGGAAAGCCGCCATCTAACTGCGAGCGTAGCCGATGGCGCCTTGAGAAACATTGGTAAGGTGCGCGATGAGCGCTGGCTGAGCAAGAATCCCATCAATTACGGATAAGCAACTAATGACGTCTTAGCGCGATCGATTTTGCGCGAGCTCCCAACCCTCGCGAGCGATCATCCAGTCTTCTTGCGCGTGAATCACTAGAACGCGGACACGCGCATCGCGAGCGGAAATGTCCTTGTCGCTATTCTTGTCGTTATTCCTGTCATTCTTATCCGCGGGCGATTGCGCGTTCTTCGTCTGATCGAGCCTCGCACCAAGGAACGAAAAATTGTCACACACCGCGGCGCGAACTTCGGGCGAGTTTTCGCCGACCCCCGCAGTGAACACCAGAGCATCTATTCCGCCCAGCACGGCAATCATGGCGCCGATTCCCGATTGCAGGCGATGAACATACATATCAAGCGCCAGCTTGGCGCGCGCCATTTTCTCGGGTTCGGCGCCGTTCTTGCACGCGGAAAGAACCTCCCTCATATCGCTGGAGATTCCCGATACGCCGAGCAGTCCCGACTTCTTATTGAGCACGTCATCCAGCTGCTCGCCCGAGAAATGCCGCTGCCGCATGAGATAGGTAAGAATGCCGGGGTCCACCGAGCCCGAGCGCGTGCCCATCATGAGACCATCGAGCGGGGTGAAACCCATGGTCGTATCCACGCTTCGACCTTCGCGAATCGCCGCCAGCGAGCAGCCATTTCCCAGATGGCAAGTCACAAGTTTCAGGGAATTCAGGCCCTTGCCCAGCAATTGCGCCGCGCGCTCGGCGCAATATTGATGATTGATGCCGTGGAATCCGTAGCGGCGAATCCCCTGCTCGAACCATTCATAAGGACCAGGGTAGGTGGCCGCCGCTAAAGGCATGGTGTGATGAAAGCCGGTGTCGAAGACGGCGACCTGCGGCACCGGCCCCAGCAATTTCGCGACGATCTCCATGCCCTCCAGTTCGGCGCGATTGTGGAGCGGGCGCAAAAACAGAAGCGCCTTCGATCTCCGACTTGACCTCGGCGGTCACGACCGTGGGCTCGAAATGGTGCAGGCCGCCGTGCACCACGCGGTGTCCCACAATATCGATATCGGCAGGGCCGGAGATCGCCTGCGTCTCGCCGCTCCACAAGCTCTGGAGCAAGCGCTCAATGGCTTCCCCGCGAGAGCCGGCCGGTGGCAGATCCTTTCGCGAAATCCGCGCGGAGTTCTTGATCGAGTATCTGCGGCCTGGTCGGCTCGGCCCACTCGATCTTCCCTTCCCAAATCGCAGCCGGTGGATCGTGTGGAAGCGCATCTCCAATTTCGTAGAGACAGCTCTTCTGGCTGCTGGAGCCGGAGTTGAGAACGAGCACGTTCATCTAGTAGGGCCACGTCCAGTCCCGAATTTCCGGCATATCGTCGCCGCGTTCGCGAATGTATTGTTTATGCTCGACCAGCTTGTTGCGCAGCAACTGCTTGAAGTGGCCTCCGACTTTCTGCAGCCGGGGAACGCGGTCCACCACATCGCCCGCCAGGTGGAAGCGGTCAAGATCGTTGAGCACCGTCATATCGAACGCGGTCGTGGTTGTGCCCTCTTCCTTATAGCCCCGCACATGAAGATTGGCATGATTGTGCCGCCGATACGTGAGGCGGTGAATCAACCAGGGATAACCGTGATAAGCGAAAATGACCGGCTTATCCACCGTGAACATCGAATCGAAATCGGCATCGGAGAGACCATGGGGATGCTCGCTCGCGGGCTGAATCGTCATCAGGTCAACCACATTCACCACGCGAATCTTGATGTCGGGAAAATGCTGCCGCAAAAGATCGACCGCCGCCAAGGTTTCAAGCGTGGGGACATCACCGGCGCAAGCCATCACCACATCGGGTTCGCCCCCTTTGTCGGTGCTGGCCCACTCCCAAATGCCAATCCCGGTGGTGCAGTGTTCGATGGCCGATTCCATGTCGAGAAACTGCAAAGACGGTTGCTTGCCGGCGACGATCACATTGACATAATGTCGGCTCCGCAGACAATGGTCGGCGACGGACAGCAGGCAATTGGCATCGGGCGGAAGATACACGCGGACGACGTCGGCTTTCTTATTAACCACATGGTCAATGAAGCCTGGGTCCTGATGCGTAAATCCATTGTGGTCTTGCCTCCACACGTGAGATGTCAACAAATAGTTGAGCGACGCGATGGGCCGCCGCCACTCGATCTCACGCGTCACTTTCAACCATTTCGCGTGCTGGTTAAACATGGAATCGATAATGTGAATGAACGCTTCGTAGCAGGAGAAAAAGCCATGACGGCCCGTGAGCAGATAACCTTCGAGCCAGCCCTGGCACATGTGCTCACTCAGCATCTCCAGCACGCGGCCCTGTTGCGAAAGATGTTCGTCCACCGGAAGGAGCGGCTCCATCCACAGCTTGTCGGTCGTTTCATAGAGAGCGTCGAGACGGTTCGAGGCCGTCTCATCCGGGCCAAAGACGCGGAAGTTTTTGGAGTCCGCGTTCAGCTTCATCACGTCGCGCAAAAATGTGCCCAGCACGCGCGTGGCTTCCGCATTCCCGGTGCCAGGTTTCGAAACCGCAACCGCATACTTGCGAAAGTCAGGCATGACCAGGTCGCGCAGCAGCAAGCCGCCGTTGGCGTGTGGATTCGCTCCCATCCTGCGCGCGCCCTTGGGAGCCAGTTCCGCCAGTTCGGAAATGAACTTGCCATTCGCGTCGAATAATTCCTCGGGCCGATAACTTCTCATCCAGTCTTCGAGAATTTTCACGTGTTCCGGCTTCGACTGCAGATCGGCCACGGGCACTTGATGCGCCCGCCATGTGCCCTCGACGGGCTTGCCATCAACCACTTTCGGGCACGTCCAACCCTTCGGGCTGCGCAAGACGATCATCGGCCAGGTGGGCAGGCCCGCGCCTTTGCCGCTTCGGTCCTTATTCAGACGAGCGGACTCTTGAATCGTTCGAATCTCTTTCACGATGGCGTCCAAAGTTCCGGCCATCAGTTGATGCATCGCTTCGGGCTCGTGTCCCTCGACGAAATACGGTTTCCAGTGGTGGCCGGTGAAGAACTGGATGAGTTCGTCGTCGGTCATCCGCGCCAGCACGGTTGGATTCGCAATCTTGTAGCCATTGAGATGGAGTATCGGCAACACGGCGCCGTCGCGCACCGGATCCAGAAATTTATTGCCGTGCCAGCTCGTAGCCAGCGGCCCGGTTTCCGACTCGCCGTCTCCCACCACGCAGCAGGCGAGCAAGTCGGGATTGTCGAACACCGCGCCGCAAGCGTGCATGATCGAGTAACCCAGTTCCCCGCCTTCGTGGATGGATCCCGGCGTTTCGGGCGCGGCATGGCTCGGAATTCCACCGGGAAAAGAAAATTGTTTGAACAGCTTCTGCATGCCCTCTTCGTTCTGCGTGATGTTCGGATAGAACTCGCTGTAAGTTCCTTCCAAATAAGTATTCGCGACCAGTCCGGGCCCGCCGTGGCCGGGGCCAGCAAGGTAGATAACATTCAAATCGTGGTTTTTAATCAGGCGATTGAAATGGGCATAGATGAAGTTCAGGCCGGGCGTGGTACCAAAATGTCCCAGCAGCCGCGGTTTGATGTGCTCGATCTTCAGCGGCTCGCGCAGCAGCGGATTGGCGTACAGATAAATCTGGCCAACGGAAAGATAGTTGGCCGCGCGCCAGTAAGCATTGATCTTGCGCAGCTCTTCAGGTGTAAGCGGCTGGGTGGAAACACGATGCGTCGCGGAGTTGGCCGAAGTTGCGGAAGCCATCGAATCCTGCCTTTCGATTTTGCGATGCTCCCTATCTTAATTTTTTGGCGTCACCTCCGCCACCGGGGAACGGCAGGCAGCCGCTGGGCGAAAAACCTTTCTTGGTGATTTTCATCACACACGACCGTACCATCCGTCATGGCCGTAAACATTGCGGGCGTTGAGACTGAAAGGCGAACTAAAGACGGGAGGGCGTCATGATGATGCTATATCGTCTGGTGCGGCTGATCGAGACCCACTCACAAGCTTTGGCCGCTGGCCTTCTCGATCGAGTGCGGAAATCCGAATTGACCCGGCACCTTCCAGCAAAACGTTCCCGCCTGAAGAACTGCAAGAGCGCGTGTCGGAGATCTACCGTCATCTGGGGGAGTGGCTCATGGGCAAGGATGAATTCCCGCTGGAGCAACGCTACCGCCAGATTGGGGCGCGGCGGGCCAGCCAGCGCGTGCCTCTGAGCGAACTGATTTGGGTCATCGTTTTGACGAAGGAGAACCTCTGGGATTTCGTCAAGAAGGAATCGGTCCTGGAACGTCCGGTAGAAGTGTCCGGTGAACTGGAAATGCTGCGGATGCTGGAGCAGTTTTTCGATCGAGCAATTTACTATGCCTCGGCCGGTTACGAACTGGCCGTCGCGGAGGAAAGTCTAAAGGAAACCACCGCACCATCCGAAAAAGAATAAGGAGACGCCCAGCGATGTCATGGAAAATCGAGTACGCGAAAAAAGTGCAAACCGCGGACGAAGCCTTGCGCTCGGTCGAGTCGGGAATGCGGGTGTATATACAGCCGGGGTGCGCGGAGCCGGAGACGCTGGTCGAAGCCCTGATCCGGCGCGGCCCCTTGGTTCACGATGTGGAAATCGTGCACATGATGACCATGGGATGCGCTCCCTATGTGGCTCCGGAGATGGAAGGGCACTTCCGGCATAACGCGATGTTCATCGGCGGCAATGTGCGCGACGCTGTCAATGACGGGCGCGCCGACTACACTCCGATCAACCTGAGCGAGATTGAAGAGCTGTTCGAGAGCGGCGCCATGCCGATCGATGTCGCGCTCATCGAGGTGTCGCCGCCGGATGCGCACGGTTATTGCAGCTTTGGCGTGGGCGTGGACACGACGCTCACGGCCGCCAAGTGCGCGCGTTTCGTGGTGGCGCAGGTCAATAGCCACATGCCGCGAACTTATGGCGACAGCTTCATCCATGTGAGCGACATCGATGCGGTGGTGGAATCGTCGCGGCCGTTATGCGCCATCAAGAAATCGCGAGATCACCGACCTGCACATCGCCATCGCCCGCAACGTCGCCGGCCTGATCGAAGACGGGGCCGTGCTGCAGACCGGATTGGAGGAATTCCCGACGCCGTCCTTCCCTTCCTCAGCGATCGCAAGGATCTCGGCGGTGCACAGCGAAATGGTGTCGGATGGCGTGGTTCCGCTCATTGAGGCGGGCGTGATCACGGGCGCGCGCAAGAACTTCAAACCGCGCAAGATCATTCTCGGTTTCGCGCTGGGCACGAAACCACTGTTCGACTTCCTCGACAACAATCCGATCTTCGAGTTCCATCCCACCTCCTACACCAACGATCCCGCGCTCATTGCCCGTAACGACAACATGGTGGCCATTAACTCGGCCCTGCAAATTGATTTGACCGGCCAGGTTTGCTCGGACTCGGTCGGGACCCAGTTTTACAGCGGGATTGGCGGGCAGGTGGACTTCATTCGCGGAGCGTCGCGCTCCAAGGGCGGCAAGCCGATCATTGCCATCCCTTCGACCGCCAAGGAGGGCACGATTTCACGGATCGTCCCGATGCTGGGCCCGGGCGCGGGAGTGGTCACGTCGCGCGGTCTCGTCCGCTACGTGGTGACGGAGTACGGCGTGGCCTACTTGCATGGAAAAACCATCCGGGAACGCGCTCAAGCGCTGATTGAGATCGCGCATCCGAAGTTCCGCGAAGAACTCTACGATTACTGCGAAAAGACAAAATGGCTGCACCGCCCGCAGACAGCATCGGTGTGACCATTAACTTTGCGGGCGGCGGGATGGCGGGTGCCCCACCCATCCGCGTTCCTTGCGAAGGAGTGGGCGTGGGCAGACGCGCAACCTTCCGGCGTGCCATAACCTGTTTCGTTTGTTTCAGATAAAGCGATTATATGTATAGATTGATACGTATAATATCGCCAGTACAACGTTCCACGTGGAACACATCTCTGTTTTGTAGGGTAAATTTTGCACTGCCTCGTTTATGGTTAAAAGGACCTAGCCCGCGCTTTCGAGCGCCTCCGACAGTCCCTCCCATTCCTTCATCAAGCTCTGCACACCGTTCTTCTGGCGCGCCAGTTCCTGGGTCTGGCGCTGGGTTTCTTCCGCGCTCACAAAGCTCTGCAGTCCGGTTTCACACAGGGCAATCGCGGCTTCGGCGCGGGCAATCTCTTCTTCGATTTCATGGAGACGCTCTCCCATCTGCTGGCGCTTGATCGGATTCAGGCGCTTGGCTTTGGGGTCGGCTGCATCGGCGGCGGGTACGCGGTCTCCATTCACCGGCACAGTTATAAACGACGATGAATTAGTCGGCGGCTTCGGTATCTCTGCAGCAACCGCGGCCCGTCCTTGTCCCTGCTTGCGCCAGAGATAGTCTTCATAATTTCCCGGATAGATTTCCACTTTGCCATCGCCGATCTCGAACACTCGCGTGGCCAGCTTGTCGATGAAGTAGCGGTCGTGCGAAACGAAGACCACCGTGCCGGTGTACTTCATCAAGGCTTCAAGCAGAACATCCTTGGCGCGCAGGTCGAGATGGTTGGTGGGCTCATCGAGCAGCAAAAAGTTGGCGGGGTGCAGCAGCATCTTGAGCAGCGCGTAGCGATTGCGCTCGCCTCCAGAGAGCACGCCGATGCGCTTGAAGACATCGTCGCCGGAAAAAAGAAAACATCCGAGCAGGCTGCGCAGCTGGGTTTGCGTGGAGGCGGGCGAGAGTTCGCCGAGGTCGTCGAGGATGCGAGCTTCGGGATCGAGTTCCTTGTATTGGTCCTGCGCGAAATAATCAGGCCCAACGTTGTGGCCCAGTTTGTATTCGCCGGCGGTGAGTAGCTCCTGACCCGCCAGCAGTTTGATGAGGGTGGACTTCCCTGCCCCGTTGACTCCGACCAGCGCAACGCGCTCGCCGCGCTCGATCATGAAATTTACTTTCTCAAACACCTTGTGTTCGCCGTAGCTCTTAGCGACGTTCACGAACTCGGCGACAATGCGCCCGCTCGGTTTCGGCTGTGGGAAGGAGAAGTGGACGGTCTTTTCTTCTTCCGGAATTTGGATGCGCTCCATTTTTTCGAGCTCTTTGATGCGGCTCTGCACCTGCTTGGCCTTGGTCGCGGTGTAGCGGAAGCGGTTGATAAAAACTTCCAGCTGCTCGATGCGGTCGCGCTGAGTTTTGTAAGCGGATTCGAGCTGCTCCTTGCGCGTGGTCTTCGCGGCCAGGTATTGGTCGTAGTTGCCGGCGTAGAAGTGCATCCGCTTGTTCCAGATTTCGACGATGCGCTTGACGGTGATATCGAGGAAGTAGCGGTCGTGCGAGATGAGGACGAAGGCGTAGGGATAGGTGGTGAGGTACTCTTCAAGCCAGTTGCGGGCTTCGAGGTCGAGGTGGTTAGTGGGCTCGTCGAGCAAGAGCAGGTTGGGTTTCTGGAGCAGAAGTTTGGCGAGGGCGATGCGCATCTGCCAACCGCCGGAAAATTCTTCAGTCGGGCGCGTCCAGTCGTCGCGGTGAAAGCCAAGGCCGGTCAGGACCATGCCGACCTGGGCCTCGAGCGTGTAGCCGTCGCGGGCGACGAATTCGTGTTCGAGTTTTTGGTAACGGTCAGCGACGGCGGAGTATTCCGGGCCCGCGTGGTCGAGTTCCGACATGCTGCGGGTAAGCGCCTCCATTTCTTTTTCGATGGCGTCGAGCTCGGCAAAGACGGACAGGCACTCGGCGAAAATTGTGCGGCCGGTCAGGGTGAGGCCGTCCTGCGGAAGATATCCACTGGAGATTCCTCTGGCGCGCGAAATCGAGCCGTAGTCGAGCGACTCGCTCCCGGCCAGGATTTTCATGATGGTGGATTTGCCGGTGCCGTTCGCTCCGACCAGACCGATGCGGGATTCGGGCGTGATCAGCCAGTCGGCGTTCTCGAACAGGAGCTTGTGGCCATAGCGCTTGCCGGCGCCGGAGAGTTGGATCATGGATGTAATTATCTAAACACAAATGACAGAGGTCACGTCACCCAAGAATAGACTGGCTCTATTGCAAGGCTGTACGATTGCGTAGTCATGACTTTCATTCGACATGCTGGAGTGACATTCCTAAACCTCGCACTCCTCCTTGCTCCTTCTTGGGCGAAGTGCCCGAATGACTTCGTGAAGGTCCACGGCCACGTCCGCTGCACCGTAAAATCCGGCGACAAAGTTTTGGTGAGCCTCATTTTCTCCGAGCACCAGCGGGAGGGTGCCGCGCCCGAAGCTGCTCTAGATGTCCAAGAAAGGGTGTTTAACGGCGAGGTCGTTTTCAATACCAATGGCACAAACCGATTCGAGAGATGTAACGTGAGGCCGAAAGCAGTGCTGGTGAGACTGATTGGGGCTAATGGCGCGGAACACGACCGGACATTGTTAAAGATTTCGGATGCCTTCAAGTACGACACCGAGCAAGGCGAATACAAGCTCATCAACGACATAACCTTGAGCGGATGGTGTGATCCCAAGGACGAAGCACCCTGCGCCAAGTAGTTGAGATGCCGGGGCCTTAGTCCAAGATCTTGACAATGTGTCACGATTTGTGGCACATTTATCTTGTGCCCAGCGTAAACATTCGCCAGCTTCGGGACACTAAGCGGCTGAAGGCTTGGCTGCGTGCCGGCAAGACTGTGGAACTCCGCGAGCGAGAAGAAGTGATTGCCCGTATTGTTCCTCAAGGCGCGCCGCCACCGCCCGGCGATTGGCCGGATTTCGCGGCCTCGCGCAAGGAAATTTTTGGCGACCGCATTTTGCCTGGGGCCGATGTGGTGATTGAAGAACGCGGTCGCTATTGAGGCTCCGTTGACAACCGTAGCACAAGCGACCGCAGCGACTATCTACGCCGACACTTCTTTTTTTGTTTCCCTCTATCTCCCCGATCGGCACACATCGGAAGTCGAGCGCCGGCTGAGTTCGCGACCGTCGCTGTGGATGACTCCCCTGCACGTGGCCGAGTGGTCGCACGCCGTCGAACAACACGTCTTTCGAAAAGCGATTTCGCGCAGCGAAGCTGATCGTCTGCTAAAACGATTCCAGGAGCATCGCGCCCAGAATCTGTGGAGGGAGGCACCGCTGCCCGATCGCGCATTCGAGGTCTGCGCGCAACTGGCCCACCGGCACGCGGCGCGGCTGGGGGTCCGGACTCTCGACATCCTGCACGTCGCTTCGGCCCTGGAACTGAAAGCCGAGCATTTTTGGACCTTCGACCAACGACAAGCGAAGCTGGCACTGGCCGCCGGGTTGAAGACCAGCTGAGCGCGTCTGTCGGCTCCCATTTGCCCGCCATCGCCGATACACGTTTTTTGTTATCGACTAATTATCTATATTTCTAGTAGTATCGAAGTATGGCCAGTGCCGCCAACAGGCTCCGGAAGAACAGCGAACGCGTCGCGCGCTATGCCGACATGTTTTCCGCCATGGGGACGGAGCCGCGGCTGCGCATCATGCAATTGCTGCTTTCCGCGCATCCCGAGGGCCTGGTGGTTAGCGAGGTCCAGGACGAGCTTGAGATCCCCGGCTCCACGCTTTCTCACCATCTCGACAAGCTCAAAAATGAAGACCTGGTGCGGGTCGAACGCAAGGGGACATTTCTGCGTTACACGGCCAACACGGAAGCGCTGCTCGAGATTCTGCAATTTCTGTATGCCGAGTGCTGCACGCGGAACAAGGCGCTTAAGGCGCGGGACCTCGTTCAACTTTGCAAGTGCGACTAGAGCGTGTTTCATAAATGTCTTTCAAGTCGGGAAGCGCGAGCCTCAGCGGCTAAAGCCGCTTGTTTGGCGGATCCTAACGGCACGGCTGAAGCCGAGCCCTTCCCAGTACCACAATGAGTTACGCGACCAATTTCAGGAGAAGCCATCATGCCCAACATAGATGTCGACATCAAGGAAGTGGTGAAAGAAAAATACGGACAAGCGGCCTTGCGAGTTAAAAGCGGCGGCAGCTGCTGCTGCGGAAGTGCGCCGGCCAGGGAATTCTGCGATCCGATCACAGCGAACCTCTACGACGCGGCGCAGGCGGGGCAGATTCCCGAGGAGGCGATGCTGGCTTCGCTCGGATGCGGCAACCCGACCGCGCTGGCGAAGTTGAACCTCGGCGAAACTGTGCTTGATCTGGGCTCGGGAGGCGGCATTGACGTGCTGCTTTCCGCCCGGCGGGTGGGGCCAAACGGCAAAGCCTACGGGCTCGACATGACGGACGAAATGCTGGAGCTGGCGAACGAAAACAAGCGCAAGGCGGGCGCGGAGAACGTCGAATTTCTGAAAGGCGAAATCGAGAATATTCCCCTGCCCGACAACACGGTTGATGTCGTCATTTCCAACTGCGTGATCAATCTATCCGCCGACAAGGACCGTGTGCTGCGCGAGGCGTTCCGCGTGCTCAAGCCGGGAGGACGGCTGGCTGTCTCGGACGTGGTCACGCGCGGGGAAATCGCGCCCGAGGTGCGTCAGAGTGTATTGGCGTGGGTTGGTTGCATCGCCGGCGCTCTGGAAGAAACGGAATATCGCGGCAAGCTTGCCGCCGCCGGTTTTGAGCAGATCGAGATGGAGCCGACGCGAATTTATCGCATCGAAGATGCCCGCGAGTTTCTTTCCTCGTCAGGCATTGATGTGGATGCGATCGCGGGGCAGGTCGATGAAAAGTTCATGAGCGCCTTTGTGCGCGCGGTGAAACCGAAACCGGCGCAGGAGGAGTGCTGTGGTCCGACTTGCTGCAGTTGACGGTTGGCCTCGCTGAAGATGGCCAGCCCCTAAAGGGGCGTCTGATTTCTAAGCTTTCGGCATCGCTGAAGCGATGCCCTGATACGAACCTTATTTCTGCCTACTGACCTAATTTTTCGCGTGCGAATTAGGAGATTGGAAATGGAAGCTCACTACAACGTTTTGTTCCTGTGCACGGGAAATTCGGCGCGTTCCATCATGGCCGAGGCTATTCTCAACCACAAAGGAAAGCCTGCCTTCACCGCCTACAGCGCTGGAAGTCATCCTTCGGGGACGGTGCGTCCAGAAGCGTTGAAGCAGATTGCGATGGCTCGCATGTCCACGACTGGCCTGCGCAGTAAGAGCTGGGATGAATTTGGGCGACCCGGCGCTCCTGAGATGCACTTTGTCTTCACGGTTTGCGATAACGCCGCCAGGGAAACCTGCCCGCTGTGGCCAGGACAGCCGATGACGGCGCACTGGGGAGTTCCCGATCCTGCGGCCGTTCATGGAGATTCTGCCGAAATCGAGCGCGCGTTTCGCGATGCGTTTTTTATCCTCGACCGGCGAATCAGTCTTTTTCTCGCTCTCCCTCTGGCGGCACTCGATCGCCTCGCGCTGAAAAAGGAAGTGGATCGAATTGGGGGACAATGACTGCGGCCAAGAACCAAGAGACTGCCAAAAAACTCGGCGGGGACGCAAAAACCCACCTCAGGCGCTAAAGCGCGAACACATTTCGACGACTTATGGCACGACTAAAGTCGTGCCCTTCCCTTTTCATAAAGGAAGTTTGAGTTTTTTCCGCAGCCTATGAAACAATCCCGCCGTCTCAGTTTTCTCGACCGTTATCTCACCGCGTGGATCTTCGCCGCCATGGTCATCGGGGTCTCCTTGGGTTGGCGGGTGCCGGGAATCGTGCCGTTCCTGAATCGCTTCAGCATCGGCACAACTTCGATTCCGATTGCGGTGGGACTCATCGTGATGATGTATCCGCCCTTCACCAAGGTGAGATACGAGAAACTGCACGAGGTCTTCCGCAACAAACGCGTGCTCGGTCTATCTCTCATCCAGAACTGGGTGGTGGGTCCGATCCTGATGTTCGGTTTGGCCGTCGTGTTTTTGCGCAACTATCCCGAATACATGGCCGGACTCATCATGATCGGGTTGGCGCGCTGCATTGCGATGGTCATCGTCTGGAACGAACTGGCCAGCGGTGATACCGAATATGCTGCCGGTCTAGTCGCCTTCAATTCCCTGTTCCAGGTGTTCTTCTACTCGCCTTACGCATGGCTCTTCATCACGGTTCTTCCCGCAAAACTCGGCCTCCACGGCGCTATCGTCCATGTCTCCATCGCGGAAATCGCAAAGAGCGTATTTATTTATCTTGGCATTCCTTTTCTGGCTGGGTTTGCGACTCGCACGGCTGCTGGTGCGAATGCGGGGGCGCGAGTGGTATGAGAGTAATTTCGTTCCCCGCGTAAGCCCGCTCACGCTGATTGCTTTGCTGTTCACGATTGTGGTGATGTTCTCGCTCAAGGGCGCTTATATCGTCCGGCTCCCGCTCGATGTGCTGCGGATCGCCGTGCCACTGTTGATCTACTTCGTCGTGATGTTTCTGGTGTCGTTTTACATGGGGAAGAAACTCGGCGCCGACTATTCGAAGACGGCCACGCTCTCGTTCACCGCAGCCTCGAACAACTTTGAACTCGCGATTGCCGTCGCGGTTTCCGTTTTCGGCATTAACTCGGGGGCCGCATTCGCCGCCGTCATCGGCCCCTTGGTCGAAGTACCCGTGATGATTGCGCTGGTCAACGTGGCGCTCTACTTTCAGCGCCGCTATTTTCCCGATGTGGCTCGTTTGACAATCTTCCCTGCCTCCACGTAACTTCGATTTTTGGTGGTGTGGTCGTGGAGGCAGGATGAAATTCCGCTTAACTTCTAATACAAACAATTGTTGTGTGTTTCGTGCTGTGCTCGGTCGCTTTCGGGCAGGATCTGGCTTCGTTCGAGAAGCGCACCACGGTAAAGAAGCTCGCCAATGGGCTGACCATCGTCATCTGCGAGCGGCCGGAGGCGCCGGTGTTTTCGTTCTTCACGCATGTGGATGCGGGCTCGGTGCAGGACCCGATGGGGAAGACCGGCCTGGCGCACATGTTCGAGCACATGGCGTTCAAGGGGACGGACACGATTGGGACGCGCGACTATGCCGGCGAAAAAGTTGCGCTCGAAAAAGTCGAAGAGGCTTACGCCGCTTATATTGCCGAGCGCGACAAGCCGGTGGGCCGCGACGAAGAGAAGCTCAAGCAACTGGAGCAAGCGTGGAAGGACGCGATTGCCGCGGCCGATAAGTTCTCCGCGGGTTACATCAACGAGTTTGGCAAGATCGTCGAAGGCGAAGGCGGCGAGGGCATGAACGCCTTCACCGATTACGATGAGACCGGCTATTTCTATTCGTTCCCCATCAACCGGCTGGAATTGTGGGCGTATCTCGAATCGGAGCGATTTTTGCATCCGGTGATGCGGCAGTTTTACAAAGAGCGCAATGTGGTGATTGAAGAGCGGCGCATGAGGACGGACAGCAATCCCATCGGGCGTCTGGTCGAGCAATTCACGGAAGAGGCGTTCGCGGCGCATCCATATCACCGGCCGACGATCGGATGGATCTCGGACTTGAATTCGTTTTCGGCGAGCGACGCGCAGAAATTTTTCGATAAGTATTACGTGCCATCGAACATGGTGGTGGCCGTGGTTGGAGATGTAAAGACTGCGGAAGCGATGCCGATTGTGGAGAAATATTTCTCGCGCATTCCGGCGCGTCCCAAGCCCGACACGGCGACGACGACCGAGCCGCCGCAGAATTCCGAGCGGACGGTGGTGCTGCACGAGCAGTCGCAGCCGTTCTATATCGAAGGCTACCACCGCCCCGATTACCGCAGCCCGGACGATCAGGTCTATGACGCGATCGCCGACCTGATGTCGAATGGACGGACGTCACGGCTGTACCGGGCGCTGGTGCGCGACAAGCAGATCGCTTCGGACTGCGGAAGGATTTACCGGCTATCCGGGAAACAAATATCCGCACCTGTTCGCGTTTTATGCGTTCGCCGATTCCGGGCCACAAGCCGCAGGAAGTGGGCGATGCGATCCATGCGGAGATTGAACGGCTGGAAGAAGGAAGATATTTCGGATGAAGAACTGAAGATGATCAAGACGCGGGCCAAGGCAAACCTGATCCGGTCGCTCGGATCGAATGAAGGGCTGGCGTTCGCGCTCGGGCTGAATCAGTCGCGCTATGACGACTGGCGGGAGCTGTTCCGGTCGGTCGAGCGGATCGAAAAAGTTAGCAAGGCGGACATACGACGGGTCGCGAACCAGACGTTTTCGCCGGACAACCGGACGGTGGGGATCATCGAGTTTGCGCCTCCGGCGGCTGGATCGCCCGACGAAAATTCAACTCAGGCTGGTCCCTCGCAAGGAGGTGGACAGTGAAGCGCGCGCGCACTATTTCGGTCCTCGGTTTTGTAGTAGTGCTCTCCATGTTGGGCATCGGATGCGTTGACAAAATGCCCGTTGCGAGTGCGGTTCCTCCAGCTCCGACGAGTTGGCAAAGCATCAAGATTCCTATGCTCCCCACATTTAACCCGGCGCAGCCGAAGCGCATTGAGTTGGCGAACGGCATGGTGGTTTTTCTGCAGGAAGACCACGAGTTGCCGACGATTGACGGCACGGCACGGATTCGCGGCGGCGAGCGATCGGTCTCCGCGGACAAGACGGGGCTGACCGATGTTTATGGCGAAGTGTGGCGCACCGGCGGCACGAAAACGCAGACTGGCGATCAACTGGACGACTATCTGGAACAGCGCGCCGCCAAGGTCGAGACCGGCGGAGAGATGGATTCGACAACGGTGAGCTGGTCGTGTCTGAAGGAAGATTTCGACGATGTGTTTCGCGTGTTTGAGGAGGTGCTGAGGAACCCGGAGTTTCGCGCCGGCAAAATTGAAATCGCGCAGAAGGGGTTGTACGACAGCATCTCGCGGCGGAATGACGAGCCCGAACAGATTGCGGCGCGGGAAGCGAGGAAGCTGGTGTACGGCGAGAACAATCCGTATGCGCGTGTGCCCGAGTATCGGACCGTGGCGGCAATCACGCGGCAGGACTTAGTCGAGTGGCACGGCAAGTACGTTCATCCGAACAATATTATTCTCGGCGTGGTCGGCGACTTTGACTCGGCGAAGATGGAGGCCCGGTTGCGCGAGGCGTTTGCGTCGTGGCCTCGAGGGCCGTCGGCGAAGGATGCGGAGATCAAGCCGGAGCCCGCGAAGCTTAATTCCGCAAAACCTGGGTATTACCAAGTCGATAAAACCGACGTGAATCAAAGTAACATTCAAATGGTTGCGCTGGGCATACGGCGCGACAGTCCCGATTACTTTGCGGTATCGGTGTTTAACGAGGCGTTCGGCGGAGGATTTTCGTCGCGGCTGTTTAGTGACATTCGCAGCAACCAGGGACTCGCCTACGCGGTGGGCGGTGGAGTGGGCGCGGGATGGGACCATCCCGGGATGCTGCGGCTGACGATCGGGACGAAGAGTAAGACGACAATCGAATCGATTCAGGCGCTCGATGAGGAGATTGCCGAATTGGCTAAGCGTCCCATCAACGATGAGGAGATCAAGCGCGCCAAGGACAATATTCTGAATTCTTTTGTCTTCCGCTTCGATTCACCGGAGAAGGTTTTGCAGGAAAAGATGGCGTACGAGTTTTATGGCTATCCGCCGGATTTTCTGGAGAAATTCCAGAAAGGGATCGAAGGAGTTACCAAGGAAGATGTGGCGCGGATCGCGGCGAAATACATCCACCGCGAGCAGATGGCGGTGCTGGTGGTGGGCAACGTGAGCGAATTCGACAAGCCATTGTCGTCGCTGGGGACGGTAAACAAAGTGGATATTACGATTCCGGCGCCGCCGCCGGGGTTGGTTCCGGAACAGGGCGAGCATCCGTAGGCGGCCCGGACGAACCATGATTTTTTTGCAGCGGCACCGAATTCATGACCGATTTTTTATGGTCATGGATTCGGGCGTCTATACCATTTTCACTGTTGTTGTGACCCGCGCCATCGGCAATCCCTCATGGGCCAAGGCCCGTATTTCTGGAGGTAGTTAGAGGCACGGCGAACAGGCCTGCGGAAAAACTCTACAAGATCGCAAAAAGCCCACCTCAGGCGCTAAAGCGCGACACATTTCAACGGGTTACGGCACGACTAAAGTCGTGCCCTTCCCAAAGAACTGCATGCAGCAAAGTTTTTCCGTAGCCAGTAAAGTCGTACCTACCCAGGACCAGACCGCAATCTGCAAGTCTGTGGTAACCACGAAAACGCTCCGATGGCGGCAGCTTCCTGCCGCCAAGCTGCAAACAAATGCACATTCGGAGACTGCCCGGAAGGCCGGCAAGCTTCTCTAAGTGACTGATCCGAAAGCCCCGGACACCGCACTGGGAGCGGAATTTGGGGTGGCCATGGGATTGCAAACTCTCGTATATCCATTAAGTCTATGGTTGCGATAGACTATATATGGATTAACAAAGCCCCGAAACGCGACGCGAAACAAAAGACAATCACGGCCCCTCGACGGCAGTGTTCGGGGCGGGTGACGGAAGCGAGAACAGAATGAATTCTGGCGATGCGGAAACAACGGCGGAAATAACGATGGATACTGGCGCCCTTACCTGGACGCCGGCGTCTTCCGGAAACAGCAGAACGGCGGGCAGCCCGGGACGGGACCGGGACCTGCTGGAGCTGGACTCCCCGCGCACGGCAATTTCGAAACCCAGAAGAGATTCCAGCAAACCACGCGCGCTCCCCGACTACGGCTGGCGCTTTCACGGCCGGACGGTGCGAGTGCTGGAGGACCGTTCTTCGGCGCTGCAGGCGACCGACCGGCAGGCGGCGGCCGCGCTGCTGTCGCGTTATTGCGCCGATGGCGCTTCGCTGATGTCCTGCCTGCAATGTGGCATGTGCACGGCGAGCTGCAATCTTGCGGAAGAAGGAAACATGTTCCCGCGGCGCCAGATGACACTGCTTCAGCTTGGGCAGAAGGACCGTCTGGTGGCCGATCCCAGCATTTGGCTTTGCTTCAATTGCGAGGACTGCGCGTCGAAATGCCCGGCCAATGCGCGGCCCGGGCGAATCATGGCGGGAATTCGGCAAATGGCGGTGGAGCACTATTCCGCGCCCCGCTTTTTGGGACGCTTCGTCAACCAGCGCAAAGGCATTGCCTGGATGGCCTTGGTGGCGGTGCTCATGCTGCTGGCTGCCATTTTTGTGGGCGGATCGTTCTCGCCTCAAGCGAGTCCGGTGCGCTATGCCAATATGCTTCCGCACCTGACGTTGAACATTTTATTTTGCGTGGCTTCCGGTTTCGCGGCGATCGGCGCAGCCATCGGCGCGTCGCGCGCGTGGAAAGCATTTTCCGGTGAAGCGATTTGGGAGGCCGACCTTGGTCATCTCAGCAAGGCGGTGCGCACGGCCACGCGGGAAATTTTGACCCATAAAAACTTTTCCGAGTGCCAGCAATTTCCGCTGAGCCGATGGGCGCATGGGGCCATGTTCTACGGCTTTATGACTTTGTTTTTGTTGGCTGGAGTGGCGGCGACATTCCTGCTGGTGGGCGCACCGTATCCTTTCCCGGCCTTGCATCCGCTCAAGATCGCCGGCAACGTGGCGGCGGCGCTGATGATTTTCGGGAGCGTGTACTTTCTCTGGCAGCGGCGGCGCGCCGCGCGGAACGGGGACCCGAGCTCGTGGTTCGATTGGGCGCTACTTTTGGATTTGCTGCTGCTGACGGTCAGCGGAATATTGGTGGAGATTTTCCGATATGCGAATATCGGCACGCTGGCTTATCCCACGTACTTCGTACATCTGATATTCGCATTCGTTCTACTGATTGGACTGGCGCATTCCAAACTCGCGCATGTGGTTTACCGGACTGTCGCTCTCACGGCCCGGCAGTATGACGCACTCAGCGCGCGGGCCCGCGCACATTCGCAGACACATTTGGAGACGCGGAGGATGGCGGCATGAGCGCAGAGAATCCGAATGCAAAGCTGATTGCGGCGAGCGAGTTACTCACCAAGGAGCAGACGGAACTCGCTTCCCTGCCGGACGAAGAACTCGTGGCTGCCTATGAGAGCCTTCGGGACGAGAGCGATTCCTCTGGCGAGGGACCGAGCTACCCGAACATACGGCGACTGTATGGGACCGCTTTGGAGCGGGAAAAAGACCGGCGGCAAGTGCGGTCTTATGCGGAGAAGTCGCCGAGCGAAATGCAGGAGTGGTATGAGATGGCACGCACCCAACCCTGCACCTGGTGGGTGAAGAACCATCTGGTGGCGCGGCACGCCTTCAACAGTTGCATCGCCTGCGGGGTGTGCACGGCGGGGTGCCCGGCCGCCCAATATTACGAGGATTACAATCCGCGCGTCATCGTGGATGTGGTGCTTTCGGGCGACGAGGAGCGGCTGGTGGAACTGCTCAAGTCGGAGGCGCTGTGGTACTGCGGGCAGTGCGGTTCGTGCAAGCCGAAGTGTTCGCGGGAAAACAATTTGATGGGACTGATCTCATCGTTGCGCTTCCTCGCGCAATTGAAGGGATACCACTTATGCAGCGTGCGCGGACGCCAGCAATATGCCGCCCGGCACCTGTGGGGCGGCAACCTGTGGAATCGCGCTTGCAGCCTCTACTTTCGCAATGTCGTTGCGGAGAACCATCCCGACTTTGGCCCGCGCTATGAGAAGTACCATTCGGAAATCGAAGGGCAGATGGTACGTTTGGGCGCGAGTCCGGACTCGCCAGGACAATTTGGCGGACGCAAAGTTCCCCCCGAAACACTCGAAGAACTTCGCTCCTGCGTGGCTTGTGGAGGCACGCTGGCGCTTTGGAACCGGCTGGAAGAGAGCGCGCTGGAAGACGCGCAAAAGATGGGGCTCTCGATCGACGAATATTGCAATCGGGTTGGATCGGAAGGATAGTGATCAGCACGCAAGGAAAAAACATGGTAACTGCCGCCACCATATCGGGAACGACGACCTCGGGAACGAAGATCAAGGAAATTCCGGAGAACGATTTTTTTCTTACTCCAAGTTGCATTCTCGGGGCGATCAATCCCGGCACCGAAGTCCTCATCAGCCGGATCTACAAGCTTCTGGGGCTGCGCTGGAAGTCGGCGAGCGACCGGCGCGAATCGCAATGCACGTGCTGCACGGGCATTCTCTCGCACGGCGACATCATGTCCATGGAGAGCACGCTGTTGGTGGTGGCGCGGCTGTGGTCGGTTGCGGCGGAGATGGGACTGGAGAACATTACGACGGCGTGTGTAACGTCGTTTGCCATTCATACCGAGTGCCTGCAAATGTACGAGCACGAGCCGGGGCTGGCGGAACGCGTGGACCGATGGCTACAGGAGGCCTGCGGCCGCCGGCTGCAGATTCCGCGGCATGTGGTCCATGGCAGCGACATTGTGTACCACTACCGCGAGGCCTTGGCGCGAAAGATGGTGCACCGGCTCGTCGAAAAGAAGACGGGGCGGCCATTGCGCATTGTGGACCATGTGGGCTGCCACTACGCCAAGATTTTTCCGGAAAAGGCCGTGGGCGGAGCCGAGCGCTGCGACGTATTGACTGGGATGATCCGTTCCTGGGGCGGCGAGACGGTGGACTATCCCGAACGCCACCACTGCTGCGGCATGGGTTTCCGGCAATGTATGATTCGTCCGAATCGAGGTTACACCATGGCCTGTGTGCAGAAGAAACTGGAGAGCATGGCGCCCTGGCAGCCGGACGCTATCCTTACTAACTGCCCCGGGTGCCTTGCCATGCTCGACAAGGAACAATGGGCGGTGGGGCAGATGACCGGCACGTATCACGACATTCCTACTCTTTCTTACACTGAATTAGCGGGCCTGCTGCTGGGTTGGGACCCTTATGACGTGGTGGGTATCCAAGCGCATACGGTGCCCGTGGAGTCTCTTCTGGACAAGATTGGAATTTCCTACAATAAGTCCGCGGAATGGCTGTCCACGGACAATTTCATCAAGATCGGGTCATAAATCTATGGCAAAACCGGTATGCATCATCGGCGGCGGCGTGGCGGGTATGCAGGTGGCGATTGTTTTGGGCACGCTCGGAGTGCCGTCCGTTCTGGTGGAAAGATCTGCACAACTGGGCGGACGCGTGCCGATGCTTTCGCGGACTTTTCCCTTCTTCAACGACGATGGATTTAGCGATGGGAAAGAGTTCACCGATGCGCTGGAACGGGACCTCAGGGCGACGCATCTGGCCGATATTCGTCTTAACAACACGGTGACCGGCGTGACAGGAGAATTTCCCAACTTCAATATTCAGCTCAGCGATGGAAGTTTTTTCGGCGCGGGCGCGGTGGTGGTGAGCACGGGATTCGAGCCCTTCGATCCGTCGAGCCTCAAGGAATACGGATATGGGATCTATCGCAATGTAATCACGGCGACGGAACTGGAATGGATGCTGAACCCGCGCGGGCCGAGTGGCGGAAAACTGGTGCGTCCGAGCGATGGCAAAAAAGCCGAGCGGCTGGCGATTGTGTTTTGCGTCGGGTCGCGGAACCGGCGGATTGGAGCGCCTTTCTGTTCGCGCATTTGCTGCTCCTATGGCACCAAGCAGGCCAGCACGGTCATGGAGCGGAATCCCGCGGCCTTCGTCGCCTGCTTCTACATGGACGTGCGCACCTACGACCGCGGCTTCGAGGAGATGTATTCGCTGGCGCAGGAGCGTGGCGTTAGGTACATTCGTGGGCGCGTGTCAATGTGCACGCAGCTTCCCGATAAGTCTATTTCGGTCCGGGCCGAAAACACGCTCATCGGCCAGCCTTTCTTTGGCGAGTTCGATGTGGTTTCCCTTTCCACTGGGATGAGGCCCTGCAAAGATGTGGACCGTCTAAGTCAGATTCTAGGAATCAGCCGCGGCCCGGACGGTTTTTTTCTTTGCAAGGAGTGGTTTCGCCATCCCCACGACGCAACTCGGAACGGAATTTTTCTGGCCGGGTGCGCCACCGGAATGAAGCCGATCCGCAACTGCATGATCGACGGTGCCTCGGTGGCGGCGCGGGTAACCGCTCTGCAGCGGGGACTTGCGTCGTGATGGACCGCTGAACACGCATGGCGCGAGGCCGCGCCGTCCTCCGTTTTTTTCTTCACTTCCAATTCGACCGCAACATTCGGACGCTTCCTGGTGTTTAATAATAAAGGTGAGCAATTATTTTGCAAACGGAGGCTACCGATGATGAATCGTCAAAAGGCCTGGGTATGGCCGTTCTGCGCAGTTCCAATTCTTTGCTTGTTTCTTTTCCCGATCCGCAGTTTGGCCCAGGACGATAGCGGGCCCCAGGGAAACGATCCGCAGGCGCGCGTTGCCCGGATGAACTACACGCAAGGTTCGGTTTCTTTTCAGCCCGGCGGCGAGGGCGACTGGGTTGACGCTGTACCTAATCGCCCGCTAACCACCGGCGATAATTTGTGGACCGATCAAAACTCGCGTGCGGAATTGCACGCGGGCTCGACCTCGATCCGCCTGGGCAGCGAAACCAGCCTGACGTTCCTCCAGCTCGACGACCGCGTCCTGCAATTGCGGCTGGCGCAGGGCTCGGCGCTGGTGCGCGTGCGCCACTTCGACGACGATGATACGGTCGAGATCGATACTCCGAATCTCGCTTTCATCGTGCAACGCACCGGCGAATATCGCGTGGATGCCGACCCCAACGGCCAGACCACAATCGTGGACGTGTATCAAGGCCGCGGCGAGGCCATCGGCAGCGGCAACAACTACATTATCGTCGCCAATCAGCAGGCCAGTTTCTCCGGAAACCAGGACGAACAGCTCACTTACGATATTGATACGCTGCCCCCACCCGACGGCTTCACAGAGTGGGCCTTCGATCGCGACCATCGCGAAGACCAGTCGCCATCGGCAAATTATGTATCGCCAGAGATGACCGGCTACGAAGATCTGGACGACAACGGGAGCTGGTCGTATGACGGGAACTACGGCCCCGTTTGGGTTCCGGTCAATATTCCGATGGGCTGGGCGCCGTATCGCTTCGGTCATTGGGCGTGGGTGGCGCCCTGGGGATGGACCTGGGTGGATGACGCGCCCTGGGGATTCGCTCCCTTTCACTACGGCCGTTGGTGTGTGATTCGCGGACGCTGGGCGTGGGTGCCCGGGCCGGTCGCGGTGCGTCCGGTGTACGCTCCCGCGCTGGTCGCTTTTGTGGGCGGAGGAGGAGGGTTCCATTTCTCCGCGTCGTTCGGCGGAGGCGCCGGTGTGGCCTGGTTCCCGCTGGGGCCGGGTGAAGTGTTTATCCCCGCATATCACGTAAGCCGTACTTATGTGAATCAGGTCAATATTACTAATACGGTCGTTAATGTCACTAAGGTGACGAATGTGTACAACACTTACACCACGACCAACATCAACAACACGACCGTAAACCGCATTACTTATGTCAACCAGACAAATGTGACTGCGGTTTCGCGCGATACTTTTGTGAGCGCTCGTCCGGTGGCCCGCAACGCCGTGGCGGTGCAGCCGCGCGACATCGCGGAGGCGCCGATCGGTCACCTGAGCGGGGCCGAGCCAGTACGCGGCAGTGTGATGGGAGCGGGCAGGCCGACCACGATTGCGCCGCCACGGGCAGTCGTCAACCGTCAAGTGGTGGCGCAGCATGCGCCAGCGCAGCCGCCCACGCCCTTCGCCGAGAGGCAGGACAAGCTTCTCGTCCGTCCCGTAACCCCGGCAGCTAATCCGGTCGCACGTCCGGTCGGCCAGCCTGTCACGGCCAGACCAGGACCGCCGAACCGGTCGGAACCAGCAATGAATAAACCGGAGCCTGTAGTGGATCGGACGGCACCGGTGGTGAACAAGCCGGAACCCACTCCAGTTGAGCGTCCCATTCCGACGGCGCCCAGAACAGAATGGCAAGCGCCTCGGCCCGGTGCGCAGGCACAGCCTGAAACCACGCAGCCGGAGCACGCTTCCGAGCCTAACAACAATGAGAAAACGCGTCCGCAGCCAAGTCCGCAACCTGGATGGTCGCATCCGCAAGCCCGGCCAGCGCCGCCGGTGCAGCCGAAGAGCGAGAGTCAGGCGCGCGACGAAGAAACAAAGTATAGCAACTGGAAGGCGAAGCCGCAGCCAGAAAAGCCGCAACCGGAAAAGCCAGCTCCGTCCCCAGTTCCGCCCAAACGATAAGGAAGACTTTTTGCGGATCGGCGGAATCGGTCTTGGCTTGAAAAAAAGTCGCGGCTTCGATTCCGTCCGGTCCCTTGCGGCAACTGTCGAGCTGCGCTCGGTTTGGGCGGGCGAGGACGCCCGTCCCCACACGAGCGAGATACAACGGCGCTGCATCCGCTCTAGGCGACGGCGAAGCGCGGCGGGCACTCCTTTTCGCGCAAAATTCGGATTGCTTCTTCCCGGGAAGAAATCTCCAACACCGATGTGAGACGCGTCACTTCCAGCAATCGGCGGAAGAAAACGGGCGGATCCACCAGCTTCATCTTCGCGGACCTCTGCGTTGCCCAACGGCGCACCAGCAGCAGGGTGCCCAAGCCACCAGCATCCAGTTGCTCGACCTGGGAAACGTCAAGCACCAGCACTAGGACAGGTTCGAGTTGCTCGATCCGGCGCCAGAACTCGTCGAGTGCCGCTCCGCGCACCATGCGTCCCGAGCATCTTACGACTGCCACATCCTGCGAGCATTCGACTTGAAATTTGAGTTCCATATATCTATTCCTACGAACCAGCCGGGGAAAAAGTTCCGCGATCTGTTGGCATGGAATTGGACGTGAAAAGAGGGGAAAAGCTATCGGCGTTAAACTTTGACCGAGTCGCGGCGTTCGGCGGGAACGTAGGTGACGGCGGCGGTGCGATCCAATTTGTCCCAGGCAAAGGGGCGGCCTTGGATGGCGCGCTTCAGGGTGCGGAATAGCACGATGGAAAAGACCTGGCGATAGGCGAAACGCTGCAACCATACCTGGCTGAGCAGCCAGGCGTCTTCGCGGGCTTCGGGCTGACGGCGCTCCAGGGCGAAGGCGAGCGCCGAGGCGAGAAAATCAATCACCAGAAATGCGACGAAAAAAATCAGGAGACGCTGGAAGCTGGCCGGATCAGTAGTGTCAGGATGAAAATGTTTCTGAATAAAATACCAGATCACGCCAAAGGCAAACATCAGGTCAATGAAGGGCGAGACCACCGGAAGCAGAATCTGAAAGATGAGGATGTTCGGAAGCGCGACGAAACCTAGAGCGCCTTTGCGCGCGAAAACGCCACGATGTTTGAAAACGGCCTGCAGGATTCCAAACGACCAGCGGAAGCGCTGCCGCATCAGCGCGTTGGCCGTCGTCGGAGCCTCGGTGAAGGCGAGAGCCAGATCTTCGTATTGCACGCGATAACCGTTGCGCAAGAGCGCCATGGTCAGATCGGCGTCTTCGGCGACTGTATCCATCTGGTAGCTTCCAGCTTCACGAACCGCCGCGACGCGCCACGCGCCGATCGCGCCCGGCACCACGCTCACCGCGCCCAGGGTGTTGAGCGCGCGCCGCTCGAAATTTTGGCTGGTGATATATTCGAGCGCCTGCCAGCGCGTCCAGAGATTGACGCGGTTTCCAACTTTGGCATTGCCCGCAACGGCTGCAACTTTCGGATTGAGAAAGTGCGGCACGAGGCGCGAGATGGCATCGGGAGCGATGATGGTATCGGCGTCAATGCCGACGAAGATCTCCGCGGCGCCGATGTGTTCGAGTCCAAAGTTAAGCGCCTCAGCCTTGCCACCATTCGGCTTGGTGAGAATCAATACCCGGCCGGACGCCTCTTCGGCGGCAAAGGCTCGGCGGGCGATTTCCAAAGTACGGTCCTTGGAACCGTCGTCAATGACGATCACGCGCAGATTGGGATAGTCGGAATCGAGCGCTCCCTGGATGGTGCGCTCGATGACCTTCTCCTCGTTATACGCGGGAATGAGGACCGCGACCCGGGGCTGGTAGGCCGCAATCTGCCCGGGCGTTCCATAGACATGGGAGCGCATACGGTCATAGATGGCAAGGACGCCGACCGAAATCAGGCGCCCAGTCATCAGGATGTCACCCAGGAAAAAGATGGCCGTGATGACCGCCATGGTCGCACTAAAGAGCCAGAAGCCAATCCAATTCAGCCAAGCGGACCAATACTCACTGGCCGGAAGCGACGGCATCACATCCGCTTTGGTTTTGCCCATTAACTTGTAGACGGGGACGAATTCAAATCCGCGGGCGCGGGCTCCGTCAATAATCAGCGGGAGTGCCTCCACGGTCCTTTCCCGGTTGCCGCCGCCATCGTGCATGAGAATGATGTTGCCGCACTGCTGCAGATCGTTCGGTTGGCAGGGAGGCAGGTGGTCGAGCACGCGCGCGGCGATTTCTTGCGGCGTGAACGCGGGCTGATCACTCCAGTCCTTGGTATCGAGCTTGTTGCCAATGGTGATGTAGCCCAAGCTTTGGGTGAGTTCGAGCGGGCGCACCTCGTCTTCGGTATCGGGCTCGGCATCTACCGAGTACGGTGGACGGAACAGCATGGTGCGAATGCCAAGGCGGCTGGCAAACAAGCGCTCGGTCAGGTTTAACTCCACCTTCATATAACCGGTGCCGATTGAGCTGATATCGGGATGCGTAAAAGTGTGGTTCCCGATTTCATGACCTTCGCGGTAAATGCGCTGAGTTAAACTGCTGAACTTCTCCGCCTGAATTCCAATCAGAAAAAACGCTCCTGGCACATGCTCGCGTTTAAGGACATCGAGAATTTTCGGGGTCCACTCAGGATCGGGACCGTCGTCGAAGGTCATGGCAAGTTGCTTCTTGCTGAAGCCATAGCGCGCCACTCGATACGGCTCGGGCAGGCTTTTGAACTCTTCCCCGTCGATAAGTCCGGTCTGCTTGTCGATGGTCAGCTCGCGCTCGCCATCGGCGGGCAGCGCCTCGATGTGCAGGATTTCGCCGTCGCCTTCCATGTCGACGTCCTGGCCGGGACGAACGTCTTTCATCAAGTGATCCGGCGCGTTGGCTTCTCCGGGCATGTCCCAGACACGCCATAGGGAGCGGTCTTCCGCACCCAGTCTCCACAAGGCGAAGGTCTGGATGCCGAGCGTCTGCGCGGCACGCATCTCGTTCAAGGCAGTCACCGCATCGAGAAACCAGACATCGTGGCGGAAGTGATCGTCGTCCTGGTAGCTAAAGTGCGGATTGAGCGCGTCGCCGTCAAAATCAATGTCTTCTTCGGAGTCGCGCGCCCCGACCCATGCATCCTGCACGGAAACGGTCTTGTCGGTCTCTCCCGGCGGCAGCTTGCCTTTCTTTGACTTTGGCCTCTCTACCCAGTCGTAGCCGTAGTTGGCGATGGCGCAGATGATCTTCTCTTTCGGAATTTTCTCTAATGCAGCCACGAGATTCGCCGTAAACCATTCCTGCGAAGCGACGGGGCCAGGGTTTGGGCCCGGATAGTGTTCGTCGTAGTTCATGATGACGACGCCATCCACGGCGGACGCAATGGCCGCGTAGTCGTAATCCGCGTTTCGCACCGGCAAGCTAACGTAGAGCTTCATCCCCTTGGCATGCAGGTCGGACGAGACCTCGTTGAGCAGGACTACGTATCCGGGCTGGGCTTTCTTGGGGAAGGATTCGAAATCGATCATCAAACCGCGATAATGATCGGAGGCAAGAAAAAGACCGACCTCGTGTCGAAACCTGGCGCGAGCTTCCGGGTCAATCAAGAAATCGCCGATGGCCGGAGCAAAGTCGGTGCGGTCATAATTCTGCACCACCGGAAACACTTCCATCTCGGTGTCTTCCGCTTTCAGAAACGACATCACTTTGTCGTCCACGCCGTGAACCTTTTGCCCTTGAATTACGTCGAACATCGTGTTCGTTTCCGTATCCACGGCTTGCAAGCGGCCATCGGGCGTGAGAACTTGCAGCCATGAGGGGAAGAGCAAGTCGATCTGGCGCGCATACTCGCGCAAGGAGGAAAAACTGGCCGGGTCATCGGGAACGTAGAACGCGCCTCGCACTCCTTGCTCGGAGTTCAGCGTGAGTTGGGAAGGAGCTTTGCGGGGCTGGCGGCGATGCCCAGTGCGGGCCAGAGTGGCCAGACGGCGTTTCTCGCGCGCTTTCTTTTCCTCATCTTGCTTCAGACGGTGGTACGGCTTTTTTTCCGCCAGCCAGGAGAGGTCGGGCAGAGGCTCGCTGCGCAGAGTGCTATAGATGAAAAAAATCGCCAGCAAAGAAAATGCGAGGGCAGCCGCGTCGACAAAGCGGCGAATGCGCCTCCAGCGGGCTTGCAAGGGATCGTAAAAAACTTGTTTTGCCATCTCGTGTAGTCCCTTCATCCTAAGGTGCGAGACGCTGGGGGTCAAACGCGGGGCCGGAGGTTGTTCGGTGTTCGGCGTTCGCTATTCGGTTGTCCTTCGCGGAGCACCGGTCCCGGCGAAAAGCGAGCCGCGAACGACGCACCTCGTTAAGGACGCGGCAAATCGCGCGATTTACGCTATATTTCAAACGTGCTCAGCTTGGTCCGCAAACATCGCAGTTTTTTTCTGGGAATCATACTCGCCGCTTTGGCGTTGCGGTTATTTTTTTTCGTCCAATTTCCAATGGTCACGGACGACTCGCGCATCTACGCCGATATTGCCACCAACTGGCTGCAGCACGGCATTTACGGCCAGATGCAGAGCGGCCATCCGGAGAAGCCAATCTTACCGACCGACGCGCGCCTGCCCGGTTATCCCGCGTTTCTGGCTGGGGTCTTCTGGCTATTTGGATACGGCAACATCAAAGCGGTCCTGCTGACGCAGATCTTTTTCGACCTCGTCACCTGCCTGATCGTTGCCGACCTGGCCCGCCGGGCAATTTCCGATCGCGCGGCGCGAATCGCTTTTGTCCTGGCGGCGCTGTGTCCCTTCCTCGCAAACTATGCCGCCGTCGAGCTTACCGAAACTTTGGAGATCTTCTTTACCGCGCTCGCTCTCGATTGCACCGTCGCCGCGCTTGATCGAATGCATGACGCTTGCGTAGGGATGGGTGTTTTCAATCTCTGGGCAGCAACCGGCGCGGCGATTGCGAGCTGCATTCTGCTGCGTCCCGATGGCGGCATCCTGCTCGTGGCGGGCGCTACTTATTTGGGGGTTGTGGCTTGGAGGCTCCGCGTCGGCAAAAAAAATCTGGCGGATGTTCTAGTCGCCGCAATCGTCGTCGTGGTATTTGCGCTGGCGCCGCTCGTTCCCTGGACGGTCCGCAATTTCCGCACGCTCCATCACTTCCAGCCGCTGGCTCCGCGTTACGCCACCGATGCGGATGAACTCGTTCCCCGAGGCTTCAACCGCTGGGTCAAGACCTGGATTGGCGACTACGTGTCGGTGGAAGAGATTTACTGGAATGTTCCTGGCGAGAAGATTGATCCGCTGAAACTGCCGTCGCGCGCCATCGATAACGATAACGCCAACGCGGCGGAGAGGGACCGCACGCTGGCCGTCATCGCAGATTACAACGAGTCGCAGGACCTGACGCCGGAACTGGATGCGCGCTTCGGCCGACTTGCCGCCGATCGTATTCGCGCTCACCCCGCGCGCTACTACGTTCTGCTGCCTGTGCTGCGCGTCGCGGACATGTGGCTGCGCCCGCGGACCGAAGTTCTGCCACCGGACCCGCGCTGGTGGGAATTCCATGACGACGCGAAGTGCTCGTTCGTGGCCGTGGGGTTCGGCCTGCTCAACCTCTCCTACGTGGCGGCGGCGCTGCTGGCGCTGATACTCAAGCCGTCGCGAATTCGCTGGGCGGGACTGCTGGTCGGCTTCGTGCTGCTGCGCTCGACGTTTCTGGGAACGGTGGAAAGTCCGGAACCGCGCTACACCCTGGAATGCTATCCCGTAATCATCGTGCTCGCATCTTCATTCCTGGCGGGAAGTAGGAAGACAAGCAATGCTTGATGCAGCGGATGCTCAGTTCAGCGGCGAGTCGGTCATGCGGAAACGTGTGCGGACGTGTTCGGACAACAGTTCGATGGCCCCGCGATTGGACACGGGATCGGCCTTGGCCAAATATTTCATCGCTTCCACCAGCATCTTCTGGCCGTCCACGTAGCGGGGGTCGGCGGTGCGCTCACGCTTCTTGCGGGACAGATCCGGCGGAACGGTGATGGTAAACATTTTGGCCATGCGAACTCAACTTTCAAGGGTCTTATGCAGTATATCGCCGCTGCCCGTCTTTTTCAGCTTGTTTCTGTTGGTTCGGATTTTGGCGGATCTGGCCGCGTAAAGACGCGGCTTGCCACGGCTCCCAAGACGGGGCAGGCTCCGTCTCTACGGGAAGAATCACCGGTTACCCTTGCGGAGAGACAAACTTCGTTTTCTTCGTCGTCTTTAGCATAAAGATGTCATCGGGAAGTTTCTGTTTGATTTTTATGTCGGAATACTTCGACAGGTGGTAATCGCCGCTGGGTTCAAATAGCTGTTGCTGCACTGAAATTCCCTGGGCGGGGTTGATCCAGAGCAGGATGCGCGCGATATTGTTTCGAAAATGCTCGAACTTCGGAATCAACTCCAGTTTCTCGGTTTTGACACCGTTGACGGTCTCCCGCCCCAGAAACTTCACATCGTAAGACTTGAGCAGGTTGTGCCCGCCACCGCCGAAGCCGAGCACCAAAAAACTATCAACGTCAATGCGACTCTTGCCGGCATCGTAGACAGTAACCTGATCGATTTTCGGCTGGTAGACCTGCACCTTGCCGCCACTGTAGATGACATACTTCTTGTCAGGTTCGATGAAGTCGGCCGCCATCTGGATTTCGCCGCCTTCGCGCCGAAAGTAAATCTTTCCCTTTTCCGTCTCGGTTTCGTTGATGACCTTCTGGTATTGGTCCCAGACGACACTCGCTTCGGTGGTTTTGAAATCTCGCGCGGCGTCATCCATCTGTTTGAGAACGCGTTCAAGCCCAGCGGAATCGCTCTGCGCCCACGCGGCCGACGTCAACAGCCAAGCGACAACCACAGTCCCGAGAACAACCGATTGCATCGTAATTCTCATTGATATTGATGAAGTGAACTTTGAAACCATGAAACTTTGAAACCTTTTCTACTCCTTCTCCACCCAGACCTTATAACTCTGCGTATGTCCGGAAACGTCTTTGACCGTTTCGACATTGGTAATGCTGACCGCGCCGGAAATTGGCTCGATGATTTTCTCCAACTGCCGCCGAATATCTCCACCCACGGCCGTATCGACCGCCGAGGCCTGTATCTGATAGATAAGCTCGCCCTTGGCGCCGGGAACCACCACTACTCCGGTGAGATGCGGAATGCGCTCGACTGGTTTGTCCTTGAAATTGATGAAGCGCGGCGAAACGAAAACAAAAAGGAGAATCAGCGTGACCATGATATCGTAGTGCAGGCTGCCCCGCTCATACGACCACAGAATGTATCCGCGAATTGTGCGCCAGATCGTGCCCATTGGAGAGACGGCGTTCTCTAGCGCCGTCGAGGCTGTTTCCCTTTGTTGCAAGTGTATTTCGGAATTCATGCGATAGCAAATCGAACGCGGCGCGCTGATGCGAGCTTTCCACCAACCCTGAAAACGGTATAAGAGCGAAAAACGAACGACGCTCGCGGCCTAATGCCCCTCCGCAATTTTCGTTACCCGAAACGACTTCACCACAATCTGATTCGGTTGCATGCCCATGGGGATGATGGTCAACAGCGAATATTCCGACGGCTCAAATTTCTTTTTCGGCGTGCGTTTCTGAATTACGACAAGATCTCCGGAACCACTGTCCACGACTAGCAGATGGTTCTGGTCCTCGGAGAGCGCCAGCGCGTCGGGATGCGTCCCTACGGGAAGATACGCGATGACTTTGCCGAGCTCGATGTCGTAGACCGAGACGTTGTTCGATCCAAAGTTGGAAACATATAAGCGCGAGTTATCGAGCGAAACCACGCCGCGCGCGGGCTGGCCGCCGATCAGATAGCTCCCCGAAACTTCGTTGCCCGTGGTTTCGATCATGGAGATGCTTCCGGCATCGAAGTTGAAAGCGGCCAGTTCGCCGCCATCCGGTTTCAGTGCCAGACTTACCGGAGATTTTCCCACATCAAGCAGCGCCAGCAGCTTGTCGTTCTTAATATCTATGCTGGCAACCTGCCCCGATCCCGAACAGGAAACGAACGCCTTGGTGGAATCCGGCAAAATGGCGATGTCTTCCGGATGAATGCAAATGTTGATGACGGAACGCACGGCAAGGCGCGCAGTGTCAATGATCGAGACAGAGTTGTCGGCGCGATTGCTGACGACCACAGTAGATCCGTCAGGCGAAACGCGGGCCAGCCCAGGACTTCCACCAACATGAAGCGTAGCCGCAACGCTGCGCCGGTCGAGATCAAGCACAGAAACATTGTCTGAGCCTGAGTTGGCAACGAACGCGCGACGCCCGTCGGGAGAAACATCAATAAAAAAAGGACGCCCATAAACGCCGATGGTGGCAACAATTTTATTCTGCTCGGCGTCGATCACGCTGACGTTCGAAGAGCCGCTGTTAATCACGTAAACTTCATTTCTCTTCGGATTAGCCGCGACCCCTGTGGGCTCATCGCCGACTTGCAGAGTGTGCACCGTGCGAAAACTACGCAGGTCAATAACCGTGACCGTGCCGCTCTTCCCATTCGTTACATAAGCGTACTCGCGGTAGAGTGGACCGTAGCCGGGGAGCGTGCGCTCGTGGAAATAGTACCACGCTGCGCCTAGGACAAGCGGCACGAGGACGGCGATGAAAAGGAGTTTTCGCAAGGGTCAATCCACGGAACCTGTCGCTTCGGCACGAACGCGATTCGATGTTGGGACGCCGCGCCCCAGCACCGCTGCGATCTGCCGGACCTGCTGCATCAGCGCGTCGAACTGATCGGGGAACAGCGACTGCATTCCATCCGAGAGCGCGCGATCGGGATCGTGATGGACTTCGACCATCAGGCCGTCGGCTCCGACAGCGACCGCGGCGCGAGAGAGTGGCGTCACTTTATTGCGCTTGCCGGTGCCGTGGCTGGGATCGACGACGATGGGCAGATGGCTGAGGCGCTGCACGGCGGGCACAACGCTGAGATCGAGCGTGTTGCGGGTGTGATCGGCGAAGGTGCGCACGCCGCGTTCGCACAGCACGATGTTGTAATTGCCCTCGCTCATAATGTACTCGGCGGCCATGAGGAATTCTTCCAGCGTCGCCGAGATGCCACGCTTCAGGAGGACGGGCTTGCGGGCGCGTCCGGCGCGCTTGAGCAGAGAGAAATTCTGCATGTTGCGGGCGCCGATCTGGATGACGTCGGCGTATTGGTCGACCAAGTCTAGCGACTCGTAATCCACGGCTTCAGTGACGATAAGCAGGCCAAAGCGCTCGCGGACTTCGGCCATGATCTTCAGTCCTTCCTCGCCCAGTCCCTGAAAAGAATAAGGAGAGGTGCGAGGTTTGTAGGCGCCGCCACGGAAGAACTGGGCCCCGGCGCGGGCGACGCGCTCGGCGATTGTGAATGCCTGGTCGCGACTCTCAATACCGCAGGGGCCGGCGATGATGGCCAGGTCGTGGCCTCCGATGGTGACGCTTGCGCCATTTGCGTGAGACCCGGGAAATTTGATGATGGTGTTATCGGGCTTGGTGTCGCGGCTGACCAGCTTGTAGGGCTTCGAAACATGGATGACTTCCTGCACGCCGGGCATTTCTTCGAGCGTCCCGGATTCGACCTCGCCTTTGTTGCCGGTGATGCCGATGGCGGTGCGTTGCGCTCCGGGCATTGAGTGGGCGCGGTATCCGAGCGCTTCGATTTTCTGGCAGACGGCGCGGACCTGGTCTTCAGTGGCCTGCGCTTGCATGACAACGAGCATGGTCAATACTCCGAAGTATCAAGTTTAACAGCCCACGATGCAAGCCGGGGAGCAGTACACGAGCGACACTTTTCATGAATTGTCATCCTGAGCGAAGCGAAGGACCTGCTTTTTGCGGCCAACTGCAGATCCCCCCTTCGATTTCGCTCAGGGTAGGGATGACAAAGTCTGGCGAATTGAACGTTTGAATTGAATGTTGAAGATTCTCTCTTGCCAGTCAAGCGTTTTTCTTGCCCTCAGATTAAATAGGCAGGATACAGAGCCTTACTCGTTCAACGAGCACCCGCAATCCGCCGGCGGAACGCGCGCTTTTAGAAAGTCGGCGACTCGCTTGTACGCGTCAATCTGATTTTCAACTTTCGCGAAGCCGTGGCCTTCGTTCTCGTAGACTTTGTATTCGACTACGCCGCCGCGCTTCTTGACCGCGTCCACCACCTGCTGCGCTTCTTCCTTGGGGCAGCGAGGATCGTTTCTGCCCGCCAGTAAATACAACGGCGCTTTGATCCGATCCACAAAGTTGATGGGCGAACGCTCTTCGTAGAGTGTCTTGTTCTTCACGGGATCGCCCATGGTCGCAAGGTCGCTCTCGCGCAGCACAGGGTCTTCGTTCTCAATCTCGGTAAACCAGTTCACGAACGGCACAATCGGAACGCCCGCCGCCCACAGCCCGGGAGCTTTGGTGACACCTATCATCGTCAGATAGCCACCGTAGCTGCCGCCCATCAGAATGAGTTTCTTGGGATCGACGTAGCCTGTCTGTTGGATCCAGTCGGCGGCCGCGGCCACATCCTCGAAATCGCCGCCGCCCATATCGAAAAGATTCGCGTGCTGGAATTCTTTTCCATATCCCGTCGATCCGCGATAGTTGGGCGCGATCACGATATAGCCCTGATTAGCGGCGTACTGCACGAAGCGATTGAACGTATTCATCGTCTGCGCATGAGGACCTCCGTGCACGTACACAATCGCAGGATGCTCGCCATTGCGCGGCAAGTTATAGGGTACATAGACGAACGCGGAGATTGTCCACTTACCATCTTTGCTCGGGTAGTGGACAAGGTGCGGTTCGACCATGTCCTCCGCGCGCACGCCGCCCACGAGTGAGCGTGTGAGTTGCTGCGACGTGCCGTCAGCGAAGTTATAGACCCATAAATCGCCGGGAGCAGTCGGTCCCGTGTGAAAATACAACAACCGTGAATTGTCGCGAGTGAAGGGTGAAGCCGAACCTGCCGCGTAGTTCACTCCTTTCGGCAAGGGCAGGGCGCGCGCTTTTCCGGATGCGATGTCATACAGATAGATGTCGGTATTGCCATCTACATTTGCGTTGTAAGTCAAAAACTTGTCGTCAGGAGAGAATCGCTCGCCATAAATTTCCCACTTATCATGCGTGAGCCAGCGAATCTTCTTACTTGCAATATCGAGTAAGCCAACATTGTTGTAACCGTCGCCAGCATTGGATGTGATTAGAATGCTCTTGCCGTTGGGCGAAATGTCGTTTGCCGAGTAAGTGTATTCGCCATCGTGCGGCGTCAGAAGCGTGCTTTCGGAGCTCGCAACATCGACGGCAAACACATTCGAGTCCGTCCCCTTCGACTGTTCCTGTGTATAGACGATGAACTTACCATCCACCGACCAGATGGGCGCAACGTTTATGCGGTCTTTCGCCGTGCCGCTGGTCAGGTGCTTCACGTCGCGCAGGAGCGTGTCGTAGACGTCGATCTCAAATACCGACGATGTCTTCGGCTTGACGATGTACGCCAGATAGCGTCCGTCAGGCGACCAGGTTGGATTTTCCTCCGCAATCTCGCGCGTGTTGGTCACGTTTAGAACCTGTCCAGTCTTCGGCGACACGAGAAAAATATCCCACTGCTCGTCGCCGTCGTAATCGGACATATAGGCGATCCACTTGCCGTCCGGCGACCACGCCGGGCTGCTCTGGCGTTCGTCGCCCACCGTGAGTTGCATCGGCCATCCACCTTCGGAGGGCACGAGCCAAAGATTATTGCGCCCGCTCAGATTGCTGACGAAAGCAACCGTATTCCCATCCGGCGACCAGGTCGCACCGCCCACCTGGCGCGTCATGTACAGCTTCTCGATGGAAAGATTCTTTTCCACCCGGGCATCGGGCTTGGAAACGATCTGCTTGGGGTCGGTGATGGCCTGGGGTACAGGCAGGGTCTGGGATGCGGTCGGGACGGTCAGTAATATGTTCATCAGTATGCTCATAACAAATGGGCCAAAAGTGCGCATGGTGCCTCGGCTTGAATTGCCTCAAATTGAATTCGCTATTAAAGAAAGTTTAGCAGCTTGCGAGTCAAAGATAGGCGTCTTGCTTTCACCGCACGCAAGAGGAAATTTGTTTTTGCGTCTGCGGCGATTGCCCATACAATGCGGCGGGTAGAAGCTTTTGTTGGCGAATGACTGCTGGTAGCCCCGGCAGGAATCGAACCTGCATAGTCAGTTTAGGAAACTGAAGTCCTATCCGTTGAACGACGGGGCCGTGAGAAATCAGGTTAGCAGGTTGCGGAACGGGTTGCCAGACCTGCGGCGAGACTGACAGGCACTCGCGAATGCTCCAAATACGTGACCCCGTAAGTTTGCGGACAAACCCGCGCTGTCATCCTTACTATGAGCGAAGCGAAGGATCTCTGCATTCCGGCGCTACAAACAAATACGTAGATCCTTCGCTTCGCTCAGGATGACAGAGGGAATTTATACCGAGGGAATTTATGATGACCGAGGAAGTTTATTTTGCAAACTTAATCTCAATCCGCCGCCGACAAAGTGGACGATCTCCAGACGGTCTCCATCGTGTAAAGGAGTCCGCAGCCATTCGTCGCGGGGGACGATCTCGCAATTCAGCTCGATGGCCAGGCGGTCCGGCTTCATTCCGAGCTGTTCGACGAGCGCGCCCAGAGTTTCGGCGGAAAAGGTCTGGGCGTCGCCATTGATTGTAAGATTCATTGGAATCATTCTCGCATTTTGCGCGCTTGTTTTTGGGTGGCGCAGCGCTTCAGCGCTGCGCCACCAAAAACAACGCAAGTTCGAAGTATTCCGCAGACCGTGAAGCCGAGCTCTTCCATCTAACTGGCTTCGCGCAGTTGAAACTTGCGGGTGGCGGTTCGTCCGTCGAAACTCGCTTGCACTAGCACGGAAGACTCGGCGAGCGCCTTTTCCTCCACCTTAACGCTCATCTCGGCGTTGCCCTTGGCATCGGTGAGCACCTGCGCGTAGTAGGGTGCGGCGTCGGGCTGGGCGAAACGAAGTGTGAGCCGGGCGCCTTCGACCGTAACGCCTCCGTCGGTGACTCGGATCCGCATGTTGAGAGTGCCGCTCGAATGCACGGAACTGGCGTTGATCCACTCGAGGTCGAGCTCTTTCACCGCCGCTAGCGTTTCCGGCGTGTCCCGCTTGTCTAAAACCGAATCGAGCTTGCCATCGCGGATGGCGTCGAGCACCTCGCGATGCAGTTCGCGCAGCATCTTCTCACGATCCTGATCGTTGTTAGGCAATATGCCCAGAGATTTGCCCGGAGTGCCGGCCTTTCCTTCGTCCGCGCCGGAGCCATAGGAAACCGCGCGCTTCCCGACGCAGCGGCCGCGCACGAAAACTTGCGTTTGCAGCAACTGCTCGCCTTCGCGCGCTTCGCTTTGCACATGGTAAACCGTGTCTTCGTGCCGAATATCGGTATTGAAACCAAAAATCATGCGATCCAGGCTCTCCCCGTCCCTGTCAAGACAGGTCGGATGAAAATACTGCTAGAACACGTACTCAGCTTGACACTTTCGCCAGCCAAAACTAATCTGGAAAGTCTGCTGTTGTGCTTGGCGCAAATTATATATAGCTTCCCCTATGCCGGACAATGATTTCGCTCGCTACCTGCCTCTCCTGATGCATTTTGTCATCGCCACGGCCCTGGCGAGCGCGATGGTTGTCCTTTCGTGGCTCATTGGCCAGCATAAACCCAATCGCGCGAAAATGTCGCCTTATGAGTGCGGGGTCGAGCCCGTCGGCGACGCTCAGGGGCGATTCTCCGTCAAGTTCTACCTGGTTGCCATGCTCTTTATATTGTTCGACGTGGAAGCCGTCTTCCTTTATCCCTGGGCGGTCATTCTGCGCGAACTGAAGATGTTTGGCTTCTGGGAAATGATGGTGTACATCGCGATCGTGTTGGTCGGCCTCTTCTATGTTTGGAAAAAAGGCGTGCTCGACTGGGGTCGGACGGCCACCAAGCGGGGAGATGTCTGATGCCGCTTGCTCCCCCGATTGCCGATATCGAGCAGTTGAAGTCGCATCCCGCACTGGCTCCCCTGGTGGAATGGAATGCCTCCGTGGTGCAGGAGGTCAAGTTCGATCGCGACGAGCTTACCATCTGGATCGCGAAGGAATCGATCCGCGAAATTTGCGCAATTTTGCGCGGCTCCACCAATTGCCCCTTCAATTATTTATGCGACCTCACCTGCTTGGATTGGTATCCCTCGGAGCCGCGCTTTGAGGTGGTTTACCATCTTCTCTCGATTCCAGTGAAAGAGCGGGTACGCCTGAAAGTCCGCCTTGACGGATCGAGCCCAGCGATCGAATCGGTCACATCGGTCTGGCCTGCGGCCAATTTCTATGAACGTGAAGTGTTCGATCTGTTTGGCGTGCGCTTCACCGGACATCCCAACCTCGAACGCATCATGATGCCCGATGACTGGGAAGGCCATCCGCTGCGCAAGGACTACCCGGTGGAGGGTTACCGCTAGCCCATGACACAATTTCCCACCACTGCCGCTGGATCCGGCCAGGACCGTACGTCGAATGATCGTACTCTCGTCCTGAACATGGGGCCGCAACATCCCTCGACGCACGGGGTGCTGCGCCTGGTGCTCGAAATTGACGGAGAAACCGTGGTGCGGGTAAAGCCGGAGATTGGCTATCTGCACACCGGCATCGAGAAAACCTGCGAAGCCAAGTTCTATCAGCAAGTCGTGCCGCTGACGGACCGCATCGATTACCTCTGCCCCATGACCAACAATCTCTGCTACTGCCTGGCGGTAGAAAAATTACTGGGACTGGAGATTCCTCCGAAAGCGCAGTGGATGCGGGTCCTGATGAATGAATTGACCCGCATCAATTCGCACCTGGTCTGGTTGGGAACGCACGCCATGGACCTCGGAGCGATGACCGTCTTTCTCTACTGCTTCCGCGAGCGCGAAGATGTTCTGCGTTTTTTCGAGATGCTCAGCGGGCAGCGCATGATGACATCGTATTTCCGCATTGGCGGGTTGGCACTGGAGCCACCTCTAGGATTCTTCGAGAAGGTCAAAAAGTTTGCCGACCGCTTTCCCGGAAACGTGGATGAATATGAAGGCCTACTGACCGGAAATCCGATTTTCATGATGCGCACCAAGGGCGTGGCTTGCCTGAGCGCGGACGATGCGATTGCGATGGGCGCATGTGGTCCGACCTTGCGCGGCAGCGGTGTTGACATTGACCTCCGCCGCGACGCTCCGTACACGGGCTACGAAAACTTCAAGTTCAACGTGCCGGTGCGCACCGAAGGTGACGTGTTCGCGCGATATCTTTGCCGCGTCGAAGAGTTGCGGGAATCGATTGGCATGGTGCAGCAGGCGTTGGCGGGAATGCCGGAAGGCCCCATCAAAGCCGACGCTCCCAAAGTCGTGCTGCCCGACCGCGAGAAGATGAAGACGCAGATGGAAGCCCTCATCTACCATTTTAAGATCGTCACCGAAGGCTTCGCGGTTCCGCCGGGCGAGGTTTATCAGGCGGTGGAATCGCCGCGCGGCGAGATGGGATACTACATCGTCAGCGACGGAACGGCCAAGCCGTATCGCGTGCACATGCGCGGGCCGTCGTATGCGAATTTGCAGGCACTGGCGAAGATGTGCGAAGGCGGCCTTATCGCCGATGTGGTCGCGGCCATCGGCTCCATTGACATCGTGCTGGGCGATGTGGACCGGTAGAGCATTTGCAATTGGCAATTTGTAATTTGTAATTGTGGAATGCGCACAAATTCATGAAGTTTTCCGACGAATTCGAAACACGGTTTGCAGAGATGCTGACGCATTATCCGACCAAGCGGTCGGCGCTGGTGCCGACGCTTCTTTATGCGCAGGATGAGGCCGGGTCGCTGACCGACGAAGTGATTGCGGAACTGGCGCAGCGGCTGGACCTCACTGAACTGGAAGTCCGGAACGTGATCAGTTACTACTCGATGCTGACCACCAAGCTGCGCGGGAAGTACAACGTGCAAGTGTGTACTAACATCGCATGTATGTTACGCGGTGGCGATGAAATCCTCGACCACTGCAAGAAGAAGCTTGGCATCGGCCACAAGGGTACGACCGAAGACGGCTTATTTTCGCTGGAAGAAGTCGAGTGTATCGGCGCATGTAGCTGGGCCCCGGCAGCACAGGTGAATTACGACTTCCATGAGAACCTGACGAGCGAGAAGATGGATCAGGTTCTCGACGAGTATAAGAAGAAGGGAACGCAGTAAATTTGTAATTGGCAATTTGTGATTTGTAATTGAAGGCGGCGATGCTAGGGCTTTGCAATTACAAATCACAAATTACATATCACAAATGGCAACTCTAGTGTCCCATCCCGACGAGGTACGCGTAATCTCGAAGCGCTTTGGACAAGGCGCTACGAATATCGATCGCTATCTCGAACTGGACGGCTACAAAGCCGTGCGGAAGGCGCTCACCATGCCTCCGGACGCCATCATCAATGAGGTAAAGAACTCCGGCTTGCGCGGACGGGGCGGCGCCGGATTCAGCACGGGCATGAAGTGGTCGTTTGTTCCGAAGGAATCCGCCAAACCGAAATACGTGCTTTGCAATGGCGACGAGAGCGAGCCCGGCACCTGCAAAGACCGCCTGATTTTCGAACACGATCCGCACTCCGTGATTGAAGGCGTGATGATCGCCGCGCTCGCCGTTGGTTCGCATACTGGGTATATCTATATCCGCGGCGAGTATCGCTACCTGTCGGTCATCATGCAGAAGGCCATTAAAGATGCGTACGCGAAGGGTTTTCTCGGCAAGAACATTTTCGGCAGCGGATACGATCTCGATGTTTATTGGCACGGTGGAGCGGGCGCTTATGAAGTTGGCGAAGAGTCGGCGCTGATGGAATCGCTCGAAGGCAAGCGTGGCATTCCCCGCATCCGTCCTCCCTTCCCTGCCGTGGTCGGCCTGTGGGGCGGGCCAACGGTCATAAATAATGCGGAAACGTTGGCCTCTGTTCCGCACATCATTTTGGGTGGCGCGGATTGGTACGCGAAACTTGGCACACCGAAAAATGGCGGAACGCGCCTGTTCTGCCTCTCTGGAAATCTCAACAAGCCCGGCGTTTACGAGCTTCCGATGGGCTACAACCTCAAGAAAATGATCTATGAGGTCGGCGGCGGAATTCCCAACGGACGCTATTTGAAAGCTGTGGTCCCGGGTGGATCGTCAACACCGGTGTTGCTGCCGGAGGAAATTGATATCGCCATGGATTTCGACTCGGTGGCCAAAGCGGGTTCGATGCTTGGCTCCGGCGGCGTGGTGGTGCTCGACGATACGACCTGCATCGTGAAATTCGCGCTGCGCACTATCGAGTTCTATCAGCATGAAAGCTGCGGCTGGTGCATCCCGTGTCGCGAGGGCACCGACTGGCTGAAGAAGACGCTGACGCGCTTTCATGCAGGTGCGGGGCTGAAGAAAGATATCGACAATATTTATTACCTCGCCGAGAACATGTTGGGGAAAACTTTCTGTCCGCTCGGAGACGCGGCAGCGATGCCCACCATGGCGTTCGTGAAAAAGTTCAGAGAAGAGTTCGAAGATCATCTTGAAGGAAAACCCTGCCCGTTTGAGGAGGAAGGCGCGGCAGAACCGGTTTTGGCGTAGCGAATTTGCGATTTGTAATTTGTAATTGCGTTTGTTTTTCAATTGCACATTACAAATTGCCAATTACAAATCCGAAATCATGGCTGATGTAACTCTCACTGTCGATGGCAAGAAGATCACCGCTCCCGCAGGCTCGCTGCTGATCGAGGCCTGCAAGAGCGCGGGCATTGAAGTGCCCTCTTTTTGCTACTATCCCGGGCTCTCGTTGCAGGGCGCTTGCCGCATGTGTGTGGTGAAGATCGAGAAGATGCCCAAGCTCCAGACCGCCTGCACGACCACTGTGACCGAGGGCATGATCGTTGCGACCGACAGCGATGAGGTGCGCCAGGCGCGCAAGGCGATGGTCGAGTTACTACTGGGCAACCATCCGCTGGATTGCCCGGTGTGCGACGCCGGCGGCGAATGCGAGCTCCAGGACATGGCGTTCTCCTACGGCTCATCTGAATCGAAATTCATCGAAGCTAAGAACCATAAGGAAGAGCAACAGTGGTCTCCCGTGGTGTATTTCGACCGGCCGCGTTGCATTCTGTGCTACCGCTGCGTGCGCGTGTGTGGCGAAGGCATGGACGTTTGGGCGCTCGGTGTGCAGAACCGCGGAGTAAGTTCGATCATCGCGCCTAATCAAGACGACCATCTCGACTGCGAAGAGTGCGGCATGTGCATAGATATCTGCCCGGTCGGCGCGCTCACATCCGGTACTTACCGCTATAAGACGCGCCCGTGGGAGATGAATCACGTGGGCACGATCTGCACCCACTGCGGGGACGGTTGCAAAACCACGCTGGGCGTGCGCCGCTCGGAAACCGGCGCGGAAATTGTCCGCGGCGACAACCGCGACAAGAGCGGCATCAATAACGATTTTCTCTGTATCAAGGGCCGCTACGCTTTCGACTTCACTCACCATAAAGAACGCCTCACCGAGCCGCTCATTCGCAAGAACGGCAAGCTGACGCCTGCGACCTGGGAAGAAGCTTTTGAGCTGATCGGCAAACGCTTTCGAGAAGTTCGCGATCGGGATGGCGGGAGCGCGATCGGCGTCATCGGCTCCAATCGCACAACCAACGAAGAAAATTATCTTCTGTCAAAATTCGCCCGTGTCGTGCTGAAGACCAATAACGTCGATCATCATCGGACAGCGGACTTCCCGGCCCTCGCGGCGGCGCTCCACGGCAAGCCCGGGCGAACAGTTTCCATGCGCGACGTGTTGACGGCGCCCGCGATTCTACTCATCGGCAACAATCCTACGAATCGGCACCCGCTACTGGCGTGGCAGATCCGGACGAATGTTCGACTGCGGCGCGCGAAATTTTACGTCATCAACTCCGCGCCCATCAAGTTGCGCCGGCAGGCGGCGGGATTCGGATTGCTTCCGGCAGGCGCCGAAGCAAAAGCGGTTGCCTTCCTCGACGGCGACGATTCTCTGCTCGACTCGCTGGCAACCAACAGTACGAACCGCGACGCCTGGATCGCGCTGCGCGAAATAATTCGAACCGAGCAAAACATGGTCATCGCCTTCGGTTCTGAACTGCGCGGCCAGGACATCAAACAACTGGTGCATTTTGCTTCCATGTTACCCGGCGCAAAGCTGATCTGCCTGGGTGATTACGCGAATTCCCGCGGAGCCAGCGAGATGGGACTTTACCCCGACCTACTGCCGGGATATGAGCCTTTCACCGACGCGGTCAGGTTCGAGAAGGAATGGGGTAAGTTGCCGACTGAACCAGGACTGAGCCTGCCGGAGATGGTCGAAGCAGCGAAGGCCGGCAACCTGAAGGCGCTTTACGTAGTAGGCTCCAACCCGGTTGGCCGCTTGGGTATTGATCCATTTGCACTCTCGAAAAGTTTTGTGGTGGTTCAAGACATGTTCCTGACTGAAACCGCAACCATCGCCAGCGTCGTTTTGCCAGCAGCGAACGCGTATGAGAAAACCGGAACTTATACGAACACCTGCGGCGATCTGCAACTTGTGAAAAAGGCGGGCGAAGTATCGAACACCAAGCCGGACTTCGAGATGATCGTGCGCATCGCCGACGCCATGGGCTTTGACGTACGCGCTCTGGTGCCATTCGGCAGCGGCACGCGCGCCGATATGGGCCAAACGCGCGGGGCGCAGTCGGGAGAGGCCGATCGTCATGCCGTGTGGCTCGAAGCGCATAACCTGCAACCAAAAATGACGCCGTTCGATCCCATGGCGATTCTCGACGAGATCCAGCGCGTGGTTGCCGGATATGATGTTTCGCGAGTCAATCTGCTCGCCGGGAACGATCAGCATCTCGAGATTGCCGAGAGCGGCGCAAGCACGATCCAGAAGCCGGAGTTGATCGTTCCGGCCAACGACGATTTGTTCAGATCGGGAACACTTGGAAGATACTCCAAAACTTTGAACTCGGTTTTTGAAAACAAGTCCGCAGACTCGGGAGTTGCGGCGGACTAAGTACAAACTAATTAAGAAACACTAATATACTTAAGATCATAACCGCGCGGACAAGAGTACCCGCGCCAAACAGGAATGCGAAAGATATTTCGTTGAGCATAACAACGTTCATCATCATTTCGATCGTCAAGTCACTGGCCGTAATCGGTATTCTGCTGACGGCGGTGGCGTACAGCGTCTGGCTGGAGCGCAAGGTGTCGGCGCGTATCCAGAACCGCTGGGGGCCAACGCGGGTCGGGCCTTTCGGCCTGCTGCAACCGCTGGCAGACGGCGTCAAATTTATTTTCAAAGAAGATTTGACGCAGCCGCATGTCTACAAACCGCTCTACATCGCGGCTCCAATGATCGCGCTGGTTTTTGCCATTACTTCTATTTCGGTGGTCCCGTTTGGTAACTGGGTCAACATCGGCCCGTGGGGCACTTACCTGCAGATTACCGACTTGAATATTGGACTGCTGGTCGTGCTCGGCATTACTTCGATGGGCGTGTACGGCGTGGCGCTTGCCGGATGGTCTTCGAACAATAAGTACGCGCTGCTCGGCGGACTGCGCGCCAGCGCCCAAATGATCAGTTATGAAGTTTCTCTCGGCCTTTCGCTGGTGGGAGTGCTGATCATGGCTGGCAGCCTCAGTCTGCGCGAAATCGTGGATGCGCAGGGGGGAGTGTTTTGGGGTTTCATTCCGCGCTGGAACGTCTTTCACGGTCAGACGCTGGCGTTTTTCATCTATCTAATCTCCGCGTATGCGGAGACGAACCGCACGCCTTTTGATCTTCCGGAAGCCGAGTCTGAGTTAGTTGCCGGATATCACACCGAGTATAGCGCCATGAAGTTTGCGATGTTCTTCATGGCCGAGTACGCCAACATGGTGACGGTCTCTTGCCTGGCTACGCTGTTGTTCCTGGGCGGATGGCATGGGCCAATTTTCGGGCCGCCCATTCTACAAGCGGCGATGCCGGTGTTTTGGTTCTGCCTGAAGGTTTTCTTTTTCATGTTTCTGTACGTCTGGGTGCGCTGGACTTTGCCCCGCTTTCGCTATGACCAACTTATGTCGTTCGGATGGAAGATGCTGCTTCCTCTGGCGGTTGCGAATATTGTATATACGGCGCTGGTTGTGGCACTGCGAGCTCAGTATCCAGGTAAATTCTTTTGAGCTTCACGGACTAACGCAACAATGTTTCACTTAATTCTATTTCTATTCTTCGGAGCGATCTGCGTGGCGGGGGCGATCAACCTGCTGGTGCAGAGCCATCCTATCAACAGCGCGCTGTCGCTGATCGTGGTGATGGCTTCGCTCGCCGCCGAGTATCTCCTGTTGGGCGCGGAATTTGTCGCTGCTGTTCAGGTGATCGTCTACGCTGGTGCGATCATGGTGTTGTTTGTGATTACCATCATGCTGCTGAACGCCGGGGCGGAGGAGCGCACCAAGGGCAGTCGGATCGCGATCCTGCTCGGCGTTCCAGGAGTCATGATCGGAGCGGTACTCGTCGCCTGGACGCTTCTCAATCGGCCCAATGCGCAAACCGTCCCCATTGGCGCGCTAAGGGGCGATCCACAGGCGATTGCGCGGCTTCTCTTCCACGAGTTCCTGTTGCCCTTTGAAATCACGTCGGTGCTGATCCTGATCGCAATCATGGGGGCGGTCGTGCTCGCCAGCCTGCCCGACGCCGATGCGCAAAACGCTAGAAAGGACGAAGGATTGCGATGATCCCACTTTCTTACTATCTGTTGCCGAGTGGAATCCTGTTCGTATGTGGCGTGCTTGGATTTCTGATCAAGCGCAATATCATCACTATATTTATGTCGATCGAGCTGATGCTGAACGGCGTCAACCTTTCGTTCGTCGCCTTCGCCGCGCACTGGCACGCGCTCAGCGGACAGGTCTTCGTCTTTTTCGTGATGGTTGTGGCCGCGGCTGAGGCCGCGGTGGGACTGGCGATCATTATTGCCGTCTATCGCACGCGTGAAACTTTGAATGTTGACCGGGTAAACCTGCTCAAGTTATGACGCCGAATCCAAATCTCTGGATCGTCCCGCTGCTTCCGCTTGCCGGGGCGGCAATCAACGGCTTTTTTGGCCGGCGGTCGTCGAAGTATGCGATATCAACGGTCGCGCTCGTTTTCTGCGGCGCCGCATTCTTCATGGCGTTGATGATTGCTTCGGATTTTTCTTCGGCATCTGCGCCTTACTTTTGCCATCTTGCGCATTGGATTCGCTCCGGAAACTTTCAAGTCGATTTCGATTTCTATCTCGACCAGTTATCGCTGGTCATGCTGCTCGTGGTCACCGGCGTCGGTTTTCTTATTCACATTTACTCGGTCGGGTATATGTGGGAAGACGACGGTTACTACCGCTTCATGTCGTACCTAAACTTATTCATGTTCTTCATGCTGACGCTGGTACTGGCCAAGAACTATCTGGTTATGTTTATCGGCTGGGAGGGCGTGGGCCTGGCGTCTTACTTGCTGATCGGCTACTGGTTCACAAAAAATTCGGCGGCAGCGGCGGGCAAGAAAGCATTCATCGTCAACCGGATTGGCGACTTTGGATTTCTCATCGCGCTGTTCATGATCATCCAGCACTTCCATTCGCTGGATTTCACAAAAGTTTTTGAGCAGGTTGGCGCGCTGCCGACGGAGACTGCGGGCGCCGGGTTTCTTACGGCAATCGCATTACTGTTGATGGTTGGCGCGGCCGGCAAGTCGGCGCAGATCCCTCTCTACATCTGGTTGCCGGACGCCATGGAAGGCCCGACTCCAGTGTCGGCATTGATCCATGCGGCCACCATGGTAACGGCGGGCGTTTATATGGTGGCGCGATCGTCCGCGATTTTCGAGCGCGCGCCGATGGCCATGACGGTGGTCGCAATCGTTGGATCGCTCACGGCCCTCTTTGCGGCGACCATTGGCATCGCGCAGACCGACATTAAGAAAGTGCTGGCTTACTCCACCGTCTCGCAGCTTGGCTATATGTTCATGGCGTGTGGCGTGGGCGCATTCTCGGCTGGAATTTTCCATCTGATGACGCACGCGTTCTTCAAGGGCTTGTTGTTCCTCGCGGCTGGTTCAGTGATACACGGTGTCGGCGGCGAGCAGGACATGCGCAAGATGGGCGGGCTGCGGGTGTACATGCCCTGGACGTTTATGACGATGGGAATTGCCACGCTCGCCATCGCCGGCATCCCGCCGCTGGCGGGCTTCTGGTCCAAAGACGAAATACTTTGGAAGGCCTTCGGCGCAAGCTGGGTTTATTGGCTGATCGGCGTGGTGACGGCGTTCATCACGTCTTTCTATATGTTCCGGTTGCTGTACATGACATTCGGCGGCGAGTACCGCGGCGCTGTGGTACAGGAAACGCGCGGTCGCAGCGCTCATGGTTACGACGCTCATGGTCACGACTATCATGCTCACGACGCTCACACTCATGGATCGAGCGAGCCGCACGAGAGCTCCTGGGTAATTCTGGGTCCGCTGCTGGTTCTTGCCGTGCTCTCTGTCGTCGGCGGGTGGGTTGGCATTGGCGGAACGGTTCGAGCATTTTTTTGATCCGGTATTTTTCCCGGGACATAGACAGGACGGGAATTCCCGGAGCAGCGGAAGAAGTCAACCACAATCTCGAGTATCTGCTCATGTTTGTTTCCGTCAGCGTGGCTGGACTTGGATGGTTCCTGGCGTATCTGTTCTACAGCCGGCTTCCGCAACTACCGGCGCGCATTGCCGCCAGCTTGGGCGGGATCTATGACGCGGTCGTCCACAAGTATTACATTGACGAACTCTACGCCGTTCTTTTCGTCAAACCGCTGCTCGACGCCTCGACCACGATCCTCTGGCATGGAGTCGACCAGGGAGCGATCGACGCCGCAGTTAACAACTCGGCCGAAGCTGCGCGCCATGTGTCTGACAACGCGCGCCACATGCAGTCGGGCAATCTGCGCTCCTATGCCGGCTGGGTGGCTGCTGGAGGAGCGGTTGTGATCGCCTACATGGTCTGGATGGGAGTGCGATGAATATGGGTCCAATGAATATGGAGAGTCTCAATCCCATCATTCTTTCGCTGGTGACGTTCATCCCTGCCGCCGGCGGGCTGCTGATCCTGCTGATCCCGCGCCGCGACCGTGATATCAAGCTATTTGCGTTTGTTATCTCGCTGCTGGCATTTCTAGCGTCGCTCCTTTTCCTGTTTACTTGCATCGCAACTTAGCAGGCTTCCAGTTCGAAATCGACAAGCCGTGGATCGCAAGCCCCAACATTCATTACCACATGGGCATTGACGGAATCTCCGTCTGGCTGGTGGTGCTGACTACGTTCCTCTCGCCGCTGTGCGTGTTGATTTCATGGAATTCGATCCACGAACGGGTGAAAGAATTCTTCATCCTTCTTCTGCTGCTGGAAACGGCCCTGATCGGCGTTTTCACCTCGCTCGACTTGTTCCTGTTCTACTTCTTCTGGGAAGCGACGCTGATCCCGATGGCGCTGCTGATCGGCATGTACGGCCACGGACGGCGGGTTTATGCCGCGGTGAAGTATTTTTTGTTCACGATCATCGGCTCGATGTTTATGCTGGCGGCGATTCTGTGGCTCTATGCGAAGACGGGCAGCTTCGATTTTGTCGAGATCCAGAACGCGATTCGCAGCGGAAACGTGCCCGGTTTCGAGGCCGCCTCGCTCTGGCTCTTTCTGGGCTTCTTCATTGCCTTTGCCGTGAAGGTCCCACTCTTCCCTCTTCACACCTGGTTGCCTGACGCGCATGTGGAGGCGCCGACCGCTGGATCGGTGCTGCTGGCGGGCGTTCTGCTCAAGATGGGCACTTACGGACTGCTGCGCTTCGATGTCGGCCTCTTTCCGGTACAGGCGAGGCGCAACGCATCGTGGATCATGGTATTGGCACTGATCGGAATTATTTATGGCGCGCTGGTTTCGCTGGTGCAGCCGAATATGAAGAAGCTGATCGCCTACTCCTCGGTCAGCCATCTTGGATTCGTTGTGCTTGGAATTTTTAGTTTCACCGCAGCCGGTCTGAATGGGGCAGTATTTGTCATGCTGGCGCACGGCGTCGCGACCGGAGGGCTCTTCATGCTGGCGGGCATCCTCTACGAACGCCGCCACACTTACGAGATCGCCGAGTTCGGCGGACTCGCGACACCCATGCCAAAGTACGCCACATTTTTTCTGGTCACCGTGCTGGCCTCGGCCGGACTGCCGCTGCTGAACGGGTTCATCGGCGAGTTCATGGTGTTAAGCGGGGCCTTTCAAGCGCGGCCCATCTATGGAATTCTGGGCGCGACCGGCGTGATTTGGAGTGCCTGCTACTTGCTGTGGATGTATCAACGCGTCTTTTTCGGCAAGGTGACGCACTCCGTCAATAACACTCTGCCCGATCTCAGCCTGCGTGAGAAGACAGCGCTCTGGCCGATTGCTGTTGCCGCTCTGGTGATGGGAGTTGCGCCTCTCATGTGGCTCGGCGCGATCGATCCGGCAGTGCAAGCAGCGCTCGCTCCCGTTGCACAGTTGGCCAGCAAGGTGGTGGGCCAATGACGGACGATGATGCGTGTTCTGGCATTGGTTGCCAAATTTGCTGGCACAGTCGCAAAATTTCCAGCCGCCGCAATTCGCCGACTACATGCGCATCCTGCCGGAACTGGTGCTCTCGATTTTTGGCATGGTGGTCATGGTCGTCGATCCGCTGCTCGACGAAGACAACAGTCATCGGTCGCTAGGCACAATTGCACTGATTGGCACTCTTGCCGCGCTGGCTTCGACTTTGTTCATGGCGCGGCCGGAGTATGCAGGGACCGCGTTCTCGAACATGGTCCGGGTGGACGGCTTCAGCGTCTTCTTTCACTTCCTGGTCATCGCGATTGCGGCGGTGGTGATTCTCAGTTCTTACGAATATTTGAAAGTGCAGCGCATTCGCGCCGGGGAATATTACGGACTGATTCTTTTCGGCACGGTGGGCATGTGCCTGATGTCGTCCGCCATCGAACTCGTACTTATTTTTATCGCCCTGGAAATTTCGTCGATCTCGACCTACATGCTGGCGGGGTTCCGGCGGCGCGAAGCCTCCAGCAGCGAGTCGTCGCTGAAATACTTTTTGCTGGGATCGTTCGCCACGGCGTTTTTCCTTTATGGCGTCGCGCTCATGTTCGGCGCGACCGGTTCCACCAACATTGACGCGATCCGCCTTGCGCTGCATTCCGGCGGCGCGCCTGTACCGGTTCTGGCCTATGTGGCAACGGCGCTCATGTTCGTGGGCCTGGGCTTCAAGGTCGCCTCCGCGCCTTTCCATGTGTGGACTCCCGACGTTTATGAAGGCGCTCCGGCTCCGGTGGTCGGGCTGATGTCAACTGGCCCCAAGGCGGCGGCATTTGCGGTTTTGCTGCGCGTCATGTTCGAAGCGAACGCCCCGGACGCTTCTGGCTGCTCTGGGTTTCAGCCGCGCTTTCCATGACGCTGGGAAATCTGTGCGCTTTGGTGCAGGGCAACGTCAAGCGCCTGCTCGCCTATTCTTCCATCGCTCACGCCGGATATCTGCTGGTCGCGTTCGCCGCACAACCGGCACTGGGCGCGTCGGCGGCGATGTTCTACACCGCCGCCTATGCGGCGATGAATGTGGGAGCGTTTGCCGTCGTCAGCCATTTCGCGAACGCGGGCGAAAAGTACGTCACGCTCGAAGATTACGCGGGCCTCGGCAGAAAATCCCCCGCGCTGGCTGCGACTTTCACATTCTTCCTGATGTCGTTGATCGGTATTCCGATCACCGGCGGCTTCTTCGCGAAGTTCTACGTGTTGAGTGCCGCGCTGAAGTCGAATCTGGTTGGCTTGGCGATCATTCTAGTTCTGAATAGCGCCGTGGGCGCTTATTATTATCTGCGAATTATCGTCATGATGTACATGCGGGAGCCGCGAGAGTGAGAGTTCCTGTTACTCCGGTGCCCGCCGCCGCGGGGCTCGCCATCGCAATGTGCGTGCTGCTTACGCTTTACCTCGGAGTGTTGCCGGGACGCGTGCTCGACTATGCAGCCCAGTCGCGCCCGCCAACTTGTCGGCGATACGGCGGCCCCGGCAGGTTCTCTCGCGGCGGAACGTTAGATGGCGCTTGCAGCGCGTAAGCGTTAAGGAAGTTCTGATTAAGTCCCTGGGGTTCTCCGTGCATCCTTGTGTACCCTGTGGTTTATGCTTTCGGCCGACACTTAATCGGAGTTTCCCTTATCGATATTGTGATAAAGTGATAAATCCCGCGCCTGGCTTGGCTTTTGGCTTGAGTGGCGAGTGCGGGGCAGTGGAAAAACCGGCCCCGGTTGCGATTGACAATCGCCATCCGAGTCGGCATTATTAGGTGCATACGTTTTCAGGAAATTGTTGGTTCCTGCGGCCTGGAGGCTCTATGATTCAGTTTTTTCGCGATATTTGCACGGACGACCGAGGGCAAGACATCGCTGAATATGCCGTCATGCTCGCCGTCATCCTGGTATTGGTGATCGGCACTGTGAGACTGATCGGGGGCAACGCCAACAACGCGTTCTCCAGTGTTGCCAGTTCTTTAGGGACGCAGTAATCCCGGTTCCACCAGTTTTAGAAGACATTGGTATTTTAGGCGTTACGGTTCGGCATCTCTATGACACGATTTAGCACCTTCATCCTGTTTAGCCGCTATTGGTTTCCATTCGCGGCGGAGGTGCAGGATCGGAGCCGGTTACCCAGGGCGTAGAAACAGCTCAAAGATTCTGCCAAAGCCGCGATAGAATCGCGGCTTTTGTTTTGGGCGGCCAATAGAAAGGTCATCATCATGATTGTGAACATGTCCGACAACGCGACCAAAGAGCAAATCGACCATATCATTCAGCGCATCCGCGAAGCCGGATTCCAGCCCCACGTCACCCGTGGCACCGAGCGCACCATCATTGCCGCAGTCGGCAGCGGTGGACGCCGCTATGAAATCGAGGCGCTTTCCGTCGCGCCCGGGGTGGACAACGTGGTCGCGATCGCCCAGCCCTTCAAGCTCGTCAGCCGTCAATCGCGGCCGCAGCCGTCGGTGGTCAGCGTTGGTGGAGGAAAGACGGCGTCATAAAGATCGGCGGGCCCGAAGTGGTCGTCATTGCCGGTCCCTGCTCGGTGGAGTCGCGCGAGCAATTGCTCGAGACCGCCGAAGCGGTAAAGCGCGCGGGCGCGACGATGCTGCGCGGCGGAGCCTACAAGCCGCGCACCTCGCCGTATGAGTTCCAGGGCCTGGGAATTGAAGCGCTGAAGATTCTGCGCGAAGCCCGTGAACTCACGGGTCTCCCGGTCGTAACCGAGGTCATGAGCACGGAAGACGTGGACTTGATCTGCGAGTACGCCGACATGCTTCAGGTTGGCGCGCGTAACATGCAGAATTTTGCCTTGCTGCGCAGGCTCGCGACCGTCAAGAAGCCAATTCTGCTCAAGCGCGGCCCTTCGGCCTCGGTGAAGGAGTGGCTGCTGGCGGCGGAATACCTGCTTTCCGGGGGAAACGATCAGGTTGCCCTTTGCGAGCGCGGAATCAAGACCTTCGAAACCGCTATGCGCAATACTTTCGACCTTGCCGCCATCGCCCTGGCCAAAGAACTCTCGCACCTGCCGGTGGTCGCCGATCCGTCGCATGGCACCGGCAAGCAGAGCCTGATCGGGCCGGTCTCGCGCGCTGCCATTGCCGTCGGAGCCGACGGCCTCATCATCGAGGTGCATCCCTGTCCGGAGCGCGCGCTCTCCGACGGAGCTCAGTCTCTCGACATTCCACAGTTTGAAAGCGTGATGCGCGGATTAAGCGCCCCTTTGCGTCCCGTGCTCAACTCTGCATCGGCGCAGGTATAACTCAAGGCTCCCGGCGTCCGCGCTGAGTTCGCCTTCCATGGTGAAGCTGCCGGGGATGACGAGATCAATGCCGGGAAACCTGCCATCATTCTTCTGAAAGTAACGCAACTGGGATCGTTCGCCGGACGGCTCGGTACGGGCTGTGGAAGCGGCCTCCGGCGCATAGGATTGGCGTTGATGTGTGGGGGCCGCTAACGCGGCCCCAGTTTGCTTGGGCCACCTTGACGGTGGCAACCGTCAGATCTCAGTTGTCCGTTATCAGTAACGTGAAACTCTACTGACAACTGAGATCTGATAGCTGGAAGCAGCCACGCTTCTTGAGTACGCGGATGGACAAACGCGAGCTGCGCCCGCCTGGACAGCCGGGGGCGGCTGTCTTTACGCTAGGTCCGCTGCTTGACGCGGTCCAGCAGCATGAAAACCAGAACACCCAGCAGCGCATTCGCCACGCCCGACCAGAATTCGTGGGGCCACGTCCACGCCATGGGCAACCCGGCCAGGCCGCGGGCAATCGAGAAGTAGACAACCTCGTGCACCGCGTAGAAAAAAATCGTAAGCAAAAAACGAGCGCCGACATGTTCCACGTCCAGCTTGATGCCGAGCGAAGAAGCGCCAAACCCCACCACCGTCTTGGCAATGCCGTAGAGCCCGAGGGGATGGATGGTCAGCGCGTCTTGCAGAATGCCGGTCAAACTGCCCGTGAACAGGCCAGCCAGCGGGCTGCGCCGCGCCGTCGCAAAACCGATCGTGACCAGCAGCGGAAGATCGAAGATGGAGAAAAAAGGAAACCACTTGGGCAGCCACGCCTGCAGAAAAACGGCGGTCAGCGGAATCAGCACCGTCGCAGGCATGCTGAAACGGTAAACCTCGACCTGCTCTCCCGATGTGTAAGTGATGGCCACGTTAGTGTGGACTATCCTCGACGGCGGGTTGCGGTTTTGGCAGGCCCGCGGCCGGCGCAGGCTTGGAGGAAGACTTCACAGTACCGGCGGTGGATGCGCTGCCGGCAGCGGCTTCCGGGGATGCGGCTTTGAACTTGGCACCGGCATCCGTGCCTGTGGTCGTTGGTGCAGCAATAGGTGCAGCAGTTCCCGGTACGGCGGATTTCCCGGCGCTATCGGGTTTCGCAGGAACGCCCGGCAGTCGTTCGGCCAGGATGTCAACCGCGCGCGCTGCGCCGGTCTGGTCGGGCTCGATCTGGCTTTCAGCGATTTTCGTTACCACCAGCACTTCTTCCAGCTTGCTGAGATCGGCCGCGGGACGCACGCGAATGTTAAGAAAAATATCGCTTCCCGGCGAAACCTTGGTCACTCTGCCCACCAGCAGCCCCTTGGGAAAAATATGATCTCCGCCGGTGGTAAGGACCTGTTCTCCAACCGGCACGGTTTCGTCGCCCATCACTCTTTCGAGCACCACTTCGCCGGCGGCCGTGCCACTGACGATGCCGTGCGTTCGCGATTTCTCCAGGATCGTCCCTACGCCGCTGCTTTGGTCGTTGATCAAGAGCACCTGCGAAGCGGTGGGGTACACGCGCCACACCTTGCCCACGATGCCGTCCGCGGTGATGACCGCCATGTCGGGCTTGATGCCGTCCTTTTCACCCTTGTCAATATAGGGCGCGCGGGACGAATCGTTGCCGCTCGATCCGATGACCTGCGCCGCCATGGTCTCGGAGATGAACTGTTCTTTGAAGGCCAGCAACGCCTGTAGACGTCGCGCCTGATCGGCGTCCTGGGTCATCCGCACCCGCTCCAGACTCAGACGCTCGATTTGCTGTTTGAGCTGGCGGTTTTCGGCCCGCACCCCGCGCAGGTAGAAGTAGTCGCGCCAGACGTTGACTGCGGAGGTTTCCGTCCACAGCAGCACCTTTTCCAAAGGAGTGACCGCACCCACCACCCAGACCCGGATCAGGCGAGTCGGTTCGTTGTCCGTCGTCCGCTTGACCTGCACCGCCAAACCGAGTATCTGGGCGAACAACACTCCCACCAGCACGATCAGGTTGCGGTAGCGTCCGAGGACAGATTCCATAACACCAGTTCTCAGCTCTCAGTTGTCAGTGAGCCCGTCATCCCCGAAATTGTCATCCCGTGCGGAGCCCTTATACCTCAGGATTTGTCCTCCCGAGCAAAGCGAGGGATCTGCATTTCACTCGTAGCTCGCAGCCCTTACTCGATCGAAATCTTCCTCAGCAGCTTGAAGTCCGAGAGCATCTTGCCGGTGCCGAGCACTACGCTGCACAGGGGATCGTCGGCGATCGAGACCGGCAATCCCGTTTCCTCGCGGATGCGCTTGTCGAGGTTTTTGACCAATGCGCCACCGCCAGTCAGCACGATACCGCGGTCGCTGATATCGGCGGAAAGTTCCGGCGGCGTGCGTTCGAGCGCAACTCGGATCGCATTCATAATGGTCGAAACGCATTCACTGAGCGATTCGCGGATTTCGCTGTCATCCACGGTAATGGTTTTGGGCACACCTTCGATCAGATTGCGTCCTTTGATTTCCATGGTCAGCGGCTTGTCGAGCGGATAGGCAGAGCCGATTTCAATCTTGATCTGCTCGGCGGTGCGTTCGCCCACCAGCAAATTATATTTCCGCTTGAGGTAATTCATGATGGCCTCATCCATCTGGTTGCCGGCCATGCGCACGGAGCGCGAATAAACGATGCCGCTGAGCGAAATCACCGCAATGTCGGTGGTGCCGCCGCCGATGTCGACGACCATGTTGCCGCTGGGCTCGGTAATTGGGAGTCCCGCGCCGATGGCGGCCACCATGGCCTGCTCCACCAGAAATACTTCGCTGGCCTTGGCGCGATAGGCGGAATCCATGACCGCGCGCTTTTCCACCTGCGTGATTTCCGAAGGCACGCCGATCACGATCCGCGGATGCACCAGCATCTTGCGGTTGTGCGCCTTCTGGATGAAGTAGTTCAGCATCTTCTCCGTGACCTTGAAGTCGGCGATGACTCCGTCTTTCATCGGCTTAATGGCCACGATGTTGCCGGGCGTGCGCCCCAGCATTTCTTTGGCCTCCTTGCCGACGGCCTCCACTTCGCCGGTGTTCTTGTTGATGGCCACGATCGAAGGCTCGTTGACCACGATGCCTTTGCCGCGCGCGTACACCAGCGTATTGGCCGTCCCAAGATCGATGGCAAGGTCGCTCGAAAACATGCTGAACAGCGAACGCAGATTGTGCGAACGCGAAGAACCGTTATGGAACCCGTTGTTGGACATGACAGTACTTCTCTCTCCCGGGAATTCGTCTCGCCCCTGGAACCCGGGCCTTCATCGGTTCCGCGCGAGTCGTTCTCCTCTTTTAATTTTCTATTCTACTTGGATATTCAGGAGAACTGGTGGCCAACTGGGCGCCGGTTGTTCCAACCGTTGTTCCGAACATCTATCCGAACATCGAAATCCTTTACTGAATGACCACTTTCTCCTGGTGGGTGTTCACCCCGCCTTTCGCATTCTGTGCCGTGATCGTGATCAGGTTTTCCCCGTTCGGCAAGGGCGGCGTAAAAAAGTGGAACGATCCGTCGTCGCCGACCAGCGGCACTTCCTTGCCGTTCACCATGACACGCGCTCCCGCCTCGGTCTTGCCCGTCACTTCGATCACGTGTCCGTGCTGGGTCAGAGGATCGATTTCGAGCGACAGCTCGATTTTTTCCTGCGCCTTGACCACGATCGTAAAGCGGTTTTTTTCGCTTTCCGCCGATTCCTTGCCCGCCGCATCGTAAGACTGCACCGACCAATAGTAAGCGCCCACCGGGAGACCGGTCACAACCACACTCGGCGTCTCCACCTTTTTATCCAGCAACAATGACGAAAAATATGGATTGTGCGAAATGCGCAGCCGGTATCCGGCGACGTTCGCCACCGGCGACCAGGCAAACTCCACTTCCTTCGATTTTTCCCCGGCGTTGATGAAAACCGGCATCATATTTCCCGGCGTAATGGGCACGGGCGGACTGACTTCCGTGGCGCGCTCCATGGTTTTCGATGTGCTCCTGAAACTCACTTTCTCCCAGTTGGACAGATGGACCGTTTCTCCATTGCGTTCGATTTCGCCGCTGCCTTTCTTCACCAGGATTTCCTGTTGATCGTCCGTGGGATTATTGTGCACCATGGCCGCCGAATCCGGGGCCAAGGATGCCTTCGCGCCCGCGACAATCACCTGCGACTTCGAACCCTGCACATAAGTCGCCGTGGTCAGGTCCACCGTGCCCGTCGTGACCGCCACCGACACGTTGGTCTGCTGCTGATCGTTAGCGGAGTTCTCTTCGATGACGATCAGCGAATCCTGTTTCACGGTGTAGTTGGTGCCGTCGTTGAAAACAATTTTCGCCATGCCTTCGGCGCCGGTCTGCACCACGTCGCCTTTTTCCAGCAGCACGTTGTAGCCGGCGTTGATCCAGCTATTGCTGTTTCCTTTCCTCACCCGGATCGTGCCGTCGAGCGCAGTGAAGTGCGCCTGTTGCGAAACCGCGGCCGATGGCGCCTTGAGTGGAGGCGCCAGCCCCGCAACTTTTTCCAGCAGTCCCGCAGAAAGCTGCCCGACCGCTTTCACCGTCGAGTCGGTAAATTTCGGAAAGGCCGCGTGCATGACAACGCCAAAAATCAGCGCCGCACCAAGCAGCGCCATGATCATGCTGCGGTACGTCACCTGCTTCCAGGCAACGTAGAGTCCCGGCGTATTTTTATTATTATTCGACACGGGCCCGTACCAACCTTAATTGCAAAACTCTGAGAATACGGGATTCCTTTCTCATTGTGACCATCATAGCTCTGTCTGCATGGCGAAAACTTGAGTCAGGGGGTGAAAGGGTTACGAAAGTGACTACTAGCCATCGCCACCTACTGGCCCTGGCAAGGTCAGGTTCGAAAACACAATCCGTGCCCCGCGCTTGCCCGTCTTCACCCCGGGCGTTAGCATGGTCTGCTGGATTTCCAGGAGGCTCCTATGACGAGCAATACCCTGGCCAGCCCGCAGATCGCGGGCGGCACGACCAAGACCAAAGTCTGCAAGAATTTCATTGACGGCGAATGGGTCGAATCCACGAGCGGACAAACTTTCGAAGACCGCAATCCCGCGGACACGCGCGAAGTCGTCGCCATCTTCCAGCGGTCGAACAAGGCAGATGTGGATGCAGCCGTGGATGCGGCCCAGCGCGCGTTTTCCAAATGGCGTCTGGTGCCCGCGCCCCGCCGCGCCGAGATGGTATTTCGCGCCGCCGAGATTCTGATCGAGCGCAAAGAGCACCATGCTCGCGACATGACGCGCGAAATGGGCAAAGTCCTGGCAGAAACTCGCGGCGATGTGCAGGAAGCCATTGACGCCGCCTACTACAACGCCGGCGAAGGCCGCCGCCTGTTTGGCCCGACCGTGCCCTCGGAGTTGCCCAACAAGTTTGCCATGGCCATCCGCCAGCCGATCGGCGTCTGCGGCATGATCACGCCTTGGAATTTCCCCATGGCCATCTCTTCGTGGAAGCTGCTGCCCGCCGTCGTCTGCGGCAACACCTGCGTGATCAAGCCGGCCCAGGACACGCCGCTCTCCACCTTCAACCTGATCCAGGCGCTCACCGACGCTGGCATCCCCAAAGGCGTCATCAACATCGTGACCGGCTTCGGTGCGGAGGTCGGCACGCCGCTCGCCGAGCACCCCGTGGTCCGCGCCATCTCGCTCACCGGCTCGTCGGAGGTCGGCCGAATCGTGGGCACGACGGCGGCCAAAAGTTTTAAGCGCTGTTCGCTCGAACTCGGCGGCAAGAATCCGATGATCGTGCTCGACGATGCCAACCTCGACCTCGCCATCGAAGGCGGTCTCTGGGGCGCTTTCGGAACCACCGGACAGCGTTGCACCGCGACCAGCCGCATTATCGTGCAGAAAGGCGTTTACAACGAGTTCGTCGATCGCTTTGTGGCGTGCGCCAAAAAAATCAAAGTCGGCAACGGCCTCGATGAGACCGTGGAAATGGGTCCGGCGGTGAATGAAAACCAGCTTAAGACTGACCTGAGTTACATCGAGATCGGACAAAGCGAAGGTGCCAAGCTGGTCTGTGGCGGCCATCGGCTTGACCAGGGCGAATACCAGCATGGCTGGTTCCTCGAACCCACCGTTTTCACCGAAGTCGATCCCAAGATGCGCATCGCCCAGGAGGAAATCTTCGGCCCCGTCGTTTCCATCATTCCCTGCGACCACCTCGAAGATGCCATCGCCATCGCCAACAACATCGAATACGGCTTGTCGTCGTCTCTCTACACCAAGGACGTGAACAAAGCCTTCGCCGCCGTCCGCGATCTCGATGCCGGCATCACTTACATCAACGCTCCAACCATCGGTGCCGAAGTCCACCTTCCCTTCGGCGGCGTGAAGGCCACCGGCAACGGCCATCGCGAAGGCGGCATTGGCGCCATCGATTTCTATACGGAGTGGAAAGCCGTCTACGTGGATTACTCCGACAAGCTGCAGAAGGCGCAGATCGATCGAACGGAGTAAGTCAATCACCGCCGAGGCGCGGCGTGCGCTAAAAATATTTTGTAATTGGGAAATTTGTAATTTGGTAATTTAGACTTATTTCCTGCGCCGATTTTGGAGTTTTCCAATTGCCAAATTACCAGATTACAAGTTTTTCTCGGCGTCTCGAAGGTGATTGATTTCGTTTGAGTCGAATGCGCCCATCAGGAACGCTAAATAGCCGCCGCCCACATGGGAAAAGGCTGCGTATTTTGGGACGCCTCCATCCGTGATATTGCTGCCGACCTCAGAAAAATCTACTGTAGCTTGTCAGGGTGCAGTGCATCCCCAACCCTGTCAGGGGTGTAACTTGATCGACCATTCCGATGGCACTTTCCAGATCATGGGCGGCAATCGGAAGACGCCGCCGTGGGCGTGGCTCATGTTTTCGAGACTAACCCTGGCAAGTCTGGCGCTGCTGGCCCTTTACCTGGCACTCGGCTCGGTTCCCGCAGTGCAAGCCGAGGGGCGCAAGGCCGTTAAGGTCGAACAGCCCGAGTATCCGGCAGTCCTGAAAAGAATGGGGATCGGCGGTACGGTTGTCCTGCATGTAACGGTGCTTGCGAATGGGAGCGTTGCCAATGTTGAGGTCGCGAGCGGGAATCAGATTCTCGCCGAGTCCGCAACCAAGGCCGTAATGAAGTGGAAATTCCCCTCCGGCCCGGAGACAACCCAGGAAACTATCGCGCTCGAGTTCAAGGCCCACTAAACTACCACTCATTCCGGATACGATTTCTTCCGTCCCAGTCCAGCAAGGTCCTGCAACCTCGGCCACGGAAGCTCTTGTACAATCAAAACGGAAAGCAACCGATGCTCATGCCTGTCTCTCAACTCCACGAAATCGCCTCTGCCGCCCGGATGGAAAACGTTCGCTACGCCATCCGCGACCTGGCCTGCATTGCCGACGAGGTTGCCCGGCAGGGACACAAAATTTTGCCGCTCAACATCGGCGATCCACTCAACTTCGACTTCCAAACGCCCGCCCACATGATTGAAGCGGTCTATCGAGCCATGCGAGACGGCCATAACGGATATGCGAGTTCTTCGGGCATACCTCCGGCGCTTGACGCCATTCGCGCCGAGGCGGCCCGCAAGGGGATCTCCAACATTCACGATGTCTTCGTGACCTCGGGCGTCAGCGAGACGGTGGACATCTGCCTGACCGCGCTGCTCAATCCGGGCGACAACCTGCTGAGCCCTTGCCCCGACTATCCGCTCTATTCCGCGGTCCTGGCGACGCTCGAAACCGGACCGAACCCTTATTATCTGAACGAAGAAGACGGCTGGCAGCCCGATCTCGACGACATCAAGAAAAAGATCACGCCGCGGACGCGCGGGATGGTGTTGATCAATCCCAACAATCCGACCGGCTCGGTCTGTACGCGCCAGATGCTTGAGCAGATTGCGGAACTCGCGCGCCAACACAATCTGATTCTCTTTGTAGATGAAAGTTACGACAAGCTGATCATTGACGACGATCCACACATTGCCATGGCCGCAGTTGCGCCCGATGTGCCGGTCATTACGTTTGGCGGACTGTCCAAGAATTACCTGGCCCCCGGATGGCGCATCGGATGGGGCATTGCCAGCGGCCCAGCTTCTGCCCTCAAGCCGTATCTCGAAGGCGTGAACAAGCTGTTGCGGGCGCGCCTCTGCGCCAATCATCCCGAGCAGTACGCCATCAAGCCCGCACTCGAAGGCCCGCAGGACCACCTCGTCGAAGTGAAGCGCAAGCTGCGCAGCCGCCGCGATCTGACCATGAAGTGGTGCGCCGAAACTCCGCGCGTAAGTTGTGTGGCGCCACGCGGGGCTTTCTACGCTTATCCGCGCATTGATATCCCCGAAAGCGACGAGGTCTTCGTCACCGAATTGATTCGCCAGAAGTATGTGACGGTCGTGCACGGCTCCGGGTTCGGACAGCGCTCCGGAACGAAGCATTTCCGCATCGTTTTCCTGCCCGATGAAAAGACGCTGACCGCCGCCTACACGGCCATTGCCGATTTCATGCGCGAGCGCTACGCGTAGGGAAACTCCGATTCACTCAGGTCGTTGAAAATATCCCAGCGCTTTAGATCGGCGCTTGTAAAATTGCCACTGTACTGCTTCCGCCATCCGTGCAGTGCCGTCGAACTTTCGTAACTCTCCACTGACCTAGCATATTTCCTATACTTGTTTCAGTATTTATCCCAGAAATCCGCCCATGCGTCGAACGATTCTAAATTCAATTATTGTGCTGTGGAGCACGATGGCCTTAGCGCAGAGCACCTCTCCAGCAGCTCTTTACGATCGTGGAATGGATGCCATTACAGGCGTCGGATCGTCGCGAGACGATTCTCTCGGAATCGACTATTTTCGGCGTTCCGCCGCCCTCGGCTACGGACCCGCGCAGATCGCGCTGGGTTATTACTACGAAACCGGGACCGTGCTCGCGCGCGACCCGGGCCAGGCCGTAGAACTGTATCGCAAGGCGGCCCAGCAAGGCGACCCGCTGGCGGGCTGGCTCGCCGGACGGCTTTACTTTCTCGGTACGACCGGCGTGGCGCGCGATCTTGACGCGGCCCAGAAATGGTTCAAGATTTCCGCCAGCCAGAACAACGCATACGGCGCCTACTATCTGGGCCGTCTGATGGCGGATCGAGATTTTACCAAGGCCCCGGCGCTCTATAAGATTGCCGCCGACTTGGGATTGCCCCAGGCGCAATACTTCTACGCCAAAACGCTGAAAGATGGCCGCGGCATTGCACAGGACCGCCTCACTGCCTACGCCTGGTACACCATTGCGGCCGACGCCGGTTATGCGGCTGCGGGCGCGGACCTCGGCGAACTCGCCCACAGCGACAATCTCACGACCGACCAGATTTCGCAAGCGCAAGCCAAAGCCCGCGATCTCGAACAGGTCGTGGTCCGCGCCGTGACCGCCCGCGGATGCTCCGGATGGGAAGGCGAATTCGACGAGTTCCCTGCCCCGCCTCCGCCGAAGCTTCAGAGTTACTGCCACTAACCACGCAGGAACAGCCGCCCTCGGCTGTCCCTACGCAAAACGTCCTCTTGACTGAACTCCAATTATGTACCATAATACTTTCATGTTTGGAGATGTTGTTCTCGGCGCATCCAACCTGGTACACCTTCACGGCGCAGCTTGGGACCAGCCCGCGGACCTTTCCAGCCGGGCGGTGCAGGAGAAGCTGAGCCCGGTCGCCATCCGCGCATTTTTCCGTCTGGCGTCCCACTGGAAGCTGCGCGACGAGGACACTCGCGCCCTGATCGGCGGCATCTCCAACGGCTCGTTCTATCAGCTCAAACGCAGCGCCGCCAGAACACCGGGCGCCAAGACTTTAGATCAAGACAAGCTCACACGCGTGTCCCTGCTGGTCGGCATCTTTAAGGCGCTCAATGTCCTTTATTCGGCCAAGCTCGCCGATGCCTGGGTGCAACTGCCAAACTCCAATCCCATTTTCGGCGGCGAGACGCCGCTCGCCTGCATGTTGAAGGGCGGAGTGCCTGCGATGCTGCGCGTCCGCCAACTGTTGGACGCCCGCCGCGGCGGTCTGTAATTCTCCCCAAGACGATGCTTCCCAAAACCACGCCCATCTCGCAAAACGATACCCACCGCCTCATCCCCAATCGCTTTTATGAGGAGGGCGAGAGCGTGTTGTCGCGGCTCGGCCTTCCCCCGGCGCAAATGGAGCATCTGTTCCAGCTCGACGACGCCACCAACACGCGGCTGGCCGGCGAGGCCAACTTGCTTCCCGGAATCACCGTGCACGAATTGGTTTTCGCCGTGCCTCACTTTCACATCGTCAACGCCGCCTTTACGCACGCGCGGCCGGGAGGCAGCCGCTTCAGCGGAGACGACCGCGGCGCATGGTATGCGGGCTTCTCACTGAAGACCGCGCAAACCGAAGTCGCCTTCCACTATGGCGAAGGATTACGTGAGGTGAATTGGCGGGAAGAAGAGACGGTTGACTACCGCGAGTATCTGGCCGATTTTCGCGCCGTATTCCACGATCTGCGAAACAACGATCTTCGAGATGAACATCCGGGCGGCAACCACGCTTACAAGAAGTACCTGAATCCCGTCAGCTATCGCGCGTCCCAACAACTCGGCCGCCGCCTGCTGGATCGAGGTTCCGCCGGAATTGTCTATCCCAGCGTTCGCCACGCCGGCGGCACCTGCATTGCCTGTTTTCGCCCCGCGCTGGTGGGCAACGTACGCGAGGGAGCGCGGGTCACCTTCACGTTCCCCGACGCATTCCACGCGCCGAAAGTGCGCGTTTGCGGTTAAACTTTTCCCGTGACCGAACTTCAGCCCCGTATCGTCGAATCCTATCGCGACTACAAGCCGCCCTTTGATGCTACCCGAGTGGTTCGGACTCTTCTGCGTACGGTCCCGGAAAAATACCTAGTCGCACTCGATTGCGTGGTCCTTCTCAATGAGGGGGGCCTTTCTCGCAGGGACAGGGTGGGAAAGGTGCGATCTCGTAAACGCAAGTTTGACAAATCTGAAGCCTACGGTTTGTACCACCACGCGTGGCAAGGCAGGCCGGCGTGGATCGAAATCCGCGTTGACAAGACACTCCGCAACTTCTCTCCGAAAGTTTGCCTCTGGATTCCCTTTTTCCGCGAAATTCATCTCGGAAATGTGCTGTATCACGAACTCGGTCACCACATTCATGACTTCATTCGCCCTGAATACCGTGAAAAGGAGGACGTCGCGGACGATTGGAAAGGCAGGCTCATGACCAATTTCCTGCGAAAGAAATACTGGTACGCGATTTGGCCGCTGGTTTTGGTGGGGAAGATCCGAAGATGGAGAAGACAACGACAAGCTCGCGCCTGATCCGAAGGAAACCATAGCTGCTCTTATATGACAAACAGCCGATCCCGAAGTCCTGCTACACCATCTCCGTGCCCCACAGATCGTGCAGGTGCACGACCCCCAGCAACATCCGCTCCTCCACAACCATTAGCGAAGTAATCTTCATCTCTTCCATGCGGGCGAGCGCGGTGGCGGCGAACTCCCACGCGCCAATCGTCTTCGGATCGCGCGTCATGCAATCTCCCGCCGTCAGGTCGAGCGCATCTTTGCCGCGCTGCCCGAGCAAGCGCCGCAGATCGCCGTCGCTGATCACGCCGAGCAGTCGATCGCCCTCGACCACCGCCGTCATCCCTAGCTTCTTGCGCGACATTTCGTAAATAACGTCCGGCATCTTCGTCTCGGCCGTCACCCGCGGGACCGCGTCTCCCGAGTGCATCAACGATTCGACCCGCGCCAGCCGTTTGCCCAGCTTTCCGCCGGGATGCAGGTTGGCAAAATCTTCTTCCTTAAATCCGCGTTTTTCCGAAAGCGCCACCGCCAGCGCATCGCCCAGCGCCAGCATGGTTGTAGTGGAAGCGGTAGGAGCGAGTCCCAGCGAACAAGCTTCCTGGGAAATCGAGCAATCCAATGCCACATCCGCAGCCGACGCCAAAGTGGAAGCCCGCGTGGAGCGGGCGCCCCCGCCCGCTAGGTTTTCAGCAATGTCTTCGCACGTCATACAAATGAGTGGAACCTGCAAGCGCTTGATCGTCGCCAGCAACTGCAAGATTTCTTCCGTCTCGCCGCTGGCCGAGAGCGCCAGCACCAGATCGCCGCGTACGATCATCCCCAGATCGCCATGCAGCGCCTCCACCGGATGCAGGTAGAGCGCGGGCGACCCTGTCGAACTCAACGTAGCCGCGATCTTGCGAGCAATTAGCCCGCTCTTCCCCATCCCAGTAACGACCACCCGGCCCTGGCAATCGAACATCAGTTCCAGCGCCCGGTTGAAATCCGCCGCCATAGGCCCCGCCAACCGGTCCGCCAGCGCCCGCAAAGCCTCCGCCTCAATGCGCACCACGTTTTCGCCAATGTGTTTCATGAAGGAGAAATGGTAGCAGAAGGAGGGGAACATCGGGTGATCGGGTCATCCCAACCTCACGGAACCGCCATTCCACGAGCAATTCTCAATTTACGAAATAGCCATTTCAATGTTTATCTGGGACACTGGAATTCATGCCGGTGCTGCTATATAGTTGGCGTTCATGGGAACAGCACGCATTGCAATCCTTCTAGCCGCGCTCTCGGTTATGTCTGCTGCTCAGGAGCAGCCATCCGGCACAAGTAAGTCCGCACCCGGTAACGAGCGGAAACTTGGAACTATTTGTGTTTTGCCGAATTCTCCCGATCCGCCGACAAGAATCTCTCCGGGGGGAGAGTATAATCCGGCAACGCTAAGCGTGAGAATCGACAAGCAGGAGCCGATTCGCTGGCCACACAAACAGCCTGTCAGGATTGAGAACCTGCTTCTAAACGAACGTCATCTTGTCGTGCTCACGTCCGATGGCAAAAGAATACAGTCCTTTTGGTTCCGATTTTCTGATTACAAAAACCTCAATCAATGTCTCTATTTTGATGGTTATCAAGGAGTCCAATTAGGCGACGAAAAGAACGCTCTTTGGTGCAAGTGCAAGTGATAACGGATTACTGTCGAGAAATCGCGATTGCACCAACTTCCTCTACTGGCCCGATCCCCTGATCGGAAGTGATCGCCCGCCGCTTTTGTTTTGGGTTCTTACTTTTACGAATGCAGCCCGCATCGCTTGCTACAATCGTTGTTAGTTCCCTAGCGTAGCCAAAGCGCATGAAATGCCCCTTTTGCGGATTTGAAAACGACAAAATCGTGGATTCGCGCGAAAGCAAGGAAGCGGATTCCATTCGCCGCCGCTCGAACAACGAGAAATAACCGGGCGGCCACGTGGCGGATCGGATCGAGTGTCCACTTCCCCACAGGTAAGCATTGCTTTTAGAATTTAACGGGGGGGTGAGCACCATGAAGATCACGGGCAACACAATTCTCATCACGGGCGGTGGCACTGGTATCGGCCGCGGCCTTGCGGAAAAATTTCACGCGCTCGGAAACCGGGTCATCGTCGCTGGCCGCCGCCAGCAGGCACTCGACAAGACCACTGCCGCCAACCCAGGTATGAAGTCCATCGCGCTCGATATCGCCGATGCCGCCAGCATCCGCTCCGCAGTCGCGCAGCTTGCGGCGGACCATCCCAATCTGAATGTGCTCATCAACAACGCCGGCATTATGCGGTCCGAGAACTTGCGGGCGCAACCGGATGATCTCGCCGACGCGGAAGCCATGATCGCCACGAATCTGCTTGGTCCCATCCGGCTCACGGCATGGCTTCTCCCGCTGCTCCAGAAACAGACTTACTCGGCGATCATGAACGTCTCTTCGGGCCTGGCTTTCGTACCGCTCGCTCCGACCCCCACTTATTGCGCAACTAAGGCTGCCCTCCACTCGTACACGCAGTCGCTCCGCTACCAACTTAGGGCAACCACGACAGAGGTCCTCGAACTAATCCCTCCCTATGTCGCCACGCACCTTATGAATGGGGCTTCCGATCCTCGGGCCATGCCGCTGGATAAGTTCATTGCCGAGGTGATGGAGATACTCAAGACCCAGCCGGCGGTCACGGAGATCTGCGTCGAGAACGTGGCGCGCCTCCGCTTCGCTGCCGAGAGCGGCCACTACGATGCCGTATTCCATGGACTCAACGAGGAGATGGGGAACGATTCCCACTAAGAGGCTATAGTATTGTCATCCTGAGCGAAGCGAAGGACCTCTATATTCTGTTGGCGCTGGTGAATGCATGGGTTCCTCGCTTCGCTCAGGATGACAGATTATAAAGAAAGCTCAACGCTCCACTGCGATCACCGCGATCCACTGGCCGTTTTGCTCTTTATGATAGGCGATCGTTCCGCCTAGACGTTGGGCAATCTCTTCTGGCAGCAAGTCGCGATGATAACCAAAGAACTTTTCTTTGATGCGCCGCCACGCTTCCCAATTGTCATCCAAGCAGCGGATGCGGCGGCTGGTATTTGGTGGAGAAGACCAGGGCCACGTCGAAGCGGTCGCGAGCGCGGGCTGCCACGGCGATCTGGGAGACGGAGAAGTCCTCGATGCGCACGACGCGGAAAGGCGGACTGGCATTGGCATAGCCGAGCCATGGGCCGGCTGATTTCGTCCGACGCGGGCCAAGCGGTAAGAACACGCTCGCCGGGATAGCGCATCGCCAGGAACGCGGCTCGCCTCCGACGTGCAGCACGATGTAGTCGCGATAGGCGAGATTGTCTTCGAGAGTGAATCCATAGGGCGGATTGCTGAAGAGGCCCGCGACAAATGCAATGGCGACCGCTCCCACAATCAATTTCCAATAGCGCGCGCGCCGCCACAGAGTCGAGACCAGCGTCAGAATCACCAGTGGAACGACTGGCAACATGTAGCGGGCCAGCACCGCCCCGCCCACTGCCGACATGAAAGACCAGGTAGGCAAGCAACACGGAGAGAAATGCGGCCTGTATCCAGATTGGAATTCGCGGACGCGCGACTGCGCTTTCTTTCTCGTTCAATATCTCGCTCAATATGCGCGGCGGACGAAGCATGGCCAGCAATCCCGCCAGGGTCAGCAGATAAAGACCGAAATATCCGAAGAGTTGCCAGAGTCGCATCGCCAGAGCCAACGGAATGCGCAGAGGATTGAGCGTGGCGGCAACGTTGTAGCGAAAGAATTCCGGGTTGCCAGCAGGAAGCCTGTCTTCGAGTAATGGTAGGCGTACCAGGCGGCCAGCGGCACGACGGAAGCAGCAGATAAAGCCAGTCGTGCGCCTGCCTGCGGGAGGAAGAAATTCTTTCCACGATTTTCTTTCGCGCGGCTTTCACGAATCAAGTAAGCCGAGCAGTTCCCAGCCCAACAACGCCAGCGGAGCCAGGATCGCAGTCTCTTTCGCCAAGCGCGGCCAGCGAGAACCAGACTGCTGGCTTGCCACGGACGGTCTTCTATGTAACGCGGCCAGCGCCCAGAAAGTAAATCCGGCGGCGGGCAAGTCAACCTGCGCCAGCGAACTCTGCGTGAAGAACACGGGATAAACCGCCACTAACGCGGTGGTCGCCCACGCCACGGGCAGATTGCGGCCGCGATCCGTGAAAGCCGAAACAGTCCCACGCAGCGAGAATGCGCTCAGCGCCAGCATGGCGGTGCGCGTGACCAGCGTGGAGTATCCAAAGACGCGCCAAGCCAGCGCCAGATACGCCATCACCAGCGGAGGATGCGCATTCGATGGCGTGGAATGCGGGATCGGCGAGCCGGTCAGAAATAGATCGCGCGCGGCCGGAACATAATAGCCCGCTTCATCCCAGAAATAAGGAAGGCGCAGAAGCGGCGCGTGCAAAGCATCAATCCGGCGAAGAAAAGCGCGAACATAAGAAACTGCTGCGCCCATGCCGAGGCTGCCGGTGGAGATTTTGTTATCGGATCGGAATGCCGCCGCGCCGCGCCGTGTACAGAACGTTGTACAGAACATCGGCGAACGGCGCATCAGTGAATGGGCCCATCTGGGACGCGGGGATCAAGTTTGATCTCGCCGAACGCAGCCTCGTAATTCGACACGTTCTGTTGCAAGAGCGCCATGAGCGCCTTGGCCTGTTGCGGGCTGAGATAAATTCCCTGAAAGTTTCGCAATTCCACCTGCGTCTCCGAGCTTGTTGCATGGTGCCGAAAACCAGGAAGAAATCCCAGACATTCACCCGGATCTGCACGCTGTTGGAGTAGGCCTCGCGGTAATCGTGGGTTTGCACGAATTTCACATTCGGTTGGTTGGCTGTATTCATATCCCGCAGTGTAACGCCTGGGCCGAGCACAGAGCAAAGCACAGGATAGAGACAGCAGCAGGGAACTTATGCGCGGAAGATCGGCCTCGATCAAATTAACTCTCTTTTAACACTGGCGCAACACTGCTGCAACATAGTACCCTCTAGTGTGAGTTGGGGAATATAAAGGAAAGTTTTGGAGAGCGCGTCAGGTTTTCTCCCGGCCATGGAATCTTTGCAAGCAGTGGACAAACCGCGTCATCCCGATCTGATCTACGTGGTCGAGGACGATCCGGACGTGTCTCGCCTGATCGAGCACAACCTGCGCACCGCCGGATTCGAGGTTTCCGCATTTTTCTCCGGGACGCCAGTGGTTCCTCATGCAGCCATGACGCACCCAGCGCTGTTTCTTCTCGACATCATGTTGCCCGGAATGAACGGCTACGATCTCTGCCGCCAGATCCGCCAGCACGAACGTCTGGGCCAGACACCCATCATTTTTCTTTCCGCCAGGACCCAGGAGCCGGACCGCCTGCAAGCCTTCGACGCTGGCGGAGACGGATATATCACCAAGCCTTTCAGCCCGCGTGAGTTGATTGCGCGCGTTCGCAATGTTCTCCGGATCCAGCCGGAAGTTCCCGGCTCCGAAACAATTCAGTTGGGAGAGTTGGAAATCGATTGCGCTTCGATGACCGTGCGCGTCGAGGGCAGGACAGTGGTCACAACCGTCCGCGAGTTTCGCCTCCTCGAATATCTGGTCCGGCACCAGGGACGCGTCTTTACCCGCGACCAGTTGCTGGATGCCGTGTGGAAAGAAAACTGCTTCGTCATTCCGCGCTCCATCGACGTTTTTGTGCGGCGGCTGCGGGAAAAAATCGAACCGGACCCACGGCATCCCCGCTATTTGAAAACGCTGCGTGGAATTGGCTACCGGTTTGAAGCTGGCCGCTGACCGCCGCGCCAACGAACTCCACTACAGCGCATCCCGCATCCTGGCAATGCCATCCTGCGCATTGCCACTTCCACCCGGTGGCAGGCTGTTTTCCACAGCCTTGATTCTTGATTTCATCACATTTTTATTGTTCAATTGTCACAGCCAGACGTTAACGATTTAGGGTACGGTTTGCGCGTTAGGGCTTTGTGGGCCAGAGTCTTTGGGGATATAACATTTATTAAGGCATAGGGTAAGCTTGGGAACGCGGCAGAAAAGCCGCACTTAAGGGCGGGCCGCCCCAATGGCGGATCTCCTTGATGAGCTGAAACCGGGGTGGTTGAAGATTTTTACATTACAATCCGCTGGTGTCGAGGGGGCATGCGAATGCTAAGACCTGCAAATTCCAGGATTGATCGAGTCCTTCCGTTCTTCATTCCATTTCTTTTCGCCATTGCCTTGGTTGCCACTGCTTCGGGCCAGGCTCGCCAGCAGGTTGCCGATAAGGGTCCTCAATCGGCCAGCGCACCCGTGGCTGACGCGCCTTCCTCCGAAGGCTCCAAGTACGTGGGCGCGGAAACCTGCAAGACCTGTCACGAAGAAATCTACAACGCCTGGGAGAAGACGCCGCACTGGAAGACCACACTGAATAAAGATGGTGGCCCCTCGCACCAAGGTTGCGAGGGATGCCATGGTCCGGGAGCGGAGCATGTGGCCGGCGGCGGCGACGTGACCAAGATATACACGTTCAAGAACGCTTCGGCGAAGGAAATCAACACCCGCTGCCTGACTTGTCACGCCGGTGGCACGCAGCACATGAATGCCATCAACTCGATACACACGCAAAACGAAGTCAGCTGCATCTCCTGTCATTCGCCGCACCATTCGCGGACCAAAGAGTTTTTGTTGACGAAAGCACAGCCAGAGCTTTGTTATTCATGCCATGCGCAACAGAAAGCGCAATTTCAGATGCCCTTCCACCATCGCGTTAATGAGGGCTTGATCCAGTGCTCGGACTGCCACAATGTGCACGGCACGGTTGGGCCCAAGCAAGTGCGGGCTTCGGCCACACAGGATGCCGTTTGCTTCACCTGTCACACCGACAAGCAGGGACCATTTGTATTCGAGCACGAACCCGTGAAGATCGAGGGGTGCACGGCCTGTCATATCCCCCATGGAGGCGCCAATCCTCACATGCTGAGGGTGAGCAACGTCAATCTGCTGTGCTTACAATGCCATACCAATTCCGCTCCCAACGGGAAAACCGGTGGGGCGCCAGGAACTCCTTCATTCCACAGCCAGGAGACATTCTTCAAGTCGTGCACGATATGCCATAACCAGATCCACGGCTCTAATTTCGACGCAACCTTTTTCAAGTAGAGGTCGCCATGAACCTTGTCCTGACATCGCAGAACGAACACATTCCAGGCACAGCCGGTGAAGCGTGCAAGCCAGAGTACGAGCAGAAGACAGCGGAGGAAACAGTCATGAGATTGAGTTATTGTGCGGCTCGTGGGCTCAACTTTTTAATTCTCGTCTTCATTCTGGCCCTGACGATCTTGGCTTCTTCGCCGCTGTCCCATGCCCAGAATGTCTCCGGAGAAACCAAAGGAATCGATTCGGGAGGCTACAACATCCAGCAGTCTATTGAGGCTGGCTACCGGGGCAACTGGGTCAATGGAAACACCGACACCTACGATACTTTCGTGAATCTCGGCTCCGGCCTTCGTCTCTTCGATTACACCGTGGACATGCGCTCGCTGGACCACAACGGCTTCCTGTTCGACGATCTCCGCATGAGCAACTTCGGATACGGCGGCGATCCGAATGACGTGACCCGCCTGCGCATTGACAAGAACAAATGGTATGACTTCCGGCTTCTGTTTCGCCGCGACAAAAATTTCTGGGACTACAACCTGCTGGCCAATCCGCTCAATCCATCGACTTCGGTTCCTGCAATTGGCATTGCGACTTCGCCGCATTCTCTCGATCTGGTCCGCCGGATGCAGGATTACAATTTGACGCTGTTGCCGCAATCGCGGGTGCGACTCCGGCTCGGGTTTTCGCATGATCGGGACCAGGGCCCCGGGTTCTTTACCACGGACGGCGGCACCATCGCCGACTTCAATCAAACCTACAGCAATACGACCAACGCCTATCGTATCGGCACAGACTTCCGCCTCCTGCCCAAAACGACTATTTCTTTTGACCAGTTCCTGAGTTATTACAAGCAGGACAACGTGGTCACCGACAACCCGCAGAATTCCGGCTACCAACTCGCCAACGGCACGCCCGTGGATCCTGGCATTATCTGGAGTACGAACGGGCCCGTTGAAGTCCTGCCGTGTGCTGCGCCGATTGTTACGACGCCAAACATATTCAATCCCAACTGCAACGGATATCTGTCCTACAGCCAAGCCGCTCGGCCGCGAAATTTCATGCCCACGGAGCGTCTGCGGTTTCAGTCAAATTACTTCAAGAACTTCGAGACGTCGGGTTCGTTCGGTTACAGCACGGCCAGTAACTCGGTCCCAGATTTCAATGAGATCGTAAACGACTACGTCTCGCGGAACGGTTCGCGTGGCAGCACCGCGGGCGGCCCAGCCGACGCCAAGCGCGTCTCCGTCAATGCCGACTGGTCGGGAGTCTATTCGCTCACCAACAAGTTTCGCATCCTCGATTCGTTTCGTTTCGACAACTGGCGCACCCCCGGCCTCTGGGATACGGCCGAGACAAATATATTCGGCCAAATGCAGCCCGGGCTGGTGGGCCTGGCGCAACCGCAGGCGCTATTTACCTCGGGAACGTTTTTTTCCCTCCCCTGCCACTTTCCGTACACTGCGGCCACCTGTCCCAGTCATAGCGCGGGTTCGTCCGCCGACATCGTCAACGGCCCCACCTCGACCTTCCTGGGACAGAACATCCGATCGGATACGATCCAGCTCCAGTACGACTTCACCAGTCGTCTGACCGGCCACATCGGCTATGAGTACACTAATCGCACCATCGCCGACTTCAGCGCGACTTTTTATACAGCGGAAACCTATTTCCCGGGCGGAGCCGGCGGCACCGCAGCCAACGATTATTTTGCTGCGCGTGGCGACTGCGCTACACCTTCTAACTGTACCGAGACCGTGGATCCGACGACCGGCCAGCTTATTTCGCTGACTTTTTCCGGTCCCGCGGCCGGCAACGATACATCTCGCAACCTCACGGGAATCCACGAAAACACTTTGTTGGCGGGCTTGACGGCCCGCCCCATGGACACGCTGCGGATTACCGCCGATTTCCAGTTCGGCTCCAACAATTACTCCTTTACCCGGATTAGTCCCCGGCAAGTGCAAAGCTACAAGATCCACGCCAACTACAAACCGCGCGCCTGGATCAACTTCGACGGCGCATTCGACATCCATGAAAACCGCGACAACGTCGCTACGGTCAACGACCTCGAACATGGCCGGACCTATAGTTTCGTCGCCAATCTCATTCCAAACTCAAAGTGGTTCTTCGATCTTGGCTATACCTACACCAATATCTACACCCAGGCGCAGATTTGTTATTACCAAAACGCCTTCGGCCCTCCGCCCGTCACTCAGTGTCCAGCCAGCTTGGGGTACACGCCTCCCGCAGTTCCCGGCTTGGGGTCGTACTCCAGCAAGCAGCACTTCGTGTATAGCGATGTCATGTGGAAACCCGCGAAACGAGTCACCACTGGCGTCGGATACACCGGGACTTTCGTCGGGGGCAACACGCTCGCCATCGATCCGCTCCAAGTGCCCGGAACTCTCGCCTTCAATTATCAGAAGCCGTATGTGAGAGCGACTTTCGACTTATATAAAGGTCTCACTTACCGGATGACCTGGAACTATTACGGCTATAACGGCAAAGGGCTGGCGTCCAACGCAATACCGGGGCTGGCAGCCATCCCCACCCAGGATTTCAACGGCAGCACAACTGAATTCGCATTCCGCTACTCTTTCTGAAATGGCGGCGGAAAATCGGGGATCGCCAGTGCTGACGGTTGAACTCGGTAACCGAATCTCTGCGCTACGCATTCTGATTTTGTCGCGCTCTCCCGGCCGGAAGACGATCTCCCTTCTGGCCGCTTCCTGTTATCCTAGAAGCCTGCGCCTTGATCGAATGAATTTCCGTAGAGACGCGGCTTGCCCCGTCTCCGCGTAAGACGCGGCCACCGCGTCTCTACCTTAATTTTGGAGAGAACACTTGAACGAGTATCTTTTATCCGTCCTGCTGGGAATTGTCGAAGGACTCACCGAGTTCCTGCCCGTCAGTTCCACCGCCCATCTCCGCATTTCCGAAGCCCTGCTGCATGTGCCGCTGGAGAGCGGCTACTGGAAGATGTACTCGATCGTCATCCAGCTCGGCGCGATCTTGGTTTTGCCAATTTATTTCCGCAAACACATCGCCAAGCTCTTCTCGACCTTTCCCGAAGGTGAGAAAAAAGACTGCACCGTGCTGACGCATCCGCTGAGCCTGGTTATGATCGCATTCGTCGTCACCGCGGTCCCGTCGTTTCTGCTGACCAAAGTAATTGGCAAGAATCTCGAGAATCTCTACGTGATGGGCGCAGCGCTGCTGATCGGCGGCATCGTCATGTGGATCATTGACGCCATGAAAGCGCCCTGGGAAAAAATCGGGCCGAGAACGGCCGTCTCGCCTATTCAAGGTTCCCCCATTCACACCTGGCAAATGGACGACATCCACGGCGGCCAGGCCATCTGGATCGGCGCCTGCCAGATTCTCTCCGCCGTTTTCCCCGGTACCTCACGCTCCATGTCCACGATTGCCGCCGGACAACTGATGGGGATGTCGCGCGCCGCCGCGCTCGAGTTCTCCTTCTTTCTCTCCATGCCCACCATGGCGATGGCCACGCTTTACACGCTCTTCAAGTCGCTTTCCGGCAAAGATGCAAATCCCATCGGCGTCGCCCAAATCACCTCTCATCAATGGATTATCCTCGCCATCGGCTTCGTCGTATCCTTCATCGTCGCCTACGGAGCCGTCGCCTGGTTCATGGGCTATGTCCGCAAGCGTGGCTTCGCGCCATTTGCTCTGTATCGCATTGTGATTGGAATCGCCGTGCTGGCTTGGGCCGCGGGAATGATTGGACGCTAAAGTCCAATGTACGGTGAACAAATAAGGGCGGTTAAACTTGTGGACTGGCTTTCGAGGGGATCAGTTCCGGCGATCAATTAACCGGCCTCTGATATTGGGAAATAAGCATCAAAGCTAAATGAAGGGCTTCGGGGCACAATGGGCAGTGGATGCTCGGTCTGTCCTTCGCCCGAAATCTATTCATGCCCCTCCAATTCAAGTCCGGACTCATAGCTTTTGCGTTGATCACCTTGAGTTGCGCGTTTCCCTGTTTAGGTCAGACCCCTCAGCCAACGCCTGCTCCTGCTCCGGAACAGCATACTCAGGAAAACCAGGGGACAGCCCCAGCCGGCGAGCCTCTGCCCGATCGTCAACTATCGGGAAGCATCAGCGGAACGGTGTTCGATGAAAGTGGGGCCGTCGTCGCCGGAGCCCGGGTGAAACTTACGCGTGAGGGTCCATCTTCGACAGGTCTATCGTCAAGCCAAGAGGCGCTGTCGGACAACGATGGGCAATTCTCCTTTGCCAACATCGCTCCCGGGCCTTTCCATCTCACGATTACGGCAGCGGGATTCGCGACTCAAACCTCCTCTGGAACCCTGCATTCGGAGGAGAACTACGTTGTCCCGCAAATCGCGTTGGCGGTTGCTACCGCTGTCACCGATGTGGAGGTTGGACTCTCACAGACCGAGGTGGCGGAAGAAGAGATCAAAGTTGAAGAAAAGCAGCGCGTGCTCGGCGTCATTCCGAATTTCTATGTCAGCTACGTCCCCAAGGCAGCGCCCCTCACCTCGAAGCAAAAGTTCGAGCTGGCCTGGAAAATGACGATGGACCCAGTTGTCCTCGTGTTTATTGGGAGCATTGCGGGAGTGGAACAGGCGCACAATGATTTCAGGGGATATGGGCAAGGCGCACAAGGTTATGGCAAGCGCTACGGCGCCTCCTATGCCGACTTTGCTTCAGGCACGTTAATTGGAAGCGCCCTGCTGCCCTCGCTCTTGAGACAGGATCCGCGTTATTTCTACAAGGGAACCGGCAGCAAGGCATCGCGGTTTCTGTATGCACTTGCCAGTTCCGTAATTTGCAAGGGCGACAATGGACGCTGGCAGACAAATTACTCGAACATCCTCGGAGATTTCGCCGCGGGCGGTATCTCCAATCTCTACTATCCAGCGAAAGATCGCCAGGGAGCGGCATTGACCTTTGAAACCGGGCTCATCGGAATCGGCACAACTTCCGCCATGAATCTCGTACAAGAATTTTTCATGCGCAAGTTGACCCCGAAGGTCCCCAACAAAGCTTCGAACCAAGTCCCTAACCACGATCCGGCCCAACCGTAAAGCCCGGTCAGGCAAAATTCACACTATTGGCATAAAATTGCGTTCACACTCATTGATTGGGTTATGAGTGTAAACGCGATGCTGGCTCTAGCCCCTGGGGTCTGGATCTCACGCCCTGAAAGTCACTTGGGGCCAGAGTTATAGGATCTTTCGTGAGAGGGAATATGGGACTTTTTGGTAAGAAAAAAGATGCTTATACACAATCGCCGACATCAAAGTCATCTGCACCCGCTTCTCCCGCAATCGCCGACCCACGCACCGATCCCAACCTCATTCGTGTATTCGATGAGTTTGGTCGAGAATGTTTCATCACAAAGGAACAGTGGCGAACAAGTGTTTTACCCGGAACCCTAAAGAAGAACTGGGACAACCCCGAACAGCTTTATGGAATCATTGTGGGTACTTTGAACGATGGTTTTTTCGCCGATGTGCTCGCAGCTGCAGAGCATCTTTGGCGCATTGATCCCAACCATGTACGCGGTACTTGCGCCTATGGAACGGTGCTGATAAAGAATAGTCACATCAATGAAGCCGAGCACGTTCTCCGTTCGTATGTCGAAAAGCATGGCGAGGACGGATATGTTCTGACAAATCTCGCAAAAGTTTATGCGGCTCGCAAGGAAACGCAAAAGGTGGAGGATACGCTGTGGCGCGCGTTAGAAGTCGATCCCAACCAAAACAACGGCCTTGTCTGGTATACCGCGATCCATCGCGAGCGCAATGGAAATGAGGCCGGACTGGAAGCAACGCGTCGAGTTGCCGCGCTACAAGGTAGTTGGCGGGCACAACTGTGGCTGGCGCGTGAAGCTCTGGAATCGCACAATTTGGGCAATGCGCTCGCATACTATCGCGAGAGTATGTCGCGCATCGGAGACACGCTCCCTGCGGATTTCCTCATGCAGATGAGTGGCGACCTCGGCAAACATGGTCACCTAGCAGAATTGTTGAATCTCGCAGAACCTCGCTTTATCCCTGAGATTCACGGTCTGCTGATCGGCAACAATCTCATCAAGGCGCATCTCGACCTGGGTCAAATCGAGGCTGCCCGTAAAATTCTCGAACAGCTCTATTCACTAAAACGACCCGATTGGAAACACCAGCTCAGTTTCTGGGACACCGAGATCGCAAAGGCTCTTGTAGCAGCTAACACGACAAACAAGGGAGCGGAGCCGCTAGCCGCGGTGATTCTCGGCGTCGTCGAAGGGCCTATCTGGCTGAAGCCTTCATCGCATGCTGCCGGGCTGTTCCCTATAAAAACTCCGAATGCACTCGTTGTCTGCTTCCTTGGATCCACTGCCGAACTGGCCACTAAATCGGATCGTGTTCAGTTTCAGGTCGCTGATGCGCCTGGCCGCATGAGCAGAGCGGTGCCGCTATTTCTCGCGGAACGAATTGGATTCTGCACGCCATTGTCTGTAAAAACCCTTATACCGTGGGTTGAAGAAAAAGGTGGCGCATTTGTCCTTAGTGCTGTCGCCTGGAGCGATCAAGAAGCTGTCAACCACTCGCGACGAGAGGAGGTCAGGGGTGACTATGTTGTAGTCAGCCATCTCAAAGCCCAAGCCGAACCCTGGACGGTAGACCTTCGGCTGATTAGAGTGGCCGATGGCAACTGCATCGGCACTCTGGCCGCATCGTTTCAATCGGCGAAGCCGGAGGAGGGTATCCCCGAACTCGCTAGACGGCTAGTTGCGCTGCTTGCTGAAAAGGCTGGGGTAAAAGATCAACAACTCCCACGCTTCTATCAAGTGCCGAACGGGGCGAATTTTCCCACTTATCTTCTTCGTCTGGAGCAACTACTTGCTGTCAGGTCGGCCGCCATAAATGGAGTTCAATCAAGTTTTTTGTCTGGCCAGCACGAAATCGTAGATGGAAATATACAGCTATGTGCCACTTGCCCAGACAATGTGGGAGTGAGACTATTACTGGCACAGACGCTATTAGCGATGAAAAAGGTCAGCCCCAGTTTGCTGCAAGAGTTCAAAAACAAAGTATTATTGTTGCAGCAAAAGAAGCATCTGCCAGAACCAGCACATGGTATCGTACAACGACTGTTCGACGAAGCTCTAAGGGGATAGCTGTGCCATATCCCCCGCCCGGTACCCAACTCGCCACCCCGCACCTTTTTCCCGCATTGCCGGAAGCTCCGCTTCTTGTCATAATCATTAAGCTCTGGCCAGGTAACGGCGCCGAGGAGTAAGCTTCTCGCAAGCGCGCCGTCGCTGACCCATGAAATTCTTTTTGAAGATTTTTGCGCCCACCAGGAACCGGCGTCTGAATGAACTCGTCGGACTCGTGTTGTGCGTCTCCGCGCTTCTCCTTTTCCTCGCGCTGGCGTCCTATTCGCCGCTCGATCCCTCGCTGAACAGCGCCTCCATCCTCACCAAGTCGCACGCTGCCCGCAACTGGGTTGGCATCTTCGGGGCCTATCTCTCCGACCTCATGCTGCAATTCTGGGGCGTCGGATCGTTCCTGCTGCCCATCTTCATGGCCATGCTCGGAGCGCGCTGGTTCCGCTCGCGCGCCGTGCAGTCTCCGATTGCGAAGACGCTGGGCGCAATCTGGCTGCTCCTGTTCGTGCCCGCGCTCTTCGCCATTCTGCCCGGGCATTTTCTCTGGATGGGCGCCATCCCTGTCGAAGGTCTCGCCGGACGCATCATCGGCGACGTGTTGATCCATTACCTTAATATTGCTGGTGCATACATTGTCTGCACGACAGTTATAGCCGTCGCGCTCTATCTCACTACCGCTTTCTCGTTCTCCGCGATTGAACTCTGGGCACCCACCCGCTTTGCCTTTGTCGTGGCGCTCAGAGATCGCTGGCAAGACTGGCAGGAGGAACGCGAGCGCAAGCGTCAACAAAAAGAACTGGAAAAACGCCGCGCCGAAAAACCAACCGTCACGGCGCAGCTCGTGCCCGCCCGTCCCGAGATTCCGCGCCAGGATGCGCCGCATCAAGACCGGGAAATCCCCGGCGTACAATCCGCCGCTCCGGCCCCGCGCACTGGCATCGAACGCATGATGGCCGAGGAAGGCGACTCCGCCTTCACCCCGCCGCCGCAGAATTCACAAGCCGCCGAAGTCGAAGTCACCGACCGCGCCGACACCGAGCACAAACCGAAAACGACTTTCCCAAAAATCGCGGGCAGTTACAAGCTTCCGCCATCGAGCCTGCTGCACCGTCCCGACGAGCAGCAATCGGTCAACGAAGAAGAACTCAAGGTTCTCGCCCAGGTCCTGACCGCAAAATACGCGGAATTCGAAGTCTTCGGCCAAGTCACGCAGATCAATCCCGGCCCGGTCGTCACCACCTTCGAATTCAAGCCCGAAGCCGGCATTAAATACAGCCGCATTGTCAGCCTCACCGACGATCTCTGCCTCGCGCTGCGCGCCGAAAGCATCCTCGTCGAGCGCATGCCCGGCAAAAGCACGGTCGGCATCCAGGTGCCAAACCGCGAGCGCGAAATCATCTGGCTGCGCGAGAACATCGAGTCGCAGGAATTTCTCGGCTCGAAATCCAAGCTCACCGTCGCCATGGGCAAGGATATCAACGGACGCATCGCCGCCGCCGACCTGGCCGGCATGCCCCACCTGCTCATCGCCGGCTCGACTGGCACGGGCAAGAGCGTGGCCATCAACGCCATGATCATGTCGATTCTTTACAAGTCGACGCCCGATGAAGTACGGCTTGTGTTGGTCGATCCCAAGCGCCTGGAACTCGGCAATTATGAAGGCGTCCCGCACCTCTACACGCCCATCATCACCGAGCCCAAGCTGGCGGCCAACGCTCTGCGCAACGCCGTCCGCGAAATGGAGCGCCGCCTCAAACTGCTCGCCTCGAAAGGCGTCCGCAACATTGACAGTTACAACCGCCTGTTCGACGACACGCCAAGCCTGTTCAGCGAGGAAGCCACGGCCGACGACGGCCCCATTCCCAAGATCGTCATCATCATCGACGAGTTGGCCGATCTGATGATGCTCGACGGGCACAACGTGGAAGAATCCGTCACCCGATTGGCGCAGATGGCGCGCGCCGTCGGCATACATCTCGTGCTCGCCACGCAGCGGCCTTCGGTGGACGTGATCACCGGACTGATCAAGGCAAACTTCCCGGCGCGCGTGTCGTTCCGCGTGGCCACCAAAGTCGACTCGCGCACCATTCTCGATGCCAACGGCGCCGAATCGCTCCTCGGACGCGGCGACATGCTCTACCTGCCGGCCGGCTCCGCGCGCGTCCATCGCCTGCACGCGCCCTACGTGACCGAAAAAGAAATCGCAGCCGTGGTGGAATTCTGGAAGGCCCAGGGCGTGGCGCAATACCAGGAGAAATTTCTGGAGACGCCAATAGGAGATAGCGAGGGCCAGCCGGCGACGGCGATTCCGGAGAACTTTCCGCCGACGCCAATGACAATGACAATGATAACGACCCGCTCTTTAACGATGCCGTACGCCTCGTGATCGAGTTCGGCAAAGCCTCCACTTCCCTCTTGCAGCGCCGTCTGCGCATCGGCTACGGACGCGCCGCCCATCTCATCGACCTCATGGAACGCGACGGCATCGTAGGCGCCGCCGACGGCCCCAAACCCCGCGAAGTCCTAAAGCGTCCGAACTGGATCTCGGAAGTCGAAGAGTCCATGCGCTAAGCTCGTGTGGTGACGGGGCTTTGCCCCGTCCAAGCCGAGCGAAGCTCGGCAGGCGTGTTACGGCTACGTGTACACTTCATAGACCGAACGATATCGGCGGTTCGGCAGGCCACCCTTCGGCTACCGCTCAGGGCAAGCTTCTCGAAAAGCGCGAGAAGTGGCGCACCCACAGATTAAATTCGGTCGACGTTCAGAGAGAAACCCGCGTTATACTACGACGCTGATGTGGCCCACCCGCCCCGTGGTGCAAGCAGATTCGTATCAGGGCACGCCTTCAGGCGTGCCGCAACCGCATCCGTATCAACGCGCCTTCAGGCGCTGGGCCGTCGACTGAAATTTCACCACAAGGCTGACCTGCCCCCCATTTTTAGTCCACGGATAATGAGACTTTCTCCGGGTTTGGGTTCTCTAACACAGCCTTCGTAACTACCTTCTGGCAGCCGTCGAGGCGGTGGGAAAGTGGGAAACGCGAAGCGTTTTCCAAGCGGGCCCCGCCCGCGTCTTTTCCACCGCCCGTCGCCGCCCACGATTTTGCGAACTCCTCCGGGGTGAGATACCCGAGCGCCGAGTGCGGCCGCACTTGGTTGTAGTCGCACCGCCAAGTCTCGATCTTCTCCCGCGCGTCGGCCAGATCGAGGAACCAGTTCTCGTTCAGACACTCGTCGCGGAACTTGCCGTTGAAGCTCTCGATGAAGCCGTTCTCCATGGGCCGTCCGGGAGTGATGAAGTGCAGTTGCACCTGGTTCTCATAAGCCCATTGATCTACCACCTGACTGGTAAACTCGGTCCCGTTGTCGATCACGATCGCCTCCGGCTTGCGGCCTCTTCGCTTCAGTTCTTCCAGCACCCGCACCACACGCTGACCCGGCAACGAGGTGTCTACCTCGATGCGCGGCGCGTAGCGCGTGAAGCCGTCCATCAGGTTCAGGGTTCGGAACTTGCGCCCACTGGCGAACGCATCCTGGGTGAAGTCCATGGTCCAGACCTCGTCGGGGCGCACCGGTAGCTGCAGGGGCACGCGTGCGGCGGTTGTCGGTATCCTCCGCCGTCCTCGCTTCCGCCGCAGTCCCAGCTTCTCCTCCACGTACAGTCGGTATACCCGTTTATGGTTCACCGCGAAGCCCTCGCGTTGCAGCAGGATCTTCAGCCGCCGATAGCCGAACCGTCGCCGGGTCGCCGCCAGCTCGCGCAGCCGTTCCCGCAAACGCGGATCTTCGACCCTGCGCCGCCGATACCGGCATGTCGCCCGATGTACCTTCACGAGCCCGCAGGCGCGTCGCTCCGAAACCGTGGCTTCCGAGCGCATCACTCCCACCGCCTGCCTCTGCATCTGCGGGCCTACCACTTTTTTGTGACCACCGCCTGCAACGCTCGTTTGTCCAGCAGCAGCTCGGCCACGGCGTGCTTCAGCTGCCGGTTCTCCTCCTCCAGTTGCCGCAGCCGCCGCGCCTCGCTCACTTCCATCCCACCGTACTTCGCCTTCCAGCGGTACAGGCTCCCGCGTGTGATCCCGTGCCGCCGGCACAGCTCGTCGGGTGCTATCCCAGCCTCCGCCTCCTTCAGGATGGCGATGATCTGTTCTTCGTTGAATCGACTCTTGCGCACGACTCCTCCTCTCTGGCCCTGAGCGGGCCATCGTACATTGAGAAGTCACATTTCCGCTGGACTACTTTTCGGGGGGCAGGTCAGTGCATACCGAGCGGATCATAAATTATTACGTCGTGACGAAGGCCGATATGGAACAGGCATTGAACGTTTTCGTTCGCGTGAACAGCGGCGGTGAGCCCCTATCGCTTTCAGATATGCTCATGTCTACCGCCATTGCAAATTGGACGTCACGAGATGCGCGAAAAGAAATTCTCGGCCAGGGCGGCTTAGTCGATCAAGTTCGGGCGAGGGGCTTCTTTATAAGTAAAGATTTGATACTTAAGGCATGTCTGTATCTCTACAACTCCGACATTCGATATAAAGTCTCAAATTTTTCGGCTGATTCGGTGAAGCGGTTTGAGGATAACTGGGACGCTATCCAAGCGAGCATTCTCGCTGTCTTCGAGTTGGTCCGTGACTTTGGCTACAACGAGAGCTCGCTTACATCGAAGAACGCGCTACTTCCCATCATTTATTGGGTCCACCATAAAGGAATTGCGAAGGGCCTGACCTCGCAAGTGGCGTTGCGAGATGATAGAGACGCAATGCGGCGATGGTTGCACACAATGCTCCTGAAGGGCGTCTTCGGCTCTTCCGCCGATACGATACTTGCAGCCATCCGTAAGGCCTTTGTGGGAGACGACTTTGGCAAACCGTTTGTTTTGCCGGATATTGTAGGATTCCCAGCCGCAGAGATTGGGTCGATACTGCGGGCACAAGGAAAAGACCCGCAGATTACGGACGAATTCATAGATTCCCTGCTTTATACCGAATATGAAGACAGGCAGGCTTTCACCATCTTGGCGCTTCTAGCACCAAATCTCGATTACAAAAATGGCGACTTCAACAAGGACCACCTGCACCCGGGGAGCACTTTCAAGAATAAAGCCCTTAGCGCTGCAAACGTCGCGACGGCCGACTTGGAATTTTATCGGGACCGTAGACATTGGAACAGCATCTTGAACTTGAGACACCTCGATGCAAATGAAAACAAATCCAAGCAGGATTCGACGCTTGTTGATTGGGTATCCAAAGAAGCGAAGCGACAGAAAGTTTCTTTAACGAAATTCTGTACTGACCGACAGTTGCCGGACGACGCATCGTTGCTCGAATTTGCAAGGTTTCGTGAATTCATCACTGCACGGCGCAAAATTCTTGGCGAGCAGCTTCGCCAGTTGCTGTAATGCCGGATGCCCCACTCATTCGCGTTCTTTGCGAATGAGTGGGCGCGCAGGCGGCAGATGTCCGGGCTGGTGTTCCGGAGAAGAGATGCCATCCATAACGGTCATGGACTCTATCATTGGTATATACAAGTGTATATACCAGAAACCCGGCTTCCGCCCCGAGCTAAAATCATAATCTATTTAGAATCAACAACTTAACTTTTAAGAAGTGTTCCACGTGGAACATTGTACGTACAATTGAAGTATGTACAATGGAATGCGGCGAGTTGGAGGCGCGCGAAACTTTTCCTCCACGCCGACCCCTCCCCGTGGCGGGTGGCCCGGGATCCCCGCCCGGTTCATGAGGAGATGGCTTCTAGAAAGTGCAGGTTTGAATGCAAGTTTCCAGAGGAGAAAAAGCGCCCTCCACGGCCACCGTCGCGCGGTAGCCATCGGCGACACTGAGGTCGGCCAGAGACCACTGTTTGCGAGCTTCGGTGTTTCCCCGGATTTCTTCCAGCACGGGATTGAGATCGGGGTGTGTGGTGACGGAAAAATCTGCCAGCGGAAAAGAAAGCCCGTCACCGGTGGCCTTTAGAAAAGCTTCCTTGCGCGTCCAGCAGGCAAAAAAGCCCGGGACGCAGAGATGATCCGGTAACGCCCGAAGTCCGGCGCGTTCGCGGAGCGAGAAGAACCGCTCGGCCAGTGAGGTTGTGTCAACCTCGTCGCAAATTTTTTCGATATCAACGCCTAGCCGCCGCTCCTTGTCCTTGCCAATTGCAATCAGCGCCATGCCTGCCGAGTGCGACACGTTGAACTGCAGCGCCCGTGGATTCTGCTCCGCTGCGAGTTGAGGTTTGCCGCTGGTCAGATACTCGAAACGAATCTCGGCCGCGGGAATCACCAGATAGTCGGCAAGCAGGCGTCGAAGTGTCGAACGGCATCGGGTGAAGTGGATCCGGTCTTTCTCGAAATGAAATCGGCGGGCGCGCGCGATCTCATCGGAAGACAGAACGCTGGCCCCGGGGCCTGCTGGCGCCGGCTCGTCAAGGCGCACCGTCCAGACGTCAATGCGGATGGTGGGAAGCGCCGGTGTGGAAGGAGCTTGCGACCACGAATCGCCGCGGCCTAGTTTCGGATTGCCGAGCGCGCTGACTTCCTTCATCTTGCCTCGTTCGGGTCAATTGCTCTAATGCGTGCCCACCAGATCCAAACTCGATTCGCGCGCAGCGTTCCCCGAATTCTCCATCGCCCGGTCAAGACAACCGCGCAAGAGTTGAGCGAGTTGTCCAACATAGGGTTCCACGAGGCTGCCGCGGGGACTGATGGGAAGCGAGAAGAGCCGGACGCCACCTTGCGCAACCTCTCCCCAGCCACCCAAAGGAGCGCGAAAACCCGCCAGATGACGCTTCGCCAAGAAGACGGTCAATTCTCCGGGATAGGGTCTGGCTTCGTATTGCTCGAAGGCTTTTTCGTAGATGTCCACAAGTTTGGCCTGCGGCGCGACCGCAGCACCATCCGGCAGGAGGCGATGCCGGAGATGGGCCCAACCCAAACGAGTGGACGCTTTGGCTCGGATGATCTCGACGCGCAGTTTTTCCATAAAAAATGCGAGTTTGCCCGCACCCTCCGCAGCAAAAAGATTCTGGAGGTGGTAATAAGGGTTAAGAACAAAACGATTGATAACCCTCTGGTGTAACGGGAGCGGCCAGCGCATGGCGCGGATGTTGTAAATCTCGATCATGGCGACGAGGCCCACGGACTCGCCCGATTCCGTAAGTTGACGCGCCATTTCCAGCGCCAGAGTGCCGCCCAGGCAGTAGCCTCCCAGCATGTAAGGCCCATGTGGCTGCACTTGCCGGATCTCGCCAATATAACGGCGCGCCACATGCTCGAAGCGGCCATCGACCGCAGAACGCCCATCCAGACCAGCAGATTGCAAACCGAAGACGGGCTGATCCGCGCCGAGATGAGCGGCCAGCGAACGATAGAGTAAGACGTTGCCTTCGGCGGCGTGCACGAGAAAAAGCGGCGGCCGATTGCCCGAGCGCCCATCTCCGGATCGCTGATCTCCGGATCGCTGGATCGCCACAAGCGATTTCCAATCCTCCTCCTTGCCGCCCTCGCTCAGAACACGCGCCAGCATCCGCGGCGTAGAGGCCTCGTAGAGGACGGCGAGCGGTGCGGCGCAACCCAACTCGCGTTCGATCATGGCGAACAATTGTGCCGCCGCGATCGAGTGCCCACCCAAGGCAAAAAAATCGTCGTCGGGCCCAATCTTGCGGACATTCAACACGCGCCGCCAAAGAGGAAGCATCGCTTCGAGCAATGCCGCCCCCGTCATCGTGGAGCTGGCCGACGAATCCGAGAATTGCCGCGGCGGCTCGTGTGCCGAAATCGAAACGGCTGGAAGCGATTCGCGGGCGGATTCACGGCTTGAGCTCTGCGTGTAAGTAATTTCAGTTGCGGAAGAAGCATCGCCGCGCGTGATCCCAGCCAGATCCAGAGCTTCGCGCGAGGGGTCCGCCGCCAACTCCTCAAAAATGGAAGCGAGCGTCGCCAGCCATTCTCGTATGGTGCGGTCGTCGAAAAGCTTGATGTCGTAATGGCAGTGCAGATCCAGGCTCTCTTCCACCTCGACCGCATTCAAATAAAACTCGAAGGACTCGAAGCTTTTGGGGTTGGCCTCGTAGTCAACGGTAAAACCGGATTGCAGCAATTCGTTGGGCTTGAATTTCTTGACGTTGGTGAGGCCAGCCGAGATCGGAGAAATGCCGAGCGCGGGCACTACAGGATGCAGGTCTTCGAGCAAGCTGACCATGGTGAAGATGGCATGGTCCTGGGCGGCGGCCAGCTCGCTTTGCATTCGCTCCAGAAAAGCGCCGGCCGCTTCGCCTGCGCGCAACTCCACCGCGAAGGGGAGCAGATTCACGCAGTGTCCGGCAAGACCGGGCTGTCCGATGGAGGGTTGTTCCGCGGTGGGCAGCGCGATCACAAAACGGCGCTGGCGTGAAATGCGGGCAAGAAAGATGGCCAGGGAACTAAGCAGGACGGCGAAGAAACCGCAGTTCCGTTTTGCCGCCAGCGCTCGGAGTTGTTGCACCACCGGAGCCGGGATGGGCCGGTCGAGACGGCGCGTGATGAATTCACGCCGCGCGCTGCGCGGGCGATCGGCTGGAAGCACGAGCACGGGAAACCCGTCCTTAAATTTCTCATGCCAATAGTCGCCCGCTTCCTTGAATTCGCCGGAGCCGTGGCGCCCGGTTACAATCTGCGCGTAGTCGGCGTAACTCTTCGCGGGATCGAGACGCGCTGGCACGCCCGAAATTTCTTCCGAATAAAAAGCGCAGAGATCGTGGATCAAGACATCGAGCGACCAGCCATCGCAAATGATGTGGTGCGCTGTGAAAATGACCGCCGCGCGCTTGGGGCCGAGCAACACCATTTGGCAGCGAAACAACGGCCCTGCGGGCAGCGGGAACGGCAAGGCGGTCTCATCGGCAATCAGCTTGCGGAGACGCTCCTCTTGCCGGGTTGGGTCGTTTACTGTGGAAAGATCAGTCACCGGCATCGCGATTCCGAGCGCCGGGGCGATCTTCATCGTCATGCCAGTTTCATCGAAGCTGGCACGCAGAGCGTCATGTCGCTCGACCAGACGATCCATGGCGCGCTTCATTTTCTCGATCGAGATGGCGCCGGTGAAATACAACGTCATGGATTCGTTGTACGAGGCCGACAAACGTTCGGAGAGACGCGAAGACGAAAAGATGCCGCGCTGCGGGACCGTAGCTGCAACTTCGCGCGGGCCGGAAACCGCGGGGGCGCCCGCATCTGCATCTGGACGATTGCCGCCCTTTTCGAGAAGCGCAACCAGGCGGGCGATGGTGCGCGCTTGCTCGGCAACAACTTCTTCGAGCGCACTGGCGTTTACTCGAGCATCAGTCCCGAGATCCGTTCGGAAATTCGCAGCCGGAGTCGCAGCTTGGGGCGGAGACACCGGCAGAGTAGCCGGAGTCGCAGGCGTTTCCGCAAAAGCATTTTCCGCAAGTACGCCGGCAGGCAGGATCGAGTCAAGATGCGCCGCCAGCATGTCAATGTTGGGCAACTGATTCATGAGCTGACTGAAGCTGACCTTGGCGGAAAACTCCTTGCGAATGGCGAATGCGACCTGCGTCAACGACAGCGAGTCGAATCCCTGCTCCATGAAAGTGGCGGAGGTGTCGATTTGCGAGCGTTCGCGTCCGGAGACGGGCAGGAGAAGATCGATCACGCGCGCGGCGATGCGGTCTTTGCGTGACGCGGGCGAACTCCCCGACGCAACGGTCTCTGTCGGCGCAGTGCAAGCCAGTTGCTCGATTGCGGGACGAGTGGCCGCAGCGGAACTCGCGGCTGGAATGCCTTGCGCAGCGGGCACTACCACGGCAGGGTCAACCCAGAAGCGCTGCCGCTCAAAAGGATAAGTTGGCAAAGGTATGCGCCGGCGTTCTTCGTTGGTGTAGAAAGCCTCCCAATCGATGGACACGCCGTTCTGCCACAGAGACCCGAGGGCGAACAGCAGGGTCGCCCACTCGGTGTTGTTCTCCGGCGTATCGGCAAACGTGGAAATCGCAATGCAGGGATGAGTCGGGCGTAAACTGCTGGCGGGTCAACGAACACAGGGTGGAACGCGGGCCGCATTCGAGGAAGAGGTCGTACCCCTGCTCCTTGAGATACTGCGTCGCTTTCGAAAACTCCACCGTTGACCGCGCATGATTGGCCCAATACACGGGATTGGTGGTTTCCGCGGCGGTGATGGGGAGTCCCGTAACCGTCGAGATAAAGGGCTTCGCCGGAGCACGCAACTGGACTTTGGCGATCGCCTGGCGCAACGGCTCAATCATGGGGTCCATCATCGCGGAGTGGAAGGCATGAGAGGTATGCAGATGACGGCAGACGAAATTTTCCGCTTCCAGCCGCTTCTGAAATTCGACGACATCGGCTTCCGGCCCCGACACGACGCATAGGGTCGGAGAGTTGTTGGAAGCGAGCTGAATCGTCGCAGGAAGAATTTTTCGAATCGAATCCGCGCCGCTGCTGACCGCCATCATGGAACCACGCGGCAGGTCCTGCATCAAGCGGCCGCGCAGAGCGATGATGCCGAGAACGTCAGCCAGGTCCCACACGCCGGCCAGCGTGGCGGCGACAAATTCTCCGATGCTGTGTCCGGCCATCAGGGCGGGCTCGACACCCAGGCTCTGCCAGAAACGCGCCAGCGCGTATTCGATCACGAAGATCGAGGGCTGGGTGAAAAACGTGTCCTGGAGCGAGATCTGGGCCGTCTTCTCATCTCCACTTTGGGGATAAAGCAGCTCGCGCAAATCGCGCCCGAGATGGGGCTTGAGGTGTTCGCAACAATCGTCCACCATGGCGCGGAAAAGCGGCTCGTCGCGATAGAGGTTCAGGCCCATGTTGACGTACTGCGTGCCTTGGCCGCCGAAAAGAAAGACGACGGGAGGATCGCGGCGTTCGCAGCGTTTGCTGCCGCAGCGCAAGGGATTCGGTTGCGCCAGCAGTTTGGCGGCTTCGCTGGAATCGGCGGCGACCACGAATCGCCGATGGGACATTTGCTTGCGCCCGGTTTGAAACGTATAGGCCGCATCCGCGAAAGTGTCGGGCGCAGCGCTGGCGAGATGCTCCGCCAACGCGCCGCTGTAGGCCGCGAGGGCCGCGGGACTTTTGGCCGAGAGCGGCAAAAGCTGCAACGGACGTGAAGCGCGTGCGCCCTTCGCCTCGGGCGCTTCTTCCAGAATGACGTGGACGTTGGTCCCACCAAAGCCAAACGAGCTGACCGCTGTGCGGCGCACTTCCGCTCCGCGAGGAAAGGGAATGAGCGTGTCGGCGATGAGGAACGGGCTGCTATCGAAATCGATCTTCGGATTCGGCGTTTTGAAATGGAGCGTGGCGGGAATCTGTTCGCGATCAAGAACGAGCGCGGCTTTGATCAGGCCCGCGACTCCAGCGGCATTGGTCGGATGCCCAATGTTTCCTTTGATCGAGCCGATATAGCAAAACTGTTTCTTGTCCGTTTTGCTCTCAAAAACTTTTCTCAGTGCTTCGAATTCAATGGGATCGCCAACGGGAGTACCCGTGCCGTGCGCCTCGATGTAGCGAATGGTCTCGACCGGAACATTGGCATTCGACTGCGCCAGCGCAATCGCCTCGGCTTGGCCGTCCACGCTCGGTGCCAGGAAAGAAGCGGGGCGCGCGCCGTTGTTGTTTTTGCCGGTGCCGCGAATGAGCGCATAAATCGTATCGCCATCGGCCAGAGCGTCTGCGAGCCGCTTAAGAACGACCACGCCCGCGCCGTCGCAGAACATGGTTCCGGTGGCGTCGGCGTCAAACGGACGACAGTGGCCATCTTTTGCAAACGTGCCTCCCTCTTGATAGAGGAACCCACTTTTTTGCGGGACCGTGATGTCAATGCCGCCGGTGAGCGCGATGTCGCACTCATAGTCGAGCAGCGCCCGGTAGGCCAGATCCACTGTTAAGAGCGTGGTCGAGCAAGCGGTATTGAGACTGACCGCGGGCCCCCGCAGATCCAGAAGATAGGCGGTGCGAAGCGCGATGTAGTCCTTCTGGTTGCCGTACTCGACGGCCAGTTTGCCCGCCATGGCCAAGAGATCGGGTTGGGTCAGGAGGTTGGTTGTGTAGTAGTGATTGTCGCCAATGCCCGCGAACACGCCGATGCGCCCTTTATAGCGCTCCGGATCGTACCCCGCGCTCTCCAGCGCCTGCTGCGCCAGTTCGAGAAAAACGCGCTGTTGCGGATCCATCACCCTGGCTTCGAGCGGATTGATGCCGAAGAACGCGGCATCGAAAAGGTCCGCGCCCTCGATCAAGCCTCGCGCCCGGATGTAGTCCGGATCGTTGTGCAGATGGGGATCGATGCCGGGTCCCAGCTCCTCGGGTGTAAAAAAAGAAATCGATTCGACGGCATTGCAAAGGTTGCGCCAGAGTTGGTCGAGATTGGCCGCGCCCGGAAAGCGCCCGGTCATGCCGATCACCGCGATGGCGTCGCGCGCGCCGCCGTTCCCGTCTTGCGGCTTGCGCTGACGCCGCGCCCGGGTTTCGGCTTCGGCAAGAAAGTCGGACTTGGTCTCGCCCTCTTCCTCATGCAGAAATTCCGCGAGCTTGGCGATGGTGGGATATTGAAAAACCTTGACCGGCGGAATCTCTTGCCCAAAGCGCGTTTGATACTGGCCCACCATGCGCACCGCAGTCAGCGAATTGCCGCCCAGATCGAAGAAGCTGTCGTCAATGCCCACCTCTTCCAATTGCAGCAGTTCGCACCAGAGATTCGCCAACTGCTTTTCCGCCGCTGTCCGCGGAGCGATAAAGCCCTGGGCAAGCAGCGGCCGTTTGCCCTCGGGCCGGGGCAGGGCCTTGCGATTAAGCTTGGCGTTCGGAGTCAGCGGAAACTTTTCCAAATGCACGAAGACCGACGGCACCATGTAGTCCGGCAGCGTAGTTTTCAGGCTCTGGACCAGAGCAGTGGAACTCAAGCCTTCGCGGCCGGTGTAGTAAGCGGCTAGGCGTTTGTCGCCGCGACGGTCCTCGCGCAGAATGACGACGGCCTGTGCGATGCCCTCGATCTTGGCCAGCGCGCTCTCGATCTCGCCCAGTTCGATACGAAAACCGTGGAGCTTCACCTGCTGATCGAGACGCCCCAAAAATTCCAGCGTGCCATCGGAGCGATAGCGGACTTCGTCTCCCGTGCGGTAGAGACGCGCGGCGTGTCCCTTATCCGCAGCGACACTCACGAACCTCTCAGCCGTCAGCTCGGGACGCTTGAGGTAGCCGCGAGCCAGGCCCGTGCCGCCAATCCAAAGCTCGCCGGGCGTGCCTTCGGCCACCGGCTTGTGGTCTTCATCGAGAACATAAAATTGCGTGTTGGCAATGGGCGGACCGAGCGAGATTTGGTCTGCCGAGACGAGACGGTCGGTCGAGGACCAGATGGTGGTCTCGGTCGGCCCATACATGTTCCAAAGTTCGCGGCAACGCGGAAGCAATTGACGAGCAAGGTCCGCGGTCAGGGCCTCGCCTCCGCAAAAAATGCGCAGATCGTTCTTCCCTTCCCATCCGCGCTCGATCAGCATCCGCCAGGTGATGGGCGTTGCCTGCATCACCGTGATCGCATGTTGCCGCAGCAATCGCTGTAACTCGCGGGCGTCCGCAGCCTGCTCCACCGTGGCCATCACAATCTCGGCGCCGCACACCAGCGGGAGCAGAAATTCCAGAATCGAGATGTCAAAGGAACTTGTAGTGACCGCCAGGAGCCGATCGGACGGGGCCATCCCCGGCGTTTCCGCCATGGATAAAAGGAAATTGACCAGTGCCCGCCGCGGGATCATCACTCCCTTGGGCTTTCCCGTCGAGCCCGAAGTGTAAATCAGATAAGCGAGATGTTCCGGGTTGCCGCTCAAGCCGAGGTTCGCCGCCGGGGTTTTGGCCAGCGACTCGCTTTCCCGAACGAGCAGAGCGTCAAGCATAATTATGCGCGCGCTCGTTTTCGGCAGACTTCCCCGCTTGGAAGAATGGGTCAAGAGCAGTGAGACTTCGGAGTCCGCCAGCATGAACGCCAGACGTTCTTCCGGAAACTTCGGATCCAGCGGCAGGTAAGTCCCACCGGATTTAAGAATGGCAAGAAAGCTCACCACCGAATCGAACGAACGATCGAGGCACACACCAACCAGGCTTTCGGGACCGACTCCTTGCTCGCGCAGGAAATGCGCCAGGCGGTTCGCGCGCGAATTCAGCTCCCGGTAGGAAATCCGCTCCGCGCCCAGGGTCAGAGCGGGGGCATCGGGTGTGCGCTCAACCTGGTCCTCAATGAACTCGTGCGGACCTCGCCCCAAGGGGTAGTCTCGTCGGGTATCGTCACGATGGCAGATGATTTGTTTTTCCATCCTATGACCTATTTAACAGCAATTCGTACGCCAATAACAGGCACTATTGAGGGTCCCGGTTCCCGTCTAAGTTCTTTTCCCTTAATAGGTTGAGAAGAGCCAACAGATTTGTAACGTGGCTCGCGGTTTCCCTTGGTGTTGTGCCGCCCCTCAGGCGGAAGAACTACCCAGAAGTGGAAGAAGCTTTCCTACCTGGCCAGCCCTACAGTAGACCGACAGCGGCAATCATCATGCGGTCAGAGACCTGGAGCCGGGTGAATACCATCAAAGCGCTCCGTGGAAAGAGAATCTATCAGATCGAGATACTCCTGCTTTTTCCGGTCCCAGCTATTGCGCTCGACATACTCATAGCCCCGTGTCACAAGAGACTCACGCAGGTCCCGGTTGTTGACAACGTCAAGCATGGCCTCGGCCATGGCTTGGCTGTCACCGGAGCGAAAGAAATGAACAACATCTTCCTCGAAATAAAATGTGTCAACCTTCGTTCGCGAAACGACGACCGGTACGCCTTGCGACATGAACTCCATGATCTTGGTGCTGTAAGCTTCATTGCCAAACGAGTCGGCCCGTTTGGGGACGACCCCAAGGTCGGCATTGGCGATTACTTCCGCCATTCTATCGAGCGGCACACCCTCGCAAAACTTGACGCTCTCCTCAAGATCAAGCCGTTGTACCAGGCGCCTCAACTTTGCCTTCATGTCGCCGCCTGCCCCGGCATAGATGTGGAACTCCGCATTCGGCACCTTATTCTTGAACTGAACGAAGGCTTCAATCGCAATATCCAATCCCTGGTGCCACTGCAGGCTGCCCGGAAACAAAACTATAAATTTCCCGTCGGTCCTGGTCCTGGCATGACGAGAAAACATTTCTGAATCGACGTGGTTGATAAAAACGGAGCACCGCTCTTCCCGGACCGATCGCGCGACCACGGTCTTATGCCAAAGATGGTTCGACACAATCACATGATCAACAAAATTTGCCGACATTCTTTCGATTCTTTTCAACAACCCGACATAAGCTGTTTTGAAGTTCGTCTGAAATTTGTTTCCAAAAAGCTCAGGGACGACGTCATGAATGTCAAGAATCAACTTCGCTCCGGTTGACTTCGGATACCACGCCGCAAATACCAGAAAGTCCGGCATATTATGGATGTGAATTACATCGTACCGATTCCGCTCATGAAGCCGTGTTAGTGTTGCCGAGGACCTCACCAGAAAACACAGCAAGCGCCCCGCATAAGTCCACTTGCCGCGTTCATTGTGCTCACGGTGTTGTACCCGGTAAACCGTGACTCCGTTGATTTCCTCCTGTGGCAGCGCGTCGTTCGATCTGCTTATGGCGATCGCATCCACCTGGTCGCCCCGTTTTGCCAATGTTTCCGCATAGCGCCGGATGCGATTGTCGGATTCGTATGGCGAATATGCCACCATGCAGATCTTCTTGCGCGTGTTGCGCAGAGAAAGAGGAATGCGCTCACGGTAATAGCGGGCCACTTCTCGCGGCAAAGCAGGCCAGCAGACCTCCCCATATTTTTCGCGCACATAGCGCAGCAGTTCTTCATAGTAAGAAACCGGGAATTCATCCCGATTCTGCCGGCCGCCGAAACACATGTAATCCGGATGGGTGTTCAGCAACACCATGCCGCCCTGCTCGACAATCCAATCGACCTTGCGCTTCCAAATATCTATGTTCCGTTCGCGAAAGACCTCAAAGAGATTGAAATCCTGGATCAGCGTGTAGGGGAGTTCCACATAGCCGCTGCCGTTCGGACCAGGCACCCAGAAGGGAAAGATGGTGCCCATGCCATCCGGTTGCGGTTCAAAGGGGTCCGTGTCGAACGTGGAAGCGTCATATTCTATGTCCAATGCGTGCAGCCAGCTCAACTCGTGCTGCATCAAAGGTGAACGAAACCCAGAGCAACCCCACCGCCGCAGATATTCGTTGATCCGGGAGGCCTTCGCGGCAAACTTCGCTTTGGAGTTGTACAGCTTGCCGTCATGCTCTAAACCGTGGACCCCGACTTCGAATCCGGCCCGATCCAGAGTTTCTCGCACAGCATCGGGAACACGGTATTCACCCTCGGGCACAAAGTTAAAGCACGAATGAAATCCGTACTTGAGTTCGAGATCCATCAACTGCTCGACGCGGGACACTCCTCTTTTCCCCTCCACGTCATGAGTAAGGACAACCGCGAACCGCTTGCCGTCCGGCCAACCCGGCCAACCGGGAGGAGTACGACCCGCTCTCGGGTCGATCGGCCACACGTTCGCGTAGACGCAGCGGCGTCGGTTGGCCCGCCAGCACCGCAATGCCAGGCGCAAGCGCCAGGGCATGATCGGTTTAAGCAAGTAATAAGTTTTGTTTAACAGCATCCGGAGGACCTTTGGTTCGCAAAAAAGTAACCTAAGAATCGAAGCAGTGGGTTCGCCGCGAGTTCTGAACTCGCGGCCCTCTATCCAACGTGTTTGTACAAAAGTCCACCGATCCCTTCCAAAGCAATGTCGGGAAGGATTAGGACCAAGTGTCTAGCCAGCGTCTTTCTCCACACGCCCGGCAGCCCTGCCGGCTCCGGCGGATAGCTCCAATAACCTATGACCGTTCGCGTGGCTCCCCAGCGTTCCTTGAAAGCGATGAGCCCCAAGTTATCCACATCGGAGCGGCCCAACTCAAGCTCCTCGAATCCGTGGTCCTTCGCATCCTGGATGGTTTTCCAAAACAATAATGCGGTCCCGCCGAACCGATGGAACGCAGCGTTGCTGCAGCCGTACTTGTAAATCATCGCCTTCTTGTGCGCCAGCGTGAGCATGCTGGCCACCGGCACGCCATCCTTGGACGCCACACGAATTTTCAGGTCCTCTCCAAAAGCGGCAATCAAGCTCCGAAACCAGTGCAGCGGCTGCGGCGGCAGGTACTGCCGCCGCCGAGTCATCACCTGCAGCCGATAAAATTTCCGCAGCAAATCCTCCGATGTTCCTTCCTCGTATTCCAGCTTTTCGCGTTCCGCGCGGCGAATCTTCCTTTGCACGCAGTTCTTATGGAAATTGCGAAACAACTCCGGCACGGAGGGACGCAGATTCAGGCAATGGAAAAAATACGTGACTTCCCTGCTGAGACCGATGGGACTGGCCAGCGTGCAGGCGATGGGCCGGATCTCGATGTATTTCCCTTTGTCGTTGCCGAGCTGCCGCTTCATGTCATCGAGCAGCGCGTCCAGCTCATCCGGGCTGTCAATCAAGGGTTCGCAATGGTCGGAGAACGGCAACGATACCAAACGTCGTCCCGTCAACCAACTCTTAATCTTGCAAAAAACCAATCCGTTGGTCAGTTGCGTCCCGGGCGGACAAGTAGTTACCACTACCGGCTCGTAACCGTATGCCGCGCGTAATGCTCGCAACCATTTCGGACTATGGAAAACTGACCCCCGCGGATGGTTTTCGACCAATGCCGCCCAGCGCGGATCGGAAAGCGGGTCGGTCCTGTAACAAGTCATTCGTGAAAGGGGGATGGCTTCGGTTCTAGAAACTTTCGGCACCACAATTCCCAAGTTGCGAGCGGGCGCGCCCAATCGAACGCCAAAATTTCCTGTTGCTGTTCTTCGCACCGCCAGACTTTGCAAATCACTCCTGGTCGGCAGCTTTGAGCTTGAGCCATGTATCCTACGGTAAGACTTGGCTGCAACCGCGGCAACGGCCCATAGGTCTGGGTTCTGTAGTTGTAGAACGGATTCAGCTTTGCTGTAGTCCGCTGGCGTGGGGACGGGCACAAGCTCGGCAGTTTTCAGCAACCTACGGAATCGGCCGCTTCCATAGTTTCGCCATCGGAACCATCCTGTAGAGTGCGACCCCAGCCACCGTTCCAATCGTGTTGGTGATCACATCGGCCATGCTCGAATCCCGTGTCGGGAGAAAATGTTGCCATATCTCGCTCGCAAGACTTGTGGTCAGCCCCAGAATGACCACCAAAACCCAAGGCCGGGAAACGGGATGCACCCACGAAAAGTACGCCATGAAAACAAAACCCAGAGGGACAAACCCGGCGACATTCAGCAAAACGTCGGACCAATAACTCCAACTCCGCCCGCCGTCCCACCGGCTGCGAAATTGGTCCAACACCGGATGCAGGAATACCGGATGCAATGCAAAGTACCGGTCCGCGATCGTCAAATCGTGGCCAGACCCCATCCGGTCATGCACCACGTTGCCCTTGCCTTCATCAAATAGATACAACGCCAACGGCGATTTCTCTCCATTCGCCGCAGGCGACTGTTGGTGCGTCCAGCGCTCAAAATGCGCCGCGACCTGTGCCGGCGTCAGTTCAAAATCGTAAACTGCCAGCCCCGCAATCTGCCCCGTCCAGCTATCTTTGATCGGTGAATTTCCCAGTACCAGCCGGCCGGTCAAGTCGCCGCTCACCAGCCCAAATTCCGGCGAGACCTTCACCCGCGCGCCGTTGACATAGACTGTCGTGACATTGCCTGTCGTTTCATCCTGGCTGCCCGTAACCGTCAGGACTACGCGCTTCCCTTCCTCAAACACATGGTCCATCTTGAGCCAGGGCCGGACCATGGTTCCCTGCGCGTCCAGCGTGCCGCGTTGGATGGCCAAGCCATCGTCAAACTGCCGCAATGCGAATGCGAACTTCGGGTCTGAATAACTGTCAAAGGCAAGAATGGTGCCCGAACCCGAGCCGGTCATCGATCCCGGCTTCAGCCAAATCTCCAAACTGCACGCGCCGTCCTTGGAAGCCGAGCGGAAGGGGGTTGCGCTCGTCACGATGCCATAGCGCCCAAAGCGAAGCCCGTTCTCTTCCTTGAGCCACCCGGCATTGTTCTTGGGCGCGCGAAACGGCCACAGCCCGACGCTCAGGAGAACGCACAGAATACAGAAGCAAAGCGGCCCCAGAATCCGTGCGTACAACTTTTCGCGCCGGTCGTCTTTGCGCAAATCCTGTTCGCGCCGATCATCGCCCATGGGGATCCCACTGGACTTTGCACACTCAAGCGCGCAGTCCGCCGGTCAACGCTTTCGCGGGAAAATCCGACCCGCTGTTGCTCCGACTTGCCCGCAACGGTCCCTTACGTTTGTTCCGAAGTTTGTTGTGGTCCGCTAATCTGGATCAGTGCACCGTGGCGGTAAGCCCAAGCGGAGCCGGCGGACCCTGTCCTCCGGAGCCGTAGCAATTGGCTGCGTTGAAACTTAGAGCGCTGCCAGTTCCGTTCGCCGCTCCTCCCATGACATTGAGATAGCAATTGGCGGCGGGGTTGAGATTGGCATGGCCGTTGACGCCGGACATGTTGCCGCCGGTGACATCCGGGCCGATGGGCGGCCACGACAGAGTGCCTTGAGGTGTGTTGAAGAAACCGGGCTGCGAACTCAAATAAAACGATGCGGGTAGTGTTTGGTTCCCGGGAACCGGATTGGCATATTGGGACAGTCCGCTAGGAACCTCTGAGCTTACAAACCGTACCGCCGCATTCACCGTGTCGTAATTGCCCCAGCGCATCACCGTCGCTGCCACGTTTCCGTCGGGAGGACAATAGGTTGGGTTCGCACACATCTGCTTGCCTGCGCCGGGATAGCCAAAGACGTAAATGCTTTTGTCCGAGTCTGCACAGCCGACGCTCGGGGAGCATTCATACTCATTGTGGTAACCGCTCGTCCCTAGAACATTCCCGATTAGATTGTAAAACCGGTTCCAGAATTCCAGCCCAATCGGATAGGTGTACCCGGTTTTTTGTTGTCCATCCGCATAGTCGGCGCCGAGAAACCGATTACGAAAGTAGGTGTTGAAGTCTCCGTTGGCGAACGTCGAGTCCGACCGCCCCTGCGGTCCTATGTTGCCCTCAAAGAGTGAATAGTGGTCCACATCGTGGGTCGACCATATCATCGCAGACATGATGGAAGCCGCCCCACTCGGATCGTTCAGCGCGTAGTTGTACGCAAAAACCGTTCCTTCCGTCGGCCCCGCCATGAATGGCCCACTGATCTGCTGGAAGATATTATTGTGGATCAAATTGTTCGACGCCAGGTAGCTTTCCACCCCGTAGCTCTCAATCCCACCGCCACTCTTCACTCCGTAGAAGTAACAGCTCTCAATAGTGTCTTGTGCCGATTGAAAGAGCCACACATGATTCAGCCACGCATCCGTCTCCGCTACACCTTTCGCCCAGCACCCAAAGCAGTCGTAGAACACGATGCCGCCGGTGCCGGTATTCCCGCCGGAGTTGTTCGACTGGTCGAGCAGCAGGTTCTCAATCCCGTCGCCCGTAACTTGCGTAGGCCACCAAATGCCCGGTTTCATCCCGGAATCCACGGGAAGGTAGACTCCCGGCGAGATCGTGATTGTGAATGGACCTGCGCCGGAGCATCGCGAGGCACAACCCGAGACGACCTTGACGGCCTGGAAGATCATCCTGCGTCCGCCGTTGACATCGCGACCTACCCCGCTGCTTGCGGTCGTGCCACCAGCATATCCGCAAAGCTGGTAGAGTTCGCAGACGACGGGGCCGCCATTGTCCACCACTGCCACACCCCCGGTCGCATTTCCAAGACCGGAACTTCCTGCCGTGTACTGAAATGTCCCTGCCGACTGGTTGACGTTGGACAGGGTCGCAGTCGTGGTGTCGTACCCCGCCACACTAGCGTTGAACAGGCGAAGGGTGGCTCCGTTCTGGAAGGTCGCGGGGAGTTTCCCCGCCGCTGTTGCCGTGGCCGTCGTTCCGCTTTCAGTGAGCGTCACAAATACTTCCTGCATGTTCTGGTCGAGAAATATCCACTGGCCGTTCACGATTCCCGCGCTGCCCACGCTAGCGATGGTCAGGCTTGTCGCACCGAACGAATATCCACCAGTCCAGCTTGCGGCTTGTGTGCCACCGGGCTGTGCTTGGGACGAATCCTGGTAGATAGGGCTGCTATCAATGAGACAGGCCACGGCCCCCAATCCGCCGCAGCTATTGATATTGCTGAAATGAAGCTTTGTCAGGTTCGCACCCTGTCCGCGAACCACTACGCCACTTTTCCCGCTCCAAGTAATCCCCGCGTTCAGATAGAAGTCGCCTGACCCCAGGGAGACATACTGCCCCGCTGTGCAACCCTGAATGGCTGTGTTGATCGTGGCTGGCGAGGCGTAAGACCCACTCGACCCGTAGGCTGCGATGGTCGAGCCGCATTGCGTGGTGATGTTTGTCGGGATGCCACCCTGTACTCCGGCTTGGGTCCAGTCGATTGCCCGCGAAGAATCAATGACACCAGTCCAGTTCTGGCCGGAGGAATACGCCACGAGATAAAACACGATAAGGGGAAGTAGAAACAACGATTTGCGTCTCATTTTACCTCGCCGCCGACTGCTTCGGAATTCGGAAGGAAATCAGGCCAGATGCGTTAAGCCTCCTTCCGTCCCGTCGCTCGAATGCCAAATCTCTGGCGTCGTACCTGATACTGTAGAGAGTCGCGGCATTGCAATCAAGACACGGAAGTGCATTGCGACTTGCGAGAGCAAGCATGTTTTGGAGCCTCAACCGGACGAACCGTTGCTGGCCCCTTGGCCATGCCCATTGGTCGATTGATCCAAGATGCGGAATTGTTGGCCGCGATTCGAAATCGATCTGCGCGCTGCGTTAAGTTTTCTGCCGAAACACCATGACCGCGCTTTTCGGCCGTTCCGGCAAACATTTTTCAATGACGTCGAACTCGCTTTCGATAGGATCCAGAATGGCCTTGTATTTCTCGCCCGCGTCCCACATCCTCACGATGAAAACGCCGCTTGGCTTCAGGTATCTCGAGTATCGCTCCAGCATCGGCTTGATCTTTGCCCGAGGAATGTAATAGAGGGAATCCCGAAACAGGATCACGTCGAATTGTTGCGCCGGCTCGTAGCTGAAAATGTCCGACTGGAAAAACAGGGTCTTGCCCTTTCGACCATTCTTCTCGGCACTCTTTCTCGCTTTATCGAGGGCCACGTCCGAAATGTCAATCCCGGTGTAATCCCGGTAGGTGTCTGTGGCCAAGTCGCTCGCCGTGCTCCCAGAACCGCATCCCAAATCCAGGATGCTACCGTGGTTAGCGTACTTCTCGATATACGGGTACAAGCAATCGCCGGGCGTCTGGTCGAGGCAATCCCAACGGCCTCGCGAGAATTCAATGTTCCACAGGTAGCGCTTGATTTTCCTGGGCCCGTAGGCCTGTAGCAGCCGGCGAGAGATATTTCGTACTTTTTCGGTTAAGTACATGAATTCCCAGCCCCCTCCCTTGGAAGTTTCCTCTCAGTTCAATCTCCTCGCGACTGCTCGTTACGACGCCAATTTGTCTCTCTTTGCAATGGTCATGCTCTGGCCATGACAAGCGCCGCGCCTGTGCCAGCTCCGAAAGTTCAAAGGCCGATCTTAGCGTCTCTCGGCATGCTGGGGTTCAGCCGCGATCCGGAGAACGCGCCATCGCGTTTCGCGAAAGCGCCGGAAAGCGCATTCAGGTAGAAGGCCTCATGCCGCTGCACCAGAGCGGGAAGACCGAATTTCCGGGACACGAACTCTCTTCCACGTTCGCCCATGCGCAGCCGTTCCGTTTCATCCTGAAGAAGAAAACCGATCTTGTCCGCCAAAGCGTTTACGTCGCCCTCCTTCACCAAGAATCCAGTCTCGTTCGGTAAGATCGCTTCGCCTATTCCCCCGCAATCATAGGCCACAACGGGTTTTTCCATCGCCTGTGCCTCCAGAAGAACCCGGCCCAAGCCCTCCGAATTGCTGGGCAGCACAACCATGCTGCTGAGCGCATACCAATCCCTGATCTCTTCCGCCTTCATCTCGCCTGGAAAAAGAACTCGACCCTCCAGGCCCATGGCAACAACGGATCGTCGCAGTTCCCGATGTAAAGACTCTGAATCGACAGCGCCCGCAAAACAGACGACGAGGTCGATATTTCTGGCTTTCAAGATGCGCGCCGCCTCGATCAAGTCGTGGTGGCCTTTGCCGTGTTGAATTCGCGCTGCCAGCAGCACAATAGGATGCGCCTGAGGCGGCAGAGGGCGCGCCTGCGCAGGAGCGAAGAACTCCGTATCGACGGAGTCCGACAAGTTGACGCATCGGCTGCGCAGGTCGTCGGGAATATCCTGGTCCGAGACCACACCGATTGCCGCAGCTTGAGCCATCCACTTCCGAGTCAGTGGCAGCGCGAACCGCGCGTTGTCGAAGTGGTTGATAAAGACGAAGGGGACTCTGGAGCGCAGTGCCCCTGAGATCAAGACGCCACTGTCGTAGTTCAGCCAGTGCAGCGCCAGCAGGTCGACATGGTGTGTGGCCAGCAGGCGGGGTAGATGATCGCTCAATATGGCGGCCCCATACCGCAGATGCCCGCCACGACTGCGCGCCAAGTTCTGCGCCGAACGTAGCATGGCCTGGAAGTGTCCTTTCCCCTCTTGCCGGCAGAGTTGGAGCATTTGCCGATAGACGTAGCCCACCCGTCCCGGCAGATCGGCGAGCCCCGAGTTCGCTTGCCGAGCGACCAGCGGCACCCACAGAATTCGCCCTAACCCGACATTCTCAACTTCGATCGCGCCGTTCGTGTCCTCTCTCGACCAGTGCGTCTGCAACACGGTCAGTCGGTGCCTTTTAAGCAACTCCCGGTCCAAACGTCGCAGGTACTGTTCGAGTCCGCCGGACGAACGCTCCCGATAGATTTGCGCGTAACGCAGAATGGTGACGCCGTCCAGCGCACCGGGCTCGACCGGAGGACCATCGGCCACGGACATCTTCCGTTCTATCGTAGGGTTGGGTTGCTGCATCTTAAGCGGCTCGGATGGCGACGGCACTCCGCGGACTGCGGCTTCCATGCCAACAACTAAACAATGTAATCGGTGTCCGAAATCCGCACGTTGAGTGAATGGACATCGTGGACCTCGACGACATTGGCATTTCTCTTCCTGGCTGCGAGCATAAAGACGATCGTGTAGACAATCGAGAAAATTGTGTGCGCGGCGTAGGCCACCAGACGAGCCGACGCCAAGCCAAAGGCACCCCAGCCCCATTGCAGGAGTAGCGCGTTTGTGCCTAAGAACACCGCTCCCCATCCAAGGTTGGAAACGAAGCCCAACCACATATGGCCTGACGCCGTAATAAGTTGTCCCACTGGCAGTTCAAAGGCGAGAAAGGCGGCGGTAATCAATACGGCGATCAGCGTGGGCCACGCGCTTCGGAAGCCTGGGCCATAGCTCATCATAATGAAGGGGCTGAGGAGACAGGCAATGGCGGTGAGCGGAACCACGACTGCCGCGTTCATTTTGACGGTCATCATGAGAAGTTTGACCGCGTTCCTGTGGTCGTCGGCGCCGATACGCTCGGCAAGGACGGGCAGAACCACGCCGTTGAACATAAACGGCAGCCACATGATCGCATTGAACCACTGGTTGGCGGCGCTGTAGGCTCCCATCTCGCCGTATCCGCTGAGCTGGCGCACGAGCATGGTCACCGCAAACCAGTTGATGGCGCTGATCAGGATGTCGCCGAGCACGGCGGGGATGGAGAACCGCCAAACTATAGGGAGTTCGCTCATGCACGACGAGTATGAAATTGGAATTCCGTAACGCTTCGCCTCGTGGCGCAACGCAAATAGGTTGAACAGACAACCACCCGCTTGTGCCAGAACCATTCCCCAAATAATCCCGGACAGACCGAACGCCAGCGCTCCGCCCACAATCAATGGAAAGTTCAGCAGTCCCGCAAAAAAGCTAACGCGCGCAATGCGCTTGAAGGCCTCAAACCCCGAAAGCACACCCAACTGAGCCCCGTTGATTCCGCTCAAAATCAGCAGCGGGATGCTGATCCGAAGATATCCCGTTAACCCGGGGGCTGCCAAAGTATTCCGACACAGCCACGGGGCCAGGAAGTACAACCCTGCCGCCAAGGCGAAGCTGATGCCCCATGACGCAAGACTCGACAGCGCGATGATTCTTCCCGCCCTCTCCGGCTCTTTTCCGCGCAGTTCAGCGACGTATTTCGAGGTGGTTGTCCCCATGCCGAACCCGGCGAGGGTTCCCAGCATCCCGACCGTGCTTTGAATAATGCCCAGTTCACCGTAAACGATCTTGCCGATAATGCGCGCTGCCAGAATGGCCGCCGCCAACGCCAAGGCGCGCGAAATCAGCGTTCCCGCCATCGACCAGAACGTCCCCCGCAGCAAGCGCTCTCCTAAGGGTGAAGCTTCCAATCGTGTCCATAATCCGTCAAGGAAACCGGGTGTCAGATTCCGCAGAGTGCTTCGAAGATTCCCCGCCTGCATTGGACGTCCGATTCCAAATTTGCTTTGGCGTTTATCCATTCGCCGGCAGTTCCTTCCGTCCACACTGTATTTCGACCTCTGGCACGTCGGATTCGAGCCCTGCGGTGGCGTCCCCGACTCGCGCTGGCTTGGAGCGCCTGCTGTCGTCGATCCCTGCCCGGCTTGTGTTTTTCGCGACCGCCATGATTGCAAAGAGAAAGGCGATCCATACAACGCACATCATCCTAAACCCAGCTTCCGTGAAGTTGTACACCACTCCCACCACCAAAAACGCCAGCCACAGCCCGCCCGATTCGTCCCGTCCCCGCCGCAGCGACGCAATCACGTTTCGATAGCCCGTCACGATAATGACGGCCATCAAAGTCACCCCAATCCACCCTAAGTTCAAGAAAAGTTCGAGGTAACCGTTGTGAGCCTCTTGGATGCCTTTCTCCGTCAGGTCCCATACCGTCTGTAATCGTTTTCCCAACCAGAAACTCTCGAAGCCTGTTCCGATCAGCGGATTTCCGGTCAATGAGATGACCACGTTCCAGATTGCAGTCCGGCCGGTAAGCGTCGGGTCCCTTCCCAACGACTCGACGAGGCCCGCGCCGGGAAGAAACAGAGCACACAGGGAAACTCCCACGACTGCGGCGACAAGAAAGTGGACGACCACGGGTTTCCGGGCCAGCCGGAATATGCCGGTCAACACAATCAAGCTGCCTGCTATGCTAAGGCAGGATATGGAGGTCATCGAATTCGCCATCGCTAGGATCCAAATCACCATGGCGAGGATCGCCCCGTGCGCAATCATCTGCCGGATCCGAGCTTTGCTCTTTCGGCTCCGGTACGCGGTAACAAAACGCCAAACGGAACTGAGCCCCGCGATCAAGCAGGTCATCCCCAGCAAGTTCTTACCGAGGGTTACGCCGCAGTACATCGGGATCCAGGTCCAGGGGTTGTAGCTGCGCCCCAGATCGGGGTAATACTTGATGAACAGAATTGAGATGGGCACCACCAAAAAACTGAACCGCGACAGGAATCGCCGAACCGCGGGTTCCGGGTCTGCATCCGTCAGTACGATCAGGACCATCGCGACATCGCCCAACGCTTTGGTCCATCGCTTGAAGGCCACAAAGGGATAGTCGGACCAGAGAATGCTCAGTGCGCAGTAGAAGAAAAACATAACGATCGGCGCATTGGCCCGCAGCACCGCCAGCACCTGCCGCCTTCTCCCCGCCAGCACAATGAACCCGACCAACAACAGCGCCCCAAACACGCAGGCATCGAACGGGCTTCCATCGAGGTACTTGTCGGGTGTATCCATCGTCGGACTCGTCTCAAACCACGTGGACACCGGCCGCGACCCGTTGATGAGCATCCACAACACCGGTATCCATAGCGCTTTCGAAGTCCTCGCCTTCGCATCTCGATCCAGGTAAAAAAGTCCGCAGATGCCTGCGACATAAACGATGGTGGCCAGTCGCGGATTCATTGGGGGTCGATGAAGAGACGGTGCAAATGCTCGAGGGTCAGAAGCTGGTGGATTGCCGTGGTGTAGTTGCGGTCTCCCTTAACGTGTCCCGCCACCAGCTTCTCCACCGTATTCCGTTGCAGATAGGGCCGGGAAAGCGTTCGCGAATCGAGCAGCATTTCGCGCACATAATTGGCGAGAGCATCCCGGTACCACACCCGGAAGTGGGTGAATTTATGCCTGCCCAGAAAAATCCGCTCCAGGTGGAGGGATGAAAACCGATGATCGATCCGCGCCACCCACTGCGGCATGCCATAGTCATAGGCATACTCCGTGCTCATCGTGAAGCGATGGAAACGCCGGCTCACTTCCTTCTCCAGCCTGCCACCGCGCCCGGCAAATCCCAGGTCCGTGCGGATCTTCCGCAGCTCGGGGCTGCCATCCCCGATAAGACGCACCCGCATATCGTTATTCGTGAGTGTGGACGCGGGTGCGCGAAACAGGGCCCAGACAAGTTCGTTGTCAACATACGGCGTGCGCATGGAGAGTTGCGATGACTCCAGCGCAAGCAGGCCGTGGTAATGCCAAGGCGCTTGCCGGAACGCGGCAAAAGTAAGAGCATGACCCTGCGCGATCCGAGCATAGGTTTCGCCCGCTGCGACAACTTGCGCGAGAAACTCCGGGCGGAACAACCCCGGCGTCGGCGCGCCGGGCCGAAACACACACATGTGACGCAGTACCTGGTCTCCATAATTGCCCGTCATGCGGATGGGGGCAATCTGGCGGGCAAGCTCATTCACATAGAGGTCCGGGGAATGGTTCACTCCCGTGCATCCGTCGGTGAGATACACCGTGCGCTCCGCATAACGGGGAAAGCGCGAGAGGAACACCGCTCCAACCGGGATCGTTTCAAAATGCTGTCCGCACACCTCGGCCACTTGGCGAGCGATGCGCACGTCGCGGCAATCGCGATAACTGCCGGCAAAGGTATAACACGGGAGCGACCCCGGCTCCGGCTTCCGCCACGCCAGGATCATCCGCGTGTCCAGCCCTCCCGTCAAGGACAATCCGATTCGCCCCGATCCATTGAAATATCGCGGCAAGTTTCGTTCGAAAATCCGCCGGACCTCCTGGTAGTAGGGCTCCGGTTCCATGGGAGATTGCTTCTCCCACTCCCGCGGCGAAAAATAACTCTGTTTCCGCTCGATCAAGCCCCCACGAAAAACCCAGGCCGACGCGATGGACAACACATGAACGTCGGCAAAGATCGTCCGGTCTTCCAAGACGCAGCCGCAGGCGACCAACTCTCCCAGCCCTCGCGCATCCGCCGAGCGCAGTTCCGGACGGACCGCAAGGATCGCCTTCGCCTCTGCCGCAAAATAAAAAGCGTCCTTCGCCTCGTGGTAGTAAACCCGGTGCAACCCGTAGCGGTCGTTAAAGAGCGTGACCGTTCCGCGCGTCCGGTCCGCCAGGATGCCATGAAATTGCCCGTTCAAGCCTGCCGGGAAGGTGGAATCCTCTTCGGCCACTTCCTCATAAAGGTGAACCAGATACGAGCAGCCGTCCGCGTCAAACGTGTGGCCTTGCTCTTTCAGACGCCGCGCCGTCCCAGGCTCGGGGAACTCCTCTCCGGAAAAAATCAGAACCACGTCGCCCTTCTCGTTGCGCAGCGGCATTCCGTCGGCGAACGATCCCTTGCGCTCCACCCACCCCACATACAGTCCCAGACCCTCGTCAATCCAGGTTCCTGTGACGTAGAAAGTTTCATGGCGAAGAGCCTCGACCATGCGGCGCAGCTCGGCTTCGGCGTGTTCGCGCGGTAACTTGGAAATGAGACCGACAATCCCTGGCATCGTTTTTTGTCTTGTTCTAGGATGATTCCAAAGTGGATTGGAATTTGCGGTTGTACCAGGCATTGCGGAACTGTCTCAGTTTTGCAGCCACAGGCTTTGGCAATTGATCCATGAGCCTGTGATGCAGGCTAAACCTCAAGGCAATCCGCCCAAGCGGAGTTAACGGAACGTAATATCGAGGAAGGTCGACGCGTTGGAAACCATTAATTTCCTTAAAGTTCGTGACACTGTCGGCTTCTTTGTTTCCATACACAAAACTTTGATACATCAAATAAGGAATGCTGCGATCGGCGCACGCACGAACCGAGTGGGCAATCAGCGCGTTGGTCGGCGCTTTATCGCGATGGCGAATCATCGCCACGATGTTCATTAAGCCCGCCTGGGTGCGGGTTTCGTCGATCACTATCTTCACAAAACCAATCAGTTTCCCCTCGAAGAATGCACCGATAAAAACGCTGCGATCCAGAAATGTTGCCTCCTCCTTGCGTACGGTTGCGACATCCTTGCCGTAGTGAGTGTTTGGCCTCCCCTGCCGCACTTTCGTCTCGTTGTAAACTTCCCAGATACCTTCCACCAGCGCGTCATCGAACGGCACTTCCCGCAGCGTTACGCCCCTCTTCTCGGCTTGTCGGGCTCGGTTACGGGGGAAGGAACGGATCTGCTTGTTCCACCAGTTGTCGAATGTTGAAACCGGCAGGATCGCTAGGTTGTCCATTTCCATGTGATAGTCGTATTTCCGCGCCGTGTCGGGCATGATCTGCATGAACGTGAATAGGTCGATTCGGCCTTTGGCGTTTCGCAGGTCTGCCAGCAATGCTTCCGGTGATCGGACGGATTCGTATTTATCGATGTCTAGGCGAGCGATCTTTACGAGCCGTCCTTGGACCATGATGTCGTTGCCACAACACTTCATCGTGCCTCCCCCAATTATCCGTTGCGTACTATTTTCGTCGTCGGTATTCAGTCGGTTACATATTCCTCGCGAATCGGATTGACGCCCATCGCTATGAGCACTTTGCCCAGATGGTCGCACAGCTTCACCAGAAGCGTCATAAAGCGATGCTGCCCCAACAACAGCGAGAATGGCAAAACGATGGCATAGAGAACAACGGCGGCCGCCGATTTTGCAACGCAGGCCGCTCCGCAACCCGGTTGTATGCCTGCGGTCGCGCCTCGCAGCAGCGCTTTTCTCACCATGTACATTCGCTTCCAACGCGCCGGTGGCACAACCTCGAACGCCTCCGCTTCCGCCGACCAGATGAACACGCGTCCCTCTCCGATTTTTCTTCGAAAGAAATCCTGGTCTTCTCCAGCGCGGAATTCGGGCCGGAACGGAGCGCCATCGCCCATCAGAATCTGTCTTCTTAGTAAGACATTCCCCGTCCGCGCTTCGTGCCAATCCACCTGCATCCCCGTCGGATTGACTCTGCGCTCGTAAAACCGGCTCTTTTGCAGCCACGCGGGCGGAACTTCATCGAAGTGCCGTTTCACCGGCCCCAGCACGCCATCCACGTTGTACTCGTGGCACGTCTTGAACAAGGTCAGCAGCCAATCTTGGCCCGGAAACTCGTCGTCATCAATAAAAGCGACGAACGTCCCTTCCGCGTTTTCGACAACTTTGTTGCGCGCCAGCGCGATGTTCTGTCTCGGCTCCACGCAGTACTTTACCGCGACTGCGGAGGTCGAACGAAATTCCTCCACCACGGCCTCGGCAGATTTCTCCCCATCGTTATCGGCGACCACAATCGAATAGGTGAACAATCCGCCGCTCTCCTGCCTGCCCAATTCGTCCAGCAACCGCTTTAGCATCGCCGGCCGTTTGTAGGTGCAAACGCACACACTAATGTGCTCGGAAACGATGGGATCGGCGACGACATGCGCAACCATGTTCGCTGCGTTCATCGCTTCACGCCCTCTTCCGCAACGCCCACGCCCAGGTCCAAGCCAGAACGAAGAACATACCCGCGCGCAACTCCGACGTTACTCGCGCAGCGACGAAACTCTCCGTCCAGCAGGAACCTGTATTCTTCCGGGGTCGCGGGATGGCACTCGACTTCGACGTTGCAGCGCGTCGCTAGGTCGAAGATCTTTTCCAGTCGGCTGCGTGGTTCGAGCGGTGGCAAGGCAAAAAAGAAGTCCGTCATACGATGCCGCCGGGCCAAGCCGCGATCTTGCCAGCGGCGATAGAGACGATTCATGAAATCTTTCTCCCCCGCTGCGAACGAAAAATTCCGGCGCGTGATCGTGCCCGCCGGCAGCAGTTTCTGAAAAAATACATTGGCGCAAAGATGCATGTGGTGATGACCATCCACGCGCCCAGCCGGGACGCCATGCAGACGTTCGTATTCCTCCAACTGCGACTTCACCACATATTCAAACGAAGCGGCCAGTCCGGGATGGTACACCACTGGAGCCAGGCGATTCGATTGCAAAAAACGGGCCAGCTTCTCCTGCTCCCGCGCCAACCGCGAAGAACATTGCGGCGCGGTAAAAGTCGTGGTCAAGTTCAAATGGAGACCCGCATCTACACCATGCTCGCGCGCCAGCTCCGCGCCTCGTTCCGAATCCTCCATGAACACCATGGCGCTGACCGACGACACCGCCCCGCCCAGCACGCATTCCAGGCATCTGTCGGTGGTATTCCCATCCCGCCCCCAGTCATCCGCGTTCACAATGATCGTCGCGCCCGTCGGTGGCATGATGGAGTTGCCAACTCGCGTGCTCCCTGCGGACTGCGTCTCCAGTGGATGATCGGGTGTTTTCAGCATGTGCTGTGAAAGGTGGTGCATGACCTCAGGACTGGTCGGAGACCTTGGGGAGTCCGCGAACTGGGCCGCTCACGTTCGGAGCAGCCCTACGCGTAAAGAATCGCTTCAGCCGCTCCATCTGCTCTCGCCGGTGAAACGCCATCAGCTCGCGCGAAACTGGCCGCTCCGCGCGCCGCACCGTCGCCCACAGATACCCCGCCCCTAACGCCAATCCTCCCACCAGAAACGGTTTCTTGGTCGTCTGATACAAGGTCCGGAACAACTCCCACGCGGGATGGTTCCCGATGGCGTAGTCCTTAGCACCGAATTTGAATCGAGCATGGAGAACGCCGCGCTGCGCCGTCCCCATTTCGCGATGGTGTATGCACACTTTTTCCGTGAAGGTGCGCGTTTTCCACCCTTTCATGCGCGCCGCGATCACGGCGATATTGTCGATCGCGCCGCCTTTCACCGGAACATATCCACCGATGCCCTCGAAACATTCCCGCCGGAATACCTGACAGGCCCCCGATACATGTTCGATGCTGACGAAGCGATAGTCGTAGACTTCGTTCGAGGTCTCTCGGAACGGCGTTCCCACCAAGCCCAGCGCCGGGTCCGCAACCAGCTTTTCCAGCAGAAAAGAAAAGTAGTTTTCGTCAAAAGTTATGTCCGCGTCCAGGCTGACGATGACTTCGTATGGCAACTCTTTGACCCGAGCCTGTCCGGCATTGAACGCATAAACTTTTCCGGCAAAATGCCGCTCCTCGCGTTCCGGCATGCGCACCAGTTCAATCCAGTCGTGCACCGCCGCATATTTTTTGACGATATCGTCCGTGGCATCGGTCGAACCATCGCTGACGATGACCCATCGGAGCGGCCGCGCCGTCTGCGCCACTACCGACTGGATCGTCATCTCGATGGACCGCGCCTCGTTGCGCGCCGGGGTCACCACCACATAGGACGGGAGTTTCATCACGACGCCACCTCGCTCAACGCAACCGTGCGCTGCGGCTTCGATGACGCGGATGCCGATTCTGCCAGCAGCACCGAGAGCGCCAGCAACATCCACGCCTGCGTCCATCTCATATACGAAGTCCGCACCGTGCAAACTCGCAGGATTCGGTAATAGAAGTAGCCTTTCTTCTCGTCCCACATCCGCATCCGCGCCCACTCAAAAACCGTTCGCGCCAATTCGACGTTCTTCGCATCCAGGTCCTTCAGATCGAGCAGCGTGATTATGCTCTGCGCCACGCAGTGGGTATCTATCGGATACGTGCGGTCGTGGAAATAGCGCACCGCTCCATCCTCGCGGAAAAAGTGGGAGCGGTAAAAATCGAATCCGCGCCGCACGCTCGCTTCGAATTCCGCCGTCTCGAGCGTCCGCCCAATCGAACGCAACGCACCCAAATTGAATCCGGTATGGAAATTGTCGATCCACTTCTGCTTTGCGCCTTCTCCATAGTCCCATCCGCCGTCCGCACGCTGCTGCGCGACGCTATAGCGCGTCACATCCAACGCGGGACCAAGAAATTTCTCCTGCCCGGTGTGTTTATAAACCCGGCAAAACAGCGCCGACGCCAGAAGGTTCGCGTTGTGCACCTGACTATGGACTTCGGGCAGCGGGTAGCCAAAACCGCAAACCGAATCCCCCGCGGTCCAGTAGAGTTCGCGCAGCATGTACTCCGCTGCGCTCACCGCCATCGTCAAGTAGCGCTCGTCCTGACGCTGTTCAAAGGCATCCAGCAGTCCGCTGGCGGCGAACATGGTGCACACCAGGTTGGGCGCCCATTTCGGCACCAGCACCGTCCGCGTCTGCCAGGGAAAGTTATATCCCCAGCACCAATAGGAGGTGTCTTTCGAGCGCAGCGTAACCAGCCGGTCCACCATCTGCCGCACATAGTCTTCTTCCGTGGCCACGCCCACCCGCGAAAGATTCACGAACGCCGAAAGAAAAAGTCCGAGGGCCTTCGGATTCTCGGTCCGCGGGACCATCAACAGCCCCCGCACGTTGATCGGGCTCCGCTTCAGAAACTGCGTGAGCGCGAGCCGTGGCAGCTTGGAGTTCAGCAACGGCAAGCTGGTGAAGATCTTGCTGTTGAGAACGTCATAAGGCTCATAACCGGAAAAATCGTTGGACTTACAATAATCCAATAACTTCAGAGTTACTGCCTGTATATCTTTGTCCATATCGTCTAGAGCTGGTTTCATAAATCGGTTTTGGGCAGGGCACGGCTTCAGCCGTGCCGTTCAGGCCTGTAAGGATGCGGGCTTTAGCCCCTGAGGGACGCTCTTTCCGAGCGGAAAGGCATTTATGAAACCATCTCTCGGTAAATCGCTGGGCAAAATGAATCGTCCCTTCGCGCGCTACCGCCATCGATCTATGCTCTTGATCCCGCTCCGAGCGCGTTCGATTGACCCCGCGCAAAGCCCAACGCTTCGCTGGCCACCGTTGCCTGTTGTTCGGCCTTGAGATGTGGGAACATGGGCAGCGAAACAATCTCGCTCGCCACTTTCTCCGTGACTGGGAAACTTCCTTTTTTGTATCCCAAAGACTCATAAGCCCGCTGCAGGTGCAGCGGAATCGGATAATGGATTCCCGTGCCAATACCGGCCTTCCCCAGATGCGTCATCATGCCTTCGCGATTCTTGGTCCGCACAACATATAAATGATAAACGGCGCGCGACCACGATGGTTCGTACGGAGTTACTATTACGCCCTCGCAGCCGGCAAACAGACGGTTGTACTCCGCTGCCTTTTCCCTACGCTTTGCGTTCCAACCGGCCAGGTGTTTCAATTTCACGCTCAGGATTCCGGTCTGAATGGCATCGAGCCGGCCGTTGTAACCCTCGATGTCGTGGTAATACTTCTTCGCTTGGCCGTGATCGCGGATCATTTTGCAGATATCGGCCAGCTTCGCGTCGTTCGTCGTGATCGCGCCGCCTTCGCCGCACGCCCCCAGATTTTTCCCAGGATAAAAGCTGAAGGCCCCCGCTCGCCCCATGGAACCTGCCTGAAACCAGCGGTCCTGTTGGCGCGAGAAATATTCGGCCCCGTGCGCCTGGCATGCGTCTTCCACAACGATCAGCCGATACCGCTCCGCCAGTTCCAGGATCGCGTCCATGTCCGCCATCTGCCCATACAGATGGACCGGGACAATGGCCGTGACCGGCCTCTTACTCCTCTTACTAACCAGCTTGCCGTCCGCCGACGCAGCGCATTGCGATTCGAGATACTCGTGCAGCTTGGCGGGATTCATGGTATAAGTGCGCTCGTCTATGTCAACAAACTCTGGCAGCGCTCCCACCTGCGAGATGGCTTCGGTCGTAGCAATGAATGTGTTCGGGACCGTGATCGCCACGTCGCCCGCCTTTACCCCCGCTGCCAGCAGCGCGAAACGCAGCGCGTCCGTGCCGCTGTTGACGGCGGCCGCGCGTTCGGTATGGCAGAACGCGGCAAACTCTTTTTCAAAATTCTCCACCATCGGCCCGCCAATGAAACCCGCGGTGCGGATGGCCTGCTGAAAAACCGCTGTCAGCTCCCGCTCTAACTCGACGTGGGGTGTGACCAGATCGAGAAAAGGAATATTTTGCGGATGATTCACTGCGCTGCCTCCCTTTCAATTTGACGCAAAATTCTGGCTGGATTGCCGGCCACAATGGTGTTGGCCGGTACATCTTTGGTGACCACCGCCCCCGCTCCCACAATGGCATTCTCGCCAATGCAAAGATTGGCGAGGATGGTCGCGCCCGAGCCGATCGAGGCCCCCTTTTGCACCACCGTCCGTTCCACGCGCCAGTCGGCTTCGGTCTGCAACCCTCCCGCCGCCGTCGTCGCCCGCGGGTACAAGTCGTTGATGAACATCACGCCGTGCCCAATGAAAACATTGTCTTCGATCGTCACCCCTTCGCAAATGAAGGTGTGACTGGAAATTTTGCAACGCTTGCCTACCGTCGCATTTTTCTGAATCTCGACAAACGCCCCGACCTTCGTTTCGTCGCCAATCTCGCATCCGTAGAGATTGATGAACTTCGACAGCTTGACTCTTTCCCCAAGCTTCACGTCCGGGGCGATACTGAGAAATGTATCCATGGGCAATAGACTCCTCTTCATACTTCCGGCAGTTGCGGGTTTACGCCAGGTAAGATTTCGGCGGGCAGCTCTTGGTGAAAGTGAGATACCGCTCTTCAACCCTCAATTCAAAAAAATTTGTCATCCCGAGCGAAGCGAAGGACCCGCATTTTGCCGTGAACTACAGGTCCTTCGCTTCGCTCGGAATGACAATTTTTGAAAGGATGACACTTCATGAAAGGTGCCGCTCGTGCATAGGCTCCTGACTCAACTTTCGCCACAGGTTGCTAAACGTAAACCAACTCGCCGCGCTTGGCGAGCGATTGGTTGGCGGCTTCCAGCATGCGGACGACTTTCAGTCCGGCGCGGCCATCGTTGAATGGAGCCTCGCTCTTCTTGATGCATTCCACAAAATATCCCATCTCCAACTTGAGCGCTTCCACCTGTTCGACCTGCGGCGCCCACATGTCGCCGGAACGGTAACTCACCAGCAGGTTGTACACGCCTTCCTGACTTTTCACGTCCACACCCTTGTCGTAAATCTTCAGCTTCTCGTCGGCCTCAAGGTCGTTCCAGACCAGCATTTTCTTTTCGCCGCCGATCAGCGTGGTCCGGACTTTGACCGGCGAAATCCAATTCACGTTGACGTGCGCAATCAGCTTGTCGGGATAATACGCGGTGATGAACGCAATGTCCTCGTGCCCGTTGAGATGGGCTTGTCCGGTGGCCGAGATGGCCTCGGCGTCTTTGTGCAGCAGGTGGTTCATGATCGAGAGATCGTGCGGCGCGAGGTCCCAAATCACGTTGCAATCGTGCTGAAATAGGCCCAGGTTCACCCGGGTCGAATCGTAGTAGTAGAGATTGCCGAGTGTCCCATCCGCCAGCAACTTCTGTATTTTGCGCACCGCTCCGGTGAACAGGAACGTGTGGTCCACCATGATCTGGAGGTTTTTCCGCTCCGCGAGGTTGATCAGTTCTTCGGCTTGCGCTGCGTTGCTGGTGAACGGCTTCTCCACGAACACATGCTTGCCGTTTCCGAGCGCCGCCTTGGCCAACTCATAGTGCGACCACACCGGTGTGATCACCGCGATGACGTCCACAGCGGGCGACTTGATCAGTTCGTTGGCATCGCTATGGATAGGAATTCCGGGATGCGCCATCTGTATGCGCTTGCGGGCTGCGGGAGTCTGATCGCAGATCCCGACGACCTGGCAGTCTTCCAGGACGCGGAGATTGCGCACGATATTCGGCCCCCAATACCCATAGCCGATCACACCAAACCTAAGCATAGATACTCACCTTCTGAAATTGCCGGTTATGAGACTGCTTGTAATTGGGGGGAAGTTTTCTTGGGGAAATTCGTGGAGAAATTCAACGAGTGGAGGGCCGGGCGTCCCCGCCCGGCTGGGTCCTTCGACTTCGCTCAGGACCAGCTCGCGCAGTGCCCGTCCCTCCACCGCATTACTGATCGCGCGGTCACGCTACTAACAGGCGCCGTCTCCGCTCATCACCGCTCTTGGTGTCTGCAAAAGAATTTTCAAGTCGAGCAGGGGAGAGCAATCCCGGGCATAGCGCAAATCCAGCCGCACCATGTCGTCAAATTCCACGCGGCTGCGGCCATAGACCTGCCAGAGCCCGGTGATTCCCGGCTTGGCTTCCAGCAAACGACGGCGATGCCAGACGGCGTAGGCTTCCACTTCATACGGCACCGGCGGACGAGGTCCGACCAGCGACATTTCGCCGCGCAGCACGTTGATCAGTTGCGGCAATTCATCGAGGCTCGAGCGCCGCAGAATTCTGCCCACCGGCGTGATCCGCGGATCGTTGGTGAGCTTGAAAACGCCCTTGCCGTTGGCGGACTTCTTTTCCGCCTGGCCGGCAATCAACTGGAGAACATATTCTTTGTGCGCGCTGGCATCGTTGTTCATGTACATCGAGCGGAATTTCAGAAAGGTGAAGGGGGTCCCATGTTCGCCGATGCGTTTCTGGTGGAACAAAACCGGCCCGCGGGAAGTCAGCTTGATCGCGGCCGCGATCATCAAAAGCACGGGCGACAATATCGCCAGCAATGACAGGCTACCCAGCACGTCGATCAGCCGCTTCATGGCGCTGCCCAGGCGCTTCGACTTCTGGCGCTTCTCCAGATCGGGGTACAGCGTGGGATTGCTGGGACGGTCCATAGGCTGGTCCTCGGAGTTCCAGTCGTCGGGAAACACATGGAAGGAAAACTTGATGCGGCTGAATTGCTCGGAGTCGAGCCGGTCGCGCAGCACCTCGCCCATCCGGGCAAGGATGGTGCTGAGGACGGCATTGTTGTCCAGAACGATCTCGGTGAACATAACTCCCACCACGGAGTTTTCCGTGTACCAGCCGGTAATATCGGTTTCACGGGTCGCTCCCTGGAGCGCGGAAAGCATGTCCAGCAAGACGCGGCCTTGCCTGTCACCCGGCTGATTACATCCGGTATCAATGAGTAAAAGCACGAACGGCCGCTGCGAACGCTCGCTGCGCTTGCGCTCACGCGAGATCACACGGCGAAAAGCATCCTCCGGAAGGACATCTTTAGAGTCGAGCAAGTTCTTCGGTTGAGACTTGCGATTGATGGGTTGCGGATTTGCCAATAGTGACGCCACAGATACATCTCCTTGCGCGCTACGCTTGCAAACTGCGCATCGTAGTTTCGCGGACAGAATTGATTTTCGTTGGGGGAGTTCGAGCTTAAAAGCGGGACAAAACTAAACTTCAGCTTTCGGCTGCGGATGAGGAAGGCGCCTCACCGTTCGCCGCTGCGCTGTATCTTTCATAATAATACTTCTGGTCGTTGCCGCTGCAACCGTTGATGACCACGCCGAGCATGGTGGCAGGATCAATGACTTCCACCGCCCTCTCCAGTTGTTTCTTCTCAGACACACCCTCGCGGACCACCAGCAGCACTCCATCCGCCAGTTTCATCCACAGCGGCGTGTCCGCCAGGGGACGGAGCGGAGGGGTATCAATAATAATCCAGTCAAAAAATGTTTCGAGTTCTTCGAGCAACTGTTGGAGCCGCCCCGCTTGCATGAGTTCAATTGGATTTTCGGGAGTCACGCCTGCCGGAATCAACCAAAGGCCGGAGCCTTCGATTTTGTACACAACATCCGCCAGCGGGCGCTCTCCTCGCAGGACTTCGCTTAATCCGGGCAGGCTGTGATGAAAGCCGAAACGGCTTCCTATCTGGGGCCGCCTCAAGTCACCATCGATGAGCACGGCGTGCAAAACTTTGCTGCGGGATTGATTGAGCGCCAGGTTGGCTGCGACCAGACTCTTCCCTTCTTCTGGTATGCCGCTGGTAATCACGATGCGTTTGAGCTTGCGCCGTTCCCGCAGGTGTCGCAGCTTCAATCCCAGCACGCGAAAATTTTCCGCCGCCATGCTGCCCTGGTCGGTCAAACACACCAGCCGGGAATCAGCCCGCAGCGCGGGCACCAGCCGCTTCGCGGCGGCAAAGGTTTCCGCCCCCAAAGTTACCGGTTGCGCCGGCGGCGGTAATTCGAGGACCGTTCGCTTTCTCTCGATCTCCTGTTCGACACCTTGCAACAGCTCCGCGACCGAGTCGGCGTTTTTCGGCAAGCTTCCGCCTGCCCGCTCGGCCTCCGCTCGTTGCAACGCTTCAAAGATATAGCTCATAGCAACGCAACCTGCTCCCTACTGCAGCCGGCCCTTCGATCCCTCTTTCACTTCCTGCATTCGGTCATGGACTTCGAGCAGCGTCTTGACCGCCAGCAGGAGTTCGCTCTGCTCCTGACCCTGCGCCAGCCGGAGTCCGCCATTGCTTTTCGCTTCCACGGTCACCACCCCGAGCCGCAAATCGCGCGCCACACCGTCAATAATTTCTGGGCGCAATGGTGGCCGCTTGCTGGGCGTAACCCGCAAGCAGCGCGTTTTCGCAGATGGTGTTGACCAGCCGCGGAATTCCCCGCGAGTGGCGGAACACAGCCTCCAGCGCAGGCCCGGAAAAAATTGCGCCGTTGGCGGGCGCTTCCGCAATCTGAAGACGGCGGTCCACGTACTCCCTGGTTTCGTTCAGCGTGAGCGGGTCGAGATGGCAGCGCAACGCGATCCGCTGTTTGAGTTGCCGGAGTTCATGCGAGTCGAGTTTCCGGTCGAGTTCCGGCTGGCCCGCCAGCACAATCTGCAGCAACTTCTGCCGCGACGTTTCCAGATTGGTCAAGAGCCGTATCTCTTCGAGTATTTCCGCCGTGAGGTGGTGCGCCTCGTCCACCACCAGGATCGTCGTCAATCCCCTCTGATGCCTCTGCAACAGAAAGCCGTTGAGCACATGGATCAACTCGTCTTTGGCCTTGCCCGCGGCCGGCAATCCGAAATCCAGCGCGATATAGCGCATGAATTCCAGGGGCGAAAGCGCCGGATTGAAAATCAGAGCGAAAGCCACATCGCGGCGCTGCAGCAACCCCAGCAACGAGCGCAGAATGAGCGTCTTTCCCGTGCCCACCTCGCCCGTCAAAACCACAAATCCGCGGTGCGCCGTCACTCCGTAGTACAACGAGGCGAGCGCTTCATTGTGCCGCGTCGTGGGAAATAAAAACGACGGGTCCGGCGTGATCTCGAACGGGTTTCGCTGCAGCTTGTAGAAGCTCTTGTACATGATTTCTAGCCGTACAAATAGGTTACCGCGGATCCCAACAGGATGAACACCTGCGATCACGACCGCTGCCGCGCCCGCAATCCAGGCGCCGCGCCGGTGCGACGACTGTTCTTCAGGGCTCTCGATCGGCGGAATTTCCGCGATCACCTCGAAGGGGACCAGCTTCTTGATCTCGCGCTCGCTGTAGACCTTGCCGCTCAGCTTTTCCTGGCCGAAAGCGAGGCCCCCGCCAAGAACCAGGCCCACCGCCAATCCCGCGCCGCACAACATGCAGGCGGTTCGGCTTGTAGGGTTTTACCGGAAGATTCGGCGGGTCCAACATGCGGAAATGCTCGCCCTGTTGCGTTTTCTCCAGATCGGTCGACATTTCCGACTGGTTCTTCTTGGCCAGCAGCGATTCGTAATCGGTCTTCGACTGGTCGTAGTCGCGCGTGATATCGGCGAACTGCTGTTCCATCACCGGGGCCATATTCAGCCGCGCCTGGTATTGGTTGATCTTGCTTTGCTCGTCTTTGATTTCCGCTTCGCGGTTCGCGATTTCCAGCCGATTGGCCTTGAGCTGACTTTCCAGATCCAGCATCGGCGCGTTTTTCGGATCGAGCGCCGTAGTGGCGGGCGGCGGCTCCGCACTGGGCGTATTCGCACTGCTATTCATGTCCGCGACAATCCGTTCGCGCATGCTTCTCCACCCGCGCAATCTGTTCCCTGGTCTTGCGGACGTCGGGATGTTTATCGGTGTAGTGGGAAGTCAAATCCGCCAGTTGCGCCTTCAGTTGATCCAGCTCTTTGTCGATCGCGGCCAGCCCCGCCGATCCGCCGCTCTCGCCCGGCTTGGAACCGCGGTCCATGGTGCGATATTGATTGATCAGCGATTCCAGATAGGTGTTTTGCTGCTTGGCCCGGTTCAGCGAGTCTTCGTTCGCTTGCACCTGGCTCTGCAGGCCGGCCAGGATCTGCAGATTGCTCTGCGTCTGGTTGGGCAACTCGCCCAGGTGCTGATCTTTGAACACGCGCATTTTCGCTTCTTGTTCCGCCAGTTTTGCGCGCGCCTGCTCCAGTTGATCTTCGAGGAAGTTGGTCGTGTTCTCGGAGCGTTTCTGCCGCTGCTCGAGATTTTCCGTGATGAACAGGTTCGCAAGCTCGGCCGTCGCCGCCTGCGCCATCTTCGGATCGCGGTTCACGTAATAGATATTGAAGGCGGAGAGCTTCCTGTCGTCGCCGTGCGACAGTTCGATTTCGATGTCCTTCGTCATCTTCTCCACCAGATCGTCCGGGCTCCTGTGCTTCCGTTCCTCGGGCGTAGAGACCGAGAGACTCAATAATGCGGACCAGGCGGGTACGGCTCAGGATCTGCTGGGTAATGCTGTCCAACTGTTGCTGAATGTCGCTGTCAATGTTCGAGACAACGTATTTCTCCGGCACCGATGGCTGTTCGACCAAAATCAGCGTGCCCGATCGGTAGGTCGAAGGGATCAGCCAGCTCGCTCCCCACACCAGCGCCCAGCCGCAAAAAAACGGCACCAGAAATTGCCAGCGCCGGCGGCGCACTATTCCCTTGATCTGGGTAAAATCGAGCAGCTCACTTGGTTCCTGTAATTCTTCTTCCATGACTACTTTCCTAAGGGTTTGGCCCACTGATAAGAGAGGGTCGCAAAATATCGATTGCGCTGCGCATCGTACGCCGGGGTTGCGGCAGCCGGCGCAAAAAACTGCTCTTGAAAATCGTGCGAGTAACCCAGCCGGAACCCAAAACTCTTTCCCACGTTTCGCTCCAGCGAAACGCCAGCCGAAGTTAAATTGATGGAACTCGCGCTGCTCGTCGAAACCACGACTAATCGACTGGTTCGTGCCGTGACTGGCGTTGAGAGCAGCCGTCCACCCTGAAACCAGTTCGCGGCGGAAAATGCCATAAGCATTCTGCAAACGCACCGCGCCCAAAACGCCGCCGCCGTCGCTGATACTGCGGGAATATCCCACGGAAACGCCGGTGCGCTGGTCCTGCCAGCCGCCTTCGGCTCCGCCCGCAACCGACCAGACATTCGAGATGGGCTGCGCGCCACCAGGAGCCACGCCCTGGTTCTCCGAGTACTGCGGACCGGCAAAACCAGTCAACGTAAATCGCTTCGATATGTTCAGTGTGTTCACCGCGAGAAAGCTATGGACCTGGGTCTCGCCGCTGGGACCGAAAGTGATCCGGTCGAAACGGTAGCTGATCCCGCCCCAGTCCCTGCGATAAATCCGGTGCAGCCAGAAGGCGGAGCCCGACGCGGTTTGCGAATCCGTCAATTGAGTTTGCGTTCCCGCTGGAAGGTTGGTGAAATGTAAATTATTGTAGGATCCGCTGGCCCCCATCAGATCGTTCAAGGCAAAGTGATAGTTCGTCTCTACCGTCGTTACGCTCGATCTTTGCGTGGCCAAAGGAGTAATCAGACTCGCGTTCGGTCCGCCCGGGCCGGGGACGACTTCTGGCGCCATTGCCCGCGTCAAAGAATCCGGTGGTCAGGGAAAAGTTTTCCGCGACCCGCAGATTCACATGCGGACTCAGCCGGAACTGCGAATCGAAAAGCACATTATGCGATCCCTGGTCTTGGCTCGTGATCTTCTGATTTACAGTCAGGCCGCCAGCGTACCCCAGCGTCCAGCGCATTCGCGACGACGATTCGTCAATCTTGATGTTGGGGAAGATCGTTTCGCTCGTATTGCTGTGCTCCCCGGTTGAAGCCAGCAGCGGGTTGTCATCGTAGATGGCGCCCACATTCACGCCGCCCCGCAGGTAATTCGATCTTTCCAACTCGGAGAGGAAAGCCGAAGAAATTCCCTCCCCCCAAGCAGCGCCGGTATCTGCGGCAAATCGCTGCTGGTGTCTCTTCGGTGCCGCCTTCGGCTGCGATCCTGCTATGGCCGAGAGTGCGGCAGCCGGAGCTGTTCTGGCGCAGCAGCATCGCTGCCGGAACTCTGCGCCGGTGGGTTCTGCGGAGGCGGGTTCTGCCCCGCCGAGAGAACCTGCAACCCAGCCACCATCCACCCGAGAATCAAACAGCGTCGAATGCTCATAATCATACCTACGGGACCACCACCGTATCGCCAGCTTGCAGGCGGATGTTTTGCTCCGGATTTTTGCCCTTGATCACTTCTTTATAGTTAAACGAGAGCCGCTGCTGCGTGCCGTCGGTATTCTGCCGTAAAACATAAATCGACTTCTGCTTGGCGAAGTCTTTGAATCCCCCGGCCATCGCAATCGCATCGAGCACGGTGGTCGAGCTTGTCAACAAATAGGCGCCGGGTCGGGCCACCATACCCATGATGTTCACTTTCTGACTCTTGCTTTCGGTAACGATGACCGTGACTTCAGGCTCGGAGATATAGCTCTGCAGGCGCTTGGTGATCTCTTGTTCCAGTTGCCGTGGCGTCTGACCGCTCGCCTGCAACTCCCCGACTAACGGCAAAGAAATCTTTCCATCGGAACGAACGGGAACGGAACGCGAGATGTCCGGCTCTTTCCACACATTGATGGCCAGCACATCGTTGGCGCCAATCACGTAGGAATTATCGGAATGCGCGGCCCGCGGGCCTTCGCCCGGTTTCACGGCCGTTGGCTTGGCGGCGGACTGCTGACCGGCGGCAGCGGGCGCCGTGGCTTGCGATGCGGAATTGGATTGCGCCAACGCTCCGATGGACAACAGTCGCCAAAAGCGTGAGGACCGGCAGGATTCGATGGGCGGTCATGGGTTTTTTCATCGGCAATGCCTCTCAGCCATTCCAGGTTCAATCGTGCTTCGTTCAAGCCTCGGTTCGGTTCAATCTTAGCGCGCCGTGTCAATGCTATTTCGCTTGGCGCATATCGCCGATAGCAAAAAATCGTGCAGGCTCCGGCGGCGGCGCCAGGCGGTATTCCTGGATCTTGTAAAGCAGCGCGCGATAGCTGACATTCAGTAAACGGGCTGCCGCTTTCCGGTTCCAGTGTGTCTGTTCGAGCGCGTGGGCAATCGCGCCGCGCTCGGCTTCCCCTTTTGCGTTTCTTACCAGCAACTTCAGCGACGACTTTTTTTCCGATGCGGGCGGGCTCGAAGCGGAAAACGCTCGCCGGGTAAACGCACCCGTTTCCGTTCCCATTTTCACCCTTGCTTGCGGGTCCGTAATCCGGATGCGACTGCAATTCGCGCAACGCCGCCTCTTCATCGCCGAGGGCCAGGAAGCGTTTGGCGAAGTTCTCCAGTTCACGCAGGTTCCCGGGCCACGAATAGTGCTGGCACGCATCCAGCAACCCGCTGGAAAAACGCGGGGCCGGCACGCCATAGCGCCGGGTCAGCCGGTTCATCAGGTGCCCCAGCAGCAGCGGGATTTCCTCGCGCCGCTCGCGCAGGGGTGGCACGCGCAACTCGAAAACGCTCAAACGGTAGAACAGCTCTTCCTGCACTCTCTTCTCCGCCGCCGCCCGCTCCAGATCGCCGCTCGTGGCCGCGATGATGCGCACATCGGCCCGGATCGGGTTCTGGCCGCCGCACCGCACAAACTCTCCCGTCTCCAGCAGTTTCAGAAGCCGCCGTTGCACCGCGTCCGGCATGACATCGAATTCGTCCAGCAGGATCGTTCCCTTGGCGCATTGCTCGAACTTCCCAGCCGTCGATTCCGGACGTCCGTTGGCGGAAGCGTGCTCGTAACCGAACAATTCGTTTTCCAGCAGGTCCGAGGTCAGCACCGCGCATTTGACCTGCATGAACGGGAAGCTGGAACGGATCGAAAGCGAGTGGATCAGCCGGGCAGCGGTTGTCTTTCCACTCCCCTCTTCTCCTCGAATCAGCACCGGCACGTCGGTCTGCGAGAGCAATTCCGCTTGCGTGCGCAGCCGCCGCGTGGACGGACTGGCCGCAATGAAATACAGCTCTTCGCCGATTCGTTCGATTTCTGGTTGATACATAATGTAAGAGGACAGATCGCTTAAAGGTGTGGCTGCGAGCTTCGGGCTGCGAGCTCAGAGTAAACCAAGTCTAGGGTTGCCCGTAGCTCGCAGCTCGAGGCTCGCAGCTTCAAGGGTGTGATTAGTTTTCTCTTCAGACTGGCTCCACTTCGTACCCATCAATGCGCACGGCCATCGAGCGCTGGATCGCCTCGACGGAAATAATCAGGCTGTGGTCGCCGTTCTCCGACAAAAACATGCCTTCCACTCCGTCCATCGCTCCACCCCGCACCCGCACCCGCTGCCCCACTTTCAGAAAGGGGTGCGAACGCCAGGGCGCCGTCTGCGCCAGGACCTTCTGGATGTTTTCGATCTGTTCATCGGGAATCGGCAGCGCCGTCCCGCGGCTGCCCACAAATCCATGCACACTCTCCACCCGGTACACGCGCGTCCGGTCTTCCGCGCTCATAGCGCAACGGAGGAACACATAGCAATTGAACAGCGGCACTTCCACTTTCTTCTTGCGATCGCTCCACCGATGCACTTCCATCGTGGTGGGCACAAACGTTTCCATGCCTTGATCGCGCAACCGCCGCTCGACCGCCTTTTCGTGGCGCGCGCGGGTGTGCAGCGCGTACCAGCGCAACTCTTCCTGCGCTGCGTATGGGTTCGGCACACTGTCCGCTTCGAAACCCGGATTCAGACTGCTCTGCTCGGCGCTGCTCACATTTAAGCTGCTCATAGCTTCGCCCTCTGGGTCCCATGGCACTGGGTCCGCCATGGAATACATGGGGCATCTCTTCAACATCGTCGGGGGAGAAAACAACGAGTAGAACTGGGGGGAGAGTTACTTAAGTTGTCTGAAACTAACGTCATTTGCAAGCGCGTGCAAGTGGTAAAACTTCCTAGGATGCATCAACCCTACTGAGATAGGGCCTCTTTTCTTGTGATCAAGCTATATGGCTTAGAGATGTTATTCTTTGGCACAGGCGTGGTATGCCCCATCACCGATAGTGGAATAACCCGTCCCCCATCTCAATAAATAAGTTTAAGAATATCATATATCATATTGATTATACTATATTTATCGTCGCTGCTATCCTTAGAAACAAAATCTTGCTACTAAGCCGAAATCGGAGCCCGCCCAGGGCCTGAGCGTGCGATTCATCATGCCTTAACAAATGGAACCAAGTTGTGTGCATTTGTTTGCGCATATTGCAAGCCCTTGCTTGCCCATCGCCATATTTAGTGCTACATTTCCAACTGTAGCCAGAGGCTTTGGCCGGCTTCTTGCGCGATTGTCCTCCTCCCCCGAGACCATCGTTTTTGCGAACGGGAATGTTTTCCGCTCTCCCTTCCGGTTCGCATGACCCTATGTGTCAGGAGACTCGATGCCATCCCGTGAAGAATTGGGCTCGGATTTTGTCAGTATCGTGGTGGCCGACGGCACCCGCATCCACACCCAACTCTTAGCCGAAGCTCTGCGCAACGATCGCGGCCTCCAAGTCGTCGCCGCCGCCTCAAATTCCGAGGAACTGCTGGCCGCCATCACCCGCGTGCCCATTGATGTCGTCGTCATCAGTCACAACCTGGACGACCAGCCCGGCCACGGCACTCAGGTGCTGCGCGAGATGCGCGCACTCCGGCCCCAGATCAAGGGCGTCATCCTGCTCGATTCCTCCAGCCCGCAGGCCGTCCTGGAGTGCTTTCGCGCCGGGGCCCGGGGAATTTTTTCCAAGCAAGAGCGCCTCGAGAGTCTCTGCAAATGCATTCGCGCCGTCCATGAAGGACAGGTCTGGGCGCGCAGCGCCGATCTGGATCACGCCCTCGAAGCTTTCGCCAACTCGCCGCGCGTCCGCTCCACCAATCACCAGGGGATCGAACTGCTTTCCGCGCGCGAACGCCAGGTCATCCAACACCTCGCCGGCGGAATGTCGAACCGCGAAATTGCTCACACTCTCGGACTCAGCCCGCATACGGTCAAAAACTACCTCTTCCGTATTTTCGACAAGCTGGGCGTCTCCAGCCGCACCGAGTTGCTCTACCTGACAATGAACAACCCGCCAGCCCAGCCAGCACGCGGCAACGGAGAAGGCAGCGCATTCTCGGCCATGATGGAAGCCGCCGAGGCCGGCGATCCCTCCGCACAACTTCGCTTGGCCGAGCATTACTGCCAGATGAAAGACGGCCGGATGAACGACGGCCCGACAAAAGACGGTCAGACGAAAGACGGCCAGCCCGCCAGCGCGCGACCCGATCCGGTGGCTGCCTATACCTGGTATCTGCTCGCGGAAAAAACGGCCGCCCCAATGCTCGAGCAAATCGAGGAAGGCAAGAACAACATCCGCCAGACCATGTCTCCCCAACAACTCGCGGAAGCCGAAGCCAGAGCGGCCGCGTGGTTGAAAAACACCGGAATGCTGGCTTCACAGGCCGCGGAAAAACTACGGGTTTAATTTTTTTTGCAGGGGTGCGGCTTCACAAGCTGCGCCGTAAGCCCTCCGAAATCAATCGCCCCTTTAGGGGCTGGCCGTCGCAGCACCGCATGCCGTTTACGACAGCGGCCCGACCCTGATAATATCGAAGGTTGTATTTGACCCCTGTATCTTTCTGTCAGTTTAAGCATTCAAAATCCCTATTGGAGGCATCATGGCTGTAAAAGTTGGTATCAATGGATTTGGACGTATCGGACGCAATGTTCTGCGCACCGCGCTCACCGACAAGAACCTCGATTTCGTCGCCGTCAACGATCTCACCGATCCGAAGACCCTCGCCCACCTGCTCAAGTACGACTCCATCCTCGGCAATTTGCCCAACAAAATCACTGCCGGCCCCGACAGCATTTCCATCGACGGCAAGGTCATCAAGGTTTTCAAGGAGAAAGATCCCGCCGCCCTGCCCTGGGAATCCGTCGGAGCCCAGATCGTCATCGAGTCCACCGGAAAATTTACCGACGCCAATGAAGCCAAGAAGCATCTGCGCGGCACGGTCAAGAAAGTCATCATTTCGGCCCCCGCGAAGAACGAAGACTTCACCGTCGTGCTCGGCGTGAACTGCGACAAATACAATCCCGCCAAGCACCACATCGTCTCCAACGCATCCTGCACCACAAATTGCCTGGCCCCCATCGCCAAGGTCATCCACGAAAACTTCAAGATCCTCAGCGGCACCATGACCACCATCCACTCCTATACGAACGATCAGGTGATCCTCGACTTCCCGCACAAGGATTTGCGGCGCGCACGCGCTGCGGCGCTCAACATGATCCCGACCACCACCGGCGCGGCCAAAGCGCTCAAGCTGGTCATTCCCGATCTGGCCGGCAAGATCGACGGCTTCTCCATGCGCGTGCCCACGCCCAATGTTTCCGTCGTGGATTTGGTCGCGTTTGTCGAAAAGAAAACCACAAAGGAAGAAGTGAATGCCGCGCTGAAGAAGGCTTCCGAATCCGGTTCGCTGAAGGGCTATCTCGGATTCGAGGAGAACGAACTGGTCTCATCCGATTTCAAAGGAGACGCCCGTTCCTCCATCGTCGACGCTCCCATGACTCTGGTAGTCGGCGGCAACTGCGTGAAGTTGATCTCCTGGTATGACAACGAGTGGGGTTACTCCTGCCGTGTCCACGACCTGATCAACCTCATGGCAGCCAAAGGCCTGTAGGATCAGCGTTGCTGAAACCTGCTCGTGTAGAGTAACTAGCTCGTGTGGAGACGGGGCTTGCCCCGTCTCTGCCGCGCACAGTTAGGCTGCTCAGGCAGCGAAAAACTAAATGCCGCACTTGATTTTGGGTGGCGCAGCGCTTCAGCGCTGCGGTAACAGGCCGTTTTACAAAACCGGCTTTAGCCGCAGCGGTCAGGCTGCAACACAGAAAATATTTTCCCGCAACTTATCAATAATTCGTGCCTAATAGACTAACGACCAACGACGGAGCACTTCTCATGTCCAAGCTTTCCATTCTCGATCTCCCGCTCAACGACCGACGCGTCTTCATGCGCGTGGACTTCAACGTCCCGCTCGACGACGGCCGCGTCATGGACGACACCCGCATCCGCGAAACTCTGCCCACCATCGAGTACGCTCTGCGCCACGGCGCGCGCCTCATCCTCGCCGCCCACCTCGGCCGTCCCAAAGGCAAGGTGAATCCGAAGATGAGCCTCAAGCCCGTCGCCGAGCGTCTCCGCATGGTGCTCGACAAAGAACTGTCGCGCGGCGAAAACGTCGGTTTTTGCCCCGAATGCGTCGGCCCCGAAGCCGAAGAAATGGCGCTCAAGCTGGAAAAAGGCCAGGCCCTGCTGCTCGAAAATCTTCGCTTCCACCCCGAAGAAGAAAAGAACGACGAGAATTTTTCCAAGCAGCTCGCCAAGCTCGCCGATTTCTATGTCAACGACGCTTTCGGCACCGCCCATCGCGCCCACTCCTCCACCGTCGGCATCACCAAGTTCGTGCAAAAATCCGCCGCCGGCTTGCTCATGGAAAAAGAGCTGCAATATCTGGGCCGCGCCCTGCAAAATCCCGAGCACCCCTTCGTCGCCATCCTCGGCGGTGCCAAGGTCAGCGACAAGATCGGAGTCATCCAGAACCTGCTCGGCAAAGTAGATGTCCTCATCATCGGCGGCGGCATGGCCTATACCTTCCTCAAAGCGCAAGGCGAATCCGTCGGCAAGAGCTTGGTCGAAGCAGACAAGATCGAACTCGCCAAAGATCTTCTGCAGCAGGCCAAGACCTATAAGCTCAAGTTCCTCTTGCCCACCGATCACGTCATCGCCGACCGCGTTGACCCGAGCGCCTTGACCAAGACAATCGGCCAGGGCGAGCCCATTCCCGAAAACATGATGGCGCTCGATATCGGCCCGCGAACCATCGAAACCTTTTCCGAAGAAATCGCCCGCGCCCGCACCATCGTCTGGAACGGTCCCATGGGCGTTTTTGAAATGCCGCCCTTCGCCAAAGGCACCTTCAAGATCGCCTATGCCGTGGCGGAAAATGCCGCGGCCACGACCATCGTAGGCGGCGGAGATTCCGTGGCCGCCGTTAAAGCCGCCGGCGTGGCTGACAAGATCACCCATATTTCCACCGGCGGCGGCGCCTCGCTCGAATTTCTCGAAGGCAAAAAATTGCCCGGAGTCGAAGCGCTGACGGACAAGAAGTAGGCCGAGAGCAAGCCGTTTCGGTTCTCGCTTTTGGCTGCTAGTTTTTGGCTATTAGCTAAAAATAGTGATCGTCGGAAAATCGTAGAATTGAAGTGATTGCGCTTGTGTTATGAGAGTTCCAGCACGTCACAATGACAATCAAAAGTAAGCTCAAGCGCAGTGACTATGAGGCAGGGCCTTACTTGGCTTGGAATGCGTTTGTCGATTTGATTGCCTTGGAGAAATACGAAGACCTGACTCCTCTACAAAGGGAAGCGGCACTTGCCTTTTGGTATGACTCTGAAGTGCAAAACGGCGGTCACTTTCAATACTTTGTGAATAGCGCTGGTCGCCGAGCGGAGCAAACTATTTCAGCGCTTGATCAACTAGGATTACCCGATCAGAGAAAGATTCTCGCTGACGCGGTTGCGATCTGGACTTCCAAATTTCGCCCTCGAATCGAGACGGTCGAGGAGTTTTCCTCGATAGCGCTGACTGGCGAGCTTGATGGGCTTGACCGTGCGTACTACAAATGCAAGCCAACGATCCCGGAACGTTTAGGAGAGTTTCTCAAGGCCAACTTTGGAGAATTCATCGAACTAACTTAGAAATCTGAAATTCGAGAAAGGTACTATATGAGAAAAAAACTGATCGCCGCCAACTGGAAGATGTTCAAGACCCCCAACCAGACCCGTGACTTCTTCCGCGACTTTCTCCCCCTGGTCCACGGCCACGACCGTGACGAAATCGTGGTCTGCCCCACCAACCTCTGCCTCGACACCGCCGTCGCCGCCGCCCAAGGCTCGAACGTCTCCATCGGAGCCCAGAATCTCCACTGGGAAAAAGAAGGCGCCTACACCGGAGAAGTCAACGCCCCCATGCTCCAAGCCGTCGGCGTCACCCACGTCATCATCGGACACTCCGAACGCCGCCAGTACTTCGGCGAGACCGACGACACCGTCAACCTGAAGCTCAAGTCCGCCCTCGAAGCCGGGCTCATCCCCATCGTCTGTGTCGGCGAAGTCCTCGAAGAACGCGAAGCCAACCTCACCGACGACGTGCTGCGCCGCCAGTCGCTCCGCGCCTTCAATAAAGTTTCGGCCAAAAAAGCCGCCACCCTGGTCGTCGCCTACGAGCCGGTCTGGGCCATCGGCACCGGCAAGACCGCAACTCCGCAAATGGCCGCCGACGCCCACGCCATCATTCGCGCCGAAGCCGCCGAATCTTTCGGCCAGGAATTCGCCCAGAATCTCCGCATCCTCTACGGCGGCTCCGTCAAGCCCGAGAACACCCATGCCCTGATGTCGGAATCCGAAATCGACGGCGCCCTGGTAGGAGGCGCGTCGCTCGATCCCAAATCTTTCGCCGCCATCGTGAAGTATTAGAAGTGCTCGTGTAGGGACGGGCGTCCCCGCCCGTCCAAGCCGAGCGCAGCTCGGCGGGTACCCCACTCCTCGCGTTCTTTGCGATAAGTGGGCATGCACACCGCCGTGCGCCCCAGGTCTCGCGCTTTTCGAGACCTGGGAGCCGGCCGATAAATCCCTAATTCACCGTCTGCGTCAGCACAGCCGACGTGCTGCCGGTAAAGTTGTTGTCGCCGTTGTACGTTGCCGTGATATTGTGCGTGCCCGAGGTCAGCATCTTGGTTGCGTACGCTGCCACGCCTTTTGCGTTCAGATTCACAGTCCCCAGGAACGTCGCGCCATTGTTATCGTAGAAGGTGACTGTCCCAGTGGGCGTGCCGCTGAACTGCGGCGCCACCATCGCCGTAAACTTCACGGATTGCTTAGCGGCCGACGGATTCAGCGACGAGGCCAGCGTGGTCGTAGTGCTGGCTTGGCTTACTATCTGGCTCACAGGGGTTGAGGTGCTGGGAGTGAATGAAGTGCTCCCGTTGTATGTAGCCGTAATCGAATCCGTGCCCACAGCTAACAACTTTGTGGGGGTGAAAACGGCCACACCGCCGCTCAGGGCAACTGTTCCCAGCGTCGCCGTCCCATTCTTGAAGGTCACCGTCCCTGTCGGAGTGCCGATGTACTCCGGCGCCACGGTCGCCGTGAATGTCACTGGCTGCCCGTAGAGCGACGGATTCAGCGACGAAGTTAACCCGGTTGTGGTCGTGGCCTTGCTCACTCCCTGATTCAAAGCGGTCGATGCGCTGCCGGCGAGGTTCATGTCGCCGGGGTACGCCGCCGTCACCAAGTACGTACCCAAGGGGAGCGTAGAGATCGAGAAGGTGGCTTGGCCTCCACTCAACGTCCCCGGTCCCGATGCCACCGTGCTGAGAGTGGTCCTGCTCATAATCGTGAAGTTGACCTGTTCTCCATTCGGCGGCGTGCATGGCGGCGTTGGTGTACAAGTCTCAGAGACGACTGTCGCGGTGAAGGTCACTTGTGCTCCTAAGGCGGCCGGACTCCCCGAAGTCGAGAGCGTAGTCGTGGTCGTGGGCAGAAGCAGCATCTGGAACACGGTCCCGCAGCCATAAGTCGACTTGCACGCTCCGGCGGTAACGCCACCATTGTTGGTCGTGCCATACAGGTTGCCCTGCGCATCCTGGACTAAACCTGCGGTGGGTCCCCCGCCGTCCGCACCCCCGGTGAAGCTGTAGAGCGTGGTCTCCTTATATACGTCGTTGGCCACACTCACCGGCGACACCATGAACACCGTCCCATGACCGTAAGCGCCGCCACTGGTGGTAGTACCATAGTAGTTGCCCTTCTTGTCCCGCACTAGACCTCCGACGGGTCCTCCTCCATCCACACCCCCAGTGAAGGCATAGAGCACGGTCTCGTCACCGAGCGAATCCGTCTCGTACACCGTCCCATAACCGTTAGCGCCGCCCGCGAACGTCGTGCCGTACATGCCGAACATGCTTTTCAACGACCTCCCCGCTAAGCCTGACATGGGCTGTGCGCCGTCCGTTATGCCGTACTGGTCCCCGTTCCCAAACTGAATGATCCCGGTCTCGGTGGAGTAATCCGGGGCGGTCAACTCGAACGCTGTTCCTGAGCCGTTATCGCCACCATTCAAAGTCGTGCCAAACAAGTTGTTCCCCGCGAGCCGCACTAAGGATGCGCCGGGATCTGTGCCGTTTGTATTCCCTTGGCTATCGTAAGGATTCAAGCTGAAGTTGTAGAGCGTGGTCACCTGGCCTATCGGATCCACTTTGAAAACCGTGTTGTAATTCGTGCCATACATGTTGCCCTGCCCATCCAGCACTAATCCTCCTTGAGGAGTTGCGCCGTTCACGACCCCGTCGAAACTGGCAAGTGCGACCTCGGTCCAGGTTGAGCCGAGGTTTTGACCGTAGCAGGGTGAGTTGTTGAGAACGGGGGGCGTGCCGGGCGTAACCTCGAACACCGTTCCCTCGCCGTAAATGCCGCCCTGTGAAGTAGTGCCAAACAGGTTGCCGCCCGAACCCAGCGCTAGACCTCCATAGGGAGTTGCGCCGTCGTAGCAGGTAAGTCCGGTATAGGTGTTGGTTGTCGAATCTTTGGTGAAGCTGTAAAGCACGGTCTCGGTCCAGCCTCCGCTGCCGTTCGGCGAGATCTTAAATACCGTTCCGCAGCCAGTCGCGCCAATGGAACGGCATTGGGCGGCGATACTTCCGCCGGACAAGGTCGTGCCATACAGGTTGCCCAGCGCGTCCATTACCAAACCTGCGTAAGGATTCGCGCCGTCCGACGCGCTCGGATTAGCCGTATTCGCACCCGTAAACGAATATACAAGGCGGTAACCGTAACTCTGCGCTTGTGCCGATGGGGTCGCGATGACCGCCGGTACAAGCAGGATCGCCAAAACCAGCGCGGCGCCTGCCGCGCGTCTGCGTCTTCCAAGGATCCAGTTCCAATGTTGCATTGGGTTATTCATAAACTTACTCCTTTTTCTAATTAGAATTGTTCGGTTATGTTTTCCCCATGGCGCTGGCTCATGCGTCAGCGATGGGGGCCGGACTCGATCCGAAATTGTGAGTACATCCGTCACCCTCCGCCAGATGCTCTCCCTGGGTTCGTCCTTCACATCCGAGTATCAGTAGAGAAAGGGCCCGGCTACCGCGTAGAGAAGCGAATTTCGCGGCAGTCGAGAACGGGAGAATTGTCCTGCCAGCGGCGATACCCTGTCAAGGACTTGACGCATGTTTTTGCGCAGCGTTAATCAATGTCCCCACCGAGTTTCGCATCGTGACAGGCCCCCGCCTGTCCGGGCCGAGTGCAGTTCCCCGGGTAGTGGGCTACTTTGAATTTTAGTCACGTTCTATGGCGCGAATCTCTTGACGAATCTTCTTAATCCGCATTTTGATCGCAATCGCCAAATGCCCCAAATCCGGCCTTGTTTCCAGATCAGGCAAGATTTTTTCCAGAAAGGTCATCTCGTCTTTAAGTATCGGCAGCCGAATCATAGGAATTTCCTCAAGCTACTTTTCTTTCCGCCCTCCGCTGCTCGTAGGACTCCCAGAAGGCAACCAAATCTTCTGCACTCCACAGCCGATCCGTGACGCCAGCGGCCACAGCTAGGGATATGCGAAGTGTACGATTAATCTTGATGAAATTGTAGGCGAAGTACGTTAGCGCCATAGCAGAGCATGATTTTCTAGCTTGTGGCCACCTGCCCCACTCATCGCGCACTTTGCGATGAGTGGGTGTGTGCGCGTCCCATCTTCCGCAAGAGCGAACCGGAGCAGGCGTTCCCATCCCTTAAATCCACGCAACCCCGTGCGAAGAAGTAGAATCTGATTATGTAAAGCGTAGTTCTTTCCCATGGCCCCGCACCCCAACGCTCCAAGGGAGGTACAGATTATGAGCGCATTTGGTCTTCGCAGATTCCCCATCGCATTTGCTGTTTTCATCGGTCTAGCACTCACGCCAGGTTCCGCATACGCCCAACGCGGTGGGGGCGGTCACGGCGGCGGAGGAGGCGGTGGTTTCCATGGTGGCGGTGGCGGCGGTGGGTTCCATAGTGGCGGCGAACGTGGCGGAGGATTTTCTCACGGCGACGCGGGAGAATATCGTGGCGGCGGTTTCGGAGGCGGCGCACGGTCTTCTGGCGCAGGCGCTCACTACCAGGGCGGCGGATCGGAAGCCGGCCGCAATCCAGGCTCGTTCCGAAATCAGTCATCGAATCTTCGTTCTGCCATCAACGATGGCCAGTGGCATTCGTTCGGCAACTCCAGTAGTTCCGTCGGCGGTTGGCACTTTTTTGGCGCATCCAGTGCCGCTTCGACCAGGGGGACGTCCGGTTTCATCGGCGGACCCTTCCGAACAGGGCCGGGGTTCGGTTGGCGTGGCGGCTGGCCTGGCTATGGCTGGGGTTGGGGCGGTTGGGGCTGGGGTTTCGGTTTCGGATGGCCCTACTGGGGAGGCTACTGGGCGTTCGGATGGGATCCTTGGTGGTACAGCCCGTATGGGTATGCTCCCTTGGCGTACCCCTACGATTCGCCCTACTATACAGTTGACAGCTACGACTGGTCCGGCAATCCTCCGCCCTACAGGCCGGATTCGTCGCCTGACTACGACTCGAAAGGAAACTACCAAAGCGCGCCGAGTCCAGCCCCTGACCACTCGAACTCTAACGGTGAGACGCTCCAGACCAAACCCGCGCCCAACCGTTCGGCTCCTCCGGCTCCAACGATCCAGCCCGAGACTGGTTCCGATAGACCAAGCAGTGGCAGCCAAATTACCATATAGTTAATTCGAGGATTTCCATGAAATTTGGCGTCATCGTTTTTCCCGGTTCGAACTGCGATCACGATGCTTTTTGGACTGCCGAGCAGGTGGCCAAGCAGCAGGCAACTTTCCTCTGGCACGACTCCCACAACCTCCAGAACTGCGATGTCATCATCGTCCCCGGAGGCTTCGCCTACGGCGACTATCTCCGCACCGGCGCCATCGCCAAGTTCTCGCCCGTGATGGAATCTGTCCGCAAGTTCGCCGCCGGCGGCGGGCTCGTCCTCGGCATCTGCAACGGCTTCCAGATTTTATGCGAGTCGGGATTGCTCCCCGGAGCGTTGATGCGCAACCTCGGTCTCAAATATGTCTGCAAGCCGGTGCAGGTGCGCGTCGAGAACAACGACACGCCGTTTACCAACACCTGCCGCAAGGGCGAAGTGCTGACCATCCCCATCGGCCACATGGAAGGCAATTATTTTTGCGATGAGGCCACACTCGCCGAACTAAAGCGCGACAACCGCATCGTCTTCCGTTACTCGAACCCGCAAGGCGAAATCACGCCCGAAGCAAACCCCAACGGATCGCTCGAAAATATCGCCGGCATCTGCAACCCCGGACGCAACGTCCTAGGAATGATGCCCCATCCCGAGCGCGCCTCCGAGCCCGAACTCGGCGGCACCGATGGCTGTAAGATTTTCGCGTCGCTGGTGGAAGCGATGGCAACACGATAGTTCTCAGTTCTCGGTTCTCAGTTCTCAGAAGAAATCCCTGTTCTTCTGTTCACATTCCCAGGTCGCGCGACTCTGGTATTTCTGAGAACTGAGAACCGGGAACTGAGAACTGCCCTAATACGCCCAACGCAGCAGAGTTGCTCCCGTCGTAAATCCCGCGCCGACCGCGGCGAGCAGCACCAGGCTTCCCTTTTTGAGTTTGCCTTCCTGGCGCGCGGTATCCATGGCCAGCGGGATCGTCGCCCCGGTCGTATTCCCGTAGCGATCGATGTTGACGATGACGCTTTCGGGGCGCATCTTCAGACGATCGGCAGTGGCTTTGATGATGCGCAGGTTCGCCTGATGCGGAATGAAAACGTCAATGTCGCTCCCGGTGAGGCCATTGCGTTTGAGAATTTCGTCGCAAACCTCCGACATTTTTCGCACCGCAAATTTGAATACCGCCGCCCCATCCTGGTGGACGTAGTGCATCTTCTTGTCCACCGTTTCGTGCGAAGGCGGATGCAAGCTGCCGCCTCCGGGCATGTACAGCGAAACGCCTCCCGAGCCGTCCACTTCATGCATAAAATCGATGAGGCCGAGGGAATCGTCGTCCGACGCTTCCACAATCACCGCGCCCGCTCCGTCTCCAAAAATGACACAAGTAGCTCGGTCGGTATAGTCAATGATGGAAGACATAACGTCGGCGCCGATGACCATGACTTTCTTGTGCGCGCCGCTACGCACGAACTGTGCGCCCACCTGCAAGGCATAGACGAATTGCGAACAACCGGCGGAAAGATCGAAGCCCCAAACTTTCTGAGCGCCAATCTTGTGCTGCACCAGGCAGGCCGTGGCCGGAAACAACATGTCGGGAGTGACCGTGGCCACAATAATAGCGTCCAGGCCGCTGGCTGGGATGCCACGCTGGGCCAAGGCTTTCCGGGCGGCTTCGGCGGCCAGATCGCTGGTGGCAACACCCTTCTCCGCCAGATGACGCTCGCGGATGCCGACGCGGCTCATGATCCATTCGTCGTTGGTGTCAACCATTTTTTCGAGGTCGGCGTTGGTGAGAATGCGGGGTGGAACGTAGGTCCCGAGAGCGCTGATCTTAACGCGCTGAAGCTGGGTCAATGAGGTCTCCTGAAATAAAAGTGCGCTGCATGGTGAATTTATTATTTTGAACGATGCGGGCGAGAATGTCTAACGACAAGGATGTAGGTATCAGGCGCCAGGTATCAGGTATCAGGAAAAACAGAATCGGCCCATCTCACCGTCACGGGTTTCCTGAGATCTGAGACCCGCTTTCCTGAAACCTGGCACCTGAGCCCGCTTTATTGCAGGCGCTGCGCCAGCAGGCCGAACAGCGGCAATTCGAAACGTTCGCCTTGCCATGCCTTGAGCGACAGGACCATCCACAAGAACAACATGGCCAGCGACGCCAGAATTCCCAACGGAAGAAGAAGTATGGCGGCGGCGACATTGGAAAGGAAAAGCGCGGCGACGGTCAAAATGAAAAACGCTCCCCAGAGCAAAACGCTTTGCCAGGCATGAAAACGGACAAAGCGGCGGCGGCGATACGCCGGCAGAAGCAAGAACACCGCGGCAGGAAGCAAGGTGAGATAAGCGACGGCCGCGGCCGCCCGATCGGCGGGAGGAATCGGCGTCATCGCCCATCCGCAACCGGGACAAAACGCCGCGTTCGCCGGCATCGCGGTCCCGCAGTGCGGACAGTTTACGGAAGCTTGCGCCGGACTTGCCGGGTCATTCACCGGAGTGTTTACGGGACTATTCATCGGACTGTTCGCTCGACTAGAGTGTAGTTCATAAATACCTTCCAGCGCTGGAAGGCATATCCCTCAGGGGCTAAAACCCGTATTTCTGGCGGTCGTTAACGGCGCGGGTGAAGCCGCGCCCCTTCAAAGCAAAGTCAAAGGCGAGTTTTTTCGCAGCCTGTAAAGCCATGCCCTACCCAAAATCGGTTTATGAAACATGCTCAAGCAGGTTGCGGAAAAACTCGGCTCGAAGGGAAATAAATCACCAGCTATAAGCCGTCTCTTTTCCCATGCGTCGGCCTGCCGCAACGACGCTCTCCTCTTGTGCGCCATGAAATCGATCGCCCGTAACGCTTAATCTCGATTACATCTGACGGGAGTCAGTCGTCGTCAGGGTCCGTCGGCGGTCTCCGGTCATTCAGGAACTGCTCCGCACTCATCGGAGCTGGGATCGCCTGAAACTTCAGTGGTATCTGGCTGAAGTTAAAGCAGTCGGAGAGATTGTCGGCGTAAGCATCGGCGTAGCCGAGCGACGGCAAGCCAAAATTTTCTTCGATGAACCTGAGGATACTGCCGAAATCGTGCTGAACGTGGGAAATGTAGGCGGCCCGGGCGTAGGGAGAGACGACGATCAGAGGCACACGGAACCCATACACATATCCGCAACCCCACTGTGCGCAGTTCACCAACACTTGCGGCGGCGCAACGTGATCGTACCAACCACCCCAGTCGTCCCAGGTAATGAAGATCGCGGTGTTGGACCAGTACGAACTGTTGCCGATGGCGTTCACAATCGAGGCTACCCACGAGGGCCCCGAGCCGTCGTTGTTCAGCGCGTGGTCCGACTCAACGCCATCGGGGACCACCCAAGTCACCTGCGCAAGCTGGTTATTGGTAATGTCGGTGAGCACCTGGCTCTGCGGGATGATGACGTTGCTCCACTCACTCCCCGTGCACACCAATTTTCCGTTCTGCGTTTGCGGTTGGCAAATGTGCTGAATTGCGTCCGGTCCGGTCCAGATCGAACCCGCCGAAGGTGTGTAATAGCGCCAAGAGATGCCTTGGGTGTCGAGCAGATCGGTGAGTGTGGGGTGCTCGAAACAAGGGTATTGGCTCGACGATACCACGCCCGACGGGCCGATTAGCTGTACCGTCGATCCGGTTGGGGCGATGCAGCCTCCCCACGGAATGGGATTCTCTGCTGCGAACAGGTTGCTAGTGGCGGTCGGCGCCGACGTGCCGGAGATGATGAATTGGTGTGCCGGAAAGCTAGGTCCCTGGTTGGTCTGGAACATGCGGTCGCCGAACGTGTATTGCTCCGCGAGCTGGAAGTAAGGCTGCACGTCCGACGGATTCACATACATGAATTGCGGATCGGGGGGAGGGCAGTTCGTGGCATTCTTGGCGCAAGTAACCGGAACCTTGTTAGCTCCGTCCATCTGGCATTGTCCAGTTGTGGCATTGAGGTCGCACATTACAGTGAACGAGAAGTGGCCGTGGCCGAGATCGTAGTTGTTGGCCAGATCAATCGGATCCAGCGTGATGATCTGACCCTGGGAATTGATTCCCGAAGTGGCAATGTCAGCGCCGCGAGCGATCAGGACTGGATCATGAAAAAGGTTGTCGGGCGTGCGATTCTCTTGAAAGATCACCACTACGTGCTGAATGAGCTGGGAGCCGGGCGGAGAGCTTTTGGCACTTCCACCGCAACCATTTAAGTTCAGCAAGAAGACTGCCGTGCTCAGCAGCACAAACATCAGGCATAGACGGAAGTGAGCCATGGAGAAAACTCCTTTCAGGATGATTCATAAAGCGGATGCAGGGTTGTCCACTCGCCGAAATTTTCTCCAATCTTGTCGGTTGGTACCAGAAAACTCTCTTGTTTCCACACACAACCTGATAAGAAGAAGGAAGCGTATTGAAGAGTGTTTCGTATGGCTGAAGACAATCGCACTGTTGCGGAAGGTTCGGCATCGTGGGGTCTTCATGGTGGGATGGGTCTTCACGTTTGCCGCAGCTGTCTATAACTTAGTCCGCCTCCGGAATCTGACGATGCAAGCGACGCAATCCAGCGCCGAACGATGTCGGCTGGGCTGGAAAAGAATCTACAGGCCGCAGCGGATGCAACCAAAACTCTCCCCTTAGTCATAAAAATCGCGAAACCTGGTCAGCATTTTAGGTCGCGCCGTCATTTTTCCGCAGCCTGCTAGACAATTCGTCCATTCGTCTTCTTACGGCATGGTTCGCAAACGCCGTAGATCTGAAAAGTGTGGCGGGTAGTGACGTAACGGTGTTTGCGTCCGATTTCCCGTTCGATCTCTCCGACTTTCTCGGAAAAAAATTCGACCGACGCGCCACACTCGGTGCAGACCATGTGGTGATGACTGCGGCGGTTGTACTGGTGCTCGTAGCGCGCGATGCCGTCGTGAAAGGCGACGGCGCTGGCCAGGCCGCAACCGGCCAGAAGTTTCAGCGTGCGATAGACGGTGGTGACGCCGATGCGCGGGTCGGTTTTCTGGACGAAGTGGTGCAACTCTTCGGTCGAGAGATGCTCGCGAGTTTCGAGGAAGGTGCGCAGAATGGCGCTGCGCTGCGCGGTTTGCTTCAAGCCGATGCGCTTGAGATGCCGGCGAAAAATTCCTTCGGCTTCGCGGACGTTCTCCTGCGAGATGGTCAAGCGATCGTCAATGCGTTTTTGCAGCATGTGAGCGGCGCGAAAACTGGAGACGATCCTGTGCGCCAAGCGTTGCAGACATGATACTGGGGAAGCGCGGGTTACGCCAATGGGCTTTCTCACCGGCTTCGCCGCACTCCGGCAATACGCCAATGTGTTCCACGTGGAACACTTCCAATAAAGTTAAGTTGTCGATTCTTGGATGGTCGGACGAGCCATGGAGTAGAGCATTTTCATAGATAGTGTAACCTAAAGAGTTTTCACATTTGCTGTGAGACTCGCTGTCAACAATCCCTCAGGGGCTAAAGCCCGCATTTCTGGCGGTCTTTAGCGGCACGGCTGAAGCCGTGTGCCCTACCCGAAACCGGCAGGGGGTTACAGTAACCCTGAAAATGCTCTAGAAATCCACGGTCTTGACATCTACGAAATTGCCGATGAGGTTGGCGATCTGACCGGGGTGGATCGGGTTGTTCGGATTGTACTCGAGAGCATCGGTGGTGGCGTCGTAGATAGAGAGCGATCCGCCCTGCTGGATACCCTGGCCCTGGACCACATACACGACTTGTTGCGCCATTCTGTCACCGCGTTTAGCGATGGGCTGGATGCCGGTTACGTCTCCGTTCTCGGGAGGAATTACGACGCCGCCAGGCGGGTTACTTCCCACGGGTGTGGGCAGCGTGTTGTAGATGGAAAGGCAGCCGCGGGTCTCGGCCCCTGGCGGCGTGGGAACGGGCGGAATGATCTCGGTGCAAGTATGCGCGCCGATGAAGAGCTGTCCGTTGGGGCCGAGCGCAATGCGGTCGTGGTAGCCGTCGGTGATGACGATTCCGGAATTCGTCACGGTCATGGTGGAGAGGTCAACGATGGTGAGCAAACCACAGGTTTGCGCCGCGGTTGTTTGACCAGTGCAGGGTTGCGGCGAAACTGGGGTGCCCGCCACATACATGGTCGAACCATTGACCAGGGCTACGCTGCCGGCACACAGTGGAGTTGCACCGGAAGTACAAACTGCAACAGACGGGCCGAGAGTGTTATTGGTCAGATTGAGTTGCTGTACGCTGGCCTGGATTCCGCCGCACTCGGCACCACAGTTCAGCACGTAGGCGGTGGTGTCGTCGCTGCTGAAGAAGGCGGCGACCGGATGGTCGAAACAGCAGACGGGGGTCGCCGCCGACGTATTGAGTATTCCGATATTCGAGGGCGTGATCACGGCCACCGTATCCGCAACGGAATCGGAACCCTCGCTGAAGCCAAGAATTCGGTTGCCACTGTTGTCAATCGCAAGATAGTGAACCGAGGGAACGTCGACCTGCCCGGTCACAGAGCCACTGCTCAGAGAGATCACATCTACTACACCGGGAGATTGTCCGACCACCTGGGCAGTGGGCAAGGCGACGTAGGCGGTGGAGCTGTCCGGGGAAACGACGAAGCTTTCGGTCATGCCGGGCAAAGTCAAGTGACTGGTGGCCGATTCGCTGTCGTTGTTAATGATGGTGAACTGGTTGTCGGAAGATGGCAAACCGTTGCCGCTGAAGACCAGGGTCTGGGCCAGGTTGGGTGTGACGACCATCATTCCGGGAGTTTTGCCAGCGGAAATATAGGATGAGAACGAACGCACGTCCGTCTGCGCGTTGACGATATAGACGCCCGCAGTCAGATTGCCGGCGGACACGTAATTGGTGATGAAGGCGCGGTAGGAGAACCCGCTGGTTCTCGAACTACTGGTGCTGCCGCCGCAGCTCAGCCACATCAGACTGGCGGGGAGCAGCAGGAACAGAAGAGTCAGTGCTTTTCTCAAACCTTGGACTCCAACCTCGTACCGGATAACCACTTGGATGCAAGAATCTTTGGATGCAGGAACAAAGATTATAGCAAAGGAAAGAAATTATTTTTGCGGGCGCGGCGGACGGGCGAGGACGCCCGTCGCTCCACGAACATTAGAAGCTGTTTCATAACCGGCTTCAGCGGACACGGGCAATTCCCTCAGGGGCTAAAGCCCGATGCTTATGCGGATCGTAGCGGCACGGCTGAAGCCGTGCCCTTCCCAAAAACGAGTTATGAAACAGCTTCTAAAAATTTCAGACGAAGAACTGGCGCAGCAGATCCATTCTGACTTGCTCCTTGGCGATGGCTTGTCCGATACGCTGCATATTGCCAATCTGATCGACGGCATCCATCTCACGGACCTTGACCGGGTCGATGTCGGCGAGGTTGAGCCCGGCGAGGCGCTCGCGCGTCAGGCTAACAGTGATGCGCTGGTAGGTAAGGGCCTTGGACACGCCGGGACTAATGAAATCGAGCGCATCGCCAGAGGGGACGCCGATAGCTCGGACAGCTTTTCTTTCCGCATTGGAAGCGGGAGCCTGGCCCGGCGGCGGTTGGCCGATTAGATGCATCAGCACATTCTGTTGCAGGTTGGCATCGCCCATGAGGTCCTTGACCGTGTAACGGGCCCAGTTCAAAAGATTGTAGCCGGAAGCTTTGCCGGCGGGAACGGTGATGGGGTTGAAGCCGGTACCGAGCGACATCAACAAAAGATTGCCGGTCCCGATGGGCCATCCGAACTGATATTGCGGGTCGGTGGCTTCGAGAAAAACCTGCAGTGAGGGATTGTTGTAGCTGCTGACGCCACCGTCGATGAACTCATAAGGCTGGGGCTGGCCGCCGTCGCCGGGAATGGAAATCGGCTGCGGTGGAAAGTAGGTGGGAGCGGCGCTGCTGGCGCGCACGATCTGCCACAGCGGCAGTCCCTGGTTGTTGGCGAAATACTTTCCTTTCGGGTTGTTGGTGAAGAACCAGGTTGCCCCCTGCGTGACATTTTTGGCGACGATGAGGATGTGGGTGCGCAGCTTGTCGCTGCCGAGCGTCGTGTCTTCTCCGAAAACATCTTTCAGATGGCGTTCGAGCGGAGCGCTGGGATAGTTGTGCCAGAAACGCTTGGTCAAGAAAACCTTGGTGAAGATCTGCTTGCCGAATTCGAGGTAGAAGTCGCGAAGCTCGGCGGCCCTCAAACCGAGCGCGAGTCCCACGGCGAGGATGGCGCCGGTGCTGGTGCCTCCGATGAGGTCGAAGCGGTCCGAGAGCGGCAGCGAGCGGCCGGTGAGCGTGTCGAGCTGGGTTTCGATTGCAATCAGGGCTTCGGCGGGGATGAGTCCGGCCAGGCCTCCGCCATCAATGGAGAGAAGACGCTTGGGGCGGGTTGCGGGATTCGGGGCGTGGTTCATAGGGACCTCCTCGGGGCGCAGGTGTTACCGGATAATTTGGAGGGGAAGTTCTGCTAAGTTAGTGCGACTGGCGAGGGCATGTCAAGGTGGGGCTGCCGAGAGCGTGTTTCAAAAATGCCTATCAGGTTGGACGGCGCATCCCTCAGGGACTAAAGCCCGCATTTTTGTTGGCCCATGGCGGCACGGTTGAAGCCGTGCCCTACCCAAAACCGATTTTTGAAACACGCTCGAAGCAGAATTGAAAAGCTCAGCCTACATGAGATCGGACGGTTTCAACCTCCGCCTAGCGCCGTGGCGGATCGTGAGCACCCACACCGTTTGCCGCTCTTCATCGAGTTCATAGATGACGCGATAGACGTTAGGCTTCTTGCCATAGATCATGTGCCGCAGCTTTCGCTTTAACTTTCTAGCTTCAGGGGCATGAGGACAGCGGTTCGGATGCTGTTCCAGACTGAGAATGGCTTTCTTGATCCCCAGATACCATTCAAGGGCCGCATCCGAATACTCGGCGTTGACTTGCCTGTACAACTGCGCAAGGTCGCACTCGGCGTGTGGAATGATCTTAACGACGTATGCCATGTTTGGCTTCAAACTCGTCGAAGAATTCGCGTACTGACCGTGTCCTTCCTTTTTTCACGTCCTCCAGACCCTGGCGGATAGCTTCCTCGGCATCGGCGCTGGCGGCAATATCGAGCAGACGCTGATAGGCTTCGGCGTCCTGCACAATTGCCGCAGCCTTCCCATTCACCGTAAGCACCACGGGGCGCTTGGTCTTCTTGAGCTGTTTCATGAAGCCGGCGGATTGGCGGCGGAATGTCGTCAGCGATTGGATGTCCTTGGTGATGTCAAGCATGATGGTCCGCTCCTATCGTAAGCACCTTATTAGGTGTTTCCATAATATTTCATAGACGCAAGAAGGACAAGCAGGTTGAACGAAGTCTCCTGCAGATGCGCGGACCTCGCGGCTTCTTGTATCCTCAATCCATGGCGCAGAACTTTCTTGAACGTCTGAAGCAATCGCCGGTGCTCTGTGACGGAGCCATGGGGACGCTGCTCTATGCCAAGGGCATTTTCATCAACCGCTGCTATGACGAGCTGAACTTGTCGCAACCGGAGATGATCCGCGACATACACCACGAGTATCTACAGGCGGGAGCGGAGGTCATCGAAACGAATACTTTCGGCGCGAACGGCTTTCGCCTGGCGCGGCACGGGCTGGTGGACCGGGTGCGCGACATCAATTTGGCGGGCGTGCGCGTGGCCCGGGAAGCGGCCAAGAGTTTCAACGCCTGGGTGGCGGGATCGATGGGGCCGTTGGGCGTTCGCATTGAGCCGTTGGGCAAGACGTCTTTCGCGGAGGCGCGGACGGCGTTTCGCGAACAGGCGGCGGCACTGGCGGAGGGCGGCGTGGATTTGCTGATGCTGGAAACTTTTGGCTACCTCGAAGAGTTGCATCAGGCGGTGCTGGCTTGCCGCGAGGTGAATGCGAAGCTTCCCGTCGTCCTTCCCATCGTCGCCCAGGTCACGATCGACGAAGACGGGAACTGCCTGGATGGTTCCGATCCGGAGATCTTCGCGGCGCGGCTCGTGGAATGGAACGTGGATGTGCTGGGCATCAACTGCAGCGTGGGGCCGGTGGCGATGCTGGAGGCGATCGAGCGGGTGCGGGCGGTGACTTCCCTGCCGCTGGCGGCGCAACCGAACGCGGGCATGCCGCGGTTGGTGGAAGGACGGAACATCTATCTCTGTTCGCCGGAATACATGGCGAACTACACATCCAATTTCGTGGCGGCCGGGGTGAGGCTGATCGGCGGATGCTGTGGGACGACGCCCGATCACATCCGCGCCATAAAATCTATCTTGCGGGTGGGCGAAGCGCGGGGCAAGACTGCAGTTGCAAAGGCGATCCGATCCGACGCCGCACCTTCGGTCACGGCGAGCATTCCGATGGCCGAACGCTCGAAGTTGGGCGCCAAGCTGGTGGCCGGGGAATTTGTGACCATGGTCGAAATCGTGCCGCCCAAGGGAATCGACATTCGCAAAGAGATCGAGGGCGCGAAGTTCGTCAAATCGGTCGGCGTGGACGCGGTGAACATTCCGGACAGCCCGCGGGCCTCGGCGCGCATGAGCAACCAGGCGTTGGCGCTCTTGATGCAGCAGGCGGTGGAGATTGAGGCAATCCTGCACTACACCTGCCGCGATAGAAACGTGCTGGGCATTCAGTCCGATTTGCTGGGGGCGGCGGCCACCGGAATCCGCAATTTGATCTGCATTACGGGGGACCCGCCGAAGATGGGGAACTATCCCGACGCCACGGCGGTGTTTGACGTAGATTCAATTGGACTGGTAAATATCGTTCGCAATCTGAACCGAGGATTGGACTTAGGCGGGAACCCAATTGGAACCGGGACGGGCTTTGTCATCGGGGTGGGCGCGAATCCGGGGTTGCCCGACTTGGACGAAGAGATCAAGCGCTTCGAATACAAGGTGGAAGCGGGCGCGGAATATGTGGTGACGCAGCCGGTGTTCGACCTGGCGCTGCTGGAGAATTTTGTGCGGCGGATCGAACACTGCCGAATACCCGTCATTGCCGGAATCTGGCCGCTGGTCAGCGCGCGCAATGCCGAGTTCATGAAGAACGAGCTGCGGGTTTCGGTGCCGGATGAAATTCTAAATCGAATGGGCAGGGCTGCCAGTCCGGAAGCGGCACGCGCCGAAGGCGTGGCCATCGCTCGCGAGATGCTAAGAGCGGTCCGCGACCGGGTGCAGGGCGCGCAGATCAGCGCTCCTCTGGGACGATATGCGTCCGCGGTGGATGTGCTGGAGGCACTCGGATCGAAGCGGCAGACGATAGTGTAGTTTTGGGAACACGGTTGCAAAAAAAACGCAAAGTTTGTCATTTTTCACTGGACATTTTTCTTCGGAAGCGGCATTACATTAAAAGAGCAGGAGCAACGTAATTGGTGAAGTTTGAAGATTGCCTCGAGCGTTTAGAGAAGATCGTTCATGAACTGGAAATTGGCGAAGTTCCGTTGGAGAAATCTCTAACGCTGTTTGAAGAAGGGATGCAACTTTCCTCCACCTGCCGGAAGCAACTGGAAGACGCGGAAGGGAAAGTGGAGGTATTGTTAAAGAAGAGCGGGAAGCTGCAAGCCGAACCGTTCGAGCCCCCGGCCGAGAAAGCGTTGCGCAAGTAACGCTGTCGCGACTCGGATCGAAATTGACAACGCCTGTGCTAGCAATTTGCTGTCGCAGTCAAGGCCGCCGCGATTCGCGGTGTAGTCAGGGGGAATGTATGGAACCATTCAGTGTAGTCCTCTATCAGAACGACCCCAGAACTGCACAAACTCTGGCGGTCAGTCTTTCCCAACACTTCGGTGCGGTTTATTTGGCCGACACCTACCAGGAAGTGCGTCCCGCGGTTGCCCGGCACCGCGCCGAAGCGGTGGTGCTGGACTTGGAAACTTCGGGGCCGGATGAAGTCAAGCATTTGCATCATGAGTTCCCAGATCTCTGCATTGTCGGCACCCACAGGCTGGCGGACGACAAACTGTGGACCGAGGCGCTGAGTCTGGGAGCATCCGACATATGCGAGCCGCGCAACACTGACGTGGTGCGCTCCGTATTGCACCATCTTACGCGCCACGCGGCTGCGTGATCGACGATTTTTCCGGCGGGAATTTCTTTTGTGAAACTGGTTTCAGAAGGGACGCTTTCGGGCGTCCCTTTTTATTTCCACAGAGCACGCTTGTTATACTGCGATGTTATGCTGAAACAAATTTTGGAGCAGGGACGAGCGGCCGCCGACGACGTGCTCGATCGCCTCTTGCCGCCTGCCACGCAACATCCAACCTCCATCCATCAAGCCATGCGGCACAGCGTGTTTGCGGGCGGCAAACGACTGCGGCCGGTCCTGTGCATGGAAACAGGACGCATGATCGGAGCGAGATCGCTGGTTAGTGCGCAAACTGGGCCGATGGCGGGGGCGCGGCCCGCAGGCCTTGCGGACTTGGGCGCGGCGCTCGAAATGCTCCACACCTATTCGCTGATCCACGACGATCTGCCCGCGCTCGACAACGACGATCTGCGGCGCGGGCGTCCCACCTGCCACAAGGCCTTCGGCGAGGCGACCGCCATTCTGGCCGGAGACGCGCTGCAAACGCAGGCCTACGAAGTGCTGGCCGAGATCGCTTGCCCCGCCGAGGCGCGCGTCGCCATCATCCGGGAAATCGCCCACGCCACCGGCACCATTGATGGCATGATCGGCGGCCAGGTGGTTGACCTTGAGGCCGAACATACGAAGCCCGACCTCGCGACTCTCGAATACATTCACCGCTCGAAGACGGCGGCGCTCATCACGGCCAGCGTGGTCAGCGGAGGAATATATTGCGGGGCAACGGCGGCGGACATACGCCGACTCCGCACCTATGGGCAGGCGATCGGTTTGGCGTTTCAAATCGTGGACGATGTGCTCGACCTGACGCAGACCTCCGAGCAACTGGGGAAAACCGCAGGCAAAGACGCGGCGGCGGAGAAGGCAACCTACCCGGCGTTATTCGGGATCGAGGAATCGATCCGCAAGGCCGACGCCCTGGTCGAGCAAGCCTGTGCGGAACTTACCGAATATGGCAAAGCCGCGTCCACACTGAAGGACCTGGCGCACTACCTCGTCGAACGCAAGAAATAGTTGTGTTGCTGGTGTGGGGACGGGTGCCTCGCGAGCCTGTCCTGGGCGAAGTCGAAGGATCTGAGCCGAGCGCGGATCGGCAGCTTATGGATTCGCGAGTGCCGGGCTACTGCTTGGGACGGGCGCTGTTCGCCGGGATTTGACTATCTCCGGTCTTTGGATTTGGATTTGGATCGGTGGCGGCTGGCGTGGCGGGCATTGTCATTGTCATTGCGCTCTCTGGGTTAAGCAGACGATCGTGGCTGGGACCTAATCCGAGTTTGATCAGCGCCCGGGAATCTGGGGTCGTTTGCGACTGCCATCCGTGGTCCTCCTGATAGCGCTTCATGGCGGCCTGCGTGGCGGCGTCCCATGTGCCCGTGGGCTGACCTTGCAGGTAGTGCTCGCGGATGAGGACTGTCTGAATTTCGCGGGCGCGCGCGGAGTCGATTGCCTGCTGGCCGCGTTTTTTCGCGCTCTTCTTGCCGCGGGAGCTTTTGTTCTTCTGCGCGGAGGCATGAGTTAAAGTGTGGGTTGAAGTGTGAGTTGACTTGTGCTGGGTGGTCGCGTGTTGGCTGGTGGGATGTTTCTTGGCTGGTGTTGCCGAAGCTGGCGCCGGCCGGGTGAGCGGAGCCGGCGTTTGTGTCTGCGCCATGGCGAGGCCAGGCGAGATCAGGCAGAGCAGGGTGCAAAGCCCCAGTTGCTGCCAACGCCGAATTGGATCCGAGTAGTGCATGTTTAATTAAAGGCTTCGACCATTCGCGACTCAACCATCAAAAATCAATCGTTGGTCGTCAGTCGTTAGTCGTTTGGAACGGTCGTTCGGGACGCGTCGTTTGTTTGAAATCCGCAAACGACCGATGACCGACGACTAGAGCATTTCTCGTGATGGTGTAGTGTGCCACCCTCAGCGGCTAAAGCCGGAACCCATTGCATCTCTTAGCGGCACGGCTGAAGCCGTGCCCTACCCGTTCCTGGTTCCCTCTACAGCAAATCGAGAAATGCTATAACGACCGCTCCCACAAAAAAAGCGGCGAGACTGGTCTTCCTTATCGTCCCCTAAACGGGGATGGAGCGCCAGTCTCGCCGGACTATTGATCGGTTACGGAAGTGTACCGGCCAGGAAAATCGTTCCGTCCTGGGCCCTTGCACCTCGCGGACGCACCAGGAACACGACATCCTGCCCGCTCTTCAGCGACGACTCGATCTTCAAAAAATCGTCGGGATTGTTTACGGGTTGCTTGTTCACTTCGAGGACCACGTCGCCGCGATTCAGGCCGAGATCTTCGGCGAACGATCCCTGCTTCACGTCCTGCACCACCACGCCCTTGCCTGCGGCAATATTCAGGCGATCGGCCATGTCGGGAGTGATGCTGCGCACCGTAACTCCGAACTTGCTGGCCTTGGGCGCTTCCTCGCTCTGGCCTTCGTCTTCCTCGCCCAGGCGGGCAGCGAACAGTTTCGAACGATCGGCGATGGTCACGGTCGCGTCATCCTTTTTGCCGTTGCGCACGAAGGTGAGCTTCGCCTTCGAGCCCGGCTTGCGGGAAGCGATGTCCTCGACCAGCTCGTCGCCGCTCTTCACTTCCTTGCCATCCACGGCGGTGATGGTGTCGCCGATCTTCAGGCCCGCCTCTTCGGCCGGGCTGCCGGAGACCACATTCGACACCGTGACACCCGATCCGTAAATGTGCGCGATGGCCGGGTTCGGCTGGGCGGAGAACTCGATGCCAATGGATCCGCGCGCGACCCGGTGGTCGGGCCCGATTAGCTGGTTGTAAACCCGCGCCACCGTCTTCGATGGCATGGCAAATCCCACGCCCGCGTAGGAACTGGTTTCGGTGAGGATGGCGGTATTGATGCCGATGACTTCACCCGCCATGTTCACCAACGGCCCGCCGGAATTGCCCGGGTTAATTGCCGCGTCCGTTTGAATAAAAGATTGGAACTGCCGGTTGGGAACAATGTTGCGCCCCACGGCCGACACGATGCCCGCAGTCACGGTTTCCTGCAATCCAAAGGGACTGCCGATGGCCAGCACCCAGTCGCCCACTTGCATGCCATCGGAGTTGCCCAGTTTGGCGGCTGGCAGCGGACGATCTACATCAATCTTGATCACTGCCAGATCGGTCTCCTGGTCCATTCCGATCACCTTGGCGTCATGGCCCGGAGAAGCCGGGTTTTCATCCTGCAACTTCACGCGAATGCGATCGGCCTTCTCGACCACATGACGGTTGGTGACGATGTAGCCCTTGGGATCCACAATTACACCGGAACCGAGCGAGCGTTGGCGGATTGTGCCCGCGTCTCCACCCTGACCACCCTGGCCGCCGAAGAATTTGTCGAAGAAATCCTGGAACGGGGCGTCTTCATCGCCGCCCTGGTCCTGATCGGGATCGGGACGCATGGAGCGGTGGTGGCGAGAGGTCTTGATGGTTGACTCGGTATTGATGTTGACCACGCTCGGCTCCAGTTGTTTGGAAATCTGGGAGAAGGCGGTCGAAAGTTTTTGCGGGTCGGGGATGGTCAGCGGAGCGGCGTCCGACGAACTCTGTGCCTCTTTGCCTTTCACTCCATAGGAAACGACGGTACCGATGAGAATTCCGACCGTCAGGGTCGCCAGAATCGTAAACGTGTAGGCCCAGCGGTTGGCTTTGAAACGTGTCCAAAAAGCGCGTGCGCGCGAATCCATTTTCCCTCCTAAGACTGTTTGATTTTTATTATACCTGCGCCCCCGGCAAGGACCGGCTCGAAAGGCGCCAAACCATTAGACGCAGGAAACCCGGTTCGCGTTAGCTAAGGGTGCGGGCAGGCTGCAGGGAAAATGGGATTCGTAGCAAGGGATTCGTAGCAAGGGATTCGTAGCAAGGAAGTGGGATCCTTGTCAGGGCACCGCATTAACGATGTCAAAAGCTGCACCCTCGGGAAGCGCCATACAGGCTGCGGAAAAACTTGATAAGGCCGCAGAAAGCTCACTCAGGCGCTAAGCGCGACACATTTTCTGCGGCTTAGGGCACGACTGAAGTCGTGCCCTTCCCAAAAACCTTTGAGGACAGAGTTTTTCCGCAGCCTGTTTAGGCACTGCGGCGGCGGGGCGAGTTCAAAGCCTGAATGTGCCGGCCTCATCCCGATCCACCAGCGACACACGTCAAATATTGGGTTGACGGGCAACCGCAGTCGCTCCCTGCTCTCGCAACTCCGCTGGAAGCCCGCTATTGATCGCGGCCCGGACTTTGGCCATCAGGCAATCGCGATCTCCGAAATCGGCGGGCTCGATGGCGTCGTGAAATTGCACCGTCACTATCCCCGGACGAATGGAAAAACGCGCTTTGGGCATACACTCCTCGGTGCCTGAAATGGTGATGGGCACGACCGGAACTTTGCATTCCTCGGCGAGATAGAAAGGACCTCTTTTGAAGGGCAGCAGACGGCCATCAAAGGAGCGCTTCCCTTCCACGTAGATGGTCATGTTCAGTCCCTGCTCGATGGCCTTGAGCGCGTCGCGCACCGCCGAAATGCCCGCATCGCGATTGTTCCGGTCCACCGGCACGAGCGAACCCATCCGCATGATCCTGCCCCAGAATTGGGGTTTTGAACAACTCCTTCTTCACCATCACCGAAGTGCGGCGCGGGATCAGCGGAATCGTGATGGGCGGATCGAGATTGGAGATGTGGTTCGACATGAAAATATAAGTCCGCGCCGGATCGATTTTTTCCAGCCCCATGGTCCGCACTTTCACGCCCGCGATGCGCACGCCCGTCCAAACCGAGAACATGCAGATGCGGTACAAAAATTCGACGTCTTTGGTCAGATAGGTCCAGGGAATCCCCACCAGCGCCGCGAACACGCAGCGCAGCGGCCCAGAACATCAGCATGAGAATGGTGCGAAACACTTAAGGTTTCACTCCGAGTTCTATTACTCCGAGCTCGCGCAATCGTTGGGGAAGCTTCTCATAGATGCCGCCGAATCCGCCATTGGAGAGAATCGCAACCACGTCACGCTCGCGCAGTTCCGGCGCGATCGCGTTCACGATTGCATCGGCATCGGGAAGAATGCGCGCTGGCTTTCCGCGCTTCTGGATCTCGCCGACCACACGATTCAGATCGAGCCGCTCCGCCTCGGGAATCGCCTCCGACTTGAAGATGGCGGCGATCACAACTTCGTCGGCGAGCGCCAGGCTGCGGGCCAGCGCATCCTGAAGCACGTTGCGGCGCATGGTGTTCGAGCGCGGCTCCAGCACCACCCACAGCCGCGATTGCGGATAGCGCGACCGCAACGCCCGGATCGTCTGCTCGATGGCCGTGGGATGATGCGCGAAGTCGTCAATGATCGTTATGCCGTTGACCTCGGCCTTCACTTCCAGCCGCCGCTTCACGCTGCGAAAGGTTCGAAGGGCCTGCGCAATCGCATCTTTCGAAATTCCATAATTCGCCGCCAGCGCCGCCGCTGCCGTGGCATTCCAGACGTTGTATTCTCCGCCCAGCGCGAATTCGAAGTCCGCCCAGGGCTTTCCATCGCGCACGACCGACCAGGAAGTTCGTTTCCGCGCCCAGCTTCAGATTTGCGATTCTCCAGTTTGCGCGATCGGAGAGCGCCGTAACGTTCGACGGGGCAGAATGCTTTTTGCAGGCAGCGGTCAATAGTTGCAGATTGGTTATCGCCAAGGCTGTCGCGCGAATCGAAGGCGACAATCCGCCCGCGTCGCGGAACCAGGTTCACCAGCCGCTTGAAGGCCGTTTCCACCGCGTCCAGATCTTTGTAGATATCGGCGTGGTCGAATTCGACCGAGGTGAGAATCACGGAATCGGGAAAGTAGTGCAGGAACTTCGGACCCTTGTCGAAGAACGCCGTGTCGTATTCGTCGCCTTCCAAGATAAAGTGCTTGCCTTCGCCCAGGCCAAAACTGCGGCCGAAATTCTCCGCGATGCCGCCGATCAGGAATGAAGGTTGAAGGCCAGCGGTCTCGAAGATCCACGCCAGCATCGAAGTCGTCGTGGTTTTGCCGTGCGTTCCGGCAACCACCAGAACGTCTTTCCCACCAGAAACTCATCGTGCAGAATCTGCGGCAGCGAGCAGAACGGAATGCGCTCGTCGAGCACGCGCTCCAGCTCGACATTCCCGCGAGAAAGCGCGTTGCCCACGACCACCAGATCGGGACGAGGATTGAGGTTCGCCTCGGCAAACGGCTGCGCTACGGGGATGCCCAGCGATTCGAGAAAGGTGGACATCGGCGGATACGCCGCCGCATCCGAGCCCGTGACGCGAAAGCCGCGCTCTTGCAACATGCCGGCCAGCGAAGCCATCGCCGTCCCGCAAATGCCGATCAGGTGAATGTGCTTGGGTTTGCTTTTCATCATGTGTGCATTACAGAGCGGCGGGCAGTTTGCTCTAAGCTCTGTTAGCTCTTCGAAAGTCCCCCGCGCCCCTCGTGTTTATCATTTGACCGTCGCCGCTTCCAGAATTCGCAGTTCCACCGCGTCCTCCACGGTCAGTCTCGCTCGCACTCCGATCGGCAGCGTGATGTTCGCTCGCGAGACGTGGCCCGAGCGCAGGCCGAACGCCACCGGAATCCGCAAGTCTTCGACAATGCGCAGGACCACCTCCTCCAGCGTGTAATCCTGATCCGGACTCTGCCGGCAATCCAGCATTTCGCCGAAGACAATGCCGCGCACGTCTTTCAGCTTGCCCGCCAGTTTCAGTTGCATCAACATGCGGTCAATCTGGTAGGGCTTGGCCGCAACGTCTTCGATGAAGAGGATCGTGCCCGCGGTTCGAATCTCGTGCTCGGTGCCGAGCGACGCCACCAGCATCGAGAGGCAGCCGCCATAGAGGATTCCCTCCGCTTGCCCCGGCACGAGCGGACTTGCTCCTGAGCCTTCCGCGATGCTCCATTCGGACGACTCCGCCCAGCGCGTTCTGCCACGAGTCCATATCCACGCCATCGGCAACGGCGAAATCCTTGGCCACCATCGGGCCATGGAAGGTCACGAAGTTCGCCGAGTCCGCCATGCAGCACACCAGCGTCGTAATATCGCTGTAGCCCACCAGAATTTTGGGATGCGGAACGATCTTCTTCGGATCGAGCATCAGCGGCAGGTAGTTGGATCCGTATCCTCCGCGCGCGCAAACAATCGCGCGGATATCGTCGCGCGCGAACATGTCTTCCAGTTCCCTCGCTCGGCGCTCCACCGACCCGGCAAAGTAGAGATCGCGTTCGAGGATCGACTGGAAATAAAACGGCTCATAGCCGGCGCGGCGCAGACCGTCGCAGCCCGCCTCCAGCATTTCGCGGTTGACGTTCGACGCGGGCGCAACAATTCCCACCTTGTCGCCCGGACGAAGCGCGCGCGGCTTGATTCGCGAATTTTGGGAAGCGGAAGCCATATGGGTTCGATCTAAAGTCTGGCACAGATCATATTCCGTCGGCAGCGGAAGAAACTGTATTGCAAGCCGCGTCTGTCCTTAGCGGCTAAAGCCGCCGTTGATTTGCGGCAATTACGGCGCGGCTGAAGCCGCGCCCCTTCAAAACAAAGTCAAACCCAGAATTTTCCAGCATCCTGCTGGGTTCGATCCTAGATGAAGAATTCTCCGCGGCAGATGAGAGTCGCCGGACCGCGCAGATAAATTTGATTCTCCCAGCGCACGGTCTGCGGGCCTCCGGGCGCGATCACGGTCACTGGCGATGCGACCCGTCCGCTGGCAATCGCAGCTACGGCCGACGCGCACGATCCCGTACCTGAAGACTCGGTCTCTCCCACGCCGCGTTCAAACAGACGGATCTCGATTTCATTCCGGCCATGCACCACCACATACTCCACATTCGTGCCCTGGGGAAACTGCGGCTGCGCTCCGATCAGCGCCGCCTGCCGTTGCCATCCATCGGGAAAGTTCTCGACGAAAATTACGTAGTGCGGATTGCCCGTCGAAACTTTCGTCCCCACTGTCCGCCCGCACTTCGTCTCAATCGCCAACTCGCCGCCGACTTCCGGCTGGCCCATGTCCGCTTCGAACTCGAACGTGGAGCCTTGCCGCCCGTTTTGCCGAGATATGAGCAAGCAGGTCTTCAGCCCGGCGCCGGTGCGGACCACAATTTCCGTTTTGCCCTCTTGCGAACAAATCTTCGCCGCCACACAACGCGTGCCGTTGCCGGAAATTTCCGCCTCCGAGCCATCGGCGTTGATCAGTTGCGCATTCACGTCGGCTTCCGCATCCGGAAACAGCCATTCCACGCCATCGGCGCCCACTCCGCGATGGCGATCGCACAACCGGCGGGTGAGCGCGGCCAGGTCGCCGGAAGCGTGCGCGCCGTCGGCGATCAGAAAATCGTTGCCGCAAGCCGATGCTTTCGTGAAAGGAATTCTCGTATTCTGCCGGCCCTCGCTTGGCGCGTTCATTCGTGCTCCGTAATGCCGAGCGAAGCCACGCTGCCAAACACGTTCGATTCGTGCAGCCGGAGGGAAAACACCCTCTGCTGTTCCCGCTCGCAATCCACCGCGAACACCATGCGGAAATCCGGGTCCGCGGACGCGATGTGCACGCTCTGCATGGTGAGTTGCTCGATGTCCAGGATGCGGTTCACTTCCCGCAACATCGCGTCCACGTTGCGGCCCGTCACTTCGTAGGTGGTGATGAACGACTTGAGCAAGAACGCGGTTTCCATTCGTCCCAACAACACCAGCGCAAGCAGAATGATGACCGTGGCGAAGCACGCCGTCAGATACAGTCCGCCACCCGCTGCCATCCCCACCCCTGCCACCACAAAGAGAGTCGCCGCCGTGGTCAGACCGGTCACCGACCCGCGTGTATGCAAAATCGAGCCCGCGCCGATAAAGCCGATGCCCGTGATGATTTGCGCCGCAATGCGCGCACTGTCCGTGGGCGTGCCTGCGAGTTGACGCGACAGGACCGTGAACATCGCCGAACCGAAACAGATAAACATATTTGTGCGCAGCCCGGCCGGCTTGTGCCGCAGTTGCCGCTCCAGGCCGATGATTCCGCCGAGCAGCGCCGCCAGGAGCAAGCGCGCCAGCGTCGAGCTCAGCACCACGCCCAGTTCATTCCGCAGCAGTTCGGCGATTGAATGGATTGAGTTCATAGCAGCGTCCAAGCTTTGAGCGGATTCTATCACCGCCATCCGCCGCTTTCCGTACTGCTTGCCGCAAAGGGTTAACGCAAACGATTCGGGGCGCTCCGGGCCGCGTAGATGCGCGCATGGGGCTGTCCCGTCGCGTGGATTTCGGCCAGCGCCGTGAGATTGGTCTTATTCGCGCCTCGATCCACCGCATCGCCATCGAAGGCAATCACAAAATCAACGTAGCGCGGCGGATCGGCCAGCGCACGCTCCCACAGGCCTTCGGGATCGGACGGCCGCTTCCACGGGCGGTGATTTTCGTTATTCGCCACTTGACGCAGCGGAATGCCCGCCTGCTCCATGACTCCCACATGCTCGCCGAGTTCCATCAGGAACCGCGAGTCTCGCGGCAATCGAGCAAGCACGCGCTCGACCGCGGAATTCAGAGGGTTACGGATTTTCCAGTTCCTCCGCGCTTCCTGCAAGCATTGAGGTTCCGCCTTCCACAGCGATGAGTAACTGAGCACCACCAGCGCCAATAGCAATACCACGAGTTTCCCAACATGCCGCGCGCCCGCGCCCAGGAGAGCGAGAGAAGCAGTCAGCACTCCAATCGAAACCGCGAACATCGGCAACAACTGGAGTCCGTAGCGCTGGTTGAAGGTGGCAAAAGGCCACCACGTATAGACATGAATCGGCACCGAGCCGTAGGCAATCGAAAGCGCGTAGAACACGAGCGGGACCCAGAGCAACAGCAGAGCACCGATTGCGCCCGCAGTTTCCACGCTCCGATTGCCCCAGCGACAACGGCCGCCGCCAGCCAGAAGCGGCCCCAGTTGCCAACCGCCAGATTCAACTGCGCCGATTTCAAAAAATAGATGGCCGCAACTCCGGCATTGTGGAGTGCCGGATTGGGCGCGCCTACGCGCTGCTCAATCGCCTTTGCCGAGTATGGACCGTTGGCGAACTCCAGCGCGTTCCCATAGACCGCATGGTTGTAGGCCAGCCACAGGAGCGGAGCCACGGCAATACCCAACAGGAACTTCACTGCAACCCGACGCAGGGCGCGATCTTCCAGCGTGTGATTCTGCCATCGCCGCAGCGAAACGATGACGGTGACGACGACTGCCGCTCCCATCACTCCCGCCAGAAACCATCCGTCGTAACGCGTGAGTTCCGCGCCCGCCAAGCACCAGGCGCAGCCGACCAGAGGAGTGCGCGCTGTCCGCGCCGGTTGCCATCCCGCATCTTTTCGCAGGCTTCGAACAAATTCCGCGAAGTACACGACGGCCCAGATAAACAGCGCCAGATAGACCGACTCGGTCATGGCCGTGGCCTGCATGTAGATCAGGTTCGGATTGGCTCCATAAGCGAATGCCGCGGCCCATGCGCCCACGCCAGCCACCGGTTTCGTGCGGGCATCGGCTTGCAACAGGCCGCGCACCAGGCGAAATATTCCCGCGACTCCGAACACGTAGGCGATCATCGAAGGGATCGAGCCGCCCGCGCCGTTTTGCCACATCGCGTTCGAAAAAATGAACGGGATCATCAGCAGATGAGGCAGCGGCAGCCAGACCGTCCCCAATTGCAACGGACCGGGAGTCAGCGAATCGAACACGCGCCGCGCAATATTAATGTGCGCGACCGCGTCGCCATAGAGCAGAAGGTCGCTCCGTTGAAAGTAGTAAAGAAAGGAAAACAGAGACACGAGAACGGCGATCCCGGCCACGCGGGCCGCGCTGAAGTCGCGAACGGGGGCTGTTTTTACAGTCACTCTACGCTCACTGCGCGCTCGGTCAATCGTTTTACTCCAGCGATCTACTCCAGTGTTCTACTCCAGGTGGGTCAGTTCGCGGAACGACTGAAAGCGCGCGTCGATTTCCCCGCGCGTAAGGTTCTGCAGCCGCTCCGTTCCGAAGCGTTCCACGGCAAACGATCCCATGACGCCACCGTAAAACAAGGCGCGCTTCAGCACCTCGCGATTAATATTGCCTCGCTCTGCGATGCGATATATCCCATGAATCCGCCGGCAAACGAATCGCCCGCCCCGGTCGGGTCCTTGACTTCTTCAATCGGCAAGCGCCGGGGCGCGAAACGGATGCGATCCAATGCCGAACGCTCCCTCGCGGAAAAAGATGGTCGCTCCGTACTCGCCGTGCTTCACCACCAACGCGCTCGGTCCCATGGCAAGCACTTTTCTCGCCGCGCGCGGAAGGTTTTTCTCGCCCGCCAGCATCTTGGTTTCGGTGTCGTTGATCAGAAGAATATTGACCAGCTTCAAGGTTTCCGCCAATTCCTTGGGCGTGCCCTGGATCCAGAAGTTCATGGTGTCGCCGCCCGTCAGGCGCACGCCAGCCATCTCCAACCGCACCACCGCTTGCAGCGTGGGGTGGATGTTGGCAAGGAACAGGATCTGCGTATCCAAATACTCTTTGGGAATGCGCGGCTGAAACTTCTCGAACACGTTCAGTTCCGTAAATTCGGTCTTGGCCTCGTTCAGGTTGTCGAGATACTGTCCGCCCCAGCGGAATGTCTTCCCCTTAGTCCGCTCGATGCCGCGCGTGTCCACGCCGCGATTTTTCAGCACAGCTTCATGCTCGGGGCGTAAAGTCTTCGCCCACCACGGCGACCATGCGCACCTCGGTGAAGTAACTTGCCGCCAGCGAAAAGTAAGTCGCTGCCCCTCCGAGAATATCTTTCACTTGGCCGGAAGGCGTGGCGATCGTGTCAAAGGCAACCGAACCAACTACCAGAATGCTCATAAGTCTCCATAAGTCAGTCGTTAGTCGTTAGTCGTTGGTCGTTGGCGAATATCAGCGGGCCTTCACCTTTGTTCGCTGAATGGTCGCTAACGACCAGCGACTAACGACCAACGACTATTTCAAATACTTTCCCACTATCAGCCGCAGCTTCTCTTTCGTCGCCGCCGGAATCTTGGCCGGATCGGTCAGGATGGCATTCGCCAGCGCCTACCCGCACTTGCAGGAGCGCGTCTTCGGCATCGCCGCCACCGTGGCCTTCACGACTTTCGCGGCGTTCTCGGCGTTCTTCACCAGCACGGAAACAATCTGCTCCACCGTCACCGAATCATGGTGCGGATGCCAGCAGTCGTAATCGGTCACCATGGCGATGGTAACGTAGCAAATCTCCGCTTCGCGCGCGAGCTTCGCTTCCTGCAAGTTAGTCATGCCGATCACATCCGCGCCCCAATTGCGATATACATTCGACTCGGCCTTGGTTGAAAACTGCGGACCTTCCATGCAGATGTAAGTGCCCCCCAGCTTCCCGCTTACGCCCGCGACCTGGCACGCGCCGTGGACCACCTTTGCCATTTCGCCGCACACCGGATCGCCAAATCCAACGTGCGCCACAATGCCGTCGCCAAAAAAAGTGTCCATGCGGTGCCGGGTGCGGTCGAAGAATTGGTCCGGGATCACGAAATCCAGCGGCTTGTGCTCTTCCTTCAGCGATCCCACGGCCGAAACCGAAACAATGCGCTCGACTCCCAATTGCTTAAAGCCGTAAATATTGGCGCGGAAATTCAGTTCGCTCGGCAGCATTTTGTGCCCGCGGGCATGGCGCGCGAGAAATGCCACCTTGCGGCCTTCAAGCGTCCCCAGAATGTAAGCATCCGAGGGATCTCCAAATGGAGTCCTCTGCTCGACCTCGCGCGCGCCGGTGAAACCCGGCATGGAATACAAACCGCTGCCGCCGATAATGCCAATCTCTGCCTGCTCCAAGTGCGCTCCTGAGTGCCCTAAAAATGACTAGAGTGTGTTTCAAAAACACCTTTTAGTTCTGAAGGCGCGTCCCTCAGGGGCTAAAGCCCGCATTTTTTCCGGCCTTAAACGGCACGGCTGAAGCCGTTGCCTGCCGAAACCTGTTATTGAAACACTCTCTACGGAAATGCCGATTATACAAGACGGGAACTCACGGCTTGCCCGGCGCGGCTTTTTCCAATGGTTTTTCTTCTGGCCAGAAATCCTCTTCCACGCGCTTTGTCGTCTCGTCATCCAGGCTTTCGCTGATCAACACCGCGTCGGCGCGGACTTCGATCACTACAACTCCCTCTTCCGTCAGCCAAGCATGACGTCCGCGCAAGGTTCGCCAGGAATCTACCGGGGGCGCGTCTTCCGCGACTTTGCCCTCCGTCCCCAGCGCTTGCCTCTTCCGATACCGCTCGGCCAGAGACTTCGCATACAGTGCAGCGAACTCCGCCGCCTTCGCCGGACTTGACCAGCGGGAAACGTAGAGCAATCCGATCGGCGCCGATTTGTCTCCCTTCGGCCTACCGGCAAAATAATACCCGCCGCGCCACTCCGGATACATCGCTCCGGCGGCCTCCCGGCCCGCATACTGCTCGATCAACACATCCACATCAAACTCGCCGATGGCGCCGATATCGAAGGGATCGTAGCCTTTGAAATCCTGCTCCATATCAATCATCTTCATCGGCTCCAGCTTCTCATGCGCAAGATAGGTCTGCGGCTCCATGATCTCGCGCGTCGTTTTTGGAGGATCTTTGAACGCGCCCGCATACGCCAGATCCTTTCCGCCCGCTTGCAGGAGCGCGGCGGTGAAGTCGAGTCCGTAACGATAGGGGAACGTCAGCTCCTCTTTCAAAAAAATTGGGGCATCGCGAAACGCCGGGGAATCCGGCGTCCCCACCAGCATGGTTTGCTTGAGCGCCTCGACAATCTGGGGCGAGTTGAGCAGCGTTTTCTCTTGCGGCTTCAGCTCATAGTCCAGCAATACCACCATCGCCTGCCCCTCAATCACCGCCTGCCGCGCCGAGCTTTCTTCATCGCTCTCGATATCTTTAGGACTTGGTTTATCGTCTTTGTGGTCAGAATCTTCCGGCGATTCTTTCATCCATTTCTCGATGCCAAAAGACTGGTCCTGGAGCGCGTGCGTCAGTTCGTGCGCCAGCACCGGCTTCTGCTGTTCGATGTCCACCCAGTTCAGCAGATTCACGGTTTTCGTTTTGACATCGTAATATCCCGCGACCTGCTCCCGCAGCATCGCCACTAGAAAGTTGGGCAGGTCGAAGTTGCGCGGCAGCAACCCGAATTTCTTCAGCACTGTCGACGATCTCTCCAGCCGCTTCGCGTCCTTGTCTTCCTTGATGCTTTTTTTGATGTAGGACTGCACCTCGTCGCGCTTGGCGAGTCTGCGCTTCACCTCGTGCTTGATGGGAAGGCCGGTGTCCTGACTGGCAAACTGCAGGATCTCGTCCACCGAGCGAAAAAGTGCCTTCGCCTGTTTGGACGAGACGGTGGTCTCCGCCGCAGGAGAATTCTGGGCGGGCGCGGTCTGCGTCTGATCGCCATTCTGATCTTGCGACGCCGCACCAGAGCCGCCCGCAGCTTGCCCGCAGAGCGTGCCCAACAACAGCACGAGCAGGGCAAGTCCCGAAAACCATCGCCGAAGTTGATTGGCAGCCACCTTGACGTTGTCCATCGCTATGTCCATTGCTATGTCCATTGTTATCGAGTTTATACTGTCCCATGCCTGTCAATCTCTGGACCAGAACTGATCACGCCCTCGACTACCTCGAACGGGCCGACTCCATCACGCATCGCACCGAAGGCGAATCGTCGTTGCTCGAGTTTATTCCCCGCGCCACGCGCCGCATTCTCGATCTGGGTACGGGCGATGGACGGCTGCTGGCGCTGGTGTTACGCGGACAGGTCAAAAAAGAGTGTCCGAGCACGGAAGCCGTCGCCATCGACTTCTCCCCTGCCATGATCGAGGCCGCCGGGAAGCGCTTTGCCGGAGATTCCTCCGTTGCCCTGGTAACCCATAACCTCGACAATCCGCTTCCCGGCCTGGGCAAGTTTGATGCTGTCATTTCCAGCTTCGCCATCCATCATCTCGTGCACGAACGTAAGCGCGCACTCTACTCCGAGATCCACGGACTGTTGAATGCCGGTGGCGTCTTCTGCAATCTGGAACACGTCGCCTCGCCCACGCCACGCCTGCACGAAGAATTTCTGCACGGCATCGGCTTTACCCTTGAGACCGAAGACCCGTCCAACAAGCTCCTCGACTTGGAGACCCAGCTGCGCTGGCTGCGCGAGATCGGATTCGTTGACGTGGATTGCCACTGGAAATGGCGGGAGCTGGCGCTGCTGGCCGGCAGACGGGTATGAACCGCGCTTCGCTATAATCATAGTTTGAACAAGGGTTGAACGAAGTTTGAATAAAGATTGAACCTATGATTTCGACGACGCTTCCTGGGACGAACCCGACTGAGCACAGTGGCCCGATCACTGCGCCCGACTTCGGTGATACTCGCGCCGAGTTCCAGGCATTGCTTTCAGGCTGCGGCCTCTATGACCTGAGCTGGCGCGCCAAGATCGCGGTGACCGGCGGCGACCGCGTCCGCTGGCTGAATGGCATGGTCACCAACAACGTTCGCGATCTTGCTCCCGGCCACGGCGTTTATGCCTTCCTGCTCAACGCCCAGGGGCGTATTCAGGCCGACCTCTACGTCTTCCAGCGCGGCGAATCTTTGCTCGTGGACATGGAACGCGGGCAGCGAGAAACAATATTGCAGTTGTTCGATCGCTACATCATCTCCGACGATGTTGAGATCGCCGACATCAGCGATAAACTCACCGCCCTAGGACTGACCGGGCCCGAATCGCGCACTATTCTCGAACGCGCCGGCATTGCCGTTCCCGATCTCGCATATCTCCAACTCGCGGAGTTTACATGGAAAGCTGCTTGGAAAGATGCCAGTCAGCAGCAAACCGTCACGCTCCTGCGTTCGGGCGAGGAAGCGCGCGAGTCCTGGCAAATTTGGATTGCTCCTGCGCAGACCGGCGAGCTTTGGGATGCGCTCGTCAAGGCGGGTGCGTGGCCCACCGGTACGGCGGCGCTGAATCTGTTTCGCATCTCGCGCGGCATCCCGCAATTTGGCGAAGACATCCGCGAACGCGATCTGCCGCAGGAAACCGGGCTGACACGCGCCTTGAATTTCACCAAAGGCTGCTATATCGGACAGGAGATCGTGGAGCGCATCCGCTCGCGCGGCGCCGTGCACCGGCAGTTCACCGCGTTCACGGTCGAAGGCACGCTGCCCGAACCGGGCACGAAGATTGTGGCCGGAGAGAAAAATGAAGAAAAAGAAGCGGGCGAGATTACCAGCAGCGCTGTTTTGCCTTTGCCCGGCGGAGATCGCCCCGTCGCATTGGGTTATCTGCGGCGCGAGGCCGCAGGAAAAGATTTGCGTGCTGGAACGGCTAAGCTGAAACTGGCATTGCTCCCACTCGCCTGAATTTTATAAAGAATTTCGAGAACCAGGTAAATCCTATGGCGCAAAAAAGAAAAGAAGACAGCGAATTCAAAGTGAGCGACAAGCGCTTGTTCACCTCCGACGGAGAACTTCGCGATTCCACGGAAGAACCAGCGCCTCCTCCAGTCGCGGAGACGGCTGCCGCAACCGCAGTCCCGGCAACCGCTGTTTCGAGAGCGACGTTTCGACGACTCCAGAAGCCGCACCCACAACGGCCGCACCCGAATCGGAGATCCCCGAGCCACCCACTGCCTCCGAGCAGCAGGCACAGCACGATGCCTATAAGCAGTCGTCACGCGATCTGGATGCGCGAGTCGAACTGAGCGGACATTCGGCAAAGGGACTCGAAGTGAGTTTTGAGCACTTCATGGCTTCGCTCTACATGACCGCCATGATGCAGCTCGGCCTGATGGTCGAACAGGGCGGCCAGCCCGGAGTGGACTTGATCGGCGCTCGCCAAACCATCGACACGTTGGGCATGATCGCCGAAAAAACCAAAGGCAATCTCACTTCGAAGGAGCAGGGATTTTTGCAGAATTGCCTCTACGAATTGCGCATGGCCTACGTGGAAGTGACCAACTCGCTGGCGCGTCCTCCGCAGGCGCCCGGCCCAGCTATCGACCCAATCACAGGCCGAATCCCAGGTAAGAACGGCTAATGCGCGCGACTCTGACGGTACTGGGCAGCGGCACATCGATGGGCGTACCGACCATCGGCTGCGACTGCGCCGTCTGCCGTTCGCTCGATCCGCATGACCGCCGCACCCGCCCCTCAGTGATGATCAGTTACAACGGACGTCAGGTCATGATCGACACCACGCCTGACTTTCGCGAGCAGGCGCTGCGCGAGAACATCACCCACCTCGATGCCGTGCTCTACACCCATACGCACGCCGACCACATCCTCGGCATCGACGACCTGCGTCCCCTGACTTATCGGCACAAGCCGGGCAAGTTGCCGCTTTACGCCACGCCGCGAGACTGCGACTTCCTGCGCAATATGTTCCGCTACATTTTTGAAGGTGAGTATAAGTTTGGCGGACTGCCGCTGGTTGACCTGCAGCCCATCGAGGGCCCCGTCGAACTGTTTGGCACGCGCTTCGAGCCGTTGACGGTGATCCACGGCGAAGCTCCGATCCTTGGTTTCCGCTTTGGATCGGCCGCGTACCTCACCGATCACAGCGCGGTGCCGGCCGAAACGCTGGAGAAACTGCGCGGTCTCGACATCCTGTTTCTGGACGCGCTGCGCTACAAGCCGCATCCCACGCATTCGACCGTCGAGCAGTCGCTGAAGATCGTGGATGCGGTGAAACCGAAGCGCGCGTTTTTCACGCACATCTGCCACGATCTGCCGCACGAGGCGACCAACGCGGCATTGCCGCCAGAAGTGCGCTTGGCGTATGACGGGATGAAGCTGGAGTTTGAAATTTAGATTCACCGCCGAGACGCCGAGAGCGCCAAGAAAAGCTTAAACAGGGTTTTCTCGGCGTTCTTGGCGTCTCGGCGGTGGAAACGACTTAGGATGCTGATCTTCCATAAACTCGACGATGTTCCCCGCGACTTCGGTCCGGCGCTCGTCAGCGTCGGCAACTTCGACGGCGTGCACCGCGGTCACCGCCATGTTCTCGATGAGATCGTTCGGCGCGCAAAAGCCGGAAACGCGCAGTCGGTGGTGGTGACATTCGAACCGCACCCGGCCCGCATTCTGCGTCCCGATCATGAACTGAAACTGCTGACTCCGCTTCCGGAAAAACTGCGCTTGCTCGAAACCGCCGGCATTGACGCGGTCCTGCTGCTTCCCTTCTCGCGCGATCTTTCACTGATGACGCCGCACCTGTTTGCCCATGAAATTCTGAAAAAGCGCCTACACGCCCGCGAAGTCCACGAAGGCTACAACTTCCACTTCGGGCACAAGGCGGCGGGAAACATTGAACTGTTGCGCGAGTTGGGGCGCGAAATGGGATTTGATGTGCACGATTATCCCGAGATGCGCCTGCGCGGGGAACGGGTTTCGAGCAGCCACATCCGCAAATTGCTTTCCGAAGGCCGAGTGAGCCGCGCGCGCCATTTGTTGGCGCGTCCGTTCAGCATTCTCTCTACCGCCGGCCGGGGACGCGGCTATGGATCGAAGTACACCGTGCCCACCATCAACTTGTCGCGCTACGAAGAACTCGTTCCCAAAGACGGCGTCTATATCACCCGCACCCGCGTCGGCAACGAACACTTCGACTCGGTCACCAACGTCGGACAGCGTCCGACATTCGGCGCCGATTCATTTGCCATCGAGTCTCACCTGCTGAATTTCCATCCCCTTGAACTTACCGCGGAAACCGAAGTAGAACTCCACTTCCTTGATCGCCTGCGCGACGAGATCAAATTTCCGTCCGTCGAAGCTCTGAAAGAGCAGATTGGACGCGATGTATGGAAAGCGCAGAAATATTTGCGGCGGCTGGGGCGGGCAGGGGTTCGTTCCTAGGGGATGGAACTATCTCAAAAGTGACCTGCGCTGCGGCTTCCACTGAAATGCCGGTGGCACGACCGCAATCGTGACCATTTGTTCTCCACTTGCGTCTCAGTCTGTAGTTATTCTCCCACGCCGATGGATTGCAGAGAACGCATATTGCTCAGATTCGCACCGTCGCGATACTCCACCAGATCCAGCGAGTTGCTGTCGTTGCGGCTTGAAGAAACAATCAGGCCGGTTCTGCCGCCGCCGAGATCAACCACATTGATAAGGGTGGGAAGTATACTTCCGAAATCGTCGTACTCGGTTGTACGTTCTTGTACCGCCAGAATGTGTAGTGTCGGCGACGGCGCTATCCAAGCTCCAAGAGCATAAACGGAGCTGTGGTAAATCTCGTGGAGTTCTTTCTCTGACCTCCACTTCCACTCCGCCCTTGCATAATATCGCAGAGTGCCGTTAGCGACGCAGAAGGCTTGCACCTCAAATACTGGCGATAGATTCTTCACCGCCTTCTTCATAAGTTGATTGAGAAGTGCAACAATCTGAGTTTGAATGTCGAACCGGACCGGTTCGCCTTGAATACCGGCGTGAACGGCCTCTGGGTCAAACTTGGGCTTTGATTCAACGTCCGGTCGATTGTGGTGACGCCGCACAGCATAAAGATTTTTCGAGAAGAAGATCAGATCATCGTTTTCCAAAGTCGCCAACGCACCGATAAACGAGTTGTTTCCCACTTCTTCATCCGATTCGGCTCCTACTAGCGTGGTGAGTGTGACAGTTGCAATGTGGCCCTCATCCATAAGCAAGTCATATTTGTCACCTAGAGCAAAGTGCTCCGCATCAGGACTTTTCTGGAACTGGGCAATATAGCTGGCCGAAAGCTTGACTGGCGCAAAAAAACCTCCGGCCCCCGGATCGGCAAGACTCTGTGCGTCGTGGGGGAGCGTGCCATTGAACTTCACGGCATCGAAATAAACGATGATCCGATTCTTGTCATAACGGCTAGCGAGCCAAAAACGTTCAGGCTGCGTCTTAGTCTGGATTGGAACGCATTGCGCTGTAACGACACCAAACAACACAACAGTTAGAATCACAAAGAATGATCTGCCATTTCCGGAAGGAACTCTCATCGGAATGTCCTCTGTTGGATTTTCGCGATCTTGTGCGAGTGCGGCGCATCTCTGCTCACTTGGCCTATTCTTCGCTTTTTTCCTGTTACCCGATAGGTCACCGTCGTAATCAATTACTTCACCCAATAAATTGTGAACAAACACTGGGTCATTACGTTTCCATGGTCTTTCGACCACCATTCCCTGCTACATGAATATAATCGTTCCCCGCCTGACTTACTCAATCGGCTCGACCACCAACTCCTCGCCCGGAGCGGTCCGTTCTGGTAACTGGATCAGCACAATCGCTACAAGCACTAGGACGATGCCAACCGTCTGCATGGGACGCAGTAACTCGCCCAGTACAAGCGCTGCAATTAAAATGCTGAACACCGGCTCCAGGCAACTGGCGACAATGGCGCGAGTCGGCTCCAGGTGCTGCAAGCCAGCCAAGTAGAAGTAAAACGGCCCGAGCGCGGAAACCAGCGAAAACACCAGCATGAATCCCCACTGCTCGCGGCCATAGTGAGCGGCGACAATTTTCCACGGAGGATTCACGAAGATCCAGAATGTTGAAGACGCCATCAACACCCACAGCAGCACTTTCCAGCGGTCGTAGCGCGCCAGCACGTCGTGTCCGCCGACGTTGTAAAACGCAAAAGAAAATGCCGCCAGCAGTGCGGCCGTGACTCCGACCACATCCATATTCATGCGGAAGCGGCCCGAGCCGGCAAAGCCGACGGCCAACGCGCAACCTACAACGGCCAACCCCACTGCCGCTGTCCTGAGCAACGACGGCCGCTGCGCCCCGCGCACCACTGTATAAAGCAGCACCCAAACCGGCGCCGTGTATTGCACAATGATGGCGGTCGCGACATTTGTCCGTTGAATCGCGAGATAGTAGAAATAGTTTGACGCCGCGACTCCCAGAATTCCAAGCAGGAAAAACCGCACCAGGTCGCGTCCGGGAACGCGCAGCGCGGACGCTCCCCGTCGCGCCAGCAGCACCGGTAACAGCACCGCCAGCGACAAAGTTACGCGGCTCTGCGAAAGAATTAGCGGGTCGATTTTTATCAGTGACGCACCTAGCGACATCCCGCCCGGCAGCAAATGCCCGGTGAAAGCAGCGCGACCAAGCGTCGCCGAAATTCCCCACAGCAGGGCCGCACTTCCGATATAGAAGTATCCCCGCAGCGGATGAGGCCCAGCCTTCATGAATCGTGCTCTATGGCGAAGATGGTCACTGAAGCTTCAATCATTGCGGCCTTTCGTTTTTGTGAAACCAACTCTGACCACTGCCCACTGGCCACTGCCTAGCGCCGGTTGTCCGTCATCGGCTCGGGATGAATCAGCACGCGGAACAGTTCCGGCGCATCGTGTTTAAATCGAATTTCGAGCGAGGTCTGAACGTCGTGTACGCGCGACAGCGGCATATCGTCGGGCAGCGTGCAATGGCAGGAAACATACAGCCGCGCGCGTACTTTCTTGAACTGGAATTCGTGGACGTCCATCACCTCGGGAAATTCCTGCACAATATTCTTGAGCCGTTGTTCCAATTCAGGCTCGCGCACGATTTCCTCTCCCGTTTCAATCGTCGCCGGCTCACTTTCAATATGCGTAAGGATGGTCGAAATTTCCGGGACCTCGGCGCGCATCTCCGTTTCGAGGCGCGTAACTTCGTCGTGCGCCTGCTTCATGCTCAGTTGCTCGTCGAGTTCCAGATGCTGTTCCACGTGCAACTGCCCGTGCAAATCCTGCACGCTGATGTCGTGCACGTTGAAGTTGTGGCGCGTGGCAACGGCGCGAATGCGGTCGAAAATATTTTCCGTGCGCCGCGCCCGGGGAACGGAATGCACCACCACGTCGGCATCGGGCAGGACCTCGCGCACCCGCGACCGGACCGCATCGGAAATCTGCTCGGAGCGCTGGAAGGTGAAATTACGTTCCAGTCCAACCGAAACGTCCGCGAAGTAACCGTTCCCAGCCTTGCGAAACCGGAGGCGCTCCACTTCCAGCACGCCATCTACGGTCGCGAGCCGGTCGAGGATCTGGCTGCGCACACCGGCGGGCGCCGCATCGAGCAGCGCATCCGCCGTTCTCCGCGCCAACCGCCAGCTCACGGAAATCACCACGCCCGCCACGCACAGCGCGGCTATCGGATCGGCCTGTCGCAGCCATTCCACCCGATAGCTGCGGCCTAAATTGCTGCGCCCCAGCCAAACCAGCGCAAGGCCCACGATCACCACCCCGCTCGACCAGATGTCGGTCGAAAAATGCAGCGCGTCGGCTTCCAGCGCCTGACTGTCGTACTTCTTCGCAATCCGTCCGAGGGAGCGGGAGCGCCAAGCATCGACCGCAATCGATAGCGACATGACCAGAAATGCGGCCACGCTCGGCTCGATTTCCACACTGTGAAAAAACAGCCGCGTGATCGCTTCATAAACGATCCAGACGCAGGTCAGCAGCAGCAGGCCGGTTTCGATGAAGGCCGAAAAATTCTCAAACTTGCCGTGCCCGTACTGATGATCGGCATCCGCCGGCTTGTCGGAAACCCGCACCGAAAAAAACGTCATCAGGGCCGCGATCAGATCCAATCCGGAGTGTGCCGCCTCCGATAAAATCCCCAGCGAGCCGGTCGCGATTCCCACAACAATTTTCAGGCTGGTGATCACGAGAGCCGCCAGCACGGAGTTCCCAGCAACTGCTCGTTTCTCCCGGCGCATCGCCTCGGCACCGAAGGTGGCCCGTATTTCTGACATAGACGCCATTATCGCTTTGGATTCGCCTGCCGCCAACCCCCTGGCCTCCATTTGTCCCTCTTGCCCAGCCTGCGGCGGGACATGCTACGATGACATTCGTCGTAATTTCTCCTTGGAGGATATTGATTCATGCGTTCCCAGTGCCTCGTGTGTTTCGTCTGTCTCATGCTCGCCGGCTTGGCCTATGGACAAGCTGCGCCACCGGCTCCACCTCCCGCCGCCGGAGCCAAGGCGGAGCCAATCGCTCCCGCCGCGCCCGATAATACCCCCGAAGTAAAAGTTGGGCCCGACGATCCGGTCATCACAGTGAATGATTTCTGCGCCGATGCCACCCAACAAGGCACCGCCTGCAAAACCGTAATCACCCGAGCGCAATTTGAAAAACTCACTGAAGCGCTGCAGCCGGGCATGTCGCTGTCCCTTCGTCTCAATGTGGCAAACTCATATGCGCTCTTCCTGAGAAAGTCCGCCGCAGCGGAAAAACGCGGTCTTGACAAAACGACCGCGTTCGAAGAAGAGATGCGCTTTGCGCGCATGCAACTCCTTTCCCATGACCTGGACCACGCGCTGCAGGCGGATGCCAACAATATTACCGACGCCGATCTCGAGGACTACTACAAAAAGAACGAGTCCTCTTTCGAGCAAGCTACGGTTGCGCGGATTTTTGTCCCCCACACAAAGCGGGCCGTACCTGCACACGAGGAGCATAAAGACGACGACGCCGATGCTGCGTCGGCCGTAACGCCAAAGGCGGATGCGAAGACGAGTGCGACGCAGCCGACCGAGGCGCAAAAAAAAGCCGATGAAGAAGCGATGACGAAAGTCGCCGCCGATCTCCGTGCCCGCGCCGTTAACGGTGAAGACCCCGACAAGTTGCAAATAGAGGCCTACACTGCATCTGGACTCCCGGGAACCACCCCCAACACGAAGATGGAGAAGGTGCGCCGCACCACACTGCCTCCGCGCCATGAAACGGTCATGGACCTGAAGCCCGGAGAAGTGTCCGAAGTATTCTCCGATCCTGGCGGCGCCCACTTCATCTACAAAATGATCAGCAAGGAGACCTTAACGCTGGAAGATGTAAAAACGGAGATCCGCACCGTAATTTCCAGCCAGCGCTATCGCGACAGCATGAAAAGTTTTCAGGACAACGTCGTCTTTAGCGATGCCTACTTCAATCCCCCCGGAAAACCGGGCACACCGCCGCAGCGCATTCGCAGGGAAAGGAGAAGAAAGCCGCCTGCCCAGCAAGACGAAGACCACGACTAAATGGAAACGGCAAAGCCGACTATCGTTGTCACCGGAGTTTCGGGCAATCTTGGCCAGCGGCTGGTTCGGCAACTCTCGGATTGGACGGTGGTGGGCATAGATGTCACGCCCCCAGTTCATTCCCAGGTCGACCGCTTTGTGGCGCTCGACCTGGGAAGAGAAGAATCCACCCGCGAGTTGCTCCTGCTGCTGCGCGAGTTGAAGCCTGTGTCCGTTGTGCACTTGGCGTTTGTAATCGATCCGCAGCGTTCCGGTGTTTTGGACGTCGACCGGATGTGGCGCATCAACGTGGCCGGCACGGCCCGGGTGATGGAAGCCATCACCGAAGCCAACCGGAATGCTGAGACCGCTATTCGGCAGTTTATTTTTCCCAGCAGCGTGTCGGCGTATGGTCCCAACCTGCCCGTGCCCGTCACGGAAGACGCGCCTCTCGACGCGCATACGCTGCCTTACGCGATCCACAAGAAAGAATGCGATCTCGTCGTGCAGCAGCGCGCGCCTTCCCTGCGCGGCTGCGGCGTGTTCATTCTGCGTCCCCACATTTTTGCGGGGGCCAGCATCGAAAATTACCTCATGGGAGCGTTCCGCGGAACGCCCAATGGGAAAGGGGCGCGCGCCGCTCGTATGCGCCAGTTGGAGAAACGCCTGCCCTGCATATTGCCCTTCGGCCAGAAATATCTGGACAACAAAATCCAGTTCGTCCACGTTGACGACATGGCCCGGCTGATTGCGTGGATACTGAGGCGGGAACCGGAAGCGAAGCGACTTACCATCCTCAATGTTGCCGGACGGGGCGATCCTTTGACCTTCGGGCAGTGTATCGAACTGGCGCATGCCAAATTGCTGCGTGTTCCCGGACAGTGGGCCATGCGCCGCGTTCTGCGGTTCTTGTGGAAGTGGAACATCTCGGCGATTCCACCGGATGCTGTCCCCTATATGACTGGTCAATACACCATGAATACCGACCGGCTGAAGAAATTTCTTGGCGGCGACTACGAGCAGATGATTACGAAAACCAATTTCGAGGCGTTCACGGATTCGTTCAAGAAAAGTTAAGAAACAATTTAACCGCGGAGGACGCTGAGTACGCAGAGAATGTTCGGGAACAAACCCGAAAATCTCAGCGTCCTCCGCGGTTAAAGTTTTTGACTTCCTTTCACGCCCCGGTATAGCCCCGCAACGCCAAACGTGTACGGAGTCCAGGAAGCTTCGCGAAAGCCCGCCCGACTCATGCGCGTGAGCATTTCGTCCGGCGCTGGAAAGCGCTCGACCGACGCCGGCAAATACGCGTATGGACCTCGCACTCCCGAAAGCATCGTTCCAATCGCCGGAAGGATTTTCTTGAAGTAGAAGCGGTAGCAGTGTCCGATCCATCCACCCGGTTCTCCGAAATCGAGGATGCCGCACTCTCCGCCGGGAACGAGCACTCGCGCAATTTCACGCAATCCGGTGTCGTAGTCGGCCAGGTTTCGGAAGCCGAATGCCGAGGTCACCAGATGGAAATGTCCATCGGGAAACGGCAGCCGCAGCGCGTCGGCTTCGATCCAGCGGAGCGTCGCGCTTCTTCCTTTCTCATGCGCCTTCTCCGCAGCCTTCGCCGCCGCGCGCTGCAGCATGGCGTGAGAAAAATCCACTCCCAGAATCTGCGCGGCCTCCGAACCGGCGCGGCGGCGAAGAGCGAAAGTCATGTCTCCGGTGCCGCAACAAAGATCCAGCACGCGAGCTTCGGGGCGCTTCAGAATCGCAGCGAACGTCCGCGCCGCGCGCCACCACCACCAGCGGTCAATGTTGAACGAAAGAACGTGATTCAACAGGTCGTAGCGCGGGGCAATCGAGGTGAACATCTCCCGCACGGCCGCTGCCGCGGACTCGCCGTCTCGCGCACCGGCAGGAGCCGCGCCCACGATCCGCCGATTCACCTCTTGATTCATGGGATCGGGAATCCTCGACGTCACGGCTTGCTCAGGGCAGACTGCTGCGGAATCGGCACTGTTGGTCGATTCGCCAGATCCGCGGGCTGCGGGCCCTGTACGGCAGTCGGTTGGGTAGACTTGGGCATCGGGATACCTGCCCTCACCGTTACCCCAATCATTACAACCCACGTACACAGCATCGTGAGAACCGTTACCCCCATTAGCAGAACTACTTTCTTATAAAGCACGTATGGTGGCGGCACGGCAACAAGTTCCGGCTGTGAGTGTGTCAGACCGTGAAGCCTACCCTCCATTCCCACCACAGCCTCACCCGACGAAATGAACCATCGCTGCACATACCAGCACAGGCCAATTGCTAAGCTGTTCAACGCCACATAGAGTGTCGCAACACAAAAGAACGCCGAGCGTATATTTAATGGCGCATCCGACATCTTCAAAGCGAAATATCCAATCATCACGTAGTTGGCCGTGGAAAAAAATATGAACCACTGGACCAGCAATTGAATATTGGTTCGGGCGAACTGATTCAGTTCTCCCAACTGTGTGGAAAGAATCTTGATCCTGTCGGTGTTGTCTGTGATCTCCACTAGGACCCTTCTCACAACGCTGCACATCTATGATGATTCTCACCCAGTGTAGCGCTCAATTCCGCGCCAGTTTCCGAATTTCATCGACTGCCGAGCGGACGATGGCTTCCGGCACGTCGCTTGCGATCTCAACTTTTCCGATCTCCCGCGGCAAAATAAAGTGCACCACTCCCTGCCGCGTCTTTTTGTCGGAGCGCAATCGCTTCACGATGTTCGCGGTCTGCCAATTCATACGGGGCAGCCTGCCAAAGCCAAGCACCGCGTTCGTAATGCGTCCCGCCGTTACGCTGTCCAATTTGCCCGTGGAGAGCGCGATGTGCGTAGCCGCGATCATGCCCCAGGCCACGGCCTCTCCATGGAGCAACTGCGTGTAGCGGGTCTCGGCCTCCAGCGCGTGTCCGATCGTGTGGCCCAGGTTGAGCACTTGGCGCAAACCGCCTTCTCGTTCGTCAGCGCTTACCACCGACGCTTTCAGGCGCACCGAATCGGCAATCACTTTCTCCACCACAACCGGGTCGCGATCCAGAATCTCGCGGCGCCGGTCTTCAAAAAGTTTGAACAGTCCCGGATCTCCAATAATGCCGCACTTCAGCGATTCATACATACCAGCGTGGTATTCGCGCGAAGGCAGCGTCTCCAACACCGAGGGGTCCACCAACACGGCGCGGGGCTGGTGAAAAGTCCCCAGCAGATTTTTTCCCGACACAAGATTGACGCCGGTTTTCCCGCCGATCGCCGCATCCACCTGCGCCAGCACGGTCGTCGGCACCTGGATCACATCCACGCCGCGCATATAGATCGAGGCCAGGAACCCGGTCACGTCTCCGACCACGCCGCCGCCGAGCGCAATCAGGGTCACGTCGCGGTCCGCGCCCTGCTTGACGAGCTTCTCCGCCAGCTTCTCCAGCGTCGTGAGACGTTTCGAGCGCTCGCCATCGGGCATTTCGAGAAGGCCGGCTTCGATTCCCGCGGCCGCGAGAGATTTCAGCAGAGGCTTTGCCCAGCGCCGCCGCACGGGCGGGACGGTGACCACGAACGCGCGGCGATTTTCAAGAATCTTGCCGAGCGCTTCTCCGGCCCGGGCCAGCAGGCCGCTTCCGATGAGCACGTCATAGGAGCGCGACGGCGTTGTAACTGGAATGCTAATCATGAACATCCATCATAGCGTATGGGCACCGTGTAACCTCGTTGTTGATAGAGCTGGCTACATAGCGGTTTCCTGGTTACGCGCGGATACGGTAACATGCGATGCAGATGCGATTCTTACGGCTTCTCATTTTGTTACTGGTTCTGGCTGCGCTCGCGAGCCAGGCGGCGCATTTTTTGGTGGTGGACGGACCGGAAAAATCCGACGCCATCGTGGTGCTGGCTGGGGAGACCAAGGTACGCCCGGCCCGCGCTCTGGAACTGCTGCGCCAGGGAGTTGCGCCGCATGTGTTTTTGAACGCTCATGCGCGAGATCTGATCTACGATCAGCCACTGACCGACATTGCGCAGAATTACGTGAACGGTCTGCCGGAAGCAAACCGCATATCCGTATGCCCGGTCGTCGGGTTCTCGACTGCCGACGAGGCCGGCGACATAGTCCAATGCCTGCAGCCGCTGGCCGCGCATCGGGTGCTGATCGTGACTTCCGCATCCCACACCCGCCGCGCCTTGACCATCTTTCGCCATCGCCTGCCGCAATACCAGTTCAGCGTGGCGGCGGCGCGCGATCCAGCGCAATTTGGCGAAGCCTGGTGGACGAACCGCGAGTGGGCAAAAACCACTTTCGATGAGTGGTTGAAAATGCTGTGGTGGGAAGCGGTGGACAGGTGGCGATAATTAGTTGCCAGCAGCCAGTTGCCAGTGAGAGGCAAGAGCACACGAGCGCCAATCCCGCACCGAGAACTGGCAACTGACCACTGAGTACTGGCAACTTTTTCTTTAGTGCGATAGTTTGAAAGTTATTCATTTCTATTGGAGGTCGCATGGCGCAAGTCACGATTACGGTGCGCAAGAACAGTTCTTTGCGCGTAAACGATCCCAACGGCGTGGTCGAAATGGTGGACGCCGATGGCAATAAGTACGATCTGACAGGCAAGACGGCCTTTTCCCTCTGCCGCTGCGGCGCTTCCGCCAACCGGCCGTTCTGCGACGGTAGTCACAACAAGATCGCCTTCCAGGCGCCCGATTCGGCGATCAAGACCGGGTAGCACCGTGACTGCGTGATGCTCACCGCTATCGCTCCAAGCTTGCCGGTGGAGAGCCGATGTTTACGCTTCGACGCCGGCGGCTGGCCCACAGCTCCCCACCTTTTCCGCAATCTGCGGTACACTTCCACAGGATCATGACTGAGAAAATTACGGATAGGCGTTCGCGCCAGCGGTTGCCGGTTCGTGTCCCGGTCAAGGTGCGCCACCATGGCGGTGAGCACCCGGGCTTGACTCGCGATTTAAGTTCGACGGGAATCTTTCTCTATACCGAAACTGGGATGAAAGCGGGATCGAAGCTGGATTTGGTTGTCATGCTGCCTCCCGGCCTGGGCTTGGGACCCGGCGGGTGGACGCTTTGCGAAGCCTCGGTGGTGCGGGTGGAGGAATCGGAGGGCAAGGGCATGGGCGTTGCCGCTACCCTCGACCGCATCGCATTGTTGCCGGAAATCGTCTAAGAACCGATGGATCGCGCTCCTGGCAAGGCCGCTGCCGGTCGTCTTTTCTCAAATTGATCCAGTCCGCGAAAATAAATTTTTCGCGGCCATAAAAAATTTTCTTCCCATTGCCCCGTCTCTGGTGCAATAATGGCTCGCCTTAAAGCTAAGGTGAAATGGGCCGTCTATTCCCCCAGGTGGGCCAGGTCATGTGGATCAAAAAACTCGCCGATGGCGTGCTTGAAATGGACACGCCGATCGGGCCTCGATACATACAACCGGATTTCACGCAACGTGTTTATCTGCTTTGGATTTTCCGGAATTTTTTCTCGCTGCCGCAGCAAGTTCTACGCCCGTGGGAAGTGCGCTTGATCGACCGGCTATGGAGCGAGAACAAATTTGTGCCTGTGTCCACGCTGGGCGCGCCCGACAAACCCGTCATCGGAAAAATCGAGCGGCGAGTCCCGGCGCACGCAAAGCTTGAACCGATTCGCACCGTAGCGGTCCGCAAACCAATGGCCACTTCGAACGCTGCCGTGGCGAAGCCAAGCCGGGAAGCCGTCTCCGCCTAATCGAAACTTCCCCAAAATCTGCGAACATCAGTTTCTTCTGCAGCGCGAGACGAGACAGGCCGTGTCTCTATACCGGCAGTTCTTCCTGCATCCATCCGCCTGCGGCTTCGAGCTTGGGGTCGGCGGCGAGATCCAGAATCAGTTTTTCCAGAACCAGGCGTTTGCCGGGAGGATTCGAGCGCAGAGCGAGATCGGCTTTCGCGACCAGGCGGATGGCGCGCGTCAGTTCGCGCTTCGATTTGTAGCGGTGCGCCTGACGGATGATATCGTCGGCGGCGAACGGAGGCACGCGAAATCCCTGCCACAAGGCCGCCCACAACATGCGCTGGTCGCGCACGTTGCGCTCGCGGATGACCAGCATCTGGCGAAAAGTCTTGGCCAGCATGAAGAGATGGCCGATGGCGGCTTCTTCGCCCTCTCCGGCGGAAAGCAGGCCGTCAAGGACTTCGAGAGAGCGCGCCGGCTCTTTGGCGGAAATCGCGTCGGTCAACTCATATAGCGAGCGCTGTTTCGCGGCCAGCACCATGGTCTCGACATCGCTGAGCGTAATTTTTTTCTTTTCGCCGGCGTAAAGAATCAGCTTCTCCAGTTCGTTCGAGATCGTCATCATGTCGCTGCCGAGCGCGTCCACCAACTCGCGGGCGCCGTCGGCATCCATCTTGACTCCGCGGGTAGCGCAGTATTCGCCAATCCAGCGGACGGCTTCGCCCTCTTGCACGCGAGACAGTTCCACGATGCCGCAGAACGGGCCCAGGTCTTCGCGGATCTTCTGGTAGCGGTCCTTGTCGGTCATCTCCATGCGGCGGGCATCGGCGGGAATACTAATGTGGTCGGCGACAAAAACTATGAGCGCGTCGGGATTCGGATTCTTGCAGTAGGCGGCGATGGCCCCGATTTTGTCTTCATTGGAGCCGCGGCCAAACAGGGTCTTGACGCCGCGAACGAAGAACACCTGAAACGGCGCCATCAGCGAGGGCGTGCGGGCGCGATCCAGAACTTCGTTGAGCGAAGTCTCGGCCAGGTCGAACTCGAACAAGCCAAAGTCGCGCGAGCCGGGCGTGACCAAATGCTCAAGAATGGCATCGCGGCAGCGCTTGCGGAAAAATGCTTCATCGCCCACCAGCACGTAGGCCGGCTTCAACTTGCGCGACTCCAGTTCGGAGAGAAAGCGGTCGGCATGGCTGAAGGCGCGCGGCGGCGGCGGCATTAGTAGGCCTCCAGGATATTGGCCACGAGCGTCCGCGCGAAATCCCGCGACAGGCGATCTACGGCAGGAGAATCTTCCTGAAAAAAACTGGGAAGATCGCGCGATATTTCGTACTGATCGTGAAACAGATACGACGGATTCTGGAAAAGCACCTTGCCCTGACGGTCGGTCAGCGTCACCTGTATGTTCACGGTGACCAGAGCGCTGACGGCGCGTCCGGACGTGGAATCGTAGACAAGAGGATTCGCCGAGGCCGATAAAACTGTCGCCTTCAGCACTGCATCCGCGTCGGCATTCGCATCGTGGACGACACGGTACTGGGTGCGGGCGTTGAATTCGCGCACCACCGCGTCGGTCAGAAGTTGCTCGATGCGAAACGTCTGGCTGTGGCTCACGAAGCCGGGAATCGCGATGCTGTGGATGTTCTGCGGCAGATCGATCGCATTTCCAGCCCGGTGGTAACCGCAGCCGGACGCGGCCAGGATCACTGCGAGCGCAATTACAGCGGGCCATTGATTCATTGCATCCGTCCTCATTGAATCTGACCTCGCGGCCGGGATGCGGTCATGGTCTCGGCGCATTCGACCGCAGTCACCGCGGCGACGCGCAGGTTGTCGGTGGTGGCCCAGATCCACACGCCGTTTTTGTGGCTCGCGTCGCTGGTGACGGCGACCATGATGTCTTCCTGCCCAGCGGCGCTCACACTGGTGGGCGTATCTTCTGGGCTGGCGCAGACGATGACGTGCTCTCCCGCCAGCGCCTCGGAAAAATCCGCGATCGCGACCGGCTTCTCCATTTCCAGGTAAACGGAAAAACCGTGTCCGTGGAAAACCGGCGCCTGCAACACCTGTAGCGCAGGCTCGGCGGCGCTGCGGGCAATCCTTCGGTAATGTTTCCGGATTCGCTCGGACACCGCTTCCAGCGCCAATTCCGATCTCTGCCCGTAGCGCGCCGCCAGGTTGAAGGCGACCTGAATGTCGAACACATTTTTCGGGAGATCCTGGAAGGAGAGCAGATTCACCGTCTGCTCGTGCAGTTCGTCCATTCCCTTCTGACCATTCTCCGACGCTGGTTCGAACACGGTCGCAACCATGCGTTCGATCTTGCCGGCCTTCGCACCGCGTAAGGCGAGCAGCGCGAGGACCGTGGCCGCGGGATGCGCAACCACCACCGGACCCGGCTGCAACTCCGGGGTAACGGGCTGGCCAGTCTGGCGCTCGATCCAAGGCGAGCGCACGGACGCTCCCACTTCATCTTCCAGCGCGAACGAGAGATCCACGATGGTGTCGCCGAGGTCGCGTGCGATCTTCCAGTTATTGCGCGTGGAGCGCGGATCGGAAGAAAAGAAAGCGAAGTCCACACGCTCGAACTGTTCCGAGCGGATGCTCTGAATAAAGTTCATCTCGTCGCCAACCGCTTCCAGTTGGCCGAGAGACTCGTCGTCATCGAGCAAGCGGACATCGGCGGCGGGGAAATTCCGTTCGCGCAGAATTTCGGCGATCTCTTTCCCCTTGAGAGACGCGGCACCGACGATCGCCACCTTATAAAGGTTGGCGCCGCGGAGATCGGCCTGGGAGGCGGCGGATTTCGGAGCTGGACTCATGAAGTGTGCGCTGCCTCGCTGCCCACCGGAGGCGCGGGCGGAAGTGTGGGTGAAGTTTTGCGATGAAAGATCCACTGCAACCGCCACAGGACGCCGGAAGCCATGTAGAGAATCGCGATGGCGAAAAGCACCGGCCCGGAAAAGTGCCAGATCGAAGCGATCAGAACGGCGATCAGAATAATCAGGCGAAAGGGATGGCGCGAACGGAAATCAATGTCCTTGAAGCTATAGAAACGCCAGGTGCTGACCATCAGATAACCGACCACGACGACCAACATCAACCAGATCATCGCCGTCCATGACGAAGTAATTGGCGCCCCGCCGGAGTAGTGGACGATCGCCGCAATCACTCCCGCGCCGGCCGGAATCGGCATGCCCACGAAATATTTCTTCCCCGGTCGCCCCGGATTCGAAGGCTGCGGATTTTTGGCGATGTTGAAGCGCGCCAGGCGGCTCGCGCCCGCCATGAGAAAAGCAAAACAGGCGATCGATCCCAATTCCGTGATCTTTAAGTGCAGTTCAGGAGCCATCGCGCCCGCGGGCAACAAATGAAAGCCCCAGATCCAGGCGAGGAGCGCGGGGGCAACGCCGAAGGCGATCACGTCGGCCAGCGAATCGAGTTCCTTGCCAAAATCGCTGTCGGTGTGGGTCATGCGCGCGATGCGGCCGTCCAAACCGTCAAACAATACGGCAAAGCCGATGGCCTTGGCGGCGTGGTCCAAATGCCAAGCTTCACCCGAAACTCCCAGCACGGTCTGCAGAATGGCGTAGAACCCAGCCGCGATGTTCGCCGTGGTGAACAGCGATGGCAAGATGTACATGCCCTTGCGCAATTTTCCGCTGGGACGGTCCGATTCGCGACGACGCGGCGTTAACTCTTCCATGTTCCTCGCTCTCCCATGTTCAATGCGCCTCCCGCTCCCCGATGCTGCCGCCATAGACCGGCTGCGCGACGGGCTGCATAACCGGCAATATGGCAAGCACCGTGGCTCCTCCCTTGACGCGATCGCCGGGCTTGACCTGGATGGCGGCATCGCGATCGACGAGGACATCCACACGCGAGCCAAACTTGATAAGCCCAACCCGCTCGCCACGGGCCACTCGATCTCCCACCTTAAACTTAAAAACGATGCGGCGCGCGATCAGGCCGGCGATCTGCTTGAAGATTACGGTGCGGCCGTCGCCTTCGACGGTGACGATGTTCTGCTCGTTCTCCTCCGCCGAATGCGCTCCCATGGCGTTGAGAAACTTGCCGCGCCGATAGCGCGCGTCGCGAATCACGCCCGCAATCGGCGAGCGGTTCACGTGCACATCGAAAACACTGAGAAAAATGCTGATCCGGTTCCGCGAGGTTCCGTCGGGAGCTCCGTCAGAAGGTCACGACCGAAACATCGGTCACCTTGCCATCACCGGGAGAAACCACGGCCCCGACGAGGGTTGGAATCTGGCGCTCGGGATCGCGGAAAAACCATAGCAAGAACGCAGCTAGCAGCAACACCGGGACGGCGTAGGGCCAAGCCGCGAGCCATGCGATCACGCCCGCAGCAAGAATGCAGCCCACACCGTAGAAGTAGCCGTCACGCACCATAAGAATTCAGAACGATTATAGAGCGAGGCCGCGACATTCTACATAAATGCAATAAAAAAAGGCGCTTAGAAGCGCCCGATAGGATGGCATAGCTCAACCGCAACATTCGCGCCCTTGAGGCTCCGGCCCGTTTCTAAGCAGACTGCCTTTGCAACTGCTGTTCCAGCGTCAGCATCTGGTCTTTGAGGCGCAGCTTCAGTTTCTTCAGCCGCACTTCTTCCAGTTTTTCGTCTTCGGTGAGGTAGCGCTTTTGGGTGAGGGATTCCAGCCGTTGGGAATATTGCGAGTGCTCCTGAACCAGTCGCTGGAACTCGTCATGACCGGTCAGGAGTTGGTCTCTTGAAGTCAGCATCCTTGCTAGACCTCCTGCGATTTATTGCTGCAAAGTTACAAAGTAGCACAGGCGCGGAAGGCGAGCAATGGATTTTCATGGGAAGTTTTCCACCTAGGTAGTCGGCGGCAGAGTACTGAAGTTTAACCAAACCTTATGCAACATTCGCATCGGAGAAAGCTGTCCAACGTGCAGATCTTCAAGAAAGGAGTTCCACAGAAAGGGAGCGGGGATGTCAACCGGGCCATATCGGTTTCAGCGAGCGTCAATGTCAACGTTGTTTCGCGGATTCGCAGCGGAGCGCGTACAGGACCGCGTCTTCGAGGGGATTGCTGTAGTACTTCGGACGGCGGCCGATTTCGCGGAATCCGTGTTTCTCGTAGAGCCTGCGCGCCGCCAGGTTCGATTCCCGCACCTCCAGTAGAATCCTGGAAGCGGCGAGCGTTTGCGCTTGCTCGATGAGTGCGCGCAGCAATTGATCGGCGACTCCCTGACGAAGAAATTCCGTGGCCACCACGATATTTTCGATTTCCCAGTCGATTTCCAACTCGGCGGCCACGGCCTTGGCGCAAACAAATCCGCATAGCCTGCCATCCTGTGCGGCAACCGCTGGCCCGGCAACTTGTTCGGCAATCGCTTGTTCGGCAATGATGACCGCTCCGGTCTTCACGAGTTTTTCGTATTCATCCGGCGTCCAGTGGGCAGCGGTCGCGGTCTGGCGCTCGATGTCGAGTATCGCTGGCACATCGGCGAGCGTCGCGGAGCGAATGGCGAATGGCATGAGCGCCTTCAGATCTTCGGCTTGGAGAAAATTTCCGCGTCGGAATGACGGATGTAGTTGGCTTCCAGCGCTTCGGGAGCGACCGTCTCGCCCCGCTGGAGGTGCTCCCAACCCAGTCGCGCAATCACGCCGCTGTTCGGGTAATCAATCAGCTCGACACGAGTTCCGCCAGCGATTCCCGCAGCGCTTACCGCAGCTCGGACCGCCTCAGCCAACGCGGCATCGGGCGTGACGACCGCCTCAAGTTTGCCATCGCCAAGCCCGACTTTGGCGCTCATGGCTTCGGCAACAAACTCTTCCCGTCCCAGCAGGCGTTCGCTGCGCATGAGAGCGTGCGCGCCAATCTGCGGCCCGAATTCGTAGTCGCCGGCGTACACGTCACCTCGTCCAGCATCGAGCGCCGCGAGCACCCGGCCGCGCGCCGCGCCGCACGCCGCGACCGCTTCCAGCAATGAAACTGCAACGATCGGTTTTCGCAGCGCTTCGGCCAGAGCTTTAATGGCAGCCAAGCCCACGCGCAGCCCGGTAAACGACCCCGGACCGGACGCAACCGCAAATGCTTCCAGATCGCTCTTGCTGTGTCCGTGCTTTCCCAGCAGCGCGGCAATCTGCGGGACCAGTTGCGCCGAAAACGCGCCGCCGGTGAGCGGCACAATTTCAAGCACACCGATTCCGCTCTGACCAGGCGTAACGCGGGCCAGCGCCAGACTGCCGTTCTTACCGGAAGTGTCAACCGCGAGCAGAAGCTGGGACATTTGCAATGGGTAATTTGTAATTGATAACTTTGAAAATCTGCGCGTCCAACCTGTGCATTCAAGTCTCAAATTACCAATTACGAATTGTCCATTACAAATGAAACGTCCGGTGCGCGCAACTGCTGGCCACTGGAGATCGGTTATAATCCGAGGCAACTCTACTGCTCGTTCGCACGGGACGCGAAAACGAGCCGGGTCGAAATACCGTTCTGTCGAGTAGCAACAAACTGCACGCCGTGCGGGTCATACATGGATTCCCCGCCTGAGCAACAGCCGGGGAAGATTCCTATTTCATAGTCGGAGGCTGCTTGAAAGCAATCCTAGTTGTCCTACTTGCTATTTATCTCACTTATGGTTTGTCGAACGCCGGTAAGGCGGATGCGCAAGAAAACCCTTGTCCGCAAGTAGTGCAATCTCCAGCAGGCCAGTCCAAAGCAAGCCAATCGGCGCAGCCGCCAAACGCTTCGAGCGCCGATTGCGAAAAGCAAAAGATTCCCACCCGAAAAGAAACCGTCGCGGTCACGGGAACGTTTGTCCCGGTGCCGGCGCAAAATATCGACCGGACCATCTCAGTGATTGATACGCGAGAACAACCGTCGCTCTACACCCACTGGGTGGATTACCTGCAACTTGATCCCTCCATCGGCTTGCAGGAACGCGCTCCGGATGGCGTGCAAGCCGACCTTACCATTCGCGGTTCCACCTTTGAGCAAACGCTGGTCCTGTTGAATGGTTTGCGCATGGATGACGTCCAGACCGGCCATCACGATATGGATCTACCCTTGCCCACCGGCGCAATTGAGCGAATCGAAATCCTGCCGGGAGCGGGTTCCATGCTCTATGGATCGGATGCGATGGGCGGGACGGTCAATTTCATCACGGGCCCGCCCGAGTATTCGGAAGCCCAAGTGGGCGCGGCGATTGGCAATTTCGGGACCAATCAGGAAACTTTCTCAGCCGGCTTCCTGGCCAGCCGGCTGGACGAACAACTGGACGTGGCGCGGGATTTTTCCACTGGTTTCATGCCGGACCGCGACTATCGCAGCCTGACCATCTTCTCGAACACCGGAGCGCAGACCGCTCTCGGCCGCAGCCTGATCATGCTGGGATTGGGCGACAAGCCTTTTGGCGCCAACGATTTTTATGGCGACTATCCCGAATGGGAGAGAACGAAGTCATGGTTCGGCGGGTTGAAGCAGGACCTGGGCAAGAAGACGGAGTTCGACTTCGGCTATCGCCGTCATACGGATGAGTTCATCCTGGTGCGCGACGATCCTTCCGTTTACGAAAACAACCATATAGATCAAAGCGGACAGGCGGCGGTGCGCCGCATGGAACAGTTGGGACAAAATACGAACCTCTTCTACGGCGGCGAAGGATTTTACGAATCGATCCACAGCAACAACCTCGGCAACCATTGGCGCACGCATAGCGCCGGATATATCGACTACGATGCGAGGGCGCTCGGCCGCTTTTCTTTTTCGGCGGGCGCGCGCGAAGAGGTGTTCGATACCGAGGGATCGAAATTCAGTCCCTACATGACCGGAGGGGTGTGGCTAAAGCCGGGATTGAAGTTGAAAGCGAGCGCCAGCCGCGCCTTCCGGCTGCCCAGCTATACCGATCTCGATTACAACCACAATTTGCTGGGCTTGCCCGGCGTAACTCAATTTGGAAATCCGGACCTGCTCCCGGAAACCTCCTGGGGCTACGAGGGCGGTCTGCTGTGGGACCAGGGAGGACGCTATAAGGCGGAAGTCACGGTCTTCGAGCGCCGCGATAGGGACGACATCGACTGGGTGGCGCTTTCGTCAAGTCCGGTTTCGGCAAGCAACCCCTACCTGGCGGAAAACATCGCGCGCCTGAACTTTACGGGAGTGGAAGCATCGTTCGAAGTGCGGCTGCGCGGCCAGCGGTTCGACGTGAATTACACCGGCTTGCACAGCGCGCAAAGGCCTCTTCCCGGAACCACATCCGAATATACCTTCAACTATCCGTCGAATAATGCGGTGGTGAGCTGGCAAGGAATGTTGCCAGGGAGAGTCGTTGCCCGCAGCCGCATCGGCGTGGTGAAACGAAATGGGCGCGATCCCTATGCGCTCTGGGATGCGAGCGTCGGGCGCGAGTTCAGGAACGTAAGCGCGCACCTGGCATTCTCCAATCTGACCAACACCGCATACCAGGAGATCCCAGGCGTGGCCATGCCGGGACGCAGCATTGTCTTTGGCATGGATGTGTTTGTGCGGGGCAAGAAGCGCTGATTCCAAGCTCCCCAGCGGAGTCAGGAGCGGGTCGAAGTTACCGGCGCCGCTCCTTCTCCCACCAACTTCATTTTTTCTTCAGCACGATGACAGTGCCGAGTTCGTTAAGGGCAGCCTCGGTCACCTTTCCAGAGGCGTCACGTTTGAACTCAATCGTGATGCCGCTGAAGTCGGCGAATTGGAACGTGGCGCCGCGCTTCGGATTGAGCTGGTAATCGGGTTGTCCAGGAACGCTGACGATGAGGGTGTTTTCGCCGCGCAGTGAAACTTTCAGCGGCACCGGCGATCCCGCAATCTCATACTCGCCGGTAAAGGGCTCGATGAAACTGCGCTGCGTGAGTTGCTTATCGGGCATGCGCGTGAAGACAATGTCCTTCACGCTGGGCTCGAGCGGCATGGAGATACTGGAGATGTCTCCGTTGATGTCGGTGAGGAACATCACTTTCATTTTTTCAAATGGGTCGAGCGGGTTGGCAGGCACTTGGAACACATCGTAGTGATAGTGCTCCAAAGATTTTGTGACTCGATTGAGCGTCAGCTTAAGCGCTGTGCCGTCGATGGCAATGGTGGCAATCCCATATCCTGGGTTCGAGTAATCGCCGGCATAGTCTTTCAAGTCATGTGAGGGATGGGTTCCAGTTTTGCGCGGAGTATAGCCTTTGTCTTTCGCTTCCTGCTCCGATTTTTTCCCTCCCGCTTCGGCTGCGAGGAAACGCTGGTTCCACGGAACCTGGTCTATGCCGAGCAGCCGATCGAAAACGTTCATGGCGACGATGGTCGGCAGAGGGTTGCCATCCAGATTGGTCAATACCACGACGCCGATCTTGTCATCCGGCAGAAATGCGAGTTCGGCGCTAAAGCCGTCGATGTCCCCGCCGTGCTCGACCTGTTTGTGCCCACGGTAAGTTGAAAGGAAGAAACCCATTCCGTAACTGGTCTCGCCGAGTTCTTTGTAGTCGGGCGCGCCTTGTATGACCATTTGCGGAACTTGCATCTGGAGCGCATTGTTTTCGGAAAGAAGCTGCTTGCCTGCAACCTTCCCCCGGTTCATGTGGAACAACAGATACTTGCTCATATCGGCGACGTTACTGTTGATTTCACCCGCCGGCCCCATGGCGCAGCGATTGGGACATTGCGCGTAGAAGGGGATACGTTTCAATTCGGCCTTCAAGTCGCTGCCCTTGCGATAGGGTTCGGCAAAGTCGGAACTGTTTTGTGTGTCGAGCTCGGAAAAATTTGTGACGTTCATTTCCAGCAGCCGGAAAATACGTTGGCTGACAGCGTCTTCCCAACTCGTGCCGTTCAACTGGCCGGCAATATAGCCCGCCATCATGAACATCATGTTGTTATATTGAAATGTCGTGCGCAGGGGCTTGCTGGGCTCAAGATACTGTAGACGGCGCAGCAAGTCTTCGCGTGAGAAGTCCGACGAGTACCAGATGAGGTCGTGACGGGGAAGACCCGAGCGATGCGTAATCAAATCGCGCATCGTCATCTGCTCGGTGAGGGTCGCGTCAAACAGCTTGAATGTGGGCAAATAATCGCGGACCGGTTTGTCCAAATCGACTTTGCCTTCGTCCATCTCCATGCCAAGTGTCGTCACGGTGAAAGATTTCGTGATCGAACCAATGGCAAAGAGTGTATTTGGAGTTGCCGGCAACTGCTTCTCCAGGTCGCGATAGCCATAGCCCTTCTGGAGAATGACCTTGTCGCCCTGTACCACGGCAATGGCGAGTCCTGGTACCTTCCAGTCCTTCATCGCCTGGGTGACGAAGTCGTCGAGCCCGTCAAGGCTGGGCTTTGCCGCCGGCGCCGCTGCCGCGCTCGGGGCCGCAGCTGGTTTGTGTCCGAGCGAAAAAGTAAATGTTTGCCCGGCCTGCGAGAAGGTCCCGGCGATCTTGTCGCCTTCGAGCTTGCCCTCGAATACCGCGAGACCCGGGCCTGCTTGCAGTTCGAAATGGACCTGCGGCGCCTCGAAGCGCACGGCCCGGAGCGCGAGCCCCTGTGCGCCTTGCTGCGGAATATCTATCGTGGCCTGCCACGCCGCATTGGCGCGACTCAGATCAACGTGGATTTCCAGGGCCGTTCCAGGCAGCGCAATTTCGCCCTCCCAGTGGCCCGCTGGCCCGGTCTGGGCCTGTGGAGCAGCGGAATCCGGTATCACCGGATTGTTCGTGGAGGACTGAGCTGCAACGCCCTGCGTGAGAAGAATAATTCCCAGTGCCAAAACAAGAAACGCGCGTTTCATCATGACTCCTTCTCGACTGGAATTTACTTTTTGACTTCAAACGCTGTTATGCAATCCGAGACCGAGTACGATAAGGTTCCGCCAGAAAACACTATACACTTGTGAAGTTTGGTTCGTTTGCTCTTCTCCGTCATGCCCAATTGCCGATGTGGAATGTAGATTTTTCCCGCATAAGCCAGTCTGCTTACTGCCAAAATTTGGAAGCCAGATGCTCAAATCCGGGCCCAGTCCTTTTAGCAACTGCCGCGCAGTCGCCAGCCGCTGAATTTCGCTCGTCCCTTCGCCGATCATGCACAGCTTCACTACGCAATAAAACTTTTCCGCCGGACAGCACTTAATGAACCCATACCCGCTGTGGATCTATACGCATTTCACCGCTACCTCGCTCGTGTAGAGATTGGCCATTGACGATTCCAGCGTGGCCTTCTTTCCGGCATTTTTGGATGGCGGCGGCCCTGGCTCAAGAAGGAAGATGTGCTGAATACCTTACCCATTGCGAAGTTTTCCCGGGCCATGAAGCATGTTTGGCAAGCCGCCGGGGTAAAAAAGGGAAACGAATTACCCACAATTGCCGGTCCGGTGTTCAAGAGATTTCATTGCCGTTTCCGGCTGTCTGTAAGCATCCATTAAAATCAAACGGTTAGACTGTGGTATTGGGGCTATTTTGGACTCTGGCTTGCTGAAAAATATACCGGAAGGGGTGTGCATCTTGGACGAACGGCAGCAACCTCTGATAAGCGTCATCATTCCTGCCTATCAAGCGGCGGGGCGTATTCGGGAAACGCTGGATTCCGTGTTCGCGCAGACGTATCCGAACTTTGAGATCGTGCTGGTCAACGACGGCTCGCCGGATACGGAGGCGCTGGAACAGGCGATCCGGAGCTACGGCGAGAGACTGATCTACATCCGGCAGGAAAACCTGGGGCCGTCGGGGGCGCGCAACACGGCGATCCGCGCGGCGCGGGGCAAATACATCGCCTGTCTGGACAGCGACGATCTCTACCTGCCCGACCACCTGGCAAACATGGTGGCTGGGATCGAGGAACAAGGGCTGGATCTGCTCTACTGCGATTCGTACTTAGTCAATAACGGAATACGGGTTGGCCGGGTTTTTGAACGCAAACGGCAGATTCCGCCGGTCACTTTCGAGAAACTGCTGCGGACGGACTGCGGCGTCTTGACCTCGACGGTCGTGGCCTCGCGTCAGGCCATGATCGATGCGGGACTTTTCGACGAGCGCTACCGCCGCTGCGAGGACTTCGACCTCTGGCTGCGCATGTCGTTCCGCGGCGCCAAGATGGATTTTATACGCCGGGTGGGAGTCGAGCGCCGGGTGCTCCCGACCGGACTTTGCGCGGACGCTCAGCTTTTGCGGGAGGCACGGATCGAAATCTACCGCAAGACGAGCTCGTCACTGCCGCTTTCAGCCGCACAACAAGCAATCGTCACTGCCATGATTGCGTGGAATGAGGGGACATGGCAGACGGAACTGGCAAAACACTATTTGCGGGAGGGCCGTTACCCTGAAGCACGCGTGGCGGCGGACAAAGCGGCAGTACTGTTACGGGACGGGAAGAGCCGGAGAGTTGCGCTAGTGGTACAGATTGCGCCTTGGGCAGCCCGCCAATTCCTGCGCCTGCAAGAGGCGCGGTTGGAGCGGAAAGACAAGCGGAGAGCTGGTTCTAACGGAAACGGGCGGACCGGAGACGGAATCGTTCAGCTACAATTATAGTAATTAATATTTATGAAGAGAACTGGAAACAAAGGAAACTGGAAGCAGCAGGGCAAAATGGCGTTCGTTCATTAGTTTTTGACGATTTATAAGGATTTGCCGCGGACCTTCGGAAGGGAAACTGCTTGCAGCTCGGTCTTCACGGGACAACGCGCTATGAGTATTCGCAAAGCAGCCAAGAACACCGCTAAGAAGATACTTGTGGTGAGTGGAGCGCTTCGCTTGGCGCACAGGCTGGCCGCCCCCGCGGCGGTGATCCTATGCTATCACTCCATTCAGGACCGGCCGGAACAGTACGCCAACACCATCGGATGCGGTTGCATTCACGCCACCTCCATCTTCGAGTGGCAGATGGAGCGGATCGCGAGACGATTTAGCGCCGTAAGCCTGGACGATGTCTTGCTCTTTCTGAAAGGCGAGAAGGGTCTCCCGCCAAGAGCTGTGGCCGTTACTTTCGACGATGGTTACAAGGACAATTTTCGCATCGCCGCCCCTATTCTCAACCGCTTTGGCATCCCGGGGGCATTCTATGTACTCGTCGATGCCGTGGATCGGTCGAAGGCGCCTTGGTATTGCTTGCTGCGTCACGCATTCATGACCTCGCGAAACCCGCACTGGGAGGACCCAGCCACCGGCGTAATTCACGAACTGACAGACTCGCAAAGCCGCATACCGATCTTTCTGGGTGTCGCCGGTATCTGCTCGAAATCAAGCGCACCGGAGCGCAAAGAGCTGGTGCAAAGTGCCATGCGCACTCTCGATCCTGCGCCGTTTCCCAATGAATCCGACCTGATGATGACCTGGGACGATGCGAGGGCGTTGGTGAAATCCGGCCACATCGTGGGCTCGCATACCATGACACATCCGAACGTGGCGCAGATTTCCGCAGACGAAGCGCGCAGCGAAATGGCCGACTCCAAGCTCAAGCTGGAAAAGGAACTGGGGGGACTGGTGAAGCATTTTTCCTACCCCCATCCCGCTCTCAACCCGCAGTGGAATGAGAGCACATTGAAAACTTCCGCGGAGCTGGGCTATGCAACTGCCGTAACCACGACTTATGGAGCGGTGCGGGCCGGCTCCCGTCCGCTGGCGATTCCCCGTTCCTACATACCTCGCGAGAAATCGGAGTTCCGTTGGCACATCGAACGGACATTCGTGTTCCGCAGCGGTGCGGCAGCCCAAAATCATCCGGGTGCGTGAGCCAGATGCATGAGCTAGAAATGACGCGAGGCGCCCTCAGTCCCGAAGTGCGATTGGCAGAGCCGGCCGATCTCGCCCAGATCGCGCCGTTCCTGATTCCTCTGGGCGGCGAATCGTTTGGGGAAAGATTTCCTGACGGAACCGCCCAGGATTTTTACCGCTGGAAATATTTTGGCAATCCTCTGGGCAATGCCATTGTTGGCATCGCCACCGCCGGCGGCTCGGTGGTTAGCGTTGTGGCAGCCACTCCCAAGCGCATCTGGCTATCGGGAAAGACAGTCCTGGCCTGCGAACTGGGCGACTTCCTGACGGATGGAAACTACCGCAAGATGGGCCTGTTTTCCCAATTGATCGAACTGGTCTGCCGCGAAGCAAGCACCCGCGGCTCTTCCCTGGTCTACGTTCGACCGAACGACGTCTCGTTCCCCATCCTTGCCGGCAAGCTTTCCTTTCACGAGGCGCAGCGGATGGATGCGCGGCGCTTTGCCATTCCAAGTCATACCCTTTCCCGCAAGACGGGAATTCCTGCCGGCCTGCTTCGTCTTTCAGGGATGGACTGGCTTTTCAAAAACCGCTGCATCCCGCGTTCCCCTGGAAGTGCCGTGACCGTAGTCCCGGTGGAACGATTCGGAGACGAGACCGACCAACTCTGGCAAAGAGCATCGGCTGGCTACGACTTTGCCCTGGTGCGGGACAGCAGTTACTTGAACTGGCGCTTCTCCGATTGTCCAACACCCTACAAGATCTGGCTTGCGCTCAGGAATGGTCGGACGGTGGGGTACCTCGTGACCTCGGCAAACCGGACAGTCCCAACCGCTGCCATCGTCGATCTGTTTACCGAATGCAGCGACGTGGAAGCGGCGCGGGACCTGTTGGCAACGGGCATGGGCGGCTTGCTGAACAGCGGCGTCCAGTCGATTGGCACCTGGATCCTGCAAGGACCCGCACAGTCCGCCGCTCAGGACTTGCTGCAGCGCGCCCTCCCTTTTCGCAGGAAGCAGCATCTTCATCTCGCCTTTCGAGTCCTGATCGCGCAAGAAATCACCTCGCCCCTGCCAGCGCAAAAATGGCATTTTACTCTCGGGGACTGTGACGGCGCCTGATGCCAACTGAGAACTCTCAATACTTAAAAAACACAGTAAGCGGGAACTTCGATCACATGGCTTCTTACTACGCCAGCGAACGGGGACAGTCGCCCTGGTTTCAGGCGCAGGTTAAGATTGTTCTCGCTATGCTCGCTTCCGAGCGGGGGCTTGTCCTCGACATCGGCTGCGCGGCTGGCGCCGAATTTGAGCCGCTGCTGGCCCGCGGCTTTCAGATTGTCGCGCTCGACTATTCTCCGGAAATGCTCCGTTTGGCGAAGCAGCGCTTCGGCAAATCTTCCGCGGTGCGCCTTTGCCGCGCAGATGCCGAATCCCTGCCTTTCCCCGCCGCCAGTTTTGACCATGTGGTTTGCCTCGGCGTGCTCGAATATCTGTCCACCTATGACTGTTGTCTCGAAGAAATCCACCGCGTTCTGCGCCCTGGAGGCACAGCGATTATTTCGCTGCCGACGCGCATCAGCTTGACTCGTCTCTCTAACAAGCTGTGCAACTTCACGGTCGTCCCTTTGTGGAGAGCGATAAAAAGGCTGATGGGAAAACACGGGTCCAGCCAGCCGGTTGGCAAGAATTGGAATCGTTGTATCCCCTGGCAGGTTCCGGCCCTGCTCCGCAGGCATGGCTTCAATCCAGAACACAGCGCTTACTCGGGGTTCCTCCTGTTTCCTCTCGATCGTGTCTGGCCCGCCGCAGAGTTCCGCCTTTTCTCGTGGATGGAACGGTTCTCGCAGTCCCGCATTTTGGGCTGGACGCTGAGCCAGTACCTTGTTTGTGCCCGGAAAACAGGGTCTGGCTAGAGAATTTTCACAGTTAGTGTGACCTAAGTCGTTTTCACATTTGCTGTGAGCCTCGCCGCCAGCCATCCCACCAGGGTTACAGTAACCATGAAAATGCTCTGGACTGAGGCACTGGTGCGGGTTTGGATCCCGGCTTGCTGATAGGGTTCCGACAGGGTTCCACCGGAAGTGGCCCAATTAAAGGCGAGAACGTTCATATATAATAAACGAACTGGGAACAAATGAAACTCGAAGCAAGAGGCGCCCCCAACCAGCACGGCTACTCCCAGTTTCCGGAAAAAGCGGCTAACTTTGATTTGAGATTCACCGGAACCATGTGGAACGGATCATCCCAATGATGTACAGTGTCAAGAAGCTGTTTATAAACGCGCTAAGGCTGTATATTGCGGGACACGGGCTCACCGGTTCATTCGTCAAGGAGCATGTCGCCAAGGTGCGAGAGGTTATGACACAACATGTCGCTACTCAAATCAATTAAGCGCGCTGTCGTGACTGCGGGAAAATCGTCGGGGGCGTTCCGGCTGATTGCCGATTCGGATTGGCGGCGATCCCGCTTGCTCATCCTTGGCTATCACGGGGTTTCATTGGAGGATGAGCACGAATGGAATGGAGCGCTCTACTTCAGCCCGGCGAAATTCCGCTCGCGCATGGAGGCCATCAAACGCCACCGTTGCACCGTTCTCCCGCTCCAGGAAGCTCTTGAATTGTTGCGGCTCCGCCAGCTTCCGCCTCGTTCTGTAGTCTTGACTTTTGACGATGGAACCTACGATTTCTATAAAATCGTATGTCCCATCCTGAATGAATACGGCTATCCCGCGACTGTGTATCTCACAACCTATTGGATGACGCTCCAGCTTCCCGTCGTTCCGGGCACTTGGAGTTATATGTTGTGGAAAGGGCGGAACTCGGTCATTGATGCCAGCAGCTTGTTGGACCAACGGGCGACGTTCGATCTTCGTACGCCCGACGGACGCTCAAAAGCACTGAAGCAGATGTGGGCCCGCGTGGATTCCCCCGATCTGAACGGCGAGCAGCGCGACGCCATGTCCAGACAACTCGCGCATTTGCTGCAATTTGATTATCCGGAGTTTTTTTCCAAAAGGATTATTCAGTTACTCAGACCGGAGGAGGTGAAGGCCGTGGCCTCTCCCAGCATCTCGGTGCAGATGCACATGCATCACCACTATACCCCGGACAACCGGGACGACTACCTTCGCGAGATACAAGAAAATCGACGATATATTAGTGGCATAGTAGGCATCGAACCCGTACACTTCTGCTATCCCAGTGGCAAATATAAGCTGGAACATATCCCCTGGCTGCGGGAAGCTGGCGTCGTTTCTGCCACCACAAACGTGCCTGGAATCGTGTCCGCGTCTACCAACCCGCTGCTGTTGCCACGTTTGATCGATACTTCTTATCTCTCCGACGTTGCATTTGAGGGTTGGCTCGCGGGATTCGGAGCGATTCTTCCTCATGTCGCGCCGAAAGGACGATCTCTTACCCGAGCAGCGATGCCGTCGTCGGAGGTCGTTTGCCAAACTACTCAATAGAGATCAAGGTGACAATCTTTGAACCCTGAAAATTTAGATGTGTCGGCCCTGGTTCCTACCGAAAGTGGGCCAACCTTAAGGACGGGAGCGTTCAGCTACAATCAAAAGAACTGGAAACGAAGCAAACTTGAAGTACTGTAGGGCGCCCCCAACCAGCACGGCTACCCCGGATACAAGCCGCGTTCCCCCCGAAGATTCCGGGAGGTAGTCGATCAGGATCGCGAGAGGTTATCTATGATTCAGAAGTTGATCCGTGGAACGCAACTGGCGCTGGGCCTGCACCACCCAGGACGCAATCTGGAGGTGTGGCCGGATGACGTATTCATTCTTTCTTTTCCGAAGTCGGGCAATACCTGGACCCGGTTTTTGATCGCTAACTTGCTGCATCCGGAAGAGTCTGTCAACTTTGGCAATATCGACCGGCTTATTCCGGAATTGGAGGGCCTGACAAAAAGACAGCTGGAACGCGTGCCTCGACCCCGCATCATGAAAAGCCATGCATATTTTGATGCGCGCTTTCAGAAGGTTATTTACATCGTACGTGATCCGCGCGACGTTGTGGTTTCTCAGTTTCACTATTACAGAAAACGGCGGCGCATCGGTGACGACTATTCGATCGAGCAATTCGTCACGCGTTTTGTAGCGGGCGCAACGAGCGACTACGGTTCCTGGAGCGACAACGTTGCGAGTTGGCTGGCCACACGGCAGAACTCTCCCAACTTTCTGCTGCTGCGCTATGAAGACATGTTGGCGCGGACGGGTGAGGAATTGACTCGGGTGGCTTCGTTTCTGGGTGTAAGAGCGACGCCCGACCTCTTGGCACAGGCAGTGGAACGCTGTTCCGCTGATCAGATGCGGAAGCTGGAAGGGACCAACGCAACCGCTATGGTAACCAAAGACATGCGGCAGGACATTCCATTTGTGCGGGCCGCCAAATCCGGAGGCTGGCGCACCGAGTTGCCGGAACCAGCTGTCGCGCAAATCGAGGCTCAGTGGGGACACCTGATGACGTATCTGGGATATGAACTGCGGTTCCCGACAGGAACCGCGAATTCCGATTCGTATTTCGTGGGAACCATGCGGAACGGACCTTCGCGATGATGTACAGCGTCAAGAAGCTATTCAAAAACGCGCTCGGGCTGGATATCGCGGGACACGCGCTGGCGGTCCGTCCAGACGATACGTTCATCGTTTCGTATCCAAGATCTGGCAACACGTGGACACGCTTCCTTATAGCAAACCTGTTGCATCCGCATGACCCCGTGACTTTCGCCAATATCGAGCGGCTGATACCGGACGCCGAGGCGCAGTCAAGCCGCTACATGCGCGGCGCCGCGAGCCCGCGAATCATCAAGACCCACTCGTATTTCGATCCGCGCTATCCGCGGGTGATTTATATCGTGCGCGATCCGCGGGATGTGGCTCTTTCTTACTACGATTTCTCGCGCAAGTACCGGCACTTTGAAGACAGTTATCCGTTGGAACGCTATATCGGAGATTTCGTGAACGGGCGTTTGATTTCGGCGGGCTGGGGCACTTGGGGAGAAAACGTGGCCAGCTGGGTCTTCGCCCGCGGTGCGCGGCCGGGATTTCTGCTGCTGCGCTACGAAGACTTGAAAGCGCGTCCGGAGCAGGAGCTAACGAGACTCGCGGGCTACTTCGGGATTGACGCAACCCCGGAACTGCTGCAAACAACCATTGACCGGAGTTCGGCCAACCGCATGCGGGAGCTGGAAAAGACGCAGGGAAAAGACTGGGTTTCGACCAAGAACAAGCGCGATGACATTCCGTTTATCCGCACAGCGGTAGCGGGGGGATGGAAGAGCAAGCTGAGACCGGAATCGGTGGCGGAGATCGAAGCGGCTTGGGGGAATATCATGTCGCAACTCGGCTATGCGCTGGTCACGCGCCCAGCGGAGAGTGCGTCCCCGTCTTCCGTGAAGCCGGAATCGTTGGCGCCGCTGGAGGCCGAAACGGCACGACGACATTGATTCCCGGAACAACATCGTTAGACCAAGCGGACCGCTAACAATAATCGGACATCGATCCCTATGCGGAAATTTGAAAAAAATCAGATCCTAAAAAATGTCGGGTCGAGCTGGTCGGCGCTGGCCATCAACATCGCGGTCGGAATTTTTCTCTCGCCGTTCATTCTGCACCGGCTGGGAGACGCGGCTTTCGGGATCTGGATCCTGATTTTCTCCATCACCGGCTATTACGGCTTGTTCGATCTGGGAATTCGCTCTTCGATTGTGCGCTTTGTCTCCAAGCACACCGCGACCAACGAAACCGGGGAGCTGGCCAAGTACATCAACACCAGCCTGTTCACCTATACCGCGATTGGGTTGCTGGCGACGATGGTGACGGTGGCGCTGACGGTGGCCATCGATCGCTTATTCAAGATTCCTCCCGCCATGCAGACCCAGGCCCGCTGGTTGATGCTGATGGCCGGAGGATCGGTAGCGTTGGGCTTTCCGCTGGGCGTCTTCGGAGGGATCCTCGACGGCTTGCAGTGTTTCTACATCAACAACTGGACCGGCATTCTGTCCACATTGCTGCGGGCCGCGCTCATCGTGTACGTTCTGCACCACGGCTACGGATTGCTGATGGTGGCGTTGATCACGGTGTCCTTGCCGATTCTGACCTCGATCCTGCGGGGTATCGTCGTGTTCCGCCTGCTGCGCGTACCCATCGGCCTGCAGTACGTGGACCGCGAATCCTTCAAGCAAATCGTGCATTACAGCGCCACCACGACGATTGTGATCATTGCGGCGCAACTGCGCTTCCGCACCGACGAATTGGTAGTGGGCAGCATGCTCTCGGCCTCGGCCGTGACCTTCTTCACCAACGGGGTGCGGCCCGTGGACTACGCCCAACAGTTGGTGGCCAGCTTGGCGCAGATTTTTGTCCCCATGGCGAGCCAGTCGGAGGCCGTCGGCCAGATGGATCGGGTGCGGAAAATCTATGTGGCGGGAAATCGCGCTTGCGCCCTCGTCATCTTGCCCATGGCCGCCGCTTTATTGATCCTGGGCAAGTCGGTCATCGGAGTATGGATGGGATTTAAGTATGTGGCGGCGAGCTATCCCGTCATGGTCATTCTGACCATCCCGATTATGCTGTTTTTCATGCAGGGGGCCTCGGGACGCATCTTGATTGGGATGGGGAAGCATCTGGATTTTGCCAAGGTGGTGTTCATGGAGGGGATCGCAAACCTCATTCTCAGCATCGTTCTGGTGCGGCCCTTCGGGATCGCCGGCGATGCCATGGGAACGGCAATCCCAATGCTGCTGACCGCGCTTTGGTTTCTGCCACGGCACATGCGCAGAAAACTCGGAGTACCGGTGCGAACGCTCCTCCGCGAAGCCTACACGCTGCCGCTGCTGCTGGTGACCCCGATGGCCGGAACGCTGCTTATCCTACATCGCTGGAGCTATGCTCACACCTTGCGGCAGCTCGCCGTCCAAGGCCTGGTTGGCGGCGCCGTGTACGGAGCCGGTCTGTTGTGGGCTTATCGGTGCAACCGGCTCTTCCATGTGGGGGACTTGAAGCTTATCGGCGACGGTGCGACCACGGAAGGGTTGGAGCTGCCGCCGATTGCGGCAGGCTATTCGGAAGAAGAAGTGTAGGCGGGGATGGACTCAACAGTTTGCGGAAAAACTCCGGTTTCGTGCCGCGTCCGGTTTTGTGTCACGTCCGGTTTCGTGTCAGGGTATCGCTTTAGCGATACCGCAAGCCCTCCGCAATCTTTCGCCCCTTTAGGGGCTGGGCATCGAATATTGGGTTTTTCCGCTGCCGGTAAATTCGATTTTTTCGGATGGAACAGTGCAAAATTCTGCATGCCCGGCAAGTGGGGCGGACTGACGTGCGGGATTCTTTGCTATCGTTCTTTATTTCAACAAGTTAGAAACAACGATTGAGCGATCTACGGAAGCGTAATTGCTGGCTTTATCCTGTAATATTGATTTCACATGAAAGATATAGAAGTGAATATGGCGCCGCATGACGAGCGGCGGCCTGCAGCCTCAGCGGGCTAACGGAACATCGAACGAAGAGTGCGAATGAAGAGCGGAAGATTCGTCCTTCGCCATTTCTGGACACGGCACAGACTTTAAGTACACACCCTGGAGGAATACTGTTTTGAACGCATCGACGAGTCACCTGATCGCCCCGCATGGGGGAGAACTTGTTCAGCTGCAAGTACCGGCGGCGCGCGCCGCGGAATTGAAAGCGCAATCGAAGGATTGGCCTTCGTGGGACCTCACCGCACGCCAGCTCTGCGACCTGGAGTTGCTGATGAGCGGCGGCTTCTCGCCGCTCGCCGGATTCATGAATCGCGCCGATTACGAAGGCGTGTGCCACAACATGCGTCTCAAGAACGGCACCTTGTGGCCCATACCGATCACACTCGACGTCAGCGAGGAATTCGCCAAAAAGCTGACGCCGGGATCGAGCAAGATCGCGCTGCGCGATCCCGAAGGCGTGATGCTGGCCGTGCTCCACGTGGAAGATGTTTGGCAACCCGACCGCATAGCCGAAGCGGTGGCCGTTTTCAATTCCACCAGCCCCGCGCATCCGGGCGCCGACTATGCCATCAACAAATCGCATCCCTGGTACGTGGGCGGAAAAATCGAAGAGTTTCAGCCTCCGGCGCACTACGATTTCCGCGCGCTGCGCCTGACTCCCGCCGACCTGCGCGCCGAATTCGCGCGCCTCGGCTGGACCAAGGTCGTCGCCTTCCAGACGCGCAATCCCATGCATCGCGCTCATGTCGAACTGACCATGCGCGCCGCCAAGCAAGTCGAGGCGAACCTGCTGATCCATCCTTCGGTCGGCATGACCAAGCCGGGCGACGTGGATTATTTCGTCCGCACCCGCTGCTACCAGTTGCTGCTCTCGAAGTATCCGCATGACACGGTGAAGCTGTCCATGCTGCCGCTGGCCATGCGGCTAGGCGGACCGCGCGAAGCCATCTGGCACGGCCTGATTCGCAAGAACCACGGCTGCACCCACTTCATCGTCGGCCGCGATCATGCCGGCCCCGGAAAAGATACCAACGGCAAGCCCTTCTACGGTCCCTACGACGCTCAGGAGCTGTTCAAAAAGCACGAAGCCGAAATGGGCGTCAAAATGGTCCCCTTCCAGATGATGGTGTATCTGCAGAACGAAGACCGTTACGTCCCTGCCGATGAAGTTCCTCCGGGCGCCAAGGTGCTCGACATCTCCGGCACGGAATTGCGCCAACGCCTCAACGAAGGCCGCGAAATCCCGGCGTGGTTTACCTATCCCGAAGTCGTGCAGGAATTGCGCCGCAGCTATCCCCCACGGCACAAGCAGGGCGTCACCATTTTCTTCACCGGACTTTCGGGATCGGGCAAGTCCACCATCGCCAACGCGCTGATCACCAAGTTTTTGGAGATGGGCGGACGTCCGGTCACGTTGCTCGACGGCGATCTGGTGCGCAAGAACCTGTCCAGCGAACTGGGATTCTCCAAGGAACATCGCGACATCAATATCCGCCGCATTGGCTATGTCGCTTCCGAAATCACCAAGAACGGCGGCATCGCCATTTGCGCGCCCATCGCTCCTTATGAGGCGACGCGCAAAGCGGTGCGGCAGATGATCGAGCCGTTCGGCGGGTTCATCCTGGTGCATGCGGCGACCACGATCGAAGTCTGTGAACAGCGCGACCGCAAAGGCTTGTACGCCAAGGCCCGTGCCGGCATCGTCAAGGAATTCACTGGCATCTCCGATCCCTACGAGGCGCCCACCGATGCCGAAGTCGTGATTGACACCGCCAAGCTGAGCCCCGAGGAAGCGGCGCAGGCCATCATTCTGCACCTCGAGCGCGAGGGCTTCGTCGGTGCCAACGGCAATAGCTAGTAATGTCAATTAAGTCCATTAGTTCGGTTGACTTTATGAGATAATCGCCTTGGGGTGGCGGCCCACGCTCTCGGTGCTTCGACTCGATTTTATTTTACTGAGAACTGGAAACTCAGAACTAAAAAAACGGCATGGAATTTTTGCTCCTCAAAATACTGATCGGCTTCACGGTAGGTACGCTGATTGGGTTGACGGGTCTGGGCGGCGGCGTATTGCTGCTGCCCATGCTCATCTTCGGGCTGCGCGTGCCCGCCATCATTGCCGTCGGCACCGACGCGCTCTTCAATTTTTTCACCAAGATTCCCGCCAGCATCATGCACTTGAGCAAGGGAACGGTTCGCAGAAAAGTCGTCTTGGCGATGGCGGTCGGCAGCATCCCTGGCTCTTACCTCGGCGTGACTTTTCTGGTGCATCTGCGCCACGTCTATGGCGCTGGCGTCAACGATTTCATCAAGTCCGCCGTCGGACTGCTCCTGGTATTGATTCCCACGCTGCTTCTGTTTCAGCGGCGGATTGAAGATCATCTCGCCCATCGCCCGCCCACCATGAAGTCTTTCGCCTTCATGAGTGTCATAGGACTGGTCGGCGGATTCCTGGTCGGCATCACTTCAGTAGGTTCCGGCAGCATCATTATGATGTTGCTGCTTGTGTTTTATTCGTTCGCCCCCAAGGTCATGGTCGGTACCGATATTACCCACGCCGTGATTCTGACCGGCGTCACCAGCCTGTTGCACTGGCGGGCGGGCAACGTCGACATCCACCTGGTCGGTTCCCTGCTGATCGGCTCGGTCCCCGGCGGAATGCTGGGCTCGCACCTGAGCACGCGCGTTCCCGTACTCTGGCTGCGTAGAATCCTGTGCACGGTGTTGCTGATGACGGGAGCAAGAATGCTGTGGGCGTGAAAGAGCAGGTATCAGGTGCCGGGTCTTAGGTCTTAGGACGGACACGACACTGCGAACTAGAACCTGAGACCTGAAACCTTATTTACGGAGCACGAATGACTTCATCCTCATCCAAAGAAACTCTCGAACGCATACACGCCGCCCTCGAAGCGGCCCGTGCCGTGCTCAACCGCTTCACTCCCGGCGCTATTGAAACCGAATACAAAGTCGGGCACGATCCAGTCACCGAGGCCGACCGCGCCGTGGACGACATTCTGCGCAAAACTCTTCTCCGCACCGGCGAGGGCTGGCTCTCGGAAGAGACCGTGGACGACTTCACCCGTCTCGGCAAAGAGCGCGTCTGGGTCGTCGATCCACTCGACGGCACGCGCGAGTTTGTGCAAGGCATCCCCGAGTTCTGCGTTTCCATCGGCATGGTTGAGAATGGAATTCCCATCGCCGGCGGAATCTGCAATCCGGCCACCGACGAATTGATCCTGGGATCGCGCGACACCGGCGTGACCTATAACGGAATGCCGTCGCAGCCCAGCCAGCGCCGCGATTTGCAGGGCGCGCTGGTGTTGGCCAGCCGCAGCGAAGTGAAGCGCGGCGAGTGGAAGCAGTTCGAATCGGACGACTTCACCACCCGTCCGATGGGCTCGGTCGCTTATAAGCTGGGCCTGGTTGCAGCGGGGCGCGCCGATGTTACTTTTACCCTCGTTCCGAAACATGAATGGGACGTCGCCGCCGGAGCGGCCCTGGTGTTGAGCGCAGGCGGCTTCGTGCAGACTTTGGAGAACACCGATCTGAAGTGCAATCGGAAAAATCCGTTGATTTCTGGACTGATCGCAGGTGGCCCCTACCTGGAAACCGAACTCATGGCCCGCTTGAGCGGCCTGCTTCATCCCGCAGACCGGTAACGGACTGCGCAGAGTTGCGGAGAGCAAATTTTGGACGCCAAGGCCAACTCCATCCTGGCAGGCTGCGGAGAAACTCCGGTTTCGTATCAGGGTATCGCTTTAGAGCGTTTTCACCATTGGTGTAGACCGTAGCCGGGTTTTGGGAAGGGCACGACTTCAGTCGTGCCGCTAACCACCGCCAGAAATGCGGGCTTTAGCCCCTGAGGGAAACGCCTTCCGAGCTGAGAAGCATTGATGAAACACACTCTAAAAAATCCGCGGCCAGCGACCTCAGCTTCACGGCTATTCCCGAGGATTTCCCGGTGAGAGTGCTGTGGGTCAAACACGGCAAGCTTCTGCCTGTCGATACCGGGGGAAAAATCCGTTCCTATAATCTCCTCCGTTTCCTGGCCAAAGACCACGAAGTCACGCTGCTCTCGTATTACGGGGGTCTACGCGATCCGGATTATGAAGCAGCGCTGCCCAAGGAAATCCCCGGGGCCCAAACCATTTACACAGCCGCGCCCGATTCCAACGCCATCGAACGGGGGCTGGACTATCTCTACCGCTTCCCGAGGCGCGCGCCCTATGCCGTTTCCAAGTTCACCCATCGCGCCGTCCAGACCACTATCGCCGATTGGCTTGCCAGCGGTCGCTTCGACCTGGCGATCTGCGATTTTCTCGCCGCCTCCGCAAACTTTCCGGCCAGCTTGCCGATCCCTTGCCTGCTCTTTCAACACAACGTGGAGAGCTCCCTTTGGCAGCGCATGGCCGCCGTGGAATCCAATCCCATCAAGAAACTGTCCTTCGCCATTGAAGCGGCCAAGATGACCCGTTACGAGCGCGCCACGCTGGGAAGGTTTCATCACGTCATCGCCGTCTCCGAACATGATCGCCGGCAAATGTTGCAAATGAATCCGGCCTGCTCGATCACGGTCGTTCCCACCGGAGTGGATACGCACAAGTTCCACGTCGCGCCCCCATCGTCGGCACAGCCGCCGCGGGTGGTGTTCACCGGCTCCATGGATTGGGAACCGAACATTGACGCGGTGGATTATTTTTGCCGCGAGATTTGGCCCCAGATTCGCGCGGAGTTTTCCGATGCGATGTTCCAGATTGTGGGGCGGAACCCCTTCGCCAAGGTTAAGCGTCTGGCTTCCGCATCGGTCGAGGTGACCGGCACCGTGCCTTCGGTCGAGGAATATCTCGATAAGGCCTCGGTGGTCATTGTCCCGCTCCGCATTGGAGGCGGCACCAGACTTAAGATTTTTGAGGCCATGGCCATGGGTAAAGCCATGGTTTCGACTTCGATTGGCGCCGAAGGCCTCGAGGTCGAAAGCGGTCGCGATCTCCTTCTGGCCGATGACACCTCTTCGTTTGCGGATGCCGTGCTCCTGCTGCTTCGCGATGCCGCCCTCCGCCGGAAGTTCGAGCAGGCCGCGGTGCGCCTGGCCGCTCAGTACGACTGGTCTCGCGTCGTCCAGCAGTTGGATGAAATCTTGCGCAAGCTGACGCTGGGAAGTTCGACTGGGACCCGCACGGACGGGGCCGCTCCAGTCAAGCCATGAGAACCCTGGTTCCAAACAAAAACCGCGCCTACGATTGCCAGCGCGCGCTCGTGCTCGGGGAACCCGGGCTGTAGCACTGCCGTTGGCCATCTTCCCGAGCGTTGCCAGCCGCCCCATTCCCCACCCCGCGCTGCCCTCCTCACATCGCCCACACTGCCCGTCCCGCGCCTGGTTTCATCAACTTCGCCGCGCCAGATTCGCAGCGGCAAAACCCGCGTACACTGCGCCCGCGCGAATCCGTACATGCCGCGCCCTATGTACTAACGGGGCAAAATACGTCCTACCGTCATCTAGGAAGCGGCGCTCCACCTCGATACATTCAGCGTGAGGACATTCGACTTGTCCCCCATTTTGTAAGGTCGAGGGGTCCCAAATGTTTGAAACAAAAGATGTTTTTCTGAGCTGCAAGTCCAGATTTTTCCCCGCGCTTGCGCCGCGCATGGGCGTTCTGATACTCCTGCTGGCGACCGCTCTGCTAACCACCTCGTGCAGTTCGCTGGCACTAGCCAACGGCTCGCAAAGCGACGAAACCCCGGCGACGGTCAAGCTTAGTGTGTCTCCGGCGAGCGTAACTTTGAACTCGAATCAGACGCAGCAGATCACCGCCACCGTCAGCGGGACTTCCAATACCGGCGTGACATGGTCGGCCAGCGCAGGCTCGGTCGATGGCAACGGTCTTTACACCGCCCCGGCCGTGAAAACGCAAACCAACGTGGTCGTCACCGCGACCAGCATCGCCGATGCATCGAAGTCCGCCAGCGCCGCAGTCACGGTTGACCCGGTAAATATTCCGGCACTGCAAATCACAACCGGGACCCTTCCACAAGGCCAGCAGGGGGGTACCTATAGTGAAGTCTTCACCGCGACTGGTGGGACCACGCCTTATAGCTGGAGCATTTCCGCAGGCACGCCTCCTTCTGGAGTTGTGCTGGATGCGAACGGTGACTTTTCCGGCATGCCCATGGCAGCCGGCACCTTCAACTTCACGGTCACGGTCACAGATGCCGCCAACCAAACCGCAACCGGCAATTTTAGCGTCACCGTCATTGCCGGCAGCAATTTCGACGGCCCCGCGGAACTGCCGCGAGTGACCGTTCCCAGTGCAATGTCCGATACGCCCGCGCCGGGGGCCACGATCACGGTCAACGCTGGCGGCGATCTGCAATCGGCCTTGAACAACGCCAGTTGTGGCGACACGATCGAACTTCAGGCGGGCGCGACCTTTGACGGCCCCATCACAGTGCCCGCCAAGAACTGCGACATCAACCATTGGATCGTCCTTCGAACCAGCGCTCCCGATTCCTCCCTGCCGGCGGAAGGGCAGCGTGCCACGCCCTGTTATGCCGGGGTCGCTTCCCTCGAAGGGCGCCCGCAGTATAGCTGCCCCAATCCAGAAAACGTGATGGCGAAAGTGCAGATGCAATAAGGTTGGCGAAGGTCCTTTCCTGATCGCCAACGGCGCCAACTATTATCGCTTCCTCGGTCTGGAAATCACTCGCCCCGCCGGAACCCCCGGGCTTGCCGTCCTGATCGAGGCCCAAGGCACGGCGGACCACCTCGTCTTCGACCGCTCCTGGCTGCATGGAGCGCCGCAAGATGAAACTTATGACGGCGTGAACCTGACTGGCATGACCAACGTTGCCGTCGTCGATTCTTATTTCAGCGATTTCCATTGCATCGCCGTGACCGGGTTTTGCACCGACTCTCATGCCATCTCCGGAGGCGTCGGCAACACCCAGGACGGCCCCTTCAAAATCCAGGACAATTTCCTGGAAGCCTCGGGCGAAGCCATCCTGTTCGGCGGCGGACCGGCCACCTTCACCCCCACCGACATCACCGTCGTGAACAATCACTTCTGGAAGCCGTGGCAGTGGATGAAGGGCAGCTCGAACTTCATCGGCGGACCCGACGGCCATCCCTTCATCGTCAAGAACCACTTTGAACTCAAGAATGCGGTCCGCGTGCTGGTCGAGGCGAATATTCTGGAAAATAGCTGGGGCGGTTTCAGCCAGGCCGGATTCGCCATCCTGCTCACCCCCAAAAACCAACACACCAAGGCAGGCACCTACGTTTGTCCGCTGTGTCAGGTGACTGACATCACCATCCGCTATGTGCGCATCTCGCATGCCGCAGGCGGGATACAGATGGCGACCGCACGGGAGGTCGGAGATGGCCCTCCGGCGTTGGCTGGCGCTCGCTGGAGCATTCATGACGTGGTCATCGACGACCTCAGCAAAAAATACGTGGGCGAAGGCACAGGGTTCATAATCCTGAACGGATGGCCCACGAATCCGCTCAACAACGTCACCATCAATCACGTCACCGCGTTTCCCGATCCCCTAGGCCAAATGATGCTGGTGGGGAACCTCGAAACAAACCCGTCAATGTATGCCTTGGTCTTCACCAACAACCTCATGACCACCGGCCAATACCCGGTGTGGAACACGGGGGGTGGGTCCACCAATTGCGCTTACAAAGACGTGCCGGTCATCAGCATCGCCAACTGTTTCACCACCTACACATTCGACAACAACGGCCTGATTGCGACGCCGGCGGCATTCCCGCCGTCAACCTGGCCAGCGAACAACCTGTTCCCGCCAACCATCGATGATGTCGGGTTCGTTGAATTCAACAACGGCAATGGCGGGAACTACGAGCTTCAGTCCAACAGCCCTTACAAGAACATGGGCACCGACGGCAAGGACCTCGGGGCCGACATTGTAGGACTCAACACAGCTCTGGCCAACGTCGAATAACTCTTCACCTTCGCCGGATTTTCAGCTTGCTGCCCATCGAGGTCCGCGGTCCGCCGCGGACCTTCCCTTTTTTCTTCGTTCCGAAACGCCGGGAAAGCCGACCGGTCCGGCCCGTGCTATCATCTGCTCAACCCGGTCCACCGTGGACGGAAAACCTCTTCGCGACGTTTACTGGCGCACGCGCGGCGCGCAATGGATACTCAGGAGATACCAAAACATGGCTCCGCTTTCTTCCCCATCCTCTCGCTCTGTTGCCGTTGTTAAAAGCTTCTTCACCGAAAAGTTTACGCCTTTTCTGTGTGGTCTTCTGTTTGGTCTTCGCTGGTATGGCCGGATCCGCGCTGGCGGCTGCGCCTCCCACCGGAGAAAATGCCTATTGCGGCAAGGGCAACGTCGCGCAGTTTGGCGCCAAGGACGGCCCCGCCGAACTTCCCCAGTCCTGTTACTACACTGGGCTCGACGGAACGCCGTCGCCGGGAAAACAGATTCGTGTCTCCGCCCATGCCGATTTGGCCACCGCCATCGAAGGCGCCCAGTGCGGAGACACTCTGCTTCTGCCCGCCGGCGCCTCTTTCGACGTTCAAGAGCTGCCTGCGAAAAAATGCGACGACCAGCATTACATCACTGTGCGGACCGACACCCCCGATTCCAAACTCCCCCCCGAAGGCTCCCGCATCTCTCCCGCATGGGGAGGAATCGCCAGCCTGCCCGGGCATCCGCCCTTTGCCCAACCTTCCAGCGGACCAGCCCGGTTGTTCGCCACTCTGATGGTACGGCGTGCTGTGGGTGTGTCCGTCGGCGATCACATCCGCTTCATTGGAATTGAATGGACCACTCCTCCCGACGCCAACACCTACAGTATCGTGGCCGCCGAACACTCCGACCACGTCATCTTCGATCGCAACTGGATCCATCCCGCCAATGGCAGCGAAGTGGGCCACGGCATTGAAATCGTCCGCGGCTCGCGCATGATTGCCGTCATCGACTCCTATATCAGTGGATTGAATTGCGTCGCGGGCGGCGGAAAATGCACCGATGCCACCGCCCTCGGTGGCGGCCGGGGCGACGAACCCATCTCCACCCTCAAGTTTTACAACAACTTCCTCGAATCCTCCGGAGAGAACATTCTGTTCGGCGGCGGCGCCTCCACAATCAATCCCACCGACATCGAGATCCGCCGCAATCATCTCTTTCGCCCCATGCTTTGGAAGGAGGGCGAACCCGGCTACACTCCGAACTCTAATGGCCGTCCCTACGTCGTCAAGAACAACTTCGAGCTCAAGAGTGCGGTCCGCGTTTTGTTCGAGGCCAATCTGCTCGAAAATAGCTGGGGCGGCTTCAGCCAGACCGGATTCTCCATCCTGCTCACCCCAAAAAACCAACACACCTCGAGGAACACTTACGTTTGTCCGCTGTGTCAGGTGACCGACGTCACCATCCGCTACGTACACATCTCGCATGTCGCGGGCGGAATCCAGATGGCAACAGTAAGAGAGGTCGGAAATGGCACCCCGGCGCTGGCTGGCGCTCGCTGGAGTATTCATGACGTGGTCATCGACGACCTCAGCAAGAAGTACAAAGGCGGGGGCATCGTGTTCGAGATCATCAACGGATGGCCCACGAATCCACTGAACTCTCTCTCCATCAATCACGTCACCGCTTTCCCCGATCCCCAAGGCCACATATTCATCGTGGGAAACCTGGGAGGAACTCCGCCCATGTCCGGCTTCGTCTTCACCAACAACCTGATGACCACCGGCCGATACCCGGTGTGGAGCTCAGGGCGCACCGACAGTTGCGCCCATGCCAACGTGCCGGCCACCAGCATTGCCAACTGTTTCACCACCTACACATTTAGCAATAACGCCCTGATTGAGACTCCGCCGCAGTTCCCTCCGTCGCTGTGGCCCGCGAACAACCTGTTCCCGCAAAGTACCAAGGAGATCCGGTTCGTCAACTACAACGACGGCAATGGCGGAAATTACGCGCTTCAGTCCAACAGCCCTTACAAGAACAAGGGCACCGACGGCAGGGACCTCGGGGCCGACATTGTGGGGATCGACGCAGCCCTGGCCAACGTCGAATAACTCTTCACCTTCCCTGCGCTCAGGAAGAGAACAATAATCGTAGAGCATGGCCCAAGTGCAGCTTTTTTTGCGGCACCATTGCCGGCCCGCTCCTTCATGATCGGCAGGCAGGGACCGGGGCCGGATCAAGGCTTCGGATGACCTCGGTAAGCCCTTTTTAACAGAGGGTTGAATGGCCCCGGCCGCCTCCGTGATAAGATTTTTGCGGTGCCCACAGCCAGCCCAAGCGATCGCCAACATGCTCCTGTCTTCGTGATGGGCTGTCATCGCTCTGGGACGAACCTGCTGTACGACATGTTGTTGTCCTCCGGCGGGTTTGCCATCTACCGCGGTATTCTGCCGATTTACGAAACCCTGGTTCCCCGCTTCGGCTCCATGTCGGACCGCGCCCACCGCGAAAAACTCCTCGAATTCTGGCTCCGCAGCAAGGGTTTTCGGCGTACCGGCCTCGCTGCCGAGCGGCTCTCGGCGCTCATCCTCAACGACTGCCGCAACGCTGGAGACTTCATCCGCATCGTCATGGATGGCGTAGCCCTGAGCCAGCAGGCGCAGCGTTGGGCGGCCTACGATCCCGACAATGTGCTGCACGTCGAGGACGTGAAGCGCGAGCTGCCCAACGCCCTCTTTGTGCACATCATCCGCGACGGGCGCGACATTGCGCTCTCGCTCAAAAAAATGGGCGGCTTCACTCCCCTGCCCTGGGATCGCAGCCCAACCAATAGCCTGGTGGCGACTGCGCTGTATTGGCAGTGGATGGTCCGCCAAGGCCGCGCCGGTGGCCGCAAGTTTCCCGCCGACTACATCGAGGTCCGCTTTGAAGATCTGATCGCCAATCCGCGCGAAACGCTGGGCAAACTCGGCGGCTTTATCAATCACGACCTGGACTACGATCGGATCCAGCGCGCCAGTCTCGGCCGCCTCTCGGAATCGAATTCGTCGTTTCGCGAAGAAAGCGCAAAGGAAAATATCAACCCGCTCGGCCGCTGGAAACAACGTCTCGCGCGCGCCGATGTCGCCGCCATCGAAGCCACCGTCGGCGAGTGCCTCCAGGAAAATGGCTACGAACTGTCGCTGCCTCCCGCCGAGCGCTGCCCAAGCTTGCGCCACTCCTGGATGCGCTCCATGTATCCCGCCTTTCTCGGCGGCAAACTGTGGCTGAAGTTGCATACCCCTGTCGGCCGCCTCGCCAGCTTGTCTGTGCTCGAACTCGAAGAGGAACCGGCCCAGGGGGCGGAGCCGGTCCGGTCCTGAGGATCGCCATGAATCTGCTACCGGAGTCGCAACCCCAATGATGGAAAACACCGTAGGCGAAAATCGGCAGGCAGGCCAAGCGGCAGCGCCGGGCGCGCGTTCCAAGGCCCCGGTATTCGTGCTGGGCTGCGGACGCTCCGGCACCAAGTTCCTCTACCACACCCTGCTTTCCGCCGGAGGCTTTGCCGTTTATCACGCCGAGAGCAACGCCTTCAATCTGCTCGGCCTGCGCTTCGGTAACCTCGCCAGCCGCCGCAACCGCCGCCGCTTGCTCGACACCTACTTCACCTGCAAGCTCTTCCAACGCACCGGACTCGATCCCAAAGATATTGAGGAGCGTGTGCTGGAAGATTGCCGCAATGCCGGCGACTTCCTGCGCATCGTGATGGAAACCATCGCCCGCAAGCAAGGCGTCGATCGCTGGGCCGAATCCACCCCACTGCACCTGCTCTATCTTCCCCTAATCAAGAAGTTGATTCCCGACGCTCTCATCGTCCACATTATTCGCGACGGCCGCGACGTCACCGCCTCCCTCTATCGCATCGGCTGGATTCGTCCGCTGCCCTGGGACCGCAGCCGCGCCTTTCTCGCGCCCGCTATTTTCTGGCGCTGGATCGTAAGCAAGGGACGGCGCTACGGTCGGGCGCTGGGCGCCGATTACATGGAAGTCCATTACGAGGACCTGGTGCAGGACCCGCGCGAAACGCTCGCGCACATCGGCAAGTTCATTGAACACGATTTGGACTACGACCGCATCCAGCAGGTCGCGCTCGGATCGGTGCACAATCCAAATTCTTCGTTTCGTGGCGATGGCAAGGAGGCCGAAGCAAGCTCCATCGGCCGCTGGGAACGCATATTCACGCCGCCGCAGATTCGCGACATCGAGTCGTGCATCGGAAACTTGCTCATCGCCACCGGATACGCGCTCGAAACGCCGCCCGCGGAACTGCGTTCTTCACTGTCCGTGCGTTTCATGAATTTTCTGTATCCGTTGTATTTCGACTTCAAACTTTGGCTGAAATCGAGCACTCTGCTCGCCCGCATCGCCAATACTGAACGCATGGGCATCGCTGAGTCCGATGCAAAGCTCCGGATAGAGGGGCCGGCGGCATAAGTCGAGTTCGGAGTGGTGTACAAGCGACACCTTTGATGGATTTGGCTTCCCGCGGGATGACCAATCCGAACCATGGCATCCAACCGTGAATGCGATTCCTCTAACCCGGCAGCCTGAAGGCGCGTTCCACCACGTAGGCTTCGTCGTGGCTTCGATTGCGAACTCCGTGCGCGGTTTTGCCAGCATGCTACAGGCGGATTGGGATGAGCGGGTTTTTCATGATCCCAACCAGGGCGTTCGCGTTACGTTCCTGAAGGGCCGCCGCGCGGGCGATCCGCTCTGGGAACTTGTGGAACCGGCCGATAAACAATCGCCCGTGCACTCCTTCGCCTCGAAGGGCGGCGGCCTGCACCACGTTTGTTATGCTGTGGACAATCTGGAGCAGGCGCTCGCCGCGGCGCGCTCCCTGGGAGCGATCGTCACACGGCAACCTTTGCCGGCTGTCGCGTTCGGCGGCCGCCGCATCGCCTGGATCTACACCAGAAACCGTCTGCTGATCGAGTATCTGGAACGCTGATTCGTTTTCTGCTTGTGCTTGAATGTCCGATTCGATCTCCAATCCGGCGCCCGCTGAACGCGACCCGTCAACTCTGCGCGCGGAAGTTGACGCGTTGATCGCCCGCGGCGCTTTCCATCTTGCCGCGCGTCGCCTGGCGGAACTTTGGCGTCACGATCCAGCGTCGGGTACGGCGAGCTTCGTGATTTCTCGGCTCGACGTATTACGCGGCAAGCTCGCGCTTACAAAATTCAAACTGGCGATTCTGCGCTCCTTTACCGTCGAACCCATCGTGCCGCTGTTGCGGGCCGAAGCCTTCGCCTATGGCATCGACCTCGAAGTCCACGTCGGCGATTTCAACACCTATGTGCAGGACATACTCGACAGTCAGAGTTCTCTCTATCGCTTCGCGCCAAACGCAGTTGTGCTGGCGGTGCGCGCCGATCGGGCCGCGCCCGAACTGTGCCGCGACTTCGCCGATCTGGCGCCGGATGCGGCACAGCAAGCCGCCCAGCGTGTCGTCAAAAGTTATGCGCAATGCATCGGCGCGTTTCGAAAACACAGCCAGGCCGCGCTGATCGTTCATTCCCTCGAGCGCCCCTCTACTCCAAGTCTCGGAGTTCTCGACTGCCAATCCGAAACTGGCCAGTCCGCCCTCATCCGGCAAATCAATCGTGAACTCTTGCGCATCGCCGCCGAATTCCACGGCGTGTACACGCTCGACTACGATGCGCTGGTGGCGCGCCATGGCAGCGAACATTGGCACGACGAACGCAAGTGGCTGACCGCGCGCCTTCCCATCGCAGCCGCTCATCTTCTTTCGATGGCGCGCGAGTGGATGCGTTTCCTCGTCCCACTCAGCGCTCCACTCAGCGGCCGCACCGCCAAAGTTCTGGTCGCCGACCTCGACAACACGCTCTGGGGCGGAGTGATCGGCGAAGATGGCATGGCCGGCATCCAAGTTGGCCCCGAATATCCGGGCGCGGCGTTTCAATCCTTACACCGCGCCTTGCTCGACCTGTCGCGCAAAGGAATTCTGCTCGCCGTCTGCAGCAAGAACAATCTCGACGACGCCATGGAAGCGCTCGACCACCACCCCGGAATGCTGCTGCGCTCCAGGCACTTTGCAGCGCTGCGGATCAACTGGAGCGACAAGGCGCAGAATCTCCGCGAGATCGCCGGAGAATTGAACGTCGGCCTCGATGCGCTCGCCTTCCTCGACGACAATCTTTTTGAGCGGGAGCAGGTCCGCGCCGCGCTTCCGGAAGTTACCGTAATCGATTTGCCGGAGAATCCGCTGGACTATGCCTCCGCCGTCAGAAACTGCGCGGCCTTCGAGCGGCTCACCCTTTCCGCCGAAGACCAGCAGCGCACCGAAATGTATGCGGCACAGAAGCAGCGCTCCGGAGCCGAACAAAATTTTCAATCGAAGGAAGATTTTTTTCGCTTCCTTGAACAAGAAGCTGAACTGGGACCTGTGTCGGACCTGACGCTGGCGCGGGTCGCGCAACTCACGCAGAAAACCAATCAGTTTAACCTGACCACGCGGCGCTACACCGAGGCCCAGATCGCGGAGATGGCAGAGCAGCCGGACTGGCACATCTTTTCGATCAAGGTGCGCGATCGTTTCGGCGACCACGGGCTGGTCGGAGTCGCGATCGCGCGCGACCAAGGCGAGCAGTGCGAGATAGATACTTTTCTGCTGAGCTGCCGCGTGATTGGACGAACGATTGAAACCGCGCTTCTCGCTCATCTCGCCGAAAGCGCCGCCCAGCGCGGACGCAAGCGCCTGCTGGGCTGGTTTCTTCCAACTAAAAAAAACTCTCCGGCGCGCGATTTCTACCCGCAGCACGGCTTCGAGCTCCAGGAAACCAATGCCACGGGCTCGCTCTGGACTCTCGATCTGAAGGGTCCCACGCTGCGCTGCCCCGATTGGATTAAGCTGAAGGTGGCGACAGAAATTGCAAAGGGAGGAACGATTTGACAGTCAGTATATTTGAGCAAGTGCGCAACCTCGCCAGCGATATTTTTGGGATTCCGGCGGACAAAATCACGGCGCAATCTTCGCCGGAAACAATCGATAATTGGGATTCCATGCAGCATCTCAACCTGGTTCTCGCCATCGAAGAAAAATTTGGAGTGCAGTTTGAGCCTGAAGATATCGAAGAAATGAAGAGCATTGGCGCGGTCGCGGCGCTGGTCGAGAAACTGCAATCCGCCGCGCGATAAATGTCAGGGTTGTCATCCTATAGCGTTTTCACAATTGGTGTAGACCGTAGTCGGGTTTTGGGAAGGGCACGACTTCAGTCGTGCCGCTAATCACCGCCAGAAATGCGGGCTTTAGCCCCTGAGGGACTATCGGCGGCAAAGTCTATTGCAAATGTGAAAATGCCATAAGCGAAGGTCCTGCGCATTTCGCTTGCAGTATTCAAAATCCCTACCAGCAAATTCCTTCATACTTTCGCGCGCCTTCTGGACGCCGCGCCGCATCCAGGTGAACCAGGTCAATCACGATCTGTTCGGGCCGAAGATACTTGGCCAGCCGGTCTTTGCTCGCCGACTTGTTGCCCAGGATCACGACTTCGGCGGCGCTCAACACCGCTTCGAGATCGGACGAGAGCACCGATCCCACATGCGGGATGACTTCTTCGATGTACTGCCGATTGGCGCCGGCGAGGCGCCCCAGAGAAACGTCCTCGTCCCAAACTTTGACTTCGAGGCCCTCCCCCAGCAGTCGCTTGATCAACTGCACCTGCGGACTCTCGCGCAGATCGTCGGTGCCAGCCTTGAAACTCAGTCCGAGCTGCGCGATTTTCTTCTTGCCCGTGCTCAGCACCATTTCCACCGCGCGACCGACGTGCTCGGCGTTGCTCGGCATCAGCGATTCGAGCAAGGGCAGCTTGAGGTCCAGTTCTTTCGCCTTGTAAGCGATGGCCCGCAGATCTTTCGGAAGACAGGAACCGCCGAAAGCGAAGCCCGGCGAAAGATAGGCGGAAGAAATATTCAGCTTCGTGTCGGAGGTGAAAATTTTTGTGACCGCATGCGCATCAACGCCCAGATGCTTGCACATGGTCCCCATTTCGTTGGCGAAGCCCACCTTCACCGCGTGATAGCAGTTGGAAAAATACTTGACCATTTCCGCAACCGGAATGGTCGTCTCATAGAGTGTGCCGGGCGTGTCCTTGTAAAGTTCGCGCAGCGGCGCGAGGTGGCGCATGTCGCTGGCCCCGAGAATCGTGTAGGGAGGATTCAGAAAGTCGGCGACCGCGCTGCCTTCGCGCATGAACTCGGGGTTATAGCAAACCGTGAAATCCTCGCCGCACTTCTTGCCGCTTTCTTTTTCAAGAATAGGAAGCACAACCGTTTCGGTGGTTCCGGCCAGCACCGTACTCCGCAAAACAAAAACGTGCGGCGTTTTTTTCTGGCGGATGGCAGCTCCGATTTCCCGCGCAACGCTCTCGATATGACTGAGGTCGAGCTTGCCATTTTTCAAGCTGGGCGTTCCCACCGAGACGAATGACACTTCGGAATCCAGCACCGCTGCCCTGGCGTCGGTAGTCGCCCGCAGCAGTCCGGCGCGGTGCGCCTCGGCGACCATTTCGCTCATGCGCGCTTCGATGATTGGAGTGCGGCCCGAGTCCATCATCTCAACTTTCGCGCGGCTCACGTCCACCCCGATAACTTTGTGGCCCATCGAAGCAAAGCACGCGGCCGATACCGATCCCACGTATCCCAATCCAAAAATACTAACCGGCAATCCCAAGCGAATTCTCCTGGCAAACGAGTATCTGACGGCTGCCCGCTGGCACTATGAACTATACCAGCCCCTTGTCAAACCGTAGCAAAAGCGTAACTGCTGGGGCAAGCGCGGCCTCCTTAGCATGTAAGATTAAAGATTAGAACCGGTCTCATAAATGGTTTTGGGAAGGGCACGGCTTCAGCCGTACCACTACCGGCCAATAAAAATGCGGGCTTTAGCCCCTGAAGGCCAGGCATCCGCCCTGGAAATCATTTATGAGACCAGTTCTAAAGAAAAAGATAAGGGGACCTGTGGCTGCTCAATGGCAAAGCAAGCTGGCGCGCCTCTCCCAAATGGACTGGGAAGAGGTGCGCGTGCGCCTGGGGCAGGAATTTCACCGGCGAAGCGACTTGCTCCTGCACCGGATGGGCCTGCGCAATCGGTCGATCCAGCTAAACCCGGATATGGCGGCACGGCCGGGCCAATTCTTTTTTTCTGGCAGTGAAATTTCAGCGCGCGCGGAGTTGTTGCGCCAACATCTGCCCGGCGAAGCCTCCGAAATTCTGCGCGAAGCCGATGAAATCTACGGCCATCGTTTTCGCCTGCTGGGCTACGAAAACCTTGTTTTCAATCTTGACGGTGGCAGTGTCGAAGAGAAGGAAATCGACTGGCATCTCGATCCCGTGCACGGCAAGCGTGCGCCGCTCGATCCGTGGTTCAAGATTCCATTTCTTGATTTCACCGTGGTAGGCGATCACAAGGTCACGTGGGAATTGAACCGCCACCAGCACCTCGTGACCCTCGCCAAAGCCCGGCTGCTGAGCGGGGATGAGAAATACTCCCGCGAATTGATGGCGCAGTGGCGCAGTTGGATGAAGGCGAATCCGTATCCGCTGGGCATCAACTGGGGAAGCACGCTCGAGGTTGCCTTCCGCAGTTTGTCGTGGATCTGGCTGGACCAATTGCTGGCGGGAACGCCCGAACACGCAAAATTTCGCGCGGAACTATTGCCGGCGCTCGCCTTTCACGGCCGTTATATCGAGCGCTATCTATCCACTTATTTTTCGCCCAACACGCACCTGCTGGGGGAAGCGGTGCCGCTGTTTTTTCTGGGAACTTTGTATCCGCAAATGCCGCGGGCCGCGCGTTGGAAGAAATCCGGATGGCAAATTGTTCTGCGCGAAGCCGAGCGGCAGGTGCGTCCGGATGGCGTTTACTTCGAGCAATCGCTGTACTATCACGTTTATGCGCTCGACTTTTTTCTCTATGCGCGCTGGCTCGCCGCCCGAAACAAAAATGACATGGAAATACCTCCGGCGTTTGACGCCGTGCTGCGGCTCATGCTCGATGTAGTCGCGGCGCTCGCCGAGGCCGGGCCCGCGGAGGGTTTCGGCGACGACGATGGCGGGCGCGTGTGGAATCCGCTACGTAACCGCACCGAGCACATGACCGATCCGCTGGCGCTCGGTGCAGTGATGTACTCCAAAAAGTTTTCTCCGGCGCGGCTGACCGAGGAGGCGATCTGGTTGTTTGGAGATCAAGCCGTCGAGAAACTCCCGAGCGCACACTCGAGTACACAAGCAAGTCCACCGGCGCATTCGCTCGCTTTCCCCGACGGCGGGATCTATCTGCTGGCGGATTCGCAACCGTACGCGCAAACGATGGTCGTGGATGCCGGTCCCCAGGGCGTGGGCCGCTCCGGGCACGGACATGCCGATGCACTCAGCCTGCGCCTCACCATGGATGGGCGGCGCTGGCTGGTAGACTCCGGGACTGGCGTCTACATTTCGAAAGATCCAGCCGGCCGCAACACATTTCGCGGCACCGGCGCGCACAACACCATGCGCGTGGACGGAGTGGACCAGGCGGTTGCGGACGGCCCTTTTTCCTGGACCCACCTTCCCACAACGCAAGTGGAAAAATGGATCGCGGGAAAAAGTTTCACGTACTTTGTCGGCAGTCACAATGGATATGCGCGGCTGGCGGACCCGGTTGTGCATCGGCGCCACGTACTGAAGATCGCAGGCGGCGTGTGGCTGGTGCGCGATGTTGCGCTCGGTCACGCGGATCATGATCTGGAAATACTGTGGCACTTCGCGTCCGATCTCGAAGTGCGGAACTCGGGCTTCGGACGCGTGGAAATATCCAACGTGGATGCAACTCCGGATGCAGCGGGCTTGAGCCTGATCGTGCCGGAAGAAACGATCTGGCACACGGCGGCCGAAGTTACACGAACTCTGCTTTCGCCTGCCTATGGCGCATTGCAGCCCGCGCCGTTGCTCCGATGCCATGCTCGGGTCGCGCTGCCGGCAGAAACAGCGACGGCGCTGGTGCCGCGTCAAGGCGCAATCCGGCAGAAAGATGAACCGCGATTGGCGAGCATGGCGCAGGCGGCGGTGCAGGCATACGAACTCGACTATCATGACGAAAGCCACGGGTTCTTTTTTGCCTGCGGCGGCGGGCCGTGGACTTTCGGACCCTGGTCTTCGGACGCACAAGTATTGTATTGCGGCGTCGTGGAAGAGAAACTCGCGCATCTGATTGTGATCGGCGGCACGCACGTCGCGTGGCAGCGGCAACCTCTGCTGAAAGCGGCGGGGGCGGCTGAATTTTTCGAGTGGCGCAAGCAGGATGCAGCGATGAGTGCAACGCCGGGTGGATTCTCAGCTACGGCTTTGTTCGAAGAGCTGACGGGCGCGTCGAGATACCCACAGGGCGCAGATCGCAGTTCGTCACCCTGCGCGGAGAAACATTGAATGTGCGGAATCGCTGGAATTTTTGAATTCGGACGTGACGCCCGGGCCAACGCCACGGCCTTGCGCGAGATGTGCGCCGTGATCACCCATCGCGGGCCCGACGACGAAGGCTTCTACACAGACGGCGCGGCCGGCATCGGCATGCGCAGGCTCAGCATCGTAGATGTTGCGGGCGGTCATCAGCCCATTTCAAACGAAGACGGCACGTTGTATATCGTGTTCAACGGCGAGATCTACAACCATCTCGCCCTGCGCGAACAACTGATCGCCCGCGGCCACCGCTACAGCACGCACAGCGACACCGAGACGATCGTTCACCTCTACGAAGAGTACGGCGCGGACTGCGTGCAACATCTGCGCGGCATGTTCGCCTTCGCCATCTGGAATCGCGATACGAAAACGCTCTTCATCGCGCGCGACCGGCTCGGCATTAAGCCTCTGTACTACAAGTTGACGCCGGAGCGTCTGCTCTTCGGATCGGAAATCAAAGCGGTGCTGGCCCATGGCGGAATTCGTCCCGAGTTCAACCGCGCTGTGCTGCCCGAATATTTGGCGTTTGGATATTTGTCGGGCGAGGAAAGTTTCTACGCCGGAATCCGCAAGCTGCTGCCCGGTCACACCATGACGATTGCTCCGGACGGCACTGCCGAAATCCGCCAGTACTGGGACCTCGACGCATCGAAGCCGCATGAATCGCGGGATGAGAGTTACTACGTCCAGAGTTATCGCGAGTTACTCGAGGGCGCAGTCCAAAGCCACCTGATGAGCGACGTACCGCTGGGCGTGTTCTTGAGCGGTGGCGTGGATTCGAGCGCGGTGGCGGCGTTGATGACGAAGCTGCGGCGCGAGCCAGTCGAAACTTTTTCCGTCGGTTACACCGAGCAGACTTACAGCGAACTGCCTTTTGCGCGCACGGTATCGGACCACATTCATTCGCGGCACTATGAAGTGTTGGTCGGCGAGCGGGATTTTTTCGGCGCGCTGCCGCACTTGATCTGGCATGAAGACGAGCCCATCGTGTGGCCATCGAGCGTTTCGCTTTATTTTGTCGCCCGCCTCGCCCGCGAGAGAGTCACGGTGGTGCTCACCGGCGAAGGCGCCGATGAAACGCTCGCCGGCTACACGCGCTATGCCTTCACCTTGAAAAATGCGGCCTTGGATCGCGCCTACCGCAGCGTCGTTCCAGGTGTCCTGCGGCGCGGATTGCGCAACACCCTCGCAACCTCTTCGCTGCTCGGAGCAACTCTGCGCCGTAAACTGGAACATACTTTTCTCGCCAAGGATGGAAATTCCTGGGCTTCTTTCTACTTCGACAATTTCTTTTCCGCCTTCGACGATGCGGAGCAGAACGGATTGCTGACCGGAGAATTTGCGCGCGAAGCCGCTCCCAGCACGGCATATAAGAATGTTCTTGAATGCTGGAATCGCTCCTCGGGAGAGATGCTGCAACGCCTTCTCTATACCGACATCAAGACTTACCTGGTCGAACTGCTCATGAAGCAGGACAACATGAGCATGGCCGCATCCATCGAAAGCCGCGTGCCGTTTCTCGATCATGTGCTGGTGGAATTCGCCACTCGAATCCCGCGCCAAGTGCAGATCCACGAACTGGCCGGCAAACGAATTTTGAAAAAGGCGGTGGAAGATCTTCTGCCGCACTCGATTCTCTACCGTAAGAAGCTGGGATTTCCGACGCCCTGGAGCGGATGGCTGGCCGGGCCGCGCCTCGAAACCATCCGCCAAATGCTGCTCGAACCGCGCAGTCTCGGTCGCGGATACTTCCGGCGCGAAGCGATCGAGCGGCTGTTCGACGAACATCGCGCCCATCATCGTGACAACTACGATCGCATCTGGCGGCTGCTCAATCTGGAGTTGTGGCATCGCGTTTGCCTCGAAGGAGAAGCGCACGCCGAAGTTGCCGGGCCTGCAATGAAGACGGCGACGACGCGATAGCGGATTTTGCGTTTCATAATTGTACCGGCGCCGGGCAACCAGAGCGCACAACCCTGGCCGCCGCCAACCACGATTCATGTTGGCCTTTTGAAACTAATATTCCCTGAAAGCGGGGCGCAATGCGTAATAAACGATGAATGAGTCTCGGACTTCTTCTCTCAATCTTCAGGCCATGGCGCGGCAGCTCATGCTGGCCCAGGGTTTCGAACCCGATTTTCCGCCCGAGACGCGGCAACAACTCGCGGAGATACTCGCTCATCCGCCGCAACTTACTCCTTCCGATAAGGTCCGCGATCTGCGCGGCCTGCTTTGGTCTTCGATAGATAACGACACTTCGCGCGATCTCGACCAGATCGAAGTCGCCGAACGCCTGCCCAATGGTGACGTCAAGGTGATGGTGGGCATCGCCGATGTGGATGCGTTTGTCGGCAATAGCACTCCCATCGATGTTCATGCGGCCAAAGAGACGACCACCGTCTATACCGGCATCTGCAATTTTTCCATGTTGCCGGAAGAGCTTTCGACCGATGCGTCGTCTCTGCTGGAAAATGTTGACCGTCCGGCAGTAGTGATTGAATTCGTAATTGATGCCAGCGGCTCGCTGGATTCCAGCAGCGTGTATCGCGCCATCGTTCGCAACAAAGTGCAACTCACCTACGGCGCGGTCGGAGCGTGGCTCGAAGGCACGGCGGCGGCTCCGCCCAAAGTGGCCGCGTCTTCTGAACTGCAAGCTCAGCTCAAGCTGCAAGATGACGTTGCGCAGGAGCTCAAGAAGCTGCGGCACGACCATGGCGCGCTCAACATTGACACCAGCGAAGTGCATCCGCTGGTGCTCAATGACCAGGTGATGGATGTCGTGAAGCAAGAGAAGAACCGCGCCACCGAGTTGATCGAAGACTTCATGATCGCCGCCAACGGCGTGGTGGCGCGGCTGCTGGAAAAAGTTCCTTCGTTGCGCCGCATCGTAAAAACTCCCGCGCATTGGGACGGCATCGTCCGTCTGGCGGCGGCGCAAGATCCAAGCGAAAAGCTGCCCGCGCAGGCCGATTCCAAGGCACTCAACGATTTCCTCGTAAAGCGCAAAGCCGCCGACCCCGACCGCTTCGCCGACCTCTCGCTCGCGGTCATCAAGCTGATGGGGCCGGGCGAGTACGTGCTGGAGCGTCCGGGCGATCCCGCGCAGGGCCACTTCGGACTGGCCGTGCAGGATTACACCCACTCGACCGCGCCCAACCGCCGTTTTGCCGATGTGGTCACACAAAGGCTAATCAAAAATTTGCTCGATGGAAAGCCAGGACCTTACTCCGACGACGAACTCGCCGCCATCGCCGCCAACTGCACCCAAAAAGAAGACGCGGCGCGAAAAGTGGAACGCGAAATGTCGAAGCGCTTGTCCGCCGTGGCTATGAGCCATCGAGTAGGCGAAACTTTCGATGCCATCGTCACCGGAGTTACTCCCAAGGGAACGTTTGTCCGCGTTCTGCAGCCGCATGTCGAAGGCTTATTAGCTCAGGGAGCGCAAGGGCTGCACGTTGGCGACAAAGTGCGTGCAAAGCTAACGCGGACGGATGTGCAGCGCGGGTACATTGATTTTGTAAGGGTGTAGCAGCCTGTTATACAAGTACGATTTGTATCAGGGTATGCCTTCAGGCATACCGCACAATCCCCGCCCAAGCGGGGTTGGACGGGGCATTTGGTGCGTATTCAGTTTTGGTCTTGCGTAACCGTTCAAGCGGGGTACAATTTCCCAGAGTTGAAAATGAAGAATTCAGTGGACACGTTGCGTCAATAACCACCGTCCCAAGTGCAAAGGAGAACGCCTGTGCGAGTGCTGCGGATCGCGGGATTGGTTATTTTGGACATTGCTCTATGCCTGTGTGGAGTTCACGCGTATGCTCAGGACGCAAGAATTAGCATCGCTGCTGTGACAAAATACACCGGACCAACCTCCCCTGATGACGTTCAGCGGAGCCAAGAGTTTTTGGCGACGTTGGAAACACAGTTGGCTGAGAACTTTGTCAACGCCAAGGAGGTCGACTATCTTGATCGGAGCAATTTGGACGCTTTGCTTCGAGAATTACACATATCATCCACCAGTGTTTTTGATCAATCCACAGGTGCAATGAGAGGACTTCTCGGAAGATTGGATCTTCTGATTGTTATCGAGGGTTCGACACCCACGACGGCTAGAGTAAGGGTTGTAGATGTGGAAACGGGCGCGATCAAGGGAGCTGCGATCTGCGAAGCGCCAACGACAGTTTTTGGTCGACCTTCAAAAGCTACACCGGAATGTGTGTCGCGGATACAAACACAAACCCTTGCAGCGGCGAAGATGCGGTTGGCGATAAAGCAGAATCGGTTGGCGAAGGCCGAGGAAGAACGGCAGGCGGCCCAGCAGGAAAAAGCTGAAAGAGAAAGAAGGGCAAGCAAACAACAGCAAGAAGCCGACCGCAAACGAGCCGAGGAGAAGAAAGCGGCCCAGAAACAACAAGCGGAGACTGACCGCGAACGAGCAGCGGAGGAGAAAGTTGCCAGGAAACAGTATGAGGATACTGAACAAAAGCTTGACGAGTTGAGACCTCGTTACGAAGATGAGATTGCACAACTCACTACGGAAGCTGCCCACTGGGAGAGTGTGCGTAAGGCGTTACAGGCGAGCGGGCTCGGACTGCGAAGTGATGTTCAATCCGCACTATCCAATGCGCATCGAACCGCAGATCGTTGCGAAAGCTTATTGTCCAGTCGAAATCCTGAGCAACTAAGCAGTTGCCTAGATAGATTGAGTAACATCCTGTATCAGCTAGGGCAGTACCGCTGACCCTCAGTTCATTTAAAAGCGGGTGACCTTATCCTTCGCGGGTTTGATCCTGCGAGCATCGAAATTCTTAAGGAATCTCACCCATTCTTCTTTTCCAACTCGGCCCAGCGCTGGTAAAGGACATCGAGCGCCTCTTGGGCCGCCTCCAGCGCGGCTTGCGCGCTTACGAGACGCGGAGCATCCGTCGCGTTGGCTGGATCTTCTAGTTCCGCGCGTTTCGCTTTCACTAACTGCTCGGCTTCTTCCACTCGCTGCTCGATGGTCGAGTACTCGCGCCCTTCAAGATAGGAAAGTTTCTTCTTTACTGGCGATGCCTGAGTAGAACTGGCCGGCTTCTGTGTGGTCGCGGTTGTTCCCGCGCCTGATTTTGTGCACTGCGCTTGCCATGCCTCCCATTGCGCGTAATCGGCAAAAGTCTCGGCTCCGCCTTTTCCGTTCAGTCCCAATACGATGCTGGAGACGCGGTCTAACATGTAGCGGTCGTGCGTGACCAGCACTAATGAGCCGGGAAAATCGATCAGGCTTTCTTCCAGAATTTCGAGCGTGGGAATGTCGAGGTCGTTGGTGGGTTCGTCGAGCAGGAGAATGTCAGCGGGCTGAAGCATGAGCTGCGCGATCAGGACGCGGGCGCGTTCGCCTCCAGAGAGGCGGGCGACGGGCTGACTGAGTTGCTCTCCGGTAAAAAGAAATCTTGCCGCCCATCCGGCGACGTGGATTACGCGGTCGCGATAGACGACGGAATCGCCGTCGGGCGCGAGTGCGCGGCGTAGAGTTACGTCGGGATCGAGGGTGCGGCTCTGGTCGAAATACACGATGCGCAGCCAATCGGCGCGGCGAATCTCTCCGCCGGTTGGAGCTAGGTCTCCTTGCAACAAACGGAGCAGCGTCGTCTTGCCGCTGCCATTCGGCCCGACCAGACCGACGCGCATTCCAGCCGTCAAAATAAAATTGAGGCCGTCGAATAATTTGCGAGTTCCCATGGTGCAGGTAACGTCCCGCAGTTCGATCAGCCGCTTGGTCTTGCGGTCGGTGGCGGAAAAATCGATCTGCGCGGTCGTGCTGCGGGTGCGGGCGTTTAAGTCGGCGAGTTCACCCATGAGTTCGCCGGCCTTGCTGATGCGGGCTTTGGATTTGCGGGTCCGCGCTTTCGCTCCACGGCGGAGCCACTCGATCTCTCCATGAACAAGATTCTCCAGCGCCTCCTGTCGCCGCGACTGCGCGTGCAGAAATTCTTCTTTCTTTTCCAGAAACGCGCTGTAGTTACCGTGGACGCGAAGCGATCCGTCGGGATAAATCCGATTGAGTTCGACCATGTCGGTGGTGACATTTTCAAGAAAGTAGCGGTCGTGGCTGACGATGACGCTGGCGAATGCCGCTTGTTCCAGCAAGTCTTCGAGCCACGCGATTCCCAAAAGATCGAGATGGTTGGTGGGCTCGTCGAGCAGCAGGATGTCGGGATGCTGCACCAGGGTTTCAACAATTGCCAAACGCTTCTGCCAGCCCCCGGATAACTCGGTGGCTCGCGCGTCTAGATCGTCAAAACCGGCGCGCCCCAGCGTTTCGGCAAAGCGAGCGCCGCGCTCGGTCCCGGAGACGCCGCTAAGATCGAGCGCGCTTTCGATCACCGAGCGCACGGTGGCTCCGGGGATGAATCGCGAATCTTGCTCGACACAGGCTAGTCGGGTGCGTTTGCGAAACGATACTTCCCCGCTGTCGGGAGCAACCTCGCCCGCCAGAATTCGAAGCAGAGTCGTCTTTCCGGATCCGTTCGGGCCGATCAGGCCGATGCGGTCGCCGTCGGAAATGGTGAAAGAAACATTCTGGAAGAGCGGGTTCGCTCCGAAGGCTTTCGTAATTTCCTGCGCGTTAACGATGGGTGACAATATGGGCGGCAATGATTCGCGGTCTCCGAAATGTTGATGTACTGCTTGAGAGTATCAGTTGCGAGGGGTCGAACGCCGGACCTGGAAGGCAACTACTTTCTGCTTCAAATCCTTGGCGGCTTGCGCGACATTTTCCGGAGTTCCAAGATCGCGCCAGTAGTATTCATCGGCGCGGAAGGCGAGGATTTTTTCTCCCTGAGCGGCAAGACGCAAATAAGAGGAGACGATGGAAAACGCGCCGTCTTCACTCATCATCCGAAGAAGACGAGGAGAAATAACGTGGATGCCGCAAAAGGCCAGCGCCTGCAATGACTGGGCAGGTTGAACAGGTGAAGATCGAACCAGCTCAGGTTCCTCGCCGCCAACCCGCCGGCCGCAAAGCTGAAGCCGCTCGTCGAACAGCAGGTAGCGAGAAGTCTTGCGCTCCTGCACCGCCAGCGTCGCGAGCGCCTGATTTTCACTGTGATATTGCACCATCCGCCGAAGATCGATCGTGCTGAGCACATCTACATTGTGCAGAATGAACGGCTCTTCAGCGCGGCTGGAATTCTCTACAAAAAACGAGGCTGCTTTCTTCAGGCCGCCGCCGGTGTCGAGCAATACCTCCTCGCGCGAGACTTCGATGTGCATCCCAAAGTTGCCGTTCGCTTTCAGGTACTCCACGATCATGTCCGCGAAGTGATGGACGTTGACGATCACCTCGCGAACTCCGAAGCTGCGCAAGCGAGAGAGCGCGATCTCCAGCATCGTGCGGCCGTTGATTTCGACCAGCGCCTTGGGACGATCGTCGGTAAGCGGACGCAAGCGCGTGCCCAGGCCGGCGGCAAGAATCATTGCTTTCATGGATTGAGTTGCTCCTGCTCGCGATGACGCACCACCACTTCCACTCCATGCTTGCTGCGCAGATGTTTCGCCAATTGTTCCGCCAGATAAACCGAGCGATGCTGGCCGCCGGTGCATCCGAACGAAACCATTAAGTGTTTGAAGCCGCGGCGTTGATACGCGCCGACGCTGGCGTCCACCAGCGATAGTGCGCTGGCAAGAAACTCGCGCACGCTCTCCTGCTGATTGAGATAGTCGGCGACCGGCGCGTCTTTGCCGGTAAGGCCCTTGAAGCGCTCTTCCCGCCCGGGGTTGGGCAGGCTGCGGCCATCGAAAACAAATCCTCCGCCGTTGCCCGTATCGTCCTGCGGCAGGCCGCGGTGAAATGAAAAACTGAAGACCCGCACCGTCAACTTGTCCGTTTTCCCCGCTTCCGAAGTCAGTCCCTGCAACTTTTCCGAGGCCACCATGCTTTTGAAGGCTTCCATCAGCGCCGGCAACGCGATGGGCAGCTCCACGTTGTGCAGCAGCCAGCGCAGGTTCTTCAGCGCGTAGGGCACGCTTTGCAAAAAATGTTCTCTGCGCTCGTAAAAGCCGCGAAAGCCATAAGCCCCCAGCGCCTGCATCATGCGCACGTAAACATAGGGGTAATAGAACTGCATGAACACGGAGCGATCGAGATCCACGAAACCGGCGAGGCCGTCGAGATAATGATCGAGCAATTGCTGGCGCAGCGCCGGAGGCAGGTCGGCCTTGGCGTCGTACAAAAGCGAAGCGATATCGTATTGCAGCGCGCCTTTGCGGCCGCCTTGATAATCCAGAAAATACGGCTCGTTTTCGTTCTGAACTTTGCGCAGCATAATATTGCGCGACTGAAAATCGCGATAGAGAAAATAATCGCGGCGGGCGCTCAGCAGCAATTTTGTCAAGCGGCTGAAATCGCGTTCCAGCGCCTGCTCGTGGAAGGGAACGCCGGCCAGCCGGAGAAAATAATACTTGAAATAATTCAAGTCCCACGCGATGGACTGGCGGTCGAAGCTCGAGCGCGGATAACAGACTTTGTAGTTCAAATCGCGCCCCGCTTCCACCTGAAAGCGCGGCAACACGGCCACAACTTTGCGATACGCCGCGACGGCCTCGGGAGCGATGGCCGCGCCGTCGCGATCATCGTCGTTCCGATGCTCGTCGTTCCGATGCTTCGAGAGAAACTCAAACAGCGTGGTGTCCCCTAAATCTTCTTCGAGATAAGCGCCGTGGCTCAAGTCTTCGGCATAAATTTCCGGCACCGGCAGGCCGTGCCGGCGAAAGTGCCGGGAAAATTCGAGGAAGGCGGTATTCTCTCCGCGCACGTCATAGAGAATTCCAATCGCGCTGATTTGCCCGCTGCCAAGCCGGACGATCTTCCGCCCCGAACTGCCAAGCTGGCCCTGCAGCGGCTCGATCCGCTCGACCGGTGCGTGAAAATGCCGTTCAAAAAGTTTTTTAAGAATTTCCATGGATATGATTTCCAGCCAACCGGTTGCCGCCCGGCCTCGTCGTCACAACCCCCATTAAGATACCATCGGCGCTCGGCCGCTCACCTGGTTTCATCGCGGCCGTCAAAAGAAGTTCAAAAAAAGTGCCAAAAGAAGCTCTTGTGCCGGACAGGTTAAAAGTGCAAAATAAAGCGTTTTTCAGGAGGCGCTTTTTGTCCGACCGCAAATACAGGCAGCACGGATACCAGGATTCCGGTGGTGGAGCGAAAAAAGAGCCGGGGAAACCCGCGTCTCCGAAAAGAGAGAACACGTTCGGCCCGCGTCCCATCAACATGCCGGGCACTCGGACCGTCTCGCGCTGCGCGGAATGTGGCGCGCTGCTCCAGAACCTCTCGGCCGCGGTCGGACAATGTCCGAAGTGCGGGTTCGATCTGCACGCCTGCAAACAGTGCGAACACTTCGACCCCTCGAGCCGCTTCGAATGCAACCAGCCGGTCCCCGCCAGAATTTCGCCCAAAGACAAGCGCAACGACTGCTCGCTCTATTCCATACGTGTGATGGTCGAGAAGGAAACATCCAGCCAAGCCAGTCAGCGCCCCAATGACGCGCGCGCGGCGTTCGACAACCTGTTCAAGGACTAACCGCCCGTGGTGTAAGTACGCTTTGTATCAGGGGATGCCTTCAGGCATACCGAAAGTGCCGTGTTATGAGTATCGGGTGCCCCACACATTCGCGTTCTTGGCGAAGGTGTGGGTGTGCGCGCCATCGCATTGTTCGTGGCGTTTGCTCCCCGTTCCGGATCTTTTCTGGCCCAACTCGCCTCTCAGTAAAATCTTGTCAAGAGGGTAAAAGTTACATATTCCCGCTAACCCGCTGAAAGCGTTCCAAATATAAACTTCCGGAATTTGGCGGTATACCCCCCTCCAAATTGGTATTCTATATATAGAAGGATAATTAAAGGCGCGGCCCACGGGCTGCGCCTTTTCTATTTGGGGGCAATTTGAAATGAGGACACATTGAATCCATCCGGTATGACGATCACCGACAAGAAAAAGCGCGGAGAGTGGGCCGAACTTCGCTTCATGGCAAAAGCCAGCGAACACGGCTTCAACCTTACCAAACCCTGGGGAGATAGCCTGCCCTATGACTTGGCCATCGATCTCGATGGCCGTCTCATCCGCGTCCAGGTCAAATCCACTCTCTACCGGCGGCGCCGGCTGGGTTACAAATATGTTTGTCTTTTGCGTCGTCATATTTTTCGAAGCACTCGGCCTTACCTGCAATCCGAATTCGACTTTCTCGCCATTTATCTCATCCCAAGAGACATCTGGTATATCATCCCTTCCAAGGTCGCCGTCCAGAGGACCGCCATCCTCCTCTGCCCCGACAACGAACGCAATCGTTACCATCGCTACCGCGAAGCCTGGCACCTGCTGCGCGAACCAGACGCCACTCCCACAAAAAAATCGCGCGGCTTCACCATTCATGCCATGCAAGCGGCGATCGAAAACCACCCGCCACTTTAGGTCTTGTCATTGTGAACGGTAGTGTCCTAACAGTCTGTGGTGAAAGTATGCTTCGTATCAGGGCACACCTTCAGGCGTGCCGTAAGTGCTTCGTTATGAATGCGCCTTCAGGCGCTGGGGCCGGCGATCATACTTTCACCACGGCTCCTAAGGAAACTCTGATGAAGTTGGTTTCGGGATAGCTTTGGATAGGGCATGGCTTCAGCCATGCCGTCAGATCCCTCTATACAAGCGGCTTTATAGCATTTCTCGATTTGCTGTAGAGGGAACCGGGAACGGGTAGGGCATGGCTTTAGCCATGCCGCCAGAACCCGCTACATAAGCGGCTTTAGCCGCTGAGGGTCGTGCTTTCAAAGCATACCGTCTTGCCAGCGAGGACTTAATCAGAAATTCCCTAAAAGGTGCTTTTGAAACACGCTCTAATACGGAAAGCAAGCAATCGCGGTTCCGTGCGGAACGCAAAAGAGGCAGGCGGCGGTAACAAGAACATGTGATAAAGTGCAAATGATCGGCGCCGTAGTAGCGATGTAGACCGCGAGGCATGTCCAGCATTCTGCTAGCAGCAGCATCGCCGCCCACCCTTGCAAAAAACGCAAGGATGGGGCATCCACGTCCCGTTATGGGAATAGAAGACCAAAGTATGGTGAAGGCCGGGGCACCCGGCTTGCGGTTTTCACGTCAACTGGTGGGATTAATGATTAATAATATGTATAAGTGGCCAATAGTCCATTAACATAAGGAGGCATTGATAAATGCTTAGACGATGGATTTTGCGTGCTGGCGTCGGATTGGTTATTATTGTATTTCTAGCGATTATAGGAGCGCTTTATTCTACGTATGCCGCTCGAAGGCAGGCAGAGAGATATATTCGTGCGATTAAACCGTTGCGCATCGGTGCAACCTACGAATCAATTGCCAAGCAGATGGCGGAAGTCGATCTTCCTGCCAAGTTATCTAGCACCTGTGAAATAGATGGTATAAGTAAAGAGTGCATAGGTGGGTTATTTGACGACAAGTGGATGACCAGGTTCCATCTGGCTCCAGCGAGTGGCATTTTCATAACACTCTATTTCGAAGATGGGAAGTTGAGTTCTAAGCTTGTAACAATGGTCGCAAACACAAATAATGGAGCCGAGGATTTAGTATCTGTAACTGAGGATGCAACAATAGCTTCCGGATTTGTTCTCCACAATCGCCACAAATTGAACGTACATTTATCGGCAATGGATTTCAGCAGTTTTAGGACAAATGGCGGGTGGCCCAGCCTTTGATTTAGGTTTCCTCAACAACAATATAACTGTGGGTGCCCCATCCTTCGCGTTTTTTGCGAAGGGTGGGCGGAGGTCCGATGGCACCATGCAACCGCCCTTTCACGCCGCCGGTGCCCGAAACGAAATCTTCCCCCACCCCTCATTCACCCGCAACGGGCGGGTGGCTCAGTCTTTAGATTATGGTTTCCTCAATCATACATAACTGTGGGTGCCCGGCAAGCGGCTCCAACTCGATGAGATGTGGGCGTGGATTTACTGTAAGGAAAAGAACCGCACAGAAGAGATCGCCCGCAAAAACCCCGATGCTGGCGACGTTTGGCTGTGGGTCGCCGTGGATGCAGACTCGAAACTGGTGCCTTCGTGGAGGCTCGGACAGCGTGATCTAGCGACCGCCACAGACTTCGTGCAAGACTTGGCAGGGCGAGTCAAGGGCCGCGTCCAGATTACAACGGACGCTCTTAAAACCTACGTGAATGTGATTGAGGATGCGTTTGGGGCGGATGTGGATTTCGCACAGCTTCACAAGGTCTATCGCGCACCGATGGAAAATGAGACGCGCTATTCCCCGGCGAAGTGCATGGGCTGCGACATGAAGGCAGTGAGTGGCAACCCCGATTTCAGGCATGTTTCCACTTCGTTCGTAGAGCGCCAGAATTGGTCGGTTCGCACTTCAATGCGGCGCTATACGCGCCTATCAAATGGCTTCTCGCGCAAACTGGAAAACCATGCGGCTGCGGTTGCGCTTTATTATTTTGCCTATAATTTTATCAAGATTCATCGTACACTTCGCATGAGTCCGGCAATGGCCGCTGGAGTGACGGATCGGCTCTGGGAAGTTTCAGACTTGGTAGCCCTCTGGGAATCCTACGAGCACCGGAGGGCAGAAAGAGCGGCGTAATTGATACGCTACTTCGATACGAGACAAGCAAATGCATATTCTGAAAATGATCAGCAAACCAGGCGCTTTGGTCAGCGGTTGGACAAGTGCAATTCTTTGTTTCAGTGCGGCGAGCGGATTCTGGTTAGCCGGATCGCACGGAAGGGCAATCTGCTGGAGCGTCATCGGTGCAATCGAGGTAGTTGCAATTGTCTGGTAATTCAAAGTAGCCCACTACCAAAGTGCGCGACGAGTGGGGCGACCGCCCCGCTCCATTTATAATCTTGGGTTCTGCTCACCACCGTAATTTCAGCGGGACGAATCTCAGCGGAACAAGGCAAAAACGTGCTCGATTTTTTAGGCGACCTCAGGCGAACTCATATGTGCGGGGCCCTTCGGCCCTCCGATGCGGGAAAAAAAGTTGTCCTCATGGGATGGTGCGGACGGCGGCGCGATCTGGGCCAAATCATTTTTGCCGATTTGCGCGACCGCACCGGCGTGACCCAAGTCGTATTCAACTACGAATGGAACGCCGCCTTGCACGAGAAGGCGGAAGCGCTGCGCAACGAATTCGTGATCGCCGTGATCGGAACGGTCAAGCGCCGCGCTGCCGATACCGTCAATCCCAATATTCCCACCGGCGAAGTGGAACTGGTGGCGGAAGAACTGCGCATTCTGAACGTGTCCAAGCCTCTGCCCTTTCTGCCTTCCGACACCGTGCTGGCCAACGAAGAGATGCGCTTGAAGTTTCGCTACATAGACCTCCGCCGCGACGCCATGCAGTTCAACATCGAGCTGCGGCACAAGGTGGCGCTCGCCATTCGCGACAACCTCGCGTCGCAGGGCTTCTTCGAAATCGAAACGCCCTTCATGACGCGCTCCACGCCCGAAGGCGCGCGCGATTATCTTGTCCCCAGCCGAGTGCAGCCGGGATCGTTCTACGCCCTGCCGCAGTCGCCGCAACTGTTCAAGCAAATATTGATGATCTCGGGCTTCGATAAATATTTTCAGATCGTGCGCTGCTTCCGCGATGAAGATCTGCGCGCCGACCGCCAGCCTGAATTCACCCAGATCGATCTTGAAATGAGCTATCCGCAGCCGGAGCGGGTTTGGGAAGTGGTGGAGCGATTTTTGACCGCGGCTTTCAAAGCGGCGGGGCATGAGATCGCGACGCCTTTTCCGCGCATGGACTACGACGATGCCATCCGCCAGTATGGCATTGACAAACCCGACCTGCGCCTGCCTCCATTTACGGACGTGGGCGATTGTTTTGCGGCCGCCGACCTGGAGCAGCTCGCGATCAACAAAGATTTGCCGGTGATTGCGATCCGCATTCCGCAGGTGGGCGAACTTTCGCGTAAGGAGCGGGACGACATCAAGCCGTTGTTTGTATCGAAGGGCGGAGCGCGCCTGTTCGAAGACTTCAAGCGCATCGAAAATAAATTCCCCGAGGCGGCGGCGAGAATTCGGGAAAAAGTTCGTGAGAAGGTGCGCGCAAATACGGACGCGGACGCGGCGGACGATCTGATTGTGTTGGTGGCTGGGTCGGGAGGGACGGGCGAATCGTTCTCGCATCGCAAAGTCACGCCGCAGGAGCTGGCCATTTATACGTCGGCGGGGCTGTTACGCAACGCTTTGGCGCAGAAGTATGCGGCGCGCCACGGCTTGTTTAAGAAGACCGGCGATCCGGAAAAAGATTTTCGTTTTTTGTGGGTCACGAATTTTCCCATGTTTGAATGGGACGAAGCCGCCCTGCAATGGTGCGCCGCGCATCACCCGTTCACTTCGCCGCATGAGGAGGACTTGCCGTTGCTGGAGAAGGGCGTGGAGTCTGGGGTGAAGGACCCGCTGTCTCCGCTCAGCGCAGTGCGCGCGCGCGCCTACGACGTGGTGCTGAATGGGACGGAGTTGGGATCGGGATCGATCCGAATTCACCGGCAGGATGTGCAAAGCAAAATCTTTCGCGCGCTGGGTATGACGGACGAAGAAGCGCGCGCGCGGTTTGGATTTTTTCTGGAAGCGCTCGAATATGGAACTCCGCCGCACGGCGGGATCGCGCTTGGACTGGATCGCATTGTGATGATTCTGGCGGGGGCGGATAGTTTGCGCGAAGTAATTCCCTTCCCCAAAACCGCGGCCGCCAAGGACCTGATGGTGGAAGCGCCTACGCCGGTGGCGGAAGGGCAGTTGCGGGAGTTGGGGATTGGAGTGGTGGTGAAGAAGTAGGCACGAACAGTATTGGCTCCCACACATCGCAAAGAACGCGATGTGTGGGGCAACCGGCACCCACCAGAGTTAGAACGGGTTGGGTTGGCCAGCCCCCGATGCACAGCGTGAAATCGCGTTTGTTTTTGAAGTCAAAAAGGAGATTCCGGATGACACAAAAGTTGTCACTGGTCCTGTTGCTGTCTTTGTTTGCACTGTACGGAACGGCCCAGGACCGCCCACACAGTGTTTCCATCGTGAAAATCGAAAATAAGGGCATGGTGATTGAGGCCAGCCAAGCCGATGGCACTTACACGATTCGCTCAAAGGACAAAGTTCCCGACAGCTTCTCGGCCCGATTGGGCGCCAGTGTCGGCCATCGCTGGCTGTACTCGGATGGCTACCCACAACACACGGCCGTGGCCTCTTCGTTCAGTGACGAACTCGGTGAGGGTTTGCAACTCACCGTCACGAATAGCGGACTGACGGCCCAACCTGAACTGATCTGCATCCTGCGGCTGCATTTTTCGCCTGCGTTTGCGGAAATAGAAGTTCAGGTTCGCAACAACACGTCGAAGCCCGTGACCGTGCAGAACATCCGGGTCCTTGAAGCCACCGGCGATCCAATGGTGAATCTCAACGGGCCCGATTCCGCCGACCGCGTTCTCTCGGACAGCTTCAGCGAAGATCGCCCAAGCATTGCGATTCGCGACCTGTTGCAGACAACGACAGAAAACATGCACCGTGCCGTGGGCAGTCAGCTAATCTACAACCGGAACAGCCAGCACAGCCTCTTTCTGGGAGCGCTTACTTCAGACCGATGGTTGACGGTGCTGCGTCTGTACGCCGAGCAAACACGGGCCAGAATCAAAGGCTACGAAGTTGACTCCACCGGCACGACGGAACTCGCCAAAGAGAATTTCTTGGGGGAGTCCCCCGCAGAGGACCAGATCGAACTGAGCCTGCCGTTGGCACCGGGGGAAAGTCTGTCGTCGGAACGGCTTCTGGTCAGTTTTGGATCGGATTACCACACGCAACTGGAGTCCTACGGGGACGTTATTCGGCGCCTCCACCATGCACGGGTCAATGCGCCGGCACCCATAGGATGGTGGAGTTGGACGACCTACTACTTTGGCGTGAATGAGGGCGCAGCGGCCACCAATGCCAGGTTTCTGGCTGCGCATCTGAAAGAGTTGGGCTACACGTTCTTTCTTCTTGACGAGGGCTACCAGTATGCACGGGGCGACTACACTACGCCGGACGCCGCCATGTTTCCGCATGGCATGAAAGCACTGGAGTACGAGATCCGTGGCCTTGGCCTAATGCCCGGGATCTGGACCGCGCCATTTCAGGTCTCGGTGCGTTCGTGGGTTTACGAGAACCATCGGGACTGGCTCGTGCACAATGCCGCTGGCCGGCCGATTCCTGTAGGCTGGCCCTCGGAGAATGGAGAGACCTTGGCGGAATCGGAACAGCTCTATGTGTTGGACGCGACCCATCCTGGCGCGCAGGAATATTTGCGCAAGATTTACTCGACGCTTGTCAAGGATTGGGGGATTCGATATTTCAAGTTCGACTTCATGGAAGACACCGCGATCGAGGGCTACTATTACCGGCCGAACACGACTGCGCTTGAGGCGCAGCGGATCGGCCTGCAGATTATTCGAGAAACAGTGGGAGAGGATGTGCTTCTCGACAAGGACGGGAGCCCCATGCTGAATCCCGTGGGCATTGTGGACTTTGGCCGGATCTCGACTGATACCGGCCACACCTTTGATGCCACAAAGGAAGCTGCCCCCGGCATTGCTGCGCGCTACTACATGAACCGCAACTTTTACGTCAGCGATCCGGATGCATTTACCGTTTCGCGACAGTTTGTTCAAGAACAGAAGTGGCATGGAGGGGTAAGAACACTGGCCCTTGATGAGGCCAAGGCATCGATCGCTTTGTCGGCGGTTTCCGGCGGAATGTTCGAGATCGGCGACGATCTACCCACGCTCTTCCTCGATGCGGACCGCATGGCATTGGTCCAGAACCGCGAACTGCTCAATATCGTGCGGTATGGGCACGCCGCAAAACCCATGGATCTGATGAGCTACGCGCCCGAAGACGCAATGCCGAGCGTGTTTCTGCTGCGCGAAAGTGGCCGCCAAGCAATTCTGACGGTGTTCAATTGGACAGAAAAGCAGCGCCGGCGCGATTTCTCGTTTTCCGACCTTGGGCTGCATCTGGGCGGACATAACCAGGTTTTCGATGTCTTCGGCTCGAACAAGACGATTTCCGAGAATCAGGATTCGATTTCAATGGACTTGGCGCCTCATTCGGTGGAAATGGTGAAAATTGTCGATACGTCGATGCCAGCCGCTGCACCTGCTGTGCACACACAGGTCCCAAGTATGGCCAGTGTAGGCAAGGCGGCAGAGTTGTCCGCCCAGGCCAGCCCCGACGGCGTTCCCGCGCTCTCTTACCACTGGGAGTTCGGCGACGGCACTGGTTCTGAAGGCCCTTCTGTCACCCATACCTACACTCACGCGGGGAGCTTCACTATTCACCTGGTAGCCGACGGCACTGATGGTGTGCCTTTCGACAAGACTTTCGCAATCACAGTTGACGGGGAGATCGATCCACTCTTCACTCCAGCGCGCAACCGGCGTTTTTCTCAGTAACTGGCGTAGTATGATGCCGCTCTCCGATTCGATGCGTGTGCTCGTGGTCACTCTGACCGCGTTTGCGATTGGGCGGGTAGCCCAGGCTTATGATCTCGCTGGTATAACCAACGCAGTGGGTGCCCCATCCTTCGCGTGCTTTTCGCGAAGGGTGGGTGGCAGTGTGAGCATACTATGAAACCTGCGTCTTTACGTCGCGCGCGTTAGAAACGAAATGCATCGGCAGCATTGACGCCCACCCTTGCAAAAAACGCAAGGATGGGGCACCCACAGTTATTCTATTGGAGAGGAAATCAAAACCGAAGGGTGGGACACCCGCCGGTATGCAGCCAGGTTGATTTCTTCGGTTACTCCTAAGGAATCTCTGATTAAGTCCTCGCTGGCGAGATGAGATGCGTTGAAAGTGCGTCCCTCAGCGGCTAAAGCCGCTTGTTTGGCAGGCTCTATCGGCACGGCTGAAGCCGTGCCCTTCCCGTTCCAGTCTCCATCTACAGCAGCAAATCGAGAAATGCTCTACAGGCCACTTCTAACTCATCACACTACCGCAGCGGTAAACCGCTGCGCCACCCAAAGTACTCGCGGCCTGCAAGCGGGGTCGTACTTTCAGCTCGGGCTTTCAACTTGGGATGACCGGCTCGCGGTCAGTTGGGGAGGGTGAAGCTTACGGTTACATCGGTCTGGAACTGGGCGGGTTGGTTGTGCTGGAGGTAGGGTTCGTAGCGCCAGGTGCGGACGGCTTCGGTGGCGGCGGCGGCCAGGAGTGGGTCTCCGCTGAGGGTCCGGATTTGGGAGACCGAGCCGTCTTCGGCGACTTCGACTTCTAGGACTACGTTGCCGGCGAGATGGGCGGCCAGGGCTTCGGGGGGATATTGGGGCTGGGCGTGGCTGAGGAGACGAGTTTCGGCTTGCGCGGGAGAAAGCCAGACGATGGGGAGTGGGGCGAGCTTGGTTCGAGACGATGCTGGCACGATGGCATCGCTGGCTGGCGGGGCGGGAGCGGGCTTCATGCGAAAGACTACTTTGCCTTTTTCGTAAACGACTAACTCGTCGGCGGCGGGGGCCGGACTGCGCTTGGCTGGACTGCGCTTGGCTGGACGGGCGAGGTCGCCCATCCCCACACGGGACTTTGACTTTGCGGGCAGGATGATCCCTGCCGGGATGGGCGGCTGGATCTGGCCGCTGGATGGAGTTCGAGATGAGGGCAACCATCCCAAGCGAAACCCGATCAGGATGCTGACGGCAATGGTAACAAGAATGGCTAGAGATCCCAAGACTACGGTCCAGATTTCGTAGCTGGGGCGGTTCGCGGACCTCGACATAAGTGGCGGGAACATATATTGTTCCGGCAGCCTGCGGTGAAGCGGTGCAAGGCAGGCCCAGAGGGGAGTTTCCCGCGAAATGAGAGGGAAGTCAATCGGCGAAAAAAAATCGTTGATTGGGTAATTTTGTGATTTGGGGTGCGGAGAGATTTGCGCCTTTTGTTTGGCGGGTACGGGCGGTTACGCGGGCGAGGTCGCCCGCGTAACCACAGGCCGCGAACTTTGAGGTGGTGATGGCGGTCACTATTTCATGTGAGATTGGGATTCCCATTCCTGGGCGCGGTATTCGAGGCAACAACGATGAGGGGGCGAGCGGAGATGGAAAAGCTGCTACAGTAGAAAAGTGCACACCGACGAGCCGGTCGCGCACATAAAATTTCAAGGAGAGAAGGCTCGCTATGCGCATTGCGGTGGTCGGTTCCGGGTACGTGGGTTTGGTGACGGGGGCGTGTTTTGCGGACCTGGGACACGAGGTCGTCCTGGTGGATAACGACGAGAAGAAACTGGCGGCACTGCGGAACGGCGAGGTGCCGATTCATGAACAATCTCTGCCCGAGTTACTGGCGCGGCATCGGGGCGGGAGGATCAAGTTTTCCGGCGATTTGCAGGCAGCCACGCGCGAGAGCGAGGTAGTGTTCATCGCGGTCGGGACGCCGCCGACCGAGAGCGGGGACGCGGACCTTTCGTATGTGGAATCGGTGGCGCGGGAAATCTCCGGGGGCGTGGACAAGTACAAGGTAGTGGTGGAGAAGAGCACGGTCCCGGTGTACACGAGCCAGTGGATCCGGACGATCATCATGAGGAATGGGGCCGATCCGGCGCTGTTCGATGTGGCATCGAACCCGGAATTTTTGCGGGAAGGGACGGCGGTGACGGATTTCCTTTATCCCGACCGCATAGTGGTGGGAGTGGAAAGTGAGCGGGCGGCGGAGGTGATGCGCCAGATCTACGGGCCGCTGACCAACGGATGGTACTACGGGCGGGGCGATGCGATTCCGCGACCGGAAGCGGCGACGGCCAAGGCGGCGCCGCGGTTGATCGTCACCACAACGAAGAGCGCGGAACTGATCAAGCACGCTTCCAACGCATATCTGGCGATGAAGATTTCTTTTGTCAACGCGGTGGCTTCGATTTGCGAAGCGGTGGGGGCGAATGTGCAGCAGGTGTGCGACGGAATCGGAACGGATTCGCGGATCGGGCCGCGATTTATGAGTCCGGGGATCGGGTACGGAGGCTCGTGCTTTCCGAAGGACCTGATGGCGTTCCGGGCGGTGGCGAAGGAAAGCGGATACGATTTCCGGCTGCTGGAAGAAGTCATACGTATTAATGAGGAGCAGCGGCACCGTTTTTTGCGCAAGGTGCGGAGCGTGCTCTGGACTTTGCGGGGCAAGCGGCTGGGCGTGCTGGGGCTGGCGTTCAAGGGTGGGACAGACGATATTCGCGAATCGCCGGCGATGCTGCTGGTCGAGGAACTGCTGCGCGAGGGCTGCCGCATTTGCGCTTACGATCCGGCGGCGATGGAGCGGGCGCGCGAGGTGCTGAAGGCGGGCGTGGAGTTCGCGGCGGATGCGTATGAGGCGGCGACGGGCGCGGATGCGCTGCTGATCCTGACGGAATGGGAAGAATTTGCGGCGCTCGATCTGGAACGTCTGCGCGGGCTGGTGAAGTATCCCATCGTGCTGGATGGGCGGAACCTGTATGATCCGGCGGTGATGGTGGAGCACGGATTTTCTTATTACAGCGTGGGGCGTCCGGCGGCGTTGGCGGAGGAGATGCCGGCGCGGGCGATTCCCAAAATAAAGGAGCGTGCCTGAATCCATGAAGACGCAAGCCGGGAACAAAAAACGTGCGCTGGTGACGGGAGGGGCGGGCTTTCTGGGATCGCATTTGTGCGATGCGCTGCTGGGCGAGGGTTATCGGGTGGTGGCGGCGGACAATCTGCTGACCGGGCGGCTCGGCGAACATTGAGCATCTGCGGAACGACTCGCGATTTGAGTTTGTGGAGAAAGATGTTTGTCAGGCGGGCGAGTGGGGCGAATTGGATTATGTGTTTCACTTCGCCAGTCCGGCGAGCCCGGTGGACTATGCCGCGCACGGGATCGAAACGCTGCGGGTGGGATCGTATGGGACGTTTGAAGCGTTGGAAACGGCGCTGCGCACGGGCGCGAAATTCATGATGGCTTCGACCTCGGAATGCTACGGGGACCCGCTGGTGCATCCGCAGACGGAGACGTATTGGGGGAATGTGAATCCGATTGGGCCGCGGTCGGTGTACGACGAAGCGAAGCGGTTTTCGGAAGCGGTGACGATGGCGTATCGCCGCTATCACCAGGTGGACACACGGATCTGCGCATCTTCAATACCTACGGGCCGCGAATGCAGATCAACGACGGGCGGGTGATTCCGAATTTTATGTGGCAGGCGCTGCGGGGAGAGGATCTACGGTGTATGGCGACGGCAGGCAGACGCGCAGCTTCTGCTATGTGAGCGATGAGGTGGATGGGATTCTGCGGCTGGCGCGGTCTAATGGAGTCGGAGCATGGGCCGGTGAATATTGGGAATCCGGCGGAGTTCACGATTCTGGAGTGCGCGCGGAAAGTGATTGCGGTGACGGGGTCGGCGAGCCAAATCAAGTTCGAAGCGCTGCCACAGGACGATCCCAAGCAGCGCTGTCCGGATATTTCGAAAGCGAAGCGGCTGCTGGGATGGGAGCCGAAGGTGGAGTTGGAGAGCGGGCTGAAGCTTTCGCTGGAATATTTCCGCCGGGCGGTGGCGGAAAAAGAGCAGGTCGCTTAGAGCGGTAGTTCGTCGCCGGTGGAGAGGATGGCGAGCAGGCGCATCACTTCTTCGCGCTCGACGGAATCGCGAAACATGAAACGCACACCCATGCCGAAACCGGGATGGGTGGCCAGGACCTGCCCTTTGATTCTCAATTTCGTGTCGGCAGTGCGGACCAGGATTTCCACTCCAGACTGCCCGGAGAGGGGGGATGGCATCTCGACATAGCAACCGCCTTCGCTGATGTCGGAGAGAGTGCAGCGGTTGGGGACGGTGGTCCCCAGACGGTAGACTTCCGCTCCTAATCGGCAGGCCAAACGCAGCTCTCCGCGGCGGTTGGTGGGATTGGAGACAAGGGTGGGGTCTTTGGAATTGGATCTCGGCGCGCGATGGGGTCGAGACTGGGCTAGGAACGTTTGTGCGCCCGAGGACCCGCCTGCCGACGACTGGGTGGGAAGTCCGGTGGCGGGGTGGGTACTATTTTGCTGCAGCCAAGTCTGCATGAGGTGGCGCGAAGCCTGAGGCACGTCGAGGAAACGGATTCCGGTGCGGCCACTGGCATCCTGCCAAGCCACTTCTCCCGACAAGCGGACCAGTTGCTGCTGGCCGGGAAGAGCAAATTCAAAATAGACCTTGCAGTTGGACGGGATTCGGCTGGCGGATTGGAGAGAAGTTCCGCCATCGCTGAGGTCGGTCAAAACGGCGTTCAGTTCGGGCGCTCCCGGATAGGCGACGTTAGAGGACGAAAAGACTGGGGTGCGGGGAGCGCGACGGCGCTCGCGGCGCATGAGACCGCGGGCGGCACGCAAACTGATGCGGGTGCGCTCGGAAGAGAGCGGGCGATAGAGAACAAAATTGGCGCCCCGGCCGAACAAGGAGCGGGCGTTGAACTCGCTGTCAACGACGGCAATCAGCATGGTGGCACGGTTTTTTTCGGAGCGGCGTAAGCGCATCATGAATTCCTCGGAACTCTCGTCGCAGCAATAGTCGAGGACGATGGCGTCGAAGTGCTGGCTCTCGAGCAGTTCCACTCCGCGCGAGATCGAGGATGTATGCTCACTCGTCATCCCCATCTCCGACTGGATGAGCGTGAGCAGGGTCTCCGCGTCCTGCTCCGGGCACATCACTAGAGCGCATAAATCCATCGTGATAGACATGGTAAAAGACATTCAGTGCCAATAACAAGTTACCTGTGTCACTGTGCGACGAGTTATTACGGTGGAGCGACGGGCGCCTCGCTCGTCCAGACGGGCGGGGACGCCCGGCCCCCCACCAGGCGCGTCTCAATCTAATGGGTGGCACATAGCACGATCGTAACTCTCCTGGAATTACCTTACTAACAACCAGTGTACGAATGGCCGGTGTACCCCGGTACTTTGACGTACCACGGAACAGTTCCTAATATCCAGTTAGTCAGTCTGGTGTGGAGACGGCGATCCACCAAGGGTCGCGGGAGATACCGGGCTGACCGATACCCGTTACACGAATTTATTTTGACGGATTTATATCACCGCGCGGGGAACGACGGACCAAGGTAAATGCTTATGAGAAGCCCGAAAACAAGTGCGGGGCATGGCAGGTCAGGGACGAGCGGCTTCAGCTTGACGGAATTTCTGATCGTGATGGCAGTCATCGTCATCATGTCGTCGTTCGCATTCATGAACCTGGGGCCGTTGATAGCACAGCAGCATGTGACGAACGCGTATAACACGACGATGTCGGCGCTGCGTCAGGCGCGCGACAACTCGATATCGCAATCGACATCGTACTCGGTGACTTTCGCCAACAACGCAGGCGCACTCAGCACGATCGTGGTGGCGCCGACGACGGCATTTGGGGTCGATCAGAGCGCGAATGGAAATCTAATTACCTATACCTATCAATTGCCGTCGGATGTGACATTTCTTGCGCAGGCGGGGATCCCCACGGCCGCCAACGCGGTTCCAGACGGCTACGGAGCGGGGGCGGTAGCGATCGACTTAGGCTACACGGCGAACGGGAGCAGCACGGAACCCTCGAATATTGTTTACTTCTGCCCGGACGGTTCGGCGCAGACTTTGCCGTGCACCGCAGGAGGTTATTGGACATCCGGAGGCTATGCGAAGAACTGGAGCGGAGGCGTGGTGTACATCGGGCAAGCGGGAAACCTACTGAGTTCGCGGGCTTTCACGTTGTGGGGCGGAACGGGGCGCATTCACGGATGGCGGCTCTACCAGCAGGGAGGAGTCTATCAATGGCAACGGCAATGAAGATGACTAAGGGGGTCGGAGATTTTCGCATGCGGAAGCGAGGGGAGCGAGGATTTTCGCTGATCGAAGTTCTGGTTTCGATGACCGTGCTGACGGTAGGGTTGGTGGGACTGCTGAGTGTGTTCGGAGTGGCCATCGCGGCCACGCAGGCTTCGCAACAGGACATGATCGCCAAGCAACTGGGAGACGAGGCGTACGAGAGTATCGTGACCGCGCACAACTCGTCGCAGCTCACCTGGGACGATATCCAGAATGTGGGATCCAACAACTGCTTCGTTACCGGCGCCAGTACGTGCGGCATCTTCCTGAGCGGACTACAGCCGATCTACAACTCGGGAGCGGACGGAATTTATGGGACGGCGGATGACGCGGCCGCGGGCGCGGAAACTTTCAGGGAACCCGGGCCCGATGGGACCTATGGAGACGTGGACGACTTCATACTCTCTTTGACGAGCTATCAGCGCTCGGTGACGATCCTGCCGGTGGTCGCCGCGAACAATGCCGTGGTGTCTTCGCTGCGAAGCATCAACATTACCGTACAGTACACGACTACCCAGACGAAGGCGCCGAAAACCTACACCATGAGCACGTTCATTTCGGAGTACCAGTAAGAGGGGATTTATGAGCGATCGGTCAAAAAAGCGCGCGGGGGGATTCAGCCTCATCGAAATGATGATCGCGATGATCGCGGGAACGGTAGTGCTGGGCGGTGCGGTGCAGCTATACAGCAGTGGCGTGACCGCAACCTTCATGGTCTCGCAAAAGGCGGAATTGCAGGAGGATTTTAGGGCCGCCAGCAACATGCTGAGAAACGACCTGAGCATGGCCGGGGCGGGCCTGAGCAACGCGGCGATCGCACTGCCAGCCACGGTCACTCCGTCGATTGGCTGCGACCAGACGGGGGCGTGTTACCTCGGCAACGCCAACAACACTGCGGTGAAGTATCCCCTCTCGGGTGGCGTGCCCTATCTTTACGGGCTGATCCCGGGATACAAAGCCGGGCCTACGCTCGCCTCCAATCCGCAAGCCACCGATACGATCACGGTGGCATATACGGACAACAATTTCTTATTGAATTGCTACAATGCGCAGGTCACGGCCGCTGGGGTAGTGACCTTCGCGCTACCCCGTGGCGCCCGCGACTTGGCCGACGGTTTGTGTGTTCCCGACCGGCATAGTCACGCCGCAAGCCGTGAACGATCTGAATGTTGGACTGACGGCCGGCGATTTGATCTTGTTCACTACTACCGCCGGCGCGCAAGTGGTGGCCGAAGTCACCGGGGGCGTGACTGCAGGCAGCGCCAATTTCGCCGCCGGCGATGCGCTGAAGATGAACCAGGCAGGCGTCGCCAACAGCCTGTTGAATATCGCGACCGGCACCGCCGGAACGGCACAGCGCATTCTGGTGATCACTTATTACATTGACAACACGGTGAACCCGCCGCGACTGATGCGGCAGATCAGCGGACACACTCCGATGCCGGTGTCGGATGGCATGGAGTTCATGCAGTTCAGCTATGACCTTTACAACGGGACGCTGTATACGAACCAAGCCGATGGAGGCGCTTCGATTCCACTTACGCCCAACTCGATCACCAAGATCAACATTCTGCATATGGCAATGGACAGCACGCTGAGGGGCGCGAGGGGTTATCAGGGGTTGGACTTGGAGACATCGGTAAGCGCGCGGAACCTGACGTTCACCAACAAATATCCATGCAGTCCCTGCACCACCAACTAGCGGCGGGGATGACTAAGGGGAGCAAGGCGATGGGGAGGAAAGCGATGGGGAGGAAGACCATGGGAAGCTGCGATAGGAAGAACGCGAGACTACAGAGCAAAGGATTCACGCTGATAGCATCTTTGCTGCTGCTGTTGTTGCTGTCGGGGATGTCGATCGGGCTGCTGATGATGGTCAACACCGAACAAAAGGTGGGCGGGACCGATCTGCAGAACAATGTCGCCTATCACGTCGCGGAGGGCGGGATCGAGACCATGGAAACCAATTTGGTGGCGGCGTTCCAGGCCGCGCAGTCGCCCACGGTGGGCGATCTCTGCGCCGTAAACCTCGCTCCGCCAGTCATAACGGGAGTCACCTGGACGACCTATACGGTGACGCCGCAGGGTGTGACTTGCCCGCCATCAAACCCAAATGCAGCGCCGCTCGCGAAGTGGGGAACAATCAACGGCACGGGGCCGAACAACGGCTTGCAGGCGCAGATCATCCCGATCAACATGGTGGCGACGGCGACCCTACTGGGCGGGCAGCAAGTGAGCATGACACGGACGGCGCAGGTGGCGCTGATACCGGTGTTCCAGTTTGGCGTGTTCTGCGAAGGCGATTGCGCGTTCTACAACAGCCCCACTCTGGATTTTGCCGGGCGCGTGCACACCAACGGCGATCTGTATGTGGGCGTGGCGCAAGGCTACACACTGACGTTTCACAGCAAGCTGGATGCCTACGGGAATATTGTAACCGCGAACATTCCGAATGGATTGACGGCCAGCAGCGTCAGCGACACCGGCACGACGCTGATTCCGAAAGCGACGGGGGGCTGCGACGGCGCCCAGCCCAACTGCGGCACATTTGAGAACAACCAGACCAATCAGGGCAGCGTGGTGGGCAAGGGAGGCGCCCCGCCGGGAGGTCCGTTGTCGGCCCAGAACTCCAACTGGAAAACAATTTCGACGAGCACCTTCCACTCGATGATCACCGACGGGGACTATGGAAGTACCACGTACGGGACGGGCGCGAAGAAACTTTCGATGCCGTTCGTCACCGGAACCGTCTATCCTTACGAAATTATTCGCCGGCCAGTGTCCACGGACTCAACCGCGCTGAGCCAATCGCGCGAATACAACTTGGCGACCATTCACGTGTTGTTGAGCGACGATCCGGCGGACTTGCCGGGCGGGGCGGGGGATGCGGGAAATATCCGCCTGGCGAATATACCGGCGAACACATCGGGTACCGGCTATAACCTTCCCTATGGAATTCCGACGTCGACCCCTACGCAAGGGACATGGGTCCTGCCGACTCTAGCGGCGGGAAACACTTACAACACCTACTTCGCGACCGCGACGAATGCGATCCCAGCGGGTACCTCCTGCACCGTGACGATCACCAATCCGAGTGCCACTCCTCCTACTGTTTCATCTACCTGCCCCCCAGACTGGCCCTACCCGCCCGCACCCTGGACGGCTGCGCTGGCAGCGGGAGCGGGATTGACAACGGATCCGAATGGGTGTGTGCTGCTCTGCCCGCTCGGCGCCCCGTATATCGCTAGCAATAGCAACAGTGGCAACGGTTACTATATTCCCGTACCCGCTCCCGCTAGTCCAACCCTTAACGCAGGTAATGCCCCCGCTTCCGTGAATCCGCCAACGTTTACCCCCTGTCCTACGGCGACTCTGCCTCCACAAAACTATGCTCCACTGACAACCGCCATGAGTGTTGTCCCTCTTAAAAACTGCCCGACACCCCCGACATACGTGACCGCTTCTCCGTATTACTACGTCGGCACCACACCCAACTCGGTACCCGGTACTACCGCTCCCCCCGCGGCCGCCGTGAGCCAGACGACGTCGACCTGGAACCTGATTGACGGCTGGCTGCGGGTTGAGTACGCGGACGCAGCGGGTGCCTGGCACCCGGTCACCAGCGAATGGCTGCAACTGGGATTTGCGCGGGACGTGAAGCCGCCAACCGCACCCGGCGCGAACCCGATTAATCCGAACGCGATTCTACTGCTGCAAGAGCCGGCGGACCGCCTCACCACACTCCCAACCTATCTCCCTACAACGTTTCCTTATGCTGCGAGTGCTGTGACTACCACATCTACAACAACGGCATCGGTGTTGAACTCCGCCACGCTTCCCCCGACCTGTACCGCGACATCCAAGGTTGGTAGCACAAACTACTGCACAGCGTGGACCATCACGCCACCGGCACTTCTGCCGGACCAGTCGTCATTTGTATCGAACCCGTCGCCAGCCCCGGTGCTGACGGCGACGACGACGACGGCGACCATGAACTGGGTGTATGGCGTGACCACCACGGCGCAAAATAATTCGCCGCAGACTTCCACACTGGCGAATCAGAGCCCCACACGTTTCAACTGGTACCCCATCAACTTCTACGATGCGCGCGAAGGCGAGGCTCGGGACGTGGATCAGGGTAACAATAGCTGTGCGTCCAACGGGTTGATGAACGCCGTCGAAATCGACGTAGGCAACCTGAAGAAATGGCTTTCGGGAGCGATCCCAGGAAGCGGCACGAGCGTGGGTTCTGTCGCGCAGAATGGATACTTGCTGTATTTCTCGGACCAGCGCGGCATGCTGTATAACCCGAACGGGGCTTCTTCGCATCCCGCGGGCACTAAGAGCGGCGACTCGGGTCTGGAGGACTCGATTAACTCCAGCAGTACCGCGGGAGTTCCCGACGGAGTGCTGGAACCGGCACCGGCCGGCGGGCCCTTATCTCCCAGCGGTACTTTTACCTTATCGCCCGAGGATGTCAATGAGAACGGAGTGCTGGACGGCTGGGGCAATTCGAACATCGGATTGGGCCAGTACAATGGCACGTTGAACCAAAACTACTCGATCTCTACGAATGTCAACCCCAACAATCCTTACAGCCCACGCATAACTAGCTGTACCACGGGGCGCAAGAACTGGGTCAGCGGGGCGCGGCACGTATTGAAACTGGTGGATGGAGCGCTCGGCAACCTGCCGAGGACGCCAGGCGGAATCACAGTGAACGGAGTAACGTATCATGGCGGGTTCACGGTGGCATCGGAGAATCCGGTGTACATCCAGGGCGACTACAACAGTGTCACGACTCCCAACGAAGACACGTTCTTTACCAACGTGACCTATACGCCACCGGCAAACGACGAAGCTGGGTACGTCCCAGCCTCGGTAATTGCCGATGCGGTCACGATCCTTTCCAATGCTTGGGACGACAGGGTAAGCACGATCGGCAGCACCACTACCGCCGCCGGTTCTGATATTACCTATTCCATAACTCCTAACGCAGGCGGTCGTGTAGCCTCCACAACCTCTTACCGGGTGGCGATCGCTGCCGGGAAGAACATGGCCTTCCCGTTCCCGAGTTGGTCGAGTTCTACCAACTACGGCTTCGGCACCGATGGAGGGGTCCACAACTTCCTGCGCTTCCTCGAAGACTGGACCACGCCCAACGCCACGCTGAATTACGGAGGCTCGCTGGTGAGCCTCTATTACTCAACCTATAACACCGGGGTCTTCAAGTGCTGTACCTATACAGTGTATGCTCCGCCAACCCGTAACTATATATTCGACGCGGACTTCACCCTTGCGGAGGGCGCGGGCCTGCCGCCGGGAACGCCGATGTTCAAGGACGTCGACAGCCTGGGCTACCGGCAAATGTTTACGGCACGAACCCAGTAAACGCAGTGGGCAACAAAACTACTCGACCCCGGTCCGCGAGGACCGGGGTTTTTGTTGCAGCGGGCTGCGGAAGAACAAGGACCATGTAAAGTAGAAGAGATGACCCTGGTTCGATGCAGTGCTTTACTTTTTGACTTGGATGGAGTGCTCCTCGATTCCACGCCGGCGGTGGAGCGGGTGTGGCGGCGGTGGGCGGTGGAGCATGGCTTCGACCCGGAGATGGTGATCCAGATGGCGCACGGGCGGCCGAGCCGGGCCACGGTGCGCGAGCTGCTGCCGGGCCCCGATATTGATATTGCACGCGAAGATCGCGAAGTGGAGCGCCGGGAGATTGAAGACCTGGAGGGAGTGGTGCTGCTGGCCGGGGCGCGGCAGCTGCTGGACGCGTTGCCTCCGGAACGGTGGACGATTGCGACCTCGTGTACGCGGCGGCTGGCCGGGGCGCGTTTGCGGGCGGCGGGCCTGCCCATTCCAAAGGGCATGATTACATCGAGCGATGTGCAGATCGGCAAGCCGGACCCCGAGCCTTATGAGAAAGCGGCGGCGAAGCTCGGGTTTGCCGCGTCCGATTGCATCGTGGTGGAAGATGCGCCGGCGGGAATTCGCGCGGGCAAGGCGGCGGGCGCACGAGTGATTGCACTTCTCTCGACCATGACGCGCAGCGGCCTGGAAGACGCAGGCGCGGATTGGATCGTCGAGAACTGCGCCAATATTATGGCAACGAGCGATGGCGACGGGCTGCGGCTGAGGCTCGCGGAGTAGCGAGGGATCGGCGGTTCGCGGCAAAAAGCAGATCCTTCGCTTCGCTCAGGATGACAATTCATTAATAATGACAATTTATCCAAGGTGTCGCTCATGTGCCGTTCACCGGCCTTCAGCACGGGCTGTTAGCAGGGAGCCATTTGCGCGGGCCCAGCGGGTCAACTAGAATTTTTCAATTCCCTGGGGATTGGCCGCAAACGCGGGCTCGATGCGCGATGCGGGCGCGAATCTTTTCCACGTTTTTATTTTTTTAATTGCGATGCAGTGGATCGCTAGACAGGCAGGGCTTTGTGATCATCGGTGTTCCGAAAGAAAGTTATCCGGGCGAGCGGCGGGTGGCGCTGGTGCCGACCGTCCTTCCGACGCTGATTAAAGCGGGTTTTGAAGTCCGCATAGAGGCGGGCGCGGGAATCGAGGCGGGCTATCCCGACGCGCAATATGCGGAGAAGGGCGGGAAGATCGTGGCCGACCGCGCGGCGGTGTTTGCCGCCGCCGACATTGTCGTGCAGATTCTTTGTTACGGATCGAACGACGTGACGGGGAAGCAGGATGTGCCGCTGTATCGCCGCGATCAGGTGCTCATCGGATTTCTGCGTCCGTTCGGTGCGGCGGAGGTGGTGCAGGAGATCGCGCGCGCCGGCGTGACGGCGTTCTCGATGGAGTTGATGCCGCGTACGACCCGCGCGCAAAGCATGGATGCGCTCTCTTCGATGGGAACGGCTTGCGGATATAAGGCGGTGCTGATGGCCGCCGATTCTCATCCGCGCATCTTTCCCATGCTGACGACGGCGGCGGGAACGATCACGCCCGCGCGCGTGTTCGTGATCGGCTGCGGCGTTGCCGGGTTGCAGGCGATTGCGACGGCGCGACGGCTGGGCGCGGTGATTTCGGCTTACGATCTAAGGCCGGCGGCAAAGGAGCAGGTGCAGAGCCTGGGCGGACGTTTTGTCGAGCTGCCCATCGAAGCGAAAGACGCGCAGGACGCTCGCGGATATGCCCGCGCGCAGGATGAAGATTTCTATCGCCGCCAGCGCGAGTTACTGGGAAAAGTGGTGCAGGAAAGCGATGTGGTGATTACAGCGGCGGTGGTCCCGGGGAAAAAATCGCCGGTGCTGGTGACGGAAGATATGGTGAAGGGAATGGCGCCGGGGTCGGTGGTGCTCGATCTGGCCTCGGAACGCGGCGGCAACTGCGAGATCACGGAAACCGGCAAGACGGTGGTCAAGCACGGTGTGACGATTATTGGAGCGATCAATCTGGCATCGGGCGTGCCTTATCACGCGAGCATGATGTATGCCCGCAATGTTACTTCCTTTTTGACTCATCTAATCAAAGATCAGAAGTTGAATCTGAACCTGGAAGATGAAATTGTGCGCGAGACGTTGCTAACTCGCGGCGGCGAGATTGTGCAAGGACGGGTGCGCGAGTTCTTTAAGTTGCCTGCGCTGGCAAAGTGACGGTGGAGTGACGGGCGTTTCGCCGGGCCGGGCGGGGACGTCTGGCGCTTCACGGACTAACACGGAGGAAAGATGAACAGTAGTTCGAACCTGATTAATGCGCTTTTTATTTTTGTGCTGGCTGGATTCATCGGATTTGAAGTGATCCGGCGAGTCTCGCCGCTGCTGCACACTCCGTTGATGTCGCTGACCAACGCGTTGGATGCGATTGCGGTGGTGGGAGCTATTGTGCTCGTGGGCGAACACAAGACCTCGCTCTCGACCGCTTTCGGATTCGTCGCCGTGGTGGCAGCCACCAGCAACATCGTCGGCGGGTTCTTCATCACGGACCGCATGTTGAAGATGTTTAAATCCAGCCGTCCCGCGGCAAAACCGGTGACTAAATAATGACAGCCGAACTGGGAGCAACGACGGTCATCATCGAGCTTTTGTATCTCATCGCGAGTGTGCTGTTCATCCTCTCGCTGAAGTGGATGAGCTCGCCGACCACGGCGCGCCACGGCATCTGGGCGGGCGAGATTGGCATGGTGCTGGCCATCGGCGGCACGCTGCTGAACCACGGCATGAGTTATCAACTGATCGCGATCGCGCTGGTGCTCGGAACGATCATCGGCGTGCCGCTCGGGCGCGTGGCGATGACGGCGGTGCCGCAGCGGACCGCGCTCAGTCACGCTTTTGGAGCGCTCTGCGTGACGCTGGTCGGCTCGGCTGAATTTTATCTGCGCTCGCCCGATATTTCGCGCTTCATGATGTCGGTGCTGTCACTCGAAGTTATTCTCGGAGGATTGACGGTTACTGGGAGCTTGATGGCTGCCGGTAAGTTGCAGGAGATTCTGCCGCAGAGGCCGCTGACTTACAAAGGACAGAATCTCGTCAACTTTGTGCTGCTTGCCGGAGCGATGGCGATTGCCGTAACTCTGGTGCTGCATCCGGGGGCGCGGTCGCTGTTTCCGTTCATGATTCTTATCGCGCTGGCGTTCGGTGTGTTGCTGATCATCCCCATCGGCGGGGCAGATATGCCGACCGTCATTTCGTTGTTGAACGGTTATGCAGGGCTGTCGGCGGCGGCCATGGGCTTCGTTCTCAACAACAAGCTGCTCATCATTGCGGGCGCGCTTGACGGATCGTCGGGCCTCATCCTCTCGATCATCATGTCGAAGGCCATGAACCGCTCGTTCACGAATGTTTTGTTCGGGGCGTTTGGTCAGGTGCAAGCTGCGGCTGCTGTGGGAGAAGCCAAACCGGTGCGCAGCGCGACCCCGGAAGAAGCCGCGGCGATTCTTTCCGCCGCGAACCGGGTCATCGTGGTCCCTGGATACGGCATGGCCGTGGCCCAAGCGCAGCACAAGGTGCGCGAACTTTACGATGCTTTAACGAAGCGCGGCGTGGATGTGCGCTTCGCCATTCACCCGGTTGCGGGACGCATGCCCGGCCACATGAACGTGCTGCTGGCCGAGGCCGATATTCCCTACGACCGGCTGATTGAGATGGACGAGATCAACGGCGACTTTCCGCAGACCGATGTTGCGCTGGTGATTGGCGCCAACGATGTCACTAATCCGGCAGCCCGCTCCGATGCTTCCAGCCCCATCTACGGGATGCCGATCCTCGACGTGGACAAAGCCCACACCGTGATGGTGATCAAACGCAGCATGAATCCTGGCTTCGCGGGCATTGATAACCCGCTCTACTATCTCAATAACACGCTGATGCTGTTCGGAGACGCCAAGGCGTTTGTAGGCAGCATCGTGCGCGAACTCGGCGGAGGACATGGGTAGCATTCCGTGGTGTAAGTGAAATTTGTATCAGGGCATGACTTCAGGCAACGCGGACTACGAGGGAACCGTGCATGGCAAATGAAACCACTACGCAACCAACCGCGGGACCGGAGTGGCAGGCGAAACAGGTATACGCGATGGCGGCGATCTGCCTTGCGGTTGGACTGACGATTGGATATCTGTTTCGGGGATCGCAATCGCCCATGCCGCCAGCGCAGCCCGTGGCCGATTCTCGGACGCAAGCTCAGCCCGCCGAGCCGGCCAGCGCCATGGGTGGACACATGCCCAGCCTCGACGAAATAAAAGAGATGGTTAACCAGAAGGCGGGGCCGCTGCTCGAAAAGCTGAAGGCCGATCCCAACAACAGCCAGCTTCTCATCCAGGCCGGGAACCTCTACAAAACGGCGCATCAGTTCAAGGAAGCGGCCAGCTACTACGAGAAGGCATTGCAGGCCGAACCCAAGAACGTCGCCATCCGTACCGAGATGGCTTCGTGCCTGTATTACAACGGCGATGTGGACGGAGCGATCAGCCAGCTCCAGCAATCGCTGCGCTACGATCCCAAAGATGCCAACTCACTGTTCAACCTTGGCATGATCAAGTGGCAGGGAAAACAGGACGGCAAGGGAGCAGTGGCGGCCTGGCAGCAGTTGTTGAAGTCGAATCCGCAACTGAGTGCGGACCGCAAAGCCGAAGTGCAAAAATTGATGGCCGACGCGCAGGGAAGGTCCGATTAGCAGCCCGTGGTGCAAGTCGGAGAGCTGCGGATGAGTAACACTTTTCATGAATTGTCATCCCGAGCGGAGCGAGGGACCTGCAGTTTGCCGCGAATATGCAGATCCCTCGCTCCGCTCGGGATGACAAAATCTGGTGTATTGAGGATTGAATAGAGAATCCGCACTTTCACCGCAGACTGCTAAGGAGCATGGAGCCATGACAGATACCAATCGAACCTCTATCGAGCAATGGACAAGCGTGCAGGCGTACACCTTGGCGGTCATCTGCCTGTTGGTGGGAATCGCCGGCGGCTGGTTCATTCGCGGATCGCAGATCCCGGCAGCCGCTGCAACCGGCACTGCGACCGCATCCACACCGGCTGCCGCAAGCGCGGACGCAGGGACACAGACTCCAACTCCGGCCCAACTGCAGAAAATGGCCAACACGCAAGCTGGACCTTTGATCGAGAAACTCAAAGCCGACCCAGCCAACGCCGGACTCCTGGAAAACATCGGGAACATTTATTACGACGCCCAGCAGTTCCCTACGGCGATTGAGTACTACCAGCGCGCGCTCAAGGTTGATCCCGCCAACACCGGGGTTCGCACCGACATGGCGACCGCCTATTGGTACACCGGCAACGCCGATACCGCGATCGCGGAATTCCAGAAGTCGCTTGCCTACGATCCGAACAAGGCCAACACGTTGTTCAATCTCGGCATTGTCGAGTGGCAGGGCAAGATGGATATTGACAAGGCCGTCGCCACGTGGCGGAAGTTGTTGGATACGAACCCGAACTATGAAGCGAAAGATAAAGTCCTGGAATTGATGGAGCAGGCGAAGAAGCACGCGGGCGTGAAACCGGGGACGCCAGCAAAGCCTTTACAGTAGCGCAGTCTGGCGGTCCCTAAACCGGCGCTTCCCATCGGCAGGGTGACCACCGTGCGCCTCTGGACGCTGTTCGCGATACTCGCCCACCCTTGCAAAAAACGAAGGATGGGGCACTGCCTGCGTGGTTCTGCTGGCGGAAGGCTGGGGCTTCAGAGTTACCCATTCGCCCGAATCATCTGTTCGGCGTGCTTGCGCGAAGTTTCGGTGAGTTTGGCGCCGGACAACATGCGCGCCACTTCTTCGGTGCGCTCTTCGCCGGTGATTTGGCGGACGGTGGTCTTGGCGCGGCCTCCAGTTTCGCGCTTTTCAATTACGTAATGGTGATCGGCGAAGGTTGCGATCTGCGGCAGGTGGGTCACGCAAAGCACCTGATTGCCTTTGGAGAGCGCCTTCAATTTCTTCCCCACAGCCTCGGCGGCGCGGCCTCCGATGCCAGTGTCAATCTCGTCGAAAACCAAGGTGCGCTGCGAGGCCGCCGATTTTTTTTTGCCCGCCGGATTCGTCCCCGCTTCGACGCACGCCTTCAGCGCCAGCATGACGCGCGAAAGTTCGCCGCCCGAGGCGATCTGTTCCAGCGGACGCATCGCCTCGCCCGTATTGGTCGAGATGCGATAAACGACCTGGTTGATGCCCGAAGAGGTCCAGTGTTGCTCGGCTTCGTTTTCTTCCACCGCGATGCGGAAGCTGGCGCGCATGGCAAGGTCGTTGATCTCGGCCTCGACCAGCTTCTCCAATTTCCTTCCCGCCTCGAGGCGTTTTTGCGAAATGGCGCGAGCGTTTTTGCGATACTCTCCGGCAGCGCCGTCGAGCATCGCCCGCAGTTCAAGCAGCACTTGATCTTTATTCTCCATCTCCGAGATTTTGCGTCTGATGTCCTCGCCGAATGCGATGGTCTGCTCGAGCGTAGGACCGTACTTGCGCTTCAGGCGATCGAGCAGGTCCAGGCGCTCTTCGATTTCGGCGAGACGCTCGGGCGAAGCCTGGATTCCTCCGGCATAATCGCGCAGCGTCGCTCCCACATCTTCGACGCTGATGCGCGCCGACTCGAGCGCCGCGAGCGCCTCGTGAAACTTCGGCTCATAACGGGCCAACTCTTCCAGGTGTTTTTGCGCGGCGCGCAGGCTTGACGACGTGGAAGCGTTGCCCTCATAGAGCAGATCGAAGGCACTGATGGCCGCGCCATAAATCTTCTCGGCGTTGGCCAGGACGCGCTTCTCGGCTTCGAGTTGCTCGTCTTCTTGCGAATTTGCGCCCGTCCGCAGATGCGCCTCTTCGATTTCACGGCATTGAAAACTCCACAGATCCAAAAGCCGCACACGGTCCTGCTCGTCCTGTTCGAGTTCGGCGATGCGTCCGCGAATCTGCTTCCAGTCGGCGAATGCGGCGGACACTTCCTTCAACTCGACTCCGGCGTAAGCATCGAGCAGGTCCTGGCGCGCCGCGGCATCGAAATTTACGATGGATTCAGTTTGCGCGTGGATCACTGCGAGGTGGGGCGCAATCTGTTTCAGCACAGCCACGGTCGCCGGCTGATTGTTGATAAAGACACGCCCCTTGCCGCCGGGAGCAATCTCGCGCCGCAGAATCAGCGAGCCATTCTCCGCGTCCAGGCCGTTCGTCTCGAGGATGGCTTCGATGGAATGCGCCGCCGCTCCTTCTCCCTCGCTCTCAAACACCGCCGCAACCACGGCCCGCTCCGCGCCCGCGCGAATTACATCGGGCGACGCTTTGTCCCCCAACAGCAATCCCAGCGCATCAATCAGGATGGACTTCCCCGCCCCGGTTTCGCCGGTCAGAAGATTCAGACCCGCCGCGAATTCGATCGCGACATTGTCGATCACCGCGTAATTTTCCAGTCGAAGTTCGGCCAGCACAAGGGTCCTATGATCCTAACTGACAACGATCTTAACTGACGACGATCTTAATTCAGGACGATCTTTCTTAGGACGATCTGTAATTTACGCGCAGCATAGCACAGACCACGCCAGCAGAGCTGCGCGAAGCCGGCCGCCCCATTACCAAAACGGTACTAAAGATTGCGTAAATGCACTACCAATTTTGCTTCCCAGTTGGGCGGCTCCTGAAGATAGTAGTCATGAGAGCCTTCCCCTATTTTGCATTCGCCTTTCTACTATTCTGCCTGGCGCCTGGTTCCACATGGGCACAGGAACTTCAATGTGATCCCTGCAGTCACGCCTTCGGCAGGGTCCAGGTCGGCAACTCCAGTTCCTTCTCCATCCAACTCTCGAACACAGGGAGCAAAGCCCTGCAAATCACTTCCAAGGCGGTAACAGGGAGCGAATACTCGTTCGGCACATTCCCTGTGCCCGTGCGGATCAAGCCCGGCGCCAGCGTCGAGTTGCCCATTATTTTTGCACCGACTGCCTCGGGACACACCAGCGGCGTCATTACGCTGGTGAGTACTGCCGAGAATCCCAAACTTTCCATGGACGTCGAAGGTACCGGCGCGTACCCACTGGGAGTAACTCCAGCGAGCCTCAATTTCGGCAACGTCACGGTGGGATCGAGCGCCAAGCTGAAAGCTGCGTTCACCGCCTCGAACGGTGCTGTAACCATCTCGTCGGACGAATCTACCAGCTCGGAGTTTGCCATCCTCGGGCTGAAACTTCCGGCAACGATTCCGGCCGGGAAGAGCGTCAGTGTCACCATTCGATTCACTCCGAACGCTTCCGGCAAAGCCACGGGCACTGCGAAATTCATCGGCAATGCCGTGGCCTCACCAACCGTCGAACAGTTGACCGGCACGGGCGTGGCCCAGGTTGCTCATGACGTTTATCTTTCCTGGGATGCCGGGGGCGATAGTCCCGTGGGATACAACGTGTATCGCGGCGCCGCCCAGGCAGGCCCCTTCGAGAAGATCAACACCGCGCTGGAGGCCTCGACCAATTACACAGACTATTCGGTCGTCTGCGGGGCAACTTACTACTACGTCACCACTGAGGTCAACGCCGAAGGTCAGGAAAGCTCGTATTCCAATGAAGTCGAGGCCGTGATTCCGAATTCGTAGCCGTTGAAGCCCAGCGCAGACGCGCGCAAACCATCCCAGCGCGTTGACCGATGCGGTACGTTCGCGGAGCGCTTCGTCGCGCTGGTCTATAATCTCAACGAGGGATCTCCCGAAACCGATGCATTTTCCTTCCGTCCTCCTGTTCTTCGCTGGCGGCGAAATCATTGATCTCGTCCTGCAGACCGGTCCGGTCGCCAAGTCCGTGCTTCTCATTCTCATCGCGTTCAGCGTGCTCTCCTGGGCCGTAATTCTATCCAAGTGGCGGCTGATCCGCCGCGCGCGCGAGCAGAGTGGACGCTTCGTCCGCGCCTTTCACCAAGCCCAGCGCATGCAGGATATTGCCGCGGTTGCCGAACAGTTTCGTCCCAGCCCGCTGGTGGGAGTGTTTGCCGGCGCGGTTGGAGAGTTCAAACGCCAGATGGGAACGACGGGAGGCATTCACAACCTGGTCGCCATTCAACGCGCCATGCAGATCGCATCGTCGGAGGAGATCACGCGCTTCGAACGCAACGTGCCGTGGTTGGCGATTACCGGCGCGGTTACACCGTTTATTGGACTTTTCGGGACTGTCTGGGGAATCATCGACGCGTTCCACGGACTGGGCACGGCGGGCGCGGCGACCTTGCGCGCGGTCGCTCCAGGAATTTCCGAAGCTCTGATTACCACCGCCGCCGGCCTGGCTGCCGCCATCCCGGCGGTGATCGCCTACAACCTCATCATTGGCTCCATTCGTGAGATGGCCTCGCGCAACGACGACTTCGCCCTGGAGATGCTCAATCTGGTGGAACGGCAGATCGTGGAACGACAAATAGCGTCACCGGAGGCGCGGCGCTGATGGCCTTCACCTCCGCCAATGGACGCACCCAGACCGCGCTCGCCGACATCAACGTTACACCCCTGGTGGATGTTGTGCTCGTGCTGCTTATTATTTTCATGGTGACCGCGCCGATCTTGCAGTCCGGAATCGAAGTCAACGTGCCCCACACCCGCACGGTCAAAGAGATCACGGAAGAGCGCCTGGTGATCAGCATTGATAAATCGCAGAGAGTTTTTCTCGGCAACGATCCCATCAACATCAACCAGATCCGGGCGCGCCTAAGGCAGAAAATTCGCGATCCGCAACACCAGGCGATCTATCTGCGCTCCGACGAAGATGTCCCGTTTGGAGCTTTCGCCACGGTGATGGACGCAATCAAGCAGGCGGGCATCCGGAACGTGAGCATCGTAACGCAGCCGATGGATAGCAATGGCGGCCATCGCTAATAGTTACATTGACATGCACTATAACGACATCGGCATCTATTCCGAACGCGGCCAACTGCGCCGGCCTCTGGTCTGGTCGCTCGGACTGCATCTCGGATTCGCCGCGTTCGTCGTGCTCTACGCTCTGTTTGTCCACAGCGTTCGTGGCCAAGGCTGGGGCAGCGGCGGCGGCGGCGATGCCATGGGCGCGACGCTGGTGAGCGCGATTCCATTGCCCGCCAATCCCGAACCAACCACGAACGTGCTGGCCACGGAATCCAAGGGACTTTCGAAATCGCAGCCCAAGGTGCAGGAGAAGGAGCCGGAAGCGATTCCGATTCCCGACAAGAATGCAAAAACAAAGACCAAGAAAACAGTGGCGTCCGAGAGTGCGACCAAGCGCAACGCGGAAGCGGAGCAGCCCGAGTCGAATCAGATTCCGTATGGCGAGGGTGGGCCGGTCAGCGGGCCTTACACGATGAGCGCGGGCGGCGCCCAGGGCGGATTTGGATTTACCGGAAACGGCGGCGATTTCGGCAGCCTCTACGCCTGGTACGTACAAGCCGTGCAGCGGAAAGTTACCGAAAACTGGCTGAAGTATGAAGTGGACCCGCGAATTACAGAGGCGAAACGCGTTTATCTTACATTCGATATCGCACACGACGGACATCCGATGAATGTTGAGATCGAGCAGTCGAGCGGTGTACCGTCGCTTGACCTTTCGGCCAGACGGGCAATCGAGCGCATTGATACATTCGGTCCGTTGCCGTCAAATTATTCGGGAAGTAAAGTGTCGGTCGAATTCTGGTTCGATTACAAGCGGTAGTCGGTTGTTGGCCGCTAAGCGCAAGCCTTGCCTCGGACCGCTCCAGCGCGAAATGCGAGTCGTGTATACAAGCGGCTTATATGGGTTCGGCGATGTTTCGATATGAGCCGCGTCTGATAGAATGAGCGGTCTTACCAAAAGTCATTTCCAGCCTCTAGGCTGATTGCGGGTAACCGATGGCATTTTGCCTTCAACCGATATGACACGCGTGGCGGCGGCGAGCCGGTGATTTCCTCTGCCTCCCCGCACCCGGTGGCGAATTTCCACCGTCAACAGGACTAGTGACGAACTGACCTTTGTGACTTCGATCCGATTCTGAAACCATCATGAGCAAACCAACTTTATTAGTAATGGCCGCCGGCATGGGCAGCCGCTACGGCGGCCTGAAACAAATCGATCCCATCGGTCCCAGCGGCGAGACCATCATTGACTACTCCATTTACGATGCGTTGCGCGCCGGGTTCGGCAAGCTGGTCTTCGTCATCCGGCAGGACATGGAGGCGCAATTCAAGGAAATCGTCGGCGCGCGCTTTGAAAAACGCATCGCGGTGGAATACGCCTTTCAGGAGCTGGATACATTGCCGCCCGGTTTTTTCGTGCCGTCCGGCCGCACCACGCCGTGGGGGACGGCACACGCGGTGCTCGCGGCTGCCGGCGTGGTCCGCGGACCGTTCGCAACCATCAACGCCGACGATTTTTACGGCGCGCAATCTTACCGACTGATCGCCCAGCACCTCACCTCCGGCAGCCCGGACCATGCACTGGACTATGCACCGGACTATGCGATGGTCGGATTCATGCTGCGCAACACGCTCTCCGACTTTGGCAGTGTCGCACGCGGCGTCTGCCGGGTGGACGGCGACGGCTTGCTGCAAACGGCCACGGAACTGACCAAGATCGAACGCGATGGGAATGGGGCGAAATACACCAGCCCCACCGGACAAATCACCCACCTCACCGGGGACGAAGCCGTTTCGATGAACATGTGGGGATTTACACCCGCATTGTTCCCCCAGATCGAGGCGTATTTCGAGGCGTTCCTGAAAAAGCGTGGCGGCGAACTGAAGTCGGAATGCTACCTCCCCGCCGCCATCAATGAATTGCTCCTGGCCGGGCAGGCCAGGGTGAAAGTGTTGCGGACCGGAGATTCCTGGTTTGGGTTGACCTACCGGGGAGACCGGCCCCGCGTAATGAAAAGCATCGGCCAGCTTATCGCGCGCGGCGATTATCCCGAAATACTTTGGAGATGACCATGGACCTGAAACACGACGTCCGACTCATTGCCAGCCGCTTCCAAATCCACGGCGAATTACGAGAGGCCACGCCTTACGGCAGCGGCCACATCAACGACACGTACCGCGCCGTCTATGACCAGGCCGGCACGCCAGTGCGTTATGTATTCCAGCGCATCAACCATAACATTTTCAAAAACCCAGTCGCGGTCATGGAAAACATCCAGCGCGTCACCGCGCACTTGGCGGGCAAGGCGGGCGGGAAAACGGACTCCACCCGGCGCGTATTGACCCTGGTGCCAACCCAGACGGGTGAATGTTACCATCGCGACGAGCAAGGCAACCACTGGCGCTGCTACCTCTTCATCGAGCAGGCGCGCACCTATGACGCCGTGGAATCCACGCAGCAGGCGTTTCAAGCGGCGAAGGCTTTCGGGCAGTTCCAGCAAATGCTGGCCGACCTGGCCGCGCCACGATTGCACGACACGATCCCGGATTTTCATCACACGCCCAAACGCTTTGCCGCGCTGGAAAAGGCTATTGCCGGCGACGCGGCCGGCCGAGCAAGGCTGGCGAAACCGGAAATCCAATTCGCCCTGCGCCACCAGCCGATGTGCGCCGTCCTGCTCGATGCGGAACTGCCTGAGCGCGTCACGCACAACGACACCAAGTTCAACAACGTCATGCTCGATGACGCGACCGGCGAGGGCATTTGTGTGATCGACCTGGACACGGTGATGCCGGGGCTGGCGCTTTACGATTTCGGCGACATGGTCCGCACCACCACCAGCCCCGCGCAGGAGGACGAGCGCGATTTGTCCAGGGTGCAAATGCAGTTCCCGATGTTCGAAGCGCTGGCGCGCGGTTACTTGAGCTCGGCGGCGGAATTCCTGACGCCGGCAGAGAAAAAATTTCTGCCGCTCTCCGGCAAGCTCATCACCTTTGAGATTGGCATCCGCTTCCTGACGGATTTCCTGGCGGGCGACACCTACTTCAAAGTGCATCGCGAAGGGCACAATCTTGACCGCTGCCGCACTCAGTTCAAACTGGTTGAGTCCATCGAGCAGCAGGAAGAAAAAATGGACCGGCTTGTGGAGAGCATTTAACATGTTATTACTTGGGCCTGTTATGAACTCAAAATGCAAGTCATTAGAATTAGAATACGAGCGACTCGCATGAATTTAGCGACGTCTTCCTGTGCGCCGCATCCGATTACATAACAAAACTCACGCAACGTTAATAACGGGATCTAGAGATTGGAGTTTGCCACGGGTTTGCTAACGACCAACGACTAACGACTAAACAGGAGCAAAAATTGAGTAACTCAGATCGTCCCATCCCGCATCTCATAGGAAAAAGGCAGATTAGCTTGCGAACTATGGGGATTAAGTCCTGTCAAGATCTAAAATCCCATCTCGAACGTAAATACCCGGTTGTTACTGTCGTTGCATTGTTGTTTCTGCTGGCGATCGCCAGTTCCGCGCAGGACTGGATTCGCACTGGCACCGGGCTCGGCGTCGAGCGAGTGCGCCTGGCCGCATCCGACTTCAAGCCCTCGACCGCCGACGCCAACAACGCAGCACTCTTGAAGATCTTCAACGACACGCTCTGGAACGACCTCGACAACGCCGGAATCTTCGATCTTGTCTCGAAGAGTTTTTATCCGCTGCAGGAGCCCGGGAAACCGTCCGAGGTAGAATTCTCAGCCTGGAATTCCCCGCCCCCGAACGCTTCCATGCTCGTGTTCGGCAACCTGGGTGTGGCGGCCGGAAAAGTTACGGTGCAGGGATGGCTCTACGACCTCAAGAATGAAAAGTCGCCACAGGTGCTCGGCAAGCAGTACAGTGATAGTGCGACGAGCGACGCGGTGCGCGTGATCGCGCACAAATTTGCCGACGAAATCATTTTCCGCCTGGGCGGAGGCGTGGCCGGGATCGCCGAAAGCAAGATCTACTTTGTCAGCAATCGCACCGGCCACAAAGAAATCTGGATGATGGACTACGATGGCGCCAATCAGCAGCAGGTCACGCACCTGGGCAGCATTTCCCTGTCGCCGCGCATTTCGCCCGACGGTTCGCGGCTGGCCTTCAGCTCGATGAACAAGGGCGGTTGGGAAATCATGATGTACTCATTCGATCTCAATCGCATGGTCGCCTTCCCGCGTCTTGGCGGCATGAACCTTTCGCCGTCGTGGTCGCCCGATGGCAAGATCGCGTTCTCGTCCTCGCGCAACGGTTATCCCAACATTTTCGCGACCGATGCCTCCGGAGGAAACTCGCGCCGCCTCACCGACGGCCAAGGCCCGGATGTTTCGCCGACATGGAACCGCAAGACCGGCTCCGAGATCGCTTTCGTCAGCGGACGCACCGGCCTGCCGCAGATCTATACCATGGAAGCCGACGGCACCAACCTGCAGCGCGTCACCGATCAAGGCTACGCGGTTTCTCCCAACTGGTCGCCCAACGGACAGTTTCTGACTTTTTCCTGGATGCGCAAGTACGGGCCGGGAGAGCCGGGCTCGAACGATCTATACTTGATGGACGTCGCCAGCAAGCAGTGGGTGCAGCTCACGCACGACGCGGGGCGCAACGATTCTCCCTGCTGGTCGCCGGATGGGCGGCACATAGTTTTTCAGTCCCATCGCTCGGGCAGCGACCAGATCTGGACCATGCTGGCGGATGGCACACACGTGAAGCAGTTGACTTCCGCGGGCGTCAATACGCAGCCCAACTGGAGTTGGAAGTAGATTGTTTTTGAGATGAAGAACGGTTTTGCGGCTGGCCGAAAGTGCGCCCTGCCGTGAATCCGCAAATTGCACGCCACAATGCGGGCGCACAAAAAACAGGAGGAATCCGTGAAGCACTCAATGGCAACAACGATGAAGCGATGGAGCATTCTGGTTTTCGCACTCGGCACCATCATGTTCCTGGGCGCATGCCACAAGAAGGTCGCTCCGCCGCCGCCCCCGCCGCCACCCCCACCGCCGGCTCCCACAGCCACGCTATCGGCGAACCCGGCTACTGTTGACAAGGGCCAATCGACGACGCTGGCTTGGCAGACCACGGACGCGACTGACGTCAGCATCGACGGAATTGGCACAGTCGAAACCAGCGGATCGCGTCAGGTGACTCCGACCGACTCCACTACTTACCATCTAGTCGCGAAAGGCGCAGGCGGAACGCAGGACGCCACCACTCGCGTGACCGTCAACGCGCCACCACCCCCGCCGCCACCACCGCCACCGCCCGCTCCTACCGACGCGGAACTCTTTACGCAAAATGTGAAGGACATCTACTTCGATTACGACAAGTACGATGTGCGCGCGGACCAGCAGGGCTCATTACAGGGCGATGCGCAGTTCCTGCAACAGCATCCTAACGTCCACTTTACGATCGAGGGACACTGCGACGAACGCGGCTCGACCGAATATAACCTGGCGCTCGGCACTAATCGCGCGGACGCGGTGAAGAATGCGCTCATCCAGGCCGGAGTAAGCGGCGCCCGCATCAAAACCATCAGCTACGGCAAGGAGAAACCGGTCTGCACCGAGTCGAACGAAGGTTGCTGGCAGCAAAATCGCCGGGGACACTTGGTGTACGAACCGTAACTCCGTCAAGGGCGGCTGCGGCCGCCCTTGATTTCTCATGTTTCGTCCGCTGGACGATCGGCGGTTTTTTGACAGCTAATAGGTCAACTATGAAATCGAATCGCTTCTCTCTCGCTCTCGCGCTCTTCCTCACTCTCTGGATCGCTCCCGCCTACGGCGCCAACAAGGAGCTCATCGAACTGCAAACGCAGGTCGAACAGCTACAGCAGCAGATGACCCAGATGAAGCAATCTTTCGATGAGCGCATGGGCGTAATGAAGAGCCTGCTCGAACAGAACACCGACGCCGCCAACAAAGTAAGCGCCGCGATCGGCGACCTGCAAACTTCCATCAACAAACAACAGCAGGACCGCGCCGCGCAGGTTGACCAAATCTCCGGGCAGATCCAGGCACTGAACGACACCATGGACGAACTCAAGGTCCGCCTCGCCCGGCTGAGCAAGCAATTCGAAGACATGCAGGCGGCGCAGCAGTCCCTGGCCGCGCAGCAGGCGCAAGCGCAGCAGCAGGCCCAGGCGATCGCCCAGGCCCCGGCGCCCGACGTGCTCTACAACAATGCCCTGCGCGACTATAACGGCGGGAAGAACGATTTGGCGACCCAGGAATTCAACGACTACATCAAGTTCTATCCCAACACCGATTTGGCTGGAAACTCGTATTTCTATCTGGCCGAAATTCATTTCAAGGCCGGCGAATACGATAAGGCCGTCTCGAATTACGATCTGGTCCTGCAGAATTTTCCCAGCGGAAACAAGGCTGCCACCGCGCAGTTAAAGAAAGGATTCGCGCTCCTCGAACTCGGCAAACAAGACGAAGGCGTAAAAGAATTAAAGCACGTCATCCAGCGCTATCCGAAAACCACCGAAGCCACGCAGGCCAGAGAGAGGTTGCGAAAGATGGGAACGGGAGCCGCACCGAGGAGTCGCCCCGAAGTGCCTATCCAGCAGCTCGCGCCCCACTCCTAGCGTTTTTTGCGATGAGAGGGATTCGTTGACGCCAAAATATTGAATTGCACACCACGCCGTTAGCGCAAAAGTAAAACGTCCAGAATTCCTCCGCAACCTCGGCGTCTCTGCGGTGAATGGGTTTGAAGTTTACTTCGTGTCCGCCACGGTCTCCTTCTCCGCCACCACGCCGCTGGGCGAATCTGCTAACATCCCCTGATTTATACTCGAATACCTAAACCATGATGAGAATCTTCTGGATGTGCTTCGCGGCGGTCGTTTTCATCGCAAGCCTCGCAGTTCATGTCTCAACCTTCCTCGGCATCGATCCGATGGAGAAATTCCCCCACGTGATGTTTTTCCACTTCTTGATCTTCCCGCCTTTCATCGCCGCGGTTTTCTCTCTGCGCAAGACACAGGCAGCAGAGCGGCACATACCGCACTGGATGAAAATTTGCGGAGGCGTTGTGGGAGTGTATGCGATTGTCACTGGCGCCTTCTTCGTCATTCTCGGTGAAGGCGGCGGCCCGCATGAACTGAATGGAAAGTTCGTCCTGATGGAGCACGGGATCATCCTGCGCGAATTAACGCGCGCCGAGTTCCATCGGCAACAAGCCTACGTTGTCCGTTTCTTCTCGGCGGGGTGGACGCTTTTCTCTTCCATCGCTCTCGGCGGGCTCATGGTGGCGCACCGAGCCATCAGCAGCAGCCCGACGATGCCCGAGGCAGGCGTTGAAATCTCCCCGGCAGTCGAGACTCGTGCTGTCGCCGCCCTCCCACCCACCGAAACCACACGCACGGCTGGCTTCACTGCACTACTGATTTACATTTGCTGCGTCGCCATCATTCTCAGCAAACAGCCACTTCTGAACGTTCTGTGTGTCGTTCCCCTGGTGACGTTCACGATCATCGCTCTACGCCTTCGTACCAGGGGCTTTCCCCGACAGTTCGATACGACCGTCGGCTGCTTCAGCATATTTCCAAATTTCTTTCTCGCTTGCGTGTGGATGGACTATGTCCGGCAATTCGCCTATGTCGCTTTGTATGCGGGACTGGCGAATGCAGTGCACGGCAGAGTTCAGATCGTTCTTTCGAGAGATGTCCCCGCTCATTTAAGCAACGGCGAGGTTCTGTACACTCGGGTTTGGTCCGCGTCTCTCATCCCCGGCTTCCCGCTTGTGATCTGCGGCCTCGTGGGCCTGACCTTCATGGGTGAGCAGATCGGTCGGTTATTCCGGGGATGGAAGCGGGCAACTTAACCGTTGACTCTTTATGAACGTCGTTGCGCCCTCGGTGTCTCCGCGATGAATTGGATGCGGCGAATGGGTTTGAAGTTTACTTCGTGTCCGCCACAGCCGCTTTCTCCGCCGACACGCCGCTGGATCGCAGTGTGACCCAATCGGTCTGCACGTGGTCCCATCCCTGAATCAGGAAGCCGTAGGATTCGAAGAGTTGGCGGATCTGCGGCCGCTGCCAACCGGCAATCTCCTCCAGTATCGGCACCAGTGTTGCCAGAGCGTTGTCGCCGAGCACCGTCCGCTTGGCGATCTGCGCCACCAGCTTCGATTCCGACACGGCAATGGTGAAGCCGTCGAGCCGGTTCACGTGCAGCATCACATGAATATCGGAACTGCCGTCGCCCACATAGACGACATGGTCCGCCGGAATGTCGAGGTCTTCTTCCAGCTGGTCCAGTCGCGTCACTTTCCCATAACCGGCCGTCGCCCGCACCAGGCTTTCGATCTCTCCCGAGGCGTTGTACTTGAACTCGGTGCCAAAGATGTGGTCCTCCGGCACGATCCCCTCCAACGCCGACTGGATCACCTCCACCGGCGCCGCTGAGAGCACGTAAAAATCAAAGTGGAATCCATCAATCCGCCGGTCGAGTATCTCGTAGATCTGCTTGATGTTTTCCTTGAGGCGAATGCGCTTGCCCACCTCGAACAAGTGGTCGCGCCGGACCCGCGAATGGAACTCGGGATCGTGCAGGAGTAGATAAGAAAGTTCGGCGCCTTGCTGGACCAGGTTCAGCTTCGCCATGCCCTTGGCCTTGCGCTCGAATTCCTTGACAGGAATGCCCAGCAGCTCGCTCAGCACGTAACCCGTATCGTTGAAGGTCAACGTCTTGTCGAAGTCACTGGCAAAAAGATAGTGTTTCCGGTATTTGCTAACCATGCCTTATTTTAGATTCAAGATCGCGTTAAGCGCCGATTAATTTTGCAAATCGTAATGATCGTTTGGACGCGCCGAAAAACCGATGCGATGGACGGGCAAACACAAGGACGGGCAACACTCGGACTTGGCCCGCTCCGATTTGCCGATCCGAATTGCCGCTCCCGTGGTAAAGCATTTCTGACGATGCCGCGAATTTGTGCCGCCATGAATTTGTGAAAGACCACACTGGTTTATAATTATAAATTCTGACTTTTACCGCGAAGTCGTCCCACGGAGTTATCCAACTATGATTCGACAGCTGCAAAATGCAGGGCCAACCGTGAAGATCATTCTCGGCGCGCTGCTCGTCCTCATCTGCGCCTCGATGGCAATCACGCTCATTCCCGGCGGGATCGGCTCCAGCCTTGGGATTGGCAGACCTCCGGCTGGCGTTCTGGCCACGATTGGCGACCAGCAAGTGACCGTGATCGAAGTGGAGCGTGAAGCCAAGGCCATGATCCGGCAGCAATTCCCTCAGGGCGGAGCACAGGCCGGCAAATTACTGCCCTATTTTGCCGGTCAAGCTGCCGAACAACTCATCAATGAGAAGGCCATGGTGGCCGAGGCGCACCGCATGGGCCTGCGCGCCAGCGACGACGAAGTCCGCGATGAGCTTCAGCACGGGCAGCTCGGCCCCATGCTCTTCCCCGGCGGCAAGTTTATTGGGCAGGAAGAATACGAAAACCTCCTCCAGCAACACGACCTGACGGTCACTCAGTTTGAAGCGGAGCAGAAGGACTATATTCTTATCCGTAAATTGCGCGCCCTGGTTTCAAGCAGCGCCTTCGTGGGAGACGCCGAAGTCCGCAATGAATTCAACCAACGCAACACCAAGGTGAAGTTCGAATATGCGGTGATCACGCAGGCCGACATCCTCAAGGGCCTGCACCCCACCGACGAAGAACTGAAGGCGTATTACGAACGCAATAAGGCGGCCTACAACAACTCCATCCCGGAGAAGCGCCAGATCAAATACGTCGTCGTGGATAGCACAAAGATTGCGGCGGCGACAAATGTCGCCAGTCAGGAATTGCAGACCTATTACGATCAGCACCGTGACGAGTACCGCGTGTCTGAACAGGTGAAGGTCAGCCACATTCTGATTAAGACTCCACTGCCTGCGCCCGGCGCCAAGGAAGATGAGAAAGCCGTCACCGAGACGCGCGCGAAAGCCGAAGGCGTGCTTAAGGAAGTCAAGGCGGGCGGAGATTTCGCCAAGCTCGCGGAAAAATACTCGGACGATCCCGGCAGCGCCAAACACGGCGGCGAACTGGGCTGGATCGGCCGCGGCCGCACTGTGCCTGAATTTGAGAAGGCCGCCTTCTCACTCGGCAAGGGACAGACCAGCGACCTGGTCAAGAGCAGCTACGGTTTCCATATCATCCACGTCGAAGATAAACAAGAAGCGCATCTCAAGACGCTCGCCGAGGTGAAGAACGAAATCGAAGAGAAAGTGAAGCAGCTAAAAACAGAGCGCGCCACCGAAGCGGCGGCGAACGCTTTGCTCAGCCAGGCGCGCACGGACGGGTTCGACAAAGCAGCCGCTGCCAAAGGCCAGCCGGCAATCACCACGGAATTTTTCAGCCGGTCCGATAGCTTGCCCGGACTGGCTGCGAATCCGCAATTCATGGATGCCGTTTTCAACGAAGCCGAAAAGTCACCGCCCGATATGGCGCAGGTCCCGCAAGGCTACGTGGTTTTCCAGTTGCTCGGCGTAAGGCCCCCGGCCACGCCCACGTTCGAAGAGATTCGTTCGCGGGTCGAGAACGAGTTCAAGAACCAGCGCGCCGGCTTCCTGCTGCAACAGAAGACCCAGGAACTCTCCGATCGCGCCAAGGCTGGGCACGATTTGAAAAAAGCCGCGAAAGATTTGGGTGCGGAGGAGAAAACGAGTGACTTGGTTCTGCCCGATGGGCAGGTCCCAGACATCGGCTCCATGTCTAACGCGAGTGCGATCTTCTCGCTGAAGCCCGGCGAGATTAGCGGGCCGATCACTGCCGACCGCAATGGCGTGGTCGCTCAACTTCTCGAAAAACAAGCGCCGACCGACCAGGAATTCACCGCGAAGAAGGATGGGATCCGCCAGTCGCTCCTCGAAGCCAAGCAGAACGATTTGTTCGGGCTGTACGTCACGAACCTGCGCAAGGACATGGAAAAGTCCAACCGGATCAAGATCAATCAGGAAGAAATGAAAAATCTGACCCGCCAGGCCGGACAAGAAGGCGAGTAGCGGGATGCGGTTCTCAGTTCTCAGCCGGTACTGAGAGCTGATACCCACACACTGAGAACTGAGAACTGACAACTGAAAGCTGAGAACTAAATGTCTTTCCCGCGCGCCAGTGGAATTCTGCTTCATCCCACCTCGCTCGCTTCGCGCGGCGGGATAGGAGACTTCGGTCCGTCCGCGTATGCGTTCGCGGATTTTCTCGCCTCCGCGCGGCAAGGTCTGTGGCAGGTGCTGCCTCTCGGCCCGCTCGGTCTCGGAGACTCGCCCTATTCCTCCACTTCGGCCTTTGCCGGAAATCCGCTGCTGATCAGCCTGGAACGGCTCGCCGATCGCGGCTGGATTGACCGAGGCTGGATTGACCGAGGTTCGATCGACCGAGCTTCGACCGATCGCGCTCCGGTTGACGCTCAGGCCGCTGCAGTCGGGCCCGTGAATTACTCGACCGTTTTCCACCAGAAGCTCCCCCTGCTGTTTGAAGCGGCCCGCAACTTCGTGCGCTCCGCCACAGCGAAGGCGCGCGCGCGTTACGAGAGCTTCTGCCGGCAGAACCAGTGGTGGCTCGATGACTTCGTTCTCTTCGATGAGTTGCGCGCGCGTTTCTGCCTGGAAAGCTGGAACCGCTGGCCCCGCGAACTGGTCTATCGCGATCCGGCGGCGATTGAAAAGGCGCACGCGGAAATGCTCGAAGAACTCGATGTCCGCCGCGCCGTGCAGTTTTTTTTCTACGAACAGTGGCAAGCACTGCGGGCCTATTGCGCGCAACGTTCCATCCGCATCGTGGGTGACATGGCGATCTTCGTGAATTTCGACAGCGCCGATGTCTGGACCCACCCCGATCTGTTTCGCCTGGATCCCAATCTCGATCCCGAAGTCGTTGCCGGCGTGCCTCCGGATTTTTTCAGCCAAGACGGCCAGCGCTGGGGCAACCCCCTGTATCGCTGGGACGTGATGAAAGAGCAGGGATACTCGTGGTGGATCGACCGCATGCACTGGCTCACGCGCAATTTCGACTACATCCGCCTCGATCATTTCCGCGGGTTTTCGCAGTTCTGGGAGATTCCGGCAAGCGAACCCACCGCGATGCATGGCCGCTGGGTTGACGGCCCCAAAGACGACCTGTTTGTGAAACTGCGCGAGGCCCTGGGCGGACTCCCATTTTTCGCCGAGGACCTTGGATACATCACGAACGACGTGCATGAACTCCGCGAGCGCCTCCAGATACCCGGCATGGCCGTGTTGCAATTTGGGTTTGGCAATCCCGGCGCGCACACCCATCTGCCTCACACTTTCACCCCCGAGAAGGTCGTCTATACCGGCACGCACGACAATGACACGATGCTTGGCTGGTGGAAGTCGGGCGCAACCGAACACGAACGCCAGCAAGTGGAAGCGTACCTGGGCCAATGTGAAGACGGCGTCAATTGGGCGATGGTCCGCGCCGCCTCCGCCTCCGTCGCCAGCTTTTGCCTGGTACCGTTCCAGGATGTGCTCAGCCTGGGAAGCGATGCGCGCATGAATGTCCCCAGCAGCGTAGGAGGAAACTGGCGCTGGCGTTTTGCCGCCGAGTCGCTGTGCCCGGAGTTGGCGAAGAAACTTGCCACCCTCGCCGAAGTCACCGACCGGCTTCCCCAGCCCTTGCCGGCGGTCGCGAGCAAAGAGTGGGTGGCCTGAGTAGAACTGGTCTCATCGATGGTCTTGGACAGGGCGCTGCTTTCGCAGCCAGTGAAGTGATTTCGGAGTTGGGCGGGCCCTCCGTCCCAGGCTTCATTCCTTCGTGCGCGACCAGTGCGAACTCGCCAGTTTCCATTCTCCTTTGATCAGACGGTACACTTCCGTACTGTTCCATCGGTCGAGCTTGCCGTCTTTGGAATGACCCACAAAATTAAAAGTCAGAATGCCCGTGTCGCCGTATAGCTGGATTTTCGGGTTGAGCAGCTCATAGCTGGGAAAACTAAACGTGCCTCGGAATGAAGCCATGTAGTCCCGAAACGCCTGAATCCCGTCGCACCGCTTCTCTATCTCCGGGTCGAAGTAGGTGATTTCATCGGCGGCGTTCTCGACAAATCCGAACGTGTCGCCGGTTTTCCAGCGGTCGAGAGCCGCCCTTTCTGTCGACTCCAAATTACAAAATTACCCGATTGCGAGATTGCAAAATTTCCTAAGCCTCGTCCTCCGGGGGCAGATCGAAGTTGACCAGGTCTCCGCGGAAGCCGCGCGTCTTCACGGCGCCAAAGGCGATTCCCACTGCCATCCAAATGGAGCCGGCGATCTTGGCGGGCACGCTGAGGTTCAGCCAGAGCACCAGGCAGATCACAAAGCCAAGTACTGGCGGCAGGATGAACCACGGCGTCCGTTTTCGCTCGCGCACCACATAGCGCATGAAAGCGGCGGCGTTCACGCCCATGAAGGCGATCAGCGCGCCGAAATTCAGCATTTGGAGGCCGAGACTGAAGCTCATCACGAACGCGCCAATCAGCGCGACCCCACCGACAAACAACACGTTATTGCGCGGCACATGGTGCTTCGCGTCCACCACTCCGAAAAACGATTTCGGGAGCGCGTTGCTGCGTCCCATGCCGAAGAGCAGGCGGGCAGCGCCAATCTGCGCGCCCATGCCCGATCCAAAGTTGGCGATCAGCAGGGTGAGTCCTAGAATGCCGAACATCGGCTTCCAGGCGCGGCCGGCAACGTAAACGAAGGCTGTATTGACGTCCGGAAAAGGCTGCGACGCGGGCCAGATCAACTGCGCGACATAGACCTCAACGGCAGAGAGAATGCCGATCACGAAGCAAGTCAGCACGGTGGCCAGCAGAATATTGCGGCGCGGGTTCTCCGCTTCTTCCGAGAGCGTGGAGATGCCGTCGAAACCGATGTAGGTGAGCACCGCAATCGAGGTCCCACCGACCACGGCCTTCGTGTTCCACAGCGCCGGATCGTAGAAGGGCCGCGTGTAGAAGCCCGCGCCGCCGTGCGGATGGCCAAAGATATAACGCGCCGCGACCATAAAGAAAATCGCAATCACCACGCCCATTGCCGCCGCCAGCGCCGAATTCACGCGGGCCGAAGTCTTCACGCCCTGAACGTTGAGTCCCGTGAACACCAGCGCAAAAAACACCGCCCACACCGCGTACGGCACGCCGGGAGCGAACACGTGGGCCTGCTGGCTGCACCATATAGTGCAGATGATCGGATTGAGCATGTAATCCATCACCATGCTCCAGCCGGTGACGTAACCAAATGCGGGATTGATTTCCTGGCCGACGTAGGTAAAAGCCGAACCGGCGCTGGGATAGGCGCGCGCCATGCGGCCATAGCTCATGGCGGTGAACAGCATGGCCACCATTGCGATCAGGATGGTCGTAACCACGTGACCACGCCCACGTTCGCTGAGCACGCCGAACGACGACATGGGTGCGACCGGCTGGATCACAACGATGCCGTAAAGAATCAGGTCCCAGAGCGTAAGCGTGCGTCTCAGGCGCGGAGCGTTAGCGGGCGGGTTGGCAGTCGAACTCATTTTCAGTAGAACTCATTTCCTAATCTCAAAAAAAACCCCATCATCCTGCGGAGATAACGGGGTAAGGGGGAGGATCACTCGTGGCTCGCCGGGCCGCAAATAGAACGGCCCTGCCGCAGTTCCACAAAATAACTCTGAATTCTATACGGAAGAAATATTCTGTCAACGAAAAAATACCCGCGCTTCGTCTCGGGACGACAAAATATCGCTTTCGATACTGGAACGAATCTCCGCTGGCCTCGTTCCCCTCCATTGAACCTGGTGTTGTATTCGAGCATGTAGTTCAGACGCTCGGCATCGGAGGAAAACGACTTGCCGGGATACGGGTATGTCCCCATGTCGCAAAAGGCAGCGGCTCGACCGTATCGCCGCGATAGGCTTAGTCGTCAGTGCTTATAGGATTTGAGAATCATGGTTTAAAACCGCACGGATCTGGCTCGCCACGCAAGCCTCATGCGCGCCCTGAACTGAGGTGTGGGCGACCCCGCGCTTACCACCGATATCAAAGCAACACGAGTGCGACGCGACCGTGGAATCCCAGCATTGACAAAGAATCCCATGCATGGATAAAATATCTATCTTATTGATTATAAATAACTTATTTTTCATAATCGCGGGGCCCTTGACAACCACCCACTCATATTCCTATAATTAGCACTCGTGAGATTAAAGTGCTAACAGTCCTCAGACTGTGGGGCAGTTTCCAAGTTCCGATCCATCTACTTCACCACTCTTGAAAGGAGTACGCAACTATGTCCACCAAATTTACCCCGTTGCATGACCGCATCCTGGTCCGCCGCGTGGAAGAAGCCGATACCACCCGCGGCGGGATCATTATTCCCGACTCCGCCAAAGACAAGCCGCAGGAGGGAGAAGTCATCTCCACCGGCAAAGGCAAAATCAACGAAGAAGGCAAGATCCGGCCGCTCGATGTGAAAGATGGCGACCGCATTCTGTTCGGCAAGTATTCCGGCACCGAAATCAAAATCGATGGTGAAGACTTCATCATCATGCGCGAAGAGGAAGTGCTCGGCGTCCTCGTTGGTTCCACCAAGAAGGAAACCGCCGGATCGCGCAAGTAACAAAAATGCCTTGTCATCCTGAGCGGAGCGAAGGACCTGCTTCCTTGGCGTCCACCGCGGCTGCTGCGGGACTCGACAAGAGATTGCTCGTGGCTCGAAGCTCGCAGCTCGCAGCCAATAATTCCGCAGGCACTGCCTGCACACAAATTTCGTTAAGGAGCTAAATACCATGGCAAAACAAATTGTTCACGGAGAAGAGTCGCGACAGGCGATTCTCCGCGGCGTCAACCTGCTGGCTGATGCTGTGAAAGTCACTCTTGGCCCCAAGGGCCGCAACGTTGTCATCGAAAAGAAATTCGGTTCGCCCACCATCACCAAAGACGGCGTAACCGTGGCCAAAGAAATTGAATTGCAAGACGGGCTCGAGAACATGGGCGCCCAGATGGTCCGCGAAGTTGCCAGCAAGACCAGCGATATTGCCGGCGACGGCACTACCACCGCGACCGTTCTTGCTCAGGCCATTTATCGCGAAGGCGTGAAGACCGTGGCCGCTGGCGCCAATCCGATGGCGATGAAGCGCGGCATCGAGAAGGCCGTCACCCTCATCACCGGCAAATTCGACAAGGAAGGCAACCGCGAAAAAGGTGAGTTAGACAAACTGAGCAAGCCCGTCACCGGCGAGATGATTGCGCAGGTCGGGACCATTTCGGCCAACAACGACGAGACCATCGGCAAGATCATTGCCGAAGCCATGAAGAAAGTCGGCAAGGATGGCGTCATCACCGTAGAAGAGTCGAAGACGCTGGAGACACAGCTCGACGTGGTCGAAGGCATGCAGTTCGATCGCGGCTATCTGTCTCCTTACTTTGTTACCGACCCGGAGCGCATGGAAGCGGTGCAGGAGAACGCTTACATTCTGATCCACGAAAAGAAAATCAGCTCGATGAAAGACCTGCTGCCGCTGCTGGAGCAGATCGCCAAGAGCAGCAAGCCGCTCCTGATCATCGCGGAAGACGTGGAAGGCGAAGCACTCGCAACCCTGGTCGTGAATAAACTTCGTGGCACGCTGCAAGTCGCGGCCGTCAAGGCCCCGGGCTTCGGCGATCGCCGCAAGGCCATGCTGCAAGACATCGCAACTTTGACCGGCGGCAAAGCCATCACCGAAGATCTCGGCATCAAGCTGGAGAACGTCCAGGTTGCCGATCTCGGACAAGCCAAGAAAATCACCATTGATAAAGACAACACCACGATTGTCGAAGGCAAAGGCAAGCCGGGTGACGTGCAAGGCCGCGTGAAAGAGATTCGCAGCCAGATCGACAAGACCACCAGCGACTACGACCGCGAAAAATTGCAGGAGCGGTTGGCGAAGCTGGTCGGTGGCGTGGCCGTAATCAAAGTTGGCGCCGCTACCGAAACCGAAATGAAAGAGAAGAAGGCGCGTGTGGAAGATGCCATGCACGCCACCCGCGCGGCGGTCGAGGAAGGCATTGTCCCCGGCGGCGGCGTGGCCCTGGCGCGTTGCGTTGCAGCTCTCGACAAGCTCAAGGTCGAAGGCGACGAGCAAATCGGTGTCAACATCGTGAAGCGCGCTCTGGTCGAGCCGTTGCGCCAGATCGCCGAGAACGCCGGCGAAGAAGGCGCGATCGTCCTGGGCAAAGTCAACGACGCCAAGGACCCCAACTTCGGCTTCAACGCTCTGACCAGCGATTATGAAGATCTGGTCAAAGCGGGCGTGCTCGATCCGACCAAGGTAGTGCGCACCGCACTCACCAACGCCGGCTCCATCGCCGCGCTGATGCTGACCACCGAAGCCCTGGTGGCGGAGATCCCGGAAGAAAAGAAGAACGCTCCAATGCCCGGCGGCCACGGCGGCGGCATGGGTGACATGTACTAGGACTAGCCGTCCAGGCAGACGCGCTTTCGGCGCAAAACCAAAAGCCCCGCTCGCCAGAGCGGGGTTTTTTCACTTGTGGGGAAATGAGCGTCCTCGCCTGTCCGCAACATTATCGACGTATTGGGGAACACGACTCGCCCTTGACACGGTTCGGTCGGAGTTGGCAAGATTCTTGAGAATCTTTGCAGCCTCATTATCGGGAGCTAAGTTATGAAAGACCGGTTGAGCCGTTGGGGCGTTGCCCCCGGGATAGGAAAACCGCTTTTTCGTCCAGACGCGAGCCAAAAAACCGACGAGATCAAGGGCCGTTCTGAGGCCGGCGCCTTTCTGCTTATAGCCGCTATTTTGACCTTTGCAAGTCACCTGGCACCGGCTGGCTCAGGACAAGCCCCGGAAATGGCGAACCAAGCGCGAAAAGGAGGGCACAGCCTGGGCCGCAGTCCTAACGAGTACTTTCTGAGGACGTCAGGCGACAGACCATACGGCGTGGCCTTCGATAACGATCGCTCCATGTACATGATTACCGCGCCACCAACCGGAGACGGTACCCTCTCCAAAGTGATCTCGAATGGACAGGTCACAAAAATAGTGACCCTGGAGGGAACTTTCATAGGACCCGGGATAGACATCGACACGCTCGGCAATTTGTATGTGACCGTTGGAGACAAGGCCCTTCGCATTTTGCCAAATCATAAGACCGAGGTGGTCGCTGACGGCTTCGCAAGATGCATTGACATAAAAGTGGACAAGGGCGGAAACGCTTATATCGCCGACGATACGCGGGGAACGGTTTATAGGGTTTCTCCATCCAGCGTGAAAACGGTCGTCTATCGAAGGGTGGGATCTGGTTCGTTCGTGTTGACTGGCCTGGCCTTTGACAGGACCTACCAGAACTTGTATGTGCGCGACGGGAGCAGAGTGGTCGTGCTTCGCATCAGTCCAGATGGAGCAATCGCGAAGCCGAAGATAGTAGTGGACAAGACCAGCACGTTCTCCTTGACGGTCGATAACGGGGACCATCTTTACGCCAGCACCGCCGACAACATCGTGAGCATCGACGGCAACGGAAGAGTGAGAAATCTCTCCCCAACACCGCTCAAAACGCCGATTGGACTCGCGAAAGGAGGGAAAGGTTTCGATGAGAATTCCCTGTATGTTGCGGTCGTGGACGGGATCGTCAGGCTGCCGGTGGGCGAATAGAGGCGGGGGCCGTCCCGCCGAGCAAAGCTCGGCTGGATGTTGTGGCGCGTACACTCTTGACCGGGTAAATTCGAAGGCAAAAATCGAACTTTTTATCCAGCTTTTTGCGCGATGGTGATGGTGTAACCGTCCTGGTCTTCGAAGGCAAATTCTTTCATCCCATAAAACTGGTCGGTTACGGGCATGGAGATTTTCGGCGGGTGGGCCACTTCAACGCGGCAAGTATAACGCTGCTGTTTCCAAACGTTGACACCAAATAAGCTGGGGTGCGCCACTTCTCGCGCTTTTCGAGAAGTGGCCGGGTGCACGTCCAAGCTCCGCTCGGGTGGGGTCTTTGACCTTTTTCATCACACCCAGCCTGTGACCGCCATCACAGACTTAAGGTTCGCCGTCCGCAAAAATAGAGATCTGATTGGGGCAGTGAAGAGGTGTGCCCGTCTTCCCAGACGGCCCTCGAAGCTGCCCCAAACCCATTTTCAGCGCTCTTTGACAACTTAACTCCTTATTCCGGAATACTTTACCTCTAAGTCCTTTGAACCCAAAGACCTGGCGGGAATTTCTTCCTAACCCTATGATTCCAAAAGACCGGGGGGAGGGGGGGTACCAAGTACCAAAGAGTTATTGACTCATAAGTAAATAGAAAGGAATCGATGCGGAGGAACAGGCGCCCTCGCCCGTCCAGCCGAGCGAAGTTCGACGGAATTCTGTGACGTGTTAGAACTGGTTCCTCATAGCAGTTCGCGATAAATGGTTAGCCATTGGTCGCGGACGGCTTGCCAAGTGTACTTCCGCGCTTCTTCGTGCGCGTTGGTTGCAAGGCTGGCGGCGAGGATGGGATCGCGTAACAGGCGGATGACATTGGCGGCCAGGGCCTTTTCGTCGCCTACTTGGGAGAGCAATCCAGTGCGCTCGTGCTCGACTAGATAAGGCATACACTCCGGCGCGGTGGTGACAACGGGCGTGCCGGCGGCGAAGGCTTCGATGACCGAGAGCGGCATGTTATCGAGCCACGAGGCGTTGATGAAGATGTCGGCCCGATCATAATACTTGCCGATTTCTTGACGCGAGGCTACGCCGGTGAAGTTGACGCCAGTGAGATTTAAGTGCGCGACCAGCTTGCGGACATCGGCTTCGAGCGGGCCGTCGCCGGCCAGATCGAGCTGCGCTTCGGGGTATTCTTTTTTTATTTCGGCAAACGCACGGACGACGACATCCACGCTGTAATACTTGGAGAAGCCGCGGGTGCAGATCAGGTGCGGGCGCAGCGGAGAGCGCTCGCGATAGGGAAACTCGGAGAGGTCGACGATATTGGGCACAGCGGATGCGGACAATCGAAATTCGCGGAAGACATCGATAAGGTAGCCGGAGGGAACGACGATTTTATCGGCACGGGAAAGTACGTACATGGCCGAACTGAAGCGCTTGATGTGGTCGCGGGCCTCGCCGCTGTGATAGTTGATGAGCGCCTTAGCGCCGAGCGGCTTGGCGAGTAAGCACGCTGGCGCGGGCGCGAGCAAGAACGACCAGTAGGACGCGGAAAAGATGTGAGCAATGTCCACGTCTTTGAGTCCGCGCCAGAGATGCCAGAAGTAGATGGGCTCGCGCAGGATGGTGCGCAGGCCGGGAATGCGTTCCGCCCACGATAGGATGCGGGGTAAGGGCGGATCGACGGAGAGGAAGCCGATGTCAATGTCGGGGTCGTTCTGCCAGTGGCGCAAGAGCAAGTCGGCCTGAGCGGATTGTCCTCCGACGTAACGCAGACTGGGGGCGACGATACAGACTCGCAGGCGCTTCGCTGAGAGTGCGCTTTCTTTTGTCAAGATGGAATCGGCGGTCTCGCTCATGCAGCGGAACTCCTTCCGCGCTTTTTCTGGAGGAGATTGACATAGAGTTCCACGTAGCGTTGGCGGACTTGATCGAGGCTGAAATTTTCTATTGCGAACTGCCGAGCGTTGCGGCCTAGTTGCTGCCGGAGAGTGGTGTCGTTCAGAAGTTTCTCGACGGCATCGGCAAAGGCGGTTTCGTTGCCAGCTTGAATCAGGGCCCCGCGTTGCTGGTTGAGCAGTTCTGGGTTTCCTCCAACGTCGTAGGCGACTGCGGGCAAGCCCGCAGCCATGGCTTCGAGAATGACGTTGGACAAGCTTTCGGAATCGGAAGTACTAACAGCGACGTCGATGGAAGCGAGGACCGCAGGCATATCCTGGCGGTCGCCTAGAAAGATGGCGGATGCGCCGAGGCCGAGACTCGCGGCTTCGTTCTCGAATTCTTTTCGCAGCGGGCCATCGCCCACTAGAACGAACTCGGCATTCGGCAAGTGGCGATGGATGATGGCGGCGATGCGCAGGAATCCGGAATGATTTTTGTAACGGTGATTCATGCGCGCTACCATGCCGACGCGGACGATGCCGGAACGTTTCGGCAGGGCCGCAGGCGCCGCGGTGAAAACCGCGTCGGGCAGAGCGTTTCCGACGATTGCGATTTTCTTGGGCGGGAGGCCGGTGGCGAGGAGACGATCGGCGGCGGCTTGTGAGTTGCAGACCACGGCGTCGCAGCAGCGAAAAGCAGTGGCCTGGACGCGGAATTGCGCGGGTGTCATCAAGTCTCCAATTTGGCGATGGCTGCCGATGACGACGGGCACGCGAGCGAGTTTGGCGGCGGGAATGAGGGTGAGATTGGCGTAGAAATCGAAAGCGTGGGCAACTTGCACGCGATGCTGGCGAAGATGGCGGCTAAGGTTTAGGCGAGTGCGGAGGGACTGCCATCCGTAGAGGCTGCCGCCGAGAGGAAATTCGGAAGCGTCGGGAAAGTGATGGGCGAGCGGGCCGAAGCGGCCGACGCAGCCGAGATGAGTTTGGAATTGCGGCGTCGTGAGATTCTGGGCAAGGACGGCAAACTGGCGCTCGGAACCTCCCGTTTCAAAAGTATTGACCATGAGAAAGAGGCTGATTGCCGGCTCGGGAAGGTCCGAAAGATCGGCTGGCGGAATTGCGGTTAGCCCAGCAGTATTGATGGTTCGCACTCGATCATCCTCCCACCGGAGCGGAGACTGGCGGGGTGGAATTGGGCGTATGTCGGCGGGAGTCGGCGACCACGGGAAGAGAGAAGAGGCCCGCGGGCTGGACGAATTTTTCGAGGAAGTTGCGATGCCAGAGCTCGAACATCAGCAGACGCCAGATGCGTCCGGTCATGGTTTTGCCGCGGAGGAGATGGTCATCCATTAGTTTGCGCACGCCCTCGGCATTAAAGTAGCCGCGGCCTAGAGTGCGGGGTTCGAGCAGGACCATCAACATGTCTTTGAGTTCGTTGCGCATCCAGTAGACGAGCGGAAGGGAGAATCCCTGTTTTTGGCGATAGAGCACTTCGCGCGGCACTCCGACGCGCTCCGCCAATTTTCGGAAAATGTATTTTTGCCGGTTGCCGCGCAGCTTCCACTGGAATGGCAGGCCGGCAACCCACTCGACGAAGACATGATCGAGGATGGGGACGCGGACTTCGAGCGAATTCAACATGCTCATGCGGTCAACTTTGGTGAGGATGTCGCCAACCAGATAAGTTTTGGTATCAACGTAGAGGAGCTGGCTGACCGGATCTCTGGCGGGGGAGTGTGTGAAGAAGCGGCGCAGAGCGTTGCCGGGATCGTCGCTCCGGCGCAATACATCGCGGAACCCGTCGGAGAGCAGTGGCAAGTCGCGTTCAAAACCGGGCACGAACGAAAGACCATCAACGTAGCGTTCCTGCCAGGAAAGTGAAACGTTGTAGCTGTAGGCGCGGCCCCTCATACCGATGGGCAAACGCGGGAAGATCCGGTCGCGAAAGAATTTGCGGGCCCAATCGGGAATGTGCTCGAAGATGCGGCGCCCGGCGTGGATGCCGTAGCGGTCGTATCCGGCAAACATCTCGTCGCCGCCATCGCCGGACAGGGCCACGGTGACATGCTGGCGGGCCATCTGCGAAACGTAATAGGTGGGCAGCATGGAAGAATCGCCGAAAGGCTCTTCGAGTGAACTGGTGAGATGCTCGACGGTCTCGACGACGCGGGGATCAAGAATCATCTCGTGATGCTCGGTGCCGAATTTGTTGGCGACGAGGCGGGCATAGTGGGCTTCGTTGAAGTCGTCTTTCTTGAAGCCGATAGAGAAAGTCTTGACCGGGCCGGCACTGGCGCGCGCCATCATGGCAACGACGGTGGAGGAATCGGTGCCGCCGCTGAGAAACGCACCCAGAGGCACGTCGGAGATCAAGCGAATTTTGGTCGCCTCCAACAGACGGTGTTCCAATTCTTCCAGACATTCTTCCTCGCTCTTGGGCGCGTGCGTGTTGTATTGGGGAAGGTCCCAATACTGACGGATGTGGACCTGGCCGTCCTCGAATTCAAGCAGGTGCCCGGGAGGGAGCTTGTGAATTCCGGTGAAGGCAGTGATGGGATCGGGGACGTATCCGTAGTAAAGATATTCGAGCAGGGCCTGGGAGTTGACTTGGGCGAGTTCAGGCGCGACGGCGAGGATGGATTTGATCTCGGACGCGAAGTAGAGATTTCCGTTGTGGAGTGCGTAGTGCAGCGGCTTCTTGCCCAGGCGGTCGCGGGCGAGAGTTAGTTTGCGTTGGGTCTTGTCGTAGATGGCGAGGGCAAACATGCCGCGAAGTTTTTTGACGCAATCGGCGCCCATTTCTTCGTAGAGATGAATGATGACTTCGGTGTCGGTGTGGGTGCGGAAGCGATGACCGCGGCCTTCGAGCTGGGGGCGGAGTTCGGGAAAGTTGTAAATCTCGCCGTTGAAGACGATCCATGAAGTGCGGTCTTCATTGAAGACGGGCTGATGGCCGCCGGCGAGGTCGATGATAGAGAGACGGCGCATGCCGAGACCGGCGCCGTCGGCGACGTAGAGTCCCTCGTCGTCGGGGCCACGGTAGACGATCTGTTCGCACATGTGGTGCACCAGAGCTTCGCTGATGTTGCTTTCGCGAGTTGCACTCACTATGCCGGCGATTCCACACATGGCCGTTGGCCTTTGCCCCGCCCCTGAAGGGGCATCTTTTTCAGAAAACTTATGGTATCGCTAAAGCGATACCCTGATACGAAACTGGTATTACTGGAGCGATGCTTAGTTGGACGGACGAGGCACCTGTCCCTCCACTGTTTGAGTCATGACTAATGTCCTCTTGCCGGTTTGCGGCCACGGACGGCGATGGAAATTTCGCCAACACGCATGTCTTCCATACCCATCGCCGCATACCATTGGAAAACCTGTTCGTAGGTGTGCTTGGACTGATACTTGGGAGAATACCAGTCGAAGGTGTCGAGCATGCGGGCTTCCGGATCTTTCTGGCGGTTCACGGGAAACACGTAGTGGATCACGCCCGCGAGCGGACTACCTACAAGAGGCACGCGCTTCAAGCCCTGGTTCAAATGGTAGAAGAACGGGACGGCAACTTTCAGAATGCGGTGCAGGGTCTCGGGCTTCATCTTGTGGGTATAGCGGCGCCAGAAATCGCTGAAGCGGTACCACTTGTTGTATCCACTATAGAGCCAGACGACGAGGAGACCGCCGGGCTTCAGATATTTGTCGAGCGTTTTGACGGCGGCTTCGCAATCGGGCGTGTGGTGGAGCACACCAATGCTATAGATGACGTCGAAGCTTTCGGGAGCGAAGGGCAGGGCGAAGACGTCAGCCTGGAAGGCGACAAAGTCACGGCCGGCAAGATTTTTGGCGGCAACTTCGGCGGCGGCGCTCAGGTCAATGCCGACCACGCGCGCGCCCCAACGGGTGGCGACTTCGGCGAAGCGTCCCATGCCGCAACCGACATCGAGGACCAGTTTGCCTTGGAGCTCCTCGGGGCGGAGAGCGGTCTTGGCCAGGAAATGGCGCTCGGATTCGCGAAGCTCGTCGTGATCGAGCTGGGTCTTCTGATAACGGTGCCACTGAAAGCCGAAACTGGCGGCGTAGTGTTGGGCGTCCACAAAGCGCGCGATGCCCTGGACGTTGGGATAGGCGCGCTTGCAGGCGGGGCAGAGAAAGCCCGCGGCCTGGTCGCTTTCAAGTTTGGAGCCGCAACCGAGGCAACGCAAAATTGCCTGCAAGTCAGCGGACAGGGGAGACAGCACCGGTGGTTCGGTGATCGGCATAAACCTCCAGGAAGTGACGCGGCTTTTTCGGCGGCGGAGGCGCCGAGCCGGGTCCTTGTTCTTGTGCTTGCTCTTTGACGGTCCGCAACAGCGTGGCCGTAAACGCCACGGCAAAATAGGGAAAGAACTGGTAAGCCTCGGGCGCAAACAGCGCACCCACGACAAAGCCGATCAGCGAACTGTGCAATGCTCCGACGAACAAGACGATGTCGGGATCGAGATTCTTGGTCTGCCAGAGGAATTTCAGATTCTTAAACGCGCGCCAGAAAAACATGAGGAAGAGAATCAGGACGGGGATGCCGCCTTCGGCGCCGATCTGGAGGTAGGTCATGTGGACGTCGTGCCAGATCAGCGAGTAGGTGGGGAAATCTCTGACGCCAATGCCAAAGATGGGATAGTGTTCGATGGCGTCAACGGCACGGAGCATAAGATACTTGCGGTCCTCGTAGGATCCGTAGGCGGACTCATCGGTAGAGCTACTGCCAGACAAGGCGGTAAAGCGGTCATAGAGTTTCCCGCCGAAGGCGCCCATTACCACAGTGCCGACAAGAACAGTGACCACGAGCAGGTAAAAACGCCTTCCCTTGATGCCGAAGAAGTAGAGCGCAACACTGAAGGAGATGACGAGGTCGATAAACCCGGCGCGGGAGGCGGTCATAAAAAGGGCGACCGCCATGGCCAGCATTCCGCCAAGCCAAAACACTTTAACGAGAGCGTTCCGGGCGGAGATCATGAAGGCCAGGGCAAAGGGCAGCGATAACACGATGGCGAATGCGAGGTCGTTCGGGTTCCCATAGATGCCGCCCAACACACCCTCGAGGCGGGGCGTGTTGTGGCCCTTGACGAGACAGACGGCACAGATGACGACCACCGAAAATATCTGGATAAAAATGATGCGCCGCAAGCGTTCAAAGGTGGTGATGAGGAGAAAAACCAGCACCCATGCGATGTAGATCTTGGAAAAATCGATGGTGCGGGAAATGGCGCCGCCTTTCCAGATCGGCGACAGGAACCCGCCGACGAACAGCAGACCAATCATGGTGAGCAACAATCTTGCTTCTTTGGGCAGGTCCTTGTAGGTGCGTTTGGTACTTCCGAGGCTACTGAAGAGCCCCCACATGGCCAGGATGGCGGTGATTTTGGCGAGCGGAATATACTTGAGACCGGGGACCCAGTCTTCCGGTCGAGCACAATAGACGACGAAGAAGCCGCACAGCCAGAAAAACGCGTTCTTGGTCGGATCGGCGACGCGGAAGGCCGACCGCCTGCCGGATTCATTCGCTGTCACCGTATTTCCTTTATCGCCGATGGCCACAATCCCTCTTTTTCTATTGCGATTTCTTTTCCGCTAAGCGCGCCGGAATCACGCGCACTGCAAGAGATTTCTTCTTCGTTGCCGACCGCAAAACTTAGCGGAAGCGCTCACTGATCGCGGGCCAGTCGTAGCGGGCGGCGTTTTCGTAACGGACGAGTTGCGGGTCGCGCGTTCCTCCATAGTAGGAGTAAAGCGTAAGCCATGCCGCGCGGACAGATAGCGCAAGACGTGGTACGTGCGGACATTGCCGCCGTTCTGCACGGGGAGGAGCTTATCGGTTTTGACCCAGAGAATTCTCATGGCAGATTGGGGAACGTCATGCAGCGGACATGATTCAGCAAAGATCATTCAGCGAACCCAGGCTGCCTTTCTGCCGGTGGCAAAGTTGACGAAGGCGACCACGGCGGCGAAATTGAGGATGACGAAAGTGCGGGCAGGATCGGCAACGCGCGAGAGCGGACCGAGCTTGACGCCAGCCAGGGCGAGCAAGCTGAGCGCGTAAAACGCAAGCTGCGCCAGGAACGCCGCGCGATAGAGGGGCCACGAAAGAAATGCAGAGGCGGTGAGCAGCGCCAACAAGGCAAAGGGCACGGCCATGCGCGAGAGTTTATGGCTAACAAATTCAAATCGAATTGCGTTTTTGGAGCTCAACAACCATGGAGCCAGTTGCAGGAGCTGATAGTTGCCGCTCAGGGTGCGGACCTTGCGGGAAAATTCACGGGCTTGGCCCAGGTCGGGCGAGTCCCAAGCGCGGGCGCGGGAGTCGAAGATGACGCGAAATCCCTGGCGCGCGATTTGCATGGGTAAGAGGACGTCGTCGAGGATGGTTCCCTCGGGCAAAGGCAAAGTGTCGAGCAAGCAGCGGCGGGCGCAGTAGATGGCGCCGGTGGCGCCGACGACAGAGCCGGAGGCGGACTCCAGTTCGCGTATCTCCTTTTCGATGCGCCAGTACAAGCCCATTCCCTTGCCTGTCTCTCCGTTGGCGGGATCGCCGAGCATCAATTCGCCGCTGGCGGCGCCGACCTCGGGGTCGGCGAAATTCTCGATCAGCAAACGCAGGGCGCCGGATTCGATGTACTGGCGGGCATCGGTGAAAAGAAGGACTTCGCCGGTTGCCAGTTTGATGGCATCGTTGAGGCCAGCGGCTTTGCCCTGGGGTGCTGGTTTCAGCAAGGTCCGCACTCTAGACCGGGACACTGAATCTTGGGCATAGGCGGCGAGGATATCGGGAGTGCGATCGCTGGAGCCGTCGGAGACGACGACGATGTGCAGTTTGTCCTGGGGATAATCGAGCGCTAGCAGGTTATCGAGCTTGCGCGCGATCACGGATTCTTCATTGCGCACGACCATGACCGCCGAGACCGCGGGCGCAGCGGAACTTCCACCGGAATTTCGACCGGAACTTCGGCGCACGGGACGCGGCGACCACCAACTGCGCAGCCACAACCAGAGCGGATAGCCCAGATAGGAGTATCCGATCAGCGCAGCCGCGAACCAAAAGATGTATTTCATCTTCATCATGATTGCGCACCCATGAATGAGGACCTCATTGGGCACCTCGGCGCAAGAGAACGGTCTTGACGGTCAGGAACATGATCAGCAGATCGAGACCGATGGAAGCGTTCTTGATGTAAAAGAGGTCGTACTGAAGTTTTTCGCGGGCATCTCCGACCGTGCTGCCGTACTTGTATTTGACCTGCGCCCATCCGGTGAGGCCGGGCCGCACCATGTGACGCACACCGTAATAAGGGATTTCCTTGGAAAGCAGCGCGATGAATTCCGGACGCTCGGGACGCGGGCCGACAAATGCCATATCGCCCTTGAGGACGCACCACAACTGGGGGATCTCATCGAGGCGGGTGGAGCGGAGAAACTTGCCAACGCGGGTAACACGGGGATCGTTATCGCCCGCCCACTGGGGACCGCTGCCGGCTTCTGCATCCTGGCGCATGGTGCGAAATTTCACGACATTAAAGATGCGTCCGGACTTGCCCACTCGCGCCTGGGTATAGAAGATGGGGCCTTTGGAATCGAGGCGGATGGCGAGCACGATCAGCGGAATCAAAGGCAGGCTGAGGGTAAGGCAGGCCAGAGAGATGACGACGGAGATGACGCGGCGGATCAGGATGAAAGAGGCGCTGCGGCGAAAACCCTGTCCAAACACCAGCCAACTGGGATAGAGGTTCTCGATCTCGATCTTGCCGGACATTTTTTCCAGCCAAGTGGTGGCTTCTTCGATCTTGACGCCCTGCATGCGGAGTTGAAGCAGTTCATGCATGGGGATGGTGCCGCGGCGGTCGGGCATGGCGACGATGACGCGATGGACCTTTTGTTTTTGGACGGCATCCATCAAGTGCGCGGCCACGGAGTCGCGGGTCACGGCACCCTCCATCTTGCCCGTCCAACTGGCGATCTCGATGCCGATTTCAGGGTTCTGGCGAAGGCCCTGCACCAAGCGCAGCGCGCGCTCTCCGGTACCGAGGACGTATACGCGCTCGACCAGAATGGGCAACTGGACGAGCCAGGTAAAACCGAGCCGCCAACCGATCAGAGCGAAGGTGAGGATGAGCAGGCCGACCGTCGAAGAACCGCTCCCCAACAAGTAATTGGGACGAACATAGGCGATGCCTGCGAGGATAAAAGCGAGCACTCCAGGGACCATGAGCAAGCGGAAATAAAGCTCACCTTTGGTATTGAGGCGCGCGGTGTCGTAGAGGTCGAGCCAGTGCGAACACAGCAAAACGAGCGCCGTGACCGCGAAGATCTTGAGGTACCCACCTTCGTAGTTGAGCACCAGGTAACTGTCCTGGCGAAATTCGTACACGGCCCCGAGCAGGAAGGAGGTCCAGACGATAAGGGCCTCTCCGATCAGCAGAACCAGAATACGAATTGGATAATAAACATTGAAGAGCCGAATCAACTGGGCCTCGGTGCAAATTCATCTCGATGCTAGGCGGGGCTGCTCACAGCCTCGCCATAGTAGTAATGCGAACGCGCAAGCTTTCCGGAGGGTGCCCCATTGAGCACAACTCCGAGCAGCAGCTTGTCGGGAAATTCTTCGCGCGCGCGGCGGGCCAAATCGGAAGGCGTCGCGTTGGAGCGCACGACCATGAGAATGCCGTCGCAGGAACCAGCAACCAGTGTGGCATCGGACACCGGAATGACGGGCGACGAGTCGAGAACGATCCAATCGAACAAGGGCTCGACGCGCTGCAGGAGAAGTTTCAGACGGCCGTTGGCCAGCAGTTCTGGGGCGCTGGGAACGGCGCGGCCGGCGGGCAGGAAGAACAGGTTTTCCATGGGGCCGTGTTGCAGGGCGGAGAACTCGTCGCACTCGCCCAAAAGGTATTCGGCCAAGCCGGGCGACTGGGCGGCTCCAAGATGACGGTGCAAGCCCGGGTTGCGCAGATCGGCGTCGATCAGAAGAACGCGGCGTCCATGCTGCCGAACCATGACTTGGGCGAGGTTGGCAGCTACGAAAGACTTGCCTTCTTTGGGAAGCGCGCTGGTCACGAGCAGGCGTTTCAGCGGCATTTTCTCGCGAATCTGGTAGAGGCGAGAGCGCAGGGTGCGGAACTCTTCCGCCCCGGCGCGGCTGTCGTCTTCCTGGAAGAAGAGCATGGTGCGCGCATCCGGACTCCACGCAATCTGGGGGCAGCGGGCGAGCAACGATTCGTAATTCAACCCGGAGGCAAGAGTTGGCATCAGAGTGGCTCCGGAGGATTGCTGTAGCGAAGGCATGTCTTCGCGCTGTACTTCGTTTTGTCCTTCGGGTTGATGGAAGATGGGATCGACGTGCGTCCCCGTGGAGGTTGCTCTTTCTTGTTCGGCGCGTTTTAAGGCGTCATGGATGCGGCTCATAGTTTCCCTTCCTTGGAGAGGTCGCGTGGTTCGGATTGGCGCAAACGGTCGGCCAGCGTCGCCAGGGTGCGTAAAGCTTCGGCCAGATCAAACTTTCCGGAGGATGGCGCCGCGGACGCGGTCATGGCTGCGGCGGCGTTGCCATCGGTCAAATCGAAATCGCGGGCGACGGAATCGACGACATCGGCCGAGACCGTTTTCTTCCGATCAACGAAGGCGCTGACCAGGCAGTGCTCGCAAAGGAGGTTGATGACGCGCGGAATGCCCAACGCGTAACGGAAAATGGCGAGGGTGGCGTCGTCATCGAAGATGGGCTCGCCGTTCGCGCCCGCGATGCGAAGACGCTGGGCGATATAGGACTTGGTTTCCTCAAGATTGAGAGGATGGGTCTTGGCGCGCAGGCTCAGGCGCTGACGCAACTGGCGCAACTGGGGCTGCTTCAGGCGCTGTTCGAGTTCCGGCTGCCCGACCAGGACGATCTGGAGAAGCTTCTCGGTGAAGGTCTCGAGATTGGTGAGCATGCGGATCTCTTCGAGCGCTTCGTCGGAGAGGCTCTGGGCCTCGTCGATGATCAGCACGGCAGTTTCGCCGGCGCGATAGCGATCGAGCAGCCAGTTGTAGAGGCGCTGCAGGATCTGGCTCTTCGAGGTGGTATCGCAGGGAATACCGAAATCGGTCATCATGAAATCGAGGAGCTGGGGCACATCCATGCGCGAGTTGAAGATGAAAGCGGTCGCCACCTGCTGCAGGCGGAGCCATTCCATCAATTTGTTGATCAGAGTCGTCTTGCCCGTGCCGACCTCGCCGGTCAGCAACACGAAGCCCTTGCGGCTTTGAATGCCGTAGGTGAGACAGGCCAGCGCCTCTTCGGTGTGCCGCGTGAGGAACAGGTAACGCGGGTCCGGATTGACGTTGAACGGGTTGGCGCGGAGTCCAAAAAATTCTTTGTACATAGTCCTTCACTAGGTCTTGCGTTAGACCTTGACGTTTTCGCGATCTTCTGCGGCGGCGGGATCGCTCCGGCCCCAGAAGCGGCGGCGTGCTTTGCCATTGCCGTTGACGGCGGCATCGTTGTTGTCTTCGTCCCCACCCAGCCAGGGCACGGAAATCAGGAGGGGCAGATCCATGACGGCGGCAGCGTCTTTCTCGGTGCGGATGGACTTATCGCTAAACTCCAGAATGATGGCGAGGAGACAGCCGAGCCCCATTCCGGCGGCCATTCCGGCGGCGGCGAACAGTGGACGGATGGGGAAGCTGGGAGAATCCGGCAGGCCCGCCGGGGCCACAATGTTCATCTGCTCGCCCTCTTGATCGATCTCCATGTTGCCGGCCAATCCGGCGGAGCTTCTCTTGGCCAGCAGATCTTTGTAGAAGGCCTGGGCGTTATCGTTGTCGCGGGTGAGCAGTTTATATTGCTCCTCGACGCCCGGGCTCATGTTCGTGCGACTCTGGTAAAGGTTGATCTGGCTTTGCAGCCGTTTCTGGTCGGTAGCGGCCTGTTCGATCACGCTCTGGTACTGGTGAATCTGCAAACGGAGCTGGCGGATTTCAGGCGGCTCGGAGGCGCTGGCCTTCTCGCTGCTGTCGGTGGAGTTGGCGGCGGCGGTGTTGATCTCTTTCAGCCTCTTCTCGACCTCGGCTATATCGGCCTTGGTTTTGATCACGTCGGGGTGATCGTCGGTATAGCGCGCCTGTAGTTGCAGCAATTGCGCCTGTAGCTGGCTCAATTCCTGTTCAAGAGTTTGCGGATTCGTACTGGATTGCGAACTCTTCCAGGCGGCAATTTGCTGCGCCAGCATGCTTTCGGTATAGGCCTTGTCCTGTTGGGCGCGGCCCAAGGTCTGGGTGGTGGCATCGAGTTGCGAATTCAGCGACATCAGCATGCGCATGTTGTTGTCAACGTCAGTGGGCAACTGACCGAGGTATTGTTTTTTGAAGGCGGCCAGCTTGGCATCCTGATCGTCCAGGGCACGCTTGGCGTCTTCGAGCTGGCGGCCGAGAAAGTCGGTGGTGCCCTTGGCGACCTCGGAACGAGAGCGCAGATTCTCATCCACGATCAGTTGTGCCAAGGCGTTGCAGATTTTCTGGGCGCGGTCTGCCTTTTTGTCGGTGTAGTTGACGGTGAAACCTGGCACCGGCTCGTTGTTGGCGGAAGGCTTCTGCTTCTTGACGTTGGTAGATTTTTGAGCGGCCGCGCTCATCGAGGTGATCACCGGCTCGACATCCAAGCCTTGTTGGATGCCCGCGATGAGTACGCTCTCGTCCTCGGGTGCGACCACCAGCCCCAGGTTTTTAATCATGGGACGCAGACGGCTCGGGCTCATGACTTCCTGGCTGAGGGTCTGCACGCGCTGGGTAAAATCGGCCGTGATGACCGGGGTGACGTAGTTGTCGGGCACCTTCTGGCCTTCCACCAGCACCGTGGCCTGGGAGGTGTATTTTGGCGAGAAGACATAAGAGACCATAAAGCCCGCCAGCAGGGCAAGCAGGGCCGGAATCAAAATGACTTTAAGGCGCCGCCGCAGCATCGCCAGATAATCGTCCATCGTCAGTTCGCGATTTTCACTCATACAGTTCACCAATCCGGCCGCACGAGGCGGCCAAAAAATTATTCGATACGCGTCGGCGTGGGGTGCCATTCCATCCCAATGGTGCCGATTTGCCGCTGAGCAGTTCTGCCGCAGGTACTGGCAGTCAGGCAAACCGTTCCGTCAAAGGCCATTTCGCTGAAGCGATACGAGACAAAAAAGTCGTAGGTACGCCCCAGGTGTTTACGCAATACGCCTCCGGCGGAGCCTGCGTTGTAGCTGGAGGCGCCCGCCGCCCCAAAATTCCCCGCAGCCATGACTTCCTTGTTATTGGAATAGGCCAGATTGCCATAGAATTCCCATGTGCGTCCTATTGGGCGGTCATACAAAAGTCGCGCGACCTGGGTATTGGCGCCGGTGAAGAAGCCCGATCCTGCCGAAGTGAATTTTTCGTAGCTCGCACTCATCGACGAATGAGCGAACTTGTAATTCAGTACGACCCGCGCACTCAGCGACCAACGATCAAGGTGGCTACGCTCTTCGAAGATGATGTACTCCGGACCGGCGCCGGCAATCAAGCTCATCCTGCCGCTGAGGCTATACTTCCAACGCAGATTGACGATGTCGTTATAAAACTGGCCGCCGGTATCTTGCGGAAATTGAAACAACTGAAAAGCGTAGACCACGCCGAACTGATCGTGACGGGAAACAAGATGGGAGTATCCGCCCTCAATGGTGAGCTCGTCGCTGTTGATCAGGCAAATATTTGTTGGGATCGAGCAATTCGCGGAATCGTAGAAATGAGCGTTGCTAAATCCGCCCGCCACGGTGATCGCGGAGACGGGGTTGAGAGCCTGAACCGCATCCAGGATCGCCGTGTTCGCGAGCCGGGGAATGTTTCCGACCGAACCGAGCGTACCACCGTTGATCGCCTGGCTGCCGGGCAAAGCACCACCCGGCATGCCGAAGCCGCCTTTGGCAAGACCGAACCCGGGGACACCACCATAGCCTATTTGGAAGGAGCCGTCGGGGAGGTAGCTGAAGGAGTCGCGCAGTGTCGCCTGGCCAGTTCGCCAGCGCGTCACAGCCTCCAGGCCTACGGCTTGTAATTGCTTCGCGTCATAAGGACTGGCATAGAACGCTCCGCCGCCGAGGTATTCGAGAAAGAGGTCGCTTTTTGACCAGAATTGCTGGAGATCGAGAGCTCCGAGAACGTGGGAGACGGAGCCCAAGCCGGTCTGGCCAAGTTGGTTGCCCCCGTTTGTGTCCACCGATTCGCTCACCTGCAGGGCTGGCGAGACGAAGCTGCGGGTGACCGTACGCAGTTCGAGAGAGGGCTCGTCCAGACCACTTACCGGCGGGTTCTCCGGGTTCAGGATCGGCGCGGCCTGGTCGAAGGCCGGCGCCGGAGTGGTGTCTGGCTGCGACGAGGAACTCTGCTGGGCGGCCGCGTAAAGGCCCACGGCGGGAATCAGCAGCGCCAAGCAGATTGTTCGCATTGTTGACATGCTCTTCACCTGTGCATCCCGAAGCAGTCCGGATATGGGTTACGGGACAACAATTGTATCCCCCGGCCGCAATAGATAGTTCTGTTCGATCTGTTCACCCTTGACTAGCTTTTTATAGTTCACCGGCAGTTTTTGTTGCTTGCCGTTCTCGGTGCGTAGGACGTAAATACGTTTCGTGTTGGCAAACTGGTTCAATCCGGCGGTGGACAACGCTTGTAGTACGGTCATGTTCGCCAGCATCGGCAGGGGCCCGGGGTGCAACACCTCGCCGTTGATGTAAATCCGCTTGCTGTTGATCGCAGTCACGACCACGGTGACACGCGGGTCGGCGATATATTTTTTCAGCTTCTCCGTCAGAGATGCGCTCAACTGCTGGGGCGTCAGTCCTGAGGCTTGGACATCGTTGAGCAGGGGAAGAGAAATCTTGCCATCGGGACGCACCGGCAAAGTCGCGGTAAGGTCGGCTTCTCTCCACACTGCGATGTGGAGCACATCGTCGGGACCGATGACATACTCGGGTCCGGCTTGACTGGCGGGAGGCGTATTCATTGTCTTGTCGGAAACGGCCTTGTCGGAAGCGGGACTGGCCGCGGGCGGGGCGGGCGTATCCTGCGCCCAGGCAATGCTGCCGGTCAGAATGAGTGCCGCGACCGCCGCTTTCCATTTCGATTTCATTTCGATTCCTTTCACTTGCAGATTTCAAGTTCCGTACTCTTCGTATCCAATCTGCTTCAATTTGTAGAGCAGCGCTTTGTAGCTGATCTGCAACTCCTGTGCGGCGCGGCGGCGGTTCCAGCGAGTGCGCGCCAGAACGTGCAGGATGAGTTCCCGCTCCGCTTCGCGGGAGGCGGCGCGCGCCGCATCCTTGAGCGAGATTTTCTCGCCGTTGCCGCCGTGATCGGCGCGGCGCAGCAAGGAGCGCAATCCTCCCATGGCCAGCGTTTCATCGCCGAGCGCGACAATGGTGCGGGCCGCGTCTTTCAGCTCGCGAATGTTTCCCGGCCAGTTGTATTCCATGAAAAAGTTTTGCGTCTCGGGACTGAGCGTGGGCACGGCCCGGGAAAAATCGCGGGCGGCGGTGGAGAGAAACCAGTCGCGCAGAAATGGAATATCTTCCTTCCGCTGGCGCAAAGGCGGCAGCCGCAAACAAACCCCGCTGATCCCATAATAAAGGTCTTCGCGGAACTTGCCGGCCTTGACCTCGGATTCCAACTCGCACGAAGTTCCGCAGATGAAGCGAGGCACGCGGCGCCGTTCATCGCCATTATCATTGCTACTGCCATTCAAAGCGATCTGGCGGGCCAGTTCTTTCTGGGCCGACGCCGTGAGGTCTCCCACATCTTGAAGATAGACGGTCCCGCCCTGACCGACGCCAGCGGCCAGTATTTCTTCGCTGGTGTCTCGACCCTGATAAACCTGAAAGGGCTCCGCAGCGCGGATGGAAAGAGCATGAATGCGCGCCGCCGCCGCTGCCTTGCCAGAACCGTGCTCGGCCACCACCAGCACGGGAACGTCATTCTGCGACAACTCGCGGATCACGGCTTCAACGGTACGCATGCCCGCACTGACGCTTTCGAGCCAGACACGAGCGCCGCCGCTCTGTGCCGCTCCAGCAGTTGCCAGAATTTCGCTTCTCTCCACACCCATACGATTTTGTGTCACTCTGTAGCGGCCAAGACTGTAGGGGGATGCCTTGGACAAAGGCTTATACAGTCTAGAGCACACGCGCTGCCAATCCGAACGAAATGCTGGCCCGCCGTTGAAACAATATACTCTTATACTTCAACGACTTGCGATCTATGCCGGTATGGCGCCGCGCCTTCTACGTTACCACATTGCGGATAAATGGGAAAATTTTTGCCCACATCAAAGGTAGTTTGTGGGCACTACTTCCCACTCGGCATGGGGATAAAGTGTAATAGTTCGAATTCAACCTTGCGGACAGGGTTGGCAAGGCTCCACATATCGGACACAGACCGGTATCAGATCAAGGGATTTTGAGTGTATGGCGATTTTTCGACAACTGTCAAAAAGGCTTCTGAACTTGCCTCAGGACTGCGTGCGTTGTTCTGTACCCGACTCCGTTGTTTCCTGCTCCAATGGCTTGAAATACAACCAGCGCAGCAAGAAATATCCAAATAGCAGCAGCGAAAGGGACCTCACCAATTCGAGCAGTGCATCATGAAAGGAGAGGCCTATTGGTGTGGTTGTGGTGGTGCAATTCGTGAACCTTTGATATTCTCGTCGCCTTACCCACTCCGCAAGTGGTGCACTGAATGCGTACGCAAAATGCAGAACACCTTGTGCGAACACCCAGCCGAGAGCGACCGCACCTACGAAACTCGTTACCAGCACCCTCTTTAATCGCTTAAGCATCGTGCCTCCCGGTTAGTTTGCTGCGGTAACTCATTAAGCTGCGGAGCGGCCCTACGCCGTACACCCACCGTGACAGAAGCCATGCTGCCGAAAAACTGATGATGGCACTGTAAAGATAGAAAAGTGTGGTGGTCAACGTGAACCAGTCCGCAATGGTAAGGGTTGGAGAGAAGTACGGAATATCGAATATCGCTATGGCAGTGAACAAGAAACTGACAGCACGGAAAGCCGGGTCCCACAAAGCTCGGAATGCCCCGTCGAGCGACCAGACGAGGAGTACTGCAATAGCGACGGCTGCTGTGTGGGACTCAGCTAGAGCATCCCGAAGAGAACGCTTCATAGTTTTTTGCGGCGAAGTCAAACGGCATGTACCTTAAGCCTTGCAAGTAGGTTCCCGCCCAGCCATAGGCGAGACTGGACCCATTCTGGGCTCCAAACAATCAATATGCAAGATTACTGTTGCAAACAGGCGTTTGCACAACTTTGCGCCGTTTGTTCGCCCTTCAGCCATTCGCTCAAAAACCCTGTTACGGCCTGACAGTAGCAACCCCATCCGCCAGCGTGGTGTGCAAGGTCAAGTTTAGGCTATCACAGATAAAGTCTTGTGAAGGGGCAGAGGTTTCAAGGTTTAGTCGCTGCGACTCGCCGAAACCGTGATTCTTTTATACTCTTTGAAACTTTACAACCTGAGTTCAGGGTTTTACTTTGCATCGGAGAGCAACTTTCGCATATTCTCAGAGGCAAGCGCGCCTATGGGTGACTCAGCAGAGGCAGTTCCGCCCCTCCCGGCGAACGAGGGTCGCTTGTCGTCCAGCTTGCCCCGTTGGCAGGCAACGGCGCTGCTCGTCCTGATCGTCTGGCTTTACGGTTCGATTCTCGCCCGCCTTTTTCTGCAGTGGGTCGGGCCCAACCGCGATCCGAATTTTGAGCACGGGATCTTCGTCCCTCTCTTTGCGTTGTTTGTACTCTGGCAGGACCGCAAAAAACTGAGCGCCATTCCATCGTTCCCCTCGTGGTCCGGTCTTCCGCTAGTTGTGTTGGGCCTGCTGATGCTGGTTCTGGGAGTTTGGGGCGCGGAATTGTTTTTCTCGCGAACCTCGCTGCTCATCCTGCTCGCCGGCCTGATTATTTTGTTGCAGGGCTGGACGTATTTTCGTGCCGTGCTGTTTCCCTGGGCTTTCCTGATTCTAATGGTCCCGATCCCGACCCTGATTCTGCAGCACCTCACCTTCCCGCTTCAGTTGCTGGCCTCGAAGCTGGCCACTCAACTGCTGGAACTCGTCGGAGTTCCCGTGCTGCGGCAGGGCAATGTGATCGTGCTTGCATTGATGCCGCTGGATGTGGCGGAAGCGTGCAGTGGCATCCGCTCCCTGCTCACCCTGGTCACGCTGGCCATCATCTATGGTTATCTGATGGAGACGCGGAAGTGGGTGCGCGTGGTGCTGGCGCTCTCCGCCGTGCCGATTGCGGTGGTGGCCAATAGTTTCCGTATTTTTGGCACTGGACTGCTGGTGCAGTATTGGGACCCGGACAAAGCGGAAGGATTTTTTCATGCTTTTTCGGGATGGCTGATCTTCGTGTTCTCGCTAATCATGCTGTGGGCGTTGCACCGCACGATCTCGCGCATCTGCCTATCATCGAAGAGCGGCGCGGAGGTGAAGTCCGCATGAAGGCCCGCTCGATTCGCTTCTGGATTGCGGCTGCGCTCATGCTGGCGACGGCGCTGTTGCTGCAGGTCCATTCGCGCAGCGAGGTTTTTCCGCCGCGAGCGCCGCTGAGTTCCCTGCCCTTGCAGATTGACGGCTGGACGGGGACCGACAGCATTCTCGACCGGCAAACTCTTGACATCCTCGGGCCGGGCGACTTTCTCGTGCGCGATTACGAAAACACGGGCCAGACAGAACCCTATCCACAACCATGGATCAATCTCTACATCGCATATTTTCCGTCGCAAAAGACCGGCGACACGATCCATTCGCCGAACCACTGCCTGCCGGGCGCAGGATGGGTCCCGACTTCGCGCGAAGTGGTTTGGATTGCGCGCCCCGGCGGCTTATCGTTCCCCGTCAACCGCTACGTGGTTTCAAAATTGGGGGAGCGGCAACTGGTGTTGTACTGGTTTCAGGCGCATGGCCGCGCGGTGGCGAGCGAGTATTGGGCCAAGTACTATCTGGTGTCCGATTCGATCCGCATGAATCGCAGCGACGGCGGGCTGGTGCGCTTGATGACTCCGATGCTCAACGGCGAGTCTCGCGATGCCGCCCAGGCGCGCCTGATGCAGCTTGGGTCACAGCTCCTTCCGCTGCTCGACAGTTACATTCCGCGGTAAGACTTATCCGTATCGGGGAATGGTTCGTATCAGGGCATCGCTTTAGCGATGCCATATGGTTTTCGAAATCGGATGCCCCTTTAGGGACTGAGCAGCGATAGTAGCTGGTGGAACGCCGGTCCCCGCCCTCAGCGCCTGAAGGCGCTTTCACAACGCAGTATTTGTGGCATGCCTGAAGGCATGCCCTGATACGAATCGCACTGGCACCACGAATTACGCGTGAAGGCGGATCTCTCCGGATTTTCGATTCAGCGTCTCGGCGAATGCTGCGGGGAGAAAGCGCACCAGGTCGGTTGCCACCAGAGAATTCTCGCCGACGGAGGCGGCGGCTAGGTCTCCCGCCAGTCCGTGCAGATAGACGGCGAGCGCGGTCGCTTGGAGCGCGTGCTCGGAATGTTGCGCGATCATTCCAGCGATCATTCCGGTGAGGATGTCTCCCGTGCCTGCGGTGGCCATTCCCGGATTGCCGGTGGGATTCACCCAGACGGCGCCATCGGGCGCTGCTATTAAAGTGCGATGTCCTTTGAGCACAACCATCAATTCATGTTCGCGGGCGAAGTTGCGCGCGACTTCTATACGGTTCGCCTGAATTTCCGCAATGCTCAAGCCGGTCAAGCGCGACATTTCTCCCGGGTGCGGAGTGATGACCACAGTCCGTCCGCGTCCGTTCAGCTTGTCGGCTGCTCCTTCGAAGGAGTTCAGAGCGTCCGCATCCACGACCAGCGACTTATCTTTGTCATTGTCATTGCGAGTTACGATGGTGCGCACGAATTCGGCGGTCTCGGAGTTACGCGAGATGCCGGGGCCTATGGCAATCGTCTTACGTTCGAGCAGCGCATCAAGGCCGAGCCCGACCGCTTGCAATGAGATCGTGCCCTGCCCGGTTTCCGCCAGCGGCTCGGTCATCAGTTCGGGATGAAAGGCGGCAATGGTCGGGAGCACGGATTTTGGCGTGGCTACGGTCGTAAGACCCGCGCCCGCCCGGAGCGCGGCGAATCCCGCCATCGCGGCCGCTCCCGCTTTGCCGAGCGACCCGCCGATCACCAGCACATGTCCATACTTGCCCTTATTGGCGTCACGCGCTCGGGGCGCGAGCAGCGGAGCGAAATCATTGGGCGTGCTGAGATGAAGTCCGATCTGCGAAACGATGGCTTCGGGCGGCGAACCGATGGGCGCAATCACAGTGGGGCCGCTGGTGAGCGCCGCAAAAACGTGCGCGGGACGCGGCGCGGTGAAAGTCACGATGGCATCGGCGCGGGCTTGATTCGTTAGGTCAACGATGGGCCGCATGGCGTCGGCATCGGCACCCGAGGGAATGTCAACCGCAACAATTGGAGCCGCAGCCGCGTTCATCTTCGCAATCGCCGCCGCATAGAGTGGACTGCCCGGCGGACGAAAACCTGTGCCGAGAATTGCGTCCACGAGTACATCGGCAGCGAAAATCTCCGCCGCATCGGAGGAATCGAGCGCGCTCGCTTCGCGCACAATCAGAGGCGCAATGTTCATGAGCTGGAGCTTCTGCATCATGCTCTGAAACATTGCCGCCGCATCTCCGCGAAGCTCGGCGGGATCGCATAGCAGCAGAACGCGGACGGCGCGGCCCGCTTCGACCAGCTTGCGGGCGACGACGAATCCATCGCCGCCGTTATTGCCCTTGCCGCAGAGAATGCCGACGCGTTCGGCTTGCGCGTAATCGGAGAAGATGAAGCGGGCGACGGCCGAGCCGGCGTTTTCCATCAAGATGAGGGAAGGGACTCCGAAGCGCTCCGAAGTGGAGCGGTCAATCTCGCGCATTTCCGCCGCGCTGACAATTTTCATCGGGAGCGCTCCTGCCGAGACCGCATCCAGAGCACACATCCTCCACAGAGGATCGCAAAGCATATTGCCCCATCTACAACAGGAGGTATCAATAACATCCAATAACTAAAATCGAAATCGTACTTCTGTGCAAAATAAACCAGCGTACCAAGGACTAGCCAACCCGGCGTGTGCGTATTCGAAATCCACTCAGCCGCTCCTCCCATGACAACTGAAAGTACGGCAACTTCGAAGACATGCCGCCCGCGCACTGTAATTGTATACGGTGGTTCAATAAGCCTGTTTTCCGGAGGCTTCCGCCTAGTTCCCTTCCAAAGTAAATATACGCCCCAGGGGATCGCGAATAGCGCAAGGACTAAGGCAGAGATCACAAGAATCAACAGCCCGATATACATTAGACCGGGATCGTGTCCCAAATCGTGCAAGTAAGGCCACAACGCTCGCACCTGCAATAAACGCTCAGCAACAAACGCTAAGACGATCAAGAATCCGCCAATCGCAACAATGTTGCTCCATCGCTTCATGCTTGCGCCCCAGCCGTCTGTTCGAGTTCGCGCAGTTGGTGGGGCTCGCCCATGGCGATGAGAAAATCGCCGGTTTCCATGCGGTCGTCGGGAGCGGGATTGAAGCGCATGCCCGCCTCGCGCTTGATGGCGAGGATGATGACGCCGTGTTTCTGGCGGATGTGCGAGTTCTCGATGGTCTGGCCGGCAAACGGACTGCGCGGCGTGATGGGAATTTCGCCGATCTCGAGGTCCATGCCGAGATGCGTCGTGGCGGTATCGAGAAAACTGACCACATGCGGACTGAGGAAGGAATGCGCAATCCGCTGTCCGGCAAAAACGTAGGGAGAAACGACGGAATCTGCGCCCGCGCTGCGCAGGTGCTTCTCCGCCTTCTCTTCGCTGGCGCGGGCGATGATGCGGAGGCCGGGATTCAGACTGCGCGCGGTGAGCACTATATAAAGGTTGGTGGCGTCGGTGGTGGTGGCGGCGACCAGGCCGCGCGCATGTTCGATCCGCGCTTCGCGCAGGGTCTGCTCCTGCGTGGCGTCGCCGATCAGCATGAGCCAGTTTTCGCTGGCGAATTTCTGCGACTTGGCCTCGTTGTTTTCGACGATCACGAACTGCGCGGGACGGCGCGCCAGTTCGCGGGCGGCACTGCGGCCGACGCGTCCGGCGCCGCAGATGATGTAGTGATCGGTGAGACGGCCTATGTCGCGCTCCATACGGCGCCTTCCAAAAAAGTTCTGCAGTTCGAATTCTAGCAAAGCCTGGGTGAGGCTTCCGACGGCCAGAAACACCAGCGAGACCCCACCCAAGATGATGATGACGTTAAACACGCGTCCGGCATGTGACAGGGGATGGATTTCCTGATATCCGATGGTGGTCAAGGTAGTGACGACCATGTAGAAACCATCGAACCAGGGCCATCCTTCAATGTAGTGAAAGCCAGCCGTGCCGAGGGCGACGACGAAGGCCAGCGCGGCCGCGAGGAACTTGAGATTGCGGGATGTCTTCATCGCTTCGTTGCTTCGGCGATCCGGGCCGGGCGGGCAATCCAGATTCCCGCGCGACAGGTGAGTATAGCTCTGGCCGTGGTTTGGCGCTGTGACGATCAGTTGTGCTTGGAGAGTGCGCGTTGTTACGATCTCGATGTATGAAACTTTCTGTTGTGATGCCGGTATATAACGAACGCGCCACGCTCCGGGAGGTGGTGCTGAAAGTCCTCGCGGTTCCGTTGGAGATCGAGTTGATCTGCGGTGGACGACGGCTCGCGGGATGGATCGCGCGAGATTCTGGCTGCGCTGCAGTCTGAGTATCCGCAGATTCGTGTCGTGCTTCAGCCGCACAACATGGGCAAGGGAGCGGCGCTGCGCCGCGGCATTCAGGAGGCCACGGGCGACTTCGTCATTATTCAGGACGCCGATCTGGAATACGATCCGGCGGAATATCCGCTGATGATCGAGCCCTTGATCCAGGGCAAAGCGGACGTGGTATTTGGCTCGCGCTTCCTGGGCGAGCGCGCCGCATCGCGTGTTGTACTTCTGGCATTCGGTCGGCAACCGGACTCCTCACTCTGCTTTCCAATTGCCTCACCAACATCAATCTTTCCGACATGGAGACCTGCTACAAGGTCTTCCGGCGCGAAGTGATTCAGGCGATCCCGATCGAGGAGAATCGTTTCGGATTCGAGCCCGAGATCACGGTGAAAGTGGCGCGGCGCAACCTGCGCATTTATGAGGTGGGAATCAGTTACTGGGGACGCACCTACGAGGAAGGCAAGAAGATCGGATGGAAAGACGGCGTGCGGGCCTTGTATTGCCTGCTGAAGTATTCGCTGCAAGAGCCCAGGGTAAGAGCGGCTGCGCAGTCCGTCCCGGCCCCGAATCGGGCATCGGATCAATAAGCGAATCGATAACCAGAGGATCGATAACCGGACCGGTTATCCATCGCGCGCTGAATTTCGGGTGCAGCGGTCTCCGATACCGATGAGAACTATTGCCGAGCGTGTTTTTGTTTCAGCCGTCCCGCGTAGGGGTTCGAGCTTTGTTTGGCCGAGCCTGTAGGTTTGGATCCGCCCTTTCCGCCAAAGTTGATGGGCGGATTGGACTTGTCTTTTACAGGCTTCAGCGCGGGTGCCGTCCGGTTTCCAGCAGATCGAGTGGGCGCGGAGGCCTTGAAGGTCTGACGCTCCAGGGCTTGCAATTCTCTGGCGTTGGCATTGGCGGCGGAAGACGTTTTCGAGTTCGCCGTCTTGGCGATGGGCGCAGTACTCTTCGCCGTCTTTTCATGGGTTGAATGCTTGACCTTGAATGACTCTTTTTGCTGCGCCAGTCCGCTCACGCCAATACCCACGATTACTACCGTAACCGCCAAGCAAAACTTCATAGTTGTTGATCTCCCGTTCCGGTACGTCGAGACACCTGTATTTAGATGCACGCACCGTGCCATCCGGCACTCCAAGTATTTTTATGGTAAACCCACCACGACCGGAAAGCACTCGCTTAAACAGAAAGAAGGCGAAGGGGTTGTCCAGGAACAGCGGTTCGCAGCCACGTCGGCGACAATGATGAGAATGCCGAGGAAATGCAATGTCCTGCACATTGCCCAAACTATTTATGTGACCTTGGGTACCTCCCATCTGTGCGTTGACTTTCCCCTGTATATTGTTGGCAACAGTTTAGAGGCAAGAATGGCCGGTTCTTCCTTCCGCACCTCAGTTCATCTCTGAGAAGGAGATTCGGCCAGGAGCAAATCGGCCAGATGCCGCGCCCATCTGGGCCTTTCGAAATCTATGGCTGGCGGCGGTCCAGAGCGACACTGGTCTTGCCGAAGCTGAGATTTTAGAGCTCCGGAGACCCAAAATCCCCCGCCGTCGAATGCGGAGACGGTAAATAGAGGTCGCGTTGAACGATCATCGGTTGCATCGTCACCTAGCCGCGTGTCTGGTCATTGCCAGCGGCCTGTTGGTGCTCACCGCGTGCCAGAGCCTCGCCGGAGGTTCGAATGGCGGCGGCAGTATTGGGGTCACCAGTACCACCCTGAATTTCGGAGCGGTGGCCATCGGCAGCAGCAAGACGCTGCCCGACACACTGACGAACAACACCTCGTCCGCGGTCACCATCAGCTCGATTCAAGGATTGGGCTCCGGCTTCCAAGTCATTGGCATCACCCTGCCGATGGTGTTGGCGGCGGGACAAAGCGTTCCGTTCAGCGTTACGTATCAACCTGTCGCGGCTGGCGATCCCACCACCACAATTTCCTTCGACGGGTCGAATGCGCAGCCACTTGCTTCGCTGTCCGCCACAGCCACCGCCGTCACGCCGGGAAAACTTTCACCGAGTCCCTCGTCAGTGGCCTTTGGAAACGTCTCGGTTGGATCCATCCTGACCAGCACCGTGGGTCTTGCGAACAGCGGTCAAACCGATCTCAGCATCACGCAAGCGACCATGAGCGGCGCGGGATTTACCATGAGCAACCTTGCCCTGCCGCTCACGATCCACGCCGGAGCGTCGTCTTCGGTCACCATCACGTTCGCGCCCACTGGAATCGGAAATTTCAGCGGCAGCGTCACCTTCGCGACCAGCGCAGACCAGGTGAACAGCAACGTTGTGGTCCAGTTCTCTGGCACGGGAGTTGCCGCTTCTGGAATACTCTCCCCTAGCCCTTCCAGCCTGGCCTTCGGAAGTGTCACGGTGGGCAGCAACAGCAGTCTGTCCGAAACTTTGACTAACACGGGCGGAGCCACGGTCACGATCTCACAGGCGGCAGCAAGCGGCGCCGGATTCAGTTTGAGCGGACTGTCTTTGCCTTTGACTTTAACGGCTGGCCAGTACACGTCGTTCACGGTACTTTTCTCCCTACCGCGAGCGGCGCTGCCAGCGGCAATGTGAGCATCACATCGAACGGCTCGAACCCCAGCTTGAGCATTCCACTTTCTGGAACGGGCGTGACGCCGGGAACGCTTTCCGCAAGCCTCACGCCCCTTGCCTTTGGCAGCGTTCAGACCGGCAACAGCAAGAATTTGTCTGAAACGCTGACCAACACTGGCGGATCGTCGGTCACCATCTCGGCAGCGAATTTGACCGGGGCGGCGTTCTCGATCAGCGGATTGACATTGTCGCTCACTCTTGCGCCAAGCCACAGCGTGACGTTTACCGCGACCTTTAAGCCGGCCAGCGCCGGGGCAGCCAGCGGGAGCCTCTCGGTAGTATCGAACGCATCCAACTCACCGCTCAAGATCGCGCTCTCCGGTACCGGAACGGCTGCGGGAACATTGGCGGTATCTCCAACCAGTCTCGGCTTTGGCAATGTGACGGTGGGATCGAATTCAGCACTCAACGGCAAGCTGACCGCCAGCGGCGCGTCGGTCACAGTTTCATCGGCGGGCATGACAGGTACTAACAGCAGTGAGTTCGCGCTCTCCGGAATTACGCTGCCGGTAACAATTTCCGCCGGTCAATCCGCCACTTTCACCGTTACTTTCACGCCGGGGGCGAGCGGGGCCGCTTCGGCATCTTTGTCGTTCGCGAGCAACGCCTCGAACTCGCCCGCCGTGCAATCGCTGACGGGCACGGGAACGGCCGCCACGCAGCACTCTGTGGACCTTACATGGGACTCTTCGACGAACGCAGTCGGCTATAACATCTATCGCGGCACAGTCTCCGGTGGTCCGTACTCCACGAAGCTCAACACTTCGCTGAATGCCACAACCGCATTTACCGACAGCACGGTCGTCTCCGGCCATACTTACTACTATGTGACGACGGCCGTGGATGGCGACTCGGATGAGAGCGGCTACTCGAATCAAGCTCAGGCGATCATTCCGAGTTCGTAAGCTGCTGCCGATCCACGCTTGCCGATGGAGAACCGGGCGCCCCCGTCCGGCCGTACCCTTCGCTTCGCTCAGCAGCCTGTGGTGAAAGTCTGCTTTGTATCAGGGCACGCCTTCAGGCGTGCCGTAAGTGCCGTGTTATGAATACGCCTTTAGGCGCTGGTCTGTTGCGCCGGACTTTTACCACGGGCTGTCAGGGCAGGCTAGCGAGAAGCCCATTCCTCCATCGTTGACTCATCGCGCGGTCAGGGAATTATGGCGCGTACTTCGCTGGAGAACCTGCTCTCGCGGCCCGCTTGATCCAGCGCAGTTACAACGTAATAGTAAGTGCGGCCACTCGTCACCAGGCGATCTTCATACGGTGGTCGTTGAACTCGTGAAGCGAGCTTTACGAATGGCCCTTCGGAAGTCGTGCTGCGATACAGGTTGTAGCCGACGATCGAAATCCCCGGGACGGCCGGAGGTGCTTCCCACGTGAGCGTAACGCTGTGCGGCCGTGCTGAATGACAGCAGGCGAGACCGACGCAAAGCAGGGCACCTAGCGCCAGCAAGAACCGGAATGGATCGATTCTCATGAATTCCAGCGTCAATTTTCAGCGTTTGTCGTCTATCACTTATCACTATAACTGGATCTGCCCCAGTGAGCTATAAGACCACTTGGGAAATTGTGCCACAACAAGATAGACGTGGGGGTCGCATTTTCCTGCAACTGTCGCAAAAAGTATCATCTTGACAGCCGGTTACGGATGCGATTCAATATGACAGATTCAAAAAGAATCGCTTGGAATGTTCCTCCCTCAGATACTCCCCCTCCTAGCGTGGTTAGCAAATTACTGAATCTAAAGGGAGTACTCCATGAAGAATCGAAGTGGAATGTGGTTGCTGACGCTGGTCGCCATTGCTTGTCTGGCTCCTGCGGCGGTTGCTGCTGAGCGGGTTAGGCAGAACTGCACGACGCCTTCTATTGCTGCTGTTCGGGTTAAGCAGGACTGCGTGAAGGTGCCAGAGGGTGGCTCTGCTGTATTCTACCTCCTCGGAGCCGGGCTCACATGTTTCGGGGCGATGTTCCTCCGATCCAAATTAGCCAAACCATCACAAGCGTAAGTTCGGACGGCAAAGAAATTTGGCGTGTTGGCAAGTATGCTGGCTCGCCCAGCAGGCCTATTTTTTCGCTTCTTGCTTCCAGCTTGTTCGTGGAGAGCCGGGCGTCCCGGCGGCCGGCCGGTCGAAGCGCCCGTCGCCTCCAAGCTGTCTGACGAATCACGCGGCCTCGCCCCTGGCCACAGTTCTATTCTCGCAACCGGGTCAGTGGCGAAACACGATCTGCCGCTGTTGCTGCCACCGATATTGCTGTTATTGGTATTCCAGGGCTGGCGCAGGCTTCCGGCCAACCCCTCGGCCATCACCGAGGGCAGGATCCGGCACAGCCGCGAGCGCAAATCGCGGTAGCTTTGGATCCCGGCAAAAAGGTCGCTCATCAGATCGCCGAATATTCGCGCTTTGTAAAGCAAGAGAAACCATCCGCTCCAGAACACTGTCGCCGAAAATCTGTCCGCTGTAGAAACGCTGGGAGAGCGCGCGCCGCCAGCTTCAACTCGGAAAGCACCTCTTCTTCCAGCCGGGTCCGGTAGTCGTCCGGCCGTCCGGCCAACCACGCGCTGGCGCACAATTCGGCGGAGCGAAGCGCGTAGTAGAGACCCTCTCCGGTAATCGGATCGACCAGGCCCGCACTGTCGCCGATCATCGCCCAACCTTCTCCGCAGACTTCGAGCGCGTCAAAAGTCTGGGCGCGAAAGGAGGGAAGAATATGCGAGTAGAAGCGGGCGTCGTCGCGACTGGAATCCGTTTTCTTCGACCCACTGTTCTTCGAGCCAATGTTCCAGTATGCGGCGCAACTCGGCGGTCGAGGTTTCACCCATCTTGCCCGCGATTCCGGCAGAAACATGATCCGGCGCGAGGGAACACCCAGATGTAGCCGGTGATTCCTTGCAGAAATTGAATCTGCATCAGCGAACTGCGGCCGGGAATGAAATAGCCGGCCGTAACCATCAGGTCGTCGGGGGAAATCGGCGAGAGAAACTGGGAGCGGAACGGGTTGCGCGCGCCCGCCGCCAGTATCAGGTCGGACGCCTGGTATTCACTCTGGGGCGTGAGCAGTTGCCAGCCTCCCGCGGTTCCGCGCGATCCGCGTGACGCGCTCTTGATGTATATCGACGCGCGCGTCAATGCCAGTGCCAGTGCCGGCGCGCCGGGCTCGTTCCAGCAACAATCCATTCAGCGCCAGGCGCGAAAAAATCGCGACCGGGTACTGCATGTGAAGACGCACCCGCTGCCCCGAGGGGCTGATCAATCGCAGTGTTCAACCGGATTGCTTGCGCTTCCCGCATCCGCCAAAAACGAATATTGCCGCAAGAGCTTTGTGCGTGAGTCCGCCGCCGCAGGGTTTTTCCCAGGCTAGCTTTTCGTCGAAGAGAAGCACTCCCTGCCTTCCCCGCCGAGAAGCGCACCCGCCAAAGCGCCCGCTGGACCTCCTCCGACAATCGCAATGGAGTGTTGTGCGGTCATAATTGTGGTCAAGGATTTTCAGTCGGCAAAAAAGTAAGAATTGCAACCGCAGCGTTTATGTCCCACAGGAAACAGACTCGCGAAGCGCGCAGCGAAACTCCGCCGCCGCGCTTGCAAGCTCTCGCCGAGACGGGATGGGCGACGGTTGCCAGGAATCCGCGGCTTGCCCGGTTACTGCAGCGTGCTGGTGTTGGCCAGTCCCTGAAAGATGAACAATCCCGCGATCGCCAGGATCATGATCCCCGACAAAGCGCCGAGCACCTTGACGATCGGCGTGATCTTTCTCATCTTGTTCAGAACTTCCGTTTGATCCTTATGCATCTGGGATTCGGTTTCATGGAGGTCGATGGAATCGTTTTCGTGCATGGTGAGGGTACTTTTGTAAATCAGAAGGATTATGAGAATCCCGGTGAGAATTCCCCACGCGATTAGCAGCCCGAACATAAGGGAGTCATATGTTACCTCGGCGCTTGAGATCGAGCCAATACCCGAAGTTGCCATCGTAAGTCCCAGCGAAAACTGCTCTGCCTCCGCTGGCGTTCGGGTACGGGCCCCTACTGCGAATGATTATAGACCCGTTGGCAAGAGTGGGCTGCGACTTCTTCCCTGCCCGAAGCATCTAAAGTTCAGGTTCGGAAAGAAGTACTGGCGCCTATAAGCCGTTGCCGGAGCCGATTTCAGCCTTTGTTATAATGAGCATTGCAAGGAGATCAAACCGATGGCGACCACCTCCTCACCCGAAGTACAGACTAATGTTCAGCCCCCAACCAAACCAGTTCTGACCCCCGCCGCGATTGCCAAGGTCAAAGAGATCATGGCCTCGCAGACACCGGTCCCAGCCGGATTGCGGTTGTCCGTAGTCGGCGGCGGTTGCTCCGGCTTTCAATACTCCATGGCCTTCGAGAATGGCGCCGGCATGATGGACAAGGTCTTCGACTTTGACGGTTTGAAGGTTTACGTGGACGCCACTTCGCTGATGTATCTTGGCGGTGCGCATGTGGATTACATCGAAACCCTGGAAGGCGCGGGATTCAAGTTCGACAACCCGAACGTGAAGAGCACCTGCGGCTGCGGCTCCTCGTTTAACGTCTAGCTAGAGCATTTCCGGAGTTACTGTATGGGGAAGGCAGGAACGGGTAGGGCACGGCTTCAGCCGCGCCGCCGTGGATACAGCGGGTTCCGGCTTTAGCCGCTGAGGGTGAGAACTCTACATCATCACGCGAAATGCCCTAAGCTTCAGTGTTGTTCGGCGCTTCAGGATTTCCGGCTTCAGTTCATGCCCCGCGTTCGATGCGGGGCTTTTCTATTGCGGCGATATTGCTGGGAATGTGTAACTTACTGTTGCGGTGGCGTTGGCGCGGGGCTCGGCTGAGGTTGCATCGAGGACCCTTGAGCTTGAGGTTGACTAGCGTTCGGCGCTGCTCCCAGCCCCTGTAGTCCGCCAGACATCCCGGGAGCGACTCCGCCAAGGTTCCCCGGGGTAAAACCTAGTTGCAGAGGCCCGGTCAGCAGACCGCCGCGGTCGGCCAGCGGCATGTAAATGAAGAGCCAGTCTTTGTAATGGGTCTTTCCGTTGAACACGCGGATGGGTTTGCCCTTGCTGTTCGTGCTGGCAACCCCGAGGATCGGCCCTCCGCCAAAAGTCGGCCCGTTAAAGCCGAAACTGGAACTGGAGTTGGTGCTGGAATTAGAAGAAGACGACGATCCCGATGAATCCGAATTGCCTTCCGTATCCGACGGATTGGCGGAAGAAGGATTGCCAGTCGTCACAGGCTGCGCGCCGGTCACGCCCGCCTGTTGCAGCATGCCCATTATCGCTGCCGCGCCGGGCACGCCCTGCAACCCGCCGGGTATGTTTTGTCCCGGCGGTAGGCCCATTCCTAGCATTGGTCCCAATCCCAGCCCACTGTCTAAGGGGATATCGGTCTGGTGGAGAAACTTGAAGTCCCTTTCCTTGCCCGTGGCTGGATCCAGGTTGACCGGATCGGTATAGCGCTTGCGCAGAAAACGGATATTGTTGGTGTTTTCTAGTTCCTCGACGCGTGTGGGATAGCGCCCAAACTTTTTGTAGAAGTGTTGGATCGCGCGCATGTAGGCGGTGCCGCGGTGTATGAGTTCCTCTTCCCGGTCGCGCTGGATTTGTTGTTTGATCGCCGGCAGCACCGCGAGCATCGCAATCGCGATCAGCGCGAACGCCAGCATCAGCGTGATCATCAGGTAACCGCGCTGGGAAATTTGTGATTTGCGATTTGTAATTTGTAATCTCAAACCACGATGCCGCATAAATGCTCACTCGCTAATAAACAGTTGCCAGTTGCCAGCCACCAGTTGTCAGTTATCGGTAAATGTCTTTACTGGTAGCTGGCAACTGGCAGCTGCTTATCCGGGAGGTCCTTGTATCAAGGGCAGGCTCTGCCGGTTGTTGTTGAGAACATCTTCCACTTCCACCGCGGCTGACGAGATGTGCAAGACGCGATAGCGCCGGTCCACGATGTCGCCCTCGGCGGCGACAAAAATGTCTTCCCCCTGCATCAAAAACACCTTCTTCGTTCCCCCGGTTCGATTGGCGAAGCCATAAAATTTGAGCGTGATCGGCGGCGGGGGCGGAACGGGCGGAGCCGCACGCAGAGTGGGAGACTGTGCCGCATCCGTGACGCCCGAGCCCTTCGGCTTTTCGATAATTGCCACCGACCCCGCGACAAAAATATTCCTTCCGTTGCCCGCGTACTTAATTTCCTCGCTTTGGCTGAGCAGGTCCAGGTCGAGCGTTGGATCCAGCCGGGGTTCCACCACCGGCACCATTTTCCCTGAAGCGGTGCGCCGCATATTGGGCTTGGCCGGCGCCGAACTCGAGGGCTTCGCTGTCGGCGCCGCCGACGGCGAGGATGGCCAGAACTCATAGACAAATATCAGCAGCGCGATCGCGCCGAACACTCCGAGCGCGATCACTTGCTTCCGGTTTTCGATTCCCAATTTCACTCAGGCACCCGACCGCAAATAACTGTGCATCGTAATTTCCAGCTTGACCGGTCCCGCGGTTTCGCCCGCCAGCTCCACTCCATCCACCGCAAAAAACATCTTCGATCGTTCCAGCGTATTGATGAACCGCACCAGTTGCACGTAGTCTCCGGAAAAAGTTCCCTGAATTTCGACCGGAACGATGCCGGGGACTTCCGCGTCCTCTTGCGTGTATTTCGCCTGCTGCATGTGGACCCCATTCTCCGACACCAGCTTGCCCAGTTCATTGGCCAGATCGGAATCCTTGGCGGCAAAGCGGTCCTTATAAAATCCGCCGATCTGCTCCTTCGCCAGCACGATCTTCTTGTCCATGCCGCGCAATGGCTCCACTTCGCGGGTCTTCTTTTGCAGTTCGATCCTTAGTTCGTTCAATTGCAGCTTGCGTGACTCCGCCGAACCCACCAGCGGCGAGAACAAAACGCCCAGCGCTACCACATCGGCAGCCAACATCGTCCCAATCGCAATTTTCAAGTTGCGCCGCGAATTCCGGAAGTCCGGCATTACTTTCCGCTCCTGCCGGTCGAGTCGGGAACATAAATCGAGATCACCGCAGCGGCCACGCCCGTTCCGGCTTCCCCCTTTTCCCCCTCCGACACCAGTTGCGCGCTCTGGAAATGCTTCGAGCCTTCCATGCGATGCACCAGTTCCACGGCGGCAGCGCGCGTGTCGCACGCCACCGTCATATCGAGTTGCATCTGGTTCCGATCGTTCAATTCCGGCTTTAGCGAGAGCACATGAAGATTCGCGGGCATGACCTGCTCCAGGTCTTCAAACACGCGGGTCCAGGAGAATGACTTGCGCTGGATCAGTCCATTGAGAAACTGCGACTGGTCGCGCGTGCTGCGGTTGGCGGGCAGGTCGAGGATGGCCTGATCGTTCGCGCGTTCGGTGTTGCGTTCCGCGATCTGTTCTTGCAGTTGCGCAATGTTATGGCGGTCTCTTCCCGCCTCCGTCCAGCCTTGCACCGCCCAGCCGAGGAGAACCATCGTCAACAAGCCCAAGAGGCCCACTCCCAATCCCCAGCGCACCCAGAATTCACGCGCATCTTCATAGGGCCGGGTCGCGAGATTGATGTCCAAACGCATAGATTGAAATCACAATGAACCGAACCGCTTATTCGTTGTTCGTCATTTGCTGTTCGCTAAGAACCAAGTGCGAACAGCAAATAGCGAACAGCGCTTCGAACGATTTAAGAAATCAAAGCTCCCACCACTCCCGCCATGCGCCAGCGCGGCACCGTTCCCGTGGTGGACCCGATCTGTTCCGCCGCCACCAGTTCCTCGACTTCCGCGCCGGACTGGTTGTGCAGCGCGGACTCGGCAACACCCTCTTCCGGCAGTCCCGCCACATACACGCGCTCTATGTTCAAATTGTAGGTGTCCTGAAAAAACACCACCGAGGGATAGACTTCCTCCGCCAGTTGATCGCCGGTGATGGCTACGCCGCGCATATTTTCGAGCGTCCGGAACAGCAGCAGTTGCTCCTGGTCGAGGATCGCGATGCCGATGGTGCGCGCGTCCACCTTGACCACGAGCGTGGGCCGGTGCGCGTCCGCCGCGCCCAACGCCGCCAGCATCGACGGCATGACCACGCCGGGGTTGTAGCCCGCATCGCGAAAGGCCGATTCGTATTCCTCGAGCACCGTGTTCAGCACCACCGCCGCCACCACCTGCATGCCTTTCGCCGTCGTCTGAGCGTGATACGAGATGCGGGCATTGTCGGGATCGAAGGGCAGCGACTTCTTCAGCCGGAAGCGCACCACCGCTTCGGCTTCGTCCCGTTTGGCGGGGAGCGTTTCGAAATCGAGAAACGCCACGCGCACCGAACTGTCGGGAAGAATGGCGATCACGTCGCGGGACCGCCCGCCGACGCCGCCGAGCGCGCCTTCAATCGCCTGCCGGAGGGCCGCGCCGTCGCGCAGGTTCGCTTCCATCAAATCGGGCACCACCGTGCCCGGCGCCAGTTCCCGCGCCGATGCCATTTCCACCATCCGGCTCGTATCGGCCGCGCGCCCCGCCAGTACGCGGTCCGCCGCGATTTCGCAGGCGAGTCTTGGACGGCGCGCGTTCTTGTAAGAGTTGGTCATTCTTGTTCCAATTACCTGATCGAAACTACCTCGAATCGTGAAGCCCCGGGCGTCCCCGCCCGGCAGGACGAGCGAGACGCCCGTTCCTCCATTGGCTCCAAGAGTTGATGATATCGCGTACCTTCATGAAGCGAGCAGTTACCTCTGCGGGTGCCGGGACCGGACAGCCGTCCATATACAGACGATGACCGGCCTCAGCGCATGGTCTCGATAAAGGTGACCTTGTTGATCTCTTTCAAGGTGGTGAATCCTCCGCGCACCTTGTCCAGCGCCGATTCACGCAGGAAGCGCATGCCTTCTTCGCGGGCGGCTTTCCGGATCTCCGAGGTCGGTTTCCGCTCCAGAATCATTTCGCGAATGCGGTCGGTCAAATCCAGCAGTTCATGAATCGCCGTCCGTCCCTTGAACCCCGTCCCCGCGCACTCAATACAGCCCTGCCCCTCATACAAAGGGACCTTCGACCACTGGAGCGGATCCAGACCGCTCGCATCGAGCACGTTGTTCGGATAATGCACCGCCGTCCGGCAGGAATCGCAGATGACCCGCACCAGCCGCTGCGCCAAAATGCAGTTCAGCGCCGAGACAAAGTTGTAAGGCTCGACGCCCATATTCAGGAAGCGCCCCAGCACGTCCACCACGTTATTGGCGTGGACGGTGGTGAACACGAGGTGGCCGGTGAGCGCCGACTGAATGGCGATCTGCGCCGTTTCGTTGTCGCGAATTTCGCCCACCATGATCTTGTCCGGATCGTGGCGCAGAATCGATCGCAGCCCGCGCGCAAACGTCAGCCCCTTTTTTTCGTTGACCGGAATCTGGGTGATGCCGCGGATTTGATACTCGACCGGATCTTCAATGGTGATGATCTTGTCTTCGTCGGTCTTGATCTCGTTGACGGCGGCATACAGCGTCGTCGTTTTGCCGCTGCCCGTCGGCCCCGTCACCAGCACCATGCCGTAGGGTTCCTTGATGTAGCGGCGAAAGCGGCGCAGGTCGTCTTCGGCGAACCCGACCACGTCGAGCGTCAGCTTCTTGAACTTCTCGCTCATCGATTCCTTGTCGAGCACGCGCAGCACCGCGTCTTCGCCGTGGATCGAAGGCATGATCGAAACCCGGAAGTCGATGGCCCTCCCGTTGTACTTCACGCGGAAGCGCCCGTCCTGAGGCACGCGGCGCTCGGAAATGTCGAGCTCGCTCATGACCTTGATGCGCGAAATGATGGTCGAGTGGTGCTCTTTGCCAATGGGCGGCATGGCGTTCGTGAGCACGCCGTCAATACGAAACTTGATGACCACCGAGTCGTCCCGCGTCTCGATGTGTATGTCGCTCGCCCGCCGCTGCAACGCCGTGAAAATCGTGGTGTCCACCAGGCGGATGATCGGGCTCATGTCGGCGCCCGCGCTCGCCGTCAGCTTGTCAATGGAGATGGTTTCGTCGTTCCCGGCTTCGTCCTCGCGGATCACGTCGAGCGTGAATCCTTCGCTCGCGTCTTCCAGCACCCGCTTGGACTGCTCGGTCTTCTGCAGGATGTCGGAGATCTGCTTGTCCGTCGAAACTTTGGTGACGATCCGCTTGCCCAGCAGCAGGCTGATTTCGTCGATCATCATCAACTGGCTGGGATCGGCAATCGCAATCGCCAGTCGCCCGTCTTCCGTCTCCGCCAGAGGCACGAATTTATAGCGGAACATCAGGTGCACCGGGATCTTCTCGAATAGATCGTGGTGCAGCTGAAAATCCGTCAGATCGATGAATTCGCAGCGGTAGCGCCGCGCGATGTCGCGCGCGCGCGCCACTTCGTCGGTCGCCGCCGCCGGTTCCGGCGCCAGCTTTCCGCCGTTCCCGCCGTTTACCAATACTGTTTTCTTGCCCGTCATACTCTTCCAGTCTACAGCCTCTTATAGATCCAGGTTTCAAAGTTTCAAAGTTTCAATGAGGCCGAATCGCACCTTGAAACTTTGCAACCTGCGTCAGTGCATGCCCGCTGCCATGGTAAAGATCGGCATATACAGCGAAATCAAGATCCCGCCGACAAAGACCGCCATGAAGATCAGGATCATCGGCTCAATCAGCGCCATGGCCGCGCCCAGCGCCGTCTGCACATCCTCTTCGTAAAACTCCGCCACCGAAGCCAGCATCGCCGGCAGCGCGCCCGTCGATTCGCCGACCTCCAGCATTTCCACCGCGAGATCGGGAAACAACTTTTGCGTCTCCAGACTATGCGCCAGACTCTGTCCTTCTTTCACCTGCTCCGCCGCGGCGGTGACCCCGTTCAACATTTGCCGGCTGCTCATCGATTCGCCGGCCGTTTCCATCGCCGGCACCAAAGGCAGTCCGCCCTGCAACAGCGTTCCCAGTATGCGCGAAAAATTCGCCACCTGGTACTTCAGCCGGATTTCCCCGAGCAGCGGCAGCGACAGCAGCAACCGGTCGATGTTCTCGGCCCCCCGGTCGCTCCGCTTCCAGCGCAAGAACAGGACCACTGCCGCCGCCCCGGCCAGCAACACGATCCATGCGTATTTCTGCGCGTTCAGACCGACCGCCAGCATGAACACCGTGATCGCCGGCAACTGCGCGTCCATTTTGTCGAACAGCTCGGCGAACCTTGGCACTACGAAGGTGATCAGGAAAATCATCATCACCGTCACCATCGTGACCAGCAGCGCCGGATACACCAACGATACCAGCAGCTTTTTGCGGAACGTCTGCACCATCCGCTGATACGCGATGTAGCGGCTCAGGACCTCTTCCATGTTGCCGCTCTTCTCCCCGGCCAGCAGCGTGGTCGTGTACATCTTCGGAAACATCTGCTGCGCGGCAAACGCATCCGACAGCAACTCGCCGCCTTTGACCCGCTCGCGCACGTTTTCCAGCAACTGCAGCAAAGTTTTGTCCTGCTGCCGCTTGATCAAAAGATCCAGCGCCGTCAGGATGGGCAGTCCCGCTTTGATCAGCGTCAAAAACTGCTGGTTGAAAATCAGAAACTTGGACTGGCGCAGCTTGCCCCGCTTCCCGAACTGGCCCCCGCCCCCGCTGAGTAGGGTCCGCGGCTTGACCCAGTACACCAGGTATCCCTGCTGCGTGAACCGGTCGTGGACCTCCGCTTCGGAATACCCGTGCTCCACCTGTTGCCGCAGATGGCCTTGTTCGTCGGCGATTTTGACCAGAAATTCCGCCATTCGCTATCGTCCGATTCCGCGTTTCTGGCTAGAAACGTCTGCTATAGAGACTCGCAGCCAAAGTGTAACATGTTGTTCCCAAAGCCCTTACCGTACTTGTCCATCTGTGCGGTACGCAAGTAACCAGAACTGTTTCGTATCAGGGCATCGCTTTAGCGATACCGCAAGTCCCTCGAAATCAATCGCCAATTTCGTGTGGTGACGGGGCTCTGCCCCGTCCCAGAGGGATTGGGCGTCGAGTCTTGATTTTTCCCGCAGCCTCTTGAGTCGCTGGCCTCGGAATCTGGAGTTTCACCACAAACTGTTGGGCTCTGACCAGCAACATTACCCTACGGCCCTAATTCCCCTTCCACCGTCTCCACTCCCGGCGGAGGGACGAACTGAAACCGGCTGTCGCTCAACTCCAGATTCTCCTTCCAGACCGCAAAGCGGAATTCCGTCGTTGCCCCGTCCGCCTCCATCAATACGATGCGGACTATCTGGTTCGAGGGCGTGATCTCCAGTTGCACCTCGTTCACCTGGCCCGCCATGCTCGGAACGACGCTCCGCGGAACTCCGCGCAGCAGCGTGTTCCCGGCCACCAGCGGCGTTTGGTCCACTACCTTGGAAAGCCCCGCCAATTCATTTTCCAGCTTGGTCTTGCCCAGCAAAAATGCCAGTGGCGACCGCAAATCGTCCAGCTTTCGCAGCGCCGTTTTTCTCAATTGCCGTTCCGCCGGCAAGTAGAACCACACTGCCTCGCCGTCGCTGATAAACAGCTTCTCTTTCGGAGAACGGTATTCCCAGCGCATCTTGCGCGGCTTTTTCAGCCAAAGCGTGCCCGATTCCACGCGCTCCGCTCCATCCCCCCGGTAAATCTCGGTGAAGTCGGATTCGAGACTGCGCAGATGATTGTAGTGGCCGTCCACGGCCCGGGCGAGCTGACGAATGTCCTGGGCTTGTGCAGGAATAGCGATGGCGATGGCTGCGGCCCCTGGCAGCAGCCACCAGAGCGGTAACCAACCAAGCAGCAGCCCACAAAAAGAGAAGCGTTGATTCAACGTTGGTTTTTCCTTAATAGCCAGTGGTAAATAGCCAGTGGTAAAAGTGAGATCCCGCTCTTCAACACCCAATTCGCCGGATTTTGTCATCCCGAGCGAAGCGAGGGATCTGCAGTTCCCCGCAAAATGCAGCTCCCTTGCTTTGCTCGGGATGACAATTCATAAAAAGTTTGGCTCAAGCACTACTCCCCGATTTTTACCACGGGCCCTTAACGATTCCACGGTTTTTCCCTACCGATTCTACCGCGTCGCGTTCTCCTCCGCCGTGAATCGCGTATGAATGTTTAGTACCCCGTGGCGTAAGTGCGTTTCGTATCAGGCCACGCCTTCACCACTTGCGGAAGAACCCGCGTTTCGTATCAGGGTATGCCTTCAGGCATACCGCAAGTCCGAAAATAGTTCCGGCTTTAGCCGCTGCGGGCTGCGGAAAAAATCGGGTTCATGTGGTGACGGGGCTTACCCCGTCTTAGAACCTGTCCACAAACTAAGCCAGTCTGCGCAGCATGAGATGGGCATAGGCGATGTGGACCATGGTTTCCGCCGAAGTGGGGCGCAGCTCGTAGTCTTTCGACAAGCGGCGCGACCAGTTCAACCAGGCGAACGTTCTCTCCACCACCCACCGCTTGGGCAGGACCACGAAGCGGCGCAGCTCGTTCCGTTTCACGATCTCCATCCGCCAGCCAAACATTGGTTTCGTCCACTCGATCAACTGGCCCGTGTAGCCGCCGTCGGCGATCACGGCCTGGATCGTCCGCACTTGGCGGAACAGCCGCAACAGCACGGCCCGCGCCGCGACCCGGTCTTGCAAGCTGGCCGCATGGACCACCACCGTCAGCAGATTGCCTTGCGAGTCGACCGCAATGTGCCGCTTGCGCCCCTTGATCTTCTTGCCCGCGTCGTAGCCCCGCGCCCCCCTTTGAGCGCGGGTTTCGCCGATTGCGAATCCAGCACCGCCAGGCTGGGCTCGGCCTTCCGGCCTTGCGCCAAACGGCCCGTCCGGCGCAGCATCTGACTTACCTGTTCCCAGACGCCGTCGTCACGCCAGCGCCAGAACTGCTCGTGCACCGCTTTCCACGGCGGAAAGTTTGCGGGCAACTGCCGCCACTGACAACCGGTCTTCACCACATACAGCAGCGCGTTGACCACACGCCGCAACCGATATTTGCGCGGACGTCCTCCCGCATGACGCCGCTGTGCCGCGGCCCTCAGCAACGGTTCCAGAAGAACCCATTGCGCATCCGTCAAATCACTGGGATACATGCCTTGACGTTAGCCCAGAACTGCTTCCCTTCCCATAACTTCCACGGTTCCACTTCCTCAGTTTGTGGACAGGTTCTTAGAACGCAATTTCCGAAACATCGGAAACCATTTAATATAGTTTGCTGTTGGCAAGGGGTATCGTTACCCTGAAGCCGGTGTGGGGCGAACGGATTGTCGCCGTGTGCGGGCGCGCGCCTCAAAATTTCTGAGCGGGAGACAGGTTTTGCATGTGCGCTACTGAACCGGGACCGGACGATCCGCGTACCCACGTGGGCCTAAACCCGTGTATCCAATTGCGTCGCAACCCGGAATTTTCTTCTGCGTTCCTGCTGGCTTGTGCCGGGGTTGCGGTTGTTTCGGCAAACCTAATTTTTGAATTTGGGGAGAGCACCACTCCGGCATTGATCTTTGTGTTGGTGGCGATTTTGCTGAGCATGGGTGGGATTGCCCGATCTTCCCCGGAAGCCCGAATCTCTCAACCCTCCGGGGAAGAGAGTGCGATTGGACCTGCCGCGGGCGGTTCACGGCGGTTGTGGTTGATCTTTGTGGCACTGATTCTGGCGCATGGACTGACGGCGGTTATTCTCGCTAAAAACTGGGTGCCCTTGATCGACACCCTCACATTTCAACGCGATGTTTGTTCGAGTTTGGCGCATGGCATCGATCCGTTTGTCACAACCCATGCTGACATTTATGGATCGCGATATCCGTTTTACAGTCCGGAAGTTGTGCTCAATGGGCGGGTGCAAGTTGGATTCCAGTACCCGCCGCTGACGTTCTTATGCATTTTCCCGGGATATCTGTTGGGGGATGTTAGATATGGATACATATTCGCGGTGCTGATGTCGGCTTGGTTCACCTTCGCGATGTTTCCCAACCTACGGAGCCTATGCATCTGTGGGTTGCTCTTGTTGAACCCGCTAACTTTTTATGTGGAGATGAAGGGCTGGACTGAGCCGTTGGTTTTGATGACGCTGTGCGCTACGTTGTATGCGGCGGTGAAGAAACGCCGGTGGTTTCCCGTTGCCCTGGGCCTGTTTCTGGCTTCCAAACAATACAATATCGTGGTGTTGCCGTTGGTTGCTTGTCTTATCCATCCATTTCGTTGGAAGTCCTATGCGAAAACGGTTGGGTGGGCATTGGTGGTTGCCGCGGTCACGATGCTGCCGTTTGCTATATGGAATTTCCGGGCTTTGTGGCACGACTTGGTGCTGTTCCACTTGGCGCAGCCGTTTCGTCAGGACGCGCTTAGTTTTGCCGTGGCCTATCCATGGTTTCTGAAGGTTGGACCGGTGCTGGTGCTGACGTTTGCCGCATGGGCCGCGCGAGCCGGTATGCGGAGCACGGCGATGTTCGCGGCCGGATACGGGACATGTCTACTGCTGTTTTTTTCGACCGGCAAGCAGGCATTTTGCAATTATTATTTTTTGATTGCACAAGCGTTCTTGTTGGCAGCCGCAGCGCTGCCAGACATTTCCTTTAGGCCTAGAGTGCGAAGGAATGCGGCGGATGGATTTTCAACGACTGAAGGGCGCGACTGAAGTCATCCACCCCGCAAGTGAAATCCTTGCTAAGCCGCTGTCGACGCCCTTCCCCGCGTCCAGTCTTGCCAGCGAACACTTTCATTGCATTGGCGGGTGGGCCACCTCAATGGGGAAGTATAACGCGGGTTTGTCTTTAAACATTGACCGAAATAACTGGGGGTGCGCCACTTCTCGCGCCTTTCGAGAAGTGGCTGCCGCACAGGGATCGAAGCGCCTTAAAAGCAGTGCCCAACTTGACATCATGCGGTATAATAAAAATAGGCTACCGTCCAGCGTGACGGTAGGCGTAATTGAAACTAAGTTCTTTGAAATCTAGACTTTGAGTAACTCATATAACTCTAACTCCTTGATTCCAAAGGACCGAGTAACTCGCGCCCCGTGAAAAACGACCACTAACTCCTTTGTTATCTAGACTTTGTAAGTTAACTCCTTTAAATCCAAAGACCTGGCGGAAATTTATCCGTAACTTGATGATTCCAAAAGACCGGTGGGGAGGGGGGTACCACTATAGGTATCAACTAGTAAACACCCCAAAACTTGGGATTCCCCCCCAAAAAAAGAGAGATTTGCGCAACACACTAGCCGCATTTCCCCGCGAACTTGTAGATGGAATACTGTTGTGTTCCGCCCATCTTCGTCAACCCCGCGCTCTCGCCCAGCACGCGCTCCAGCAGCGGATTGTGATACAGCACGTACAGCGCACGCGGATGAGCGTTTAGGCTCGCGTCCAGGTTGACGATCACCCGCCGCAAGCCCAACTCTGGTAATGGATTGAAGAGATAGAGTACGAGTGGCTCAGCGGGAAAAGGAAAGTCGGTCGCGTCGCCGCAAATGGAATGGATTTGCGCGCAGCGCTTGGTCGCGGAATGATAAGCGCGAATGTTCTCCTCCGCCGCGCGATGGAGTTCCGCCATCAACTCCACTCCCACAATCTTCCTAAACGGATACTCCGACGCCATCAGCAGCGTCCGTCCCTTGCCCGATCCAAGATCGATGAAGGTGAATCTATCGAACGCGATGGGCAGACTTGCCATCATCTCTCGAAACAACGTCGGCTCGGTCGGTTGATACGGGGAATGAAACACTCCCAGCAGCCGCGTGCGCCAGTCCACCGTACCGCTGGTCGTGTTGACGCGGTTCTCCCAGTCGTACTCCATATCGCCGTAGCGCTGGCGCCGGCGTTCGGGCATCGAGTCGCGCACAAAGCTCCAGAGATTGCGGAGCAGCAGGAAAGTCGCGCTCCGAGCGCCCTTCTCTCTCGCCTGCTCACGCCACCAGCCGCGCAACGACGTCCAGAATTGTTGAGGGGAACTTGAGGACACGCAAGAATGCTAACAAAATGGAGAAACCGCTGTTGGCTGTTGGCTCTTAGCGAATAGCACTTAGTCGAATTTTGGCTTCGGCGGTATGTATCCAGGTGGCAGACCCTTCTCTACGAACGGGAAATCCTCCGGGTCCCGCAACTCGATGCTGCCATCCGGCATTAATTTGTATGGTTTTCCGCGAGGGTCCACCGGCACTCCGCGCAGCATGCCCGCGCCGATCAGCACGTTGAAGCTCGAGGGCAGCGCCCCCGTCTGTTCCTTGTAGCGAGCGACGATCTTCTCAAGTTCCGTGATGTCCTCATCCACCTTCAAGGCGCGCAGGTGCGCGACTGCGTTTTTCGGATCAGATCTTCGTGCGTGGTGGCATAGGTAGTCTGCCACAGCATGCGTGCCATCTGGATCTCGCCCGAATGTTGCGCCATCTGTGCTGCCAGCACGCGCAGGAACGGATGAGCCTTCGGCACTTTAGAGCCACGCTCGAATGCCTCGGCGGCCCGCGCGTAGTCCTTCAGGTCCAAGTAGTGAATGAATCCAAGGTTGTAATACAGCCGCCAGTTATCGGGGTTATTCCGGATGCCGTATTCGACCAAAGCCACCGCCTTGTCGGGTTGGCCCGCACCATTCGGCGGTTTCGGCGCCAGGAAGTTCGCTCCGAAGTCGTAGGCCACGGTCAGTTTGGGGTCGAGCGCGGTCGTGATCTCCAGCAGCGGAGCCAGCAGTTTGTAGTTTGAGATTCCGCTCGCATGGTGGCCGCCAAAATACTGCACCGCGCGCGTCCAATAGATATCGGCCAGCAATCCGTCATAGCCCAGACTTAGGCGCTTGATCAACTTGGGCGAATTGAAATAGAGGACTTCTTCCAGCGTAGCGTGGCTGCGCAGTTGGTCGAGGCGCCGCAAAAGAAGGACGGAACTAGCCAGCGAAAGTAGCAGCAGCACGCTCGCCGTGACCGTAACTTTGCGCGAGCCGCTCATTTCAGGTTCCTGCGCTCGAAAATCAGCACCGCGCCGCAGATCGCCATGACCGAGTAGGCCAGCGCATACGCCGTGTTATAAGCGATAAGATGCGCGGAGATGGGTTGTCCGTGGGCTACCTGGCCGATCACGTTCAGTGCCGAGAAGTTCGGCACCAGGTATGCGGCACCTGTCGCCAGCCACCTTGTCAGCCCGTGCGTCATCCCGGCAAACCCGCGCAGGTCCTCGGCAAAGCAGCCGATCACGAACAGCGCGAAGGTAAAGACCGCCGACATCAGCGGCGTTGAAAACGACGAGAACAGCAGCGCCAGCGAGCACAGGACCACAAATTGCAGCACGATGAAGAACAGCGCGGCCAGTATCCAGCTATCGGAGGATTGGAACCTGTGCGGCTGAGATACATAGAGCAGGGCGGCAAACACCCCAATGGCCATGAAAAACGTGTTCACAAACAGCGTCCCGGTAAGCCCGAAAAATTTCCCGACGATGAATTCCCAGCGCCGCACCGGACGCGACAGCACAGTGTAGAGCGTGCGCTTCTCCATCTCCTTCGACACCAGTCCAATCCCGATGAAGATTGCGATCACCACTCCAAACAGCGAGACCGCCGTCAGCCCCAGGTTCACCACGACCAAGCGCTCGATGTCGATCGAGATCTGTCCCACCAAAATTGCGGCCCCTGAAAGCAGCAGCGCAAAGGCGACCAGGTTATACAGCACGCGGTCGCGGACCGCTTCGCGGAATGTGTTGGCCGCGATGCACGACACTCTATTCATCTCGTCACCTCCGCGGCCTGGGCCGCCGGATTCACTTTTTGCAGAAAATACTCTTCCAGAGAGAAGAGCACGGGCGTAAGCGAGATCAGCCGCAGCCGGTCCCTCCTCAGGATTTCCAGCGCCGCCTCTTGCTGCGCTTGTGGCACCACTGCGCGCATCGTCGCACCGCTTATGTGGCATTCCGCTCCTAGTGCGTTGAATCCATCTGGGACCGCGCTTCCATTCCAAATCAGCTCCACCTTGCCGGCCACCGAGGAGGTCAGATCGGCTACGCGGCCGACGCCCCGCAGCTCTCCCCGATGAATGACCGCGACCCGGTCGCATAACGCCTCGGCATCGGAAAGGATATGGGTCGAGAAGAACACGGTCTTGCCTTGCTGCTTGAGATCTACCATTAGGTCGCGGACCTCGCGGCGGCCCATGGGATCCAGTCCAGACATGGGCTCATCGAGAAAAACCACTTTCGGGTCGTGCAGGATGGCCTGCGCCAAGCCCACCCTTTGCAGCATGCCCTTGGAGAACTTTCGCAACTGCAACCGCGCCGCGTCTTTCAGGCCAACCCGCTCCAACAGGGCATCAATCTTCCGGCTGCGGTCCTTCGCCTGCACCCCGGAAAGCTGACCGTAGTACTCGAGCAGTTCCTTCGCCGTGAGGTAGTCGTAGAAATAGGGCTGCTCGGGCAAGAAGCCGATTTGCGCCTTGACCTCCGCTTCGCCGATGCCCTTACCCAGGATGCGGGCCGTGCCACCCGTCGGGATGACCAGCCCCATCAGCAGCTTCAGCGTGGTGGTCTTGCCGGCGCCATTGGGACCGAGGAAACCAAAGACCTCGCCTTCTTCGACCGTCAGGTTCAGCGGACGCAGCGCCACACGCGGCTTCTTCCGCCAAAAACCCACCGCGTAAATCTTTTCTAGATTGATCGTTTCAATGGCAATCATGGAGGTTTAGGAATTCATCTGTACCCAGGAACTTCACCCAGGACAAAACTTTGAATCGAAAGAATTATATGCAAACTGGCAGAGAAGTGAAGTAGCGGCAAGGGCACGCGGAATATCGAAAGTAATATTGTGAACTCTAAATCGGAGGAGAACCGGGCGCTCCCGCCTGATCGGACGGGCAAGACGCCCGTCCCTCCACGATAGGACTCATGATGCGGTCACGAACTACTCTATTGTATCGGAATGTAAGTTCCGCCCAGGCAGGTGGCATGGTCCGGTGCAGCGCCAGCCGGGGTGATGAAGCGAACGACGTTGTCCTCAGCCACACAGAAGCCCTTGATGCCTGTCGAGGTGCTCGCCGGAACCGCAGTGCCGACGTATTGGACAAAGGGCGCGGCTGCTCCCACTTGGCTAGCGGTAAACGTATAACCACTCTTGGTGCCTTGGGCCAGCACTAAATCGATGATGCAAGCGTTCGTCGAATTTGCACTGTTAGCGCACCCAGGGTCGGCTACTGCCGGCCCTAGGTTAGCAATGGTCGCCGCATAGCCTATCGTGGGATACGCCGTGCTGTAGCTTGTTTCACCGGTGGCAATCGTCCTTATGGAGGCGGCCGCGGACGATTCATTCGCTGCAATCCGGGACCGAATCAAGTTCGGCAAGGCAATGGCGGCGATGATCAAAATAATCGCCACCACGATCAGCAATTCGATCAGCGAAAACCCCTTCTTGTTCCCCATCGCGATCTCCAAGGCTCCGTCCCTATCCGACAAGCCACACTTCCAGAATGCTCAGATGCACGTCAAGGGCCATTTTGTTACTGTCGGAGGTCGCGGAAGTCACTCATAAATAAGCCGCCACCAACGATGTCCGATGCTTATTCTGGATTGGGAACTGGTTGCTGGATTGTGACACAAACTGTCACGGGGAGTTGCCACAACTCGAAAATCCAGGGTCGAAAATCGGGTCAAAGATAAAAAAGATAAAAGGGAATACCGGTTTCCCGGTATTCCCCGATTCATAGTTTATTGAAGAACCCGTGAATGACTAGCTTACTGACCAATCGCGGCCAGAGCCAAGCAGGCTGCACGAGTGGCCATGGCAGCATCCGGCGTCACGAAACGAACGACGTTATCGTCGGTTCCGCAGAAGCCTTTGACGCCCGTGGTGCCAGCGGTGTTTGGATGTGCGGTAGAAAGGAACTGGGTATTCACGCCGCCGACGGCGTTGAGGCCAGCAGCCGCGAACGTATAACCGCTCTTGTTACCCTGGGCCAGCACGAAGTCAATGATGCAGCCATTGCCTACCGCCGCGCCAGCAGTACAACCAGAGTCGGCCGGTCCCAGAATAGCAATGGTTGCAGGATAGCCGACGGTAGGATAGGAGTTATAATACGACAACTCAGCCGTATTAATGGTACGAAGCGAAGCTGCGGCAGATGATTCGTTCGCCGCAATACGCGCGCGCAGAAGGTTCGGGATGGCAATCGCGGCGATGATCAGGATGATCGCGACCACGATCAGCAGTTCGATAAGTGAAAAACCTTTTTGTTTTCTCATTGAAATTTTCCTCGTCTCCGTTTGACTGTTTGGTTGGATGACCAACTCGCGTTTACTATCGCACTCCGAGTGCCAGAAGACCAAGTGACGGAAGTCAGATGCCCGCTTGGAAGCAAACTAAGTGTTTTCAGCGTCCTTCCGCAGGATAGTCACCTCCTCAGTCACCTTGACTCTTCCAGTATGACACTTTCAGCGACCCCGAGTGACAAAATTTGTCAGTCGCCACTGATTTTCATTCGTCACCTTTGCCCCCCGTTAAAACCGCGGTTCTCATTTCGAGAACGCTCGCCTTCGCTATTCTTGCATCAGCAGGAATCTCCACCGCCGAGAACGCCGAGAAAACCTACCCCCCATAAGTTTGTCATCCCGAGCGAAGCGAAGAACCTGCTTTTTTGACAGTGCGCGAGAAAGCAGATCCTTCGCTTCGCCAGGATGACAGGATCTGGTGAATCGAGGGTGACTGGAGTATCCTCACTTTCACCACGGGTTGTTCACCACTTGTTCTTCGCGCCCCCGCCGAGTCCAACCCAATTCCGCCTCCGCCCCCAGATGCGCCGCTCCGCCGCTTGCGATAGACTTCTCTCGCCGTGATCTTCTCGGGAAAAAGCAATCGTCAAACTCAGCGCCCTATGGTGCTGGTGAACATCGGCCAACTCCTCACGCTGCGCTCTCGGTCTCGCCAATCCGGTCCGCGCCGCAGCACGGACCTGCGAGAACTCGGCATCGTCGAGGAAGCTGCCGTGCTTTGCCTGGGCGGCAAGATCGTTTCGGTCGGCGCCATGAAAGACGCTCTTCGCGATCCGTGGCTGAAGAAGAATCGCAAGAAGATCATCGAAATCGACTGTCGCGGGCGCGTGGTCCTGCCCGGTTTCGTCGATTCGCATACGCACCCGGTATTCACGCATCCGCGGCTGGTGGATTTTGAGCAGCGAATTTCCGGAGCGAATTACGAGGAGATCGCCGAGGCGGGCGGAGGAATTCGCTCCAGTATCGATGGGGTGCGGAAGGCCGGCAAACTCGCGCTGACACAGAAGGTTTCCGCAGCGCTGGCGGACATGGCTCGTCACGGAACCACGACCGTCGAGGCCAAGTCGGGCTACGGTCTCAACCTTGAATCGGAGTTGAAGTCGCTCGAAGCCATCCGCGCCGCCGCGCGCGAGTGGCCTGGAACAGTGGTTTCCACTTTTTTTGGCGCGCACGTGGTCCCACCCGAATTCCGCGGACGTTCCCAGGAATATATTGACCTCGTCTGCAACGAAATGATGCCGGCGGTCGCCAAGCGCAAACTCGCCCAGTTCGTGGACGTGTTCTCAGACCATGGTGCGTTCAGTGCGGAAGAAGCCGCACGGATTTTCGCGGCTGCGGAAAAACATGGCCTCGCCGTCCGAACGCATGTGGGGCAATTCAACGAAACGCGGCTCGGGCCGCTGCTCCGCTACCATCCCGCCTCTCTCGACCACATGGACCACGTGAACGACGCCGACCTGCCAGCCCTCGCTCGGAGTGACACGGTCGCAACTTTCGTTCCGGGGGCGAATTATTTTCTGGGCTTGTCGAAGTATCCCAATGCGCGCCGGTTTATTGAATGCGGTGTGGCCGTCGCGCTGGCCACGGACTACAACCCCGGCTCTTCCCCAACGCTGAGTATGGCGATGGCGATGTCGCTGGCTTGCACGCAGATGAAGATGTCACCCGCGGAAGCGATCGCGGCGGCAACGATCAACGGAGCCTGGGCGCTTCGCGTGGCCGATCGCAAAGGCAGCGTGGAGGCTGGCAAAGACGCCGACCTGGCCGTGTTTGACGTGAGCGACTATCGTGAGATTCCATACTGGTTTGGCGTAAATCGCTGTCTGCTGACGATCATGAATGGCGTGCCGGGCAACCAGTCTTTTCAGTCAGAACGCGGCGTAAGAAATGCGAGAAAGAGATAGCGAGGCGAAAATCGTGCACAATCATTTTGAGGGAACGGCATCGGGTTGTTATAATTCGTGAGTTCCACACGGCTCCAGCGCATCGGCTATTTTGCTTTGCGGCATCCCGCCCAGTGAGAGTGGCAAGCACTACGAGCAAAAGCGGCACGACCAAATGGCCAGCCAGTTGATGTGCGTAAAGTTGTGCGTAAATCAAGATGTACGAACAGATTAAAGATGTTGCTTGAGATGTGCGCGGGCAGTGGCCAGGTAGCTCAGGTGGTAGAGCGCAGCCCTGAAAAGGCTGGCGTCGGCGGTTCAACTCCGTCCCTGGCCACCACATTCCAAAGGACTTAACTCCGTTCCGGGAAAACTTCCCAGTCCGCTCTCAGTCCGCTATTTTTCGGCGAGATCTGGTTCGGTTCCTGGTCACGATGATGGCAAAGGACTTAGACTCGAATTACCAGATTCTCAGTCCGCTTTCAGTCCGTTGTCTGCGGCGTGCCTGAAAATCGCACCCAGCATTGCCCCTGCCGCAGCCATGCGATCCTCGCTGACACTGTGGGTGTAACACTGCAGGGTCAACTTAACATCACTGTGGCGAAGTAAAGTTTGTACAGTTTTCGGATCAGTTCTGATGCGAACCAGAAATGATGCCAGGCTGTGACGCAGATTATGGAAGCCAAATCGCCGTGGATCGTCATCTACCAGTCTGCCTTCGTCGTCTCGGTGCGATAAAAGAATGCCCGCCTTTACCGCCGCTGGCCGCAGATAATCTTCCACCAGTATGTTAGCCATACGCGGCCGCCGGCCCTTGAGCTTAAACGAGGGAAATACCCAATCCCCCGGCTGAGAATATGGCGTCTTCCGTTTCCAGCGAAACATGAATTGGGCTAGCAAAGGATGCAGCGGCACCGGGCCTTTCGAGGCTTTGCTTTTCGGCCAGCCCACTTGGCCGCATGTCCATGTACGGCGCACTTGTATGACGGCCTCAGCAAAGCTCACGTCTTGCCATTGCAGCCCCAGGCACTCTGAGATACGTAGGCCTGTGCCAGCGGCCAAGAGTGTTAGAGTACGTTCCGGCTCTCGTAGATTAAGCAATACAGCATATGATTGTTCAGGGGTGAGAATCATCGCTTCGTAGTCGCTAGTGGTCTTGCAGCGCACGAAGCGCATCGGGTTCGACTCCTGATTTCGTGGAATCAGCCCATAACGTTGGCTGTGCTTGTAGACGAGCGACATAACACGGCGCGTCTTGTCGAGCGTTGGGTTGGCAAGCCCTTCTTGGCCTTTCAAGGACTTCAACCATTGCTCCACCTCCAGCGGTTCGACGCTGAGTGCAACTCGGTTCCCCCATCGAGGCAGCAACCGATTACGGAGCACTCGCTCGTAAGCTCGGATTGTTGTGTGTGCCTTTGGATGGATGGATTCGGTGGGTTCGACGAGCTCATGTTTCGCGTAGTGATGTGCCAGATCTGCGAAGGTTACACATCCGCGGAAGTCCACCTGGTTGATGTGGAGATGTTGTCTTTCGACTTCGGCCCATGCACAGCTTCTGTCCGGAAAGTCTTTGACTAAGCCAATCGGAATCTTGTTCTCGACGCGCTTACCGTCGGACTACCGCACGGTACGAAAGAACAGCACCCAAGCTTCACCTTGACTGCGCTTCTCTTTCTTTAACCAACCTTGTTGATGTCTGCGTGCCATTTAAGGTCTCTCCTTTGGGCAAAGCAGATGCCCGAATAGATGATGGACCTTGAATGCCGCCAGACAATGTGAGCTTTAATATCCCAAAACATCAGTATTCATTTGTCGCAAATTGAAAGACTCAGGCAGTTAACTGGAGGATCCCGGCAAACTTCCTCCTCAGGCAAGGTCGTAACGATCAAGGTTCATTACCTTGTTCCACGCAGCCGCGAAGTGTTTCACGAACGCCTCCTTCGAGTCGTCAGATGCATAGACTTCTGCGATTGCTCGGAGCTGGGAGTTCGAACCGAAGATGAGATCGACGCGCGTGCCGGTCCACTTGATTTTGCCCGTCGCCCAATCGCGCCCCTCCTACACGTCGTCACGATGGAGGAGCGGGATGAGGGTCTTCAGCGTCGGATCGACCACGGCTGCCGGCACCATCATCCAGACGACGCGGGGCATTTTCAGCTTATTCGTGAAGTTTTCGAGCGACGTCGTCCCGGCCGCCCCCTCTTTGACGAGTGCCTGCACCGCTTCCGGCTGGACGTCGTAAACTACGCACTGGTGGCCGGCCCGCAGAAGACGCCGCACCATGTTGGTTCCCATCCGACCCAGTCCGATCATGCCTAATTCCATGTGGTTTTCCTTTCTCTTAAGAAACCGTAACGCCCGCTCCTCGCAGACGTTAGATGTTGACCAATTCGCCGGAACACTTGCGGTCTTCGGTGTAGCCGCAACGCCCCCTGACCAGACCTACTCTTGCGCCAATTTCATTCACGAAGCCTTGCGATGTCCCGCCTGATCTTCCCTAGTCTCTCGCTCCGCCTCAAGCCAGTCTTGATCTGCCTGGCTTCCGCCCCGGCCCCTCTACCGATAGGGATCATAGGTGTGTGTGGCAATCTTTGGTGAATGCCAGGAAGCCCAACACTGTTGGTGATTGACCCTTATATCCCTGCCTTCGTCTGATGCAGATTGACACGGAAGTCGGCCCACGAGACAGACTGTACCCAACGAGTGGGGACCAGCACCGATCGATTCTGGAGCCAGTCTCCGCTTTTCACATCGAGGTAGCCTAGATGCCAACTGGCCTCGTCCATGACAAAGCCCTCAAGGATTCCAAAGTCACCATCCGTGGCCCACACGTGGTAACCCACCATATGCGAGGTGCTGCGCAGATGGGGGTCCTCGGCGGTATGTACCGGGTACTCCGCTCCAGCCGGCATGGAGGAAGGGAAGAATCCGCTATTCACCCAACATGCCAGCGGGCCCCAGTATTCACTCATGGCAATTTCCTGCTGACGTGAGACCGGCTTCTCAGTATCCACGACAGGGCTGTCGCGCATTTGCGCCCTGCTCAGATGAGCGCAACAGGTTCTTTTTGCCCAATCGGGCTGTTCGAGCGCCGCAATGGGAAGAACCACATCGCGCCGTTTAAGCCAGCCTCCCACGTCCACCACCAGGTAGGAAACCTTCCAGGACTGATCATCGAAGAGAAATGTGCGGATACTTCCCGTCTCGCCATCGGTCGCGATGACTGGAGATCCGATTAATGCCTTGAGTTCGTATAACATGTTTTTCCCCCGGTCGCCGGCATAGTTAGGTCGTTCCAGACCCCTTGAGATTTCCCGCTGTCATTGCCATAGTCCTTTAGCCGCGAAGAGCCATTCACGCAACCTTCGCAGTTCCGATTGATCGTCCCGAATCTCGCGCTCCGCCTCAAGCCAGTCTTGATCCGCTAGGCCATCCTGACGGCCTCGCTGCTCGTAAAGTTCATAGGCCCGTGCAGCGATCTGCGGTGTAAGATCGAGCGGCTTTTTGGCCAACAATGGGGCTTTGGTAGGGTCAAAAATCCGATAGGCGAGCAGTTTCACGCGGTCATTCACGAGGGCCCAAGCCAGAGCGTAGCCCCAAACGAATGCTGCCCAGCCCCAGCCGAGGGGCGTCATAAACAGCCCATAAACCGCAATCAGAGTCGCCAGCGTTTGCGTGCCGAGCACCGCTACCCATAGAATCCGCGCGGGGCGTATGGACCAGAACGGGCCGCGCGTGCGCGTCAGGAAAATCGTCAGATGTCCGGCCACGGACAGTTTCAGGTACATCAGCGTCTGGATGTGCGCGCGGTCGAGATGAAAGACGCGCTCACCGAGATAAAACAAGCCGAAGGCGGAGACGACCCCGATGACGCCCAGCACCGTGGAGATCCCCAGCACCAGGCGCATGTTCCAGGCCTCGGGCTTATCCTTGTAATGAACGTTGTCATAGGCGATGGACAGAATGGCTCCGTCGTTGAGCAACGCCAGCATCACGATCATCACTGCGGTCAGCGGATAGAAGTTAAACACCAGGATCGCCAGCGTCATGAAAAACAGCACGCGCAGCGTTTCGGCGATGCGGTAAATCGCGTAGCTGTTCATCCGCTGGAAGATGCGGCGGCTCTCCTTGATCGCGTCGATGATCACCGACAGGCCGGACGCCAGCAGCACGATGGACGCCGCCGCGCGGGCCGCGTCTGTCGCGCCGGAAACGGCGATGCCGCAGTCTGCTTTCTTCAGCGCGGGGGCGTCGTTCACCCCGTCGCCGGTCATACCGACAATGTGGCCGCGCTGCTGCAGGACATCCACAATGTGGAACTTGTGTTCGGGAAATACCTGGGCGAAACCGTCCGCTTTTTCGATGGCCTCCGCCGACTGCGCCGTCTCGTGATGCTTCGTGTCGCCCAATCCGCTGGCATCAAGGATGTCCGTGCCCAGCCCCAGTTGCCGGGCAGTTTCCCGAGCGATGGCAATTTGATCGCCCGTAACCATTTTGACGCTCACGCCCATCTGCCGGGCGCTCGCGATGGTTGCTTTAGCCTGCTCGCGCGGCGGATCGAACAATGGCAACACGCCCACAAACTGCCACTTGCCTTCCTGATCTGCCCGGGCCACTCCCAAGGAACGGAAGCCGCGTGCCGCAAATTCATTGACCGCTTTCTCGACGGCGGGCTTTACTTCCCCGGCGTTGGTCGACATCTCCAGAATCACCTGTGGCGCTCCCTTGGCCACCTGGAACTGTTTTCCGTCCGCGGCTTTGACGGTGGCTTCGGTGCGCTTATGCACCGGGTCGAACGGCTGGAAATGGACTACCTGATAGCCCTTCAAGGCTTGATCGTTCTTCAGGCCGCCGATCACCGCCAGGTCGATGGTGTCCTTGTCTTCCGCACGCGAAGCCAGTGCGGCGTCGAGGATGACTTGGTCGGCAGGGATACCGTTCACGCTGAATGGATCGCCCAACGTCAGCTTGTTCTGGGTCAGGGTGCCGGTCTTGTCCGAGCACAGCACATCCACGCCAGCTAGTTCCTCGATAGCCGACAACCGGGTCACAATCGCTTCTTTTTTCGCCAGCAGACGTGCGCCGACCGCCATAGTCACTGACAGCACCGTGGGCATCGCCACGGGGATCGCGGCCACCAGAAGCACCAAGGCGAATTCCAACGTGCTCAGGATCGGGTCGCCACGGAAGAGGGCGACGGCCAGTATCAACACGACCAGGGTCACCGCGAGAATGATCAGGTAATCGCCAATCTTCAGCACGGCACGCTGGAAATGGCTGACGGTATGAGCCTCCTGTACCAGTTGCGCAGTCTTGCCGAAGTAGGTGTTCTCACCGGTGGCGTACACCATCGCGTCGATTTCGCCCTGACGGATGATCGACCCCGAAAATACCGCCTCGCCAGGTTTGCGCGTGGCGGGCAAGGATTCCCCGGTTAACGCGGACTGATCCACTTCCACCGGATCGCCTGCCAACAAGCGCGCATCCGCCGGCACGATGTCGCCCAGGCGCACGCGGATGACGTCGCCCGGCACCAACTCACGCGCCGCCGGAGTGATCCACTTCCCATCACGTTTCACCTTGGCCTTGATCGCCAGCTTGGCCTTCAGAGCGGCGATGGCGTTGCCCGCTTGGTGTTCTTCCCAGAATCCGACCACGGCGTTGGAAACAAGCAGAAGGAGGATGATGAAAAAATCCAGCCAGTGCCGGACCACCCCCGACAGAATCACCGCCGCTTCGATCATCCACGGGATGGGGCCCCAGAAATAGGTGAGGAACTTCAGGAACGGATTGGTTTTCTTTTCTTCAATCTCGTTAGGCCCATATTGCGTCAGCCGTTTCTGCGCCTCGGCTTGACTGAGGCCGTCCGGCGACGATCCCAATTTTTTCTCCACTTCCGGCAGGGGCAGGGATTTCAGATCGTCCTTCGCATTGGGCTTCGATCCCGGCTTCGATTCGGGAGCTTTGGGCTGATCGCCATTGGGTTTCATAACGGGTATCCTTTCTGTCTTTGCTACGCCGCAGGTTTCGTGAATTGCGGATTCCTTGTTGTTACCTCATATTCATCTCCATCGCGGCATTGTATTCGCCAAGGCGTGCAGCCCGGTTGCATGTGGCTCGATGATAGAGAGCTTGCTGTGCCGCCGACACGTTGCCTGCTTGCCGTGCCAAATCTCCAAAGCCGGTTGCTGGATGGCGCGGGCAAAGGAAAACGCCAACGCCCAAGGCAGTCGCGACTTGAATCTGAACATTCATGGCATTCAAACGGGCCGAGGCCAGTTCACCGGATTGGCCACCCGACAAGAACGCAATCCCCGGAACGGCAGCGGGGACGGCTCGCAAGAGACAACCTCACCGTGGCGTCGGCCACCTCGTCCACCGTTTCTTGCTTGGGGCAGGTCAATCCTGGAAGCACCATGTTGGGCTTCAGGATCAGCCCCTCCAGCATCACGCGTTGTAAGTAAAGCTGGCTGAAAACCGTTCGCAGGACTTCTTCGGTTACCTCGCGGCACCGCTCCAGAGTATGCGCGCCGTCCATGAGCACTTCCGGCTCGACGACAGGAACCAGTCCGGCTTCCTGGCACAGCGCGGCATAGCGAGCCAACGCTTGCGCGTTGGCCTCGATGCAACCCCGGCTGGGAATGCCATCCCCCACGGCAATCACGGCACGCCATTTGGCAAAACGCGCGCCCATTTGAGAATATTCAGCCAGGCGTTCGCGCAATCCGTCCAGCCCTTCAGTGATTTTCTCTCCGGGATGACCCGCCATGTCCTTTGCACCGATGTCAACTTTAATGCCGGGAATGATTCCCGCATCGGTGAGGGCCTTAACGAACGGAGTGCCATCTTTCGTCTTCTGTCGGATGGTTTCGTCATAGAGGATCGCGCCACTAATCGACTCACCGAGACCTGGTGTCGTCACTATCAATTCCCGATAGGCGCGCCGGGCCTCCTCGGTCTGGGGAATCCCCCACTGGCAAATCGTTTGTTACAGGTTGGATTACTTTCATCCATCGCCAGCAGGCCTCGTCGCCTGCGACCATCATCCTCGCGGTATCTATAAGCTCTTGTGCATTCATTTGGGGTTGCTCCATTTCCAGTTCCGGATTTCCGGCATGTCCTGGCCATGTTTATCGATGTATTGCTTGTGCTCGATCAGCTTGTCCTGGATCTGCTGCTTCAGGTAGGCGCCCTTGGCGCCCAAGTGCGGCAGGCGATCGATCACGTCTTTCACCAGATGGAAGCGGTCCAGGTCGTTCTGCACCCTCATGTCAAAGGGAGTCGTGATGGTGCCCTCTTCCTTGTAGCCCCGGACGTGGAGGTTGCGGTTGGTCCGGCGGTAGGTCAGCCGGTGGACTAGCCATGGATATCCATGGAAGCCAAAGATGATGTGTTTATCTTTGGTGAAAAGCGAATCGTAATCTGTTTCGTTTAGCCCGTGCGGGTGTTCGCTCGGCGACTGCAGCTTCATGAGATCGACGACATTAATCACCCGGATTTTCAGATCGGGCAGATGCTGGCGAAGAATGGAGACGGCGGCCAGAGTCTCCAGCGTGGGCATGTCGCCGCAGCAGGCCATGACCACGTCCGGCTCGGCGCCCTGGTCGTTGCTGGCCCATTGCCAGATGCCAATGCCTTCCGTGCAATGCACGACCGCCGCGTCCATGGTCAGCCATTGCGGGAGGGCGTGTTTGCCTGCGATCACGACGTTGACGTAATTCCGGCTGCGCAGGCAGTGATCGAAAACCGACAGCAGGCAATTGGCGTCGGGCGGAAGGTAAACCCGCACGATATCGGCCTTCTTGTTGATGACGTGGTCGAGGAAACCGGGATCCTGGTGCGTGAAGCCGTTGTGGTCCTGCTGCCAGACATGCGAGGCGAGCAGATAGTTCAGCGAGGAAATCTTCCGGCGCCAGGGCAGTTCGAGACAGACCTTCAGCCACTTGGCGTGCTGGCTGAACATCGAGTCGACGATGCGAATAAAGGCCTCATAGCTGTTGAACAGTCCGTGCCGTCCGGTCAGAAGATATCCTTCCAACCAGCCCTCGCACTGGTTCTCGCTGAGCATGAGTCCATCACGCGCCCGGCGGGCGCGAGGAATTCGTCGTTCTTCACTTCGCGGGCGTCCCATTGCCGGTTGGTGACTTCAAAAACCGCGTCCAGGAGATTGGAGACTGTCTCATCAGGACCGAAGATGCGGAAATTCCGCTGCTCCTGATTCAGCTTGGCCACATCGCGCAGGAAACGAACCCAGCACGAGCGTATCTTGGCCGTTGACCGCGCCGGGCGAAGGCACGTCACCGCGTGGACGTGGAAGTCCGGCATGCGCAGGTCGCGCAGCAGAATGCCGCCGTTGGCGTGGGGATTGGCGCCCATCCGGCGTTCGCCCTTTGGCGCCAGTTCGGCCAATTCCGGTATGAGCCGCCCATTCTGTCGAACAGTTCCTCGGCCTGGTAGCTCTTCATCCAGCTTTCAATAGTTTGACATGATCGGGATGGTCGGGATCCGAAAGCGGCACCTGGTGCGCGCGGAAAGTGCCCTCGATCTGTAGGCCATCGACTATTTTCGGTCCCGTCCAGCCCTTGGGTGACTTGAGTACGATCATGGGCCAGCGCGGCCGAGTGGTGTCGTTCTTGACGCCGCGCGTTGCTTTGGATTCGCCGGATGTCCTCGATGGCCGTGTCCAAGGTCGTGGCCATGAGTTCATGCATCTTTTCCGGCTCATCACCTTCCACAAAGTAGGGCGTCCAGCCGCAGCCTCGGAGAAATTGCTCCAATTCCTCATGCTCGATACGGGCCAGGACGGTAGGATTGCTGATCTTGTAGCCATTGAGGTGCAGGATCGGCAGCACGGCTCCGTCGGTAACCGGGTCGAGAAACTTGTTGGAATGCCATGCCGTCGCCAGGGAGGCCGTTTCCGCTTCGCCATCGCCGATGACGCAGGCGACGATCAGATCGGGATTGTCGAACACCGCCCCGAACGAATGGCTGAGCGAGTAACCCAGCTCGCCACCTTCGTGGATCGAGCCCGGCGTCGTCGGCGATACATGGCTGGAAATCCCGCCGGGAAACGAGAACTGAATAAACAGCTTCTTCATCCCGGCCTCATCCTGGGTGACGTTCGGATAGATCTCGCTCCAGGTGCCTTCGAGGTAAACGTTGCCCACAAGCGCCGGGCCGCCGTGCCCAGGGCCGGAGACGTAAAACATATCGAGGTCGTACTTCTTGATGACCCGGTTCAAGTGCACGTAGATGAAGTTCTGGCCCGGGGTCGTGCCCCAGTGTCCGACCACCAGCGGCTTCACATGCGACAGTTTCAGCGGCTCCTTCAGCAGCGGATTGTCGTAGAGATAAATCTGGCCGACCGACAGATAGTTGGCGGCGCGCCAGTAGGCATCCATCTTGTGGAGCAGTTCCGGAGTGAGTGTGTTGGTTTTCATGGTTTCAGAGTTAACTCTTTTTTGTTCACCGCTTCGGGTTTTTTGTGGAGCAGTTCCGGAGTGAGTGTGTCAGTTTTCATGGTTCAATTCTCCTTCTTGTTCTTTCAGCCAAGGCCGAGAACCTGGCAAACTGTTTTGGCGATCATGCGTTCTTCGTCGGTGCGAATGACGCGGACCGCAACCCGGTTGGCGGCTGCGGAAATCACGCCTTCATTCGCCGCGTTTCGCTTTTCTTCGAGTTCGATTCCAAGGAATTCCAGCCCATCGCAAATTCGGGCGCGAACCGGAGGCGCGTTTTCTCCGATGCCGCCAGCGAACACCAGCGTGTCCAGTCCGCCCAACGCCGCCGCGAATGCGCCGATCCATTTCTTGATCTGGTAGCAGAACAGCGCGACCGCTTCCGCCGCCCGCACGTCCTGCGTCTCGTGCTCGAGCAAGTCACGCATGTCGGAACTGGTCTCGGATATGCCGAGCAGCCCGGACTGGAAATTGACCATCTCGTTGAATTGCTTCGCGCTCATTTTTTCAGTACGCGCCAGATACCAAACCAGTCCAGGATCGAGATCGCCGGAGCGAGTACTCATAGGCACGCCAGCGGTGGGGGTGAAACTCATGCTCGTGTCGACGGATTTGCCGTCACGCACCGCCGCCAGACTCGCGCCATTGCCGAGGTGGGCGAGGATGACGCGGCCTTGTGCCGCTTCCGGTCCGGCCAGGCGGGCTAGTTCTTCCATAAGAAACGCATACGACAACCCGTGAAATCCATACCGCCGCACGCCCTGCGCTTCGTAGCGGCGAGGGATTGGCAGCAGTTGCGCCACGCGCGGCAGGTCATGGTGAAAAGCCGTGTCGAAACATGCCACTTGCGGTAGGTCAGGGAATCGGCGATGGAAACGCCTCGGTCAACAGGATCTCCTCCGGCATATGGTCAGGATCGAATGGACTGAGGCGGCGCAACTCTTCCAACCATTTTTGCCGTGATTCGCTGCGGGCTTGTAATAATTCGGTCCGCCATGCACCACGCGATGGCCAATTGCGGTCAATGCGTCATGTCCGCAGCGTTCTTCGATCCAATCCATGAGAGCGTCCACTGCGACCGCGTGGTCCGGCGCCGCGACCAGCCGCGAAAGATTGTCGGCAGGGTCCAAGCCTTTGACCCGCAGAGTTGCATCAGGCAGCCCAATACGCTCAATCGCGCCGTCCAGAATCCGTTGCAGCGCGTCGCCGGTCTCGAACAGCGCGAACTTGATGCTCGACGAGCCGCCATTGATCGTCAGAATGCGCGGGTTAGCTGGCGCCATGAATGGCTCCTTTGTCACTACCTAATCCGAACGAAGCGAGCTTCGCGCGCGTGGACGTGTAATCGGTGTGAAGAATGCTTCGAATCCCCAAGCCTTCTGCGATCTGGACGAACATCGGAGTGTTTTCGATATAGACGACCTGTCGCGCTGGCGCATGGGCGATGTCGAGCGCAAGCCGGAAGATATCCGCGTCGGGTTTGCGCACGTGGACGAAGCAGGAGGAAATAAAGAAATCCACGAACCCGTCCAGTTTGAACTTGCGAATCCGATACGCGTTCAGTTCGCGCGCTTCGTTGCTGACCACGACGATCTTCAGCCCACGCCGGATCTTGAGTTGAGCAACCAGCTCGATCATCTTGGGGTAAGGTTTCAATTGCGCGAACATGAAGCGCCGAAACTGAGCAATGGTGAACGGTCGCTTTTGGTAGAAGACCACCCGGCCTAAATATTCCTCCAGCGTGAGTTTTCCCTCTTCGTAGGTGTCGAAGTTCAGTTGATGCCGGGCTTCCATCTCCGCCCACTTCAGTTTGAAGTTCGCCGCCGCCCGTCTGCGGGCGTGATGATCCCATCCGTCGGTGAGCAAGACACCGCCAATATCCAGAAACACGCAAGTGATTGCAGGCGCTTTTTTCATCGTCGTTTCTTTCGTCGCACGGATCATCGCTGCCACACGATTCGAGCGTCTTCCAGTGGGACCGCAACGCCTTCGCAGTGCGGCGTCACGCGTGCTGTGTAGTCTCTCGATGGACGCGCAGCGGGTACTGTCGCCTGGTAAATGCAGCCGCCGGATGCGTCAGCAAGCAGTCGCGCCCACTTCATTTCCTGCCGCACGGGATCGCCGCCGTCGATTCCGTCCGCATAAAGCTCAATTCGCACCGCATTCTTGCCGAGATCGTTCAGAAAGATTTCGACCTCAAATACGTGCCGATCCCCGTTGCTTTCAACACGCAAGTCTCCGAAGCGCACCAAGCCCCACTTTCGATCGACCTCATGCTGCCCATCGACCAACTGTTTGCCCATCGCTCCTTTGTTCGCTGCGCGCTCGCGGTAGGTGGTAGCAGCAGGAAGGTAGTGTTGTTCTGTGTATTCGCGCACCGCGCGGTCGGCGGAGAAGCGCGGTGTCAACCGTGCCATGCTTTCCCGCATCCGCGCAACCCATGCAGTGGGAATGCCACTGGCGTCGCGAGCGTAAAACTCCGGGACCACCTCGCGCTCAAGCAGGTCATAGAGCGCGTCGGCTTCGGCAGCATCCCAATTGGGATCGTCGCCATGCTCCTGGCCGTCGCCCAACGCCCACCCCACTTCAGGCGCATAGGTTTCCGCCCACCAGCCATCGAGTTCCGAGAGGTTGATGCCTCCATTGACGAGCACCTTCATGCCGCTCGTCCCGCAAGCCTCCCAGGGACGGCGCGGTGTGTTGATCCAGACATCGACGCCCTGCACCAGACGCTCCGTCAGAAGCATGTCGTAATCGCTGAGAAAGATCACATGGGGGCGTACCTCTGGCTGGCGGAGGAAATTGATCCATTCATGGATCAAGTCCTGTCCCGCCTGGTCTTGCGGATGGGCCTTGCCAGCGATGATGAGTTGCACCGGGCGCTGAGTGTTCGACAACAAACGAAGCAGCCGTGCTCGGTCGTGCAGCAGCAGGTTCGGCCGCTTGTAGGTCGCAAAGCGACGCGCAAATCCAAGCGTCAACGCGTTGGGATCGAATAAATGTTTCGCTGCGTCAATCGATTCGGGTGGCGCGCCCCTGGCCGCCAATAGGCGCGACAGCCGCGCGCGAGCGAATTCCACAAGAGACTTGCTGGCGGCGGCGCGCAATTTCCAAAGCACGGAATCGGAGACTCGTCGAATGTCCTCCCCCATAGTTCCCGTTGTCCCCAGCCAACGCCCCTTGCCACAGGCTCCCATCCACAACTCGTCGGCCGGGGCCGAGTCCCATGTGGGCATGTGGACTCCGTTGGTTACATGTCCGATGGGAACTTCGTCCTCCGGCCAGCGCGAAAACAGCGGCTGAAAGATGTGCCGGCTCACCTTCCCATGCAAGCGGCTCACGCCATTGACCGCTCCGCTCCCGTGGACGGCGAGATAGGCCATGTTGAAACTTTCCGACGAGTCGTTCGGATTGTCGCGTCCCAGGGCCAGCAAGTCATGGAGCTTAATACCCAGCTTCGCCTGGGCGTATCCACTGAGGTATTGCTCGATGAGGGCCGGATTGAAACGGTCAAAGCCGGCGGCCACTGCCGTGTGCGTGGTGAAAAGATTGCCGACTCGAGTCGCGGCCAGTGCCACTTCGAAGGGCTGCCCGGTTTCTTCCATGAAACTGCGGGCGCGTTCCAACACGGCGAAGGCCGCGTGACCTTCATTCAAGTGACAGACTTCCGGTTTGATGCCCAGCGCGCAGAGCAGCCGCCAACCGCCGATCCCGAGCACCAATTCTTGTTTGAGGCGCAGTTCCGGACCGCCCCCATACAGCTCGCTGGTAATTCCTCGATGAGCGGGAAAGTTCGCAGCGTCATTGCTGTCGAGCAGATACAGCTTCACTCGCCCAACCTCGACCTGCCAGGCGCGTAGCCAGACCGGGTAGCCAGGCAACGCGATTTCCAACCGCAACCATTCCCCGTTCTCTTCTCGCAAAGGCATAATCGGCAACTGTCCAGGGTCGTTATATGGAAAGAGGGCCTGTTGCTCCCCGTTCTTGTCGATCACCTGGCGAAAATAGCCTTGCTGGTATAGCAGCCCCACACCAACCACCGGTACACCGAGATCGCTGGCGGCTTTGAGCTGGTCGCCGGCGACATTACCAAGACCGCCCGAGTAGATCGGTAGAGCTTCGCTCAACATGAATTCCATGCTGAAATACGCGACGCAGGTCAAGGGAGCTTGCGCATGCTTCTTCTGAAACCATGCTGGCCTTTTCGCCGCTTGACGCTTGTCGCAGAGCAGATCGTCGACGCTCTTACGGAAAGCGGGATCGGCCAGCACGCGCTCAATCTTGTCGCGCGAGACCGTCTGCAGGACGACCCAGGGATTTTGAGTAAGTTGCCACAGCGATGGATCCAGCGTGCGCCACACTTGGTCGGCGGCATGGTTCCACGACCAGCGCATGTCCAGGGCAAGCTCCGCGAGCGAACCGACCCCTTCGACTTCCATAGGTAGAAGGCTGTACAACGGGTGGCAGCGGTTTTGCTCACTCATGACTTGTCCCCCACATCAGATGCCGTAAGCGCATAGTGGACAATCGTCTGAGCTTCCTCCAGGATGCGGCGGAGCTGTTCCGCTCCATGGAAGCTCTCCGCGTAAATCTTGTAGATGTCCTCGGTCCCTGACGGATACGCCGCGAACCATCCAGTATTGGCGATTACCTTAAACCGGCGATGGACGCACCGTTACCCGGCAGAAGGATTTAATTTCACGTCCTTCTCGTCAGATTGCGGTGGCGGCCGGAGCCTAGGTTCCGATCGACTTGTTGAACTGCATGTTGCACACGTAGTGTCTGAAAAGACTCGCTTACCGTAAGCGCGGCAATACGACCTGCAACGTGCCGCTTTGGAGTGTTGCCCTGGCCAATACCGGATCGACATCAAAGGGGAGTTCGACAATCCGCATAACCCTTGTATCCTTACGATCGGTTGCCGCTGGCTGATTTGAACCTGAGTGGACACCGCAAATAACGGCCCGACGATGCCCAATGGCCACTTCCAAGTCCTTCGCGGCAAAACTTGGCACTTGTGCCGTTAGTTGCAATGCGCTGTCGGTCACATAGCGTTCCATCGCAAGCGGGGGCAGAACCTCTTGTTCCGCTCTGAACCAATCGTCTTGGTCGGAGCCGTGGCCGCCGCCGCGAGATTCATAGATTTCATAAGCACGCTGAGCGATCGACGCATCGGTTTCATTCATTCTGTCGAGGATGTCAGCTTCGACCACGAGTACGGGTTGTGCTTTTCCAGATTGCGATCTGACTGTCATGAGCTTTCCTGGTTCAACCGGCCGCAAATTCTGCCCCGCCGCGACCTCGTGCACGCTTATCTTTGCCTTTAGGAACTACCACACGAACAAACGGGCTCCTGTGCTAGGGGAGCGAACCCTTCCGCCTTGGACAGCGGGCTCGCGGATGGCAGGTACCTCGCCGTGGTCCGCGTTCGGGAGTTCCGGCCGTGAGGCGCTGATCTTTTCGATCTCCACAGCACCGTGGCGGTTCATAATCTCGGTTGCCGACTCTGCCTTATCGCCGGAACCGGTTGCGAAAACCATGACTCCTCCGCGCCGTACTCCCTGGACGTAATCTTCCGCGTCCGCTTCGACGACCCCAAACGCCGTGAGATCACGAACCAAGCCAACCTCAAAATCCGTGTGCGGCGTGCTCATGAGTCCGCTGCCCGCCATCTCCCGCGGCTCGCTGAAGACACGAACGTCGTTCCGAGGGAAACCGCTGGCTTCAAGATCGCGAACGACCTCGTCGACCGACTCTGGATTCTCAAACAAACCAACTGCCGTTTTTGTCATATTGGCCTCCACCAATTTCATCTGCGGCACTCGGAGTGCCCACAGATCCGAAGTTGCCCGGCTTCTTCTCATCAATCAGCCCTATGCTGTCAACGAGGCTCGCCGTTTGTAAGAACCACATCGCGTACACACGTTATGACCTCGTTTCCATGCACTGATCAGATAATGCGGCGGCGATGAGATCCGGGTCTTCAATCATGCCTTGCAGAACTCCTTTGGCTATGCTGCTACTGCTTCGCTGGTGTGCAGTGTCCATTGAGCAGGATGCGTGGTTTCGATGATGTCCCTGGCCTTGGCCACTTCCGCAGCCGTCCCGTGGGCAATCATGAGGAATTGATCCGTCTTGAGCGCCGTTTCGTACTTCACGATGCTGTCCTTCGGAATTCCTATGCTGTAGAGGCCTGCGCCCAGAGCGCTCAACCCTCCCACTACCACCGCGCCTTCCAACGCTCCCACGATCCACGCCACCAGCGGTCCAGCCACTAAGATTGGGCCAAGGCCCGGAATCATGAAAAGCCGCAGAACCGAATAGGAGCCCCCAAAAGCCTCCCCAGAATGCGCCCATCTTGCCCCAATACTTCATGCGGTCGCCGGTATTGTAGTAGCCCACCACCTGCTCATCTGTGTGGTAGCCCTTCCCAACGATCGACAACTTGTGCATGTCGACTCCGCCACGCTGAAGCTCCTTGACTGCTTGATCCGCTTCCGTATGCGTGTGATATATAGCAACAACTGAATTTACTTTGGACATTTCTTCGTCTCCTCGGAGACTTGCCGTCGTTCTCAGACCATCAAGCGAAGTCCCAATCCAAATATGACAGCGCGCTGACACGGAAACTGTTCCTTATTGCACAGTGTTGCTGGAAAACGCACAGTGTTTCCTAACGGCCCACTGTGACGCATTTCCTCTCAGGCTGCATGGTTCGCTGCGGGCTGATTCAACCAGAGAACTTCCGAAAGCCGAATCACTAGATCCACATCCGCAGTCCCCGCGCCGACGCATATTGCAATGCGTCCTTCTTGACCGTGGCACGAGTAGTTTAAATTTCGGAAGTCAGGCGGGTTACAACTTTGCTTCCGGCGGGTCGGCGGCGCCTCCGTGTGGTAGACGATCCGGTACGTCAAGGCGCGCCACACCAACGCGATTGTCGGCCATCCCGTAATAGACGTCGAAGCGGTTCGGCAAACCGAGATCATCGCGACGGTCGATGCCTGTAGGAAACACAACATGGGCGACGGTGCCGTGGCATTCCTGCGGCAGCGTTGGCGTCAACACCGGCTCTGTCGAACGATAGCGAATCACTTGTGGATGCTCTTTCGAGAGCACCATCACCCCGGCCGAGTAACAGAGTTGATGTCCGTCTTTGCCCGCCTTTTCGATTTCGTTGACGCCGTGGTATACGATCAGCCAGCCGTGCCGGGTCAGGACGGGAGGAGTACCGCAGCCGATTTTGAGCCGCTCCCAGGACGACACCGGAGTCGCCAGCCGATGGTGCGAGTTAAACAGGCCGAGGCGAGCGGGTTCGAGGCCGTCCAAGGCCATCGGACAGTAGGAAATCCAGATGCTCTCATGATCGAGGTCCACCACTCGCGACGCGGTCTGGCACGCGGTTTCCTCGGGACGGGTGCCGGGGAAAAGCGGTCGATGGAGCATGGCCATCTGCATTTTCCCGGCGTGATTGGGAATGGCAACCGGGAAGAGGCTGGCATCCTTGTTGTCCACGTGAACGAAATCGATGCCTTGAAACACAGCGAAGGTCGCGAGCCCCAGTCGCTTCCAGTGAAACAAATCCTCCGATACGGCCAGGGCGATTCGCGGACCTATCGGCGAAAGCGCCGTGTAAGTCATCACGTAGCGTTGAAATCGCTCCACAAACGTGATGCGGGGATCTTCGCAGCCACCGCCGCCGTCCGGTAGCCGCTCGTAATCCGCTTCGGGTTCCAGCGCGATGCCGAGCCGTTCGACGCCTGCCGGATCGCCGGTTTCATTGAACCGCACTCGCGCGATGCCGATGCGCGAGTAGTTCCCCCGCGCAACCAGCCGCGGGAAGAGGTAGAGTTCACCGTCCGAGCCACGAACCGCAGCCGGATTCAGGACGCCTTCAACCTCCTGAGAATTACCCGGTTCCGGTTCCATCAACATCGCCAGACGTTGCAACCTAAACTCGCTCATCGAATCCTCGAAGGCTTACGCCGCCTGATCTCGTACTGCTAAACAAGCGATAATTGCTTCGATAACTCGCTTCGTCTCCTCGGGACCCTTCACCGGGATAGAATCCACGCCTGCTTTTTCCGCCGGATAGTCGTTTCCTCCCACGAACAAGGCATCGCCGATGTAAATCATCTCTTGCAATGAAATGTGCAGCAGGTCTCTCAGTTTTCCGATTCCGTATGCCTTGTCAATGCCAGGTTTGGTGATATCAATGGAGGTCGAGCCACCCATTCGGACAGAGAACTCGGGAATATAAGTGTCGAGAATCGCTTTGATCTTCTTCCGCTTGGCGTAATCGGGGTCCCACTTGTTTTTCTCTTCTAATGGCGCCTGCTGACCCAGCGCGGATAATGTTATCTGGCTGCCACGGTCTTCGATTACTTCTCCCCAGACCTTAGCGACTTTGTAACCGGCTTCTCCCATCGCTTTCTTGAGAGAGCTCAATATCCTTTCGCGCTCTGTCGGAGTGAAATCTTCTTCATAAAGCTTTTTCCACTCCCCTGAGTACTGGTAGAACTTTGTTCCACAGGTAGGTAGCAGGGATAGCTCCCGCAGGCGTTCGTCATGAGGAAGTTTAGAGACCACTTGCTTTTCAAACTGCGGCCAACCGCCTCCGGAAATCACGGCTACCTTGACAATACCTAGAAGCTCGTGCAGCAGTCTCGACATTTCCGGATCAACCGACGACTTGCTTTCGGCAAGGGTCCCGTCTAGATCGAACACGATTAGCTTTTTCATAATGTTTCCCCTTCCCGCCTCTGAATTCTTGGTATTCAATCCGGCAGCGCGATTTCCAACAAGTTCACTGCGCTGCGGGGCTGAAAAGTGCACTCACCGATCACCGCCGGCAACAGAAATACATCGCCTTTTGCGACAGCGTAAGTGGCACCTCCGTGCTCGATCTGTCCAGCGCCGCCGATGCATACCAGCAAGCGCGGTACACCTGCGGCGCCGACGGAAAACGGCGACTGTCCCCGCAGGCGCCATAACCAGAAGTGTTCACCGTGAAACAGCTTCTCGCGTTTCACCGGCGTCGTTGTCTCCAACACCGGCGCAACCCGGCCGACGGGCCCCTCCGCAAAATCAATGCAGGCAATCGCTTGATCGACTTGAAGTGACCGCGGCTTGCCCGTCTTCGCATCAAGATGGTCCCAGTCATACAGGCGAAAGGTCACGTCGCTGTTCTGCTGGATTTCGAACACGACGATGTCGCCGCCCAGAGCGTGAACCGTCCCAGCCCGCAGGAAAATTCCGTCGCCGGGCTTCGGAGTGAACTCTGCGAGTTGGTCCACCACCGTCCCGCTCTTCAGCGCCAGTCGCAGACCGGCTGCAGTCGTCCCGGTCTTCAGGCCTGCATAGATTCGGCTTTCTGGCCTCGTTTCCAACACGACCCAGGCTTCGGTCTTCGCGGTTTCACCTGCTGGCAACAGGTTCTTGTTCGCCTTCGTCGGATGCACCTGAACGGAGAGCATTTCATGCACATCGAGGAACTTCAGCAGCAGTGGGAACCGTCGGAAACGCCCGGCCAGCTTTCCCAGCAATTGTTCCGGAAATTGCCCCAACAATTGGCCGATGGTCTTTCCTTGGAACCGTCCATCGGCGACGCGGCTCTGATGGTCATCGCGGTCGCTGAGTATCCACGCTTCGCCAACAAGACCGTTTGGTAGAGGGGCGGCAAGCAAATCTGCCAAATGCCGTCCGCCCCAGAGACGATACTGATAGATCGGTTCAAATCGCAACGGATACAGAGCCACTTGCGAAATGGTTTGTCTCTTCTCGTCTTCCGTCAGCACGCCCAACTCACTCGCCATCTAGAGCCTCCACCGTGGGTTGAGCCTGCGCAGTCCTGCGTGCTGGTTGCTTATCGCACAACACTACGGAACCCGGCTACCGGCCGGCATCTGTTTCTGATGGCCAGAAGGCACCATCGACAAATCATTGGTTCCGACGTAGATGCCGATGGCCACCAATATGGCGATAAGGCCGAACCAGAAGCGCCAATCATGATGGGCGCGCTTCCAGTAAGGGCGGTCGTCATGGTGCACACGATCATGGTCCGGCCCTTCGTGCCGGTGGTGACGGTTCTTCACTTCATTGAGCGATTCCATGTTTTCTCGATTCCCAACTTAAACGGCGATCTTGGAAATGGAAGACTCGTGCTCGGCCTCGTGCAGCCAATATGGCGGGCGGCCGTAGTGAAGGTGGAGCCGACCCTCATACTCACGAGTGATCGGTGCGGATTCAACGAACTCCGGCCCGCTCTTGATCGCTTCTCGCGAAAGGCCAACGTGAACTTTGGAGTGCTTCCAACTTACGCGTTGGATCCACGTGGGTGAAATCAATACCTTCTTGCCCGGCCACCAATTCCGCGTTCCTACCTCCATGTAACGAATCGCCCAGGCTCTATCGTCCATGATGAACCCTTCCACATGGCCAATTTCGCCATCCGTAGCCTCAATGTGATAGCCCGTGACGGCTTGGTTGCTGCGCAGATGCGAATCCGCTGATTCTTTCCGGGCTCGGTCAGCATGTGCGTCGCTAAGAACAGAAGTTGGAACCGGCAAGCCCGACGGATACGACGCTGGACCCCACATATTGGGACCGCCCCAATAGTAGCGATAGCCGTAATACCCCATGTATGCGGCCTCGTGCTGTCGGGAGACGGGTTGATGCGTATCAATATCGGGGCTATTCTCCACTTGCTTTTTCGTCAGTGATACATCCAATCGTTTGGCTTGCCAGTCGGTATTAACGACGGAAATCGGCGAAATCAACACTCGTCGGTCGCCCAGCCACCCTTTGGTTTCTACCGCAAGGTAGCGGATAGCCCATGTCTCATCGTCGAAAAAGAACTGCTCTACAGTTCCAATCTTGCCGTCCGTGGCCCTGATCTCAAGATCTTTCAAATGTGCAGCGTTCACTAACATTGTCTTTGCCCTCCGGATTCTCTGTGATTTGACCTTAGCAGCGGCGCAAGCACTGTTCTGAGCAAGAGTGCTCACTCTCGCGTCAGCCAATCCCATACAGTTTGCATAAGGAGTTTGCGGACCCCTCGCCTCGCACTTTGAAGCCGCAAGGGAAAAATCAGGACGAAGCACGCGAGGTACAGCCAGCGCGACTCAGCGGCTCTTGTATATCTGGCTTCGTTTCAGCGCACTCCGGCTCGGTGTGCGTCCGTTCCTGGCGGCAGTCTATTGCTCGTGGCCGCCGAACTGTACCGATCGAAGTCGTGAATCTTCTCGCATAGATCAATACATCTCGAATGCCCTTTTCACGCCCCAACCCCCAAGTTCTCCAGGGCGTGCACTTTATCCACTCGGCGTTGATGTCGTAGAGCACCGCTGAAGTGAGTGGTCAGAAAGGTCTCGATCAGATCCCAGGCGAGCGCAGGCCCGAAGACATTAATGTCGTCATCAACACTGAGCTGATGTGCACGCACGATGGTCGAATCGATCATCGCGTGTTCGTTGTCCTCATCCGCCACCAGATGTTCGAATAGCTTCTTCCACGCGATCAAGCGGCAGTTTCAGAGTCCTTTGTCCGCATGACACCATGCATACCGTGATGAGCTGACGGCGACGCAGAACACAGTCCGGCGAACACAAGACGAACAAAACTTACCGGCAGTTTTACCGGCAGTTGGCCGTGCCTGCAACGAATACCAGTGACTTGTAGCGCCGGGAGGCACCTCTAAGTAGTTGTAATCACTGTTAATTTTGACCCTGAAAAGGCTGGCGTCGGCGGTTCAACTCCGTCCCTGGCCACCATTACTGCTACGTGTCCTTTCGGAAAGCCTGCGTGACTCGGGTGGAGCGAGCTTGCTAAGGTCAGGCTTTCATTCAGTGGGCGGCAGGAGGGCTCTCTTACAGTTCGTGCATTCCGCACTCGTTAGCTCGTTCCGCTTTTGACACGGTAGACATCCGACACCAACGGCTTCTACTGAATGCTCCAGCCACGAGCATCCGTCGTTGAGTTCGGAATAGTCGGTGCCCGTAAGGCTAATCGTAAGCGTTCTGAGATTCCATGTTGACCCGTTGTGGCGTGTGAGGGAACCATGAGTTCATGGATCACACAGATGGGATCAGGCAGGTGCGCCGAACTCGGGTCTATCGTTCGATTGCGGAGAAGCGGCGGATTGTAGAGTTGACGTTTCTGCCAGGGGCGAGCGTGTCGCGGGTGGCGCAGGCCGAAGGGGTGAACTCGCATCAGGTCTTCGATTGGCGTCGAGCGTATCGCAACGGCAAGCTGGTCGCCAAGGGGCAGCGGTCCTGTGCTTTGCTGCCGGTCGTTTTGTCGGCGCCAGAAACGGGTGCTGGTGCCGAGGGTGCAGCGAGAACAAACGTGGTCGCGGCGGATGGCGGCGGAGCATCCCGATTTTCCGTTGCGGCGGCGGCGTGCTCTCCCGGCGCGATCCACATCGAGTTGGCAGGCCGCGCGAAGATCCGCGTGGAGCGCGGCGCGGATGCGGCTTTGCTGGGTTCGGTTCTGGAGAGTCTGCGCCGGTGATCGAGCTACGTACGGGAACGCGCATCTGGATCGCCGCAGGCGTGACCGATATGCGGCGCGGCTTTCACGGGCTGAGCGCGCAGGTCGAGGCCGTGCTGAACGCGCAGCCGTATTCGGGCCACGTTTTCGTGTTTCGTGGCCGTCGCGGCGACATGGTGAAGTTTTTGTGGTTCGATGGCGACGGGCTTTGTCTGTTGGCGAAGCGGTTGGAGCGCGGACGTTTCGTGTGGCCGAAGGCGGAGAGCGGAACGGTCGCGTTGACGCGGGCGCAGTTATCGATGCTTCTGGAAGGGATCGACTGGCGCAGACCCGAGCGCACCTTTGCGCCGCCTATGGCCGTTTAGCCGAAGCATAATAATCATCAGTATTCATGCGGGTTTTTGCGATTCTTTCCACAGCGCGTCATGCCATACTTGCGGGATGGCGGTCGCCGATCTTCCCGATCTCGAGCAGCTGGACCAGGTGCACTGAAGGCGCTGCTGCTCGAACGCCAGCGTCAGATGTCGAGGCGGATTCGACGCTGACTGCGCTGAAGCCGAGTTCGCCACACAACGCCTGAAACTCGCCGAACAGAGCGAGGAACTGCTTACACGCAGCGAGCAGATCGAACATTTGAAGCTGCTGGTCGAGAAGCTGCGGCGCACGATCTTCGGTAAGAAGAGCGAGAAGATCGTGGTTCAGTTGGAGCAGCTCGAACTGGAACTGGAAGAGCTGGAGACCGCACAGGCTGCAGCGGAGAAACGACTGCTGACGGGGTTCTCCCCAAGCGACGCCCAAGGCGCGGCCCAAGCGCAAGCCCTTGCCGGCGCATCTGCCGCGCCAGGCCGTCACACATACTCCCGAACACGAGTGCTGCCCGGATTGCGGCGGATCGTTGAAGCAGTTCGGCGAAGACGTGAGCGAGCAACTGGAGTACGTCCCTGAGAGCTTCAAGGTGATTCGCCACGTGCGGCCCAAGTTCGCCTGCACGGCCTGCGAGCGCGTGGTGGTCGAGGCTCCGGCCTCGTCGCGGCCCATCGAGCGCGGACTGGCCGGGCCGGCGCTGTTGGCGCATGTGCTGGTTTCGAAGTATTGCGATCACCAGCCTCTTTATCGCCAGTCGGAGATTTATGCGCGGCAGGGCGTCGAGATCGAGCGCTCCACACTGGCCGGCTGGGTGGGCGCATCCAGCGCGTTGCTCGGTCCGCTGGTTGATGCGTTGCGCGAGCATGTCCTGGCTGGGCGCAAGATCCACGCCGACGATACGCCTATGCCGGTGCTCGCGCCCGGCACCGGTAAAACCAAAACCGGAAGGTTGTGGACTTACGTTCGCGACGAACGCCCCGCCGGTGAGAAGACCGCTCCGGCCGTGTGGTTTGCTTATTCGGAGGATCGCAAGGGAGAACATCCGCGTCCGCATCTGAAGAACTTCAAGGGCGCACTGCAGGCGGACGCTTACTCGGGCTTTCATCATCTTTACGAGCATGGTGCCATCTACGAAGTGGCCTGTCTGGGCCCACACCCGGCGCAAGTTCTACGAGATTCATGCGGCGCATCCGTCGCCCATCACCACCGAAGCGCTCCATCGCATCGGCGCACTCTACGGCATCGAAGAAGAGATTCGCGGCAAGCCCGTGGACGAGACGGCGTAAGTTCGCCAGTCCCGCGCCCGGCCCTTGCTCGAAGACTTGCGCGCTTGGATGGAGAAATCGTTGCGTCTGCTTTCCCCAAAGAGCGAAACTGCGGCCGCCATCCGCTATGCGCTCTCGCGCTGGCGGGCGCTTGTACGCTACGTCGATGATGGCTTGCTGGAGATCGACAATAATGCGGCCGAGCGGGCGCTGCGTTGCGTTGCTTTGGGACGAAAGAATTATCTTTTCGCCGGCGCCGATTCGGGCGGCGAGCGGGCCGCCGCCATCTACTCGCTGATCGGCTCAGCCAAACTCAACGGCCTCGATCCGGAACTCTACCTGCGCAGTGTCCTGGCTCAGATCGCCGACCATCCCGTCTGCCGCATCAAAGAACTGCTGCCTTGGAACGTGGCTGCGGAAATCCAGCCCACCCTACAAGCCGCATGAAACTGTGACCACCAAGTACTGTACCGAAGTGTCCACTTAAAAATACGTGGACACTTCAAAGCTCCCGCAAGAGTCTGGCACACTTCCCGTACACCACACCAGATGGCTGCTTCGGACGCTTACGGCTAACCCAAAACCAACCCAAATTAAGGACTCCTCAAAGCTCCTTGACGCTATTTTCGACTCTTTCAAACAGGCAACCACGCCCGCTAACTCGTTGTAATGCCGTTGCTACCGAGACTCATAACCCAAAGGTCGGTGGTTCAAATCCATCCCCCGCAACCACTTACAAGCTCTGCCAACCCAAATTAACCCAAAATAACAGCGGTCTCCGGGAAACTCTCCCTTCGCCAGAATATGTCCTTTTTGATCGACCACTCCCACTTCTGCCAACGGATATGTTTCTCGAACGCTTACAGTTAGGACAATGATGTCTGGACTAACCTGGACGAAAATGACTTCTGTGGTTCCCACGACCGCACACAGTTCCGGAGCTCTGTTAAATACTCTTGCTGTAAGACCTCGCGTTTCAACCCAGATACCCCACCTATTTCGAGCGCCAGCATTCGATTGGCCACAAAGATAAATTGTCGTATTTGTCGCATGCCGATGTCACGACCCAGCAGATAGGGCAAGCTCCAGAAATCGCATGACCACTGTGGAAGCCATTGCGACTCACGTATTCTGAGAAACATCTCCTCTATGTGGGTCATAGCTTCACGACTATTCATACTGGCATGTGACCAGTTAAATCCTTCGCCGGTAATCCGGAACCTTGTCCGCTGCAGCTGAATCGGCGTTCCAGGTTCGCAATACCAGAGTTGTGCTCGATAAAAATCCGGTTGATTTTGCCTGATGAATTCCATGGTCTCGTCAACCGTCGCCGCCGTTTCTCCGGGAAACCCTATGATGAACGATGCGAAAGTCGTGATGCCCTGTTCTCGAAGTAGTTTTATTCCCCGCACGTACTTCTCGACCGATGCTGCCTTATTCATATTCTCAAGAATGACCGGAGCACCGGATTCAATTCCCAAGAAGACTCCCGTCCATCCAGCCCTCGCCATTAGCTCTACGGACTCGTCGTCGGCGTTCGAACATCTCAGATACGAAAATACATGGAAGCCGTATTTCCGCTCAATCATCGCGCGACATAGACTCTTGAACCGCTCCAAGGGGACATTGAAAGTATCGTCAATGAATACGAGATTCTCTACGGCTCCCAGATCGCGCATCGAATCGAGTTCGCGAATGACAGTATTAATGGAAGCTAGGCTGAGTTTTCCGGCGCGTGTGGGGTAGTTGCAAAATGAGCACTTGAAGGCGCAGCTGCGCGCTGTCCGCGTTTGGATCGTGGGCGCTAGCCGGCCGTTTAGCAATGCACGCCAATCGATATCGCCTTCGTCAAGATCGTTATCCTCGGTCTCCATCGCCGTGTAGCGATAGCGATTCCCATCGAAGTACACTATGTTTGGGACGTTGTCGAGATCTTCGCCGCGCCTAAGGCACTGTACAAGTTGATGAAGCGTCTGCTCACCCTGCGCTTCAATGACGTACACATCCGCGCCAATGTCATCGAGAACCGTTTCGAATGTTGACATTTCATGCAAACCACCGATTGTGACGGCGTTCTGTCCTCCCCTTGCTGGGTCGCGGTATATACGCGCGTGGTTGGCAATTAAAGGACCTCCAATAATAATTTTGACTTCCGGGTTACAGGATCTTACAAAGTCTACGACTTCCTTCGCTGGGACATTCAGCGTATAAAGGGTGGTCGTGATCGCAACACATAGCGGATTCGCTAGTAACAAAGACCGAAGCGTTTCCTTTTCATTTTGGAATAAGCTGATGAACGTTGCCCTATGCTGCCTTTTGCACAGATGACTCGCGAGATACACCGCAGCCAGGTGTGGTATATCGCCAGATATAAAAGGCAGTGGCCTCTGTCCAGAGAGCAATTCGCAGGTCTCATATGCATCGTTCAATAGATCAAGATATGTTCTCGGGCAACCCGCAACATTGACAAAGCTCATTCTAAGATCTCTGTACGTTGGTGACTGTAATCCATAGGCTCGTACTAGTCTTTCGTAATCCTTGATCGGTAGCTCATTATGTCCGATCACAATGCAGTCATAATTTGGTTGTGAATCCATCCGTGTTACTCCCTGTCCGCTGAAGACCGATTAAATCGACATCCCTGGTGTGGCGGCCGAATAATGTCAAGCACTCGCATCGGGTTTCTTTGCCAAGCTACTAATCTGTGCATCAAGTAGTGTAAAAACGGCCCCGAAAGCACATAGCGTCCCCACCGTGATCATTAGTAAACCCATGCCTCGTCCTGGGCCGGCGCCTATCCAGTGGCGGATGATTGCGGCGAGCGGGTTTCTTCCGCTAAGAAACGGTTCGAAAACGTGGTCCGACAATGGACCCGCCAAGACTTGCCCCAAGGGAACCGCGCAGGCAACGACTAGCATGACCACGCCAAACACTCTTCCCTGCACATCCAAGGCGACTCGCTTCTGCAAGACGGACTGAAAACAGCTACTCTGAATTGGCCAGAAAAAGCAGAAGACAAAAGCGGCAGCCCCAACCATAGGCACGGAAGGTCGCGAACCTGCGGCGATCAGGGAAATTCCACATAGAACAGTGGAATAGACTATACCCTTGATAAGGTTTTGCGGGCCGCCCCACACTGCCATAACCGCGCTTCCGATTGCCATTCCAGTGGCTGCCGCCGCAACTACATTGCCCAGTATTTGAGGTGAACCCATCTTCAGAATCATTGGCCTGTAGACAACCATAACAATCGACACCAAAAAGTTGGTGACCGCAACAAAACTCAGAAGGTGCACTAGGCCACTACTCTTTCCGATATAGTTCCATGCACATCGAGTGTCGCGAAGTACCGACAGCTCTGCCGTTTTGAACTGTTGCGAAACTGGCGGATTCGGAACTCGTACGCACAAAAATGCTCCGAGCGATACTACAAATGTCGCCAAATCGACAAGCATGAGTCCTTGCAAATGAAAGGCCTTCAGCAGTATTCCGGCAAGTGGTGGTCCTGCAATCTGAGAAGATGCCCACAGAAACTGCATCATGCCATTCGCACGCCCGAGATTCTGTTCGGGAACCAGCATTGCTATGGACGCTGACAGCGCCGTGATGCCGATACACCCGAACCCTGCAGCCACCGCACACCCCAGGTATATGTGCCACGCTTCCAGGTGTCCCCTACATAAGAGTAAGAAAAAGATCGCCGCTCTGATAATGCCGCAGAAATCGGCGGAAATCATCAGCGAACGGCGATCATACCGATCCGTCAAAGAGCCCGCCACAGGAGTAAGAAGAAGAAACGGAAGCGTATTAAAAAGGTCGATCAGAGCAAATTGGGTGACTGAGCCTGTCCTCTGATAGATCCACACCTCCAGCCCGAAACTGGCGATCGCACTGCCGATCTGTGATATAAGTTGCGCCGCCCAGATTGTCCAAAATATCTGCATTTCCTGGGTATTCCTTGTAATTTGCCATCGGATAAGACAGCTCGAAAGGTGTGGCCACTCACTTCTCGACGAACGAAGAGACACAATCTCCGATGACTCTGAAGGGGTTATCCACAATCATGCTCATTACATCGCTGTAGTCGTTTAACAACCGTGCCATGGTAACCGGATCGAAGTATTTTCTGTGATAGGACGCGAAGATTTCCGTGCCGACTTCCGGACGTCTGGGAAACACATCAATACGGAGAGGATACGCTGTTTTGGCGAAAAACTGGGTCACGGCCTCCTCAATCGTTGGGCCACCAAGATTTTGAAAATAGAAAATACTTTCAAAAAGCAATAACTCCGGACGCAGTCTGCAGCACTTTCTAATCCTTCCCAATGGCGTATGCTCGTACGGCACTAGGTCGACCTGTTTCTTGTGAACGCGCCCGACCAAGGACATGAACTCTTCACCGTGATCAATATGTAAGCGTACCGGCAAGTAGTTCATAGTATAACCGGAAATTGAGAGAACCCCGGGAACAGCGACTGAGCGACCTGTGATCGTAACTCCGAGCACTACGTCATGTTCGCGGCTATAGTGGCTCACTAGCAACGCCCATGCGGCCAGAAAAAACGTGTTTTCCGTGAGATTATGCTGGCGAGCGAGCAGCCTGACTCCGCGCGTAACCAACGGCGATAGTGTGGTTCGCTGATTTTCAAAAACTATTTCTTTAGAACGGAGATTCCCAGGCATTTGATCGACGAGCGGAGTCGGAAGTTCTGCGCCCTTCAATTCGTTCCGCCAGAATGATTCCACTCGTGTCCAGTCCTGGGTTCTTAGCCAAGCAATATACTGTCGATACGGGAAAGAGGATTTGTATTCTATCTGTTTGCCATGGTTTAGACTAGCATATAGATCTCGAGACAACAGAGCCAACGTCCAACCATCGATGCACATATAGTTGAACGTAAGAACAGTTACATACAATTTGTCGTCAAGGCGAGCCATGAAAAGACGCAGCGGCGCAGGTTTCGAGAGCTGAGGTCCATACTCCGCATCTCTACTTAAGTATTCTTGAAGCTTTTGTTCCTGGCTGGCCTTGGACAGCCCCCGCCAGTCTTCCTGCTCAAAGGGCACGACTGCCCGCGTATGCACCACCTGAAGGGGATGCGGCAATCCTTTCCAAATGAACGAAGTTCTCAAGACCGAATGGCCCGCAGCCAGTGCCTGTAATGTATCGTCGAACCGCGCAGCGTCTACCTCTTCCGTAAGATACTCCACTCGCTGCACCAGATTAAGGCCGGCTTCTGGATTCGCTAGGTATTGAGCAAATAAGTCATCCGGAAGCCCACTCAAGGGAAATACGTCCTCGACATCCAAGCCGGCAAGGTGCAAGTCACAATTGTGTTGGTCTAAGTCAGCTAAGGGAAAGTCGGACGGGGAATAAGACCGCTGCTGCGACCCAGAACTGGATGAGATCGGTAACGACTCTACATGCTCACGGGAGTCCGGTACTAAACTGGGTGAATGTTCGCCGACTTCATCCCGCCCCCTGATGACCTCGGCCAATTCGGCGATCGTTTGATGCATAAACATTTCCTGTGGTCGCACAGACAAGCCGGCATCTCTCGCTGCAGCGACGCATCTCAGGACACGGATCGAATCACCCCCTATACCGAAGAAGTTATCGTGAATGCCGACACGATCCATGCCTAGAACTCCACTCCACAGTTCTGCGAGTCGGCGGCACAAGTGATCTTCGGGAGCAACGGAATGCTCTTCCCGGTTGAACCCTGAGATGTCGAGAAGGGCAAGTACGCCGCGATCCACCTTCCCACTCTGCGTAACTGGCAATTCCGGCATGGTAGTAATGACAGATGGTATGGAGTATTCGGGAAGGACACCTTTCAGAAATACGCGCAATTCACGCCGCAGATTCTTGAGGACTTGCCATGCGAGAGGAGTATTCGCATAGTCTCGCCACGGGCGTAAACTCTCTGAATATGGTCCTAGCACAACATCGTTTGGATTGGCAGTATGGCCGGTAAGTAGAACGTCGAATCTCCCATCTTTGTACCCATGAGTCCAGCTAATTTGGCACTCGTAGCCATATTGCTCAGCCAGTTGCCAAAATTCCTCCGGGTCTTCACCCTGAGCGCATTCCATTTGTGGCTTTTCAGTAAAACCAGCGATGGCCCGCCCCCCATCCTCATGTTCCGTCCCACTGAAATATTGAGCAAGCCGCCTATTAGGAACGCAGGTAAAAGCAAGCAGCGGAGGTTTGCCCTCCAACAGTTGGCGAACGGACGCAAGCGCAAGTCCGTCCTTCTGCCAATGCAGCCATTCCATTTTGCGTTGAGCAGGAGCTGAGGAATCTATGTGGAGGACAACGTCATAGCGAAAGTTCGTGAGCTCATTCGATGACCTGCCGCGCTTGAGCAGCACCTTCGAGTATTGAATGCGAGAACATTTGAGAGGTAGCATCTCAAACAGTTCTGGAGCCAGCGCCAGTTCTTGCTCTTGGAGTATGCTCTGTCTTGCTTGCCACCATAACTGTGGATTGCGAACCTGTCCGGTTGTTTTATGCAACTCAATGGAATAGCGAAACAGTTCAAGTAGCGACAGATTCCGCACATCGCCAATAAACACGGCACCGCCATCCGCCGTAGCATCGACCGCTCCTTGCAGGACCTTGAAAAAATACTCGATACTCGGGAAGTATTGGATCACAGAATTGAGAATGACAACGTCATATCTCTCGCGTTCGTATTGAGCGAATTCATGTGCCCGTCGCCGGATAAACTGAATCTTCCGTGAATTACCGCTTTCAATCTCCCCTATTCGTTGGGACAGGTAGTCGACCGCAGTTTGGGACACATCCGTTCCCATGTAAGTGTTGACAGCTGGCGCCAAATGGAAAAGTAACGACCCAGTCCCACAACCAATATCCAACACATTCCGAGGCGTGAGGGCCAACACACGCTGGCTGGTAAACTTAAGCCACTCAGTCATTTCGCAGTTGCTGATTGGTTTCCTAGTGTAACTGCTGTTCCACCCGGCAAAATTAATGCCGTCAACCGTTCGGTCTGTATCACGAGCATAAGTGTCGTCGAACACGGATTCCCAGTGGGTCAACTCCTCCGCTTCCAGAGTTTCCTCTGCAATCCGGACTTCCCGTGAGAGGAACTGGCGGGATGGCACTACGTACGACACGAGCCATTTGTCATCCGAAGCGCACGCGTGCACGACAGACACTACGTCTAAAACAGCAGGATGTTTTTGCAACTCGTTGTCAATCTCTCCTAATTCGACACGGCAACCTCGTATCTTGACTTGATTATCAAGACGATCAAGGTATTCGATGGCACCGTCTGGCCGCCACCGGCCGAGGTCGCCGGTCCTGTACAGCCTTTCCCCGGGACGGTTGGCGTGCAAGTTTGGGATGAATCTGTCTGCCGTTAGGTCCGGCCGGTTTAAGTAACCTCGTGCAAGACCAATTCCACCGACGTGGATTTCACCGGGCACGCCAGGAGGAACCAGGTTGAGATGCGAGTCCAAAATATAAATCTGGATATTTGCGATGGGACGCCCGATCGGGACGCTGTCCCGTTGGTCGTTGCGTTCGCAAGCCCAGGAGGTGACATCAATCGCAGCTTCGGTCGGCCCATAAAGATTGTGTAAGTTGGCGGACAGTTTATCGCAAAACCGGCGGCGCAGTTCAGGGCTGAGCACTTCCCCGCTGCATATGACGTCCCGTAGAGAACTGCACTCCACTACCGTCGAATTCTCCATAAACATCTGTAACATCGATGGAACGAAGTGCACGACAGTAACAGCCTGCTCACGGATTACGTCTAATAGGTAAGAGGTATCTTTGTGGCCATCAGGCTTTGCTAGGAAGAGCCGGGCTCCGGTGGCGAGCGGCCACAGGAATTCCCACACGGAAACGTCAAAGCTGAACGGTGTTTTCTGGAGGACACAATCCTTACTGGTCAACTGGTAGGCGTCCTGCATCCACAAGAGCCGATTCCCGAGCGCACGATGTGTGTTCATTACTGCTTTGGGTTTTCCCGTGGAACCTGATGTATATAGAATGTACGCTAGGTTGTCCCCTACAGCGCGCATAACTCCATGAGTGGCTGGAGTCGCATGTTGAAACACATTACAGTCGTCGATACAAAGAACTTGCCTCGCCATTCTTGGCACGCGTCCGGCCAAAGCACTGCAAGTTATGATCAATTCAACGTGAGCATCTTGGACCATGAATTCTAGGCGGTGTCCGGGATAAGTTGGTTCTAGCGGCACATAGGCACCGCCCGCGTGCAAGATTCCGAGAATCGCGACTACTAGATCAATGGACCGCTCCATGAAAATACCCACTGGGACATCGGGTCCAATGCCAGCTTCGCCAAGATATGCTGCAAGCTGTGCAACGCGATCGCTCAACTGACGGTATGTAAGAGTTTCCTTTCCGCAACCAACCGCCGTCGCATCGGGAGTTCGCTTCGCCTGCAATTCGAAGCATTGGTAGACATTGTCAGGCCACGCATACTCATGGTCCGTTGCATTCCATCTCGCAAACTGCTTTCGCTCGCTCTCGGTCAACAGCGGCAGGTCCAGTATTCGTTGTGCCGGAGTCTGAACTGCGGCAGCTAACAGACTCTGCCAATGTGTCGACATCCGTGCGATCGTTGGACTGTCGAACAGATCCGAATCGTAGTCAACTGTGCCCAGCATCCCTGCGTCGCTCTCGACCAAGGAGAACCAAAGATCAAACTTGGCGCTTGATCCCGGCATGTCCCAGGAGTCGATATCCAATTCCGGAAGCTGAAAGCGTGCCGATGGCACGTTTTGAAGGGTGAGCATAACCTGGAATAGAGGTTGTCTGCTCATGTCACGATCTGGCCGGATTCTCTCGACCAGTTTTTCAAACGGTAAGTTTTGATGTTCGTATGCTCCCAGCGATACGTTTCTGACTCGTTTCAGCAATTCCAGGAAGCTGGGATTTCCCTCTAAGCGCACACGAAAAACAAGAGTATTCGCGAAGAACCCGATCAGAGACCGAGTTGCGTCGTCGTTGCGATTCGCAATGGGACTACCAATGCAAATGTCCTCTTGGCCGCTGTACCGCAAGAACAGGGTGGCGAGCCCCGCCATTAGGACCATAAAAAGAGTACAGTTTTCCCGATTTGCGAGATCCACGAGTGCCCGGCTAAGATCGATTGAAAACGAAAATGACGTGGAAGCACCCCGCAGGTTCTGGATGGCAGGGCGCCTTCGATCAGTAAGCAACTCCATGGTTAGAGGGGCCCCCCTCAACTGTTCTTCCCAATATCCGTATAGGCGATCAAGCCCCTCACCCTGAAGCCGCTCTCGTTCCCAGGCCGCATAATCGGCGAACTGAATCTTCAATTCCGGCAGCGAGGAAGGTATACCCTTGGAAAAGTGACCGTAGAGATCCGCGAGTTCTTCGATAAATACCATCATCGACCACCCGTCGAAAATAATGTGGTGTAGATTGACGGCGAGGACGTGGTCTTCATCTTCGAGCTCAATGATGCTGGCGCGTATCAGGAGATCGCTCGCGATATTAAACGGCTTGGTCGCAGAAACCAGACGGCGTGCCTCAGCCATCCGTTCCTCGGGTGGAAGGTCCTTGAGATCGATCAACGGGATCGTAACTTTCAGGTCAGAGCTAATAGCCTGATAGGGAACTCCATCTACTGCATAAAAAGTAGTCCGTAGTACTTCGTGCCTTCTGACGATTTCAGTCACGCTGTCGCTCAGGGCGCGAGTATTCAAAGCGCCTCTGATGCGGTACGCGAAGTTCAGGTTGTAAGCAGGGCTCCCCGGCACCAATTGTTCCAAAAACCACAGCCGTTCTTGCGCAAAAGAAGCGCGAACGAGAGATCCCGGCGCACGTTTTGAAATTACGATCCGGTCGACGTCGTAGCTTTCCCCTTTTAACCTCTTATCCAGTAAGGCACGTTTGCTGGGTGAAAGTGCACCGCGTCTACTTGCCAGTTTGCTACTGTCGGTCATAATCAATGCCTCGTATCATCTTTCTTGTGCTCTCTCTGTCATATTGTGGGTGGGCTTACGGCATGACATTTTCGCAAAGACGCTATAGTTGCTTATCTACCTCGTCTTCGGGCATCATCTCGATCTGCGCCAGGAGCTCTTCTTCAATGAGCTTGGCAAGCCCTGCAACGGTTGGAGTTTCAAAAAACTTGCTCATGGGAATATGCACGGAAAGTTTTTTCTCCAGGCTGGCCAACAGCCCAGTCGCAAGCAAGGAGTTTCCGCCAAGATAAAAAAAGTTGTCGGTCGAGCTAAAACCGCGAACACCTAGGACGGCGTCCCATGCCTGCATAATGGCTAATTCGATACCAGTGGAATGCATCGAATACTGCGTGTCTGGTACGTTATCGGGTGTCTCGTTTTGCCGTAGATCAGAGGAACAGTCCTGAACGGCAGTAGGTGCCTGAGGTAAGGGCGCTTGGCGCAGCAATTGGTTCGGTACCGCGGCGAAGTTCTCGATCCAATACCTTCGCCGTTCAAAGGGATAAGTCGGCAATGGAACACGTCGCCTGTGTTCGCCGGCATAGAACGACAAGGTGTCGACATCAAAACCGGCAAGCCAGAGCAATCCCACCGCCCGCTGGAGTGCCGCAGCCTCAGATATTCCGTCCGCGGAAGAACGCATTGACGGCACGATCGGACCGTATGGCGGCTGCAGCCCTGCCGAAAAACGGACGGTGTCCGAGGGGCCGACTTCAAGCAAAATCCTGTCTTTTTTTTTGAGCAATTCCGTGATTCCATTCGAGAGTCGAGGACCCGCGAACAGGTGTTTCACCCAGTACTGCGGGTCGACAGCGTCTGTGTCCCGGATCCAAGTCCCTGTAACACTGGAAAAAAACGGGATTGAGGGGGGGTGAGGACGCATTTGGGTCAAACACCGCAAGAAGCCGGACGCAGGACGCTCTATATTCTCCAAGCGAAGAGCAGGATCAATTCCCATGCGCTGCGATGGGACATCCTCACCTTCGAGCAACTCGTTTAATCGGCCAATATGCTCCCCGGGATCCGCAACTACAGATACGACGGGTACGTCGGCGGCAGAGGCAGAAAGCAGCGTCTTCAGCGCCGCGTCCAGCTCTCTTTGCAGCGAAGACTCCTGCGGCGCGCATCTCCCAAAATGTTGGAGCAATCTCCCGCGCTCGACAACTAACCGCAGAGCTTCATTAAGAGAAAAAACTCCAGCAAGGCATGCGGCCGTGTATTCTCCGAGCCGGTCGCCGATCAGGACTTCTGGTTTTACGCCCCAGAAAATCCATAGCTTCGCCAAGCTGTATTCGGTGGCAAAGAGGGCCGCTGATTCCGACCAGCTTTCCGGCGCAGACGAAAGGGAATTTCTCTGGTATAAGAACGCACTGAGGTCGAGGTCAAAGCTGCTTTTCAGGAAACGGGCGCAACCATCAAATTCATCGCGAAAAACCGGCTCACTTTCGTAGATCTCCGCACCTATGCCGATGCACTTGGCCGGGTTGCCTGGAAAAAGAAAGGCAATCGGGAGGGGTTGGCGCTGAGCAGCCGCGGTCCATGTAAGTTGGGCATCTCTTGTCTGGAGTATTTCAATCGCTTGTCCAACGCTTGAGCACAAAACAACGCGTCGATGATCGAAAGGCCGCCGCCCTACCTTCAATGTGTAGGATACATCCGCGAGATCGATCGCGGGGTGTTTCTTTAAGTGGTCGCAGAACTCCTTCTCGAGGTTCTGGACTGCCGTGGAGCTACGTGCGGACAGTCGCAGGATCTGCCAGTCTCGTCCCCGCGCCGATATCTTCGGTTCCGGAGCCTCTTCCAGTACTATGTGGGCATTGGTTCCCCCCATCCCGAATGAACTCACTCCGGCCCGCCGTGGCGCACCCGTGGATTGCCAATTCGCAAGTTTCGCATTCACATAAACGGGGCTGTTCTCGAAATCAATGAGAGGGTTTGGCTTTTCAAAGTGTAAGCACGGCGGCAGCTCCTTGTGTTCTAATGCGAGCGCGGTCTTGATGAGGCCTGCGGCACCGGCCGCCGTATCTGTGTGCCCAATGTTTGTCTTGACCGACCCGATTGCACAAAACGACTTCCTTGCCGTGCTCGCCCGAAATGCTTTGGTCAGGGCTGCAATCTCGATTGGATCGCCCACGGAGGTCCCTGTGCCGTGGGCTTCTACATATGTGATGCTGTCAGCCGGGACACCTGCGACTGCGTGTGCTTCTGCGATTACCTTGGCTTGTCCGGCCACGCCCGGAGCTGCGAATCCCACTCTCGAGGAACCGTCGTTGTTGATGGCAGAGCCGATTATGACTGCGCGAATACAGTCTCCCTGGTTGATGGCATCCGCCAGTCTCCGGAGCACCACGATCCCCGCACCGCTGGACGCTACAGTACCCTTCCCATTCACATCAAAGGCGCGGCAGTAACCATCGGGAGAAAAGATCATTCCGTCCCGGTACAGATAGCCCGTCTCCTCTGGCATGCGCAAAGAGATGCCGCCTGCCAGAACCATGTCCGATTCATAGTCAAGTAGACTCTGACATCCCAGGCAGATCGCAACTAGAGACGTGGAACATGCAGACTGTACTACGACACTTGGGCCTGTAAGGTTTAACTTATAGGAGACGTTTGCAGTCAGGAAGTCTTTGCTGGTCGCTATCAGTGTCTGGGAACCACCGATGATTTCCGCTAATTCGGGATGTGAAAGAATATTGAGGATATAACTGCTGGTTCCCGACCCTGCAAATACACCGATCCTGCCCGGAAAAGTTTCAGGAGTGTGCCCCGCCTGTTCCAGCGCCTCCCATGCGCACTCCAGGAAAATCCGTTGGTGTGGATCCAATAGTTCAGCTTCCCGTGGAGTAAAGCCGAAGAACGGGGCGTCGAATAGGTCAATGCCGCCCATCATGTATGCGGACTTGACGTAGTTAGGGCGACTCCTCTCCTCCAAGGGCACACCGGCCCTCTCCAGTTCTTCATCAGTCAAACACCGGCGGACATCCTTTCCGCTCCGCAGGTTTTCCCAAAAAGCACTCGGAGTCGAAGCACCCGGTAATCGGCAGCTAAACCCGACAATTGCGATCTTTTGGATGGAATCTTCAGTGCACTGGACTGTCATTGGGTGTATTTCTCATTTGCCGGGCCGACCTGGCTCGTAGAACATCGTCCCTACGGCTCCGTCGATCGTCTCTGAAGGGGTGAATGGCGTCATTACTATTCCCGTCGATGAATCCGCTCAAGTTTCTAACCGTGGTGTATTCAAATAGGTCCGTGAGAGATACTTTTCCAGGGAAAAGGGAATCGAGCATCTGCATAACTTGCCCGAGTATGAGAGAGTGGCCGCCTAACTCAAAAAAGTTATCTTCAAGTCCGACCCTATCGAGGTGCAAGATTTCTTGCCATATGGCGGCGACCGCCCGTTCCGTCTCCGTCCGAGGCGCTACTGAACTCGCATCCGGCAGTTCTTTACAGGCCAATGCCTTGCGGTCCACTTTGCCATTGGGAGTCCAGGGCATCTGTTCCAACTGAATGATTGTGGACGGAACCATGTACGCCGGCAGTTTTCGCTGTAGATGCAGACGAAGATCCTCGATGTTTAGCTCTTCTCTCGCGGCCACATACGCTATCAAGCGCTTCTCACCGTTACTCTCGCGCACCAGGGCGACGTTTTGTTTCACCCCCGGATACTCGTCCAGCACCGCTTCAATTTCGCCCAGCTCAATGCGAAAACCATGGATCTTAACCTGCTGGTCCGTCCGTCCCAAGCACTCTAGATACCCCTCGCTCGACCACCGAGCCATGTCGCCAGTCCGATACATCCGCGCACCCGGCTGGTGGTCAAATGGGTCGGGCAGAAAACACTCGGCGGTGATCTCCGGTCGGTTCATATACCCGCGCGCAAGGGATCTACCGGCTATATACAGTTCTCCTATAACGCCCGCAGGCGCCGGTTGCAAATTTTGATCCAGCACATAAATACGAGTGTTCCAAATCGGCCGCCCGATCGGCACACTCCCGCCAAGCGTAGCCTGATCGCCGTGCCAGTTCCAACTGGTCGCTTCAATCGTCGATTCAGTTGGACCGTATAGGTTTGTGATGACAGCCGACGTTTGTTCGCCAACCTCTTGTGCCAATTGACTCGACAGGATCTCTCCTCCTACAAAGATACGCGACAGACTTTTACATCTCATCAGTGCCCTGTCGTCGGTAAGCGCTCGTAACAATGAGGGAACCACCTGAAGAACCGTGACCCCGCGGGTCGTGATTTCCCGGATCAAGGCGGCGGGTAACCGATGCGCTTCCGGTTCGGCCATGACCAGGGTTGCTCCCGCCAGCAACGGCAAGAAAAACTCCCACACGGAGGCATCAAAACCGAACGGCGTCTTTTGTAATACTCGATCAGTGGTGCTTAACTCATGGTTTGCCTGCATCCACTGCATGTGGTTCTGCAGTCCGCGGTGTGTAATCCCCACTCCCTTAGGTCGTCCGGTCGATCCAGAGGTGTAAATGACATACACCAAGTTGTCGGGCGTAACCCTGCTGGGGAGGTTTTCCGATCTCTCCCGACTGAACTCCTCCCACTGGGCATCTAAGCACACGATTTCGATTCGCTCTTGTGGCAGTGAATACACAAGCCTCCGCTGGGTGAGCACTAAAGCGACGGCGGTGTCGTCCAACATGAACTGCAAGCGCGCCAGCGGATTAGTTGGATCCAAGGGGACGTACGCTCCGTACGCCTTGAGCACACCTAAAATCCCCACCACCATTTCCAGCGACCGCTCCATGCAAATCCCGACGCGCACATCCGGTCCCACCCCCCGCCTTCGCAAATAGTGCGCTAGCTGGTTTGCCCGTTCATTCAGTTCTCCATAGCTCAACGTTTCCTCGCCGCAGATCACCGCCACAGCCCCAGGACTGCGCTTGACCTGGGCTTCGATCATCCCCATTAGCGTCGTGTCCGGCACATCGTGGGCCGTCTGGTTCCATGCCTCGAGAACTTGCCCCCGCTCTTCCCGGGTGAGCAAATCGGCCTTTGCGATCGGTAGTTGCGGTCCCGCCACTGCCGTCTCCAGCAGCCGCACAAATCGCCCCGCCATCGCCTCCACGGTCATCCGCTCAAAGAGATCCGTGCTGTACTGCAGTTCCCCTTCCAGCCCCTCTGCCTCGCCCTCGCGTCCACGCCGTTCCATCAGGTTGAATACTAAGTCGAACTTCGCAGCTCTGCGGTTGATAGGCTCAGGCTCTGACTTGAGACCCGATAGTTCGAGACTTACTTCAGGCATGTTCTGAAATGCCACTACCACCTGGCAAAGCGGATGCCGCGACAAAGACCGCTCTGGATTCACCATCTCCACCACTCGTTCAAACGGCACGGCCTGGTGCGCATAAGCATTCAGGTCCGTGGCCCGCACGCGACGCACTAGCTCGCGAAAACTGGGATCGTTCGAGGTGTCGACACGCAACACCAGCATGTTTACGAAACAACCAATCAGTTCGTCCAGCGCCGGATCCATGCGCCCCGCGATCGGACTCCCTATCGGAATGTCCGTCCCAGCTCCCAGCCGCGACAGCAGGGCCGCCACCCCTGCTTGAACCACCATGAACAAACTCGCCCGCTCCTCGCGCGCTAGAGCCACGAGGCGCTCGTGCAGTGACGCGTCAATGTGCAACGGCACGCTTGCCCCGTGGTAGCTCGGCACTGCCGGGCGCCGACGGTCGGTGGGTAGTTGTAACTGCTCGGGCAACATCTCTAGTGCCTTCCTCCAGTAGGCCAGTTCGCTGGCTACCCGACTGCCCGGATCACTCTCGTTACCCAGCGCACGCTGTTGCCACAGGGCGTAATCGGCATATTGGACCGGCAGATCGGCCCACTGCGGCGCCAGTTGCCGGCATCGCGCTGCATATGCCTCCCCCATATCCCGCGCCAGCGGAATCATTGACCACCCGTCGCTTGCTATGTGGTGCACTACCAACAGCAACACATGCTCGTCGCCGCTAAGCGCGAACAAGTGCGCTCGCAGCGGAATCCCCGAACCCAGGTCGAATCCTTTCCCCGCCGCCGCATACAGCCGTTCTTGTAGCTCAGTTTCCCGTGTGTCCACTACATCCAGCAGCAATTGTCGGCTGGCGAGTCTGGCATCCAATATCTGCTGACGCGGTCGGCCTGAGGTTTCCAAGAACACCGTCCGTAGGCTCTCGTGCCGTTCCACAACGTCCCTCAATGCCATTTCCAGGGCACCCCGATCCAGTTGGCCCTTAAGTCGCACTGCGACGGGAATGTTATAGGTCGCACTCGATCCTTCCAATTGGCTTAGAAACCATAGCCTCTGCTGCGCAAACGAAAGCGCAATCTCGGATGGACGCGCGATAGCTTCCAGCGCAAGGTGCGGCTCAGCAGCGGTTCCCAACGATTCACATAGCCCTGCCACTGTAGGTGACTCAAACAGGTTGCGAATCGAGACCTCTTTCCCCAACACTGCGGCGATTCGGCTGATCAAGCGCGGGGCCAGCAGCGAATGCCCTCCCATTTCGAAGAAATCATCGTCGATCCCCACTCGTGCGACCCCCAGCGTTTCCCCAAACAGCGAACACAAGATCTCTTCCTCGGGCGTCCGCGCCCCCCGCCAATTTCTTCTCGTCAGCGCCAAGTCCGGTGCCGGCAATGCATTCCGGTCTATTTTGCCGTGCGGCGTCACCGGCAACTTCTCCAAAATAACGATGGCTGACGGCACCATATATGCCGGAAGCTTGGATTTTAGATACGTTCGCAGCTCCGAAATGCCCGCCTTCCGATCTGCTGTTGGCACAACGTATGCTAAGACTTGCATATCTCCGCCGCGATCTTCGCGGGCCACAACCACGTTTTCTTGAACGGCAGGATGTGCACCAATCACAGCTTCGATTTCACCGAGTTCGACGCGGAAACCTCGTACCTTTACCTGGTAATCTTTGCGCCCCAGAAACTCGACCGTGCCGTTTGGAAGATACCGTGCCAGGTCCCCGGTTTTATAAAGCCGCATTCCGGGTCTTCTACTGAACGGGTCCGGAATAAAACTTGCCGCAGTCAGCGCCGGCTGCCTTACATATCCGTGAGCAACACCGTCACCGCCGATGTGCAATTCTCCTGGTATGCCGATCGGGACCGGCTGAGCATTTTTGTCGAGGACATAAATCTGCGTATTGGGCAGTGGCCGACCAATGCACCGCGCTTCCTCCTCGGCCTGAATGTGATGAAAGGTCGACCACACAGTCGTCTCCGTTGGACCATAAAAGCCATAGAGGGACTGGCCGGACGTTAACAAACGCTGGCACAACTCGCGTGGTAACGGTTCGGCGCCAATGAGACGCTGCAGGCCGCGTCCGCTGAAATCAGCCTCCAAGAGCAGCCTCCAGATGGTCGGGCTTGCTTGCAAAACATTGATCCCCGTGCTCTTCAGCAGTGCGGCGAGCGCCTTGCCATCCGCCACCACTGCGCGCGGTACCAACACCACCCGCCCACCCGTTACCAACGATAGGTATAGCTCCGGAACGGACATATCAAAACCGAACGAAGCTAACACGGGCAAAACAATGTCCTTGACCTCCACAATATCTCGCATTGCATTTAGAAGATTAACGACAGCGCGATGCGTGATCTGTACGCCCTTCGGCCTGCCAGTGGATCCCGAGGTAAAAATCACGTAAATCGGGTCTTCGCCTCTCACCACAGTCATAAGATCGAGTGGACTTTCCTGCATCCACCGGTCTTGTTCCACATCGAGACAGACGACATTGGCTTGGCTATGGGGAATATTTTTTCGTAGCGCGCTCTGCGTCAGGAGAACCGAGATATTCGCATCGTCGAGCATGTAACTAAGGCGTTCCGGCGGATGGTCTGGATCCAAAGGAACGTAGGCAGCCCCGGCCTTCTGGACAGCCAGCAATCCAATCATCATGTCCAATGAACACTGCAGGTAAATCCCAACCGCCGTGCCGGGACAGATACCGCGCTTTTGCAGATAACGCGCGAGACGATTGGTGCGCTCATTGAGTTGACCATACGTAATCGCCTGCTCGTGGAATACGACCGCGACCGCATCTGGCTTTCGTTGAGCTTGAAATTCAAAAAGATGGTGGACACAAGGGTCGGGGTGGTTCGTCCCGGTGGAGTTCCACTCAACAAGCAACTGTTGCCGCTCGGCCTTATTGAGAAGAGGGATGTCGGCGATTGGCCGTTCTGGGACCGCTGCCACCTCTTGCAGTATGTTCTGGAAATGATTGAGCAACCGAAGGATCGTCGTGGAGTCGAAAAGATCGGTACTATATTCCAAGTTTCCAGTCAGTCCCTCTATATCTTCCTCCATGAACAAACCAAGATCACACCTGGCGGTCGTTAGTTCAGTACCGAACATTTCCATTTTCAAACCAGAAAGCATTTCGGTCACTGGGGGAGTATTCTGCAAAGCGAATAGCGTCTGGAATAGGGGATTATGCGCGAGGCTTCGTTCTGGCCGTAACTCTTGCACGATCTTCTCAAAGGGAAGATCTTGATGTGTGTATGCTTCAAGCGCGACTTTTCGTACCCGCGCCAACAGTTCTCTGAAACTGGGGTTCCCGGAAAGATCGACCCTGATTACCAATGTGTTGGCAAAAAGGCCGATCAGGTCCTCCAGCTCCGCGCGGCCGCGGTTAGCGATAGGCGTGCCTATAAGAAGATCTTCTTGACCTGCGTAGCGCGAGAGTAGTACGGCCCATGCCGCGAGCAGCGTCATAAACAACGTCGCCCCCTCAGCCCGGCTCACCCCCTTCAGTTGCTCGGTCATTGTTCGCGAGATTGTGAATAGTTGAACCTTGCCGCGGAAACTTTCCACAGGCGGTCTCGGTCGGTCCGTAGGCATATCGAGTCGAGGGGGTGCTCCCTGAAGACGTGCTTTCCAACAAGTAAGCTGTTCATCCAGTAATTTTCCCCGTAACCATTCCCTCTGCCAGACTGCAAAATCTCCGTACTGGATCGTTAAATCTGGAAGGGGTGATGGCTCCCCATTCACAAAAGCGCGATACAGCGTGGCCAGTTCTCGGAAAAACACGCCCATGGACCAGGCATCCGAAATAATGTGGTCCATTCCGACCCACAACACGTGCTCATTGGTGCCGAGACGAATCAATTTGGCCCGAAACAACCCCCCTTGATGCAAATCGAATGGTCGCCTTGTTTCCGCATCTACGAGCGATTGCGCCTCACCTTCCGACCGGTCCGGCCCCAGCGAACTCAGATCGACCACGGTCAGCTTCCGGTCCACCTGGGCGAGCACATGCTGTGCCGCTTGCCCCTGCACCGTCAAGAACTGGGTCCGCAAGATCTCATGCCGCGCTACGATTTCTTGCAGGCTTCGTTCTAACGCAGAGATCTGCAATGGACCACTCAATCGCACGGCCCAGGCCATGTTGTAAAACGGGCTGCCCGGCGCCAATTCGTGTAGGAACCATAACCGCTCCTGCGCAAAGGACAATGGTTGGCAAGCATCCCGGTTCACGGCGCGGAGTACCGGTTTGCCCGTCGTTTCATCCGGCTTCCTCAACTGCTTCTCGATCAGCCTTGCCAACCCACGGACCGTCGGCGCTTCGAACAACGCACGCAAGGGTAGATCTATCGAGAACATGTGGCGCAACCGTGAAATAACTTGTGTCGCCAGCAGGGAGTGTCCGCCCAATTCAAAGAAGTCGGCTTCAGCGGCTACCCGACTCACACCTAGTACACGCTCCCAAGTGCCTGATATCAGTTCTTCTACGGTCGTCAGCGTACCATCCGGTCGTTCCTCTGTCGGCGCTTCGTCCCACCGCGTCTCCCGTGCCAATCGTTCCAGTGCCCGCCGGTTTATCTTGCCGCTGCTCGTCGTGGGGAGCGTCTCCACCACACGATAAAATGACGGCCTCATATACGGAGGGAGTTTTTCTTTCGCAAACCTGAGGAGTTCCCCACAACTTACGCTCTCGCTCTTTGCCATCGGCACGACATAAGCCACGAGCCGCTTCTCTCCGCTGCTCTCCTCCTTCACCACGACCGAGCTCTCCCGCACCCGGCCATGTGTGCTTAGTACTACTTCAATCTCCCCAGGTTCCACACGATGTCCGCGAATTTTGATCTGGTCATCAATACGTCCTAAGAACTCCATGGTTCCGTCCGGTAATCGGCGCCCCAAATCGCCCGTCCGATATAGCCGAGCGTCTATTCGTTTACTAAAGGGATCGGGCAGAAAACGCTCCGCTGTTAGTTCCGGGCGCCCGACATATCCGCGCCCCACTCCCTCGCCGCCGATATATAGTTCCCCCGCCACTTGCACCGGAGCTGGATTCATGTCTCTGTCCAATACGTAAACCTGGACGTTCGCGATAGGGCCACCAATCGGTGGCAAAGCCGGCCAGCTTTCGTTATGCCCGCGCAAGGTGTACTGCGTCACCACGTGTGTTTCTGACGGGCCGTATTGGTTCTGTACAGTACAGTCGTTCAGCTTCTCCACCATTGCCGCTATCTGTGGAGTGATTCGCAACTGTTCCCCCGCTGCGATCACCTCGACGAGTTCGAGTTCCCCACACCTTCCTTCGGCTATGACCGCTGCCACCTCCTGCAGAATCACCGGAGGCGCGAACAAACGCTGTACCTTCGCCTCGCTCAACTGCCGTCCTAAGACACAGGCGTCCAAACGGGCCTCCTGCTCGGCTAGAATGAGCGTTCCCCCTGAGCAGAAAGTACCGAATATCTCCTGAAACGACACGTCGAAACTTGGCGATGCCAGTTGCAGAGTCCGAGCGGGTCCTTGGAAATCGCGTATCTGCCACTGCACCAAATTCACTAACACCCGGTGCGACATCATGACGCCTTTGGGGTTGCCGGTTGAACCTGACGTATAAATCACATAGGCTAGATTGTCCGGTTCCACTGCAATCGCGATGTCGTCGTCGCTCTCCCGATCGATCTCTTCGTTCTCCTCCAGGAATACCACCGTTGCAGCCGACGTTGGTAACTTATCCTTGAGGTGTTCTTGCGCCAATACCAAGGTCGCTTTC
>CAWHBX010000004.1:0-212915 GCA_963827765.1 uncultured Acidobacteriaceae bacterium
GATCGTTGTCGCGCCGGTTGCGCACATAGAAAAAATTGGGAGTTCCTACACGGGTTGGCTGCGAGAGGAGCGGGATGAGGTTGGCGGTGACCTGAATATTGCTGGCCTCCACGCGGCGGTAACTGAAACCGTAGGAAAGCGTCGTCAGTTCGCGGTCCCGCACTTTGTACAGCACTTGCAAGAGTTGCAAACTGCCCTCCAGGCGTTTTGAGGTGAAGGTGGAGACGTCCACGGTATTGTCGTAAAGCGCAGTGGCGGTGAAACGAAGGTTGTCCAGGTTGAGCAGATTAGGGATGGCGAAACTGATAAGCGCTTTCTGCTGCAGGCGGCCAAGATTGCCCTTTAGGGTGAGGGTCTGATGGCGGCCGCCCACGTTGATGCGGCTGACGCCAAGAGAAACCATGGGGCTGACGCCGGTCTGGCCCAGTGGTTGCTCGGTTCCGACTGCGGGCTGTCCGGTCTGGAACTCGAAGCCGACGCCGTAATCGAAGGTGTAACGATCCGCTTCGCTGGCGGTGACGAGCACGTTCTTGCGCGATTCGGTGCCGTCCGGGTTCTGGATGGCCGTATCCACCTGCTTGAAAAGGCCGAGGTCGTAGAGGCGGCGCTGGCTCTCCAGCATGTCCTGCTGGCTCAGGGGCTCGCCCGGCTGCACCCGCATTTCCCGGCGGGCCACGCCGGGACGGGTGTGGCGCAGGCCATCGAGAAAAACTTGATTGACAAAAAATTGCTCGCCTTCATGGATCGAGAAGGTCACGCCAACCCGCGGCAAGTCATCGGATGACGGAACGGAAACATAGGCGACATCGACAGTGGCATTGGGAAAACCATTATCGAAATACTTTCCCAGGATCGCGTCGCGGTCATCCGCCAGACTCGATTCATCGAAACCCTGACCCTCGGCAGTGGAAATTTCGGGAAGCTGTTCTTGCGGCAGCGTGTAACTGCCCTCGATGCGCACCCAGGCCACGCGCGTTTGCGGGCCCTCTTTGACGGCGATCTCGATGGCCAGATGCGAGGGATCGCCTTGATAGCCGTTCACGAGTTTGCTGTTGACTTCAGCCTGCCGGTAACCACTCGCCCGATAGAGACTCTCGATCGCTTCGCACGTCCTCTTCGAGCAGCGCTTCGCTGTAGCGCCCGTGACTGAACAGGCGTCCGGCGGATTGGTCCTGCATGTGCGCGCGAATCAGTTCGTCGGGAAAAAAACGATTGCCGGAAATACGAATGGCAACTAGTTTGTGGCGCTCTCCGGGATGGACGGCGTAAACCACCTGCAAATTCTTGCCGTCCGGCTGCGTTGTGCTGGCTCACGCCGACCGTGGCCTCGAAGTAACCAAGGGTCTGAAGATGGTTCTGGATGTTGCGCCGGCCTTCGTTGAGCAAATCGTCGTCGAGCGCGCCTTCTTCATAGATGGGTACCAGCCGGTGCAGCACGCGCTGGCTGAGTTTGAAACCCTCGGCGGCAATCTCGCACCACCGGGCCGCGATCGATTTTGAAAACGTAGTCCACAGTGTTGCGCTTGGGATGGTAGGTGCGGCTGGCCACCTCGACCTGGGCAAGCAGGCGGTCCTGCTTCTGATAGCGGCTGCGAATGCGTTGCAGCGCGCGCGCAATGCGACTCGAGGCGACCGGATCGCCGGAATGCAGCTTGGCGATCTCCTCGATCTGTTCGATGGAATAACCCGCGTCGCCTTCCAGCGCGATCTCTCCGACCAGGGCGCGTGGCCCGGGACGACGTGGAAAGTCAGGTTGACCTGGTGTTGCGGTTCGTCGCGCTCTTCGGAGATCGTCACTTTCGACCGGTGGAATCCATTTTCTTCCATCACTCGTTGGATGCCTGCGAGAGCGCGGTCGAGTTTCTCCTTCGCGTAAAGTTCGCCGAGTTGCAGGCGGGTCGCGCTGGCCAGTTGGTTGCGCGGACGGATTGGTGGAGACGCCTTCGATCGCCACCATGCCCACGAAAAAATTGGCAACGGTCAGAAAACGCAGGCGCACGCCGGCGGTGCCGGTGCGATCCGCTTCGGCCTGAATGTCGGAGAAGCGTCCGGTGGCAAAAAGGGCCTGCATGGCGTCGTGCAGGGCTTCGCGCGTGAGAGGTTCGCCGATCTTGAGCGGCGTGGCTGCCAGCAGCGCAGCCGCATCTTCCGGCGAAACGCCCGGCAACTCGATCTGATCGATGGGCAAACCAAGATAGGGAGTGATGGCTCCGAAAGTCGGATGTTCCGAACTGCGCGGGCGATTCGGCGGGTTGCTGCGCGGCAGGGGGTGAACTCTGCGCCCAATTTGCTCCGTGCGCCAGCACCAAGGCCAACAGAAATATCGGCGCAATACGAGCGACGCCTTTTATTGCGAATCGGACTGCTGTGACGAGGACGCTGCCGAGCCCTCGGCTTGGACGAGCAGAACGCCGTCCCCACACGAGCAAGCTCCCTCCCGCAATTCAAGCTGGTCAATCATGAAACCTTTCGGGTTCGATGAATCGCGAAACGGCACACGTTGCTCGCAAGGATTAAAGATAAAGTTTGACGGTCGAAACCTATAATACTGGTTGGAAACCCAGGAAAGATAATCGCCGAGGTAATCGCTTTGGTAATGGACGATTTGCAGACAGATTGGCAAACAAACGACAGGTACTCGCGGCAGGTGTTGTTTCGGGAGATCGGGGCCGAGGGGCAGAAAAAGCTGGCGCGGGCGCGCGTGGTCATCGTGGGATGCGGCGCTACCGGTTCTGCTCTGGCTTCGTTGCTCGGGCGTTCGGGCGTGGGAACGCTGCGGATTCTCGATCGCGACTACGTCGAGCCCAGCAACTTGCAGCGGCAGACTTTGTTTGACGAAAACGATGCGCGACGAATCCCTGCCCAAGGCGATTGCGGCGGCGCGGCAAATTGCGCGCTTCAACTCGCAGATCGCTGTCGAGCCGCAGGTCGCCGACTTGGTTCCGGCGAACGCCGATTCCCTGCTGGGCGGCGTGCGACTTGATCCTGGATGGCACCGACAATTTCGAAACGCGTTATCTGATCAACGACTACGCGGTGAAAAATTCCGTGGCCTGGATTTACGCGGCAGCGGTCGCGAGCTATGCCGTGACCATGAACATCCTGCCCGGCGAAACGGCGTGCCTGGTGTGCATTTTTCCGGAACCTCCGCGCGGGACGGTGGAAACGTGCGAGACCGCCGGCATTTTGAATACCGCGGTGAACCTGGTGGCGTCGATTGCGGCTACCGAGGCGTTGAAGTTTTTGGTGGGCGCGCGTTCGAAAATGCGGCGGACGCTGCTTTCCTGGGACGTGTGGACGAACGAACGAGCGGAGTTAGCGGCGATGCATCCCCGAGCGGGATGCCGGGCATGCTCGGGAGATTTTGTTCATCTGGCGGGTGAAGGGCGGCCTCACATCACAATGTGCGGCAGGAATTCCGTGCAGATCCACGAACGCGAGCGGCCAGTGGATTTCGCCGAACTGAGCACGCGCTTGCAGCCTCACGGCAAGGTTCGCCACAACGAGTTTGTGCTGAAGTTTTGGCGCGAGCCGTACGAAATGACGCTGTTTCCCGATGGACGGGCGATCATCAAGGGAACGACCGACACGGCCATTGCGCGCAGTTTGTATGCGCGGTTCGTGGGCAGTTGAGAGCGGCGGTCATCGCAAATGTTGAATGCAGTATCCGCCGAATGCTGCCGGGCTTGCGCTCGGCTCGGACGGGCGAGGGCACCCGTCCCCACACTTGCAGATGGAGCGGTTGAGAGGTTGCGGCTGCGCTAATTCCTTGCAGGTTTTGCGCACTGATTTTCACCTGCCGCGCGCCCGGGCCTCGCCTGAATTTCAGCGTTTGGGCCGATAGCGCCGCGAATCTCCGAACATTCTGGTCGTATCCGTCCCTGTGAAAACTGGCCAGCAAACTGCACGCAAGCTTACAATGAATTAGCTCCTGTGGAGGTAATATGCGACCCTATTTGGTTCCGATGGCTGTAGTTTTGTTGGCGGTAGCGGCTTTTGGGCAACAGCCCGTTCCCCGGATTTATGGCCCCTGTCTCTATGGATATGGATGCGGCCCGTATATTCCGATGGTGACCACGCCGGAGATATCCTTGCAACAGTATTCGCCGAATCCGGTGGGGGCCAGCAACGCTACCACGGGATTGATTGCCGGTGCAACCAACTCGACACTTTCGCGAGATTCAGGGATCGACCAGCTCGACTACCACCGTGGCCGTGTGGTACCAGGGCGGCGGCGCTCCGACTGATTTCTCCGCAGATCAGTCTGTGGCCCGAAACGATTAACCGCGAAGGTCACCCCATGCGCGACAATATGCGCGAAGCAGGTTCTCGTGAAGATCGCGTGCCTGAAGCACGCGGCCCACACAATGAAGCGCGCGGCGGCTGGATGTACTTCACCGGATCCGAGCACACTGCCAGCGTGGCGAAAGCGGCGAGCGCAGCCAAGGGCTTTAAGAAGGCCGCCCGCGTCTATACCAACGACGACGTCGTCCGCCAGAATGACACGAACGGCACGGTGAAATTCGACGGCAAGACGGAGAAGATGTAGGCAGAGCTTTCAGCTATCAGCTATCAGTTCTTAGCTTTAGGTTTCTGGCTCTTGGTTGCGGCTGCTCGCTGCGATCAAGAGCCGTTGTTTTATTGAGATGAATGATCCTGCACTTCGAACAGCGGGCATTCTCGAATCCAATCTGTTATCTTCGTCGTTTGCTCGTCTTCATAAATAAACGGCTGGCGCCCCTTGGCGCCAAGGATAGGTGTTTTCATGCCAGAGCTTGCGCGTCCGGAACCGTCGCGCTTCTACCGCTGGATGGTATTGGTCTTTGTCAGCTTCGCGATGTTTGGAAACTACTACGTTTATGACTGCATCGCGCCCATTGCCGACCTGCTCTCGAAGCAGCTCGGGTTTTCCGATTCGAACATCGGCCTGCTCCAAGCCATCTACAGCATCCCGAACGTTTTCATGGTGCTGATCGGCGGTTACATTGTGGACCGCATTGGAGCGCGCAAGGCGATCTTCATCTTCGGGACAATCTGCTTGATCGGGGCGGTGATTACCGTGTACCCCGACAATTCATGGCTGCGAGCGGGAGTCGTCGGGCTGGTAAACCTGGCTGTCCCGGTCGTCCGCTTGCTGAGCCACATTCCCTTGCTTTCGAGGATCGGATTCGTGCGCGACCTGGCTTCCATCGAAAAGATCCGGACGGCAAGAGGCGCGTTGGTGGCGGGCATGTCGGCCGGGCGCCTGGTGTTTGGGATGGGTGCAGAATCGCTGATTGTCGCCGTCACCACGGGCATAGCCAAATGGTTCCGAGGCAAAGAGCTGAGCTTCGCCTTTGGCATTAATCTGATGATGTCCCGCGCCGGATCGTTGTTGGCGCAATGGTCTCCCTCGTGGGCCGGTTTCGCTTATAGCCGGTGGCGGGGGCCATTGCTGATCTCGATGGTGTTCGCGACGTTTTGTGTGACCGGCGCTCTGCTTTATTGGGTCATGGAGATCCATGCCGAGAAGCGGTACCAGGTTGGTCCAGCAGGCTCAACCGATAAAGTGGTTTTCAAGGACCTAACGACGTTTGGGCTGTCGTACTGGTATATCGTCGCGCTGTGCATCGTGTTCTATTCGGCAATTTTCCCGTTTGAAACCTTTGCCTACAAATTCTTCATGGATGTGCACCACACGACTCGGGAAGCGGGCGGAGATCTGGTCGGGATGTTGACGATCTTCACTATGTTTGGGACCCCGTTCTTCGGAAGGTTTGCCGATCGGATCGGCAAGCGCGCGCTCCTGATGATGATTGGCTCCGTGCTGCTGATTCCCGTCTATCTGATGATGGGGTACATGCACTCTTCGCGCTATGTGACGGTCTGGTTCCCTTCCACGTCCGCCGATGGACACTTCGCGTTCATGCCGCACAGCCTGCCGCCGATCCTGTTGCTGACGATGGCGATGATGGGGGTCGCCTTCTCGCTGATCCCGGCGGTGATGTGGCCTTCAGTGGCGTATATCGTGGACCAGTCCAAGCTGGGGACGGCTTATGGACTGATGACGATGATCCAGAACATGGGGCTGGCGGGCTTCAATCTGCTGATCGGGTGGGCCAACGACCACAGCGGCGCCAGCGCGGCAAATCCAGCGGGATACCGGATGGGAATGTGGATTTTCTCAATCCTTGGTTTCCTGGGAGTGTTGTTCTCTTATTTGCTGCGGCAGCGGGAACTTGGTCCGCACGGGCATGGGCTGGAGACGATTATGGCCAAGGGGTAGGGGGCTTAGTTTTCCTGTAGAGATGCGGCTTGTCGCGAAAGCGTGGACTCTTAGCCGCTTAGGTCACAGCTCGAAGTTCAGCATTTGATGGCAGAGGCGTGGCAGATTGAGATAATAGCTTTCGCGTGGCAGGCCATCTCCTCACGACATGTCAACAGCATTACAATAGCCGGTTGTTCCCGTCGGGAGAAGACGGAGTGTGCGACCGCCTTATGCTGACCAAGATGAGGCCCGTCATGGATGGATTACGCTTACAGGTTTAACGAATTACGGAACAGGTGCTCTTAGCAGCAGGACAGGTGTTCGTAGCGGGAGTACTGGCGATCGGATGGGAGGCTATCGCCCACGCGCTGGGATGGACCGAATACCGGCAGTATCCGCTCGCCCCTGCAGGCCCTCAAATTCTCAATGCCTGCATCATCGCCGTGCTGGGCTTCTTTTCAGCATGGTTGGTAGTCAGGCTATTCCCCGGTGCTGCCAGTGCGGGCCTTTGGGTGTGGTTACCTCCAACGGCCTTCTTGGCTCTGATCATTGGGTGGGATGTTTTTGGGGACCACGCGAGTTGGCACTGGATCTCCGCTCGCTACTTTTGGAACTACCCATACGAGAAGATTGGCGCTATTGGACGGGACATGTTCACTTATCCGACTCTTTCGGCGATCTCCTATTCTCTGGGAGTTCTGGTGCGTATTTTGCAATGCCGGAGGGTCGGCAAGGGCTGAAGTACTTACGAATTGTCACCCAATGGCCAGCGGGAGTTGCGTAAAGGGACATCCCGAGCGAATCTCGGGCGACTCGGAAGGGATTCCGCCTTAAGTTAGCGCTCATTGAGACAAGCCACGTCTGCACGAACGGGCTGGCGTTACGAAGGTGATCTCCGGGCCATACTTAGCCGGCTACTTTGGCCGGACAGATCATTCCCCAAACTACGGTTTTTGGTATTCTGACGAATGTGAAACGGTGGAGAACGCCTTGGCGACTCCCTCGGTAAATTTGTACAACGAAAAGAGTTTGCAGCCGCATCTGAACCAGTAGCGGCCGGAAAAGGCAACTTGACCGACCCCAAGCCAGGCATCACCGAACGAGAAGCGATTGAGCAGGCGCAGCAGGGCAACGAAGCGGCATTCGAGGTCCTGTACAACCTGCACAAGCGCCGGGTGTACTCGCTATGTTTGCGCATGGTCTCCAATCCCGTACAGGCCGAGGATCTGGCCCAGGAAGCGTTTCTCCAGCTCTTTCGCAAAATCGCAACCTTTCGCGGGGAGTCGGCATTCTCGACCTGGCTGCACCGGATGACGGTGAACGTCGTCCTCATGCAACTGCGCAAGAAGGGATTGCCGGTGGTGTCGCTCGAAGAGACTTTGGAAACCGACGACCAGTTTCCCAGAAAAGAATTTGGCGCCAAGGATGTGAAGCTGACGGGTTCGATCGACCGGCTGCAATTGCAGCGGGCGATCGACCGGCTGCCGCCAGGTTATAAAACGGTTTTTGTGTTGCACGATGTAGAAGGGTTCGAGCATAACGAAATTGCCCAGATGGTGGGCTGCTCGGTCGGTAACAGCAAGTCGCAGCTCCATAAGGCACGCTTGAAGCTGCGGGAATATCTAAAGTTCATGAGAGCCGAAAAGGCCAAGACTGGTTAGCGGAAGTTGCGGTATTTGGGAGAGTTGCTATGAAGTGTTCCTGTTCCGATGTAGAGAGAGTTTTGCCGGAGTTGCTCGACGGAGAGCCGGATTATGGGTCCGAACGCACTGTAGGGACGCGGCTTGCCGCGTCCGATGCCGCGTCAGACATTGAAGCGCACTTGAAGTCCTGTCCCGCTTGCTCGGAGTTGGTCTCGGACCTCAAGCTGATCTCCAACCAAGCCCGCCAACTCGCGGCTACTGAAGAACCGCCGCCGCGGGTGTGGGTGCGAATTGCCGCTGACTTGCGCGCCGAAAGGCTGATCTCCGATCAGACGATCTCTCATCCGACGAGCCGTGAGCCCGTGCCTCTCCGGCCCATCCTTGTCCCAAGTTCTCTACCACGACGATGGAGTCCGTGGTGGCTGGCACCAATCGCGGCTGGGCTGATAGTGGCTGGCTCTTACGTGGTCAGTCACATGCCAATTCTGCAAGTGGCCGAGCAAGTTCCTGCGCCTGCCGTGACGACTCCGGTTATAGAGATTCCTGGGGATAGAGCTGCACATCCCCCGGTGGTTGCTTCGACCGTTGCACCCACTTCGTCTGCTCAAGCACCGTCGAAGCAATCCGCGAAGTCCACCGACGCGGCAGGACCCGCTCCAAGCGCCGAAGATCAACAATTTCTGAGCGTGGTGTCCACGCTGGCTCCTTCCACGCGGACGACTTATGAAAACGAATTGCAAGCGGTGAATGCCGACATCCGGGAAACGCAGGCGTATGTCAATCGGAACCCGGGAGATGTGGACGCGCGGCAGCATTTGATGGAGGCTTATCAGCAGAAAGCACTTCTTTACCAGATCGCGTTGGATCGCGTTCAATAGCGGAAAGGCGGACCGGCGTTCCCGGCCGCAGGGGCGTTTTATGGCGAGTCTTCATTTAGCGAATCTACATTTGGCGAATCTTCAGCAAGCCAGTTTTCGAAAAACCACAGTCGTAACTCTGGCCCTTGTAACCTGTCTGTCGGCGGCGGCCTTGGCCGAGACCAAAATGGAATACCGTTACACGGTCGTCGCCAATGCGAATATTTCCGTGGATACGCAATGCGGCTCGATTTCGATAAAGCCCGGCAGCGGCAATGAGGTGGTGGTGATGGCCACGCTCAAGTCGGACAACGTGGAAGTCGACCAGCAGCAAAATGGCAACCGCATTGAAATCGCCTCCCACCTGCTGCAGGGCGCGAACGAGCAATCCGGCCAGGTTGATTACGAACTGCTGATTCCGCCCGACGCTACGCTGAGTCTCCATTCTTCGACCGGGTCGCTGTCGGTGGAGCGCTTGCACGGAGACCTGACGCTCGAAGGCTCGGACGTGGTGGTGAATGTCCGCAACATCGAGAATGGTCATGTGCACGTCCGGACGATGAGCGGTCCGATTACGCTGACCGATGTTCGCAACGGCCACGTCGAGATCTCTTCCATCAGCGGCGACCTCCATTTGAAGTCGGTGAGTGGGGTGCTGGTGCTGGCAAGTTCCGGCAGCGGAAAGATTTTCTACGATGGCGATTTCGGCTCCGGCGGCACTTATCGCTTCACCACCCACAGCGGCGATATCGAGGCGCTGGTGCCCGCCGATGTCTCGGCCGATTTCAGGGCCCACTCCGTGCTGGGCCGGGTCCACCACGACTTTCCTCTCCAACCCAAACACTCCCGGTTTCCCGTGGAAGTGGGACGTTCCTTCGTGGGCACTACCGGCAAGGCGGCATCGGAAGTCGTGCTGCGCTCTTTCAATGGTAAAATTCGCCTCAAGCAACGCTGAATCCAAGCAACGCTGGATCGAAGAAATCAATGGGAGCGGATGGGCGCGGACTTTGGGATGACGACATCCCCCGCTTCGTGCCGTGGAGTAGCATGGGAGTGCATGCGGTGTTTCTGGTGGGATTCATGGCTTCCGGCAAAAGCAGCGTGGGGCAGGAACTGGCCCGGCGGCTGGGGTGGGATTTTGTGGATCTGGATGCGCGGATCGAATCCCGCGAGCGGCAAACCGTTCCCGAGATTTTTCGGGAGCGGGGAGAGCCCGGGTTTCGGCTCGCCGAAAGCAGCGCGCTGCGTGATTTGCTGACCGAATCGCTCCGACCGGACTGCGTGGTCGCACTCGGCGGCGGAGCTTTCGTACAGGAAACAAACCGCGAATTGCTTCGCCAATGGCCAACGGTTTTTCTGGAAGCGCCCGCCTCCGAACTCTGGCAGCGGAGCCTGACGGATGGAGTGGAACGGCCGTTGCGAGGAGATCCAGAGCAGTTTGCCCGGCTCTACGCGGAAAGGCTACCCTTCTATCGCCAGGCGAGCTTGGTGGTTAATACCGCGGGCAAGCCGGTGGCTTCTATTTGCGTCGAGATCGAAAGCGCATTGCAACTTAGGGGAACTCTCGAAGACGCGGGGCCGGTCTTAACTCGGATTGATCTCACAAGTTTCGGAAGAGGAGAACCACAGTGAAGTTGTCTTATCGGCTGCTCGCTTTCGTGATGGCACTGGTTTGGGGCGTTGTGGCATCGGGACCCTTGGCGAACGCCGCTCCCCGGCCCAAAGAAAAAGAGAAGGAGAAGGAACACGAGGGAAAGAACGTGGACTCCGGTTCCTTCGGCGTGTTCCAGAAAGGCCATCGCGTTGGAACCGAGACGTTCTCGATCTATCAGACCGGCAGCGGCAGCGTCATTCAGTTCCGAGTTCAAGACGGAGAATATTCCCCCGGACGTGCAAACTTCCGAGATGCAGCTTACCGCGAACGGGGAAATCCGGCGTTACGAGTGGAAGGAGTTGAGCCCGGAACAAGCGGAATCGGTGGTGCTTCCCAATGACGATTTTCTGACCCAGAAGTGGCGCAGCGGACCGCAGGGGAAAGAACAAGAGCAGCCTTACCTGTTGTCCCTATCGACCAGCATTCTGGACGACTACTTCTTTGTCCAGCGCGAAGTGCTGGTCTGGAAGTTTCTAGCCGCAGTCTGCAAGCAGGAAAAAGGGCAAGTGCAGTGCCCACTGAAGCAGCGTACCCAGTTCGCAACCCTGAACCCGCACGAGCACTCTTCGGCGTCGCTCGGCGCGGAGTTCCTGGGCCGGGAAAAAGTGGCCCTGAAGAACGGGCAGCAGGACCTGCTCAAGCTGGAGCTGAAGACCGACGCGGGAACGTGGCAACTCTGGCTCGACGATCAATTCAAGGTGATGCGGATTTCGATTGTGGGTGAGAACACCGAAGTGGAGCGCGATTAGGAAAACTCCGATTAAGCCGGTTCACGGATAGCTTTGAAAGGGCATGGCTTCAGCCATGCCGTCAGGATCCGCTACACAAGCGGCTTTAGCCGCCGAGGGTCGCCCTTCCAAAGCATCTCGTTTTGCCAGCGAAGATTTGATCGGACAATCCTTGGAGCGGATGCAGCATTTCCGCACCCCGCTCGTTTGGAGTAACTCTTGACGATCCTCGATTCACGCACGTCGCGCGTACTCTTCACGGCTTTCCTGTTCGCCGTCGGGTTGGGCTTTCTCTATGCGGCGCGGGGCACTCTGATTCTCTTCCTGTTCGCCATTTTTTTTGCCTATCTCATCAACCCTGCAGTGACGCGACTGGAAAAACTGGTTCGCAATCGCGTTTGGGCGATCACCATCATTTACCTCCTGCTGCTCGTTGCCCTGGTGCTCTTCGGTCTTCTGATCGGCCCGAGGATTGCCCGGCAAAGCTCGCGCCTGGGAGAATCGCTGCCTGCACTGATGGATAACGCAAGCAGCAGCCAATTTTCCGGCCAGATCGGCCAGATTACGGCACGCTTCGGAAAAGAGCACGGCTGGACCCAAGACACGCAGAAAAGAATTAAGAGTTTCGTGATCGGCCGCCGCGAAGACTTGTTCCGCTGGGCGCAGCGCATCGGCGTCTATGCGGCCCAAGCGGCGCAGCAAATCTGGGTGCTGTTTCTCGTGCCGATTCTCGCCATTTTTTTTCTGCGCGATGGTGGCACCTTCCATGAAGTGCTGCTGGCGCTGGTGCAGTCCCGCACCCAGCGTGAATTTCTCCAGGATGTTCTCCAGGACCTGAACCAGATGCTCGCCGAATTCATTCGCGCCCAGTTGACCCTGGCCGCGCTCTCGCTGGTCGCCTACAGCTCGGTTTTAGGTGCGATGCGAGTTCCCTACGCCCTGATGCTCGGCACCGCTGGCGGCGCGCTGGAGTTCATCCCCATGGCCGGACCGCTCGTGGCGGGCGTTGCCATGACGGCCGTCGCCGTTCTCTCCGGCTACCAGCACTGGCCCTTCCTCATCTTGTTTTTGTTGCTCTGGCGAATGGTGCTGGACTATGCCATCTCTCCCCGCATTATGGGAGCCAGCGTGGAATTGCATCCGCTGGCGGCCTTGTTTGGCATTCTCGCGGGCGGCGAAATCGCGGGAGTACTCGGCGTCTATCTCTCCATCCCGGTGATGGCCAGTTTGCGCATCGTCTGGCGGCGTTGGCGCATCTTCGCCGAAAAACGCAAGTTTGGTCCGCTCAACGAATACGCATTCGCACCAGATTTGGGGAAAGGAAGAAGCTAGAAACCTCTGTAGAGACAGGGCTTGCCGCGTGGGTGCTAACTTAAGGCATGGTTCTTTCCGCGTTGCCCGTCATCCGACCAAAATCAGAACAGCGGACCCGAGCAGTTGATGTCAATGTTTGCTGCCTCCGTATACTGCAAAATTGTAATGCTTCCAAATCACGTCAATATCGGAAAAGCCGATTTCCGCCAGCCACGCCAACTGGTCCGTCAATTTTGCAGGAGAAAGAAGTGGTCAACCGCTTTGTGCCGCGCGTGATTCAGCGCATTGCGGTCGAGGCCGGCGCCGATGTGGTGGAGAAGTGGGCCGGCCGCCTGATTCCGATTGTCAGTTCAGCCATCGGATGCGCCCTGAACTATTACTTCGTGCGGGCGTGGGGCAGCAGGGCACAGTCGCATTTCCGCGCCAAGCATTTGGAAGTGCGCCGCAGGTTCGCGGCGCAACAAATGCAACTTCCAGGCGCGGCGCCGGCGATGCTGCCGTCGTGATCGGGGTTACCTGAGCCAGTCTTCCAACTCGATCCCACGATCGGTTTTTTCGTCGCGATACTTCACGATTACGGGCGTGTAGAGGGAGAGGCCCCAGTCGTCGGATTTACCCTTGCCTTTCTTCACGGCACGCGAGCCGGGAACAACCACGGCGTTTTCGGGAACTTCCAGCGGATGCTCCGCCGCCGCGCGGTAGATTTCGCCGCGCACCAGATCGTAGAGCGGCGTGGAGCGGGTCAGGATCGTTCCCGCTCCTAAAACCGCGCGGGCGCGCACTAGCGTGCCTTCGTAGATTCCACAGTTGCCGCCGATCAGCACATCGTCTTCGATGACCACCGGAGCGGCGTTGATGGGTTCGAGCACGCCTCCGACTTGCGCGGCGGCGCTTAGGTGCACGCGCTTGCCAACCTGCGCACAAGAGCCGACCAGGGCGTGCGAGTCGATCATCGAGCCTTCATCCACGTAGGCGCCGACGTTGATATACATGGGAGGCATGCAGATGACGGACGGCGCAACGTAGGCGCCTTCGCGGATGGAAGAGCCTCCGGGCACAAGACGAATGCGGTCGGCGAGAGTTAGGCGGCGGGCGGGGAAAGTGTCTTTGTCAACGAAGGAGAGTACGTCGCCGTCGGACATTTCTTGCAATTCGCCGAGACGGAAGCCGAGCAGGATGCCTTGCTTGACCCAGGCGTTGACGATCCAGCGTCCGGCGACCTTCTCGGCGGCGCGAACTTCGCCGCAAGTTAGCGCAGCGCGGAAGTCGAGAAATGTACGGCGGGCTTCGCTGGCGTTGGCAATGGTTTCGCAAGCCGATAGGCGTTCAATGGCCGACTTCAAAGTAGATAGCGAGTCTGACATAGGGCAATTAGTTTAGCGCGTCTTTCAGTTGCTGCCGGCAAACAGCAGATCCTTCGCTCCGCTCAGGATGACAAATCCAACTTGGGATGCCAGGAGCGAAAAAGCTAATAGCTAACAGCCAAAAGTTAAGAGCAGTAAGCTAAGAGCTGCTCTTACCCCACGCACTTGCATTCGCTGCGAATCAGCACGCCGGGCATCTGATGGGTCGCCTCGCGGGCATCGGCGAGATTGCTGTACGGCCCGTGCCAGCGCGAATGATTGGGATCGTGGCCGGCGGGGCGTCCTTTGCCCGAACTACACTGTCCGCAGGATGCGCGGTGCAGGATTGCTTTGTGCGGGCCGGCCGCCCAATTTTCGTAAACATAGAATTCGGCGGCGGCGGGCGGAGGAGTCGCAGGCCGGGTAATCAATCCGGCGTCGGTTGCGATTTTTTGCAGCTTCGAACGCGTGTCGCGGCGCATGGGCAGCAAGGGCAGGCGATAGACTTCTTCGATCTTGCCCATCATCGCGAGCACGGCCTTGACCGGCAGCGGACTCGATTCGATGAAGTTGGCCAGCATCAGAGGGAGGTATTTGCGGTGAATGGCGCGCGCCGCGGTCCAGTCGTTGTCGAGAGCGGCCCGCGTCATTCCCGCCATTTCGTGGGGGATTTCGTTGGAGGCAACCGAGATGACGCCCACGCCGCCGAGTGCGATCACCGGCAAAGTGACGGCGTCGTCGCCGGAGAGCACCAGAAAACTTTCCGGCACGGAGTTCAGCACCTCGGCAATCTGCGTCATATTGCCGCAGGCTTCTTTCACGCCCGCAATGTTCGCAACCTCGCTCAATCTTGCCAAGGTCGCGGGTTCGAGATTGGAGCCGGTGCGTCCGGGGACGTTGTAGAGAATGACGGGCTTGTCAACGGCTTCGGCGATGGCGCGGAAATGCCGGTATTGGCCCTCCTGAGTCGGCTTGTTGTAGTAGGGCGACGCGGTGAGGATGGCATTGACGCCCGGGCGCTCCGCCACTTCTTTCGCTTTGGCGACGGCATCGTGGGTCGAGTTGGAAGTGGCACCGGCGACGATGGGAACTCGTCCGGCGGCGACTTCGATGGTGATGTCAATGACGCGCAGCCACTCATCGTGGGTGAGCGTGGGAGTTTCCCCGGTGGTGCCGCAGGGAACCAGGAAGTCAATGCCCGATTCAACCTGCCAGGCGACCAGGTTACGGAGCGCATTTTCGTCGACCGCACCGTCCTGGGAGAACGGTGTGACTAGAGCGGTACCACAGCCTCGCAGTTGCATGGCTTAGGATAACTCTTCTTTTGAAGTTGTGGAGCAAACTTCTACAGCTCACGCCAGACGTTGCGAAATTCGTAGAAGCCGGTTTTAGAGGCCAGCCACTCGGCGCCGCGCACGGCGCCTTCGGCGAATCCGCGGCGCGACTTGGCGTCGTGGCACAAATAGATGCGGTCGCCGGCGGAATTGAACACAACTTCATGCAGTCCGGCCACGTCTCCCTCACGAAAGGAGACGATCTCAACTTCTTGGCCGCCTTTCTCGCGCACAATCTGCTGGAGCGTGATCGCCGTTCCCGAAGGAGCGTCTTTCTTGGTTACATGATGACGCTCGAAAATCTCACCTTTGTAGTCGTATTTGAGGGCGGCGGCGGCGGTCGCGACGATCTCGAAGAATAGATTCACGCCGATGGAGAAATTCGATCCGTAGAGGAAGCCGTTTTTTGCGGAGAGCACCAATTCGCGCAGATGCGGTAATTGGTCGTACCATCCGGTGGTTCCGACGACGATGTTCTTTTTGGCGCGGATGCAGGCTTCGGCGTTGGCGACGACCGCGGAGGGCGTGGTGAAGTCGATGGCCACGTCGAAGGGGGCAAGGAAAGCGGGGGTGAGTGCGGAGGCATTGGCGTTTTCGTCAACGTCCAAGGTGCGGACATGGTGGCGGCGTTCGCGCGCCACTTCCGCCACCAGCGATCCGGTTTTGCCGCAACCGAGAATAAGGAGATTCATGGGGAAACCTCAAAGAGCCAACCATAGGGGCACAGGTGACCACAGGGAAAACCTAATCTCATTCGCTTCCCCCTGTGTTCCGGAGCCTGCCCTGAGCGAAGCCGAAGGGTGTCCCCTGTGGTGAAAATCTTTCCGTGATCGAAAACAGTTACGCAAACACTTCCGGATCGGCTTCGGCAAAAAATGCCCGGTGCAGGCGCCGGACGACCTCGGCTGCGTCGTCTTCTTCAATCACGAAGGTCAGATTAATTTCGGAAGCGCCCTGCGAGATCATGCGGATCTTTACATCCTCGAGAATGCCGAAGACCTTGGCGGCGATTCCCGGAGTGTCGCGCAAATTCTCGCCCACCAGGCAGACGATGGCCTTGCGCCCGTCGTACTTCACGTCCGCGATCTTGGCCAGATCGGCGGCCAGCGCCGGAATGTTTTCGTTGGTCTCGGCGGTCACCGAGACGCTGACTTCGGAGGTGGAAACCACGTCCACCGCGACGTTGTGGTGGTCGAAGGCCTCGAAGATGGACTTCAAGTATCCATGCACCAGCAGGCGGCGAGGCGAGGCAACCTCGACCAGCGTGATTTTTTTCTTGAGGGCGATGGCCTTGAAAATATTGGAGCAGCGCGGCGCGCGCGCCGTGATCTTCGTCCCTTCGCAAGTCGGGTTCTTCGAATTCAGAACGTAAACCGGGATATTCTGCTGCACCGCGGGCAGCACAGTTGCCGGGTGCAGGACTTTGGCGCCGAAGTAGGCCAGCTCGGCGGCTTCGTCAAAGCTGATGACCTTGATGCGACGGGCGTCGGGACAAAGGCGCGGGTCGGTGGTCATCATGCCATCGACGTCGGTCCAAATTTCGATGCGCTCGGCATTGAGGCCGGCGCCAAAGATCGCGGCGGAAAAATCCGACCCGCCGCGCCCGATGGTGGTGGTGATGCCAGCGGGATTGGAACCAATGAAACCGCCCATTACCGGAACTTTGCCGGCATCGAGCAACGGCTTTACCTTTTTTTGCAGGCGCTCATTGGTTTCTTCAAACTGCGGGACGGCACGCATGAAGGCGCTGTCGGTCAGCAGGACCTGCCGCGAATCCACATGGATCCCGGCTAATCCGTGGGCCGCGAAGGCGGCGGCGACAATCTTGCTCGACAGAATTTCACCGAAAGAGGCGACGTTATCGTAAGTGCGGGGAGTGATTTCGCCGACCGCTCCGATGCCGCGCAGCAGTTCGTCCAGGTCTTCGAAATCGGCGCCCAAGTCGCCATGAAATTCGGTGAACAGGGCGGTGCCGAGCAGTTCTCCGGCGGTTTCATAGTGGCGTTCGCGCAAGGTGCGCGCCATTTTGAGAGCGGCCTTGCGATCGCCGTTGCCGGCTGCCTTGCCCATGGCGAGCAGGGAATCGGTGACCTTTGCCATGGCGCTGACCACCACCACGGGACGGTCCGCCAACCGGCCCTGCACGATGTGGGCTACGCAGTCAATCGCTTTTGCGTCTTGTACGGAGGTCCCGCCGAACTTCATGACGATCATGGGCGGAGGCCCCCCTTAAAGCAGTTGCCAGTTGCCAGTTGCCAGCTACCAGTTGTCAGACAAACCTGCGTAGGCGCGGCTTTTACTGGCAACTGGCAACCGGCAACTGGCAACTGTTCCTCCGTGGTAAGTAGTTCCATTACCCGAGATACCCCTTCGCCTTGAGCAGCTCGGCATTGAGCAAGGCAGCGCCAGCGGCGCCGCGAATGGTGTTGTGGGACAAAACGGTGAACTTCCAGTCGAGCACGTTGCACTTGCGCAAGCGGCCAACTGATGTGGTCATGCCTGCACCGAGGTCGCAGTCGAAACGGGGTTGCGGACGGTCCGGGGCAGTCATGTACATGATCGGTTGCTCGGGTGCGCTAGGCAGGTGGAGTTGCTGCGGTTCGGCGCGAAAATCGTTCCAGGCGGCGACGATCTCCTCCGCCGTCGCTTTCTTCTTGAGCCGGATCGCAACCGACTCGGTATGGCCATCTTCCACCGCGACGCGATTGCACTGTGCGCTCATGGCAAAAGGAGCAGGGACGATGCGCGGACCGTCGAGCGTTCCCAGCAATTTTTGCGTTTCCTCTTCCATCTTCTCTTCCTCGTTGGCGATGTAGGGGATGACGTTGCCGAGAATATCGAGTGAAGCGACTCCGGGATAGCCCGCGCCGCTGACCGCTTGCATGGTGACCGCCATGACCGTCTCCAGCGTGAAACGGCGATGCAACGGGGCCAGCGCGATCACCAGTCCAATGGCAGAGCAGTTGGGGTTGGTGACGGCAAAGCCTCTGGACTGGCGTCGCCACGCCTGGGTTTCGATCAGCTCGATGTGATCGCCGTTGACTTCTGGGATCACCAGCGGAACGTCGGCCTGCATGCGCAACGCGCTCGAATTGGAGACGACCGCACAACCGGCGGCGGCGAACCGCGGCTCCAGTTCGCGGGCGATCGAGGCATCGAGGGCGGCGAAAATAATTTTCGGCGCGCCATCGGGTTTCGCGGCCGCCACTGTCATCTTGGCGACGTTCGCGGGGACAGCGGTTTTCAAGCGCCAGCGCGCGGCTTCGGCATAGGGACGTCCTTCCGAACGGTCGGACGCTGCCAGCCACGACACTTCAAACCACGGGTGATGTTCGAGCATTTGGATAAATCTCTGCCCGACGATGCCCGTGGCACCGAGAATTCCTACAGGGAGTTTGTTCGACATGGTAAGTTTTGATTTTATACCAGCGGAATTTTTTAGGGCAATGTCGGCGGCGATTTACGAGCAAATTTGTTGGGCGGGGCGCGATTTTTCGCGGGAGACGCAGGCGTACGGCCCTTGGTGACTGTTCGAGTTTCGAGCAGGGATGTAGGCTATGACTAGCAGCCAGTGGTGAAAGTCGGGGAGCGGTACACGAACGATACCTCTTAATGAATTGTCATCCTGAGCGAAGCAAAGGACTTGCTTTCTTGACAGTGCGCTGGACAGCAGGTCCCTTGCTTCGCTCAGGATGAAAAAATATAGAGATATTGAGTGATTCAAGAGCGGGTTCTCACTTCGACCACGCTTAGCTTAGGAGCAGACTATGTCGGAACTACGCCAGAATTTTGCCACCAAGGAATGGGTTGTGATCGCCACCGAACGGGCCCGCCGTCCGGAAGAAATGGCGAGCAAGCGTGAGCGGAAGACGGTGGCATCGTTTGTCGCGGGCTGCCCGTTTTGCCCGGGGAACGAGAAGCTCACGCCGCCGGAAATTCTGCGCGTGCCCACCTCGGTGGATGTTCCGTGGCACGCGCGAGTGGTGCCGAACAAGTTCGCGGCGCTTTCGCGCGACGTGCAGCCGACTCGCACGGTGCACCGTTCGCGCCGGACGGTGAACGGCTTCGGGATCCACGATGTGATCGTGGAAACGCCCGACCACGCTCAAGTCATGGCGCTGATGTCGGATTCCTACGTGGCGGAAATTCTCCGCATCTACAAGACCCGCTACGATCAACTCAGCATGGATCCGCGGATCGCGCTGGTTACGATCTTCAAGAACCACGGGCTCGACGCGGGCACGAGTCTCGAACATCCGCACTCCCAGATCATTGCGACGCCCGTCATCTCGCTGCAGGTGCGCGAGCGCTTCCAACAGGCTTTGCGGCACTTCGACGACTTTGGCGAGTGCATGTTCTGCCAGATGCTGGAAGAGGAATTGCAGGAGCAAACCCGCGTCGTCATGGTTTCCGAGCACTTCGTTGCGCTCGAACTGTATGCCTCGGCGGCCCCGTTCTCGACCCACATCTATCCGCGGCGGCACATGGCGAGCTTCGGGGATGTGAGCGCCTCGGAGTTGAGCGACCTGGCGCGCATGTTGCGCTCGACGCTGGCCAAGCTCTACCACGGGCTGGCGAACCCGGATTTCAACTTCACCATTCGAAGCGCTCCCGCCGAGAGCGTCGGGGTGAAGTACTTTCACTGGTACTTGAGTGTGATCCCACGGCTGACGCGAGTGGCCGGATTTGAGCTGGGCTCGGGCATGTTCATCAACACCGTGCTCCCCGAATCCGCCGCCGAGTTCCTCCGCAAAGTCGATGTGGAAAGCCTGAAGAACACAGGCAGCGCGGCGACACCGTAGGGAAACTTGACCTCAGCCCGCCGCCGAAGCCTCAAGGGCAAGCCAATCTCCCGTAGAGACGTGGATTGCCGCGCCAGCCAGAGGTTCATATGCGGCATGGGATGATGAGGTACGGGGGTCCCCAGACGGCGACTTCCGAATTATCGACGATCTGTGAGGAATCGCCGGAATGTGGCTTTCCACGAAGAACCAGATCGTAATCCCGCCTGAGGCTCGCATAGCGTTGCGCCTGAAACCGGGCGACAAGATTCTTGTGGTGGTTCGCGGCCGGAAAGTCCTCGTTCTGCAAAAACCAAAGTCCTATCATGCAGCGATTCGCGGTTTAGCTCGTAGCGCATATCCCAAGAATTATCTTCAAAAAGAACGCCAGAGTTGGGAATAGAACCAGGTCACGACGGCAGCATCGCCGCCGCGCCTTGAAGCTGTGCTTGCTGCTCCGCAAACCTACGCCGCGCTTCGAGATGCTTGGCGCGGAAATGCGACTGTGCCCTCCCGCCCCACGCCCGCACGAAGTAATAGTTCAGCGCGCATCCGATGGCTGAGCTGACCACCGGAATCAGGCGTCCCGCCCACTTTTCCACCACATCGGCGCCGGCCTCGACCGCAATGCGCTGAATGACCTTCGGCACAAAGCGGTTGACCACTTCTTTCTCCAGCAACTCGCGGCTGATGTCCACTCCTGCGGCGCTGGCCGCGGCGATCCAAAGCTCGGCAATCTCGTCGTCGGTGTTCAACTCGAATCCGTAAATCAGGCTGAGCTTCTGGATGGTGCGCATGGTAATGGCGGAAAGAATACCTAGATCGGGCAGCATCGTGAGGATTCCGCCGAGACCAAACCCCGCTCCCTCCGCCGCCGCCAGCTTCATGCCGCCGCGGACCACCGACTCGGCCACATCGTCGAGCCGCTCCACCGGCAGCGTGTACACGCCGTAAAATGTGCCAATCGGCAACCCGTGCGCCACACGTAACTGCATCAGGAAACGACCGGGATCGACCTTGACCGTATCATAGGCGCGAGTCAACCCTCCGCGGATCGCGCCTTCGACCCGCCGCCGCAGCCAAGATTTTTTCTCGTCGTCCATCAAGTATGAGTTTACCAGCCGGTCGAACGTCGCCTCCTACTTCCCGTAGAGACGCCGCTTGACGCGTCTCCCTCCGCGTCCAAAGCAGACGGGGCAAGCCCCGTCTCTACACGAACCTTTCCCTGTGCTAGCATCAACTTGTCAAATGTCCAAAGGAAAACTGCACATTGTTCCACTAGGCGGGATGGGCGAGTTCGGTATGAACTGCATGGCCATCCGCTTCGGCGACGACATCATCGTGGTGGACGCCGGCCTGATGTTCCCCGAAGCCGAGCTGCTGGGCGTTGACATCGTCGTCCCCGACATTTCTTACCTGCTCGAAAATCGCAAGCATGTGCGCGGCATCGTCCTCACCCACGGCCACGAAGACCACATCGGAGCTCTGCCCTGGATCCTCAGCGAACTCAACGTCCCCGTGTGGGCCACCGAGTTCACGCTGGCCTACGTTGAAGATAAACTCGACGAACACCAACTCCTCGACGACTCCGATCTGCGCGAAATCCGTCCGGGAGAACGCTTCAAGGTTGGGCCGTTCACCATTCATCCGCTGCAGGTCACGCACAGCCTGGTCGATTGCGTCGCGCTCGCCATCCACACGCCGCTTGGAGTCGTGCTCCACACCGGAGACTTCAAAGTCGATCCCACACCCACCGACAACCGTCTTTTCGACCTGCACGGTTTCGCCGAATACGGCAAAGAGGGAGTGCTGCTGCTCTTGCAGGATTCCACCAACGTCGAGCGCAAAGGTTACACGCCGAGCGAGCGAGCGGTGCGCCGCAAGTTTGACGAGGTCTTTGCCCGCACCGAGCGGCGTCTGTTCATCTCCTGCTTCTCGTCCTCCATTCATCGCATCAAGCTGACGGTGGATATGGCGCGCGAACACGGCCGGAAAATTTGTTTTATCGGCCGCTCCATGAATAACTCAACCGAGATCGCCGAAGACCTGGGTTATGTCGAGATCCCCGAGGGCATGATGATCCATCCCGGCGAGATGAGAAATTTCCCTCCGGAAAAAGTTTGCGTGCTCATCAGCGGCACGCAGGGCGAGCCCATGTCAGCGCTATCGCGCGCGGCGGTGGATAATCACAAGCATGCCAAAATCGAAAAGGGAGACACCGTCGTCCTCTCGTCGCGCATCATTCCCGGCAACGAAAAAGCCATCTACCGGATGATCGACCACCTCTTCCGCCGCGAAGCGTTCGTCATCTACGACGACGGCTCTACCCCGCCCATCCACGTCAGCGGACACGCCAGCCAGGAAGAATTGAAGCTCATCATCAACCTGGTGCGGCCCAAGTATTTCGTGCCAATTCATGGCGAATACCGGCAGCTCCGCTTACATGCCGATCTGGCCGCGTCCATGCACGGCGCGGTCGGCAGTGTGCTGCTGATCGAAAGCGGCGACGTCCTTGAAATCGACGAACTCGGCGCCCGCAAGGCCGGACGCGTCAACGTAGGCCGCGTCTGTATCGATTCCGGTTCTCGCACAGATGTGGTGGAAGATTTGGTTATAAAAGACCGCCGCCACCTCAGCGAAGACGGATTCGTGATGCCGATCATCGCCATCAACAAGCTCACCGGACTCGTCGAGACCGCGCCTGAGATTGTGACGCGCGGCTTCGCTCCCGGAGAAAACGGCGTGATCGAGCGTGCCCGCGAGATTGTCATGGAAACCCTCGACGCCTCCAGCGCCGAAGAGAAAGCCGACTACGGCGTGATCAAAGAAAAAATCCGTACCGACCTGAAGCGCTACATCTCCCGCCAAACCCAGCGAAGGCCGCTGATTATGCCGGTAATACTGGAAATCTGAGAACTCACATCGGCATAGGGGATACAGAAATTTAACAATCCTTTGGCGCCTCGCCACTGAGATCTGATAGCTGAGGACTGACGGCTAAAGTTTGGCCTGACCACGAGTACCCGGAACAGGTATTTCCCTCTTTGCGCTTTCGGTTTAGAGTGACGACATGGCTGTGATTCCACCTGTGGTTTTGACGATCGCTGGGTTCGACCCGTCCTCTGGGGCTGGCATTACCGCCAGCATCAAGACGATCGCGGCCCACGAATGCTACGGCGTTTGCTGCATCACGGCGTTGACCGTCCAGTCAACGCAGGGAGTGCGGCGGGTCGAGGGCGTGGATCCGAAGATCGTCGTTGAGACCTTGCAGGAGTTGGTTTCAGACCTCACCGTGGAAGCCGTACACATCGGCATGTTGGGCAATAAGGGAGTGGTCGCTGCGGTCGCGGATTTTCTGGGCGCGTCGCGGCTGCCTCATGTCGTGCTGGATCCGATTCTGAAGTCGAGTTCGGGAGCGGATTTGTTGGATGCGGCGGGCATCCGGCTATTGATTGAAAGACTGATTCCGCTGGCGCAGGTGGTTACGCCAAACCTGGACGAGGCCGGCGCCTTGACGGGGATGACCGTCACGAATCCCGATGAGATGCGCGAGGCGGCGGCCCGGCTGCACGCTCTCGGCGCGGCAAACGTGGTCGTCACCGGAGGCCAACTGGAGAAGGCGATCGATCTCCTCAGCTTCGGGACCGCCCGAGGCCCCGAACAGGAAATTTTCAAAGCGGATCGTGTCAGCTCGAATTCCACCCACGGCACCGGATGCGCGTTTTCGACTGCGTTGGCTTGCCACCTGGCGCATGGGCGCGGACTGCCCGAGGCGGTCCTTCTCTCCAAAGCGTATGTCTCGGCAGCGATTGCGAATGCGCATCCGCTGGGCAAGGGAGTGGGGCCATTGCATCACCTCTACCGCATGGGGCAGCAGAGGCGGCCCAGCGCGGTCATCTCTGAAGCGGAGCACGACCATTCGAGAAACTAAATGGAATTTCCGCTGGAGGTGCGGGAGAATGGAATTCAAATAAGGAGGCAATCATGCGCTGGTATCACTACTTAGCGTACTTCTTCGGGGGCGCCTTCCTCGCCAACACGCTGCCCCATCTCGGCAATGGGATCTCGGGCCATGCCTTCCAGAGTCCTTTTGCAACACCGCCCGGAATAGGGTTGTCGTCCTCGACGGTCAATGTCCTGTGGGGACTCTTCAACCTGGCTGTCGGTTATCTGCTGGTGTGCCGAGTCGGCAGCTTCGATCTGCGCAAGACCCGGCATGTGCTCGTCCTCGGGGCTGGCATCCTAATCATGTCGCTCATGCTTGCCCGCGCATTCGGCCGGTTTCACGGGGGGCTGTAAGTCGTGGACTATAGCGAATCCAGAATTGCTTTGGGTGCCGGCAATTGCCGAGCTACGCGAAGATGGTTTAAGGGAAACCGCTGCTTTGAGGGTCAACAACTGAGAGCTGATGACTGAGAGCTGACAGCTACTTTTTCAGCAGACATCCCGCCGCGAACGCAGCGACCGCCGCAATCAGCCACTCGATGCGCCACAGTTGGATGGCTTGCCAGTCAAGTACAGTGCGGACGCTAAAAAACACGCTGACCGCAAGAGCTCCCACCAGGCAGAGCACACCAGCGAGGAAAGCGATGAGCGCAGGCGTGGTGAGTCCGAGGCGCTCCCCGAGCGCAGCGAGTTGAGCGAGACCAGGGATTTCCAGCGCGCGTGCGGCATTCAGATCGGGGCGTCTGGCTCCGCAAGCATGACAGTAGAGTGAGCTAACAATGAACTCGGTTCCGCAACGGCAAGTTGCGCTTCGTTCGTCGCTTCCTCCCCGGTTAACGACAGCCCCAGACGCCGACATGGGAGGCCGCCAAAATTCGTGCTGGGCTTGATCGACTGCTTCTGTCATAAGGAGCTCTTCTTCCGATCCTTCTATTCTTTTTCGGATCGCAAGCCAATCACCATAGCAAGCGACTGCAAAGACGGAACTTACGAGCGGGCAAAGGGGAGGGTAGTCACTTCAGCGAGCAAGAATTACCTGTCCAAGCCCGAACTTTCCTATTTTGCACGACTTGTCTGAGTTGCGGACGTACCCGGCGTGGTTCCTGGCTATCAGCTGTCAACAGAAGTTCTCAGTTCCCGGTTCTCATTTCTCAGTGGCGAGACGATTTGTTTTGACTGAGAACTGAGAACCAGGAACTGTTAAACTGTGTAAGCGTGGTTCCCTTCATCTCCCGGCATCGCCCTGTTTGGACTGCCATCATGCTGCTGGTTCTTGCCCAAGTGTGTCTGGCGGCGGACCCAGCGGTTACGACTGCTCTGCGTTCGCCCGATCTGCGTCCCGATCTGCGTCCCAACGATCCGCTGAACCAAGCCGCCTTCGAGCACTATTACAACCTCGACTACGACGCGGCGGTGCAGGATTTCGAGCGCATTGTGGCGCGTCATCCGAACGATCCGTTGGCCCTGAATCACCTGCTTTCCGCGATCCAGATGCGGGAGCTTTATCGCATGGGCGCGATGAATTCGGGGGACTACTCGAACGACAATTTCATTGGGAAAGCGCACCGTCCCGCCGATCCGGTGCAGAAGGAGCGCATCAAGCAACTGGTCGCCGAAGCCGAGAAACTGGAAAACGCCGAACTGGCGCGCAATCCGAACAACGTGGACATGCTCTATGCCCGCGGCGTTACCCGCGGACAGTTCGCGCTTTACACGGCGCTGATCGAGCGCGCCTGGTTTTCCGCGTTGCGCAATGCGGTGGGAGCGCGCCACGATCACGAGAAAGTCCTCGAATTGGCACCGCACTACACCGACGCCAAGCTGGTCGTGGGAGCGCACAACTATGTGATGGGAAACTTGCCGTTGGCGGTGAAGATCGCCGTCGCGCTTGTGGGCTTGAGCGGAGACAAAGAAAAGGGACTCCAGTATTTGAGCGATGACTACCACGCCAATGGCGAAACCAGCGTGGACGCCGGGATTGTACTCATGGTGTTCCTGCGTCGCGAACACCGTTATGGCGAGGCTTTGCAGATTGCAGGCGCGCTCGGCCCGCGGTTTCCGCGCAACTATCTGCTGCCGCTCGAAGAGGCGAACCTGCTGCGGGCGTCGGGCAAGAACGGCGAAGCCCAATCCGAAAACGAGTATCGCCGGGTGTGGCAGAACGGGCGCGAGGGAAAGTACGACGGTCTGCATTACGAGATCGCAGCGGTGGGGCTGGGCGACCTGCTGCGCAGCGAGAAAAAATATCAGGCCGCGGCCGCTGCTTACGAACTGGTGAGCGAGGTCACGAGCGCCGATCCGGAATTGCTGCAGAAAGCGAATCTTGGGGCCGGCGAAATGTATGATCAGCTCCAGAAGCGGGACTTGGCGGTGAAGAAATACCAAGCGGTGGTGGCCACAAATTCGAGCAACACCGAAGCAGACCAAGCGCGGAAGAGAATGAAAGAGGCGTACCGGGAATAGGCAGCTACTAGCTACTAGCTGCTAGCCAGAAGCTAGTAGCCAGTAGCCGCTCCTGGAACTTTTTCTCCGCCTTCGTCGTATCCTAAAAGCAGGGAGACACAGCCATGTACTGCAACGCTTGCGGCAAGACCATTGCTGACGACGTACGCTTTTGCCTCCACTGCGGAAACGTGGTGGGGATTCCGCCCACACGGAAAAAACTGATGCGGTCGCGCTCCGACAGAAAGATCGGGGGCGTTTGTGCCGGTCTGGCCCAGTATCTCGATCTCGACGTAGCGCTCGTGCGCATTCTCTGGTTCTTCATCGCGTTCATCTCCGGAATCATTCCCGGCCTGGTCGCGTACGTGCTCGCCTGGATCATCATTCCCGAGGAGCCGCTGCTATTGCCAGTAGCGGCGTCGCAGCAGCCGGTGACAAACTAGAAGTAAAGAGCGTCTGATAACCTGAGAAGGTCTGATCTAGTGTTCGTTGGCGAGTTGGGATGCTTTGAGAGAGCGGACCTTAGCTGCTAAAGCCGTGCCCTACCCAAAGCTATCCCGAAACGAACTTGATCGGAGATTCCCTAAAACCTGAGACCTGACACCTTGCCCTTCCTGCGCAGCGACGACGCCGAAATCTTCTATGAAATTCGCGGGAACGGGCCGCCAGTCGTTCTTCTCCATCCTTTTCCCAGCCATCACGAATTCTGGCATCCAGTGGCAGCCGCGCTTGAATCGCGCTACCGGCTGGTTCTTCCCGATCTGCGCGGGCACGGCGATTCGGAGATTGGCGAAGGGCCTGCCCTCATGCAAAAGTACGCCAGCGACATTGCCCTCATGCTCGATGTCAACGACATTGGCCAGGCTGCGTTCGTCGGATGTTCGATTGGAGGATACATCCTGTTTGAATTCTGGCGCCGCTTTCGCGCGCGGATAACTTCGCTCGTGCTCTGCGACACTCGCCCTCAGGCCGATAACGCCGAGGCGCGGGCAAATCGCTTGCAAGCCGCGGACGCCGTTCTGGAGCAAGGGACCGAACCGTTTATCGAGAGCATGATTCCGAAGCTGATGGGGCGGACGACCGTATCCACGCGACCGGATTTGGTCGCCGGAGCGCGCGCCATGATGCGCAAAATGTCGGCCGAAGATATCAGTCAGGTGCAGCGCGGCATGGCCGAGCGTCCCGACTCGGTCGCCGATCTGAAGACCATCAAAATTCCCACGCTGGTCGCGATTGGAGAAGAAGACGTGCTCTCAACCGTAGCCGACGGCGAACTGATGCGGCAAAACATAGCAGGCAGCCAGTTGAAAGTGGTCCCGAAAGCAGGGCACTACGCGGCGTGGGAGCAGCCGGAAGCAGTCGGCAAAATCCTGCGGCAGTTTTTGGATGACGCGGCCGCGTAGGGACAGCCGCCCTTGACTGTCCTGTGTTCTTCCAATTCCTCTATGTTTACTCTTAAGGTATTAACCCGTGTTTACTACCACCCCCCCCCCCGGTCTATTGGAATCATGGGGTTAGGAGGAAATTCCCGCCAGGTCTTTGGGTTTAAATGACTTAGAGGTAAAGTATTCCGGAATAAGGAGTTATGTTGTCAAAGAGCGCTGAAAATGGGTTTGGGGCAGGTTCGAGGGCCGTCTTGGTTCCCGGACGCACCTCGAAACTGCCCCAATCAGATCTCTAATCAATATGTTTGCGTGCAGCGAGTCTTAAGTCAAGGGAATTCGATCACAGATGGTCTGCGATGAGAAAGGTCAGACGTGGCATTGCGGAAGTGAGACTCTCGCCGCGTGCCACGTCTCGAAAACCGCGAGACGTGGCGCACCCGGCAGTTGAAGAACATTGCTCGCGGGCATGACGCAACCCAGCGGCCGTAAGTTTGTACATGTGCCGTGGTGGTCTGCCTGGTTCCACTGTTTCCCAGCGCGTTTCCAGCAATTTCCGCTCCGCCAGGCGCATTAGGATTGGATACAAGGTGCCGGACTTTAAGTCCGTGTTGCGGCTGATGTCGTATCCGTATTTCCAGTCCTGCGGAGTTTGCAGAAATTCACTCAGCACCAGCACCGTCTGTGGGGATCGACGCAATCTCATGGCTTAAATCTATATATATAGAGATTGCTTGTCAAGTGATTTTTGTGCATCTCGGCTATAGCGAATCTATAATTGCTGTGACCGTAGGCAACTGCCGAGCTGCGCTCAGGCGGCCAGCGGAAGCTGACCATCCGGGAGCGCCCACTCGTGCCGATTTGCATTTCTTCTGGTGCCGGAATTGCTATGTGCCAATGGTCGGCCAAGCCCGTGCCCAAGAGAACTCTAATCTGGTCTAGGGTGCCAGGTGGTCCCTGCCAGGAGAGTGAGGACGCAAGGAGCGCTTCGGGATGGACAACCCAGCGAAATTCAGTTTGGAGTAAGGAGCAGCTTATGAAGGGAACGATCGTGAAGTGCGCAGAAGAGCTCGTTACGAATAAGCTTGGCGCCGAGAAATGGAAAGAGTCTCTCAAGAAGGCAGGGATCCCAGAGTGGCGAAGTTTCAGCACGTTGGACGATGTGGACGATACAGAATTCCTGGGAATCATGGAGGGCATTGCGAGCGCGGCGTCCCTATCCATGGAACAGGTGATGGAAGCGTTCGGCGAGTACTGGTCCACGGTGTACGCGCCGAACATTTATGGAGCGTATTTCTCCGACGCAAAGAACGCGCGCGAGTTATTACTTAACCTCGACTACATCCACGAGGTGATGACCAAGGAGAACAAGCATGCCCGGCCGCCAAGCTTCCGTTACGAGTGGAAGGGAGACAAGCTCCTGATCATGCACTATGAATCCGACCGCGGATTGGTGGCCCTTATGCCCGGACTCATTCGTGGCGTGGGGACTTACTACAAGGAGAAACTGACCGTAAGCGTGGTAGGCAACGCGGTCTATGTGCAGTTCCCGTGAGGGTTTCCCGCAACCCTCGTGGCGTCCGACATCGGCCTATTTCAGGACACGCGGTTCCCGACTCGGACCAACTCGCAGGCACTTTAACCGTGCCCACTCTACCATCGCACGAGGAACGCCGGCTTCCGGCCCAAACAGCTTAGAGCATTTCTCGTGATGGTGTAGAGTGCGCACTCTCAGCGGCTAAAGCCGGAACCCGTTGCAGCCTCTAGCGGCACGGCTGAAGCCGTGCCCTACCCGTTCCTAGCTCCCTCTACAGCAAGTCGGAAAATGCTCTAAGTTACGCTCATGGGGCGAAGCCCCACAGACTCCAGAACACCGACAACCGTCACCGCCTGCGGCGTCTCTCGCTGTTAGAACCTCCGCGTCATGATGGAAACCTTCCTATGACCTACTGCACGGCATTGCCGTAAGTCGGCACTCCTCCCTGCACGAGAAAGAGCAGGGTTTGGGCGCGGGAGGACCAATCGCTTTGCGGGTATTGCGAGATCAACTGCTGGGCCAGGGCGATGGCCTGGTCCCGGGACTGGCCGGACTTCTTGGACTGTTCTTCCGTTTTATAAATCTCGATCAGGGCGGCGCGGCGGGAAGCGGCGTCGTACAGCGCCTCGGGAGCGGCGGGAGATTGCGGATGTTCTTTCACGTATTTTTCGTAGAGTTCGGATTCCTTAACGGGGCATTTCGAGGAGCCCTGCCAGTCACCGCAAAGTTTGTTGTCAATGAGGTGGAAGGCGGCGAGTTCGGCCCACTTGGTGCCGGGGAATTTTTTCATGACCTGCTTCATGGACTGCTCGTCCATGCCTTCGCGAAGGTTGGGGTCTCGCTCGCGCGCGGAAGGGCGGGACTGCACGTCCGACTTTTCGATCTGCCATTGAATGTCGGCGGCGCGGTAGAGGGCTTCGCCGGCCAGCGTCGAGGCGGGGAAAATATCATAGACGCGACGATAAAGGCGCAGGGCATCCTGGGCCGCGCCGCGGCGTCCGTGACGGCGGCTGGCCTCGTCTTCGGAATCGGCGGCGGCACCGAACAGGACGCGGTCGCCATTGGGAGTGGTGGCCCAGACGACACCGGAGTCGAGGACCCAGCCGCTGAGGGTCTTGCCCTCTTCGTCTTCGTCCGTAACGAAGTTGGGGTCGGGAGTTTTCGCGAAGCCGAGCAGAGCTTCGACGTGCAGCCAGTTATGGCTTTTGTCGAGCAGGATCAGTTCCCGTCCGCGTTCGGCCTGCCCGAGCTTGTTGGAAGTTGTGTCGGGAGACAGGTAGATAATGGCCTCGCGCACCAGAGTGCCACGATCGGCGGCCAACAGAGGGGAGTTCCCCAGCACGATCAGGACGGTCATCAAAAGCAGAAGCCTGAGCAGAAGCTTGGCAATCGGTTGCATGGTCGTGTTCGCCTCCGGATTCGAGGGTAGCATGGCTTCGCAACACTGAATCGTCCCTACCCTAAAAAATATCTAAAGGAGTTGGCATTCATGCACTGTAGAATCATCCGATCTCGGTCCAACGCCGGGAAGAGCACGACCCAACGATTTCCATGCCCGAGGAAAATCCATGGCCGAACCAACCCTAACGCAGGTGAATATCGATTCGACTCTTGACGAGCAGCGCAGCTTTGCGCCCTCGGCGGAGTTTTCTCAGAAAGCCCAGATCAAGAGCCTGGCCGAATATGAAGCCCTCTATAAAGAGTCGGTCGAGCAGCCGGAAAAATTCTGGGCCCGTGCTGCCGAAGAACTGCACTGGTTCAAGGAGTGGGACAAGGTCCTAGAGTGGAAAGCGCCGTGGGCCAAGTGGTTCGTCGGCGGCGAGATCAATCTTTCCTACAATTGCCTGGATCGCCACGTGCTTTCGGCGCGCAAGAACAAAGCGGCGCTGATTTGGGAGAGCGAGCCCGGCGAGGTTCGCACCTACACCTATCAGCAACTGTGGAAGGAAGTGCAGAAGTTCGCCAACGTGCTCAAGGGGCTTGGCGTCCGCAAAGGCGACCGCGTCGCCATCTACATGGGCATGACACCGGAGCTGCCGATTGCCATGCTGGCCTGCGCCCGCATTGGCGCGCCGCATTCGATTGTGTTTGGCGGATTCTCCGCGAACGCGCTGGTCGATCGCATTCACGATTCGCACGCGGTGGCCGTGATCACGCAGGACGGATCGTACCGGCGCGGCGCCGAGGTCAAACTGTTTCCGCAGGTGGAAGAGGCGCTGCAATCGTGCCCGTCGGTGAAGCATGTGGTGATCTACAAGCGCACAGGGACGGCGATCAACACGACCGCGGACCGCGATCACTGGTGGCATGAGCTGATGGCGAAGGCTTCGGACGAGTGCCCGGCGGAGCCGCTCGATGCCGAACATCCGCTATACATTCTTTACACTTCGGGCACGACGGGGAAGCCGAAAGGAGTTGTGCACACCACAGGCGGCTATTCGGTGGGGACGTATCTCTCGACGAAATATGTTTTCGATCTGCGCGAAGAAGACACGTATTGGTGTACCGCCGACATTGGCTGGGTCACTGGGCACAGCTACATCGTGTATGGGCCGTTGCAGTGCGGCGCGACCAGTCTGATGTATGAAGGGGCGCCGAATTTTCCCGAGCCCGATCGCTTCTGGTCAATCATCGACCGGCATCAAGTCAACGTGTTCTACACGGCGCCGACGGCGATCCGCACGTTCGTGAAGTGGGGAGACGAGTGGCCGAGAAAACACAAGATGGAAAGCCTGCGCCTGCTGGGCACGGTTGGCGAGCCGATCAATCCCGAGGCATGGATGTGGTATCGCGAGGTGATTGGCCATGACCGCTGCCCGATCGTGGATACATGGTGGCAGACCGAGACCGGCGCCATCATGATCGCGCCGATTCCGGGCGCGATTGCGACCAAGCCGGGTTCGGCCACGCGGCCGTTCTTCGGCGTGGTGCCAGAGATCGTTAACACGGAGGGCAAGCCGGTGCCGTTGGGCTCGGGCGGTTATCTCGTCATCAAGCAGCCGTGGCCCGCCATGCTGCGGACGATTTACGGCGATCCCGATCGTTACGTAAAGCAGTACTGGTCGCAGATTCCGGGAACATACTTTACCGGCGACGGCGCGCGCAAAGACAAGGACGGCTATTTCTGGATCATGGGGCGCGTGGACGACGTATTGAATGTATCCGGTCACCGGCTGAGCACGATGGAAGTGGAATCGGCGCTGGTGGCGCACGAAAAAGTTGCCGAGGCCGCCGTCGTTGGCCGGCCAGACGACATCAAGGGGCAGGCGATTTCGGCCTTTGTGACGTTGGAACAAGGGGTTGCGCCGACCGACGCGCTGAAAGAAGAACTGAAGAAGTGGGTGGCGAAAGAAATTGGCGCGCTGGCCAAGCCCGATGACATCCGGTTTACCGACACGCTTCCGAAGACGCGCAGCGGGAAGATCATGCGGCGCTTGCTAAGAGAGCTGGCCAGCAGCGGGGAAGTGAAAGGCGATACCACCACGCTGGAAGATTTCGGGGTGATTGCGAAACTGAAGGAGCAGGACGAAGCCTAGCGTAGCGTGGTGACGGGGATATGCCCCGTCCAAGCGGGGCATATCCCAAGAGGCGCCAACTAAGCCAAAATCCCTTCTAAGTAGGCCGCAACTCAGGAGCATGTAAAGAATGCTCGTATACTGGCACGTATCGAAGTAAAGTACGTGACCGAATGAACCGCTTGTGGATATGGTTGCTTCTCGGTGCTTCAGTTCCGGCGGTAGCCCAGCAGACTGCGCCAACATCCGCGCAAGATGAGTACGTCATGCTGGCCGCTATTCATCTGTCAGAAGCCTGCCCAGCGTGGGCTTGTGCTTCTCGGCTTTTTTTCTCTTCCCCGGCACAAGGCTGGACGGTTTGGGACTACCGACGCGCTCGCGGGCCATTTCGCGGACGATCTTGGCGGCGGAAAAGATTTTTTTCTTGCGCTTCTTTGGCATAACGCCCGCGTAGGGACAGCCGCCCCCCGGATGTCCAGCCGAGCGCAAGCTCGGCAGTTTCCGGCGGACATGGCAATTTCTTTATTCGCTCTAAGATCGGCATCCGCATCTTCGCACATCCAATGCGCAAAAGCGCAATAATCTGACCAAGGCCGGGGAGTACACCGGATCCTTCACGTTGCAGTACGTCGCCGGACACGATAACATTAAGACGCGATGCGGGACGCGCACCCTCAGGCGAATACCGCAGCAAAACTGTTCTGGAGATCGCCGGCTTGCAGGGCGGCAAGCGCCCGCTTCGAAGCAGGCTGCATCTAAGATGAGCATGCGTGGAGCCGGTGCGGAATCCGGCGCATGCCATTGGAATACAGAAGTAAGATGGCGCTAAGACATTGTAAGTGAAGCAGTTTTTTGCGGAAGTGGTGGAACTGGCAGACACACCATCTTGAGGGGGTGGCGCCGAAAGGCGTGGGGGTTCAAATCCCCCCTTCCGCACCATCGTATTGATTCCAGCGTTTGCTTTCGGAAGATCGAATTTGAATCGGGTCGCGACCCGGACGGAGTTTTTTGCAATGACCATTTTGATCACACTGGTTCACGTTATCGTCTGCTTCTTTCTCATTGCCGTAGTGTTGTTGCAGAGCGGAAAGAGCGGCGATCTGGCCGCGGCTTTTGGCGGTCAGGGCAGCCAGACGGCGTTCGGTCCGCGCGGCGCGGCTTCGGTCCTCTCCCGGGCGACAACCTGGTCCGCGATCATCTTCATGCTCACCTCGATCACGCTTTCGATTTTTGCGGCGAGGCGAACCGGGCCCACGTCCGTGTTGTCGGGAGTGACGCAGACGCAGACGAAGTCTCAGCCAACCGCTCCGCGGAACTCCACGCCACTGCAGAAATAGAGATCGGGCCGGAGTTATCGGCCACCGGCAAACTGCCGGTCCCTCGGTCCGCTCGAAATGACAATTCTTAGCGGCTCTTTCTTTCCGCCAAGTACGATTCCTTGTATTCCAGATAATTTTCGGCGTAGCGGAGGATGGTCGCCTGTTCTTTTTCATCGAGGCGGCGGCGGAATTTTCCGGGAGCGCCCATCCAGAGGGAATTCGGCTCAACGATCGTTCTTTCGGGAACCAGGGTGCCGGCGGCGATGATGGAGCCGGCCCCGATCACGGCGCCGTTGAGAATGATCGATCCCATGCCGATGAGGCAGCGGTCTTCGATGGTGCAGCCGTGCAGGATGACGCTGTGGCCCACGCTGACGTAGTCGCCAAGATAGACGCCGTATTGTTCCTTCATGCCGTGGAGAACGGAGTTGTCCTGAATGTTGGAGTGGTGGCCGACGCGGATCCCATGCACGTCGCCGCGCAAGACGCAGTTCATCCAGATGCTGGAGTGCTCACCGAGAATGACATCGCCGATGAGCTGGGCGGAGTCGTCGATGTAGCAGCTATCGGGGAATTGTGGAGTGACGCCTTTGTAGGAACGGACCATGGATTTATCGGATGCTGCAAGCGCTTCGCCGGACCCACGGTTTCACAAACCCGTTTTCGCAAAAATGAGCGGCCGCGAATTGCCGGTGAAGAGTCACAATACCATGCCGGGCACGGCGATCGAAAGTCAACCGCGAAAGTCAACCGCAAAAGTCTGGCAGCGAGACACAGGGGAGCCGAGACGAAGCCGGAGGAAGGGCTGGCGCTGCCGGCCTGTGCGAAAATGAGGCCATGGCAATGATCCACAAGATTCTTCCCGTCGGTCCGCTCCGATGTAACTGCTCGATTATCGGCGATGAGAAAACGCGCGAAGCCATGGTCGTTGATCCAGGCGACGACATTGAAGACGTTCTTGCCGTCGTCGCCCAGCACCAGCTGAAAGTGAAACAGATCGTCATCACCCACGCCCACATTGATCACGTGGGCGGAGCCATGAAACTGCGCGCGCTGACGGGCGCTCCAATCCTGCTCAATCGGAATGACCACGCGCTGCTGAAGATGCTCGCCGTGCAGGCTACATGGCTGGGCATGGCCGCGCCGGAAGAAGTTGCTATCGAAGCGAGCATCGCGGATGGCGAATCGTTGCGGACGGGCAATCTGACGGCGAACGTCCTCCACACTCCCGGCCACACCGAGGGCAGCGTTTGCCTCTACTTTCCCGCGGAAAAATTGCTGCTCGCCGGCGACACCTTGTTCGCCGGCAGCATCGGACGCACCGATCTCCCCGGGGGCTCGTTCGAGAAAATCATGCGCTCCCTGCGCGATCGCGTCCTGACCCTGCCCGATGAGACCGTCGTGATCCCAGGCCACGGCCCGCGAACCACCATCGGAGAGGAAAGGGAAGGAAATCCATTCCTGGTGGGATGATCTAAGGCGTGTTAACACGCTCCGGGGCCGTTTTTTCCTCTACCTGAAAATCTCTGCGTCCCCAAAAGAAAAGCCGCAGCAGGCCTGCGGCCATCCTCTCACTCGCGTGTCCTCTCGCTCGCTTACTTGCCCTGCTTATCTTTAGCGATGCTTCTGCTGATCCGGTTCTGTTGACGATTGATCCCGTTCTGCTCCGCCTTCGTCAGATGGCCGTTGTGCTGCGACATGTCTCTCTTTTCACGGTTCTGAACATTGGCTTCGCGCTTTTCCAGGTTGGACGCTTGCTGCGCGTTCAATTTTCCGCTCTTGATCCCGTTGCCAATGCGCTGCTGCTGGCGTTCCTCGCGGCCGTTTACTTGATTGACCCGCGGATGGCCGGGATCGACAACCCCAGGACCCGCGCCCGAGGTATTGGTGGTTGAGGTTTGAGCAGAGGCGGGACCGGCAAACATAAGTCCCCCGACTGCCAGGACTAACAGTGAGTTGGTGAATTTGTTGTTCATGTGGATAGAAACCCCCGCACGAAAGATTAGTTGCGCCGAACCTAAAAATGAAATTATCAAAGTGCTGCCCCGCCAGTTCCCAGCTACAATCTGGCAAGCGCACTCCCGTCCGCACCTACAGCAAAAAAAGGCGCGGAAACACTTCCGCGCCTTTCCTTACTATTTAGCTGTAGTGTACTACTTCCAGTATACTTAAATGGACAATTTCTCAGCTTCATTCTTCCCCTCGAAGCTGGCAAGATTTTCCCAAAAATCGAAAAAACGGCTCTCCGCCATCCGTAAAACCTCACCCGATATCCGACAGCTGACGGCTATCAGCTTTTACCGCTCTGCCCGCATCGCCTCGACCGCCTCGTGCAGCTCGCGCTCTGCCGCCCGCAGATGCTCTTCCGCCTTCGCGCCATGCCCAGCCATATCGTAGTGATTGGCGGCGCGGGCATTTTCCAGCTCATGGATTGCTTCTTTTACGTGGTTATGGACCGCATCCAGATCGTGCCAGTCATGCACCCTCTCGGCCACCGCGATCCCGGCGGCAAACGACAGACACACAGAAAGAACGGCAACTACAAACATTTTCGTCATGATTTTCTCCTCTTAAAATTTGTGGATTAAGTTTCCCCGGCACCCACAGATACCACGCCATTTTCCCCGATCACAAGTCTCCTGTCAAAAAGAAACCGGCGCGCCCCAGTTAACGGCAGATTCGTGTGCGGGTTTCAGTGTGGCGCGGACCCGTTTTCGACTTCGCTCTGAACAGTCTTTGTGCGCCCTTTGGCGCGGGATTTCAGGTCCACGGGTCCTGCAAGTCTCCCAGTTCGTTGACGACTTCGGCCACCAGGGCCCGCGGCATGTCAAAATATTCCTCCACCGTGGCGGCGAGCTGCTCGCGGCTGGTGAGCGACCGAACTATTGATTCCCTTCCCTGCGACTCGACCAGCGTCAAGTTGTGGATCATTACGCCCCGGTCCGAATCAAAGCGCGTCAGCAGCAGGGAGTTCAAAAAAGTTGCGTCCGGCTTGAACGATCCGGCAATCATGCGGCCAAACTCCTCAATTTTCCTGGCCGCCGGCTTGGCCACGTAACCGTGTTTCCGCCGGCCATCGCGATACAGATCTAAACGCGAGTATCCATTGGTGTCTTGCGGACTGAGGACGTAGCGGTCTCGTCCCAACGCAACCACGTAGTCGGCCGCCAGATCGCGAGGCATGGGCAAGAGAAACGGCGCCGCATAGCCAACGTCCATCAAGTACTCGAGCCCGTCCACCGTCGCCATGCACACGGCGTGAGCGTCGGGAACGCTCATGTCCGCTGCGCACAGCTTGGCATCGTAGCCCAAAGACGCCAACAGCGAGTAGAAGTAATAATTGTTGGAGTAACAAGTCCCGCCGAAATGATAGCGCTCGATGCCCTCGAGATACAGCTCGATGGAGGGCAGACCGGTAAGTCCATGGCGCTTCCGGTTGTAGAGCTTCGAAATATTTTCGAACGGAACGCGCGTTAGCTGGGCAGCCACCAGCTCGCGCAGAGATTCCAGCGAGGGTTTTGTCTGCGTCACGCCGAGTGCCGCGAGATATCGCCGGACGAGTTCCGGAGCGAGTGTCTGATCGGACATCTCTGAGACGCTTGACCGAATCCGGCAACCGGAAGTGGAAGGCCAAGTCTGGCCTATTCTAGAGCATTTTCAGGGTTACTGTGATTCCCCTGCCGGGTTCGGGTGGGGCATGGCTTCAGCCGTGTCGTTAACGACCGCCAGAAATGCGGGTTTAGCCCCTGAGGGATGTGCCTCCCGAGCTGAAAAGCATTCATGAAACCAGCTTTAATTCATCCGGCCGGCTGCGGCTCCATCAGTATCTCTCGGCGCTCTCCGCATCTCGCCGATGAAACGCCTTCCCGTTTCCGGCTCAGGAATCCCGCTGCGGTTTGTTCAGCGCAACCACAAACCCCCTGCCGCAGTGCGTGCACTGCACCGTGGAAAACAGGATCGTTTTCCCTGGCCAATGGTGTACGGTTTGTTCCTGGCAGTGCGGACATTTGATCAGGTGTTTATTAGGACCAATTTCGATAAGATCGTCTTCCGGCATAACTTACTCCCATCGGGAGCAATGCTTCCGATTGCGGACAATTTACCGACCATGCTCGCCTGACCCTGACCCTACATCCGGGCTGGCAATCTGTCGGTACGCTGAGAAACAGCCGGCTGTTCGATGGCGCACCGTGTTCACTCCGCTTCGCCGCGCCACTCCTGCACCTGCCGCTGCATCAGTCCGTAGCACTCGCAGGCCGCGTCTTCCAGTTTTCGCCGCTCGATGATCTTTACGTCCCTGCGACTATAAGTGATGAGTCCCGCCTTCTGCAACATTCCCGCTGCCACCGTCACGCTGGAGCGCCGGGTCCCCAGCATCTGCGCCAGAAATTCCTGGGTCAAGGGCACCGAATTCGATCCGATCCGGTCGGCACTCATCAACAACCATCTCGCCAATCTCTCGTTCACTTCATGCAGACGATTGCAGGCCGCAATCTGCGTGGTCTGCATGGCCATGATCTGCGCAAACTGCTGTAACCGCCGCTCCAGTTTCGGGCACTGCCCGAGAACTCCCGTCAGCGCTTCGCCGTCCACGCGAAAAACGGAGCCCTCAATCTGCGCAATGGCCCGCGTGGGTGCCGTGTGAAAGCCCGCAACCAACGGCAATCCGATAAATCCTTCCTTCCCCACCAGACCCACTTCCACACTCTTTCCGTCCGGAAATACGCTCAGGATGGACACCAAGCCGCTGTTGGGGAAATACGCCGACTTCAAAGTGTCGCCCGGCTCATGGAGCACATGGTGCGTATTCAAACGCACAAATTCCAATTTTGAGAACAGCAGTTCGCGTTCTTTGGGAGGCAGGCCGAGCAGGATCTCGTTATAGATCCGTTTGCCGTCACCGTCGGCGATCGGCGGCGCTGAAGAGAACTTTGTGGGAGAGGACTTGGTAGGCGGACGGGATTGCTTGGCCATAAACGGCTCCTTGCGCAGCGCAATGCTGTCTGATTTCGCAAGGGCCCGTCACCGTACGGTACGGCGGAAAGATGCTAGAAGAGACACTCTTACATTACTCTCTTTCCGATCATAAGACTGTGCGATATCGCACACTGTCCAAAGTACCCATGTGGCGCAAGCGCACTCGTCCTCGGCCTTTTGCAGGCTGCGGAAAAACTCCGGTTTAGACTTTGTTTTGAAACGGTGCGGCTTCAGCCGCGCCGTAAGTCCTTCAAAATCAGTCGCCCCTTTAGGGGCTGCCGTTGCGATTTCGACTTTTTCCGCAACCTGTTTAGCCATGCGATACAATCTCCGGACACCCCGGTTTCGCCCAGCGTGATCTAGATCACAGCCTCATGTCCGCCATTTTCGCTATAGTGTGGTCAAGCATGGGCGGATTTTTCATTCTGACCAACCGCAAGCGCGCCGTCGTCGCACTGGCGCATTCGGTCGTGTTTCTCCTGATCGCGGTCCGGCAGATGGTTGCCGCCAATCCCACCGCCGGCATCTGGGTAGCGTCCACGGTGTCCCGTGGCACGTGGATTCTCTGCGGAATCTTCACCCTCGTCTCCGCCATTCTTCTGTGGCTCTTACTTATTTCCCGCGGATGGCTGGAAAAATTCTATTTCGGATTCTGCACCATCAGCGCCATGTCGGGACTGCTCCGGACCGCCGCCGGCGACCATGCCTTTCACTCCGGCCTCTGCATCAGAGTTGTCATGCTGGTCAGTGCCGTTCTTGTGGGACTGCTGATCGTTCGAGCGCACTCCCGCGGGCCGCTTCGGCGATAATAGAAACGTGGCGGGAAAAAAGGCTTGCCACCCGCAAGGTTTGCAGGCGGCTGCAGCCAAGCCAGAGCAGGGGAAAATAATCCGCGGCACAAGAGAGGGCGGGAGAAGGAATGACAGCTCCATCTAAACTCGATTCAACTGTCGTTGGCGAACAGAAAGTTGGCGGACAGAAAGCTGGCAAACAAAAAACTGGCACACAAAAAGTTGGCGCACAAAACTGCGACGTGGCTCTCCTCGGCTTTGGGACGGTCGGCAGTTCGGTGGCAAAAATTCTTTGTGAACGCTCGAATACCCACCTGCGCCTGACCCACATCCTCAACCGCAACGTGGCGCGGAAAAAAGTGAATTGGCTTCCTTCCTCCGTGCAGTGGACGGAGAACATCGACGATGTTCTATCTTCCGGCGTGGACATCGTGGTCGAGGTGATGGGCGGCCTTCAGCCCAGCGAAGACTGGATCCGGCGCGCGCTCGCGTCGGGCAAGTCCGTGGTCACTGCCAACAAGCAGTTGATCGCGCACTGCGGCCCCGAATTGATTGATCTCGCGCAGCGGATGAAACAGCAGATCCAGTTTGGCGCGTCGGTGGCCGGCGGCGTGCCGGTGATTTCCGGATTGCACGAGGGACTGGCCGGCGATGAACTGTTCAAAATCTGCGGCATTCTCAACGGCACCTGCAACTACATTCTCAGTCAGATCGAAGCAAACGGCGTGTCCTTCGCCACCGCGCTGCGCGAGGCGCAGAAGCTGGGCTTCGCAGAAGCCGATCCGACCGAAGACATCGACGGCCTCGACGCGCGGGCCAAGCTCGCCATCCTGGCGCGGGTCGGACTGCACTGCAACGTCCAAGCAACCAGCATCGTGGCGCGATCCATCTCGGCCATCGACATGGTTGACTTTGAATACGCGAACCAGCTGGGCTGCACCATCCGCCAGATTTCCTGGGCCGAATTGAAAGGTGACGACTTATTTGCCGCCGTACAGCCGGCGCTGGTCGAACTCTCCTCGCCGTTGGCGCGCGTCGAAGGCAGCCAGAACCTGGTGATGGCGACCGGAACTTACGGTGGCGAGACCGTCTTTGGAGGACACGGAGCGGGAGGACATCCAACCGCGGTCGCGGTCGTCTCCGACATTCTGGCCATTGCTCGCGCCAAGCAATCCGGAATGAGTTACAGCGGACCGCCGCTCGAGAAAACACCCACGATCACCGCCGATTTCACTACTAAGCATTATTTACGTTTTATGGTAAAAGACCGGCCCGGCATCATCGCCAGCCTCGCCACCATTCTTGCGCAGTGCGGCATCAACATTGACGCGGTGCTGCAGAAATCGGGCTGCCCGAAATCCCACCTGCCATTCTTGATTACGCTGGAAGAGTGCAAGGCGTCGCTGGTGGAAAAGGCGATACAGCAGATCGACTCGCTGGATTTCATGGTGCAGCCCTGCCTGCACTTGCCGATTCTTTAGGTGGAGCGACGGGCGCTCCCGCCCGTCCCCCGGGCCTGCAGCTTTGTGGCCACGCTTCGAGTAACCGCCATTACGCTTCCACCTGGAAGAACTGCGCCATTTTGCGGAATTTTTGATAGCGAGCTTCCAACATATCGGCGAGTGACATGCGCTTGAGCTCGGCCAGATGCTGCTGCAGCGCGGCGTCGAGCAACTCGGCAGCCTGGGCGTGGTTGGTATGGGCACCACCGGGAGGCTCGGGGATGATCGCATCTACGCAGCCCAGTTCGATCATATCTTTGGCGGTGATCTTCATGGCCTCCGCCGCCAGACCTTTTTTGGAGGCATCGCGCCACATGATCGAGGCGCAGCCCTCCGGCGAGATCACGGAGTACACGGAATTTTCCATCATCAACACGCGGTCGGCCACGGCAATGGCGAGCGCGCCGCCGCTGCCGCCAACGCCGATGATGGTGGCGATGACGGGCACTTCGAGGCGCGCCATTTCGAGCAGGTTGCGGGCGATGGCTTCGCCCTGGCCGCGCTCCTCGGCGTGCAATCCGGGATAGGCTCCGTCGGTGTCCACAAACGTAAAAATCGGCCGTTTGAATTTTTCGGCAATCTTCATCACCCGCATAGATTTCCGGTAGCCTTCGGGATGAGGCATGCCAAAGTTGCGATAGACGCGCTGTTTCGCGTCCCGCGCTTTTTGCTGGCCCACGAGGAGAATTTCCTCGCCGTGAAAGCGGACCATGCCGCAAACGATGGCCGGATCGTCGCGGAATCCGCGGTCGCCGTGGATCTCGCTCCAATCGGTAAAAATGCGTTCGACATAATCCAGCGTGTAGGGGCGCTGCGGATGTCGCGCCAATTCCGTGCGCTCCCAGGCGTTCAGGTTCGACGAAATCTCGCGGCGGAGGCTGTCCACGCGCTCGTTCAAGAGTTGGATCTGGCGCAGCGTTTCCGCAGTTTTGCCCCTCCAGCGCCTGCAAGCGCGTGATTTGATCTTCAATTTTTGCCAGTTCCTGCTGCGACTTTCAGTCCAGAATCCATGTTTGAGACGTTTCCATTCCTTCCGGCTATAGTGCGCTTCCACCATCGAGAGCATGAAGTCGGTACCGGCGATGGCCGGATTCTCCGATTTTTCCTCCCGTTTTATTTTCGCTCGACGCATGGGCTGCACCGGTTAACTGGAAGCCATCGCTGCCCAGTCCCAAAAGGGGTCCCTGATTTCGAAAAACTTACGGTATCGCTAAAGCGATACCCCGATAGAATCGCACGGAGCATCTCGCACGAATCAGCCGATGACGCGCACGCTGCCGCGGCCACACAGCTCTTCGACGCGGCCCAGAAAACTGCGGTCCGGCATCACATTATATCCTGCGGCCTCCATCACTACCATAAAATCGCCATCCCGTTCCAGGTCGAAGAGCACCCTGGCCTCGCCCCGCCGCTCGCTGCACAGCGCGTGCAGGGCATCGACCGTGCTGGCGGTCGCGTTGGCGAGAGGAATTCGTATGCGCAGCGACTTCGACAAAGTCACGCGCGCTTCGTCGAGGGGAACGATGTCGTTGGCGGTGAGCTTCGGATTCGCGCCTTCTTCAATGCGCACGCCGCCGCGCACCAGCACCGGAACTTCGAGCTTCACTTTCTCCGCGAGTTTCTTGTAGGCCTCGGGAAAAATCAGCAGTTCGACCTTCCCCCACATATCTTCCAGCGCCGCTTGCGCCCACAGCTCGCCTCTTCTCGACTTTGCCACCCGCAGCCCCGAAATCAAACCAGCAGCCGAAATGTTCTCATCCTTCGAGGTGGATTTCTTCAGCGCGGCAATGTCCTGCGTGGAGAGCGCATTCAGGTCGGCAAGTTTTTCTTTGTACTTTTCCATCGGATGCCCGGTGATAAAAAATCCGAGGATTTCTTTTTCCGCCTGCTAGCCGCGTATGTTCATCCCAGTCGGGCGCGTTGGGGAGCGCGTCTTTGCCTGCGCGGCGGATTCATCCTCGAACACGCCAAACAGCCCGTGCTGTCCCGACTCGGCGTCGCGCTGGGCTTTCTGCGCCTGCTCAATGGCCGTGTCGAGCGCTTTCATGAGCTGCGCCCGGCGCCCGAAACAATCCATGGCGCCGCTTTTGATCAGCGACTCCAGCACGCGCTTGTTCAACAAGCGCAGGTCCACTGCTTCGCAGAATTCATAGAACGAGCGGAAATTCCGGCCCAGTTTTTTGCGCGCCGCGACAATGGACTCGATGGCATTGCCGCCAACATTCTTCACCGCGGCCAGCCCAAAGCGGATCGCCTGCCCATGCGGCGTAAAGTTCGCGGCGCTCACGTTGATGTCGGGCGGTTCGACGGCGATCCCCATCTCGCGGCATTCGTTGATGTACTTGACCACGTCATCGGTGCTGCCGGTCACTGAAGTCAGCAGCGCCGCCATGAAGTCGATGGGATGGTGCGTCTTCAAATACGCAGTGTGATAGGCGAGCAGCGCGTAGGCCGCCGAGTGCGACTTGTTGAAACCGTAGCCCGCAAACTGCGCCATCAGATCGAAAATCTTCTCGATCTTTCGCGGCGGGAAACTGCGCTGCGCCGCTCCCTGCACAAAGCGCTCGCGCTGCTTCGCCATCTCCTCCGCGTTCTTTTTTCCCATGGCGCGCCGCAACAGATCGGCTTCTCCGAGCGAGTAGCCGGCAAGCTTGTTCGCCACCTGCATCACCTGTTCCTGATAAACGATGACGCCGAGTGTCTCCTGTAAAATTTCTTTTAGTTCGGGCAACTCGTATTCGATCTTGCGGCGGCCGTGCTTGCGCTCGATGAAGTCGTCGATCATTCCGCCCTGGATCGGGCCGGGACGGTAGAGCGCATTCAAGGCGGTAAGATCTTCGATCGAGTTCGGCTGATAGCGGCGCAGAACGTCTCTCATGCCGTGCGATTCAAACTGAAACACGCCGGAGGTCAATCCTTTATGGAAAACTTTTTCGTAAGTCTCCGGGTCTTCGAGCGGGATGTCGTCGAGTTTTAGATTCGTTCCCTTCTGCGCAATCAGTTTCAACGCGTCGTCAAGAATGGTGAGTGTCGTCAGCCCGAGAAAATCCATCTTCAGCAGGCCCATTTTATCGAGGGCCACCATATCGAAGGCGGTGACGATTTCGTCGTTCTTGGTTTTGTGCAGCGGCACCAGTTCAATCAGCGGACGCGGCGAGATCACGACGCCCGCGGCATGCACGCCGGAATTCCGCACCAGGCCTTCGAGCTTCCGAGCCGTGTCGAGTAACTGCCGCACCTGCGGATCTTTCTGGTACGCCTCCTGCAGCGCAGCCGATTCCGTCAGCGCGTCGTCGAGCTTGATGTTGAGCGTGGTCGGCACCATCTTAGCGATCCGGTCCACGTCGCTGTACGGCATGTCCATCGCGCGGCCGACGTCTTTAATTGCGGCCTTCGCTGCCATCGTGCCAAACGTGATGATCTGCGCCACATTCTCCCGTCCGTATTTATGCGTCACATATTCGATCACTTCGCCGCGCCGGTTCATGCAGAAGTCGATGTCAATGTCGGGCAGGGAAATACGTTCGGGGTTGAGAAAGCGTTCGAACAGAAGTTCATGCTGCAAGGGATCGATGTCGGTGATGTCGAGCGAATACGCAACCAAGGCGCCCGCCGCCGATCCGCGGCCCGGCCCCACGGGAATGCCGCGTTCGCGTGCGTAGCGGATGAAGTCCCAAACGATCAGAAAATATCCGGAGAACTTCATCTGCTGGATGATGGCGATCTCGCGCGCCAATCTCTGCTCGTAATCCGCCAGCGAATGTTTGAGCCGCCCGTTCGCCGACAAACTTCGCAGATTCTCCATGCGCCGCGCGAATCCTTGCCGCGTGATGTGCTCGAAATAACTGTCGGGAGTAAATCCATCGGGAACGTCGAAACGCGGGAACGGGCTGGGAACTTTTTCCAGCCGCAGGTTGCAGCGCTCGGCAATGTCGAGCGTGCGCGAGATGACCTGGGGCGCGTCCTTGAAAACGCGCAGCATCTCGTCGCCGCTCTTGACGTAAAACTGCGTGCCCTCGAACTTCATCCGGTTCGTGTCTTGGATGGACTTGCCCATTTGAATGCACAGCATCACGTCCTGGGCGTGCGCGTCGTCTTCGCAAAGATAGTGGCTGTCGTTGGTCGCTATCAGGGGAAGGCCGAGGTCTTTCTCCAACTGGAACAAGCCGGAATGAATGCGGTGTTCCATCTCCAGACCCTGGTCCTGGATCTCGAGAAAAAAGTTTTCTTTGCCAAAGAGGTCGCTATAGAATCCGGCAGCCGCGCGCGCCGCGTCGTAGTTCCCTTCCGTCAGGCGCTCGGCCACTTCGCCTTTCAGGCATCCGGAGAGCGCGATCAGTCCCTTGGAATGTTCGGCCAGAAATTTCTTGCTCACGCGCGGCTTGTAGTAAAAGCCGTGCAGCGACGCTTCGGACGTGATCTTAACCAGGTTACGGTAGCCTTCTTCGTTTTCGGCGAGAACGAGCAGATGATTATAAGTATCGCCGTCGGGCGGAGTACGCGTGATGACGTGATCGTCCTTTTTGCAGATGTAAAGTTCGCATCCCACGATCGGCTTGACCCCGGCCTTGTGCGCGGCATTCACAAAATGCACCGCGCCAAAAATGTTGCCGTGGTCGGTCATGGCCACGGCGGGCATGCCGAGTTCGTGGACGCGGTCGACCAGTTTCTCAACGTCGCAGGCGCCGTCAAGCATCGAGTAATCGCTATGCAGATGCAGATGGACGAATTGGTTTTGGGTCATGAGGGCGGCTCTTAGCTTTTGGCTCTTAGCTCTTGGCTCCTGGTTCTTGCGAAACTTTCGATCAAATCGGCTCACGAATAGCTTTGAAAGGGAATGGCTTCAGCCATGCCGTCAGAACAAGCTACTCTAGCGGTTTAGCCGCTAAGGGTCCCCTTCTCAGCGTACCCCGCCCCGCCAGCCAAGACTCAATCAGACAATCTTTAGAAATCTGGCGCCGACTTCATTCTAATGGCTGGAAGGCATCGCGCAACGCCGGAAAGTGGTGCACATCCAGGGCAAAGTAGCGGTGGAGCGGCGTTTGTACATCTGTAGTTTGGCCCCCGATGCCCAGCGCATCCGTCGAGCCATACGCGCCCACTGGACGGTACTTGCACTGGTGCCTGGATGTTGCCTTCCACGACGATCCGATGCGCGCCCCACTCTTCAACCTTCCCTGACTTTCATGCGAATGCCCTGCCGGGCACGGTTGACAGTGGCAACAATCATGCAGTCACGGGACTAGAATAGAAATGGTCGGGAGGTTTTTATGCGCATTGGAAGATACGAGAGTTCGGAGGGCACGGTTGGCACGGCCGTTACGTTTCTGCTGATTGGGCTTGGGGTGGGCGCCGCGCTCGGACTGTTGCTGGCCCCGAAGACCGGGCGGCAACTGCGGAAAGACCTGCGACGGTCTTATGACGACGCGCTCGATACCGTCTCCGATTGGACGGACGAAGCGAAAAACCGTTTCGAGAAAGCGGTCGAGAAAGGCTCCGATTTCGCCGACGAACTGAAGGCCAAGACCAAGCCATTGAGCGACGTGCTGCGCCGTTCGTAGGATGCTCGCTGATCGCTATTCGTCGTTCGCTAATCGCGAAGAGCAAACAGCGAACGCCGAATAGCGATCAGCCGCCTCACGGTTCGAGCTGCGTTTCGTCCTCGAGCGTGCGCTTCTTTTTGTGTACGCTGCGGATTACAATGCCCATCGAGAACCGAAAGTTGTCCTGCTTCTGCTTGCCGACATACGGAAAGTCGGTGCCGGTCTGGAAATAATCGGCCTTGAAGCGCAAGGCGAAACGCGGATTGATTTTGTAGTCCGCGCCGGCACCAACCACCAGCGCCCGGCCAGTGCCGACTTCCGTGTCGGGAGAACCTCCTGGTGGTGATACAGGGGTTGCAATGCCGCGTGCGCCCTGATGTCCATACAGGAGCTCGCCAAACAGAGTCCAGCGTTCATACTTGCGGCGGGAAAACTGCGCGCCAAAAAGAAAGTTGTACTCTCTGGTCGCCACGTTGAACGTGGAACACGCTGTCGCGCAGTACTCCGGGCCTGTGGGAAATGGTTTCGGAACGCTAAACGGGATCTTCGACGTTCCGAAGTACTGCCCGCCCTCAAGTACGAACCCCAGCCAACTGGTCGCGTTCAAGCCGAAAGATGCGTCCCAGCCAGGCAGCCCCGCCCAGTGTCCGGCGTTGAAAAGACCGGCCTCGGCGTAGGAACCGCCGGCAAACAGTTCGAGGCGCGGATACGGGCGCGGCGGCGGCGCGGGCTTGGGTGCTGGAGTTGGAATCTCAACTGGCGCGGAGGCTGGCGCTGTGGCTGGAGCTTGCTCTGTAGTGGGAGCCGGGGTTGGAGCTTGAGCCTGCGTTGGAGCCTGCGCCCACGACATCACGCAAAATGCAGCCACGCCAGCTAAAACTCCCAGGTATTTCCTCACGATTCCTCCTTGGTAATTCAGTTGCCAATACTCCAACTTGGATGCGTCCGACAAACTATTGAGTATACCGTGCCCAGCCGGTGGAGAGCCGGGCGTCCTCGCCCGGCAGCTGCTCGGCAAGACGGGCGAGACGCCCGTCGCTCCATCGTTCTGGCGACTCGGTACAATGAATCAAATCCATGGAAACCAAGCTGACGGAAATCGAAGTGCGCGTGCTGGGGTCGCTGATCGAAAAAGACATCACCACGCCGGAGTACTATCCGCTGTCGCTGAACGCGCTGGTGAATGCCTGCAACCAGAAGACGAACCGCGATCCGGTGATGCAGTTGACGGAAGACGCAGTGCGCGGCGCGCTGGATGGCCTTCAGGAGCAGCGCATGGCCGGCCCCGCGCACGGCGCCGACAGCCGCGTTACCAAATACGAGCAGCGCTTGCAGGAGGTATTCAACTTCACGCGCCCCGAGATTGCCGTGCTCTGCGTGCTGCTGCTGCGCGGCCCGCAGACGCCCGGCGAACTGCGCGGACGCGCCGAGCGCATGCACCGCTTCGAAGCGCTCGAGGATGTGCAATCGGCGTTGCAGAAATTGATGCAACGCGAACCGCCGCTGGCGAAAGTGCTGCCCCGCCAGCCGGGGACGAAAGAATCTCGATATGCGCATCTGCTAGCCGGGGATGTGGTGGATGCGGAACCGCCGGCGCAAGCTGGCGCGGTGGCTGAGCGCAATCCGGCGGATGCCGAGCGCATTGCACGGCTGGAACAAGAAGTGGCGGAGCTGCGGCGGGAGGTTGGGGAAGTGAAGGACCAGTTGGAGAGATTCCGGAAACAGTTTGAATGAAATCTACCGCCGAGACGCGGGAAAAGCGCTCTCGGCGTCTCGGCGGTGAAAAAGCTCTACAGCACCCTTTCCTGCGTGTAACCGGCGGCGCTCAAGGCCGAGATGATTTCGGCGATGTGGTCGGGGCCGCGGGTTTCCATGGTGATTTCGATTGCGGTCTCACCCAGGCCCACGCCGTGGTAGGCGCGGTCGTAGTCGGTCTCAACGATATTGGCGCGATGCTGCGCCAGAATCGAGGTTAGCCGATTAAGCGCGCCGGGATAGTCGGGCAGGTGGACGCGCAGACGCACCAGGCGTCCGTCTTTGACCAGGCCGCGCTCGATGATGCGCGAGAGCAGCGTGACATCGATGTTTCCGCCGCACACCAGCACGGCAACTTTCTTTCCCACCAGCGGCAGCTTGCGGTTGACCAGCGCCGCGACGGCCGCCGCGCCCGCGCCTTCGGCCAAAGTTTTTTCGCGTTCCAGCAACAGCAGAATAGCGTTGGCGATTTCTTCTTCTTCGACGGTAACGATGTCGTCCACATACTTCTGCACGAGCGGCAGCGTACGCTCGCCGGCCCGCCGGACAGCGATGCCATCGGCAATGGTGTAGGCCGCTGCCAGCGTTACGGGCGTGCCTTCGCCGACGGCGACTTTCATGGAGGGCAGGCGCGAGGGCTGCACTCCGAAAACTTGAATTTTGCGGTTCGACTCTTTCAGGGCGCAGCCGATGCCGCCAATCAGGCCCCCGCCGCCGATCGGGACGACGACCGCTTCAAGGTCGGGATGCTGATCGAGAAGCTCGAGTCCGATGGTGCCCTGCCCGGCAATAACGTCGTCATCATCGAAGGGATGGATGAAGGTGAGGTGTTCAGCGGCGCTGCGGCGCAGGGCCTCTTCGCAAGCTTCGTCGTAGTTAGCTCCGTGCAAAATCACATCGGCCCCGTAGCCGCGCGTCTCCGAGACCTTGATCAGCGGCGTGGTCAGCGGCATGCAAATCTGCGCGCGGATGCCGAGCTTGCCGGCGTGGTAGGCGACGCCTTGTGCGTGGTTTCCGGCCGAGGCCGCAATCACTCCCTGGGCGCGTTCTTCGGCGCTCAGCAAGAGCAGCTTGTTCAGCGCGCCGCGCTCTTTAAATGCGCCGGTGCGCTGCAGGTTGTCGAGCTTCAGATAGACATCGTTGGCGGTGGACGCCGAGAATGTCTCCGAACGCGCGCAGGGTGAAAGGTAGATGGAGCTGCGAATGCGGCGCAAGGCCGACTGGATGTCGTTTAGAGTGATCATTTTTTGACTGCGACTACGCGTGCAAGGATGCGAATATCTTACCTGACTGCAGCCGCAGCGGGGCAGAGTACTAACCCTCGGAAGCTAAACAGATCGCCGAAAACTCGTTTTTCGATGCCTAGCCACTGAAAGGGCGTCTGATTTCCCGTAGAGACGGGGCAAGCTCCGTCTCTACGCGGAAAAACTCGCTGCGCCGGGAAACGAAAGGGCGTAAGAATAACCGATCCAGGTACTACTTCCGTAATGGCACTTTGGGACAGGGGCTAGGTCCTTCCGAAACCTATACAGCGGTGGAAAGTCCCGTCAGACTGGGGTTTCAGAGAGTTTATCCCCTGGGACTCATGCCTATTTCGACTGGTGCCGGTCGCGCTCCCGTTCTCACGCATCGAAAGAACGCTGCGCGCGTCGCGCTGTTTGACTTGCCCGAAGCGTCCGCGCATCTGCTCACCGAGTGTTTCCGTCAATATGGAATCGAAACGGTCCCGATTGGGCGCGAACAGGTGGAGCGGTTGCGGCACGAAAAATTCGAGGCCTGCGTTTTGTCTCTGGCGGAAACAGCCGGCAGCATCATCGAGATGGCGCGAGCGTCGGCTTCCAACAGCCGCATCATCATTTACGGGCTGGGTGGGACCGCGCAGGATGCAATGCGTTATTCGAAGTTGTGCCTCAACGCGGTGTTTCACGAACCCTTGGAGCGGTCGGAGGCGATGAAGCTGGTCCGCTCGACTCGAATGTTGGTGCTGCATGAATTCCGCCGCTACGTGCGTGTCCCGGTGATGACGGAGGTTGGGGTCGTGCTGACCGACGGCGGCCGCATCACCGCCACCAGCCAGGAGATTAGTTCGGGGGGAATGTCGCTCAAGGGAAATCATGCGCCCGAACTGGGAAGTCCGGTTGAAGTGACGTTTTCTTTGCTGACTCTGCCGCGCGTCTGGGTGCGCGGGCAGGTCGTGTGGAAGAAACCCAATCATAGCTTCGGGATTCGCTTTGACGCGACTGACGAGCGGCGGCATCGGCTCAAAGAGTGGATCGTGGCCTATCTGGAAAACTAGCCGCTGTTGGCTGTCAGCTATCGGCTATCAGCTTTCAATTAAACCTTTAACCCTTTCCGGCCCGGATACAATAGCGGCGTGAGTTCTTCTTCCTTCGCTGTCGAGCCTGAGCAGACCACCGTCCCGCCAACGCGCCGCTTCTCGCTGCGGCAACGAATTCTATTGTGGCTCATCAGTTGGACGAGTTATCTGGCAATTTCGCTGATCGGGCCGACCCTTCGCTATTCAATATCGTGGGAAGAGCCGCCTTCGCCTCCGGACGCGACTTTCGAAAAGCCAGTCATCTACTGCTTTTGGCACCGGGCCCTGTTCCCGAGCGCGTGGTTGTGGAGAAAAACCGGGATCGCCGTGATGGTGAGCCGCAGCTTCGACGGGGAATACATTGCGCGGACCCTGGAAAAATTTGGCTTCGTTGCGGTGCGCGGATCGAGCAGCCGCGGCGGCGCGAAAGCCCTACTCGGCTTGAGAAGCCAGTTGGAACAGGGCGCTTCGGTCGTGTTTACGATCGACGGGCCGCGCGGCCCGAAATTCGTGGCCAAGCCAGGGCCGGTGCTGCTGGCGCGCGGCAGCGGAATGCCGATGGCGGCGTTTTACGTGGCGCTCAGCGATGCCTGGGTGCTGAACACATGGGATGCGCTGATGATTCCCAAGCCATTTTCGAAAGCGCTGGTGCGCATCGGCGTCAAGATGCAAGTTCCCGCCGATTCCGCCGATGCCCAGATGGCGGACTTCCACCGCCAGTTGCAGGCCGCGCTCGACCGCGTTACCCGGTTCGCCGAGGAGCACGTCGGACGAGTAGGATCGGCGGAGTTTCCCATGATCAAGAGCTAGGCAATGGAGGGCCGGGCGTCCGGCTGGACCTTCGCATTCAGCCCAAAAGGAGGGTTTGCGTTGGAGGCGTGTAGCAGTTTTCTTTTTCGTTTGCACCGATGCAGAGCCGGGCAGCGGTCGTCGGGAAACCGTCCGAATCCGTCTCGCCATTCACAATTCGGTATGCTGCAGCACTCTACCCGACGGCATTGGCTGACATAACCGACAGAACGAAAAAAATGGTTGTCCTTCTCATGCCTCCCCTATTACTGCGGAGGCTTGCCGCTGTCACCATTCTTAGACGGCGCCGGCGCGTTTTTGTCGTCCTTCTGCGGGCCGCTGTTGCCCTTAAACACGTCAACAATCTTGCCGAAGAAGCCCTTCTTTTTCTTTGCCTCTTCCTCGGACGATGGTTGAACGCCGGCGGCTGCCTGCGCATTTCCATTCGCGGGCACAGGCAAATTTCCTCCGCCCGTAACCGGAACGCCTGCCTGCGCCGTGCCGCTCTGCTCGCAGGTTTCGCGAGGCTCGGTCCCGGCCACAAAAGCAATCGTGTAATCGTCGGGGCACGATGGCGTCGCCAGCCGGTTGGTGATCTTGTCGAGCTGCACATCCACCACGCCTTCCGGCTGCGTGAAGGACCTCACGTCCGAATACCGCGGCAACGCGACCGCCTGCTTCATGAACTCGGCCCAAATGGGGGCTGCTGAATGCGCGCCTTCCAGGTGGATGTCGCTGTAATCGTCGTATCCCACCCAGACGATGCACAGCAGATTGCTCGTGTATCCGGCGAACCAGCCATCATGCGAAGTGCCCGTTTTGCCCGCAGCCGGGGCATTGAATCCGAGGGAACGCACCCCTGCCGCGGTTCCGAAATTCATCACTCCCTCCAGCATATTGGTCATGACATAGGCGATGCGCGGATCGAGGACTTGCTTCTTCTCAGTCTCGAAGTTGACGACGACGTCGCCCTTCGCATTCCGCACCGAATTCACGAAGACTGGTGAAAGCCGCACGCCGCTGTTGGCAAAACTTGTGTACGCGGCCGTCATGTCCACGGGCGTGGCATCGTAGGCGCCGATCGCCATCGCCGGTGTGGCCCGCGCCGATGCGACTCCAGCGGCCCTGGCCAGGTCCGCAACTTTGTCGTAGCCCACTTCTTCCGCCAATTTCACCGTCGCGTTGTTGAGCGACAGCGCCAGCGCATAGCGCAGCGTGACGTCGCCGTGATACTCCTCTTTGTAGTTGCGCGGCTCATAAATTTGGTCGCCGTAGGCGAACGTCGAAGGCTGATCGGCCACCGTTGATGCCGGAGTGATCACCGTCGTCGAGCCATCGATCGCCGTATTCATAGCGGCCGCATACACAAACGGTTTGAAGATCGAGCCCGTGGGACGCTTGGCCAGCGCGTGATTCAGTTGGCTTGTACCGTAGTTTCGTCCGCCGACCAGCGCCTTGATTTCGCCAGTGTGCGGATCCATGGCCACCAGCGCCACCTGCGCCTGCGGGCCGGGCGCGACCGTCGTTTCAAACTTCTTCCCCACCTTGATCTTCTGGGTGCGCATCTTCGTGACCTGATCGTCCACCAGCTTGATGCCGCTTTCCACCGCTTGCGCGGCCGCCCGTTGCAGCTCGGGATCGAGCGTGGTGTAGATGCGGTACTCCTGTTCGTTGATCTCGCGCTCGCTCAGTTTGGCGACGACGGTGTCGCGAACCATGTCCACGAAGTACGGCGCGTCGCGGCCTCAACATTCGGCGGTGCAAGTTTCAGCGGCGCCGCCTTGGCTTTCTCGGCTTGCGCGCGCGTGATGGCGCCGGTCTCCACCATCGTCTCGATCACCAGATTGCGCCGTTCCAGAGCGCGCTCGGGATGGCGATAAGGCGAAAGATAGCTGGGCGCCTGGATCAATCCGGCCAGCAGTGCCGCTTCCGGCAGGGTAATGTCTTTCAGGTCCTTGTTGAAATAAGAGCGCGACCCTTCGGCCAGGCCCGCAATGGTGAACGAGCCCCGTTGTCCTAAATCGATGCGGTTCGCGTAGAACTCGAAAATCTGCTGCTTGGAAAATTTCTGTTCCAGCTCCACCGCAATCAGCATTTCGATGAGCTTGCGCTTGAAGGTTTTTTCCGGGCTCAGAAAGAACGCGCGAGAGAGCTGCATGGTGATGGTCGAACCGCCCTGCTGATGCCGCTGGTGAGTGACGTCGATCCACGCGGCTTCAACCAGCCGCATGTAATTCACTCCGCTGTGCTGAAAAAATCTCCGGTCCTCGATGGCCGTGACCGCTTCTACCACAATCTTCGGTATGTCGTCGTACTTCACCAGTTGACGCTTGGAGCGCTGCTCGGCGTCGAACAGCGAAGTCAGCATCTGGGGCTCGAGTTCGTAGGCGCCGAGGTCTCCGGAGGTGCGGCTGACAATGTCCGAGACCGCGCCGTCCGCGACTGTGATGATGGCCGCCTCGGGACTGTGATAGGACTCCGGCCCGGGCAAAATTTCAATCGAGCTGCCACGCAGGCGATAGCTGCCCAGCGGAGATTCGCCGTCCTTTTCCGAATAGCCCGCATGACGCAACTCCGCCGCAATTTCCGCCACGGTCAGCTTCGATCCAACCCTGACCACTTGCGGGGCCGCGAAAATCTTCGCCGAACTCGCAAACACTGGACCGCGGAACCGCTGCTCGATAATGCGGTCGTACTTCACATACCAGTAGGAAAAAAAGCCGGCCACCACCAGCGATGCCGTGAGAAATCCGAGCAGCGCAATCCGCACCATGGGATCGCGGACCAGCAGGCGGCTCCTCCCGCGCTGCCCGCCGCTTCCACCCCTCGGGATTTTCAGTTTAATAGCCATGGAGAAAGCCGCCCCTCAATCCACAAGCAACCCATCAGTCCGAAACTGAGTTTCAAGTTAACTTCCTTCGCTGCTTGATTCTAAATCACCAGCCGCCCCCGCAACCATTCGCATGCTTGTCGAGGAATGAACGGGGCGACAGTGGCAGTGTGGACTCAATGGTCTGCCAGTCGGGGTGCGGTCATGCCGCGTTCTACTTAAGAATTGTTTGGGGTAGATTCTCGGCGGCCAAGCGGGCCGGAGAAAAATCGATTCCGATCCCCGGCCTCTAAAGTGTGTGCGGGTGAACTGGGCCGTCCCTCCGCAACTTCACTGATTTTTTCCATCCCACACCGCACTGCAGCGCGGGCCTATGCTGGTCCGCCCCTCCAGGGCTGGATTCGACAGGCCATGGGCCAAAAGCTAAGAGCCAAAAGCCAATAGCTGACCGCTGCTATTGCAACAGGGCTTTGTTCTTCGTCGAAATATGGTAATCCATGCTGGTCGAATATCCGGGCAGGTCGATCGGAACGCTGTACTCGATCTCGATGGAAAGACTGCCATTGCCGTTCCCGCCCACCCGCGTGACATGCACTTGCTTGGGCGTCAGCGCAATATCGTGGCTGCGGGCCTCTTTGATGACGGCGTCGCGAATGTCGTCTTCCGTGCGCGTGCTGTAGGTCGAATTCAGCGCCTCCGTCTTGACCGCATCCTCCAGCTCGTAGTTCGAAATGTACGGCGGGACTACCTTGATGCCCACCAGGACCAACGCTCCGAGGATGGCCAAGCTGAAGATCAATTTCAGAGTCGCCATAAAAAACAGTCGCCAAATCGCTGGTTGCGAACTTCCAATCCCGAGTTTTCCGCCATCCGCTAAGAACTGTTCTCCGAACTAGCGAACGGCCCGGCGCAATTCCTGGAAATACTCGGCTATCACAGAAATTTTAACGTCCTCCCGCTGCAGAGTCGAACGCTGAAACACCTCGACCATGCCTTCGGTAACCTTTTTCCCCACGTTCACACGAAAGGGGATGCCCACTAGGTCGGCGTCCTTGAATTTCACCCCTGGCCGCTCGTCACGGTCGTCCAGCAAAACGTCGTATCCCGCGCCTTCCAGCTGCCGCGCAATGTCCTCGGCGGCCCTGCGGATCGTTTCGTCTTTTGGAGTTCGTGGGCACCACCACCACCTCGAACGGCGCAATCGAAGGCGCCAGCCAGAACCCGTTCTCGTCGTTATTCTGCTCGACCGCCGCCGTCAGAATGCGCTCGATCCCAATCCCGTAGCTCCCCATGATCGGCGCCACTTCCTTGCCGTTCTGGTCGAGCACCCGGGCGCCCATCGATTCCGAATACTTGTAGCCCAGCTTGAAGATGTGTCCAATCTCGACGGCTTTATCGATGCGCAGCGGGCGCGCCGCAATTCGGGCAGCCTTCGCCTGCGCTCACGCTGCGCAGGTCGGCGAAGCCGTGTGACTGAAAGTCTATCTCCCGGCGTCAGGTTCTTGAGGTGATAGTTCTCCTTGTTGGCGCCGCCGATCATATTCATGCCGCCCTTCCAGCGCCTTGATCGAGCCGACGTAGCCCGATCCGGCTTGGTCCGTATACGCTGCATGTCCTTCGCCGCACTCAATACCCAGCGGCCCAAGGTATCCAGCCGGAGAGCGGAACAAGTCGCGAATTTCCTCCTCCTGCATGGGGCGCAGCTTCGCTTGCCCCCCACCACGGTCAGCAGCTTGGCCTCGTTCAACTGGTGGTCGCCGCGCAGCAGCACCACCACGGCGCCGCTCGCGCGCCTTGCCCGTTTTCGCGTCTTCTTCCGTGTCGACCATGTAGGCCAGCGACTTCATGATGTTCTTCGCCGGCACCCCGAGAAACGCGCGCAACATCGTCGATCGTCTTTGTCCCGGAGTGTGCACCAGTCAAGCGGCTTGCCATCGCCCTCCGGCGTCAGGTCCTCCACCGGCGCCAGCTTCGACGTCGCCTTCTCCAGGTTCGCCGCGTACCCGCACTTCTCGCAGCTCACCACCAGGTCCTCGCCCGCCGGAGTCCGCACCATGAACTCCTGCGACTGCGATCCGCCCATCGCCCCCGAGTGCGCGTCGATCACCACGTACTTCAGCCCGCAGCGGTCGAAGATGCGGCAGTAGGTGTCGTAGTGCTTCTGGTATGACACGTCCAGCCCCGCCGCATCCATGTCGAACGAGTACGCGTCCTTCATGATGAACTGGCGCACCCGCAGCAGCCCCGACTTCGGCCGCGGCTCGTCGCGGAATTTCGTCTGGATCTGATACCAGATCTGCGGCAGTTGCTTGTAGCTGCGCAGCTCCTTGCGCGCAATGTCGGTCATGACCTCTTCGTGCGTCATGCCCAGGCAAAAGTCGGCGCCCTTACGGTCCTTGAGGCGAAACATGTTCTCGCCCATCGCCGTCCAGCGCCCGCTCTCTTCCCAAATGTCGCGAGGATTCAGCGCCGGCAGGTAGAACTCCTGCCCGATCTTGTCCATCTCCTCGCGCACGATGCCCATGATCTTCTGTGTGGAGCGATTGCCAAGGAACAGAAACGAGTAGATCCCGGCGCCCAGTTGCCGTATGTATCCAGCGCGCACCAGCAGCTTGTGACTGGCGACTTCGGCATCCGCCGGAGCCTCGCGAAGCGTAGGAATAAAAAGTTGCGACCAACGGTGCATGATGATGTTTTCCAATCGTTTTCCAAAATCAAAGAGAGAATCTTTGATTGTAAACGATGGCGGTAGTGGGACTCGTGCCGGTATCCCACTCATCGCAAAGAACGCGATGAGCAGGGCACCCGGCTGGGGTGACGAAGCGATGGGCCTGCATCTTGCGGCGAACAGCAGGTCCTTCGCTTCGCTCAGGATGACAAATCATGAAAATTGCCTCTGGCCTCCCGCCGCGCAGTGGGACTGCAAATGGCCGACTTCACGCAGGATGGTTGAAATCAGCCACTCGTCTTCGCGCAACTTTTCGCCGCCATCCGAGTTCAAGTGAGTAGGCGCTTCAAAAGAAACAGAAAGCTGAATCGCCTCTCGCTCCGTCGAATCGCTGCGGGGAAGAAAGGAAGGCTCACCATGAAATACCTGAGATATGTTGCACTGCTGGCTTTACTGACCTTGCCGCTCGCCTACTCGCAAGCCGAAGTCAGGGTCGGAATCGGCGTTGGCGGCTACGTAGCTGGCCCGCCAGTCTGCCCTTACGGCTATTACCCGGACTATCCGTATGCTTGCGCGCCCTATGGTTACTACGGCCCAACCTGGTTCGCGAATGGGATCTTCATCGGCGCAGGCCCCTGGTACCACGGCTGGGGACATCCATATTACGGACGCCCCTACGCTCGCGGTTTTTATGGACATGGCTATGTGGGACATGGTCCGGTGGTTGGGCGCGGCTACGCAGGGCACGGCCCGGTCGCAGGCTTTCGCGGAGGGTCGCACGGCGGGTTCCGCGGTCGCCGCTAAGAACTGATCGGGTCATCTCACCATCGGGTCATCGGGCCATCTAAGTTCAAAGGACTTGGATTTTAGATGACCCGATGGCCAGATGGCCCGATCGCCCGATCCATACGAACGGCTGGCTCAATGTTCGACTTGGGGACGCTCCACTCCCACAACACCCAGTTTGTCGCTTACAGCCTGTGGTGAAAGTGAGGTTCGTATCAGGGCATCGCTTTAGCGATGCCGCAAGTGCCGCGTTTATGAATGCGCCTTTAGGCGCTGGCTCTGAGCGTTTGAGTTTCACCACAGGCTGCTAATCTCAAATCCTCAAATCGTCGACCAGGGACCTAGAATTTTGAAGGAGTCCAGGAACGGTTGAATATTGGAGCGGTCCGCGCCCTGGGGCGCATGCCCGGCAACTATGTAGATGCGATTCTTACTTTGGACGAAAATCACCTGCATGGTCACGACGACCGTCGTATGTGGCGCAAACACACAGCAACCCCTATAGGGTCCTCCGTTGCCGTCTTTATCATATATCATCTGCACCTGATAAGATGCCGATTGGAGGAGGGCCGGGTAGTCCTGAATAGTGGTGTACACAGTGTCACCGGCCGGCGTCATGCCTTCAGAATCGTAGATCTCTTTCAGCCTGGTATTCATGTATTCCTTAGTGATCTTCACGTGTGCCATATTGACGGTGCGAATTTCTACCTGGCCGAACCATGATTGATCGGCAGGACTGGCAGAGAAGCTCAGAATATCGGGCGCGACTTGTTGTTGTTGGACACCATCCCCAGGGAAGGACACGGAGAAGCCGTGCTCAGTGGAGGCATACTTTCCAGCAGCGAAAGCCACGGCGGCGAGCAGTAGCAGCAGGAAAGCGAGCGATACAGCTTTGCAGCGGTCCATATTCACGGCGCCTCCGTATATTTAATTTTAGCAGACGGCGGAAAAACGCAATACAGCCATCGTGGCGCGGCTTTCCGCGCATTTCTGGAGTGGCATCGGGCAACTCAGCAATTTTGTACTTGACAAATTCGACTTATGTTATTGGCGGCCCCGATGGGCGAGTGTCTTATAATTTGGAGGAGTCGCCCTGTGAATACAGCAGCCCTATGGAGAATGAATCTCCCTACCCGGCAGGAGCTTGCTTATCCACAAGCTCTATAGGGTGGCAAGACCGGTTCGCTGCGACTGCTCGCCAAGGACGACCTAAATCTAGGTTCTCCAGTAGTTGCCTGTTCGTCCAGTACGAAAGCATCGCTGGAAGACTGGGTGAATTCGCAGAACCGACTCCACTCCACCGTTAGCAAATAGGGGGCGGAAATGTTAAAGCGCGTGCTTTTCGTTATAGTTTCACTACAGTTCTGCCTGGCGCAGGAAACCTCTCCAGCAATACGTCCAATCGTCGCATCAACTAGCCGTTCGATCCAAGCTCCCCCATTCGGATACTTTGGCGCGGGTCAGTGTGATAGCGACGGGAACATGTATTTCCACGACGATACCTCCGAGTTCAGAGCTAAACAGATCTTCAAGCTATCCCGCGATGGTAGTACGGGAAAGATTTTCCGGGTAACCGGCAAGTTTGCCGACCCTGATGCTGCCGGCTTCGATAGTTTTTGGGTCACCGCCGAGGGTGAAGTATTTATCCTTGCGGCCAATACAGTCGAAAAGTATGTCTTTATTTTTACCCGGGACGGTACGATGAAAGACCCGCTCGTACTGCAGGTCCCCAAGGATGTGCAACTCACGGATTTTGGCGTGTTCGATAGCGGATTTATTTTCGTGTGGGGATACCGCAGTGAGGAAAGCTCAAAGGAGCTTCAAGGGAAACCCTACGTAGCCATCCTGAAAGACTCCGGAGAAGTCAGCCGAGAGTTGTCAATTGCACTGCCTAAAATCGACCTCGGGAATCTTGGCGTTCCAAGCGACGGAGCGGTAGCCAGTTCTGTCGGCAACTTATATTTCCTGGGCTCCAACCAAATAACCGTGATTTCCCAAACCGGAGAAGTTGTTCGCAAGCTAAAGTATCACAAGCCGGACCCGAAAGCCTTTGCGACCAAGATTTATCTTTCAGGAGGCATGGCCGTAATCGCTTTGGACGAGATCGCTAACGACAACCAAGTCAGCCGCAGTTTCATGGCCTTCGATCAATACACCGGAGAGTTGATCGGGCATTACAAGCCAAGTCCGGAATTGAACGGCTCCGACGTCTGTTTCACCCGTGATGACGGAATGACCTTTTTACAAATGGATGGTAAGAGCCAAAAGCTCATAACCGCGCCGCTCCGATAATCTTTCAAAGAACAATACTTCGCACACCGAGTTCGTCGGATTAGAGCATTTTTCAGTGTTACTGTAACCCCCTGCTGGTTTTGGGTAGGGCACGGCTTCAGCCGTGCCGCCAAGAGATGCAATGGGTTCCGGCTTTAGCCGCTGAGGGTGTGCACCCTACACCATTACGAGAAATGCTCTAGCGCACGCCCCGCGAGTTGAGGAAGTCGCTGTATTTCTGGTCGACGCTCAGGATGTGGGTCGTGAGCCAGTTCTGGAGAAACTTCATCAATTCCGGAGTAATGGTATTGGATCCGGTATCGAAGTCTTTTTTGAACGCCACGACCTTCGCTTCCAGAGCTCGATGTTCAACGCAGTGCGCGGCCAGCGCCGGATACCCATTTTCTTTCATCAGTTTTTCTTCCGCCGCGAAATGATTGACCGTGTAGTCGATCAAACGGCGCAGCACGCCTCCGGCGACATCCTTGCCGTGGCCCGAGCGCATGGCATCGTAGAGTTCGCGCACAATTTCAAACAGCCGCCGGTGTTGAGCGTCCATGGCGTACACCTTCACGCTGTAGCTGTCATTCCATTGAAATGCGGTTTCCATTGGGAGCTCCCGAGCGTTTGAAAAGACTTGCCAGCTTAGGATAGCGACGTCCAAGTAATCCGCCCAGATCACTACGGTCCATATCCAAAAAGACGTTTCTTTGACGCAAGCGCTGGATCCAACACGACTTTCCCTTAGACTTTGCCCTTGACCTCGCCTTGACGTTACTCCCCACGCAAAACGATAATCAACGTTTGCACATTTGGATTACTTGAGGAGTTGTCATCGTGGCATCAACTGCCAATCCCGCCGTCCCCAGAATCAAACCTGGCGTCGCTCCACTGCGCGCGGGCGAGGGAACGTCGTTCCTGCTGCGCCGTCTGCATTCGCTCAGCGGCATCGTACCCATCGGGGCCTTTCTTCTCGAACACTTCCTCTCGAACGCCGAAGCTTTCAAAGGCGCCGAGGCCTATGGCAAGCAAGTCGCATTTCTGAACAGCCTGCCGTTCGTCTTTCTGCTGGAGCTGTTCTTCATCTGGATTCCAATCCTCTACCACGGGATCTACGGCGTGTACATCTGGTATCGCGGCGACACGAACGTCGCCGATTATCCGTGGATCGGAAATTGGCTTTACACTTCGCAGCGCTGGACGGGCATGATCGCGTTCGCGTACATCGCGCAGCACACTTATCATCTGCGCTTCACCGGCACGGTCTTAGGAGCCCACCCGGATCAGGCGTTCGCCAAAGTCCAGTGGGAATTTCACAATCCATGGATGGTCGCCTTTTACGCGGTTGGCATCATCGCCGCTTCCTGGCATTTCAGCTACGGAGTGTGGCTGTTCGCGGCGAAGTGGGGGATCACGACCGGCGAAAGGGCGCGCCGCCGCTTGGGCTATCTCTGCCTCGCGCTCGCCCTCGGTCTGGTTTCGATGGGCGCGGCCAGTATGTATGGATTCCTGAGAACGCCGCCGCAGCCTCTGGATTCAAATGCTTCGGAAAATATCGTAATGCGGTAGAGTGCCCGTGGTAAAAGTCGGGGAGTAACGCGCAAATTGAACTTCCCATGAATTGTCATCCCGAGCGAAGCGAGGGATCTGCAGTTCGCCGCAAAATGCAGATCCCTCGCTTCGCTCGGGATGACAAAATCTGGTAAATGGAGAGTTGAAGAACGGGCTCTCACTTCCACCACAGGCGCTAGTGGTATGCGGAAGAGTTTGTACTAGCAAGCCCGGGCTGGTCCCGGCAGATCGGATTTATACAGCATGGCAGCAACTCCAAGAATCATCGTAGTGGGCGGAGGCTTGGCAGGTCTCGCCGCCGTCATCAAGATCGCCGAAATGGGCGGCGAGGTTGATCTGTTCTCCATCGTCCCGGTCAAGCGCTCGCACTCCGTCTGCGCGCAGGGAGGCATCAACGCCGCCAAAAACCTCAAGGGCGAAGGCGATTCCACCTGGATCCACTTCGACGACACTATTTACGGCGGCGACTTCCTGGCCAATCAGCCGCCGGTCAAGGCGATGTGCGAGGCCGCTCCCGGAATCATTGACTTGCTCGACCGCATGGGCGTTCCCTTCAATCGCACGCCCGAAGGCCTGCTCGATTTCCGCCGCTTCGGAGGCACGCTCTACAACCGTACCGCCTTCGCCGGAGCCACCACCGGCCAGCAACTTCTCTACGCGCTCGACGAGCAGGTCCGCCGCTACGAATCCGAAGGCAAGGTGAAGAAGTACGAGCACTGGGAATTTCTCTCCGCCGTGCTCGACGGACAGCGCGTCTGCCGCGGCATTTGCGCGATGGATTTGCGGACGATGGAAATCCGCACCTTCCCTGCCGATGCCATCATCATTGCCACCGGCGGCATTGGCGCCATCTTTGGCAAGTCCACGAACTCGGTGGTGTGCACCGGATCGGCGCAGTCCGCGCTCTATCAGCAAGGTTGCTACTACGCGAACGGCGAGTTTATTCAGGTGCATCCCACCTGCATCCCCGGCGAAGACAAGCTGCGGCTGATGTCGGAATCGGCGAGAGGCGAAGGCGGACGCGTCTGGGTTCCCAGGACGCAGGGCGACAAGCGCGATCCCAAATCCATTCCTGAGAAAGAGCGCTGGTACTTCCTCGAAGAGCGGTATCCGAAATATGGCAACCTCGTCCCGCGCGACGTGGCCACTCGCGAAATTTTCGAGGTCATCTACAAGCACAACCTCGGCATCGATGGCCAGCCGATGGTCTATCTCGACCTCACGCATATTGATCGCAAGACCCTCGACCGCAAGCTCGAAGGCATTTTGGAAATTTACGAGAAGTTTGTCGGCGATGATCCGCGCGACGTGCCCATGAAGATTTTCCCCGGCATGCACTACACCATGGGCGGATTGTGGGTGGATTACAAGCAAGCCACGAACATCCCCGGAATCTTCGCCGCGGGCGAGGCCGAATATCAATATCACGGTGCGAACCGGCTGGGCGCGAACTCGCTGGTGTCGTGCATTTTTGGCGGCTTCGTCTCTGGTCCGAACGCCGTGCAGTACGCGAAGAATCTGCAAGCCGCGCCCAGTAACGGTCATTTTGAGGCAGAGCGTAAGCGCCAGCAGGAAATCAATGCCGGGCTAATGAAAGCCGACGGCAGCGAGAATCCTTTCCTGCTCTGGCGCGAACTCGGCGAAACCATGACCGCGAACTGCACCGTCATCCGCTACAACAAGAAATGCGAGGCAGCGGACGCCAAGGTCGTCGAACTCTTGCAACGCTACCAGAAGATCAACCTCAGCGACCGCTCGCAGTGGGCGAATACGACCATCGCTTTCGCGCGCCAGCTCTATAACATGCTGCAATTGTCGCGTGTGATCGCGCAGGGAGCGGCCATGCGCGACGAATCTCGCGGCTCGCACTATAAACCCGATTTCCCCGAGCGCGACGATAAGAACTGGATGAAGACCACGAAAGCCGTCTACGCGCCCGAATTGGATGAGCCAAAGTTCGAGTTCGAGCCGGTGGATGCGAAGCTGATTCAGCCGAGACCGAGGAAGTACTGAGGGTAGTAGTGATCAGGAGGCTATGTGTTTAATTCACTCGAAAATACCCCACGGAAATGGGCGCTTCCCGCGATGTGGATTTTACTCTCACTTCTTTGGATCTCGATCGGCTTTAGAAGGATATTGCATCATAAAGATAACTTTGGATGGGTGATTGTAGGTTGCTGGGGAGTTGGGATGATTATATGGCTTTACCGGCTCTACCGAGCATGTCAGATCCAATCTGATTCCATAGCTGCCGAAAGTACTAAAGATACGAAGTAACACTCGATAAATTTATTGACTTTGTCATCCTGAGCAAAGCGAAGGAACTATGCATTCTCTTGGCGCAGACAAAATACAGAGGTCCTTCGCTTCGCTCAGGATGACAACCGATTAGGTATCTAAGAGACGAACTTGAATGTTTGAGGAAATGCCAAATCGACGTATCACTGAACGCCGCAAGTCCTTGAAGGATGCGTTGATTGCGGCAATAAGCCTCTTCGTCGGAACCACTCAAGTATTCAGGAAGGGCCGTTTGGATTGGGAGACATTAGGATGGGCAGCGGTTTTCATCCTAAGCGTCCTCGGCTATTGGAAAGGGAGGCATGAGGATCCATGGAACCCTCCTACAAATGAACGTTCGGATTCGCGCCTCGACCCTGAACATCGATAGGCGATAAAGTTTTGAGATACGAGCTAAAGGCTAAAAGCTAAATGGCAAATAATAATAAAACCGTAATCCTAAAGATCAAACGTCAACTAACTCCCGAGGCGAAGCCTATGTGGGAGGAGTTCGAGATTCCTTACAAGCCGAACATGAACATCACGTCGGCGCTGATGGAAATCGCCGCCAACCCGGTCACGCGCGACGGCAAGGCGACGACGCCCATCACTTACGACTCCTGCTGCCTCGAGGAAATCTGCGGCTCCTGCGCCATGCTCGTCAATGGACGCGCCGGCATGGCCTGCTCTTCCCTGCTCGACCATCTCGAGCAGCCGATCAAGCTCGAGCCGCTGTCGAAGTTTCCCGTGGTGCGCGACCTGGCGGTTGACCGCAGCGTGCTCTTCGAGAACCTGAAGAAGGTCAAGGCATGGATTCCCATCGACGGAACCTATGACCTCGGCTCGGGCCCGCGCATGTCCGCCGAGGACCAGGAAGTGGCCTATCCGCTGTCGCGCTGCATTTCCTGCTGCTGCTGCATGGAAGCCTGTCCGCAGTTTACCGAGGACACGGGTTTCGTCGGCGCGGCCACGATTTCGCAAGTGCGCCTGTTCAACACGCATCCGACCGGCGCGGCCCTGAAGCGCGAGCGGCTGACGGCGCTCATGGGCGATGGCGGCATCCAGGAATGCGGCTACGCGCAGAACTGCGTCGAGGTTTGCCCCAAGGACATCCCGCTGACCACGTCTATAGCCGATGTAGGTGGGCAGGTCATGAAGCAGGCCCTCGGCGACCTGCTGCGAAAGTGACCGCAGGGACAGCCGACCCTGGCTGTCCCGATGTGGAGCATTCCCCAAACGGCGTTTTTTCCAGGACTGGCGCCTGAGAGTAACGAGTTACCGTCCGGTCATCACCCCTAACTCTCTTAAGTAACTGGGTTTAGGACGAATTGCTTCACAAAAATATTGACCCGTGATTTACAATTGCACCTCCAATTGGAATATGGGGGGGTTTCCACAGCCCTGGAGTTTTTTCAAGTGGCGCAGTAACGACGATGCAATCCGTATGACGCGAAGATCCATAATGCCGGGATTGATGACGCGAAGCTGGAACAGCAAACTGCCGGCTCGGCTGGTGCTTGCGCTGATCATGCTTGCGATTTTCGTTACGTTGGGGTCCGGGACCGCCTCCGCCTTGCACCGGGTTGTCCAGCACCAGCGCCGCCATCGCATCCTGCGCATGATTCGCTTCCGCGGACTTCGGAGTGCGCTCTGGCACCCGTTGTTCCGTCCGTCACACGATTCCCTGGTCCGGCAAAACGAGGAAATCAACCGGCTCGATCTGCCGCGCATTCAAGACGACAATCAACTCGAGGCGCTCAAGGCCTCGGGTGAACTGGTGCCCATTCCGGAAAATGAATCTCTGAAGATTGAGAGCAGTCTCGATCCCTCGCGCCGCTATTGCCGCCCCTGGACCCGCGATTTCGTCACCGATCTTTCCGAAGTTTATTACCGCCAGTTCCACGCGCAAATCCAGTTGAACTCCGCCGTCCGTACGGTCAAGGTGCAGAAGAAGCTGCGCCGTCGCAATCGCAATGCCGCGCCGGCGGAAGGCGACCTGGCGTCTTCTCATCTCGCTGGCATCACGGTCGATCTGCAGCGCCGCGGCATGACGACAGAGCAGATTCGATTTGTCGAGCACTACTTGTTCTATCTGAACGCCCTCGGTCTGGTCGAACCCGAAGAAGAGCGCCGCCACTGGTGCTTCCACGTGATGGTCTCCGACCACTACAGCGACTGGCGCCAGACCCAGACGGTTTTCCTGCGTCCGCCAGCGCCAACGCCCACTGAAGTTCCTGCCACCGAACCGGGCACGATCACTGCCGCTGCCGCCGCCACAGCGCCTCCCGCCTCCAACTAAGCCTGCAACCGAACCCAGCCTCCGCTTGGCCCGCATGGATTGTCGTACAATTTTTGTCGTGCGATTCTTTGTCATACAATTCTTTGTCGTACAATTCTTTGTCGTACAATCGAAGATTGCCAAGACACTTTACAGGAGCATCCATGCGAACTCTACTGCATACGTTTGTCCTAATCGTCTCCACGTCCCTGCTCGGCGCCGCGCAGGCAGCCTCAACACCGCAGGCGGCGGCAACACCGCCCGCCCAAAAGGCCGCCAGTTCCAATCCAGTTGCCACCGGGCCGACTGCCATCATCCACACCACGGCTGGCGATCTCCATTGCACGTTGCTGCCGAAGGTTGCCCCGATCGGAGTCGCGAATTTCGTCGGCCTCGCCAACGGCACCAAGGACTGGACCAACCCCGTCTCTCACGCCAAGAAGCACGGCGTCCCGCTCTATGACGGCACAATTTTCCATCGTGTCATTCCGGAGTTCATGATTCAAGGCGGAGATCCTGCCGGCGACGGCTCGGGCGATCCCGGCTACGCATTCAAAAACGAAACTTCGCCGGCTGTCACCTTCGATCGCCCAGGACGGCTCGCCTACGCCAACGCCGGTCCCGGCACTAACGGCTCGCAGTTTTTCATCACCGAAGTTCCCTACCCCAGCCTCAATGGTGGCTATACGATTTTCGGACAGTGCGATGACGCCGCCGTCGAGCTAGTGAAGAAGATCGCGCGCATGCCCAGGCATGGCGAAAGCCCGCTCCATCCCGTCAAGATCACGCATATAGAAACTCATCACGCCGGCACCGCCGCCAAGCCCGCGAGCAAACCATCGGCTGGAGTGAAGAAACCAATGTAGAGACGCGGCAAGCCGCGTCTCTACAACAATGAGGAAGAAAAATCATTTACGAATTTGAAGGGAGATTATGACCCGCACACCCGGAACCTATGCCCTGTTCGAGACCAGCGAAGGCACCATTGTTTGCCGCTTGTTTGAAAAGGACGCTCCAAAGACGGTCGCCAACTTCGTCGAACTGAGCGAAGGCAAGCGCGAGTGGACCCATCCCACCACGCGCAAGAAGTCTACCAGTCCGCTTTACGATGGCACCATTTTCCATCGCGTAATTCCCGGTTTCATGATCCAGGGCGGAGACCCGCAAGGCACCGGCATGGGTGGCCCCGGCTACCAATTCGAAGACGAGACCAAAGGCTCTCCGCACAAATTCGATAAGCCGGGAAAACTGGCGATGGCCAACGCCGGCCCCAACACCAACGGATCGCAGTTCTTTATCACCGTCGCGAATACCGACTGGCTCACCGGCAAGCACACAATTTTTGGCGAGGTAGTGGAAGGCTACGAAGTCGTGGAGAAAATCGCGAAAGTCGCGCGCAACCGCCAGGACCGTCCCAACAAAGACGTAGTGGTGAAATCGGTAAAGATCGAACGCTGACACTCTGGCAGAGACGCGGGGCTGGCCGCGGCCGTGCTGACGCTGGAGTTTCAGGTGAAGAGATCGTCGAGGCTCGAACCGTGTAGTTGGCGCTCGGCTGTGATCTTTTTTCTTCATTTCTTTCTATTCACTCAAAAGATAATAACCATTCAGTATGGGGGGTACCCCCCCTCCCCCCGGTCTTTTGGAATCATGGGGTTAGAAAGAAAATCCCGCCAGGTCTTTGGGTATAAAGGACTTAGAGGTAAAGTATTTCGGAATAAGGACTTAGCTCCTAAATTGCGCTGAAAATGGGTTTGGGGCAGCTTCGAGGGCCGTCTTGGTGGACGGCTACGCCTCGGAACTGCCCCAAACTGATCTCTATTGTTGTGGAGTACGAGGCTTATGTCTGTGATGGTGATCACAACAGGTAGGGATGGAAAAATCAAAGTCCGCGTTCGCGTAACGGGTAAGGACTGCCCTAATGTGCGATCAGTCCTCCGCGCCCACCCTTGCGCAAAAACGCGCAAGAATGGGGCACCCACTGTGCGGGTATGCCAGCGGAAAGCTGGGGCACCCGGCAAAGACTCGATTAGTAGGGCACGCGGCGCGATAGCCCACCCTCAGCGACCCCGTTTCTTCTTCTTCCTTGCCGCGCTGGCTGTCGGCTCTGGCGCTATTGCAACGTTGGGTGGTCCGTTCGGGTGGGTGGCCAGCTTTAGTTTGCCTGAGCTGATCATTTCTGTGATCGTTTGCAGCATTACGATGCTGACAACGTGTACGTCGCCGTCGCGGCTAAGGAGGTGGGTTACGCCAGGGAACTTCCGCTCATCCAAGTTTGCCTCCGTTATGACCTCAAGCTCATAACCCTTGAATTGTGTTCCCACCTTCCCCCAACATACGCAAATGTCAATGTTGCGAAATTCCTTCGGGCTCTCACCCTCTACATCTTCAATCAGACTGTCAAGATTGTTTTTGAACTCGACAGTGAGTTGCCTCGTTGAGAACCGCTTTTGTGTGCCTAGCGTGTACGGCGACACCCCGAGAGGGTTTTCTTCGCGGCTCTTGTAAAGCAGTCGCGGTTCGTCACAAGGAGCTTCGTATTCCAAGAGACAGTCATAGGTCTTGCTCTGGCTTGTTGCATAGATTCTCATCCCCGGGAACACGCCAAGGGATGACAGTTGATTGAAAAGTCCGACCACGTCCTGCTCAGTGAGCGGCGTACTGATGTAGGTTGCCGGCGGGATGTGGAGGGGAGAGGTTTTTGCATGCGTCTTAACGTTAAAGATCCAATCGCCGTGATCTTTCTCTACCTGCCTCTGTTCTGGGGTTGGCGATTCGCCGGGAGGTCGGAGAAAAGGGCGTTGCTTCCCCAGGTACTGAACCACTCTGTCCGCTGTCCGCTGGGCAAAATCTGCTGCATCTTCGTCAATTGTCTTCCGCCCTTGATCAGGCTTCGCATCGTCAAAGTGCACTATAACAAACACATTGCGGCTGAAGGTCTCGTATCGTGTAGCCTTGATTTCAAGGGCCTCAGCCAGTCTCTGTCGATTCACCGCGAGCATCAGCCCCGAATTCAGATAAGTTCTGTGCGATACTCCGGTCGCTATAAGACTAAGATCGCCCCACACGCTCCCCTGATACGGAACGAAGGCGTAGACGAAGGGGGCATACTTTTTTAGGTGCTCAGCGTAGTCGACCTGCTGCTTTTTGGTAAGCGCCTTTTGGATTCGGTCGGCGTCCCATTCAAGGTAGAGGCCATCCTGCCGCAATTTCTCGGTAGGGGGATTTGTTTGTTCTGGGTGGGCCTTGTGGTATTCAACTAAGTCGAGGAACCTAAAATTGGGATTTCTCTTGATCTGGTGCGGATACAAGAACTTCGGCTCGATCTCCGCCGTCGAGGTGTTTTGCCCGTCTACAAGGTAGAGATTTACCTTCAGCTGTACCACCGGTTCACGGCCCATGAGAATCTGACCGATCGCGGTCTTTGTCCTAAGGATCGTTCCCCAGAGGGATATCGAGGACGCGAGCTTGGGGAGGCTCTTAGGCCGGGTCGTTTCTGAGAATTGAACCTGGATGTAGGTCCCTCGCGGGTGTGAATCCAGCGGCGATGGCCCTGTCTCTTCGACCATTAGGGCCGTATCACTACGTTCGCCGGTCGCCCACGCGCGACCATATTTCATCCGTGCTTTCGTCAGTACGTCATTCTGTTTGGAATGGATCACGATGTCGTCGGTGCCATACGCTAGAAACGTCAGGCCGACGCCTTTGTAGCCGCGGTATGTGTTCTTTTTATCACGCTTTGATTTTGCAGCTGATTCATGCTTGAAACCTATATGAGGAGCGAATGCTTTCGTCACTTCGTCCGGCGACATTCCGACTCCTGTGTCGAGGATTCCAACCCAATTGTCGTCTAAATTGACCGTTACCTCGATCAGGAACGGAGCCTTCAGCTCCAATAATTTGGCGTCTTCTACTGCATCGACTGCGTTCTGGACGGCCTCTGCGAGCACATCGTAGTTGCCGTGATAGCTTTCGAGTATCCCTTCCACGGCTCGACGCCGGCACTCCTTGTCGGTCCCGCTGCCTGCCCGTACGAGAGGGTCTAACGGAAATTGTATGTTTTCAGTCGGAGCTGCCATCATTTCCTCTCTCTTCTGTGACCCGCGCGACCGGGCCGACACAAGTATGCCAGACGACGTGCACAATGAGCAAAGGCCTGCTGAAGAATCTGGGTTTTAGATGCAAGGGGCCTTCGACTCCGCAGGAATTTCACTTCGTGAAGTCCCTGCTACGCTCAGGATGACAAACTGGATAGGGTGGTGACAATCTGGATAGGGTAACTAAGAACTGAAAACCGGCAACTGAGAATTGCTTTAGTTGGTCAGGACTTTCTCGCGCTCTTCGACAACGGCTAGGTCTACTCGCGGTGACGTTGGGAGGGCGAACTCCAGCACTTCGTCTATAGTCTTCACGTAGTGCGTCTTTAATCCTAGTAACTGCTCGGAGGTCAGGTCTTCCTCGACGTTGGTCTGGTTATCGGCTGGCAGGATCACGTCCAGCACTCCGGCGCGTTTGGCAGCCAGGACTTTTTCCTTGATGCCGCCCACGGGCAGCACGTTTCCGCTCAGCGTGATCTCGCCGGTCATCGCGGTCAGCGTGCGCACCTGCTTGCCGGTGAGCAACGAGACCAGGGCGCTAACGATGGTGACGCCCGCCGAAGGGCCGTCCTTGGGGATGGCGCCCGCGGGCACGTGAATGTGGATGTCATGGCTGGCGAAGAATTCCTCGTCAATGCCCAACTGCTTGGCGTTCGAACGTACCCAGCTTAATCCGGCCTGCATGGACTCGCGCATCACGTCTTGAATCTGGCCGGTGATGGTAAGGCCGCCTTTGCCTTTCATTAGATTTGCTTCGACGAATAAAACGTCGCCGCCAGCCGGCGTCCACGCGAGTCCGACGACCACGCCCGGACGCTTGGTGCGCTCGGCAATTTCGCCCTCGCTGCGCACCTTGATGCCGCCGAGAAATTCCTGCACGACCTCTTTGGTGACGACGAGCTTGTCGGTCTTTCCTTCCGCCAAGCGGCGCGCCTGCTTGCGGCAGATGGTGCCGAGGGTGCGTTCCAGGTTGCGCACTCCCGCCTCGCGGGTGTAATGGCGAATCACGTGGCTGACCGACTCTTCCGGAAAATCGATCTGCTCCTTGGTGATTCCGTTTTCCTCGATCTGGCGCGGGATCAAGTACTGAAAGGCGATGTGAATTTTCTCTTCCTCGGTGTAGCCCTGCAATTCGATGATCTCCATGCGGTCGCGCAAGGGCTCGGCGATGGGATCGAGCATGTTGGCGGTGGTAATGAACAATACTTTGGAAAGATCGAACGTCACGTCGAGATAGTTGTCGCGGAAGGTCGCGTTCTGCTCGGGATCGAGCGCTTCGAGCAAGGCGGACGCGGGATCGCCGCGGAAATCGCGGCCCACCTTATCAATTTCGTCGAGCATGAAGACCGGATCTTTCGTTTCCGCGCGGCGTATGCCCTGAATGATCTGGCCGGGCAAGGCGCCGATGTAGGTGCGGCGGTGGCCGCGAATTTCGGCTTCGTCGTGGACTCCGCCGAGAGAGAGGCGCGTGAACTTGCGTCCCAGGGCACGAGCGATGGATTTGCCCAACGAAGTTTTGCCCACGCCCGGAGGGCCGACGAAACAGAGGATCGGGCCTTTCATGTCGGGCTTCAAGCGCCGCACGGAAAGGTAATCGAGGATGCGGTCTTTCACTTTCTGCAAATCGTAGTGGTCGGTATCGAGGATCTCTTTCGCCTTGGGGATTTCAATTTCCACACCCGAAGTCTTGGCCCAGGGCAGTATCGCCAGCCACTCGATGTAGTTGCGCGTAACCGAATAATCGGCCGCCATGGGCGACATGCGCGCCAACCGCCCCAGTTCCTTCAACGCCTCTTTCTTCACATCGTCGGGCATGCCGGCGGATTCGATTTTTTGCTTCAGCTCGTCGGTGTCGCGCTGGCCCTCGTCCTGCTCGCCCAGTTCTTTTTGGATGGCCTTCATCTGCTCGCGCAGGTAGTACTCGCGCTGCGTCTGCTGCACGCGGTCCTGCACCTCCGACTGGATCTTGTTGCGCAGTTGCTGCACTTCCAGTTCCTTGGCCAGATGCTGATTGATTTTTCCCAGGCGCACGCGGACGTCGCTCGTCTCCAGCGTTTCCTGCTTGTCGGAGGTCGAGAGCGAGGGCAGCGACGAGGCGATGAAGTCCACCAGCCGTCCCGGTTCTTCAATGTTCATCGCGACGGTGGAAAGCTCGTCGGAGAGAGTGGGCGAACCGGCCACAATCTGCTGGAACAAGGTCAGCACGTTGCGTTGCAGCGCTTCAATTTCGGAATCCTTGGGCGGAATCGTCTCTGGAATCGTGCTCACGCGGGCGCGCATGAAGGGCGCCAGTTGCGCGAAATCGGCCAGCCGCACCCGCTCCAAGCCTTCGGCAAAAACAAACAGGCTCTGGTTGGGCATCTTGACAACTTTGTGCACCACGGCGAGGGTCCCGATGGAGTAGAGATCGGTCGGCTGCGGCGTGTCCACGCGCGCCTCGCGCTGCGCCACCACCACAATGGTCTTGTCATCGCCGAGCGAGTTGATCAGTTGCACGGAACTTTCCCGCCCCACGGTCAGCGGAAGGACGGCATGGGGGAACAGGACTGTGTCGCGCACCGGCAGAATTGGCAGGGAACGCTCGGTGGTTTCGTAAGAAATTTGTTCGGAAGAAATAAAATCGCTCATGATTTTCTCTTGAGTGACTTGCACTCAACCTTAGGATGAACTGAACTGCCAAAAGGATGCACCCTTCATGCTAGGTTGTTGAATTATAAACTACTTTTTACTCGTTTGTAAGACTCAGAAGGCCCTCGATTCCACTTCGGTAACCCAGCATGGCGGCTTCGCTTCCGTCATGAGTTCTAGTTTTCAGCCTAAGTTTTCAACCTACGCGGAATTGAAAGCAAGCACAGTGCATTCCCTCACAGCAGATTGTGATGAAAAGCTGTAGGCACGGGCATCTCGAAACTTAGCTTGATAACGCGTCCCTCGACAACTTCATTGGCGTTGCTCTCGGAAATCATGAATCTCAAAGTACTAGCGAAGGTATAGCGATTTCCCATGTCACACACGAAGAATCATTACCTCCGTGGCCTTGATGAGAGCGGCTGCAGTTTGCCCTGCCTTGAGCTGCATCTCCCGCGCAGAACTTGCAGTGATAATCGAGGTAATTTGCTGGCCGCCGATCGAAATTTTGACTTCCGCCATCAGGCCGCTAATGCGAACCGAAGCGATGCGTCCCACAAGCTGATTGCGTCCGCTGACGCGGCGGACGATCTGCTTTCGTTCTTCCTCCGTTCGACCTCGCGTTCGGAAGAGCAGCTTGTCAACCTCACTTCGTGGAATCCGGTGGTGTCCACCGGCTGTCTTGACGCTGCGAATTTTCTTCTTATAAATCCACTGCTTGATGGTGGGGAAGCTGATGCCCAGCTGCAAGGCCGCATCCCGAAGTTGCAGCAGATCTTCAGTATTAGCATTCCGTGCGGATTTGCCCTTTTTCTGCATTGGAACGAAATGGTACAGACAACGGAGAGTGGGGTCAACATGCTGCGTTCCCCGCCCGCCTAGTCCAAAATGTCCTACATCCGCATATAAATGCGTATGAATTGACAATAAAACCGTATTTTATGTACACTTTTCAATTCGTTGACTCATTACCCGTTTTGGAGGCTGCATGCGTTCCGCTGCTCTGTTACTCGCCGTGCTCGGTTGCTGTTTTTCCTCTACGTTGTCCTCCGCACAGGACGGTTTTTTTGCCGACTGGTTCCACATGGTTTCCGAGACGCAAGCCGAACAGCCTCATTGGATCACTCCCCTGGCCACAACCACTCCGCGGCTGGAGCAGGAGTTTCGCTACGACATGCAATGGCAGACGCACAATAACGGCGTCACTACGGACAACTACGGCGTGAGTAAGGGCCTGGAGATCATCCCAGCAAAGAATGTCGAGGTCATTCTCGCCGTGCCTCCCTATGTCGTAAACAATCCGGATTCTCCCAATGGATTCGGTGACTGGCAATTCCTCGTGAAATACCGGCTCGCCGCTGCCAACGAGGAGCACGGAAACTACATCTTGACGGCCTTCTACCAGATGAGTTTTCCCACGGGGCAGTACGAGCAAGGCGCGTTAAGTCCGGTAATCACACCCACGATTGCCTACGGAAAGGGCTTCAAAGATTTCGACGCTCAGGGAACATTCGGGATCAGCCTGCCCACCGGCAACGTGGCGGCCATCGGACGCAATCTGCTGTGGAATAACACGTTTCAGTATCGAATCTTCAAGAAAATTTGGCCGGAGACGGAAGTCAACTTCACCCACTACTACCAAGGTGAGCACGGCGGCCACACGCTCGTATACCTCACGCCGGGCCTTGTGCTCGGTAGATTTCGCCTGCACGACCGCCTCTCTTTCACCGTCGGCGGCGGATTCGAAATCGCCGCGACATCGTTCCATCCCACAAATCACATTCCGATTTTGTCGATACGATTCCCGTTTTAAGGCTGGATCGGAGCGCAACACTACGTCTGCTTTACGCTTTCGGATAAATTCCCAGCACCTTCACCAGTTCCGTGACTTCGCTTAAATGGCGCAGGGCGTTGCGCGAGGCTTCATCGTCGCCGCGCAGCAGATCCACAAAAAACACGTATTCCCAGGGACGCCCGCGCATGGGCCGCGACTCGATCTTGCTCAGGCTGATGTCGCGCAACGCGAATACGCTGAGCGCCTTGAACAGCGCCCCCGGAACGTTCTTTAAGCTGAAGGCCAGCGAAGTCTTGTCCGCATGGTCAGTGCTATTGCGGGCCGTCCGCGGCTTTCCGCGTTTGATGAGAAAGAAGCGGGTAAAATTTTTCTTGTCGTCCTCAATCCCAGCCTTCAGGATCTTTCCGGCATAGACTGCGGCGGCGCGGCGGCTGGCAATGGCCGCCGCATCGCGCAAGCCCTCGGCCACGATGTGCTTCACGCTTCCCGCGGTGTCGTAGAAGGGCACCGGCTGGAGCTTCGGATTCTTCGCAAACAGATCGCGGCACTGGTCGAGCGCCACGGGATGAGAGAACACGCGCCGGACATCGCCGAGCTTCGTCCCCGGCAGCGCGATCAGGTTGTGCACAATGCGCAAGCGAAATTCGCGCACGATGTGAACGTCGCGGCTGAGTAGAAGATCGAAATGTTCGGCGACCGAACCGGCGAGCGAGTTCTCGATCGGAATCACGGCGCCGTCCACCGCGTCGTTTGCCGTCGTGCGCGCGACCCGGTCGAAGACCTCCAGCGAACGCGCGCAGGGCACGACCTGCGCGCGCGGCAGCATGGTTTCCGCCGCCTCGTGACTGAAAGAACCAAGTTCTCCTTGAATCGCAATCTTCATGAAGTAGAGATCCTTCGCTTCGCTCAGGATGACAACAGATATTGAATCAAATATAGATACTAAAATATCTTGTACAGCACTTCGGGCCTAACTCATCCCACCGGCGAAGCGGCCAGATCCTTCGTCATGACCAGAGCGTCCATCTGGCCAGAATAGTATCCGGCAACCGTCTTTTCCACAAAATATCCTTTCTGCTTATAGAAGCGGATCGCGGCTTCATTATTCACCGGAGTCTCGAGCGCGACCGCGACCGCTCCCGCCCGCAGCAGTTGCGCTTCGGCAGCGCGCAGCAACTCCGTACCGACACCCGCGCGCCGCGCCTCCGCGACCACATCGATCGTAATGATGTGCCCGCGCTGGCGGCGAGCCTCGGCCACGATAAATCCTAAAATACTGAGACCTGGATTGCTGAAGCTTGAACTGCCCGCCGCTGGGCTGCCGTTGCCCCGTTCGCCCTCGGCCACCAAAGTAAACGACCCAGGGCGGCGCATGTAGAAAGCCATCTCCGGGCGCGAGTACGCCAATTGCGGATCGAAGCACGCCTGGTCAATCCGCCACAGCGTATCAAAATCGGCTTTCTGAAATTGTCGGATGCGAAACGGCACGCCGCCATTGTAACGGGATTATGGCGGAAGAGCAGCAGGGATTTGTAATTGGCAATTTGAAATTTGAAAAACAATTACAGATCGCCGATTACAAATCTCCAATCGTATTCAAGGAAAGGATGGTGAGCCGTTGGTGGGTCTCGGAGAAGCTTGCGTTTCGCATCGGGATATCGCCCTAGCGATTCCGGATCTCTTCGAGATCAGTCAGCACTGGAGTAGCCCACGGTACAAGCGAGATCCGCATCGGAGTGGGCCATTGGGCGATTGGCAAAACTGAGCAGTTTCCGGACTACATCTTCCGCGGTATAGGTCGTTGAACCCTCGGACAGGAAGCGGTCCACCACGGTCAAGTCGTTGCCCGTAGTGACCAGGGGCTGCTCGGTGTATTTTCCGTTTCGTACCTGCGCATGCCCGATATTCGCCATGAGGGCGTTACAGAGGCACTTCCTCCCCACTGTATTTTCCAGCTTCCCGCCCTTGGACAAATAAATAGTCACAGGTTCCGAGGAGCAGCGGTAATCAATCTCGCCCGACGGCATTCTGTAGGCTTCGCGCAAAAAGCCCAAGTCGCAGATCCGGGGGCGAGCGGAATAGACTGGCTCCTCGGAAAGCGACCCTTCCAAGAGCGCGACCTTGAATGGGAAATTGGTGGGTGAGGCCACGGTGTCGGTGAAGACCCGCGCCGTGCCCGAGCGCGCTTTTTCCAAGAGAGCGCGTTTGGCATCGGGACGCAAGCCCGACTCTTCGCAGAAGGCAAAGGCCGTCCCGACTTGCACTCCTGTAGCGCCGGCGTCCAGGGCTTCGGCGACTTTCTCGGGAGCGCCGTATCCTCCAGCCAGCCAGAAGGGAACGTCGAGGGCACGAATTTTCTCCAGGTCAACGATGTCGCGCTCTCCGTAAATCGCCTCTCCGTTTTCATCAAGCTGCAGCTTTCCACGGGGAGGAGCGTTGTGGCCGCCCGCCGTGGGACCTTCGATTACGAATCCGTCAACCTTGCCGTCGGCCTTCTTGAGCATGGTGGTTGCCAAGGTATTGGAGGCTATGATGGCGAGGAACTTGGGCCGCGTGAGTGGTGGAAGTTCGCGACCCGTGAAGTCCCTGGGCGTGAATACCATATTTTTATCGTCATCGTCGAGCGCCCCCACTATGTGGAGGGGATAGGTTGCGGGCTCGTGATTGGCGAAGCGATCGAGGACGCCCGGAATCTTGAGCGGCACTCCGGCCCCCATCAGGATGTAGCCCACGCCCGCCAGCATGGCGCCGTAGATGGAAGGCAAATGCGGGAGCTGGACTTTTTCCAGATAGTTGATGCCGACAGGGTTGTCGTGGCCTTCGCGCGCCAGAATGACTTCAACAAAATTGGCCACGATGTAAAGATCTCTAAGTTCCGGAGGAGTGTCTTTGGCGTGCGAGGGCAGGAGCTTGTAGGGCGCTCTTTCCGCCTTCCCGCCGGGGATGTAATATTTGTCCCAAATCCGTTCCGCAATTTCTGGGAACGGAAACTGATCGAGAGCGCGGCGCATGTGGCCGCCGGGATCGCCGTCTTGCAGGCGCCGGGATAGAATCAGATCCAGCGCCGTACCGGAAACCACGCCAAGCTGGCCCAGCCGGGAGACCGCTCGCGCCAGCCGCCAGCTGGAAACACCAGCGCCCATCCCGCCCTGAATGATCTTTGGAAGCTTTCCCATAGCAAAAAAAACACAGTGCATTTTCATTATTCCAGAGATATATGGCCCTCAATTGTCTGAGTTTTGTAATACATCCACGTTGGTAACATCTTCACGAGTGCGCAGTGCACGCTCCGGCCTGAGGCACAGCTTCCGGAACACGCTTTTTTCCCGTTCATCCCCGTTTTTCGCCCCTTGCGCAGTTGCGTCCGTAGAAGTACGATTTCTCGTGAGGGGCACGAGCACCGTGGGGCGTTTCATTCTCATTCTCCTTGACGTCGTTGTGGCGGGAATGTTTTTCGTCCTCTGGTATGCCTGGTTTGTCCGTTACAACCGGCGGCGGGCCGGCAGCGTGCTGGAGTGGATCCAGGCGGCATGCCTCGGGAAAGGCCGCGTCGCGGACCTGTGCTGGCAGGCCAACAGCTCGCGCCTGAAAGCCACACTTCATCTTTCCTCGCGCTGGTTTGAGGAAGCCCGTCTCACCATCCGCCTTTTGCCCCGCCCACTTCCGGTGCAGTGGGCGTTGAGCCGCTGGCGTCGGCAGCAGGAAACGCTCACTTTCGAAGCCGACATGGGATTTCCACCGAACTTTCATCTCGACGTCATCCGTCATCGCTGGTCGGGCCATACAGGAGCGAAAAACTGGGGATCGAAAGACTCAACTCGCGCCTGGACCATCGGCCGCCCCGGCCCCGTCATTCTCACTACGACGGAAGACTGGCCCATCGAACTGAGCCCGTTGGTGAATGCGCTGGCCTCCTGGCGCAACAAGGATTTTGTCGGCGTCCGCTTCAACTCCACTTCGCCGCATTTTACGGCGACGGTTGCGCTGGAAAATCTCTCCGATCAAAAATCCGCAGCCGCGTTGCTCGGCCTTTTTCGCGAACTCGCGGCCAGCTCGTCGGCCAAACAGCACTAACAACGTCTGTGACCCGAGTCACGCGAATAATCACGTTGTTGCAGGAAACAACCCTTGTTTGAGTCGAAGCCGACGCTCGATTCCGACTCGTGGGGCGCTTGCGCTCATGCCACATCCGGCCGCCGCGTCAACGCCGCCGTTGGAATCACCTTGCATTCGGGGAGCAAAACCCGGTAGAAATTGACGAGATCATGCACATACCCGATGGCTACCTGAGCCCGTCAACCTGCGCCACCTTCTATCTGTTCGCGGCTGCGGGCTGGTATGCGGCGCTGCGGCGCGTCAAGCGGCTTCTGGCTACACGCGCCATCCCGCTCATCTCGGTGTTCGCGGCGTTCTGCTTTGTGGTCATGATGTTCAATGTGCCACTGCCCGGCGGAACCACCGGCCACGCGGTTGGTGTTGGCATCGCCGCCATTGTGCTCGGCCCATGGGGTTCCATTCTCGCCATTTCCATCGCTCTTGCGATTCAGGCGCTGTTCTTCGGCGACGGAGGAATCACCACGCTGGGAGCGAATTGCTTCAACATGGCAATGGTTGGATCGTTCGTTGCTTACGGCGTGTACCGAATGATGGCGGCGAACTCGAATCTAAAATCTCGCCAGAGAGTGCTAGCGGCGGCGGTTGCCGGTTACGTTGCCATCAACGCCTCAGCCCTAGTTACAGCTATTGAGCTTGGAATTCAGCCCGCGCTTTTTCATGACGCGAGCGGCACGCCGCTCTACGCGCCCTATCCATTGCATGTGGCGATTCCAGCCATGATGATCGGACATCTGACGTTTGCGGGGCTGGCGGAAGCGGCGATCGCGGCGGGTATGATGTCCTATCTCCAGCGGGCCGATTTGGGTTTGTTGCAAGGAGTAAGTAGTTTGGCCCAGACGTCAGCGCCGGTCATCTCTGACCCGAGCGTTGCTGGCACGAGCGTTGAACGTTCACAAGGACGACTCTGGTGGGCGGTTGCGCTGCTCATGTTGTTCACGCCTCTTGGCATCCTGGCGGCAGGCACTGCCTGGGGGGAATGGTCTTCCGCCGATTTGTCGAATCCTCACACGCGGAAACAGATCGAAGCCGCATCGGGGAACCATGCGCCTCCGGCTTCCGTTCCTGCCGGGATCGAGAAGCTGTCGAACCTGTGGACGGCGCCGTTCCCCGGCTATGCACCCATGTTCATCAAGAGCTCGAGGTTTGGGTATTTGCTCTCGGCAATGTTTGGGGTGGGGATTTTGGTCTTGGCTTCGCTCGTCGCGAGAGCGGTTGGCGAGAGATGGGTTCGGAGGAGCCTGCGCTTATGAGCCGGAATTCCTTCATCGAACGGACGCTTCGAGGGTTTACGCAGGCCGTGTCGCGAGCTCTCCTATCGGAACATGCCGCAAACCAACCGGGCTTGCTGCAGCAACTCGATCCTCGCGTTCGTGTCATCGGAATTTTTGCTCTGGTTGTTTCCGTGGTCCTCTGTCGGCGGCTTGAGGCCATTGTTGCCCTGTTGCTCATCGCAATTGCAATCGCGGCCGCTTCCAGAGTGGGTCTCCGGTCGCTTGCAAAGCGCGTCTGGCTTGTGATTCTCATTTTCACGGGCTTGATCGCGCTGCCTGCGTTATTTCTGACTCCAGGAGAACCGCTGTTTACGGTGCCGGCGCTGCATCTTTCCATTTCCATCCAAGGAGTGCGAACGGCAGTGTTACTTGTCCTGCGCGTGGAAACCACGGCCACACTGACCACCGTGCTCGTGCTTTCGACCGCCTGGGCCCACATCTTGAAGGCGCTCCGTTCGCTGCATCTCCCCGCCGAGATCGTCACTATGCTGGCCATGACGCACCGCTACGTGTTCTTGCTGATCGAAACGGCCAACCAGATGTTCGAGTCGAGGCAAAGCCGAACCGTCGGTGTATTGAGCGGGTCTGAGCAACGCAGAATGGCGGCGCGGACCGCCGGAGTTCTACTGAGCAAGAGCATCGAACTCAGCCACGAGGTGTATCTTGCCATGTTATCGCGTGGCTTCCGCGGAGAAGTTCGCCTCTTGACCGACTTGGATTGGAAGCCGCGCGATTACGCCGGACTGACCGCCTTTATTGTTACTAGCTGCTTAGTCGCGTGGATTGGGAGGTAAGTAAGAATTGGCGTCAACTTACGAAGTGCAAGATATTAGTTTTTCTTACGAAGCGGTCCCGGCGATTCGCGGGCTCACGCTGCGCATCGAAGCGGGCGACCGGGTAGCGCTGCTGGGCGCTAACGGCTCCGGCAAATCCACGCTGTTGCGAATTTTGGACGCGCTTTATTTTCCCTCGTCGGGTTCCATCACATTCAAGGGGGACGCGCTCACCGAAAAGAGCCTTCAACAGGATGAATTCTTTCTAAATTTTCGCCGGCGTGTTGCCCTTGTCTTTCAGAATCCGGATGTCCAACTGTTCAATCCGACCGTATTCGATGAGATCGCCTACGGTCCTTTGCAGATGCAATGGAACAAGGAAGAAGTGATGCGTCGAGTGGATGAAACGCTTGACTTCATGTCCATTTCGCACCTGAGGGACCGCCCGCCCTACCGGCTCTCGGGCGGCGAGAAAAAGCGCGTCGCCTTGGCCTCCGTCCTGGTCCTCGACCCCGAAGTCCTGCTGCTCGATGAGCCAACCGCGACCCTTGATCCGAAAAGCCAGAGCCAAGTCGTGGACCTCATCCAGCAGTGGAAAGGCACGGCGAAGACCGTGATCACAGCGACCCATCAACTGGAAATTGTCGAAGACATTGCGGACCGCGTTTTCGTGCTGGAGGCAGGCACCGTGATTGCCGAAGGAACTCCATCGGAGATTCTCTCCAACGCCGGCTTGCTTCTAAGGGCAAACCTCGTTCACGCCCATCGTCATCGCCACAACGGCATTGTGCACTCGCATCCGCACTTACACGGGCATTCTCTCCATGAACACGAGCACTAAGCCAAAAAAACCGCGGATTGAAGCCCCGCAACCCTTGGATCGAAAAAATCTTGAGCTGGGAAATTCCAAATAAAGTGGGTTGGGCTTGCGGCTGCTCCAGAGATGGGGCAAGCCCCGTCTCTACAGAGGGAAGAAACTCGCGGGATTACGCACCGGCGGAGAGCTTATGTGTGCTGCGGCTTTGGGCTATGCCGTACTGGCGGATTTTATAGAGCAGAGCTTTGTAGCTGATCTGCAGCAATGCTGCGGCTTGTTTGCGGTTCCAGTTCGTTTCTTCGAGAGCGCGGGCGATGGCTTCGGCCTCGGCTCCATCTTTGGCGTTGCGCGAGAGGGACTTCAGTCCGCCGGCGGAGTCCGCACCTGAAGCCGTGTTTCTGTTGTCGGCGTGCGTTCCTCCACCGCCATCGGGCCGGGGCTGCAACTCGGATGCAGCCAGTGTTTCGTCTCCCAAGACCAGGTAGCGCTTGATAAAGTTGCTGAGTTCGCGCAGGTTGCCGGGCCAGGAATGGCGCAGGCATGCCTCCATCAACGGGCCCGAAAGTGGCAACGGAGAACGCGCGTAGGATTCCGACATGCGCGACATAAAATGCTTCAGCAGGATCGGAATTTCTTCCTTGCGATCGCGCAGCGGAGGCAGCGTCATGGTGAAGGCGTTGAGGCGGTAGTAGAGGTCCTCGCGCAGGCGCTTGGTGGCGAGCGCTTCTTGAATGTTGATGTTGGTGGCGGCCAGGATGCGGACGTCAACCTTGACCAGGGTGCGGCTGCCGAGGCGAGAAAACTGCTGGTCCTGCAGGACGTGGAGCAGCTTGGCCTGCAAGCCGGGGGGCATTTCGCCGATTTCGTCGAGCAGGATGGTGCCTTTGTTGCACAGTTCGAACTTGCCGGGCTTGGGGTGGTTGGCGCCGGTGAAGGCCCCCGCTTCGTAGCCAAAAAGTTCGCTTTCGAGCAGGTCGGCGGGCACCGCCGCGCAGTTCACTTTGAGGAAAGTGCGATGGGCGCGCGGGGAAAGTTTGTGGATCAGGCGGGCGAGCACTTCCTTGCCCGTGCCGCTCTCGCCGAGCAAGAGGACTGGGATCTCAACATTGGCGACGAGCGCGGCCTGCGAACGAATTTTTTTCATCGCCGGACTGGCGGCGACGAAAAACACGTCGTCGCAAAGTTCTTCGACTTCGCCGGCGTAGCTCTCGCTCTTGGCCGTGCCGATGCACTGTCCAATGACGGCGTCGAGTTCGGCTTTCTGGAAGGGCTTGGTCAGGTAATCGAGGGCGCCGAGGCGCATCGCCTGCACCACTTTGCGCGTGTCGTTGACACAGGAGAGCATGACCACTTTCAATCCGGGCTTGAGTTGGCGTAGCTGTTCAAGGGTCTGCAAGCCGTCGATGCCGGGCATGAGCAGATCGAGCAACACCAGATCGGGCTGAAGTCCTTTCTGGACGCGCTCGACCGCTTCTTCGCCGGTGCTGGCGGTCTGGACTTTGTGGTCGTCCACTTCCAGCAGGGTGCGGATATAGCGCAGCATTCCCGGTTCGTCGTCCACCAGCAGAATGTTGGTGGCCTCGCTCATTGGGTCCCTCGTGGTGGAGCGCTCGGGATTGGTTTCATGGGAATGAGAAAAGAAAATTTGCAGCCTGCGCCCAGTTCACTTTCCACCCAAATCTTGCCGCCCATGCCTTGCAGAAGACGCCGGGCAATGGCGAGTCCGAGGCCCATGCCCTCGGCCGATTCGCTGCCGGGGAGGCGGAAGAAATCGTCGAAGATTTCCAGGTGAAACTCGGGACGAATTCCGGGGCCGGTATCGGCCACGCTCACTTTGACCGAGTTGGGCACGTTCGTCGCTTGCCGGCGGCGGTCTTTGCTGACGGCGGACATGGCGCCGCTGCGGCGCTCCCATATATGAGGTTCGGCGTGCAGCCAGACGGTGCCGCCGTGGGGCGTGTACTTGGCGGCGTTCTCCAAAAGATTCGAAATCACGCGCTGGATTTTGGGCGCATCGAAGGGAAATGGCGTGAGTTTGTCATTGGCCAAGAAATAGAGAGCGAGACCGCGCTCCTGAAACCGGCCCGACCAAATACGGCAAACTTCCGAGAGGCAGGCGTTCATATCGCCTTCGATGTACTGCATGCGGAGTTCGCCGGTCTCGAGCACGCTGAAGGTGAGGAAGTCCTGAATGAATTGCTGCAAGCGCTGTCCGCTGGAAAACATGTCGCTCATGACTTCGCGCTGCCGGTCATTGAGCGGCCCGAGTTTCTGGCTCTGCAAGAGTTCAATGTAGCCGTTGAGAATGGCCAGGGGCGTTTTGAGGTCGTGGGCGGCGGAGGCCAGAGCGTTGGTGGTCTTGCGGAAACGATCGCGCAATTGTTCGAGATCGCGCGCCACCTCGTCCGCCGCACTGAACGCGGGAACAGGGGCCGCGACAGTTGCCGGCAGGCAACGTTTTTCGAATTAGCGCCGGTGGGGGCAACGGCTGGTATTTTCTCAGACATCGAGGCCATGGAATACCAATTAACGCCTGCACTGGGGGGAGAGCGCTACCGACAGAATGAAGAATTAAGTTTGATCCTAAGTCAGGCGCGCTCGAGTGTCAATTGTAAACAGACCGCAAAAGGCACCGAAGAGAAAAATGTTGCACTTTTGTGAATGACCATTGGTCAGGATAGAATCCAGGCGCGGAGTCATACTTTAGATAATCTGACTGCTAGTAGCGAGGTTTAGGGCAATTCCAGTAGACCCACCTCTTCTCTGAAGGTTTGGCCCCTGAGATGCGGTCTTGGTCGTGCTTATACATCCTTTATATGGGTGCCAAGACACGTGCCTCATAGCGTATCGAAGAAAGAAGAACGGAAGTGGGCACGGTTACAACTTGCCATTCCGGTTTTTGTCCGCACGAGTGACGGAAACGGCGAGGATTCCCTGGAGTTTGCCACGGCAATCAACATCTCTCCTGCCGGTGCAATGGTGGTTGTTCGGCGTTCTTTGCCGAAATCGGCGCTGGTCTCACTGGAGATTCCGAGCGCCCTCGGGCCCATCAACGGATTGAAGACCTCTTCGCGGGCCATACAAGCGAAGGCGATTTGGGTTACGCATCTCGATGACTACCATCTTCTAGGTCTGAAGTTTACCCACCCCTTGAGCACCGACGCGGCGGCTTTTTCCGGCAGGCGGTTGAGAAAATCTAATTCCGCAGTGTGAATAATTTTTCCCATCCTCAGCCTGTCTCAGCATGGCACGTCGGTGCCATGCCGGAGGTTCTCGTTTCCGGCGTATCATCTCTCCAAGCCATTCATAAATTGAGCGTTTAACGGTAAAGTTTCGGGTCGCTCGGCACTCCTCCCCGGTTTGGCGCTTGGGATGCACTTTTAGTGCAAGCGGGTGACACTCACCGCAATGGGGCATTCGGTCTTATGACGACACTTTCGGTAAGTTCTCTGGCGCAGTCGCTAGGCGAGGTTCCCCCTGACAAAATAATTTTTGGACGCTCCGAGGTCATGCAGGCGGTCCGTTCGCGGCTCGGCAAAGTGGCCGCCGCTAATGTTCCGGTTCTTATCACTGGCGAGAGCGGCACGGGAAAAGACATCGTTGCCCGGCTCATTCATGGATTGTCTCCGTGGAAAACCGGGCCGTATGTCAAGGTAAACTGCCCGGCGATTCCCGGCACGCTGCTGGAAAGCGAGCTGTTCGGCTACGAACGAGGGGCCTTTACGGGCGCGGTTGGCTCGAAGCCAGGACGGGTCGAACTGGCCCACCGCGGCACCTTGTTTCTCGATGAAATTTCCGAGCTTGACCCATCCTTGCAATCGAAGCTGCTGCAACTTTTGCAGGACGGGCAGTTCTGCCGCATCGGCGCCCAGGAAGACAAGAAGGTCGAGGTGCGGGTGGTGTGCGCCACCAACCGTAACCTGGAAGCGGAGATCGAAGCGGGGAGTTTTCGCCAGGATCTTTTCTACCGTATCAACGTGGTGAACATACGCATGCCATCGTTGCGCGAACGCCGTGGCGACATTGAAGATTTGTGCGCCTACTTCCTCGAATACTACAACCACAAGTTCAACTGCCGCGCGCGGCCTCTGTCGAATGAAACGCTGGCGGTGCTGCAGAAATATCACTGGCCGGGAAACATCCGCGAACTGGAAAACATGATCAAGCGCTACGTGATCCTGGGCCATGAGGAAGCGATCACCAACGACTTGGTAGCGCGCGAGCCGGATTTTTTCAGTCCAGACATCTCGCTCGACGGGCCGATTTCCCTGAAGAAGCTCACCCGCCAATGCGTGCGCGAATTGGAGCGCAAGGTCATTCTGAAGGTGCTGCAACAGCACCACTGGAACCGCAAGCAGTCGGCCCGCGCGCTGGGCATCAGCTATCGCGCCCTGTTGTATAAGATCCGCGATGCCGGCTTGCCCTCGAACCGCGCCCTGCGCCTGCGCCAGGCGGAGAAGAACAGAAGCGCCGACAACGACAGTACAAGTACCGGGGCGGCCGCCGACTGAGACAGCTTTCGTTAAGGCATCGGGTGATCGGGCCATCGGGTCATCTTACCCGCCCGCATTTCCGATCACCCGATGCCTTCTCAACCAGCGAGTCTCTCTCGCAAATCGCGCAGCGCCGCGCTCCACTCGTTCAGACCCTCAGCTTCGAGCCATAAGTCTTTGAGTTCGGAGTTGGTCCGCACCCTGTCCACAGCGCGGCGGGCGAGTTCGATTAAATCAGGCAAATCGGGCGGGATACTGGCTCCGTTCTTGCCGATCCAATCCACAAGCTGCCGAGGAACTACGAACAGCGGCATCTCCTCTTTTGCGACGACAACTTTTGCAGCCGCGCCTTTCGCAGGATCGCCTTTCGCGGCAACAACCAGCGCCGCAATTACTTCCGCCGCAGCAACTGCGATGCTGCTGTCCCGCTCTTCGAGATAGTCTTCTCCATCGGCGGCGCGCTCCAGTATCGGCCGCAGATCGTCGATCCCCAGTGCATTCAGCCGGCCAAGAAATTCCTGCGCGCCCTCGTTTTCGAAACTCCCCGTTCCCCACCCTGCCATGAAGCCTCCGGATTGAATTATAGAGTGCGCGGGTCACCCTGCTTTATAGAGAAACTTTCGATCTCATGCCGATTTCCGCGGTTCTTGATTGGAGAGGCCTGTCTGTCAACGGAATGCGTCTGGAGTCTCCATGCAACGATCGAGAGTCAGCGATCGAGAATCAGTGGCCCGTCCTTCTATTTCTGAATGCTGGAAGATGCGCCGGTCTCGGAGTTGGCGTTCGCTGCATTGCCGATGGCGCTGCCAGAGACCACCAGTTCCACACGGCGGTTTTGCTGCCGCCCTTCCGGAGTATCGTTCGATGCCACGGGCTCGCTCTTGCCAAAACCGCTGGCCGTGATTGCGTCAGGACTAATGCCCTGCTGTACGAGATAGTCGCGGACGGCATCGGCGCGTTGCTCGGAAAGCCGCCGGTTGTATTCATCGCTGCCGACGCTGTCGGTGTGCCCTTCGACCGCCAGGCGCAGGCCCGTATAGGCCAGCACGATGCCCGATACTTTGGCAAGCCGCTCCCGCGCGCCGGGCAGCAGTTCGAAGCTTCCGCTCTTGAAGAGAACGTCCGACATGTTGGCGATCAGACCGCGCGCCGTGTCGCGTGTGGACAGAACAGAGTTGAGCTGCTGCAAGAGACGGGCGCGCATTTCCAGTTTTTCTTTTTCGGCTTGCTCGCGAAGTTTGTCGGACTCCGCTGCGGCCTGGTGCGCTTTCTCCGCTTCGGCGGCCAGAGCCTGCTGCTGGGCCAAAGCCTCGGCCTTGGCTTTCTCGGCCTCCTGTTTTTGGCGAGCAGCTTCCTCGGCGGCTTTTTGCGCTTCGGCCTTGGCCGCCTCGGCTTGGGCCCGCGCGGTTTCCGCTTCCACCCGCGCCCGGACTTGCGCTTCCGCGTCCGCCTGCGCTTTGGCGGCCCGCTCTTCGGCGGCTTTCTTTTCCGCGGCAGCCTGAGCTTGCGCTTCTTCTTTTGCCTTCTGCTGCACCGCCATAACGCGCGCTTCCTCGGCGGTCTGGGCCGCTTCCCGCGCCGCCGCTTCGATCGCGCTGCGAGATTGTTTCTGGCGGTAGGCTCCCTCCGCCTGCAAAAGTTGTTGTTCCGCTTTCGCGAGGATGGCCGGTGCGAACCGGTCCGCCTGCGCTATATGCGCAATGCGCACCGCGTTGCGCGCCTCAAACAACTCCAGCGGGGTCTTCGGGTCTATACCGAAGATCGCGTCCTGAATATGCGTATTGGCGGAAGAGTAGGTGCCGCTGCTCAGCAGTTCGTACTTGGCCGTGATCGCCTCGCTTCCCGCGCCCGCCGCGAACACGTTTTCCATCACCACCATATTGTCGGGCTGGGTGACGGCCGAATACGGCTCGGCGGTCACGATCATGCCGAAGGTTTGGAGATCGGTGAAGGCCTTCAGGTGCGCCTTGCCATGGTCCAGGACGAGTTCCCCCAGGTTCACGGCCCGTCCCTGCGGAGAAACCGCCCACGCCACGTAGGTCAGATATTCAAGCCCGAATTTGGTGGCGTCTTCCATGCCTTCGAACTTGGCGTCCACTTCGATGTTGGTTTTCTTGCCTTCAATCCTCGCTTCGCCCGAAGCGCGCTGCATCAATTCCGTGCCGCGAAACTCAATCTTGACGTTTGCACCCGGACGATAGTGCAGGGCTTTGGTGGTGCGGACTACTGGCTCCGTCTTCGTTGGCAGAGGAGCTTGCGCTGACAGAACGGGAGCTGGTGTTTGCGGAACCGTGACTTGGGTTTGTGGAACGGGAGTCTGCGTTTGCGGAACCGGAGCTTGGGTTTGCACACTCGCCAAAGAAGCGGCGAGGCAAAGCAGTAAGGCCAGATGTTTGATCACGTCATCCCTCGTGAGAAGACTCGAACCAGCACTCGAGTTTGCTAAGAGTCTACGGCACCTAAGACGTAAATCAAAGAACGGTATGTGCAGGGGGCGGATTGGACTTTAGTCACGCGAAATCGGAAACAGCCGTCCCTTGGGCTGGTGCACATGGTGCGGCTGTTCCTACCGTCATCGCGTCACGCCCAGTACGTCCGATCCAGCGTTCGGTACTGGATGGCCTCGGCGATGTGTTTGGGTTCGAGTTGCGGGATACCGTCGAGGTCGGCAATCGTGCGCGCGACTTTCAGGATGCGGTCGTGGGCGCGGGCGCTGAGTCCTTGCTGCGCCATCGCGCGTTCCAGCAGCCGCTCGCAGTCGGCGGAGAGCTCGCAGAATTTGCGAATCGACTGCGGCGGCATTTGCGCGTTGCAGTAGAGTTTTTCGGGTCCGGCGGAAAAGCGCGCCAGTTGGATTTCGCGGGCGCGGACCACGCGCGCGAGAATTTTGGCGGAATTTTCCGGCTCCGTGGTGCTGCGCATTTCTTTGTAGTTCACCGCCGGGACGTCAATGTGGATGTCAATGCGGTCGAGCAGCGGCCCCGAAATTTTCGAAATGTACCGTTGGATCATGGGCGGCGTGCGGTGGCACTCGCGGGTGCGGTCGTTGTGAAATCCGCAGGGGCATCCCTGCGTTGCCTTTCTGCCCTGCCGAGCTGAGAACCTCAAAACCCAAATCTTCTCATTACCCCAAGCTGCTCAATACGTTAGGCGACCACATCCGCAGTGGAAAATTGCGCGAAGTAGCGGCGGGCAGCGATGCGATTCATGTCGATTTATATAAGCTAATATGCAAATATTGCAATATATAGATATGCCGGAGTTGCCCCATTTTACAGCCGAGTTCTTTAAGGCCTTGGCGCATCCGATGCGGGTCAGAATACTGGACGCTCTGCGCTCTGGAGAAGTCGGCGTAAATGAGCTCAGCACCCGTCTTAAAGTTGAACAAAGTACTCTTTCTCAACAACTTGCAGTCTTGCGAAAGAGCAGCATTGTAGTCGGCCGTAAGGAAGGCCAGAACGTTTACTACTCAGTACCAGACCAGGCAATCTTCCGTCTGCTCGACGACGTTCGGCACGTCTTCAATAACCAGCTCGTGGATATAAGGGATCTCCTTTCTCAACTCAGTCCAGCGGGGGAAAAGTGAGCGACACATTCGACTTTGGGGACAGTGCGATAGCCCCGCGTTTGGAATTCCCCAATACCCCGTACCGATCCAGTCGTCAGGAGGTCGGACGGCCTTCCCGATGACGCAAGTGGCCTTCAGTTCGTTCCTGGTGGCGATGCTTTCCGTTCCCGCAGTCACTCTGATCTTCCGCCGGTGGACGAAAGCGCGCGCCCTCCCGCCCGTACTACTAATGGGATCGCTGGTGTGTGGAACCGCTGTGGCAGCGGCGGGGTTCTGGCGCGGGCAAAGGTTCACGCTTGATGTTTCTCAAGTGGCATCGTTCTCTTTCGCACTGGGCGTGGACCGGCTCAGCGCGTTTTTTCTGTTGCTGATTTGCTCTGTCTCGCTGCCCGTCATCCTGTTTTCGAGCTCATACATCTCACGCCACTATTCCGGAGCGCGCCGGGATTGGCTGTGGGTGCTTTTGCCTCTGTTCCTGATGTCGATGGTTCTGGTCGTGACCGCTTCCACGGCTTTTGCGTTTCTGTTTGGATGGGAACTGATGACCCTGTTCTCCGCCCGCCTTATCCTGATTGACGGCGACTCCGAAGAGCGGCGCCACAGCATTTTTGTCTATCTCCTCATGATGCATGCCGGCGCGGCAGCCGTCATCGGCGCTTTCCTGTTATTCCTGCCGCAAGCCGGCAACTTCGCACAGATGCGGGCCAGCGCAACACTGATGTCGCCAGCGCTGCGTACGGCGGTCTTCTTGCTGGCGTTCGTCGGTTTCGGGACTAAAGCCGGAATCGTTCCGCTGCATTTGTGGCTGCCCCGGGCGCATCCGATTGCACCCAGTCCGGTGTCCGCCTTGATGTCAGGCGTCATGCTCAAAACCGCAGTCTACGGTTTTGTCCGCTTCGCCTTTGATTTTCTCGGCGGCGGCCCCAGTTGGTGGGGATATCTGGCGCTATTCGCAGGCGGCGTGTCCGGCCTGCTGGGGGTGCTGTACGCCATCGCGGAACACGATCTGAAACGCTTGCTCGCCTATCACAGCGTCGAAAACATTGGCATCATCTATCTCGGCCTGGGGTCGGCGCTGGTGTTGACGGCCAACCACGCCCCAATATGGGCGGCTCTCGCCCTCACTGCGGCCCTTCTCCACTGCTTGAACCACGCGATTTTCAAGAGCCTCTTGTTTCTCGGGGCAGGCGCAATTTCCGACGCAGCTCACACTCTCGACCTGGAAAAACTGGGTGGACTGCTGAAACGAATGCGTCTGACCGGCACCGTATTCCTGATTGCCTGTTGTTCCATTGTTGGGTTGCCGTTGTTCAACGGCTTCGTGAGCGAATGGCTCACGTTCCGCAGCTTTCTGGCGGGTTCGGAAATGACCAGTCTCTCCGCGGCCATCATTCTGCCATTAGCTGCTGGCGTACTGGCGCTGATCGGAGGATTGGCAGCCGCGTGTTTTGCCAAGGTATACGGTGTTGCCTTCCTGGGCCGTCCCCGTAGTAGCGGGGCGGGAAGTGCGAATGAAGTCTCTCTACCCATGCAGGCAGGCATGGGAGCGCTGGCGACGGCGTGCGTCGTGATCGGAATTTTTCCCGGCTTGGTGTTGCCGAGCTTGGGTACGCTGACCGGAGAACTTCTTCCCGGCGCCGCCTTGCCCCGGGCGGCAGCATCACTCTCCGGGGTGCTTCCCTGGATCGCGTTGTTCGTCCTGGTGGTGGTCGCCGGTATTGCCGCATTCAAGCGAGCGAAAAGTCTGACGGCGACCTGGGCCTGCGGACTTCCCGGCCTGGACGAGCGGATGCAGTACACGTCCACCGCATTCTCTAAGCCCCTGCGAAAAGTATTCTCGCAGGTGTACAAGGCGGACCGTACCCTCAAAGTGGTTCCTGGCGAAGCGCCATATTTTCCGGCATCGATTTCGTACCGCTCGGTGCGCACTACCTCTTTTGAAAAGTCTTTGTATCGGCCCGGCGTGGACGCCATCGTCGCAGCGGCGCATCGTTTGCGACAGCTCCAGACCGGCAATATTCAGATCTATCTGCTGTATATCTTCGCAGCCCTGATCGCACTGCTGATGTTCATGAGGTGGGCATGACATTCGCACTGAACGCAGTCCAGGTATTGCTGCTCGTTTTGCTGGCACCGATGGTGCAAGGCGTGATTTCCCTGCTCAAAGCCAGAATCCAGAACCGGCACGGCGCTAGCGTGTGGAGGCCGTATGCCGATCTGTTGAAGCTCTTCCGCAAAGAGGACCTCGTTCCCGCTTCGGCGTCCTTTGTTTTTCGCCTCGCCCCCATAGTCCTGTTGGCTGCAACCGTGGTGGTCGCGGCGTTTGTTCCACTGCTGCACGGCTCGGCGCTCATGGGTGCGACCGGCGATTTTGTGCTTTTGGTTTACCTGTTGGCGCTGGGGCGCTTCTTCCTGATGCTGGGAGCGATGGATGGTGGCAGTTCCTTCGGAGGCATGGGAGCCAGTCGAGAAGCCCTGGTTTCGACTTTGGCCGAAGCTCCATTCCTGCTGGCGCTGATGGCGGTGGCGATCGCGGCGCGCACCAACAGTATCGCTGGAATGGTGCGGTGGACCATGGGGCAGAACTTCTTTCAATTCTCAGCGGTTCACGCTCTGGCGTTTGTGGCCTTGGCACTCGTGGCCATCGCGGAAACTGGGCGCATCCCGGTGGATAATCCCACGACGCACCTGGAACTAACCATGATTCACGAGGCGATGGTGCTGGAGTACTCGGGGCCTAGCCTGGCTCTGATTGAATGGGCAAGCGCGATCAAGCTCACCGTGGTCATGACTTTGCTGATCGCGTTGTTTGTCCCTTGGGGAATGGCGAGCAGCCTTTCGGCGGTCGCGATCGCAATCGCGTTGATCGTGCTGCTCCTGAAAATGGCCGTATTCGTGCTGGCCCTGGCGCTGGTTGAAAGCAGCGTCGCGAAATTGCGCATGTATCTGGTTCCCGATTTTCTCGGAGTCGCGTCGGCTTTGGCGATCCTCGCTGTGGTTTTTACGGCGCTGATGAGGTGAACGATGGGCTTATTTGAATCGGCGGCGGCCAAAGCTCTGGCGTCGTCCGGGGTTTTCTTGTTCATGACCGTGCTGCTGATCGCCGCCGCCAGGCGGATCTCCACCTGCATTGGCTTGTTCAGCGTGCAATCGCTGGTCATAACCGCGCAGATCGTCGCGGTATCCCGTATGCACCACTTGGCGCAAGGCTTCGTGATCGCCGCCATGGTGTTGGTGGTTAAGGTGGTCGCGATTCCGTACGTGCTGTACCGCATCGTCGAAGAGCTGAAGGCGCCCCGCGACGTTTCTTCCTCAACCTCGCCTTCCCAATCGGTATTCATTGCCGCTGGACTCATCCTTCTCTCCTTCTTTGCGGTGCGGCCCTACGTTGGCGTCCTGGGCGGCGACCAGGCGATGCTCGCGGCCGCAGTTGCATTGGTGCTGACTGGCGGGTTCCTGATGGTTAGCCGCAAAAAAGCGCTGATGCAGGTAGTTGGCCTCCTGGTGTTGGACAACGGCATCTTTCTGGCTGCTCTGACCACTACCTTTGGCATGCCGTTGGTCATCGAGATCGGAATTGTGTTCGACCTTTTGATGGGAGTCTTCTTGATGGGATTGTTTGTCTTTCGCATCCGCGACACCTTCGACCATCTGGACGTTTCCAAGCTGCGGCGGTTGAGAGGCTGATGCATGGTCCTCCTTCTTCCATTGTTTATACCGCTAGCCGGTGCGTTCTTCATGTTGCTGTGCCGAAAACCGCGCGTCGTGGTGTGCGCGGCACTCACGACCGGCGCCTTGGAACTGGCCGCCATAGGTATTACGGTGTACAGCATCCATTCCCAGGGCGTTCTAACTGCGGGACGCTATCTGCGCGCCGACGGCCTCACATCCTTCTTCCTCAGCAGTCTGGGCCTGATCTCCGCGCTCGTGCTCGTCTATTCCGCGGGATATATCCGGCATGTTCCGGAAGGAAGGTTCTCTTCTCTTCGTTGGTTTTATGGGCTGGTGTTCTTGTTCCTGTTTACCATGGTCGCGGTGTACCTCTCGGCCAATCTCGGAATGATGTGGATTTTTGTTGAGGCCACAACCCTCGCCTCCGCATTGCTGGTGGGCTTTTACAACACGGAGGGCGCGGTCGAGGCCGGCTGGAAGTATCTGATTGTCTGTACCGTGGGAATCGCCTTCGCGCTGTTCGGCACGATCGTGCTCTACCTGGCGGCGGTGAAGGGCGGAGTCAGCCCGCAATCCGCGCTCGATTGGGGCACACTGATGGCCGCCGCTCCGGGTCTCGTGGGAGGACGCGAACTGCTGAAACTTGCCTTTGTATTTGTGGCGGTTGGGTACGGGACCAAGGTGGGCTTTGTGCCCATGCATAGCTGGCTGCCCGATGCCCATGCCGAGGCCCCCTCGCCCATCAGCGCGCTCTTGTCCGCAGTCCTGTTGAATTGCGCGATGTACGCGTTGCTGCGGTTTGACGCGATCACATCGCGAGCCATTGGCAGTGGCTTCAGTCATACTCTGCTGCTGATCTTTGGCGGTGTTTCCCTCGCCGTGGCGAGCCTGCTGATGATTGTGCAGCGCGATCTCAAGCGCCTGCTCGCCTACAGCAGCATTGAGCACATGGGCATTGTGGCCATCGGAGTTGGTCTGGGCGGCACGCTGGGACTCTATGGCGCTTTACTGCACACCTTCAATCACTCGATCGCCAAGACATTCCTGTTCTTCACCGCGGGCAATGTTCGAGAAAACTTTGGCACCCTCCGCATGGAGCGGATTCGCGGGATGGCCCGCTCACTGCCCTGGACTGGCGGCGCCCTCATCTTGGGCGGCCTCGCCATCACTGGGATGCCACCGTTTGGGTTGTTTGTCAGTGAACTCGTGATTCTCGCCGGGGCTTTTTCCACGGCGCACTATTTCATCGCGGTGCTGATGCTGGCGGCGATTTCCGTGGTATTTGGCGCGCTGCTCCACCATTTCCAGCGCATGCTCATGGGTAAGCCGGACGATGTTCCCATGCAGCCGGCTTGGCAGCGTTCCGAGTTTGCCGTCATGGGCGTTTGCGCTCTATGCCTGGTGGTGTTTGGCGTACATATCCCGGCGGTATTTGCCGCCGTTTTGCGCGGAGCGATGGCGGTATTGCGGCCATGACAGCGATCTCTCCTAATAACGAAACTGGTATCGCAAGAGCGCTGGATCTCCTGCGCACCGCGAACACGCGTCTGGTCTCCATTTTTGGCAGCACTGATGACAACGGCGCACCTTACGTTCACTACCTCATCGAGGTGGATGGACGCGAGTACCGCATGCTCAGTTCGCCGGTCAACGGACCCATTCCTTCAGCAACGCCGATCACGCCAGCGGCCGCCTGGTACGAACGCGAACTTCATGACCAGTACGGCATCGAGTGCGACGAGCACCCTGACCCGCGTCCTCTCTTGTTCCACGAGAATTGGCCTGAAAACATTCATCCGATGATCGACGATGTCTCGCATGTGCCCTGGACCGACGACGACGGCCAGTACCGCTTCCTCCGGGTGCAAGGGGACGGGGTTTGCGAAGTGCCGGTCGGTCCCGTACACGCCGGCATTATTGAGCCTGGGCATTTTCGCTTTAGTGTTGTCGGCGATACGGTTCTCCATCTCGAACTGCGGCACTTCTATACCCACAAGGGCACGGAGAAACTCTTCGAGAACTCTCCAGTCATGGACGGGGTGATGATTGCCGAATCGGTTTCCGGCGACAACTGCTTTTCGCATGCCGTGGCTTACTGCCAGGCAATTGAAAACGCATTCGGTATTTCCGTGCCACCGCGGGCGCAGGCCATCCGCCTTATTGGACTCGAACTAGAGCGCATGATTGCCCACATTGCGGATGTCGGGGCGCTGTGCGGAGATGTCGGATTCAGCGTGCCGGCCGCATACTACGCGCGCATTAAGGAAACCCTGCTTCAAACCTCAACCCGGTTTTTCGGTACCCGCTTCTGGCGCGGAATTGCCGTGCCTGGGGGCGTCACCCGTGACTTGTCCTCTGCGGATACGGGTGAGTTCGGCAGGATGGTCAAGGCAGCGGCCCGCGAATTCCAGCAGATGGCACGCCTCATCAGGCATACGGCATCGGTTCAGAACCGCTTTGAATCGACGGGAATCCTGACGGCCGAAATTGCCCAACAGTTGGCGGTAGTTGGGCCGGTGGCGCGCGCCAGCGGAATTCGGCTCGACGTTCGCCGCGATCACCCTAGCGGCCGCTACCGCGACATCACTGTTGACGTCCCCCAGTACAAGTACGGAGATGTGCTCGCACGCATGCGAATCCGAATCGACGAGACCGCCATATCAACGGGCCTGATCAATGAAGCACTGAAGGTACTTCCCGCGGGATCGGTTCTTGTGCACGTTCCGTTATCGGGAACCGCAGAGGCTTTGTCGGCGGTCGAATCGCCACGCGGCGAGCTTCTTTACTGGGTGAGAATACGCGACGGGAAAATTACACGTTGCCACATCAAATCACCTTCGTTTCAGAATTGGCCTGCGCTGCCTTTGGCTATGCCCGGCAACATTATTGCGGACTTCCCTCTGATCAATAAGAGCTTCAATCTCTCTTACTCCGGGTGTGATCGATGAGGTGCGAAAGATGATTGGCGATGCCGTTGAACGCAGTCTCAGAAGCCCCAAGGTGCTGATTTCGGTCAGTGAATTATTATCGAACGTCGCCGGAAGCCGTCTGCCGGATGTCCGGCCGGACTTGCTTACGGACGAGGTTGCGCGTCGTGTAGTGGCCGCCTGTCCGACATCGGCATTGAAAGTTGACGAGGCAGCCGGGCGCAAACATCTGATTCTTAGCTACGGTGAATGTATCGCTTGCTCCCGGTGCGTCGCGGCCGGTAATGGGGTTTTCCGGTATGCCGAAAAATTCGCCGGTTGCGGTGTCGGCAAGGAAGCGCTGATTCGCCGCTGGGACATCCAGAGTCGGGCTGAGGTCGTTCAGGGCGAGCCTGCTTTATCTGAGGCAGCAGAGCAGATTCGTTCTTTGGTCGGGCGGGCGCTGAACATCCGGCAAGTTGATGCCGGATCGTGCAACGGCTGCGAGGGAGAAATCGTTGCCCTCACAAACCCCTACTACGATTTGGAGCGATTTGGAATTCACTTCGTTGCTTCACCGAAGCATGCGGATATGCTGCTGGTCACCGGGCCAGTAACGCGAAACATGGCAGCAGCGTTGAAGAACGCTTATGATGCTGTACCTTCCCCAAAGCTGGTCGTTGCGGTTGGGGCATGTGGTTGCAGTGGCGGAATCTTCGGTGGCAGCCACGCCGTAGTCGGCCCAGTAGAAGCGGTGATTCCCGTGGATGGATATATTCCAGGATGCCCTCCAACTCCGAGCATGCTGCTTACAGGTATTTTGCAAGTGCTGCGCCCTTTCTCGTCGCCTTCGCGCCGGCGGGGGACCAGCAGTGAATTTCGATAGGTCCTCTGAAACGCCCTCGCGTCAACTCAAATGGCGTCGGCAAGGCGAAGCATAGTTCTGGACGCCAAGCACCAATCCCGTCTGGGGCGCCGCACCTAGGTCATTCACTTCAGTAAGGGCGCACGGGCGATATTCTGGTTGTACGGCCAGTTCGAACCCGGCAAGATAGAGGTACGATGCGTAAGCCAATCTGGATTGTTCCGGTGCTCTTGCTGTGGACAGCCGCCAGCGCGCTCGCCGCCGATACCGTTCTGACTTGGCCGGCCAACGGCAACGACACGATGTTGCGCTTCACCTTGGGCAAGTTGCGCCAGATCAGTTCCGTCAACGGCCAGAGCGATTATTTGGGCGAGGCCCTGGCGGAAAACCTCAGCACGAAAGCGATTCCTTCCGCCTCTTTCTATCTCTACCTGCTGGACAAAAACGGCAAGCGGGTGGGCGAAGGATATCTCGAAGTCACCAATTTGGCGGCCGGGCAACGAGCCAAGATCCCGGTCAGCGTGCATGCTCTGGGTTCCTTTGCCAGCATGGAATTGCAGCCGCAGCATCTGCCCTCCGACGAGCCGATAAAGATTAAAATGATCATCACCAGCGTGCCTTCCGGGGCCAGCCTCAAGCTTGATTCGCAAGAATCCGGCGTGACCCCGCAGGCGCTCTCGATCGCTCCGGGCAAGCATGTGCTGGAGTTCAGCAAAGAAGGTTATGCCACCGAGAGCACGCCCCTGGAGATTGCAGAGAACGCCCTGCCCGGTAGCGTCACACTGGAGTTGAACCCGTTGACGCTCGATACCGTGGTTTTGCGCGACGGAACGGTGCTGTTGGGCAACCTCATCTCGGTGACCGGTACTGGCGTGAACATCAATGTGAAAGGCAAGCCCACGAAACTGGAGCGCAGTCGAGTGGCCCGGATTGTGTTGGGGCAACGCAAACCATCCGTCGGCACCCCCGCCACAACAACAGGTAAGAGTTCGTCCCGTAGCAAGAAGTGATTCGAAGCCGTGTCGGAGGCTGGATATGCCCATGTGCCGCCGATCACGGCGGCGATGCGGTAGGGGGCGAGGGTGCGACCGTGAAGGCTCTCTAGCAGGCTGCGGAAAAACTCGACAAGGCCGCAGAAAGCTCACCTCAGGCGCTGAAGCGCGAACGTATTTTCAACGTCTTACGGCACGAGTAAACTCGTGCCCTTCCCAAAAACCTACGCGAATGAAAGTTTTTCCGCAGCTTGCTAGCGCACACCGTACGCGTCGTTTATTGCGCGTTGTTACGATTTTATTTCGTTTTATTTTGTTCGTCTGCTATTGTGTTCGCATTATCGGCTGATGTTTGTCTGATGGGCGACCATAGCGGCTGGTTTCTCCGCGTTGGGAACTCCTTACGAGAGGAGTTGGTGATGAACAAGTTACGGTTCGGTGCAGTCCTACTGCTTCTGTGCGGAATGGCGTTTGCTTCAACCGCGTCGTTCACGCAGCCCCGGTTGGCAATCTTTCTGAGCAAAACCAGCTGCCACCACGCGTGGGAAACGAGTCAACTGGCCGGACACGGCTGGGTCGGCATCGCGACGCTGGCGGGTATTCCATACGACACACTCTTTGTGGAGGAAATGCCAAGCGACCAGGAACTGTCGAAGTACTCCACACTCGTGTTCGCCCAGGCGACGCTGGTGGATGACTCGACCTACGCACAGATCGTCGTTCGCTTGCGCGCTTATCTCGCGGGCGACCACAGCGTGATCCTCGACGGGCCACTCGCTACCAAAGACGAGAACGAGAAAGAGCGCGATCACCAAGCTCTCGATGATCTGCTGGGACTGGAATACAAAGGACCGCTGGGGGGAACCGAATACCGCATTCGAGTCACTTCAAATGATCATTATGTGACGCGTGGATTCGAGGTGTCGCAGTTCCTAACGCCGGTGCTCGCGTCCGCCACGAATGTCCTGCAGCCCAAATCCGGCGGAGCGGTATTACTGGTTTCGACCGATGGCCAGCACAGTTTTCCTTACCTTTCTTGCGTAATACGGGGGAGTAGTCGCGTTGTTCTCGTGAGTGACTTTGGAACCTCGGCTGGCGCAGGAACTTTTTTCCGTAATGACCCGCCGCAGGTCATCTACGCGAACCAGCTCTGGAACGCGATGATCCGCGCGGTTCAATGGGCTTCCTATGGCGATGTGGATGTTCCGTTTCCTGCTCCGCAGATCTCCAATGCCAACCTGACCGCAGTTGTGCGACTTGATGGAGACAACAGCGGGAACCTCAACTATCAGCTCAAAACGCTCAATTTTCTCACTGACCTAGCGCAGGAGACGGGAGTAGTGCCGCTCTACACGTGGGTATCCAGCTTCGTGAAGAAGGCGGGCTGGGACAAACTTGCGCCGCCCGGCAAGCGTCTCGAAGATCTCGGGGGCGAGATCGGAACTCACAGTAAGTTCCACAGGATCGACCGCAAGATGACACCAGACCGTTGGCGGGAAGAACTCGACGGGTCGGTCGAGGAAATCGAAGAAAACATGCGGGCGCAGGGTTATCCCGTGCGCAAGATCCAGTCCCTGATCAATCCGGGCGACACGATTCCGATGGAAGACTACGGTGAAGTAGCTGGGCGCTTCTCGTTCTACATGACCCATGGCCTGGAGCAGAGCGTGCCACTAGGTTTTGGCAACATGACCTGGTTTACCGGTGCGAACAAGGACTTCGTCGTGCTCGATAATTCTCCCCACCCGGACTACCAGTGGTTCTACGACCCGACTTGGAGCTATACAACGGCCCAGATTACTGCCTACGAAGAAGCTATCTTCGACCAAATGTTTCACAATGTCGGGCGTGGAGTGATCTTCAACGAGATGTGGCATGACTACTCGATCTCATCCATGCCCGTCAATGAAGGCAAGGACAAGCGCATCACCAATGAGAATAATTTCCCGTTCTACGAGGCAATGAAAACGAAGTTTGGCACGCTTCCGATCTATTGTCCGGAGCCGCAGGAACTCGCGCAAAAACTACGCGCGATGGCGCAATGGAATTATTCATGGAAGGCATCGGACGACGTGATCGAGATGACGCTCGACCTCTCGAGTCTGCGCCGAAACGATACTGCGGAATCGCTGGGTGGCATGGGCGTCCGTGTTGAGAACACCCGGAAATTCATCCAGTCGGTCCTGATCGATGGACGTGTGCATCCTGCCTTTGATGACCGGCTGTTGATTCTGCCGAATCTCGCACCGGGGAAGAAGCACTCCATCACGATCAAGCTGGGTGCTGTACCAACCAGGGCGATTCATCTGACTTACGTGTCGAAGCTGATGACCGAGGCGATGCCGACTCCAGCCGGTCTGGCGTTCAATGTAAAAGCGAAATCAAAGGCCAGATACGCGGTTGCAGTCACCGAGCCAGCAATCGCATTGAATTCCGATTGGCAGGAGTGGGACGGCAACGACGGACACATCAAAGGGTTCGTGCGCTCCGACCGTCGGATTGAGTTGGTAAAGGTGTCGCCCTCCGGATTTCATCTGACACGTGCAAACCTGCCGATCCTCGCAGTGAAAGAAAATCCGGGCACGCTGGCATTGCGACTCGCGGCCCCAGGTCAGGAAGCACCGCAAGTTAGCTTGCGATCTGACCAACAGTTGCGTCGAGCGACACTGGGCGGCCAAGATCTGAAAATAAGATACATCGGCCGGACGTATGAGTTGGAACTCCCCCCTTTCACGAAAGAATCAGAACTAATTCTCTATTTCCGGGACACGAACCGTTGAGCGAGTCCGCGGCGCATAACCGCCGCGCAGGAGTGCTGATCGATCCGCGAGCTCTTTGTCTTGCGTACCGGGTCTTACGCACCGGCGCAATCTGCGGTCATGAAAAGAACCTTCCGTGGTTATTCCGTAGCTGAATTCCATCATCGCCTGCGCGAAGTCGCCCGGAAGTACAACCCAATTTCATGATTTCAGGAAATGTGTTGGGGGGCGGCTACGGTCCGATCAGTTATGACGCGGCCGGCAACACGGAGATGCTCGGACGCGACGGATACGACGATTTCATCTACTCCGAAGTGCAGGAATACCTCGACTCGGCTCCACGCAAGGACGAACATGGCACGAAAATCACGAATGGTCCGGCGTTCAAGTTCCTGGCCGCAGTCACACATGGCAAACCGGTGATCGTGTATGCCACAGAGATCACGCCGCCGATTTTTCCCAACCCCACTGAGGGCTGCTTGAATGCGATGTCTCAAATCAACATCGCGGAGGCCGTAGCGAATCACGCTGTCTTCCGGGAAAAAGATTGACGCCCGCCGGCGCCACTCAGATGTACCGGTTTCTGGCGACGAATGAGGAGAGTCTGCGCAACGTACGACTGCACGCGAACGTCGCAGTGGTCGCCTCATTGCGACAGTATCTTGCGGATGAGTTGAGTTTTGCGTTTAGCGCTTCGCGCGTGCTGGCGGACAACGGGATCTCTCATGTCATGCTGACCGAAGACGACCTATCGAGCAAGATCATCAGTAGATCAGTTTGAGCGAGAATTGAATTTGACGCGAGGATCCAGCCGTTTGGCTGATTTTACCAAACCCGCTGCCCCTCACCGTATTGGAGGGCAACCCAAAATTAACAAGGTTGAATACATTGAAGAACTCCGCACGAAATTCGATATTGCCCCATTCAGCGCCTTTCCTATTTCCCAAAGGCGTGTCCTTGATAAAGGCAATGTCCAATTGATGATAAGCGGGTCCCCGAAACGTGTTACGTCCCAAAGTGCCAAATCGACCCGAGTTCGGCCCCGTACCTCCGGGAAGTTTGATGGGGGTGAAGAAAAACGAATAATTGTCCGAACCACGCCCAAAATAATCCGCGCGATCTGGACGGCTGGTAGAACAATCTGGCATTGAAACGAGATCAGGCCGATCTGCTCCGCCCGCGCCCGCATCCGTTTGCTGAATCCCCGAATAGACGGTAAATGGCAGGCCACTGGTCAGCGAAGTCACATTGAGAAACTGCCACCCTTGGGTCACATAATTTCCCAACGGCTTGAGGAAGCCCACTCGATCCAGCGGCAGAAACTGAATCAGGCTCAACGAAAAAACGTGAGTTACATCAAACGTGGAAGGCCCTCGGTCCGCACGGGGATCGAGAGGGTTCTGCGGCAACGTTTGCAGAATTACGCTAGCATTAGCAGGCATCCCTCCCAGCACAGCGCTTGTGTCGTCGATTGATTTGGAATACGTGTAGCTGGCCTGGTAACTCAATCCGATGCGCGCAGCTGTCTGGGTGACGCTGGTTTGCAGCGCGTTATAACTAGAGTGAGATTCCGTGTCCATGACCGACTCGGGTCCGAGACCCCCGATGGCGTTGCCCGCGGAATTGAACTGGGTGTACGGAGCGAACGCCGGGCCGGCACCGGCGTAGCCGTTAGGCGAGAGTACGCTGGCTAGATGAATCCCGGCGGTGCCAACGTAGGCGGCGCTCAACTTCGCGCTGCCAATTCCCCGCTCGACGCCCAAGGTGTAGGTGCCGATGTAGCCGTTGCGGAAATTGCGAGACATAACCGTGGCGCTTAGCAGCTGAACCTGATGCCCTGGAGTCAAAGCCGCCAGATCGTTCTGAAATCTCTGCAAATCGATCTGCGTGTTGGCTGCGACTTTAGAACTGTCTCCGTTGGGGAAAAGAAGTTGTCCGTTAGTTGCGTAGGCTGGCGGCAGCGCGAGTGGGACAACCGTGTTGTGAAATGGCACAGAAATCCCGGGGAGCGCCGTCACCAACGGTTGAAAGACCAGCGGGATGCCTCCGGTCACAAAATCGTCCTGCCACAAGTTGGGAAGGACCGTGGTGATCGCCCCACCGGCGTGGATAACGGTGCTCTTCGTGATGGCATAGTCGATGGAAACACGCGGAGCCAGACCACTCCAGTCCATGGGATAAACCGGTTGGGGATTGTATAAGAAAATTTGTCTAGCGCCCGGGGTGAAAAACGAGGAGGGCTTACCGTCGGGACCGATCGGAATGGCGATCGAAGTGCGGTGCTTCGCTTCCTTGATTCGGCTGTTCAACTCGTACCGCAGGCCGTAGTTCACGGTCCACTGCGGCGCAAGCTGCCAGGAATCCTGAAAATAAAAGTTGTAGCTCTCACGCCGCTCTGCGGCCTCGTCAAATTTGTCGCCCACGGGAGTTCCACTGGCTGCGGCGGTAATGGAATAAGAATATGGCGTGGCCGTCAGCAGGCCGGTGAGCGCATCCGGAAGCAGCTGGTCTCGTAGGATGTTGTGCAACCCGCTGGCGGAGGTGATCGTCGTGGTGGAATAAGCGGGTCCTCCGCCGAAGGTATAAACACCACTCGGATTGGTGCCAAAAATCGTGCTGTCCCGGTTCGCCCGTATATCCAGGCCCCACTTAAAACTGTGCGAACCACGGACGTAAGTCGTATCCTCCCTGATCTCGTAGAGATCACCGTAGGCCCCAAAGATCGATCCGTCGGCGGTATTAAATCCCTGGTAAAGCGCATCGCCGTACACCAGCGCGGGGTCGGTGTGATTGGTCGCGGGGAAAACGGGAGTGCTGCGAATGAATCCAAAGGCCGCCGTGAAACTTAGACGCGGGGTGACCGTCCGCGTGTAACGCACGGCAGCACTGCGTTGATGGTCGAAGAATTTCACGGCAAAGCTGGGATCGATGGCGGTCTGATCTGGATTCGTGGTTGGTCCGCTTACTTGGTTGAGGCTGAACCGGCCAAACAGCGCGGCCTTGCTCGAAATCACTCGATCCACGCGCACCGAAAACTGATCGATGCCGGTGACAACTTTCGAGGAAGCGGCATAAGTGCGGGCGCCGAACGACCCATTGGGATCATTCGGAAGAGGATAGCGGGCCAGCAGGGGCGCAATGGCCGGGTCAACAGGAACCGTCAGCGTGTCGCCAGAAAACGCGGTTGTATCGATACCTTGCCGTTCCGCGGCGGTCGGCACAGCAAACATTTGCGTAGTACCGAGCACTTGGCGAAATCCCTGATACTCCACGAAGTAAAACGTTTTGTCGCGGCCGTCATATATTCCCGGGAGTACCACCGGCCCGCCATTGGTAACGCCAAACTCGTTGCGGACGAATGGCGGCAGACGTCGTGGGTCAACAGGGCTGGTGTGATCGAAATAATTTCGCGCGTCCAACGCGGCATTGCGCACGAACTCAAAAGCGCTGCCATGGATCCGGTTCGTGCCGGATTTGGTTACTACGTTGGTGAACCCGGCCGCGCCACCGCCAATCTCGGCCGGCATCACTCCCGAGCTCGATTGCACTTCCTGAATGGCGTCCACATTGAAGTTGGCGAAGGTAGCGCCGCCCAATTCTGGATCGCTTGTGTCCGCCCCATCCATGGCAAAAACAGACGCGGTCCCGCGCTGTCCATTGACGGCGAATTGCTGCGTGAAGTTCGCCGCTCCGTTCGTGTCTGTCATGGTACCCGCGGCCAGCAACAACAACTTGCTGAAGTCGCGCTCGTTCAGGGGGAGACTTGAGACTTCAGCGCTCGATAGGCGCTCGCCGCCGCTTCCCTGTTGAGTCGCGACGTTGACCTGTGCCACAACAACCAATGTTTGATTTTGCTCAGACAATTCAAGGTCAGCGACAAGGGCATCGCCATCCTGGATCACCATTGGTTCGAGGGCGTTCCAGGTCTTGTCGTTAACCTTGACCGCGACCTGGTAACTTTGCGGCTCGACGTCCGCAAAGAGGAACTCTCCACTTGCCGAGCTATTCGCTGAATAGTTGCGACCGCCGCGTACGGCCTGCAGGGTGATCGTAGCCTCGCCTGTGGCATGGCCGGCCTTGTCGCGGACGATGCCTTTCCACGATGTGGCTGAAAGAGGGGCGCCCGACAACACCAGGAAAAGGAAAACGGCAACGCAGCACTTTCGCTTTGGACCCAGCGGGGACTTGCACATAGCCCAAATTATACGACTCAGATTGCACATTCTTGGGACGACAGCGCGCGGGACACAAAACACTTAGCGCGATCATGCTTCCGCCATACAAACATTGCGGCAAGGATCGAGCCATGAGGGAACTTGCGCAAGCGGAGGGAGTATCATGCAGATGAATAAAAGAGCTAGTGAAAAAGGAGTAGAGCAATGCTCGAGTCTATTGACTGGCTGCTGCCACTTCTTATTCATTCTCGCTGTCCTTGCCGGCATCGCCTCGGCGGACGGACCGCGTTGTCGTATTGCGTGGACGCGTTTTTTGCATCGAAGATTTCCGAATCCGGGTATCATTTCTGACAATCCAACTGTTTGAATGTGGGATCTCATATGTATTTCTCCGCGCAAGACTCTAACAGCGGCTGTAGCAGAAAGGAGGTGACCCAGTATGGCAGAGAAGACAGGTTCCAAGGCGATCGAAGACGTGCCGAAAGCTGTCTCAAGGCGGAACTTCATTAAAGGGGTCATCACCAGCGGCGTAGCGGTCTCCTCCGCGAGTTACTTGTTTCGCGCCTCTTCTCTTCTGCATGGCCAGCAGGCGGCTGGCGGTGTAGGCGAGCGGCTGATTACTCTCAATGTCAACGGTCAGCAGCGTCGCGTCGATGTGATGAAGCAAGAGACGTTAGCGTCGACGCTGCGTTACAAGCTGGGCCTCACCGGCACCAAGCTCGGATGCGACCGCGCCGAATGCGGATCTTGCACCGTTCTTATTGACGATATCCCGCACTATTCCTGTTCGGTACTCACGCATACCGTGCGCGGCCGGAAAATTCTGACCATCGAAGGCTTGGCCAGGGCCGATGGAAGCTTGCATCCGGTGCAGCAGGGCGTCATTGACGAGCAGGGATTTCAGTGCGCGTTCTGTATGTCCGGCTTCATTATGACCACGGTGGGATACCTGAAAATGAATCCCAATCCCACCCGCCAGGAATTGGCGCAAGGCATTTCGGGTTGCCTGTGCCGTTGCCAGGACTACGACAAGATTCTGACCGCGCTGATGCGCGGCGCCGAGAATTTGCGGAGGTCCAGCCTTGGATAACGCACTGGATAAGACGAAGCCCGTTGAGACCACGAAAGCTACTGAACGCGAGTACGGGGTCGGCCACAAGCTAATCGGCAAGAATTATGCGACAGCGGACCAGTACGCCAAGGTTACCGGCCAGGCGAAGTACGCCGAGGACTTTCGCGCGGAAGGCATGCTGTTCTGCAAGCTGCTGCTCAGCCCCATGCCGCATGCGCGGGTGAAGCGCATCCATGCGGATGCTGCACTCCGAATGCCGGGCGTAAAAGCCATTCTCACAGCCGACGATCTTCCTGCTCCGGCCGATACCCTTACCGATAATGGTACCGTGATCAAGGCCAGCAAGTGGGGGGAACGCGGTCTCACCATGGAGCCGGTTTATCAGGGCGAACCGATTCTCGCTGTGGCCGCGGTCGACGAGCTCACGGCCGCGGAAGCCATCGAGAAAATTCAGATTGACTTCGAGCCGCTTCCATTCGTGATCGATCCGCTCGATACTCTGCGACCGGGTGGTCCGAACCCGCGAACCGATGGCAATGTGTGGACCCGCCCTGCGTCGCCCGGTTCACAAGGTTCTGGTGCCCCCGTGGTCACGGAACTCAAGTGGACCAAGGCCGATTTCGCCGAAGAAAGGCATGGCCGTCTTCCGATGGGCAAGACTCCCGACGAATGGTCGTATGGCGATCTCGATTCCGGGTTCAAAAATGCGACTCTCGTTCTTGACGAAACATTCGTTACGCCTGATACCAGCCATCAGACGCTTGAGACTCGCAGTGCGATGGCCTACTGGCAGAACGGCAAGGTTTATATTCACACCGGCACGCAAAGCACCGCGCAAACGCTGCCCGCGATCGCGCGCTGGTTGAACATCGATGCGGACAAGATTGTTTTCATCAGCGAATATACCGGAGGCGGGTTCGGCAGCAAGATCACCGGCGGGGTGACGATGATCATCCCCGCGCTTCTGGCGAAGAAGACGAATACTCCGGTAATGATGCGCATCAGCCGCGAGGAGGAAACCTTCATCGGGCGCGCCCGCCCCGGTTTTCAAGGACGGATGAAGGTTGGCTTCTCCAAAGAAGGGCGCATCACGGCTCTTGACATGTTCGTGATTTGCGACAACGGTCCGTACGAGGCAGTGGGTGATGCCCCCTCATCTGGCCGCATCGTCTCTCTGTTGTACCAACCGCAAGCCATGCGCTGGCGCGGAGTAACGGTGCTGACGAATACGCCGCCCCGCAGTGCGCAGAGTTCGCCGGGCGGGCTGCAGGGAATTGTCATCATCGAGCCGATCATCGCGAAAGCTGCGCGCAAGCTCGGACTTGACCAGGTGGCGATCCGCCGCATCAACTGCCCGGAGGGCAAGGCGCCGTTCGGACCGCCGGTGCAGGGGAAAATGCAACATGCCACGAGTGCATTCCTCAAGGAAGCTCTCGACCGCGGCACAAAGCAGTTCAAATGGAGTGAGAGAGTTGCGCGAAACCCGAAAAGGATGGGCGCGAAAGTTCGCGGCGTCGGCGTGTCGCTGAGCTGTTACGTTGGGGGCACCATCGGATTCGACGGGCTGCTCGTTATTAAGCCGGATGGCCGGATCACCTTCCAGTCAGGCATCGGCAACTTGGGGACGGAGTCGGTAATTGATGTTCACCGCGTGGGTGCGGAAGTTCTCGGCGTGCCCTGGGAAAAATGCGACGTAGTGTGGGGTAACACGACAAAGAACCTTCCCTTCACCTGTGTGTCCGGCGGCAGCCAGACAACTCACGCGATGACGCGAGCTGCGTATGCGACGGCGATGGACGCCAGGAAGAAACTTCAGGAAATCGCGGCCAAGAAACTTGGCGGCAAACCAGAGCAGTACGAGGTCGCCAACGAGCGTGTTTTCCGCAAAGGCGGTGGCGCCGGCATGACATTGGCGCAGGCCGCGAAATACGCGATTCAACTGGGCGGCATCTACGATGGCCACGAGGCGCCCGCCGACGTTCACAAATTGACGAAAGCTTCGGTGGCGGCGCTGGCGGGCCAGGGGTTGGTGGCGGCAGCCAAGGACAATTATCCACGTGACGGCTCGACATTTTCCTACGTCGCGAGCTTCGCTGAGGTTGAAGTCGACATCGAAACCGGCAAGTACTCCATCGTGGATTTCCTCGCCTCCGGCGATGTCGGGACGGTGATTCATCCCCGCGCACTGGGGGGTCAAATGCTCGGCCGTTCGACGCTCGGCATCGGCCATGCGATCGGTCAGAAGTGGGTATTCGATCCCCACTACGGCGAGATGGTTTCCAAGCGATTCCACCACAGCAAACCGCCGACGATTCTGGATGTACCTGTCGACATGCAATGGACGGCATTGGACATTCCAGACCCGGAAACGCCGGTAGGTGCGCGCGGTGTAGGCGAACCGCCGGTTGCAGGTGGGTGCGCTTCCATCTTGAACGCGCTGTCCGATGCACTCGGCGACGAGATTTTCCGGCGCGCACCGGTTAACGCCGACACGATTCTGACGTCGCTTGAGGCGGGCCGGCCGATGCAACATCCCCTGATGGCCCATATTTGATGGATGGAGAGATTTGAGGATAGTTATGGCTGTCATACGAGACGTGATGCCCGCTTTCGAACTCTATCAGCCGACTTCCGTTACGGATGCGCAGAAGCTTCTCGAACAGCACGGACCGGATGCCTGGGTGCTGGCCGGAGGGCTCGACAGCTTCGATTGGCTGAAGGATCGAATCAGGAAGCCTAAGACTGTGGTCGATCTCAGTGGAATCGAGGAACTGCGGGGAGTTCGCACGACCAGCGATGGCATCGAGATCGGCGCCATGACCACGCTCACCGAAGTAGTGAATCATCCCCTCATCAAGCAGAAGTACGATTTGCTGTCGCAGGCCGCAGAGGTGGTGGCGTCGCCGCAAATCCGCAATCAGGGAACTATCGGCGGCAATGTTTCGCAAGACACGCGCTGCTGGTATTACCGCGGAGGTTGGCCGTGCTACCGTGCCGGCGGCAACATTTGCTACGCCGACACGCCGGAAGGCCGCAACCGCGAACACGCGATTCTGCACGCCGACCGCTGTGTTGCGGTAAATCCCTCGGACTCGGCCCCGGCTCTGATTGCGCTCGACGCCAAGTTTGTCGTGCGCACGCTCAAGGGTGAGCGCGTGGTGGATGCAGAGGATTATTTCATCGGTCCCGACATCGACATCACCCGGCTGCACATCTTGCAGCCTGGGGATCTGCTGACGGCCATTCGCATTCCGTCCACCTGGGCGGGCGCGCAATTCTATTTTGAAAAAGTGCGCGACCGGAACGTCTGGGACTTCCCGCTCATGAACGTGGCCTCGGCCATGGGGACATCGGGGGATAGGATCGACCGCATCCGAATTGCCGTGAACGGCGCCGCCGCGCGTCCGTTACGGTTAAAGGCAGTCGAAGATGCGGTTCGCGGCAAGCCGCGCAACGCGGCAACGGGTGAGATAGCGGGAAAACTGGCCGTGCAAGGGGCGGTCCCACTGCAGTTCAATGCCTACAAAATCCCGCTGATGAGAAATCTGGTGAAACGCGCCATCGCCGGAGGTGGAGCGGGGGCGGAGGAGGCAACATGGGCTTCGTAGAGTGGGCCACGAGCCCGTGGGGACAGAGTGTCCCGATTCATATTGCCTGGTTTTTGATCTGGGTCGCGGTGATCGCCGGGTTGCTGTTCTTGATCGTTCATGCCACTTGGTTGAGGTATTTTGCCAAGCAAAAAGAATTTGTGAGCGATGCTCCCCCAGAAGTCGTTGCGAGAGTCCCCAAGCGCGTTCCCCGGCATTCGCTGGTGGCGCGTCTGTTTCACTGGATCATGGCAGCCTCCATGTTCACACTGTTGTTTACCGCCTTTCTCCCGAAAGTGGGTGTCCAGTTTCCGTGGGTTACCTATCACTGGATCGCCGGCGTGGTGCTCACGGTCTCCATCGTTTTTCACATCATTCATGCTTCCTTCTGGCTGGATTTTTGGTCGATCTGGCCTGACAAAACGGATCTGAATGATGCATGGAAAAGAGTTCGCCGGTTTGTGGGAATGTCCGCGCCACCGCCGCGAAAGTTTGCCAAGTATCCCCTGGAGAACAAGCTCTACCACGGAGTCATCATGTTGAGCGGTCTAGCGGTGATCTTTACCGGCGTTTTCATGATGTTTCGCGTTCGTACGATTTTTTTCCCGCGAAATCCTTATCTGTTCAGCGACATGACCTGGGGCTTAATGTATGTGCTGCACGGACTGGCGGGCGTGGGACTGATTGCGCTGATAATAATGCACGTCTATTTCGGGCTCCGGCCGGAGAAGCTCCCGATCACGAAATCGATGATCTTCGGCTGGATGGACCGCGACTTTTATCTGCAGGAACACGATCCCAAGCGATGGGTGGTCGAGACGTCTTCTTCCTCTTCGTCGTTTTCTTCACCATCGACATCCAACCGGGTGGAAAGCCGAGGACTAACCGATGCTGGCTGAGATCTCGAATCGTTGCGAAGTTGTGGAAGAGTGCTACGAGTTTATGCTGGCCTACGCAGCGCAGGGGCTGCCCACTGACCAAGGCAACCAATCGGGCGGACAAGTGCGTGAGTTTCTGCAGCGCGCGGTGAACGCGTTGACGGGGCTAGCGGAAACTTGCGCGATGGCAGTCAAAAAGGAAGGCCTTGAGCCAGCTGACAAATACCTGGCGTTCTTTGCGGTGCTCGATCGCGACGCTCGCGACGCTCTTGCCGCCATTGAACTGGTTCTGGCCCAATCCGCCATCAGTTCCCAGTTGGTGGACAATCTGAACGCTTCCATCCATCTCCGCGCGCTGCTCACCGGCTTGTTTCTGGTGACCGAGATTTTGCAGACACGGCAAACACACATGCAGCCGATGGCCTCGAATTGATTGGATTGGTCGCGGTCATCCCATAGGCAGGCCGAATGTACTCGCATCAGGTTATCGATCACTTTGAGCATCCGCGCAACGCCGGAGAAGTTGCCAATCCGGATGCTTCCATACTTATCGAAAATCCGCCTTGTGGCGACGTTCTCAAGCTGACGCTCAAGCTGGCGGGCGGCCGAATCGAAGAAATACGTTTTCTTGCAAAAGGGTGTGTTGCCACCATAGCTTGCAGTTCGGCACTCACTGAACTCGTTCGGGGGAAGACGGTCGAGAAAGCGCGGAAACTAGGGAGAGAACAACTGGTCAGCACAATCGGCGGATTGCCTCCGGCTTCCTCGCATGCCAGCCACCTGGCGTTGGACGCCCTGGCCGCGGCACTTGACCAACTGGCCGGCAAGACTTAACGCGGTTGCGAGGAAACCGGTATGGACAGCGCGGCGTATTCTTCAGGCGTGTTCACGTCCGCGCTCACCCAGGGGTCGGGGACGGGGACGTACTCGATGTATGGCGCGTTCGTGTGCTTGATTTCTCTTGCGTTACTCGTGGAAGAAGCTCTCAGGAACGCATCTATCAGCTCGCGGCCGGCCAGAAGCGGATGCCCATGTTTGCCGTTGTTTTCCGGCGCCACACCCCATCGGCCAAGGGAACGCGCCCGTTCAAACGATGAGCGCAGCCGCTCCAGAGTGGCCGCGCTCAAGGGTGGGCAGTCGACCGGTGTGATCATCGCGGCATCGCAACCGCGGGCCAGAACTTCATGCAAACCTACTTGCAGGGAACTGAATTGTCCGCGCTCGGGAGCGGGATTTCGTACCAGCGATGCGCCGTTCGCAGAAACGACAGGAGCTATGTTGTCTGCATTCTTCCCAGCAACGACGACAACCGCTTTTGTAAACGGCCGGAGCGCAATAATCGCCGCGGAAAGAAACGTCTCGACGGCAGAAGCAGCTGTGCCCGGCATAGCAGGAGGCCACGGAAGCAATGCTTTGTCCGCCCCCATGCGGGTGGACTCTCCCGCCGCAAGAATAACTCCGCACAGATTGGACGTCCTGCTCATAAAGAAACGATAGCAGAATGTGAGGGAGAGTTAGCCTGGTTTTTCGGTCTCATCGTGGCAAGCCTCTGCATGGACAGCGGCGTTGTCATCGGCGGTATCCATGGCGCATGACTTGTTCCGATGGAACCAGCTCATGTGCGGCAGCGCCTGTTCCGCGCGACGGCGGATGCCAATGATTTCTGCCATGATGGAAACGGCAATTTCCTCAGGCGTGATTGCGCCAATATCCAAACCCGCAGGGGAATACACTCGATCGAACAGTTCCGGCTTCAATCCTTCCCCGGTCAGCTCTCGAAAAATGACGATGGCCTTTCTGTTGGAGCCGACCATCCCGATATACCGGGCCTGCGTCTGGACCGCCCATCGCAGGATGCGCATGTCATCGTGGTGCCCACGCGTGACGATGACAATGTAGGAAGACTCGTTGGGAGTCAAGCCAGCCAGGGCTCGATCAAAATCTTCGGCAATCACTTGCCTTGCTTCGGGGAACCGCTCCCGGTTAGCGTAGGCTTCGCGATCGTCCGTCACAACTACATCGAATCCAGCATCCCTGGCAACCTTGTAAAGGCCGTGTGCCACGTGACCAGCGCCAAATATATATAGCAATGCCGGCGGCAGTACCGGCTCTATAAAGATCTCCAATGTGCCTCCGCATACCAGACCGGTGTCGTATTTCGGATCCTGGTTCAGATCGAAAGTGAGGGTGCGGGGCTTTTCGCTGGCGATCACTTCCCGTGCCGCCTGCCACACTTCAGCCTCAACGCAGCCTCCGCCAATGGTGCCGGAGATTGAGCCATCGTCACGCACCAGCATTTTCGCGGTCTTGAAGGAAGGAATCGAGCCGCGCACGTTGACGATGGTGGCAACAGCTCCCCTGTGGCCTTCCCGCTGCAATTTAACGATCTCCTCGTAGATATCCATCCACATCGATTATTAGATTTGCGGCAGGGTAAGTCAAACCATGCTCTGCACACCATGCGCCTGGAAGAAGCCGTGCGCAAGCAGATGACGTTTGAGTTAAGGTTTGCCAGCTTGCAGGCATCACCACGACGGCGCCGATCGATAGGCAGTAGTCGTGTCAAAGAACGAAAAGTATTTCTTTGTGCAGCCGGAGGCTAGCTTGCTTTCAGCCCATTCAGAACCATGGGCAGCGAGCGGATCCGCACACCCGTCGCGTCGAAAATGGCGTTGCCGATGGCGGGAGCTATACCGATCATGGGGCATTCGCCCGCGCCAGCCGAAGGGATGTCCTTGCGATCGAGGAGGACGGTCTCGATCGTGGGCACATCGCTGAACCGCGGTACACGATAGCGCGAGAATCGCCCGTTGAGGACACGTCCGTCTTCGAACTCGATGGCCTCGAAAAGCGCTCCGCCCAGTCCCATGATGTTTGCGCCTGCAATCTGATTGCGCAGGTTGTCGGGGTTGACGATGGCGCCACATTCGAAAGCCGAGACCACTCGCAGCACCTTGACTTCGCCGGCCTTTCGATCGACCGCGACCTCGGCGCAGGTCGCGATGTTTCCAGACTTCTCGAATCCTCCGCCCATTCCGAAGCCATGGTTCCCGGCCTTCGCCCGTCCCCAGCCGAACTTCTTTGCGGCTGCTTCAAAAACGGCGCGAAGCCGCTCGTTCTTCAGATTTTTCAGGCGGAAATCCAACGGATCCATGTTCACCTGGTGAGCCAGTTCATCCATGAAGGACTCGCGGACGAAGTGATTCGCTGTGGCCGCCAGGGCGCGGTACGACCCCTGCCGCAATGGAGAACGGGTGGGATGAAATTCAATTTTCTGGTTCGCAATATCGTAGTAAGTCTGGATTCCGGCCTCACCGGAATTGTAGTTATGAAACTCCCAGGCTACGATACGACCGTCGTTGCGAAGGCCGCCGGTAACGTCCATGACGCCGGACGGACGGAAATACGCCCAGGTGAATTCTTCTTCGCGGGTCCACACCAGCTTGACCGGCCGCTGCGCAGCCCGCGCCAGTCGCGCCGCTTCAATCGCCGCTTCGCCGGTGTGCTTGCCTCCGTAACCTGCCCCGGCGTCCGGCATCAGTACCCGGACCCGTTCTTCTGGAATCCGAAACGCCTCAGCTAGCTCTCTCCGCACTCCGAAAGGGCGCTGCGTGCCCGTCCACACCGTCAAGTTGTCACCCGACCATTGCGCCAGCGCGGCGCGAGGTTCCAGGGGCGCATGGGCGATATAGGAGACGGTATAAGTCTGTTGCAGGCGATGATCGGCAGAAGCCAGCGCTTTCTCCAGCGCGCCTGCTTTGTAGCGGAAAGCGTCTTCTGTTGGGTCCTTGTCTTCGGTCCCATTCTTTCTCAAATATTCAAACAGCTCCTTGTTCGACGGTTGCGGTTCGCTATTCCACTCCGCGCGAATGGCTTTGACAGCGCGAGAAGCAATTTCTGCGCTCGGCGCCACCACTCCGACAAAATTGCCATCGTGGACAACGGTGACCGCCGGAATTTGTTCAGCTTCGTGCGTGTCAATGGAAACAAGAGTCGCTCCGAAAGACGTTGGCCGTAGAATCTTGCCGTGGAGCATTTCCGGCAATTTCTGGTCGGACGGATACCGATGCTTCCCCGTGACAAACTCTCGTCCATCAACCTTAGGCAATGATTGACCTTGAACCGTCCACAGAGTCGCAGGAATGAGGGGCTCTTCCGTAGATATAGTTTGGGTGAGCTGTTGTCCCTTCACAAGGGCTGCGTATGCAAGAGATCGTTTTGTCCCTGGATCGGTGACTGCGCCGTTAGCGGCGACCAGGCGTTTGCGATCGATCTGCCACTCGGTTGCCGCCAAACCAATCAGCAGATCGCGAGCGGCTGCAGCAACTTTCCTCAGTTGTGGACTCATCGTGGGGGTGGTGCGGCTGCCGAAGGTCCCCATGTCGAACGGAGTAAGCTGTGTATCGCCCATAACCATTTGAATTCTGCTCACAGGGACATGCAGTTCTTCGGCGACGCACTGGCTGAGAGACGTGCGGATGTTCTGCCCGACCTCCACCTTGCCCGTATAGACCGTCACTACACCGTTCTCTCCAATGTGCAGCCAAGCTCCGATTTCCTTGGGGAGCGATTCGTCAGGCCGCCTGACGGCACCGGATTCCTGGGATGCGTGCGCGTTCTTCAGAACACCGACAATCAAAATGCCGGCGCCGAGGAATTTGAAGAATTCGCGCCGATCAACTTCGAAGCGGTACGCTGGCGGCGCGGTGAGTTCGTAGCGTTCGGGTTCCAGCGGAACTTGGAAATCTGAGTTGCGGCTCATTGGCCCGACTCCTTCATGGAATGATTCATGGCCTTCGCCGCCTTTTGGATCGCAGCCACGATACGTGGATGGGTTCCACAGCGGCATATGTTGCCCTCCATGGAATGCGAGATGTCGGCCGCGGATGGGTTGGGGTTCGCGCGCAGGAGCGCAACGGCCGTCATGATCATTCCGGACGTGCAGTAGGCGCATTGCATCGCTGCCTCTTCAAGGAAGGCCTCTTGCAACGGATGCAAATGGTCACCCTGGGCGAGGCCTTCAATCGTCGTGATTTGTTTCTGACCCACGGCGCCCACCGGGGTAATGCATGAGCGGCGGGGGCTGCCATCGATCAGTACCGTACAGGCACCGCACTGGCCTTCTCCACAGCCGTACTTGCTTCCCGTCAGATCAAGTTGATCGCGCAACACGCTGAGCAGACTAATGTCCGCATCCGCCTCAATGGTGCGGAGGCTTCCATTCACATTTAGCTTCGTAACCTGAGCCATGCGACAACCTCGTCATCGGAGGAATGCTGAGGGAAACTGAGCACCGGTTGGGTGCCTGAGCCTCGCGTTCTTGAATGATATACCTGAAGAGATTCAAGGTAATAGAGGCGACGCGCAACGATTCGCTTCGGGTGAGGGCGTTTGTGGCAACCTCGACGCCTCGGTGCAGTTCGGACGATGCTGAACGAGTGGCCCGTCATCCGTCCGGAATCGGGCCCTCACTTCCATGAGTTCAGTGCTGAATACCTACGCGAGCGGGAATCAATTCAGCCAAGCATGAATGGAACGGCGCGCCAGAGAGTAATGAGACCGCGAGAGACGACCCGGCGTCGAAACGGGTATAGAATGCAGAGGATTCCCGGCCCAGACGGGAAACCCTGATAGCAGAGAGAGGAAGGGGAGAGGCAATGTCTACGGATGTGATACGGTCGCGCAATTCCGGGACGCCCGCGGCCAGGCCGGTCCACAAAGACGAGGAGCGTAGGATAATGATTCCTCCAAACTACAAACCGAAGAAAAAATTCATGCAGCTTGCGATCGCGGAGGCAAAGCGCGCCCGCGACCGGGGCGACTATGCCATCGGCGCGGTCATCACGCGCCTCATTGGGAATCGGGAAGTAGTCATCGCATCTGCCGGCAACCGGGTAAAAACTTCGGGTTCATCTATCAAGCACGTGGAGCTTGAAACATTGAAATATGTCTCCTCCGGCTATGGCCGGTATCTAACGGATTTCGTGTTGTATTCTACACACGAACCTTGTGCTATGTGTGCGGGTGCCTGCGTCTGGTCGAGAATAGGAGCCGTGGTGTTTGGCGTTTCTCAGGAAGACATCACCGCCTACGGCAAGAAGCACGGTACCGAGGAATTCAAATGGCGAGCCTGTCTCATTTCGTGCAAATTCGTCCTTGAAAAGGGCGGCCTTCACATTCCGGTCTTCGACAGTTTTTTGAAATTGGAGTGCCTAAAGTTATTCCGATATCGAGCCTCACAAACGAACACTTTCCGGTAATCGAAAATTGTAAAATGTGAATTTGTTCCCGAGTGGCCCGTAATCAGGCCGGACAACGCCGCGAATCCGCGTCACTTCCCAGAAGCCGGCTTCACGGGACGAATCCCGCCGTGGAAGCGGGATGGCTTCGGGTTGGCCGACCAACCGGGAGTTATCGCATGATGGCACGCATCGAAGCGCCGAGCGTGGTCACTTCTATCGGTAAGCCGTTATTCTTATTCGCCTGCTACTAAGTGCAGGCGAAGCCATCATCTACCCAGCCTGCAATAAATTCGTTCGCAGTGGTTCCCTCGCAGGAGCGTGGCCTTGCCAATGGCTTGATTTTCGCGGGCGAAACGCTCACGATCAATAACGAGCAAACTCAGGAGATCCGCTGTCAGGCTGCGCGTCTACACCAACGGCTGCTCCGGATTGTAATTGTGGCGCAGTGTCAATGAGCCATCGGAATTGAGCTTCTGCCGGCACGCCCAACGAACTGGGTAGCGTACGCCCTTGACCTCGAGTTCAGCTTTCAGCCGTAGACCCTCCCATTGGGTGCCTGCGGGCAGCATCAGCATGGTTTGATGAACGCCCGTCGGCTTCGGATATCCAGGATCGATGCAGCCGGATGCATTGATCTTGTTGTCTTCACTCAACACGCTCAGGCGAAGCACTCCAGGAACAGGCGTGATTCCGTCGTTTGCCAGTCCCAACACCAGACCGGTAACTCCGTCCCGCTCGAACGTCCAAATAAACGACGGGCGGATGCGGTAGCCGATCTGGCGGGCCATCTCGTCGATCGGCCCCGGGAACTTGTCGTAGTAGCTCAAAATGTTGCCGGCGGACTGGGTGTGCCAACTCCAAAGCGATAGATAGTTGACACCGACATCAACCGCGTGGGAAATGATTTGCTCGTTGTAAGTAATCCCATCTTCGTCGGTGCGAAGTTCCTGCGGATCGCCGGTGGTGAAACCAACCTCACAGATCGCCGCGGCCCAGGGTGGACGGTAGCTCAGCGTCTCGATCTGAGTGTTCTCAATGAAGATCGTGTCGGTACGCAGCCAGTTGCCAGTACGCATCGTGCGATCCAGCAGGTCGGAATTGCCGACGTAACTGAAGTCGGGCTGCGTGTTCGTGGCCAGCGGGACTTTGGTCCAGTGTTCGAGCTGTATCTCGAACATTGCCGCCCAGGTCTGTTCCGCAACCAACTGGCTTGGGAAAGGATTGCCCTCAAACGGCCATGTATGCCCTTCGCCCCAAAAACCGTACATCATCGTGTCCATGAATTCAACCTGGGGATGACCGTTGAGTTCGGCGGCCAGCAGCCCATTTAACTCGCGAAACGCTGCTTGATACGCCGGGTGATCGTAACGCGGCACGCGGTTATCTTTCCGGTAGCGCATTTCCGCGGGGTTGCCCTTCCACTCCCCTTTGAGCTTTACGTAGGGAACCTTGTTAAGGAGAAAATCCGGCATACCCGGATCGGGAAAGTCGGGATTCTCCAACATGACTCGGAAACCGATGCGCTTGTCGTAGCTGCGAGCCAGATCGAACGTGATCTTCCACCACTCCGGGAAATCGAGGCGTCCAGGCTGTTTCTGGACATCACGCCAGTTGGGGCGGATGTAGATTTTCTGCGCGAAGGGCAGCTTGATCAGATCTTCGAGCGTCCGTTCCAGCGTTTGACCGGGAACATGAAGTGGTCCGGTGTCGTCGGAGGCATAGACCATGAGGCCCATGCCATAATTGCTGACGATGTCCCTGGATGGCGAAGTGACCATCGTGACATCGCTTTCGGGAACAACCGCACCGGGACCATACTGTGGGAACGGGCCCTGATAAAGCCGGTCGAGTACCGGAGGCCCCGATCCCCAATCGTATTTGTCCCAGTTGTGTTCAGGAATGTAAGCGTTGGCGGTGGCCTTGCACAAGCCAACTGTGAGTCCTGTGGCGGTGGCGGACTTCAAAAAGCTGCGTCGATCCATTGGCACTCCTGCAATGGCGAAATTCGACAACTGGCATGCGATGCCAGAGATCATACCTCAGAGTCGAAATAAACGAAACAATAAGAAATATTCGTAATACCTGCGCCGTCCACATATCCAGTCGACGAATGGCCCTCATCTCGGCGAGGGGGCGACGAGGATCCCCAAACGAACATCATGGGAAAAATCCTCTATATGCATACGCTGAAATCTTATGGGCAGGTCCAGAAGTCTATTCTATTGCGTGGGATCGTTAGGATTTCGTTTTTGAAAATTTTTCGATTTTTACACTGGACAAAGGAAAGAAAAAGATATAAAAGGAACGGTTCGATAGTCGAGGCCGACAAAGCCTGGTTGTCAATGTGGATGAAGTGCGCGTTTATGGGCTATTGAGCATTGAGTTAGTGGGTGCATTAACCTCCACACAGTAAGCGTGAAACAGTGTTTACAAGCTATTAGGGAGTGATAAACATGAAATTTTCAACCCTTTTTATGTTATTTGTGTGCGTCTCAGGAGCATTTAGCCAGCCCAACTCCTCCTTCTACGTGTCGGCGACTGGGAATGATTCGAATCCCGGCACCCAAACGGCACCTTGGCGCACCGTTCAACATGCCGCAGACACCGCGCGCGCGGGCAGTACCGTCAACGTGCGGGGTGGAATCTACGAAGAGCTCGTGAGCATCAACGCATCCGGCAACGCGACGGATGGTTTCATTACTTTTAGAAGCTATCCAGGCGAGACGGCGGTCCTGGACGCAGAGCATTTCGTTCCCAATGGCAGAAGCGGCATACTTACCATTCACAACAAGAGTTACGTGCGAATCGAGGGCTTTGAAATTCGGAACTTCCGCACCGCCGAACATCGGCTCGCTCCATTGGGCATAAGCGTCATGGGGAGCGGCTCCCATATAGAACTGCTGAAAAACAACGTTCATCATATTGAGCAGAATTTTGGCGGCCGTGATGCTCCGGGACGAGGCGGCAACGGGTTTGGCATTGCTGTATACGGTACCGATGCCAAGACTCCAATCAGTGAACTGGTTATTGACGGCAATGAGGTGCATCACCTCAAAACCGGTTCGAGCGAGTCGTTGGTAGTGAACGGGAACGTCACGAACTTCCGCATTACTCACAATATTGTTCACGACAACAACAACATCGGAATCGACGTCATCGGTTTCGAGCGCACGGCACCCGACCCTGCCGTTGACCAGGCCCGCGACGGAGTAGTAAGCGGCAATTTGGTTTACAACATTACATCGCGCGGCAATCCGGCATACCGTGACGAAGAAAACTCGGATGGCATTTACGTGGACGGCGGCACCAGAATCCTGATCGAACAGAACGTCATGCATGATGTGGACTTCGGAATCGAGCTTGCCAGTGAGCACAAGGACCGCGCCACCAGTTACGTCACCGCGCGGAATAACCTTATCTATCACTGCAATACCGCGGGTGTTTCCATCGGAGGTTATGCGCCTGAGCGAGGACGCACCGATCACTGCACGGTAGTCAACAACACACTCTACGACAACGATACGTCGGCAACGGGGTCCGGTGAGTTCCAGATGCAGTGGAACATGAAGGACAATATTTTTGAGGACAACATCGTATATGCAGGGCCACGCTGCCTTATGACGGTGAACAAATCTCAGGTCGAAACCAACCACCCCCCCGCCACTATCGATCACAACCTTTATTACTGTGCTTCCGGATCAAAGGCGAGCACGTGGGGAGCGTCTTCTGCGGGCGTGACAGGATTCGACAAATATGTTCAGTCAACGGGGAATGACCGTCATTCCCGTTTTCTGGATCCGCATTTTGTGGATGCTGCCACGAAGGACTTTCATCTGCAATCGGATTCTCCCGCCATCGCTGCTGGCACGACTGACGGAGTGCCGGTGGGAGAACTGGATCTTGAAGGCTCACCGCGAGTCAAATCCGGAAACATAGACATCGGCTGCTACCAAAGAAAATAAGAGTAATCCATGTTGAAATTGGACGTGGATCGCCGCGAATTCCTGAGGATCGCCGCTGGAGCCAGCGCCGCCTTGGCCATGCCAACTTCAGGACATACTGCTGTCTCCTCCAAAATGATCGGCATCCAAGTCGGAGCAGTTTCGTTTGTGGATGAAGGTACCGAGAAAGTCCTTGATGTGCTTCAGCAACGTGCCTGCGTGAATACGCTGTTTCTTGCGGTATTCACCTACGGTCGAGGTATCGCCGGAAGGCAGATTCCCGGCCAGCCGCTGCCCGATCACGGCAAGCAGGAGTACGATCTTAATTTTCACGGCGGGAATTTCGCCACCCCTCATCCCCAGTACTACAAAAACACGGTTCTCAAGGACACTCGTGCGCCCGACCACGGCGACCTGGATATCCTGGCCGAAGTGCTCCCTGCCGCTAAAAAGCGCGGCATGAAGGTCATCTGCTGGCTTGAGGACGTGTTTCGCACCGACTTGCCGAACATCGAGAAACTGCAGGAGCGAGATCTTTATGGGCGGAATGCCGAGACGCTGTGCGTCAACAATCCGGACTACCGGAATTTCCTGACCGGTCTGGTCGAGGACTATGCCCATTCCTATGACATCGACGGAATTATGTGGGGATCCGAGCGGCAGGGTGCGCTTTCGGACGGCTTGGGAGCCACGCATGACGTACCGCCGGTCGATCCTGGTAACGTAACTTGCTTCTGCGGGTTTTGTCAGAGCAAAGCGAAAGACCGCGGCATCAATGTGGAGCGCGCCAGGCAGGGATTTCTGGAGTTGGAAAAATTCGTTCGCTCGGCGCGGAGTGGCAAACGTCCCGTGGACGGCTACTACGTTCAATTCTGGCGGCTCCTATTGCGGTATCCCGAACTAGCCGCCTGGGAAATGCTCTGGACTGACAGCCTTCGCGAGACCTACGCCGCAATATACAAAACGGTAAAGACAGCGAAACCGGCGGTGCCGGTAGGTTGGCACATCTGGCACAACAATTCCTTCAATCCGATCTACCGCGCGGAACAGGACCTTCATGAACTCTCGAATTATTCGGATTTCATAAAGATCGTTATGTACAACAATTGCTGGCGGCGAACGGATGGCGCTGTATGCAGACAATATCGGCTCGACACTTTATGGAGATCTCTCGAAACAAAGCCTGATCGATTTTAACTATGCAGTGATGGATTTAAGGAGCGCAGCTATGATCAGATTCCTCACACAGGGCTTTCGGCTGATTACGTCTACCGCGAGACGAAACGCGCGCTGCAGGGTGTTGCTGGCGCGAGCACTCTGATCTGGCCAGGCATTGATATCGATATCCCGACCGAGCCGAATAACAGCAAGTGTACGCCGCAAAGCGTTAAGGAAGCAGTTTTGGCGGCTTTCCGCGCTGGCGCGCCAGGTGTGATTCTATCTCGCAAGTATTCCGAGATGCGGCTCGCCGACCTCAGCGGCGCTGGAGAAGCGATTCGCGAGTTGAAACTATCTAGTTGAGAACAGCTCGCTAGAGCGAAGTTTTCGTGCGAGGGTTTGCACTACCACTAGATGAAATTCGTGGTGCGGTAGATCGTCCTCGTGCGATTGCATCACGCCCAGTACGTCCGATCCAGCGTTCGGTACTGGATCGCCTCGGCGATGTGTTTGGGTTCGAGCTGCGGAATGTCATCGAGGTCGGCAATTGTGCGCGCGACTTTCAGGATGCGGTCATGGGCGCGGGCGCTGAGTCCTTGCTGCGCCATCGCGCGTTCCAGCAGGCGCTCGCAGTCGGCGGAGAGCTCGCAAAACTTGCGAATGGCCTGCGGCGGCATTTGCGCGTTGCAGTAGAGTCTTTTCAGTCCGGAAGAAAAGCGCGCCAGTTGGATTTCGCGGGCGCGGACCACGCGCGCGAGAATCTTGGCGGAATTTTCCGGCTCCGTGGTGCTGCGCATTTCTTTGTAGTTCACCGCCGGGACGTCAATGTGGATGTCAATGCGGTCGAGCAGCGGCCCCGAGATTTTCGAAATGTAACGCTGGATCATGGGCGGCGTGCAGTGGCACTCGCGGGTGCGGTCGTTGTGAAACCCGCAGGGGCATCCCTGCGTTGCCTTTCTGCCATGCCGAGCTGAGAGCTTCAAAACCCAAGTCTTCTCATTACCCCAAGCAGCTCAATATGTTAGGCGACCACATCCGCAGCCGCCGTTTGGACCTTGGCCTCTTCCAATCACAGGTTGCGGAGCAAATCGGCGTTAACGCCATGACCATAAACAACTGGGAAGGCAACAAATCCCTCCCAGCAATACGATTCATTCCTGCCATCCTCCGTTTTCTGGGATATAACCCTTTTCCTCCGCCCCAGACACTTCCTGAGCGGCTCGCTGCCGTCAGAAAGGCGCTGGGGTTGTCGCAACGGAATTTGGCTAAGTCACTCGGGGTAGACCCTGGAACCTTGCAAGGATGGGAAGCCGGACAGCACGAACCCATCGGAAGGAACGTAAAGTTGATCGAACGGTTTCTGATGTATGCCGCCAGTTAATGGAAAGCGCCAGTAGAGTTTCGGATTTCCCAGAAGCGGACTTCTGGACCGAGAATGATTTCCGGTTTGCCCGTCATCCAAAAAGAACCCGCTTACTGACCGTGTGGCTAACGTCGGGCTTCCTGGAAGTCCCCGGCCGACGCCTGCTGCAATGCGATCCGCAATCAGCGACAAACGTAGCGGCGCAATAGGCGCTTGCTATATGAAACAGCCGCCCTTTATTCTTCTGATTCAGATAAATTAGTGGTGGTTGAGTGGTCGTCGTTGGCAAAATCTTCAGGGTTCAGGGCAGAATGTTCAGGGCGGACGGTGGTTTGGACAGAAACAGTTTTGGAGGCATGCGGGTATGGGGACCACAACGGGCCGCGACTTGTCGGCGCTGAGGATTGACGAGGGCGCGCGCAAACGTGGCGGTCCCAAGTGGCTGCGCTGGTTCGCGGCAGCCATTGTGGCGTTGCTGGTTGTTTTCGGCGCTGTCATTGCATTCAAAGGAGAAACTCCCGCGGTCGAAGTGGCGCCGGCGCACGCCGAGGCTGAAGCCAGAGAAATCCTGCTCAATGCCAGCGGTTACGTGACCCCGCGCCGCCGAGCCACTGTCGCCGCAAAAATTACCGGCCGCGTGACGCAGATGATCGCCGACGAAGGGCTGCATGTTAAAGAGGGACAGGTGCTGGCCACACTGGACGATTCGGACGCGCGAGTCCGGCTGAATTCCGCCAAGGCGGACCGCGACGCCGCGGCCGCAGCCCTGAAGGACCTGCAAGTGCAGCTTGAAAATGCTGATCGGGAGCTGCGCCGCACCGAAGCGTTGGAGAAACAAGGGGTGAGCAGCCAGCAGGCGCTTGACTTCGCGCGCACGGCTGCCGACAGCTTGCGAGCCAAGATCACGCTCACCGAGGAGCAGACGCAAGCGGCGGAAGAACGCGTTCGCGTGGCGCAACAGGACCTCGACAATTGCACCGTGCGCTCACCGTTTACGGGCATCGTTGTTTCCAAAGACGCGCAGGTAGGGGAGATGGTCTCGCCCATCTCCGCCGGCGGCGGTTTCACCCGCACTGGCATCGCAACGGTGGTGGACATGCAGTCGCTTGAGATCGAGGTGGACGTGAATGAGTCCTACATCGCGCGCGTCACCGCAGCCATGCCGGTCACGGCCATGCTCGACGCCTACCCCGACTGGAAGATTCCCGCCAAGGTCCGCACCGTGATCCCCACCGCCGACCGGCAGAAGGCGACGGTGAAGGTGCGCATCTCGTTCGACAAACTCGACCCGCGAATTCTCCCCGACATGGGCGTGAAGGTCACGTTCCTCGGCGATGAACCGAAGGCGGCGCAAGCCGGCGCAGCGAGGTTGCTGGTCCCGCAAGGCGCCGTGCGGAACGAGAACGGCAATAGCATGGTATATGTCTATCGTGACGGCCGGGTGGAACGGCGCGCGGTCAGTGCCGGAGACGCGCGGGGCAGCGACCGGGAAATCGTCGCAGGGCTCGCGGACGGTGACCAGGTCGTAGTCGGCGGATTTGACGGGCTCAGCGACGGCGCTCGCGTGAAGCTCAAGCGATAAGAACGCCGCTTGCTGGATTTGGGTTTGAAAGGGTGCGGGTTTGGAAGCGCCCTGTTCGTCCATAGCATGAAACATCGAATGAAGTAGATTGCAAGCACGTCTGCCGAGCCCCCGGCTATTGTTTCCGAGTACAAGATTGCGAAGGAGAGGTCATGGTCAGAGTTGATGGTCGTGGCAACGGCTCCAGTCTGGTGCGCGTGCGCGGGCTGGACAAGAAGTACCAGCGCGGCAGCGAGGAAATCCACGTGCTGCAGGGCCTGAACCTCGACGTGGACGCGGGCGATTTCGTGGCGTTCATGGGCCCCAGCGGCTCGGGCAAGACCACGCTGCTGAACCTGCTGGGCGGGCATCGATCTGCCCACGGCCGGCACCATCACGGTGGCGGGCGACGAGATCACGCACTTGTCGGGCAGGCAAGCTCACCGCATGGCGCGCCCGGCACGTCGGATTTATCTTCCAGATGTACAACCTCATCCCGGTGCTGACCGCGTTTCAGAACGTGGAGCTGCCGCTGCTCCTGACCAAGCTCTCGAAGGCCGAGCGCCGCCGGCACGTCGAGACCGCGCTGGAAGTGGTGGGACTGAGGACCGCATGCACCACTATCCGCGCCAGCTCTCGGGCGGCCAGGAGCAGCGCGTGGCCATCGCGCGCGCCATCGTCGCCGATCCCACCTTCCTGCTGTGCGACGAGCCGACCGGCGACCTCGACCGCAAAAGCGCCGACGAAATCATGGATCTCATCGCCCGGCTGGTCGGCGAGCACAAGAAAACCGTGCTCCTGGTCACCCACGATCCCGTGCGCCGCCGAGCGCGCTCAGTGGTGCTGCACCTGAATAAGGGCGTGCTGGTCGAGGGCCAGAAAGCGGGCGACAGGGCTGAGGCGCGTTCATGAAATACTTCCGCGCTGATTCTCGCCAATCTGTTGCGCAAGAAGATCCGCACCGTGCTGACCATTGGGTCGTTTGCGGTGGCGCTGTTCCTGTTCGGTCTGCTGGCGGTGGTCCGCGGCGCCTTCAATCAGGGAGTGGAGGTGGCGGGCGCGGACCGCTTGATGGTCATGAACAAGGTGTCGATCATTCAGCCGCTGCCGATTTCCTACACCGAGCGCCTGTTGCGCATCCCCGGAGTCAAAGCGGTTTCGCACGCGAATTGGTTCGGAGGCGTGTACCAGGACGAGCGCAATTTTTTCCCGCAATTCGTCATCGATGACGACGATTTTCGCTCCGTGTTTCCCGAGTACGTCGTGCCCGACGATCAGTGGCAGGCCTATATGAGCGACCGCGAGGGCGCGGTCGTGGGCGCGGACTTGGCCAAGCGCTTCCACTGGAAGGTCGGCGACCGCATTCCTCTCAAAGGGACAATTTTTCAAGGGACGTGGGAGTTCAACATCCGCGGCATTTATCAAGGCAAGCAGGTGCAGGACGACACAACCCAGTTCTGGTTCCACTACAAATATCTGGAGGAGCGCGAAAATCGCATACTGGAAGGGCCTGGTGGGCTGGTACTCGGTCAAAGTGGCCAACCCAAACGACTCGGTGAGGGTGTCCAAGGAGATCGACGAGACTTTCTCCAATTCTCCCTGGGAAACGAAAACGGACACCGAAAAAGCGTTTGCGGCTTCGTGGGCGAAGCAGGCGGGTAACATCCAGTTGCTGATCCTGAGCATCGGCGCGGTGGTGTTTTTCACGTTGCTGCTGGTCACCGGCAACACCATGGCCATCGCGGTGCGCGAGCGTGTGCGCGATCTCGCGGTGTTGAAAGCGGTCGGATTCTCCGATGTTTTCGTCCTCGTCCTGGTGCTGGCCGAGTCGGTGCTGATCGCGGCCATCGGAGGAGGTTTGGGTCTCGGGGCGGCGAAGTTGCTTACGCTCCATGGCGATCCCACCCGCGGCATGTTGCCGTTCTTCTACTTATCGGCGCCAACCGTCATAAGTGGCTTTACCATGACCGTGGCAGTGGGCGTGGTGGCTGGATTGCTGCCTGCCCTTTCTGCAATGAATCTCAACGTAGTAGATGCGCTGCGGAGGGTGTGAACATGGCAATCCCGCTGAGTTACAACTTGAACAGCTTGCGCGTTCGCTGGACCTCGACCGTGGTTGCTGTGCTGGGTATTGCGGGCACGGTGGGTGTGTTTGTGGCCGTGTTGGCGATGGCCAGAGGTTTCAAGATGACCCTGGTTTCGTCGGGTTCGCCGCGCAATGCTATTGTGATGCGCGGCGGCGCCACCTCGGAAATGATGAGCGGCATCAACCTTGACCAGGTGCATGTAGTAGAGGATGCGCCGGGGGTGGCACGCGACGCATCGGGCCCTCTGGTGAGCCCCGAAGTGGTGGTGATCGCCGCCTTTCCTTTGAAGACAACCGGTACCGATGCCAACGTTCAGGTGCGCGGCGTTTCGCCCAAAGCCCTCGAAGTGCGCGACTCGATCAAGATAGTCTCAGGCCGTTTTTTTCAGCCGGGGCTGAACGAATTGGTGGTGGGACGCAATGTGGCCGGCACTTACTCCGGCTTCGAGATGGGAAGCAAGGTGAGGTTCGGCGGAGGCGAGTGGACGGTGGCGGGCGTTTTCGACGCCGGCGGCAGCGCCTTCGACTCGGAAATTTGGTGCGACTCCACCGTTCTCGATGCGGTCTACAAGAGGCCGCCGAATATCTTTCAATCCGTCACCGCCCGGCTCACTTCGCCCGAGGCGTTCACCAGCTTCAAGGACAAGCTTACTTCCGATCCTCGGGTCACGCTCCAGGCCAGCCGGGAACTCGATTACTATGAAAAGCAATCGCGCACCATCACGACGCTCATCGAGGTGCTCGGTACCATGGTTGCCCTGGTCATGGGCGTGGGGGCCGTGCTGGGGGCGCTTAACACCATGTATTCGGCGGTAGCGGAACGCTCGCGCGAAGTTGCCACCATGCGCGCCCTGGGTTTCGGCACGGGCAGCGTGGTGATGTCTTTCGTTTTTGAGTCGCTCTGCATCGCGTTTGTCGGCGGAGTGGTTGGGTGTATTTGCGTACTGCCGCTGAACGGCATGACCAGCGGGACGATGAACTGGCAAACCTTCTCTCATCTGGCGTTTGCGTTTCGCGTGACGCCGCTGCTTTTGGCAGGAGGGATGATTTTTGCGCTCTTCATGGGATTGGCGGGCGGCGTTCCGCCGGCAATTCGCGCGGCCAGCGCCCGGATTGCAGTTGCCCTGCGCGAACTCTGAATTCTGAATTCAGCCGCGAACCTTACAAAGCGGACTACAGTCTTCCCGACAGGCTAAAAGCAACGGCTTCGATGAAAAGAAACTCAAATCTGTGTTCCCGAATTTTCAGAAATGCCCGCAATGATGTGCGCTTGACGTAATACTTGCCCGCTAGAAGGTTGGAAGACGTAGCGATTTGTTGGCGAAATATCGCCATATTACTCACAATGCCAGAATCGGATCGTCACTCGGCGATTGGTCGATAACACGGAAACTATCCACAAACGGGGTTGTGGGAGACGAAGGAAAATGTTTTGGTCGAGCGTCGGCCACTGGAACAAATCCTCCGGAGCTGAGTTCGAGATTCATGCATTCTTCATAGTCCTCGCAGTCCTCTGATCTCATCCCTGCGTTGCCTTTTTGCCATGCCGAGCTGAGAGCCTCCAAACCTAAGTCCTCCCTTTACCCCAAGCAGCTCAACACCTTAGGCGACCACATCCGCAGCCGTCGTCTCGACCTGGATCTCTTCCAATCGCAGGTTGCACAGCAAATCGGCGTTGACGAAACCACTATTCACAACTGGGAAGGCAACAAATCCCTCCCCTCAATTCGATTCTTCCCTGCCATCCTCCGTTTTTTGGAATACTACCCGTTTCCTCCGGCCCAAACGCTTCGTGACCGGCTCGCTGCCACTAGGAAGATGCTGGGGATGTCGCAGCGAGAGTTGGCCGGTTCGCTCGGAATAGACCCTAGTACCTTGCGAGACTGGGAGGCCGGACAGCACGAACCCATCGAAAGGAATGTAAAGTTGATCGAACGGTTTCTGATGTATGCCGCCAGTTAATGGAAAGCGCCAGTAGAGTTTCGGATTTCCCAGAAGCGGACTTCTGGACCGGAATAACTACCGGCTAGCCCGTCATTTGGACACCACCGAGAGGTCTAATGCTGCTCATCACACGGCTGCAATCAGAATCCAATAGGTCAGTTTCATCAATGGCCCCTCCTGTCGGGCCCGTTCTGCAGGTGCAACGACCCGGACAGCGGATGCACTGAGAGGTAGTACAGCGAGCAGTGCATTCTTTTTGCGCACTCCTCGCGCGGTTTGCCGCTATACTCGGCTTAATAGAGTACTCCAGATCTAAAGGGAGGCACTCGTGAATCGTTTCGAGCGAATACCCGCGCCGCGTAGTATCCTCACCCATGGAATCGTCTTCGCCGTGGCGCTCACCTTGATCGTGTCTCCGGTCCAGTCACAGACCGGGGGCGCCGCGAGCGATGGTCCTGGCGTTGCCGCCGCCTGGACCACGGGCAACAAGCTGGCGGTCGGCACTTCGGCGAATACCACGAGCCAGGTCTGGTTCACCGTCGCCAAAGGCATTACCACCGAAGTGTTCTATCCGCGCCTCGATGTCCCTAACATGCAAGACATGCAGTACATCATCACGGATGGAGCCACGTTCGTGGACCTGGAGCGTGACTCCACCAGCCACGCGGTCTCGATGCCGGACGAAATGGCGCTCGAGTACACCATCACCAACACCGACACGCGCAACCCGCCCAAGTACAAGATTACGAACTCCTACATCACGGACCCCGACCAGAACACGCTGCTGATCCGCACGCGTTTTAAGTCCCTGGATGGCGGCTCCTACCAGCTTTACCTGCTCGAGAACGCTTCCATGGCGGGTGGAGGCGCCAACAATAACGCCTGGTGGGACCCCACGAATTCAGCTCTGATCGCAAGCGGAAGCGGGAACCTGTTCGGCTCAACGCTGACTATCGTTTCGGCACTCAAGGTGGCCAGCCCCAACGGCTTCATCGTGCACGAGGTTGGCTACTCCGGCGCGGCCAGCGATTGTTATCAGGACGTGATGAACAATAAGACGCTCGCGCAGCAGTTCGACAGCGTGGCGAGCAACGGCAACATTGTCGAGTGCGGAAAGATCGGTGGTCTGGGAGCGGATACGACGTTCACCGTTGCGCTCGGTTATGGGAGCGACGCGGCCTCGGCCGAGGCCGCCGCCAATGCATCGCTTGCTTCCGGATTCACCGATCGCGAAGCTGCCTATCGCGGCATCACGCCCTATAGCGGAGGCTGGGAGGGCTACGTCAAGAGTCTGCGCCCGGCGCCCGCCAGCGTGGCGAACAACACACAGCGCAGCAGCGTCTACTACGTCGCGGCCATGGCCTTGCACGCGGCGGAAGACAAAACGTTTCGCGGCGCCAGTATCGCGGGATTTGCCACGCCGTGGGGCGACTACGTCAATGGCGACAACCTCAACGACGGCTATCACCGCGTCTGGGGGCGCGACCTGTACCAGCAGGCCATGGGTCTAATCGCCACGGGCGATTCTGCGCAGGCCCTCCGCATGGCGCAGTTCTTATGGAACAGTCAATACATCGGCGTCGCCACCGGGAAGAGTCCGATTTATCTCGCGGGTGCATTCCCGCGGTACAGCCCGGTAAGCGGCAGCAGCACGGCGATGCCGCAGCTTCTCGGCTGTTGTGAGCAGTTCGATGAGGAAGCCTTCGCCATCGTGCTCGCCTGGATAACGGGCCTCACCGACAGCGCCACGTACCAGAAAATCAAAACCGCCGCAAATCACTTCCAGAACCTCGGACCCGTTACCACGGAGCGCTGGGAGGAGCAATACGGCAGGTCGCCTTCTTCCATCGCCGCGGAGATTGCCGGCCTCGTTGCGGCGGCGGACATCGCGCGCCAGAACGGCGACCCGACCAGCGCTTCAATTTGGGAATCGACGGCGGACTCCTGGCTCGGAAACCTTCCCGTCTGGACGTTTACAGCAGTCGGCTACTGGGGCGGCGGCCAATACTACGAGCGCATCGATCCAACCTCCAATCCCAACGACATGAGCCAGATCCAGTTCAACGAAGGCCTCTTCTACGCCCACGATATCGTCGACTTCGGTTTCCTCGATTCGGTTCGTCTCGGCGAGCTCCAGCCCGCGGACGCCAACGTCTCTGCCTCGCTTGCGCCGACTGCAGCGGCCTTCGATGGCAATTCACCGGTGCAAGTCACGATGCAAAACGGCGACGTTTATTTCCATCGCTACGAGCACGACAATTATGGCGAAAGCAACAACGGCTGCTCGGGCTGGCCAGCCAACGGCGCCAACCGCTTCGGACGGCTTTGGCCCGTGCTTTCGGGAGAGCGCGGCGAATATGAGCTCGCCAACGGGCGCTCGGCCGCCCTCTACCTCCAGGCCATGGCCGATGCAGCCAACGACGGCTACTTCGTGCCGGAGCAGGTCTGGGATCGTATGGACATCTCTTGTTTCACCATCGGACGGCCGACGGGCAGCGCCGCTCCCCTCAACTGGGCCGAGGGCCAATACCTTCGCCTTGCTCAGTCGATCAATGCCGGCTATAACCTCGATACGCCTTCCGTGGTCAAAGCCAGATATCGTGGCGCTGGCCCGATCCGCGGCATCGCCAGCAAGTGCATCGATGACGCCAATGCCGTTACCGCCAACGGCAACGCAATCCAGATCTTTGCTTGCAACGGGACCAACGCGCAGAGTTGGACCTGGAACAGCGGCAACGGAACGCTGCGCGTGCTCGGCAAATGCATGGACGTGACCAACGGCGCTACCGTCAACGGCACTCTCGTCCAGCTTTTTGACTGCAATGGGACCGGCGCGCAGGAATGGCGCTGGCGAAACCAGAGCAGCCTGCTCAATCCGCAATCCGGTCGCTGCCTCGACATCCCCAATGGAAACACCGCCGATGGCACACAGCTCGATATCTACGATTGCAAGGGCACGGCGGCCCAGGTCTGGTACCTGCCGTAGTGTCGAGGTAGAGCGGCAAGCTGGCTACGACCCCGAGTCGATCCGGAATCTATTTGACCAGATGGAGTGCACGTACGACCGCGTTAACTTGATCTCGTCTTTCGGCTTCATGGCCCGCTGTCGCGAATTGAAACGCCATTGCTGCCGCTTACCTCCACAGACATGGCCGTGCTGTCCGGCGCCACATAGAACAACTCCTTTGGTAAGCTTTTTCGGTCCAATTCGACCCACCTCGAGAGTGGAAAACAGTCGCCGTGGCGTCTTCTCTCATCGGGAACCTATCATCGATGTGACAGTGTAGTCGGCAAACCCGGAAACGGGCTTCGAGGAGATCAATTGTGATCTCCCCGAAGAGGACTTCAGGGAGTCAGCGAGATTTCATTTGTCCGATTACAGACTTGTGGCCCGGCATAACTTCCGGGTTGCTCGTGATCCAAGAATTGTGTAATCAAGGAAGTCGGGATAATTCTCGGTGGCGAGATTTCGTCAGCGTGACCTCGCGTTAGGAGAGAGGCGTCAGGCTGCAGGGGCGTCCAGGTTGGTCTCCCTCAGCATCTTAAGCGCCACGAGCGTAACAGAAAACACTACAGGTCCGATGAACAGCCCAAGGGCCCCGAACGCCTTCACACCTCCCAAGAGCGCAAAAAACATGAGTAACGGGTGCATGTTCGCTCGTTGACTAATGACCCAGGTGCGGAGCAGATGGTCAATTTGCGCCACTACCGCTGCACTCCAAAATAACAAGATTAAGCCCTTTCCCCAGTGTCCGGAAATGACAAGGAACATCGTAGTGGGTCCCCATACTACAAATGAGCCAACGATCGGAAGCAAAGAACAGAGAGCAGTTACCAGTCCCCATAGGATAGGAGACGGCAGACCAAGCACCCAGAAACCCAAGCTCATTAGGATCCCCTGCGACGCGCCCACAGCCAGGCAACCGTAGACATTGGCGACGATCGAATTGCTGACGCCGGTGAACAGACGCTCGAATTGATCGACCCTAAGTGGCAAGAACGCCGCTAGCTGCAGTTTCAATGACTCGCCTTCCCGGAACAGAAAGAAGAGGGTAAAGAATGCAATTATCGCTTCCACAAAAAATGAAGCGATGTTGCTGAGGAAATGCGTTCCCCAGGAAAGCAAGAGACGGCTGATCTGCTCCAGCCAACGAAGTAAAGCGCCTCGCAAATCAAGCGTGGAAAGGTCAACGTACTGTCCCGCCCAGCCAGTAAGGCGATCCACGAAGCGCATCGCGTACGGATTCCAACCACCTTGTTCTGCGCTCTTCTCGTTCAGCAACTGATACAGCCCGCGGACCTCTTTAGTAACGCGCATGCCAAGTACAACGGTCGGAACAACAACGGCCACCAGGACCAGGATTGCAGACGTCAGTGCTGCCAAATTTTTGCGGTGGATGCGTTGTTGGAGCCATACATGGACAGGATGAAACACAATCGCGATCATCACCGCCAGAAAAATGGGGTTCAGAAAAGGCTGCGCAATCAGATAGCAGAAGTAGAGAGCGAGTGCTGCCAGAGCCAACAAGAAAAGAGTGGAAGCTGGCGGCTTCCTTTCCGCTACGACCGCTTTGCTTTCTGCAAAGTCCGCTTTAGGCACTAATGTCTTATCAGACACAGGTTCCACCACGACTCACAATTTGACACTCTTCGTTGAGGCATGCTCAGCGACTGCTTTTCGCAGACGGCAATTCAGTTCTATGCTCAAGGTTCTCTCGGATGCTATTCAGCGCCTTTTCCAAGGATGAACGAGTCTTGTTTACCGCGACGGTGCGTACCAGGCCACCCTTGACGCCCGTTAGCCCCGCCTGCCGCGACGCCTTGACGGTGATGAGATAGAACCCTTCTTCTGCGGAGGCGTTGGATCTCTGAACGCAAAACGATAAGTCAACCGCTGTTTGAAAATAGTGCGTTGCATAGAGTTGCTTGATGGCAAGTACGTAAACGCGGTGCGCTGGGCCGGAAACACGATAGACAATCCCATGATTTACGCGTATGGTCGGTTTCAGGCCGAAATTCACTTTTTCCCAATAGAAAAAGTCTTGTGCTCCCTCCGGCTTGGACTGCGGGTAGTGCAGTAGGTATTCATTCAGATCGGGCAGGTACTCGGGGAAAAATTCGACGCGACTCAGAAGGGACTGAAACTGTTCCGCGACGGGTACTGGGTCTCGTTTGTCGCGATACGTCAAGAGGGCGGCGTCGCCGCTTTTCTGGTAATCATTCAGAAGCCGGAGAATGCGGCCTTTCGCCGAATTGTTTACCTGTTCGGCGACGTTGGGCGATTTCCAGTTGATCGAAGCACGGGCGGCCTCCATGGATTCTTCCGGCAACTGCACTTCACAGTTGCCCAGCCGACAGTTCTTCAGGTCTTCGATGTCGGCTTGTTCAACCGAGAGTCCGGCCATGTCCCCGAATGTCGGCGGTGTACTGAACTCGCCCACACCGAGATAGCCAGAGACCTTTTTCAATCGATTCATGTCTTGCATGAACTGGAGGTAGGCGGCAGGCTTCGCACGGATGTAGACAGCTCCGAACAGGTAAATGTCCGAAGGTTTAGAAGAAGGAAGGATCTTTGCCACTGCCTTACCGTTCTGAACGTCGCTAATCTGGTCCGGCGAGAGTTGCATCTGCTCCCGGAGAAACTCCTCAGGCGATGAGGCGTTGGTAAAGGCAAAGAGCGAGACTGCTATCACCAACACGATCGAATTGAGCCGTCTTGTCAATGGGATCCTATCCCGCCCAAGTGTGCCGTGATCGAAGTACACGTCGGGGGAAATGAGACTTCGCATTCATTGAGCGGTAAAAGCGTGCGAGACAGCATGACTTTGACAACTGCCTTTCCGGCTCCGATATTCGCTCTGCTCCTCACTGAGCCCGACATCCTAACGGAAAAAACCTTGTTCCGACTGTCTCATTGGATGTCAGCACTGCCTCTGACAAGACAGTTGCAACGGGAGATCCATGGCCGATCGAGCCAGGATCCCCCGTGTTGCCCTTAGAGCGTTATCGAGCCTGCAGTCTCAAGCCACCATGCTCTTGGCCTGCTCCACCCATTGCTCGTACTGTTTCTTGATCTCAGTCACGCGCACATCGATGGCGGCTTTGGCATCGCCCTGAGCCTTAGCGGCTTTTCTGTGCAGGGCCTGCACCTTGGCTTCGGTCTCATTCTTGATTTGCTCCGACCGTTGCCGGGCCTGCTGCAACTTCGTTTGCAACCGAGTATTGAGCTCATCGATCTTGGCTTGTAGTTTGGCCTTATGCTCCGCTTTTACGCGAGCATGCTCGGCTTTCAACTGGTCAATCTCGGCTCGCAGCTCGGCGACTTCGCGGGCCCGTTGGGCTTCTTCGAAGCTCTTTCTGGCCGTGCGGAAGACAAAGCCATTGAGTGCTTCCATTCTGGTATCCACCGGGGTTACCCATTCTTCGCTGATATCCGCGACGATCGCGTACTTGCCCGGGGTGAGTACGTTCGAAACTTCGGCCAGGAAATCTGAGCCGACTCCGGCCACGAACAGGTCAGCAAGACTTCCCGCCATCGTGCCGGCCAGTGCCCCGACTGCGAGCCCAGCCGGGCCGCCCAGCAAACCGATGAGACTGCCGATCGCTGTTCCGCTCACCGTTCGAACAGGAAAATCGCCTTCGCCCTGTTTCACCGTGACCGTTCCATCATCGTTCTTGCTGATGACGGCTTCGGCGTGGATCGTGATGCTTCCCTCGGAATCGAGTTGACTTAAGCGCTCGCGATCCCTCATACGCTTTGGTTTCATTGTCGAAAACTACCACTAGCATTTTTTCCATGACATTTCTCCTTTTCAAATGCTCGCATCCAGCGAGTAGGTTATTGGGTTAGGTTTACGCAGCTCTTTCGAGTGCGACGTCAGGCAGGCTGTGGATCGCTGTGGCAAAGCCAATCAGCGACGCCCCATCGCAGATCAGATCCACGCCAATGGCGAAGCCGATGAACCAGACGCTCGAAACCGGCATTTGCGCCAGCAACATGATCCCCAGCACCAGCGAAACAATTCCCGAAAACACCGACCAGCCCCACCGCGGGAACTTCAACATTCCTGCCCCAATGGCGCGAAAGAGACCGCCGACAATGAAGAAGGAAGCAAGGATCAGAGTGAGGCTAGCTGCCCCGGCGAGCGGATACCGGATCAGCAGATATCCGGTGAACCCCCGGAACAGTGCGCTGAGCAGAGACAGCAGAAAGCCCTGCCAGCTGTGAGTGCGAAAGGCATGCACCAAAGCGAAGATGCCACTGAACAGCAGCATCCACCCGAAGACCAGAACCGTGGCAAAGGTAGCGCTCACGTTACCGATCACGCAGACCGCGCCAAGAAGGATGAACAGAATCCCAAGGGCGAGAAACCATCCCCAGGAACTGCGAATTTCCTCAATTCCCGCTGCGAGCGGGTTAGACCCAAACTGCTTGGCTGACATTTTGTTTTCTCCTTTTCTGTAAATTGATATTGAGTTCCATCATTCCTGCTAAACACATGGATCCGGGGCTGATTCATTTCACTCACGTCTTGCGAGCTCAGAACGCTCCCTTCGAATCCATTCACGAACAAACAGCGGACAATTTCGAAGTTCTGTGCCGGCTGCTTCTGCCGCTGCCAGGAAGCGCACAGCGTCAGCATCCACCAGCGTCACTTCACCGAGTTCGAGAGCAATGGGCGACGAATGAATTTGCATTTGCATCCTCAGCTCCGCAAGACTCTCCGCGTCGATACGCCCACTCACTCGTAGAAGGTGTGACTCCCGAGTTTCTTCAAGTCTCAACATTTCTGGACCCGAACTCGCTCACTTACGACGATCGGTATAAGTGCAAATCGGACGCCATTCGCAAACGAATGACAGCATTGAGGATGGCGAGAGTTTCTGGTGGCGAGATCTCGGGAATTGTCGAGTTTTCGACAACGCCGCTGCGACTGGACGGGAGGAATTGAATTTGAGCTAGGCGGACCGAAACCGGTGCTTGTTAATGTTTAGACTCTTAATTCGGGATTCAAGAGTTGAGCGGGGAATGCCCAGGCGGGCCGCTGCACCAAGGGGACCGGACACCCGTCCTCGGCTCTGGGTCAGTGCGTTCTCGATCATTTCCTTTTCCTGATCGGCAAGAGAGGCGAGAGCAACTCCACTTGGGGCAGGTCTGGGCGATGTCCGCGGCAGCCAGTTCTCATCCACAGCGAGCGTTGCTCCCTCGCACAGGATGACGGCTCGTTCGACCACATTTTGCAGTTCCCGTACATTTCCAGGCCAATGATAGGTCTGAAACAGCTCCAAGGTTTTCTTATCGATCCCGTTGATCTTTTTTCCCATTTTGCCGGCATAGCGCTGAGCAAGGTATGCGACGAGCAGGGGAATGTCTTCGACACGCTCGTGCAACGACGGCATGCGAATTGGGAACACGTTCAATCGGTAGAACAAGTCGCGCCGGAATGAGCCCGCGTCCACCGCGGCCTGCAGATCGCGGTTGGTGGCGGCAATGACCCGTACGTCAATCGGCACCGGGTGGGTGCCACCCACTCGCTCTAATTCACGCTCTTGCAGCACTCGCAGCAAAGCGATCTGGGTCTCAGCCGGCAAGTCTCCCACTTCATCCAGAAAGATTGTCCCGCCGTCGGCAACTTCAAATCGCCCTAAGCGCCGTTGAGTAGCGCCTGTGAAGGCTCCTTTTTCATGGCCGAAAAGTTCAGAAGCAATGAGAGAAGGGGGAATGGCGGCACAGTTAACTGCAACAAACGCGTTCCGCGCGCGGCGCGAGCGTTTGTGGATTGCACGGGCTGCAAGTTCCTTTCCGGTTCCCGTTTCACCCGTGATCAGCACGGTGGAATCGGTCGGCGCAACCTTGCACAGAACAGCGAGAACTCGTTTGATTGCATCCGATGCTCCCACAATCTCTTCGAACATGGATGCCTGATCAATCTCTTCCTTGAGAGCCAAGTTCTCCTTGTGCAGCTGGTCTTTTAGCGTTTTGATTTCGTCAAATGCTTTCTTGAGCTCTTCCTCTGCACGCTTCCGATCGTCAATCTCGATACTGGATCCATACCACATCACGATGTTCCCTTGGTCATCCCACTGGGGAACGTTGCGATGCAGAAACCAGAGATATTGTCCGTCGGCACGGCGCACGCGGGTTTCGTACTGGAACACTTCTCCGCTGGCACGGCAATCACGCCACCTTGTCAACATTCCCTCTAAATCTTCAGGATGAATGAAAGCAGTCCAGCCCCAGCCCTGCAGATCTTCTTCAGTGACGCCGAGGTATTCAAGCCAGCGTTGATTGAAAAAACCGAGATTGCCGTCAGGATCAGAACTGTGCAGAAACGCAGGAGTAGTATCAATGATGCGCCGCAGTAGATCTTCGGCAGGAGGTGTTGGGTGAAGCTTACCTGTATCGCGTGTCGCCGTATCGGCCTCGTTTCAGGAGGACTCTTGGAAAGTAATTGTAGGACATGGGGCCCATGGGTCAAGCGAAACCTATGGGTCACTGGTTTCTCTCCGCTGATGTGGGCGGCGTGTTCGGTCCTGAGTTCAGGTCTGTTAGTGAAGTTCCGGCCTCATTGTCCGCAACTCTTTCCTAAAGCTCAGTGGAGGTTCGCCCCATTACTAGAAACGAACCCCCAGTGCGTGGATGGCCGGCAACCCGGAAGTTATCCAGAAACGGGCTTGTGGGAGACGAAGGAAAATGTTTTGGTCGAGCGTCGGCCACTGGAACAAATCCTCCGGAGCTGAGTTCGAGATTCATGCATTCTTCATAGTCCTCGCAGTCCTCTGATCTCATCCCTGCGTTGCCTTTTTGCCATGCCGAGCTGAGAGCCTCCAAACCTAAGTCCTCCCTTTACCCCAAGCAGCTCAACACCTTAGGCGACCACATCCGCAGCCGTCGTCTCGACCTGGATCTCTTCCAATCGCAGGTTGCACAGCAAATCGGCGTTGACGAAACCACTATTCACAACTGGGAAGGCAACAAATCCCTCCCCTCAATTCGATTCTTCCCTGCCATCCTCCGTTTTTTGGAATACTACCCGTTTCCTCCGCCTCAGACACTTCGTGACCGGCTCGCTGTCATGAGGAAAATGCTTGGGTTGTCGCAGCGGGAGTTGGCCGGGTCGCTCGGGGTTGACCCCAGTTCATTGCGAGACTGGGAGGCCGGACAGCACAAACCTATCGGAAGGAACGTAGAGCTGATCGAACGGTTTCTGATGTATGCCTCTAGCTAATGGAAAGCGCCAGTAGAGTTTCGGATTTCCCAGAAGAAGACTTCTGGCCCGGAATGATTTCCGGTTAGGCCGTCAGAACGAAGCCGCTGGATCGGCTCACGCCACTCTTCCCTTTTCCGACCGGATAGCCGGTTTGCGAGCAAGCATCTTTTCGCGCACGAGTTCGGCGAGTCTCTGGACGTCGAATGGTTTCACGAGGATTTCGTCTGCTTCCAGAACGATAGCAGACATGGCGTTCTGCACGTCGGTGTAGCCGCTGACCAGCACCGTAAGTGCATCTGGTTGAGAGTGGCGCATCGCCGTAACCACCATGAGACCGTCACCGGGATTCGGCATGTACAGGTCAGCGATGAGCACGTCGAAGCTCTCTGTTGTGATACGTCTCAGAGCTTCGGCCACGCTGGCAGCGGCGACGACGGCAAATCCCCTAGATTCAAGTGCTGCCGTCATAATGTCGTGAAGGGCATCATTGTCATCCACAAGCAAGACTCTATAAGCAACGGATGGATCAGCCGTAGTCATGCAGCACCGCCCCTCGTCACAAAATGAACACGGTATGGCAGAGGTTCATTTCCCCAAATGCATGAAATTGAACTGGTAACCTCTGCGACGATGAGACAAGCCGCTAGTTCTCGAAGGATCTCCCGACGCCTCTTTGCGCGAACCGTGAATCCAATCAAATCAATCTCGTCCACTGAGTACGCCTGCTGAACGGCTCGATCCATTTTTTCAATCGCACAATACTCCGAAATGAGTTTCTGCAAGTCGGTTGTCACCGGATTGCCTCCATGAGGATCTCTAGCAAACCAAAGTCCGAACAGACCAGAACGCTGCAAGCAGAACATTTGACGCAGCAACACCGGTTTTCGGGTTAGGATTGAGCGCCACGAGTGCCAACAATCTGGCAGTAGCGACGATAATCTGGCAATCCCACGGAAACATCCTCCTTGCGTAGTGTGGGCGGGATACATTGCCAGGAGTGTATCTACCCAGATATTTTGGCGAACAATCTTCAGCCAACTGGAAAGGAACTCCGTATGACCAACGTCCCAGCCGCCCAATACCTGCGGGTATCCACGGAGCGTCAGGAGTATTCACTCGATTGTCAAAGCGCAAGGATTGCCAATTACGCACAGGAGAAGGGCTTCGCCGTCTGCCAAACCTACTGTGACGAGGCCAAGAGCGGCTTGGAAATTGGGCGAAGGGCAGGATTGTCCCAACTGCTTCAGGATGTCGTAGGGGGTAAGCAATCATTTAAGGCGATCCTTGTGTACGACGTGAGCCGTTGGGGACGTTTTCAAGACCCGGACGAGGCAGCCCACTACGAGTTCCTGTGCAAAGCTGCCGGAGTACACGTCCACTACTGTGCAGAGCACTTCTCAAACGATGGGCATCCTGCCAGCCTGATTTTGAAGACGTTGAAAAGAGTCATGGCGGCGGAATACAGCCGGGAACTATCCGACAAGGTGTTCGCTGGCATGACGCAAGTAGTCAGACGAGGATTTCGTTCGGGAGCGCATCCCGGATACGGCTTCCGTCGATTGCTCCTCTCCGCCGATGGAATCCCAAGGCAACAACTCTCAACAGGCGAGCAAAAGAGCATTACCACTGACCGGGTGGTTCTCGTGCCCGGCCCTGCGAACGAGGTGTTCTGGGTCAGGGAAATCTATCGACTGTTTATATCGGAAAACAAGACGTTCGCTGGCATCGCCGCCGAACTTGACCAAAGAGGCGCACCTTTCTTGAAGGGAAAGCGATGGAGTGACCATGCTGTAAAAAGGATTCTGACCCATCCGAAATACAAAGGGACCGCCATCTACAACCGCACCACCGAAAGACTTTGCTCCAAATCTAGGAAGGTTCCAGAGTCGGAATGGATTGTCGCGCCGAATGCCTTCGAACCACTCGTGGAACCAAAAACATTCGAGGCTGCTCAAGAGGCGCTGCGCCAAAGGTTCTCGCATCGTTCAAACGAGCAGGTTCTGGAGCAACTGAAGTCCATACTGAAAACCCACGGTAGCCTGTCAACTGCGCTGCTCCGTTTACATGGATTATCACCGGGGGGTCTCAACCATCGGTTCGGGTCGTTGATTAACGCATACGATCTCATCGGCTACCAGACGATGTACAAAAAGACAGCCGAGCACCGTTTGCATATTCGCAAGATTCGATCTGAACTGATGGGGCAATTGGTGGGTATGTTTCCGGGGAAAGTGTCCGTGTTTTCGTGGGCGTGGAGGCGTCGAAACTGCCTCAGGCTCAAGAATGGCACCAAGGTCGCCGTTCGCGTCTGTCGTTCGATCAAGTTGGTCACCAAGGGGCGCATGTGGGTCTTGCAGGCCGCTCGGGACGAACGCTGTCGGATAACGCTTGTGGCAGGGATGAACCACGACAATGCGGCTCTCGAAGCGTTTTACTTGACGACTCGCTTAAAGAATCCATGCAAGATCCACATCACAGAAAACAGCGAATGGCTGAAAAGAGGTGTGCGTCTTGAAGACCTGCGATCTTTCTATGAGGTCGTGATGGCGCGAACTTGGGTTTCTCCGTCCTGAGCGGATATACGGCAGGTGTTACCACCTTTGATGCGCTGCATCGCTGCACACTGCAGGTGTACCCTTTACATGTGCCATTGTGCAGCGACTTCCGAGCCGCATTTCGTATTCTTGTCAGGTCAGTCCCACTCCCCCGCAGGCTGCGTTGATCGTCTCCTGAATGCCGGACGAAGCCGATTCGAGGGTGTAGGACGTGGAACAAATATTGGCAATTCCTGGTTGCAGATTGTGGGCATCGTCGAGGACGCGCGCAATGACGGGCTGCGAAATGTCGCTAGACCGGCGGTCTTCGTGCCCTACACGTTAAGCATCGGAGAGGGCACGGAGATTCTGGTTCGCTCCCAGGTTCCACCCCTGACGCTGCTACATGCCGTGCGCAAGCAGTTGAGGGCATTTAACCCGGATCAGCAGACCAGCAGTAGCGTCGATGATCTCGAAACTCGGCTCACCTATGAACCCGAGTGGCAACAGGAGCATCTCGCGGCGTGGATCTTTGGAGCTTTTGCTTGGCTTGCCCTAGCCCTCGCCGCGATAGGGCTGCACAGCGTGGTGTCCTACACGGTGGCGCAACGCACCAATGAGTTTGGGATTCGTATGGCGCTGGGAGCGCGACGCGGAGAGTTGCTGCGAATCGTGTTTAGGTCGGCGTTGGGAAGCGTCGGCGCCGGAATATTCACAGGTGTCGCCCTTTCGCTGGCGTTGAGCCAAATCATCGCGAAGTGGGCACACGGAAACCCGCGCGATCCGGTCATTCTCTTGGCTGGAACGATTGTCCTGTGCTTGGTGGCTGGGTTGGCCTGCGCAATACCGGCGCGTCGCGCTTCCAAAGTCGATCCGATGATTGCGCTACGTTGCGACTAGTAGCGACCCCTTGGCCGCTCAAGAGGTTTCGGCGTCAATCAGGGGATCAGCACTAAGAAGGGAATGAAGACTAGACTTGAACGTCTTGTTGTCTCCTCGATTACCGTGGAAAATCGGACTCACATCGCTACTCAGTGTTTACTTAATCGCGCTCTGGTTGCTCACCTATTTCGGTAGGCCATTTGGGTAGTTGCGCCCGCGCGAAACGCGATGCTCGGCACGTTATTTCAAATCCTGCACGCGGTCTGACGCGTCCTCTGCGGGCGACCAGAACCACCCTTTTGGATCCCACGTACGGGCATACGAGTACCTAATCGTCGCGTTGTAAGCTTCTCTGGCTTCGTCGTTTCGCTTCAATAGCTGCGCCGATCTTCCTTTGATCCAGTAGCAAGTTGCCACGTCGTTTAGGAGGCCCTGGTCAAATATCGCCTTCTTTTGTTCTTTATTCACTTTCCCGGTGGGCAATGGTGTTGCGTGGTTTTTCTCTAGTTCAGCTTGAGCCTTGTCGGCCTCGCCCTTAAACCTTTGGATACACCTATCTGCGGCAACGATTGCAGCTTCATATTTGTGCTGCTTGAACGCGTCCCAGGCCGCATTCGTTAGTTCAACATTTCGAGGAGTTTCAGCCTCATCTTGTCCGCTTGAATTTGCCGCAGCGACGGACTCCGATGCTGGCAGCAGTAAGCAAACGGATACAAGCAAAACATCCACACCCAAAGCCAGTTTGGTTTTCATCCCTTCTCCTCCATTTCAATGGACTGACCAAGCGAACGATCCCTTTCCGAAGCAGGTCGAATCGTCATTGTAGATCTTTTAGTCGGTCCTGCGCGTCTTCTGCGGGAGACCAGAAAAAACCTTTCTCATCCCATATCCGGGCATGAGGGTATTCGAGCGTCTTGTTATAGGCGGCCCTAGCCTCATCGGGTCGGCCCAGCTTCTGCATTGACCTCGCGGTGATCCAAGAGCACGCACCAACGTCGTTAAGTACGCCGTTATCAACTATTGCCTTCTTCTCCTCATCCGTCACCCTGCCAGTGGGAAACTGCTTGTTGACCAGTGTTGGCTCAACCTTCGCCGCAGCTCCGTGGAAGTCGTCGATGCACTCCCGCGAGACCGTGATGGCTGTTTTGTAGTCTTCACTGTTGAACAAATCGAAGCCTGCAGTCATCAGCCTTGTGCTCGGCCAGAGCTTCTGCCAGTCGTTAAACTGCAATCCAAGAGAGCCAAAGCTAATGAGAAAAACGAGGAAAATGGAGATCTTAATCGAAACTCGCCACAATTCTCTGCTACGGTTGGATGGTTTCTTCTGGCATGGCGTTGTAAGGACGAGCATGGCGACGCCACTGAGAGCCGCAACCACCACTAATATCGCGTGAATCCTTACAAACCATCGGTTCTCCGAACCAGGCAGCCAAACGAGATAAAGTAGTGACATTAAACTGGCAAGCATCCAGGTCGTTATGATGATGTGCAGCAGCTTCGTGAGTGCTTTTGATGAAGTTGAAGTTGGTTTGGCTGTCCTTGCCGATTTTTCGGGCCTTTGTTGGGTTTTGGCCTCGGGCTTGGGGTTTGGTTGACCCTCTTGCTCTTGCCCTTCCAGATTGAGAATCGCAGTAATTAAGTTGATTATGTTCGCTACCGCACCTACGACTGGGCCAAGAAAGCCAAACCACGCGACGATTATTTCTTTGCTCATACAAAAGCGACTACTTATACCAATTGCCTATATTCGCGCTCACCCCCACTCGCACATCGAATCTTGGGAATGAAGATGGCGGAGTGGGGCCGTAATATGTTGCTGTATTCAGATACTCTCCATATATCACGAATCGGGTTAGCCAACCCTTGTTCTTGTCGTTCAGCTTACCCAACGATGGAGCAAAGCGAAGACCGCCGCCGACCAGCAGACCATTCTCCCAGAAGAAGTCACAGGGGTTGTTTGGGTCTCGTGAGTTCTGGTCAGGCGTCAAGAAACAGCCCCCGGTTCCGGCGTGGCGATATTTCGACAGCGAACTCTCCACCGCGACATATGGAGTGATTGCGGATATCGCTCCGCCCTTGGCTTTCCTAATACCGAAACGTCCTGAATTGGCAAATATCACTGAATCGTAGCGGTCGGTGAATTCATTCGCGGATTGCCAATACAGGCCGTTCCACACTTCCGCCCACCAATAATGATTGGGGGCATTCACATTTACGGCCTTCCAGTAATCGAAACCGGCCCGCGCTTGATTTCGGGGCCTCCAGGACGTCCCTTGCCTTGGAAAATCTTCTCCCCAATAGTGGGTAAAGTTATACTCCCCGAACATGCGCACCGGGCCAAGAAAACCACTGAGCGGGTAGAGTTGGACACCGAAACCTGGTCCTCCTAGCCAACCGTTCTGCCACGCGTTGGGCTCGGTACCCGCTATTCCAGCCACCCTGAGATAGGGTCCCCATCGGTGATCCTGCTGGGATGGCGGAAGCCAGAGCTCGATTCGGCTGTCCCACTGAAAGAGGCCTGTATCGTAATGAGGTGCGAAGAACTGTGTTTTTCGATATCCCCCGTCAAGATTCGAGGAAACGGTTAACCAGTTCTTGAGATCCAGCGACGTGGTATCTTGACCAACACAGATATTGCCGACAAGAAAGATCAACGCAACAAAGCATATAATACCGCAGAGATCTGACATTAGCTTCACGCGTGTTGGTCTCCTTGACTACTTAACCGCAGACAGGCAAGAGTAGTTCCTGATGTACGAGCTGTCAAGAAGTGAGACAGCAGGGTTTGCACGCGGAGTGAAGTTTGTATGGCGGGTTCCCCGTCCAAGCTGCTTTGACGGAGATGTCCAGTTAGACTGACTACGGCCCGCCTAGATGCCAAGTTCGTTTTGGGCGCACTTTCGGCCACCCGGAACCAATCCTTCGGAACCGGGTCCGCGATTGCAGTCATCCTTCATAGTCCTCGCAGTCCTCTGATCTCATCCCTGCGTTGCCTTTTTGCCATGCCGAGCTGAGAGCCTCCAAACCTAAGTCCTCCCTTTACCCCAAGCAGCTCAACACCTTAGGCGACCACATCCGCAGCCGTCGTCTCGACCTGGATCTCTTCCAATCGCAGGTTGCACAGCAAATCGGCGTTGACGAAACCACTATTCACAACTGGGAAGGCAACAAATCCCTCCCCTCAATTCGATTCTTCCCTGCCATCCTCCGTTTTTTGGAATACTACCCGTTTCCTCCGCCTCAGACACTTCGTGACCGGCTCGCTGTCATGAGGAAAATGCTTGGGTTGTCGCAGCGGGAGTTGGCCGGGTCGCTCGGGGTTGACCCCAGTTCATTGCGAGACTGGGAGGCCGGACAGCACAAACCTATCGGAAGGAACGTAGAGCTGATCGAACGGTTTCTGATGTATGCCGCCAGACATCGGGAAATGCCCACGGAGTTTCCGAAAACCCAGCATGAGAACTCCAGCCCGGAATGACTATGGATTGGTCTGGCACCTGAGTTGAGCCAGTATCAGTACTGGTGAGAGTGCAGACTGCTACACGATGATCTGTACGTGGGCTACAATCAAATCCTATATAACCCACACTCGTAGTGCCTCAGCCTTAGGGCTTCCGCCCGCAGATTCCGGCGGGGAGTCCCGGACAAGGTTCAATGGACGTACGTATCACAAGCGTCGCGGAATTCGTAAAGGAACTCACCAAGGTACGATTACGTGATGGCTGCAGCCGTTTTTTTCGGGGTCACGCTGATTTTAAGCACTACAAGATTCGCCCTAGTATCTATCGCCATCGGCGGCTAACATCGAACGAAAATAACCTCATACGGGAAGCGATAATTCGATGTCCCGCGGATTTTCCCGATTCCTGTACCTTTTTCGAACGGCTGGTGAGATTGCAACACTATGGACTTCCCACCCGTCTCTTGGATGTCACATCAAATGCCCTCGCAGCTCTATACTTCGCTTGCCGAGAGAAAGAACGAACAAGCGGCGAGGTCCTCGTCTTCGATATTCCCGACGAGGACGTGAAGTACTACAACAGCGATACTGTCGCGGCAATTGCGAACCTGGCTCGTCGGCCATATTCGTTTGATCTCAGTTGCCTCCCAACAACCCGAGATGCCTTCAACAAAGATCCCGAGATTGAGCGACTCCTACATGACATTTGCGAAGACAAGCCTGCGTTCCGCCCTCTTATTGAAATGTGTGATTTGCAACGTGTGATCTGCGTAAGAGCTAAATTGGATAACGCGCGAATCGCCCGGCAAGATGGGGCGTTCTTATTGTTCGGGATTCGCGACAAAAAGAGCAGATCAGCATCAATCCCGAAAGACTGGATTACTTGCGGAAATGAAGCGAGAAGGATCATTTTCTCGAACAAGTACCGGATTAAAAAAGAACTTGAGCAGTTTGGCATCTCTGAGCAAACTCTTTTCCCCGAGCTTGACTACCAGACCAAGTCGATTGTGCGGCGATTCAAGGGTAAATATCGGAGGAAGGCCACCATGGCCTAGCCAGTGTGGTGGCCAACTCTGACCTAAGTTGCCAACGCCCTCACTGCAAATGAACGGACGCCTGCTGCACAATCAGCCATTTTCCGGACTCTTGACGGAGCACTACCACGTAGTTGCCACCTATGACGTATGCTGTGCTTAAGCTGCCGGACATCTGCGCTCTGCCTGTTATCTGCATTGCACCAGGAGCACTTCTTTCGTACGTGCCAGCATCATATCCGGTATCGCTAGAGCAGACCACCCCGGCACTCTTGACCGAAACGGCAGTCCCCGATTCCATGAGAGTTTTGAAGTAAGTTCTTATTTGACTGCGACCAACGTGAAGATGCCCATCATCAGAAAGCAGGGTTGCATCTTCTGCATACATCGTCATCACTTCATCAAGTTGTTTGGCTTTCCAATGCGTGAGCCACGAATCACGCACGCCTTCGATTGCTGCCTTGCAATCAAGGGCAGAGGCACCCATGCTAACGACCAGCAGAAACATCGCCATTATCCAAATTCGCTTCATTTGAGAAATCCTCCCCGATAATTATTTTAACGATTATTTCTATTGCTCAACTTATCCGTGCGCTGTGTTCAGCGCTGCTGTTCAGTTTAACTATACACTCCCCGCTTAGGAAACCATTAAACGAGCGACCAGGCGACTCGATCTTCGGCGCTCAAGCCCAGTCCGTTTCGCATCAAAAAGCTTTCATCACATTTTTGGTGTGAGCAAGCTCACTGAAAAAGAACAGGCCTCCAACGAAACTCGTAGTCGCCATAGCATTTATGGCGACAAATCTTTGGTTTTTACCTACGAAAGGATGACACCACAATGAAACTCACCGCCACTGACCTGCCCCCCATTTTTAGTCCACGGATAATGAGACTTTCTCCGGGTTTGGGTTCTCTAACACAGCCTTCGTAACTACCTTCTGGCAGCCGTCGAGGCGGTGGGAAAGTGGGAAACGCGAAGCGTTTTCCAAGCGGGCCCCGCCCGCGTCTTTTCCACCGCCCGTCGCCGCCCACGATTTTGCGAACTCCTCCGGGGTGAGATACCCGAGCGCCGAGTGCGGCCGCACTTGGTTGTAGTCGCACCGCCAAGTCTCGATCTTCTCCCGCGCGTCGGCCAGATCGAGGAACCAGTTCTCGTTCAGACACTCGTCGCGGAACTTGCCGTTGAAGCTCTCGATGAAGCCGTTCTCCATGGGCCGTCCGGGAGTGATGAAGTGCAGTTGCACCTGGTTCTCATAAGCCCATTGATCTACCACCTGACTGGTAAACTCGGTCCCGTTGTCGATCACAATCGCCTCCGGCTTGCGGCCTCTTCGCTTCAGTTCTTCCAGCACCCGCACCACACGCTGACCCGGCAACGAGGTGTCTACCTCGATGCGCGGCGCGTAGCGCGTGAAGCCGTCCATCAGGTTCAGGGTTCGGAACTTGCGCCCACTGGCGAACGCATCCTGGGTGAAGTCCATGGTCCAGACCTCGTCGGGGCGCACCGGTAGCTGCAGGGGCACGCGTGCGGCGGTTGTCGGTATCCTCCGCCGTCCTCGCTTCCGCCGCAGTCCCAGCTTCTCCTCCACGTACAGTCGGTATACCCGTTTATGGTTCACCGCGAAGCCCTCGCGTTGCAGCAGGATCTTCAGCCGCCGATAGCCGAACCGTCGCCGGGTCGCCGCCAGCTCGCGCAGCCGTTCCCGCAAACGCGGATCTTCGACCCTGCGCCGCCGATACCGGCATGTCGCCCGATGTACCTTCACGAGCCCGCAGGCGCGTCGCTCCGAAACCGTGGCTTCCGAGCGCATCACTCCCACCGCCTGCCTCTGCATCTGCGGGCCTACCACTTTTTTGTGACCACCGCCTCTAACGCTCGTTTGTCCAGCAGCAGCTCGGCCACGGCGTGCTTCAGCTGCCGGTTCTCCTCCTCCAGTTGCCGCAGCCGCCGCGCCTCGCTCACGTCCATCCCACCGTACTTCGCCTTCCAGCGGTACAGGCTCCCGCGTGTGATCCCGTGCCGCCGGCACAGCTCGTCGGGTGCTATCCCAGCCTCCGCCTCCTTCAGGATGGCGATGATCTGTTCTTCGTTGAATCGACTCTTGCGCACGACTCCTCCTCTCTGGCCCTGAGCGGGCCATCGTAAATTGAGAAGTCACATTTCCGCTGGACTACTTTTCGGGGGGCAGGTCAGAACCATTTGAACCAGAAAATATCGGCCCAAACTCGTATGACTTCAGATTAGGAAATCGCTGTAAGACATATCGATCTGCCATTCTAGACGCCTACAAGATGAATGAAGTCGACGAATTTATAATTCCTGAGAATGGCCTCGTCTTGTACCCCTCAAGAATCTATTTGGTTAATACCCTTGAAACGATGGGAAGCCTTGAATACGTACCCATCATTAAAGGACGTTCGTCCATCGGCAGGCTAGGACTATTTATCAATATCACTGCCGATCTAATTGACATCGGCTCTATAAACCAATGGACATTGCAATTGCACTGTGTTGCACCGGTTCGCATACACCCAAACATGCTGATCGGGCAAGTGACATTTTGGAAAGTGCACGGGAGAGTTGAACTTTACAAAGGCAAGTATTCTGACAGAACGAGCCCGGTCGAATCTCTGGCGTTCCTGGATGCCAATACATAAGGATCGAAAATGAAATATGGCGCAAGTGCGGATCTTACTACAATGTATGACGCAGTACATGGCTTAATAAGTCTGACAGAGGTCAGCGTCCCCCATAGCCAATCTGATTTACTAATGCTGCTCAATTCCTCACCCATGCGTCGCTTGCGACGGATCAAACTGCTCGGGTATGCAGGTCATCGATATGTCGCTGCTGATTACAGTAGATACGCCCATGCAATTGGAACATTCCATATAATGAGTCGCCTAATTCATCAATTAGATAGTCGGACAGAATTTATCGAGCGTATCTGTACGGAAGTGAATAAGGAACTACATCTTCGACGTAAAATCCAAGCGAAAGACTTGCGTAAACATCTTTTGATGGCCGCACTGCTCCAAGATGTAGGAGAACTACCGTTTTCACAGGTTACGAAAAGATTTTATAGGCCTGAGGCACAAGTACTCAGTATGATCGAAGGCGTATTGGGATTTACTTCGGCTTCTTGGACGACAAAACAGATATTCACATTCGCTGCGGCAATCGACGCAAAGGTTCTAAGTAATTTCGATCTCAATGCTGTTTTGCTAGCATACTTAATTACCGGCAAGATTCCTTGGTTGGATAATTCTTCTCCACTCAGATCCTTATATCAGATGGTTGACGGTCACGTTGATGCTGATAGACTCGACTACGTTCATCGAGATCTACATCATACGGTAGGGTGGCATGGAAACGCCGAGGCCGTCATTGCTTCCTTGGTTGGCTATGACAAGGCCGGACCCATCTTCGACGACCCTGGACCGATCACTCAGTTCCTATTCTCAAGAGCATACCTGTGGTCTAACGTGTATTTTGCACCCCCCAACCGATTTCGTAATGTTTTGCTGGCCAATATCTTACGTGAAGCTGTAAGGGTTCCCAAGCTTCGTAAATTGTTCTGCTTGGAAAGCGATGGCATCAGCCTCCAACAATTCCTCGAATTGGATGAGGAAAAACTAACAGCTATCCTCGAGCAATGTAGAAACCTAGCAGAATTTTCGCGAGGTCGTAGCAGAACGGCGCTGGATCTACTGCTAGAAGGCACTACCAATTACGAGTGCAGATGGATTCCAATGCCGCCCGGAAATAACAATAAGACCTCAGTCGTGGTCCCTCCCGACCTATTTCATGATGGATACTCTGATTACCAAGAACACAGTCTCTTTACAACTGGCACCATTCAAATCGAGTCTGCTCGATTTGGGCGTCGCTCATCAAGGCACTTTCTCGAAGAATGTTCGTCTCCGTTCCGTGAACTTGGAGATAAGCACTGGTCGGGTCTCGAATCGCAGAACAGTGTTTTGTTATACCTACCGACAACCAGACAGACGCCGGCATGGCAAACTTTCGAGCCCAAGATAGCTTCATATTCAGCATACTGTCGTTATTGGGAAAATGATCCATTTTCACGGGTCGAATTTCCCTCGGACACAACACAATTTAAGTTGTTTACAGGGAAGCCAATATTCCTATCGTTTAGTTTTGATGATATTGCAGTGGTAAACAAGATCCTGGATGTTCTCTACTCCTATCGTCGGAGATACTATTTGCTTGCCGGACCATTTGATGGGTACTTACATACGACAGATTCCAATAGCAGAAATGCCGCAAGACGTGCGGGTTGCGCGATCGTGCTAGCCTCAGCAGCGTATTTGGAAATGCTCAACAAAAAAGACTCCAACATTGCGGCGGAATTTGAGGTGTTGGGAGCGCGCAAACACAAAGATAGGAAGTTCAGGGTGGCAGTCGTAAAGACAGACTCTCAGGAACGGTTGCGCGACTTTCCATTTAGCAAGTTGGGGATGCGGAAGAACAGTTACATTGGCAGAAGTCTCAGGCTATCTGGATTTGACCAAATAGAAGCAGCGATGAAAATTGTTCTGAGGTATCTCGATGATAAATAGAACTCAATTAAGGATTAGTGATATTGGAGAGAAAAGGCTAATAAGCGAATTCGTCTCACCGTTGTTCAATTCTGAGAATGAAATTACGGGGGTCGGGGACGACTGTGCTATGGTCCCGTGTGGCGATGAATATATGCTTCTTTCGACAGATCGTGTTCCGGCGGATCTGATATCGTTCAGACTCGGACTGATCAACTATTCAGGATTGGGAGCATATCTAGCGAATCTAAATCTCAGTGACATTGCAGCCTGTGGAGGAATGCCGATTGGCATCTTGTTGAATTTGGGTTTGCCCAATTCGATGTTATTCGATGATCTCAAGGATCTCTGTTCAGGTGCTTTGGGTGCTGTTGTCGCACAATCCGCTAAAGTACTCGGCGGTGACTTGAGTTCTAGCTCTGAACTCAGCATTTCTGCTACTTCTTTCGGCCGAGTATTGCAAAACGAAGTGCTCACTCGGAGGGGAGCACGACCAGGAGATATAGTATTCGCTTCTCGCCCGCTTGGTTTAACTCCAGCAGCGTTCGCTTACTTTCTTGAGCTACGACCAAGAGGTTTTCGAGTATCCGATTCAGAAGAAGACGAACTCAAGGAACAGTTCGGGCTACCGCCTCTTGTTGCGCTCGGTAGGGCCTTGGCGACATCGGGCCATTGTACTGCTTGTATGGACAATACCGACGGAATTGGGCAGACCCTTAGCGAATTGTCTGCACTTAGCGGAGTAGGGATCGTTATTGACTATGAATCTGTGAGTATCCCGGCAGTAGTAGAAAAAATCGCGCGGGAATTGCAGGTCGACCCAATACAACTTGCGTTTCGTGCTGGTGCGGATTTCTCTTTAGTAGGTACTCTGTGCGAACACTACACTGTCCTTTCGACGAACTCTAACGTACAAGCGATTGGGGTCTGCGAGGAAGCCACAGGTCTATTTCTGAGAAAAAGATCAACCATTACGGCATTGCAGGTGGATGGATGGAATTACTATTGTTCAAACACGAGCAGTGAGCTCGGGCAACAGGACGCCGACCATTAGGGGAGATCTTTCAATCGCATTGAGCGAAGTGAAATCAATCTAAGGACCGAAATAAATTGTAGCAGGCGAAAATTCTATGCGCCTCAGTTGTTGCTTAGTCGAAGACTGCTTAGTGTTCAAATTGGCAATCGGATATAAGAGTCGGTAGCATCCGCCTCAATTGCTGTCGTTCATGGGTTACGGATTAAGACACTACTACCTTTAGCAAACGCACTGAAAGGTTTTGGCCTCTGTGGTAGGATACCCAGTTCGCTAAGTCCATGAGTTGATTTGGCCAGGATCAACCGGAGAAACCTGATGTCCAGACTTGATTCCAATTCAAGCATCATATCGCATTGGCACCATCCCATTGAGAATTTCCAAACATCTCCTCTTGAGTTCTATGCAGCGGTTGAACAGGCGCTCCAACCCCGCCAAATTCCCGACATCTCCACATCTCGCGTCGATTGGAAGGAAGGAGGCATCCTGTCGGCTCGGCGAGAATATTTGCGCATACAGCGGGGCAAGTTGGTGTTCGATATTTGCGCTGCGCCTTTCGGCACGGGCTTTTTCTTTTCATCGTGGCTCACCGAGCCTCCCCCAACCCACGGCCTGAGCTTCGCCTTTTTGATTTTTCTCGCCGGAATCGCAGTGTTTGGCATACTCACCCAGGTGTTCGGCTTTATCATTGGCTTTTTTCTCACGCTCATTGGATTCCCCCTCCTCATCGTGGTCGGAGGGTATCTGGTCCGCAGGGGCGACTTCGGGGTGGAGATAGAAGATACGATTCTCGCCATCCCCTTCTTCGGGCCGCTCTATGAACGCATATTCAAGCCGGTCACGTATTACAAAATGGACACCGCACTCATGTTCCAGTCGGCGGTGCATGGAGCGGTGTTGGAAGTGGTCGAAAAGCTGCTCTCCGCGAAGGGCGTCCGGGCCATGAGTGAACTTGAGCGAAAACCGATCATGAGGGGGCTGTACCAGCGGTGACGGTGCGATGCCGGACGGCGAAGACATCATGGTGCGCGGGCAGCTATTTCCTCCAACGCTGGAGGAATGCCTCACTGCGCAGTTCTACGATTGGGAGCGGCGGGGACGCGGCTGGCAGGTATGGCCTCGCCCGGTAGAGCTTGAGCCGCCGTTCCGACCGTTTCTTTTCCATTATGCCCCGTCCGCGCCGGTCATTGACGGTGCCCGCAAACCGACCGTGCTGCAAACCATTTTTGACTCGTTGAGGAGCAGACTGAGCCCTCGCGCTTCCCTCAATCAGACCGCCGTTTTTCTGCAAGCGGAAAGTGATGAGCCACTGCCGGAAGCCATCGAGGACGACGAGAATCCGCCGATTGAACTCCAAGTAATCTTGCCGCCGTCCGTAAAGACGAGTAAGGATGCCACCGAGCAGTTTCTCGTGGGCCTCGGCTATTGCTCCGGCCCCCTCAGTTTTGAAATCATCGGGTTGCCAGAGTCGATCAACGTACAATTTGCCTGTCATCCCAAAGATCATTCCCTCGTGCGCGAACAACTCCGCGCTCACTTCCCCGAATCGGTGCAGAGTGAGCGCCGCGATTTTCTCTATACGTCATGGAACACACCGGAACGCTCGGAAACCGTTGCCGTCGATTTCGGCCTCTCGCGGGAGTTCATGCTGCCGCTGCGGACGTTCAAAGGATTCGAGGTCGATCCCCTGATCGGGACTATCGCCGCACTCGGCGACCTTCGTGAGGGTGAGATCGGACTTGTGCAAATTCTGTTCCAATCAGCGCGATACCCCTGGGCGCAAAGCGTCATGCGTGCGGTGACCGATGGCGACGGAGGATCGTTCTTTGCGGACGCGCCGGAGTTGGTTTCTTGCGCCAAGCAGAAAATCGCCCAGCCGCTCTTCGCCGCCGTCATACGGATCGCTGCCCGGAGTGGAGAGTCCGAGCGGGCGTGGCAGATTTGCCGAGCGCTCGCGGGCAGCATGCAGCAATTCACGAATCCCCTGGGGAACGAACTCATTCCGCTCACGAACGACGGGTATGGGGACGACGAGCACGAAAGCGACATCCTCTCGCGGCGCTCGCGCCGGGGCGGGATGCTCCTCAATCTCGACGAATTGATCTCGCTCGTGCATCTGCCTTCCGCCTCGGTTCGGTCGGCGAAACTCGCACGCGACGAGAAGAAATCCAAGGCGGCACCCGCGCTCGCGCACGGACGCTCGCTTGTCCTTGGCGAGAATACGCACGCCGGGAAAACGGTGCAGGTCACCATCGGCCCCGAGCAGCGGATGCGCCATACCTACGTGATCGGCGCGTCCGGAACCGGCAAGTCAACGCTGCTCCTCAATCTCATCATCCAGGACATCGAACACGGCGAAGGCGTGGCCGTCCTTGACCCGCACGGTGACCTCATCGACGAAGTGCTCGCGCATATCCCGGAGCGACGGTTCGCGGACGTGGTGCTGCTCGATCCGTCCGACGAAGAATATCCGGTAGGGTTCAATATCCTCTCCGCGCACTCCGAACTTGAAAAGAATCTCCTGGCATCAGACTTGGTCGCCGTGTTCCGCCGCCTTTCCACAAGCTGGGGCGACCAGATGACATCCGTCTTGGGAAACGGGATACTGGCATTTCTCGAAAGCGACCGGGGCGGGACGCTCGCCGACCTGCGGCGGTTTCTCATCGAGACCGACTTCCGGCGGGAATTCCTTGAGACCGTGCGCGATCCCGGCGTCGTATATTACTGGACGAAAGAATTCCCGCTCCTTGCGGGAAAGCCTCAAGGCCCGATCCTCACGCGCCTCGATACGTTCCTGCGGCCGAAGCTCATCCGGTACATGGTCGGCCAGCAGGAAAACCGTCTCGATGTCGGCGCGATCATGAACGAGGGAAAAATATTCCTAGCGAAGCTCGCGCAAGGCGCTATCGGCGAGGAGAATGCGTATCTCTTGGGCGCATTGCTGGTCTCAAAGCTCCACCAGCTTGCAATGGGACGCCAGCAGGTCGCGGCATCGGAGCGGCGGGATTTCTACCTCTACATCGACGAATTCCATAACTTCGTAACTCCATCGCTCGCCGCGATACTCTCCGGTGCGCGCAAATATCACCTTGGCTTGGTGCTCGCCCACCAAGAACTGCATCAGCTCTGGGAGCGCGACACCGCCGTCGCAAGCTCAGTGATTGCGAATCCGTACACCCGCGTATGCTTTCGCCTGGGCGATTTCGACGCGAAGAAGCTCGGCGACGGGTTCTCGTTCTTCGACGCGAAAGACCTCCAGAACCTTGACGTGGGCGAGGCGATCTGCCGGATGGAGCGAAGCGAGTATGACTTCAACCTGAAAACGCTCCCGCTTCCGGCCGTCGAACCGGAGACCGCGCAATTCCGACGTGAGCGCGTCGTTGCGCTATCGCGCGAACGCTACGCGGCGCGGAAAGAAACCGTGGAAGCGCACCTCGCCCAGGCGATTCTTCCCGTCTCAACGGGAGTACCCGCGAAGGAAACGCCGCCGAAGAAGGAAGAACCGGAACGAGCGATACCGCCCCGCAGCGTTCCCGCTCAGCGTGCGAGTGAGCCGCGCGAGAAGCCCGCACGCGAGCCACAGCACGATGCTGGGGTCCCCCTGCCGTCGTCCCTTCTGGGTCGCGGCGGCGCACAGCATAAGTACCTCCAGGAACTCATCAAGCGCTGGGCGACGAGCAAAGGCTATCGTGCGACGATTGAACAACAGATATTGGACGGCATGGGTTCCGTCGATGTGGCGCTCGAACGCGATGGGCAATCCATCGCTTGCGAGATATCGGTTTCGACGACCGTCGAGCATGAAGTCGGCAACATCCAGAAATGCCTTGCGGCGGGCTTCGGGCATGTGGCCCTCATCTCGTCAGACCGCAAGACAATTGCTAAGGCAAAGGAAGCCGTGAACGCCACACTCGGCGACGAGGAATGCAAGCGGGTGCGCGTCCTCACGCCGGAGGATTTCTTCGACTTTGTGGAAACCCTTGAGGCCCACGCTGCGGGCCGCGAAGAAATGGTGCATGGATACAAGGTGAAGGTGAACTACCGGAAGGTCGCCGAAGGCGAACAAAAGGCGAGAAAGCAAGCGATTTCCCGGGTCATTCTCGGGGCATTGAAGAAATTGAAAAGTGACCGCAAGTAATTCATTCCATTGCCGTTATTATTCTTGCCTTCGTGCGCGACCTGCGATACCATCACCACCCTGAAATACGGAGGTTCCGATGCGTAGCGCCGTAAACCTCGAAGAAAACCACGCGAAATCCGTTGGCATCTGGATTCGCGTTTCCACGGAAGACCAAGCAAGAGGTGAAAGCCCGGAACACCATGAAAAGCGCGCCCGCGATTATTCGGAATTCAAAAGCTGGCGCGTGCGCGAGGTGTACCACCTTGAGGCCGTGAGCGGCAAATCGGTGATGGGCGCACCGGAAACGCAGCGGATGCTCGCGGACATCAGCTCCGGCCACATTACCGGCCTCGTGTTCTCCAAGCTCGCTCGGCTCGCCCGAAACACGCGGGAACTCCTCGAATTCGCCGACATCTTCCAAGTCCATCAGGCGGACTTGATTTCGCTGCACGAGTCTATCGACACGACGACTCCCGCCGGAAGACTCTTTTACACGATGATCGCAGCGATGGCGCAGTGGGAGCGCGAAGAGATCGCCGAACGGGTTGCCGCCTCAGTTCCGGTGCGTGCAAAGCTCGGGAAACCATTAGGGGGACAGGCACCCTTCGGCTACGTGTGGAAGGACCGCCAACTCGTCCCCCATCCCGACGAAGCTCCCGTCCGCAAGCTGATCTACGAACTCTTCCTCCAACATCAGCGGAAGAAAACCGTCGCGCGGCTCCTCAACGAAGCGGGCCATCGGACGCGAAATGGCGGTCGTTTTTCGGATACGACCGTGGAACGACTGTTGCGTGACCCTACCGCGAAGGGCGAACGGCGGGCCAACTATACGAAGAGTCTCGGCGACAAAAAGCACTGGATTATAAAGCCGGAGTCCGAGTGGGTCGTCACGCCGGTCGAGCCTATCATCACGACTGAACTCTGGGAGCAGTGTAACCACCTCCTCCGGGATCGGGGCAACGGAAAGCGGCCAGCCCGAAAGCCGGTGCATCTCTTCGCCGGTCTCGCCTATTGCACCTGCGGCCAGAAAATGTACGTGCCTTCTAACTCACCGAAGTACATTTGTTACAAGTGCCGGAACAAGATACCCGTGACCGACCTTGAAGCTGTCTTCCACGAACAGCTCAAGTCGTTCTTCTTTTCGTCGTCCGACATTACCGCCTACCTCCAACAGGCAGACCAGACCATCAAGGAAAAACAGGAATTGCTCGAAACCCTAGAGACGGACGCGCAGAAGATCAAACGCGAGATGGACAAGCTGTACACCCTTTATATGGCAGACGAGATCGGCCGGGACGGATTCGGGGGCAGATACCATCCCCTCGAAGAACGAACGAAACAGCTCACCGAACAGATGCCCCACCTTCAGGCAGAGATCGACTTCCTCAAGGTTCAATACTTATCAAGCGATGAGATTCTCACCGAAGCCAAGGACATATACTCCCGCTGGCTTGAACTTGAGCAGTCAGAAAAGCGAAAGATCATTGAGAACATTACGGAAAAGATCGTGATCGGCAAAGAGGATGTCGCGATCAACCTCTGTTACTTGCCATCCTCTGCTGAAATCATGACAGGTAGGCAACGCAACCTCACGGGTTCATGGCGGCGGCAAGCATGAAGCGCGCGGGGAAGGTCAGAGACATGGCGGCGCGCGCGATACATACGGTCCCGTCTTCGAGCGGCTGGCGCATCACGTCAAGAACATTGCGCGGGAATTCTGGAAATTCGTCGAGGAACAGAACTCCATTGTGCGCCAGCGAAACTTCGCCCGGACGGGGGATGGCGCCGCCGCCGATCAGACCTGCGTCGGAGATGGTGTGATGAGGGGCGCGAAAAGGACGCAGGCCGACCAGTCCGGCGCGCGCGTCGAGCACGCCCGCCACGCTGTGGATCTTCGTGGTCTCGAGCGCTTCTTCGAAAGTGAATGGCGGCAAAATCGTCGGCATACGTTTCGCCAGCATGGTTTTTCCCGATCCCGGAGGCCCGATCATCAGAATGTTGTGACCTCCGGCGCAGGCGACTTCGAGGGCGCGCTTGGCGGTCTGCTGGCCGCGAACATCTTTGAAATCCACATGGAATTGCTGCGCCTGGCTGAGCAGTTGGTCGGTGTCAACTTGCAAACGGGAAACGCCGTTGCCGGAATTGATGTAATGGATGACCTCGAGCAGCGACTTGACGGGATAGACCTCGACCCCGCCGACCATGGCCGCTTCGCGAGCGTTGATTTCGGGTACGATCAGGCGTTTGACCTTCGTGCGGCGAGCTTCGATCGCGATAGGCAAAGCGCCACGAACTCCGCGCAGGCTGCCGTCGAGCGAGAGCTCGCCGACAAACAGCGCGTCGGGGATCTCCTTCTTATTCAGACCGCCATATGCGCCGAGAATGCCGAGCGCCATGGGCAGGTCGAAGCCGGAGCCTTCCTTGCGAATGTCGGCCGGCGCAAGATTGATGGTGATCTGGGTGGGAGGAATATCGTAGCCGCAATTCTTCAGCGCCGAACGGACCCGGTCGCGGCTTTCGCGCACGGCGGCATCGGGCAGCCCGACAGTGTGAAAGTGGTCTTCGTTCATTTTGATGCCGGAGACATCCACTTCCACTTCGATGATGTTGGCGTCAATACCGTAAACCGCGGCACTCAGGGTCTTATAGAGCATAGGGTACACCAGTGGGCACACGCAGAGGGCAAGCGCAGGATGGGAGATCCTTACCGGCATCATAGTCCGCGCAAAAGCGGGCCGCTGTGATGGCCGTCACCCGATTACCGTGATGGAACCTTCCGGAACCTTCTGTCGTCAACGACCGCTTTCGGTGCTAGGCTAGGGGCAATCTGGCCGAGTACACTTCTGCGCCAGTGGAGTCAAAGCAATGCTCGACAAGGGTCCCACTTCAAACCGGCCCGATCCGGTGCCGAGCCAGCTGGAACGGGAAGAGAGTCAGTTGTGGCGCTGGGCGCTTGGCCTGCTGGTTTTGTTTGCGGCGGCGGTGTCGGCGTTATCGTGGCGAGAACTGAAAGACCTTCCTTACCGGCTGTGGGCAATTCCGGCCGGACTTTTCGTGCTTGCCGTCTTGTTTGCCGCCTATGCTTTCGGGCGCAGGCGCGAGGTCGCGGAGCTCTCGCGGCTTCTGAAGGACATTCGCAATCTGCCGGAAGTCATACCCTTGGAAGAGCAACTGGACCAGTTTGGCCAGTTGATTATGCGTTCGCAGCGCAGCTTCAAAGAGCTGATCGATTCTTTGGACGACGTGGCTCTCGCCATCTCGCTCGACGGGACCCTGCGAACAGTAAACCGGCGCGCTACGGAAATTCTCGGCATTGTTTATACCGAACTCATTGGTCACAAACTTGAAGAATTCCTGGGCGCGCCGCTGCATGCGGAGAACCAATGGAGTCTGCCGCGGTTTATCGAGAAGCGGAACTGGTCGGGAGTGGTCGAGGTCCAACTGAAGGACGGCTCGCGGCACCTGTACTACGACTGCGTGGTCAATGCCATCGTCAAGGGCGACAAGGTGACCGGCGCCAGCGTGCTGGCGCGCGACATCACCGAACATCGCGAAAAGGAGCGGCGCTTCAGCCAGTTGTTCGAATCGCTGCAGGAAGGCGTTTATATCAGCAATCCGGAAGGCCAGTTACTCGAGGTGAACCCGGCGCTGGTAACTATCTTGGGATACGAGAGCAAAGAAGATTTGTTGAATCTGCCGCCGGAAGGACTGAACGCCGACGCCGGCGGGCAACCGGTGCTGGGACATGCGGAAAGCCAGAGCGGCCACACTCGCACTCGAGAGGTCCGTCTGAAAAGAAAAGATGGCGGGGTCGCGGTGTGCGTGGATACATCGACTGGAGTGATGGACGCGGGGCGGATTGTCCGTTACCAGGGCACGCTGGTGGACGTTACGGAAAGGCGCGCGATGGAGCGGCAGTTGCAGCGCCAGGAAGAATTCCGGCGGCACCTGCTGGAAAGTTTTCCGGACCTGATCCTGGTGCTCGATCTGAAGGGGCAGTACACGTTCGTGAGCGCGCGCATCGGCGAGTTACTCGGCTACGGGCCCGAGCATCTTATGGGCAAGAGCGTCGAGGATGCGGAGAATACTCCGCCGGAATTGGCCGCGCTCTATCGCGCCGTCGCGACCGGCCAGAGTTCGCTGACCTCATGCGAATACAGTGCCCGGCACCGCGACGGCAGTTGGCGCACGATGCTGGGCATGGCCAGTCCACTGCTCGATGCCGAAGGCAAACCGGCCGGCGTGATCGTCTCCGTGCGCGATGTAACCATGGAGAAAAAGCTGGAGCAACAGGTCATTCAGAGCGAACGTCTCGCGGCCATGGGGCAGATGATCGGCGGCTTCGCCCACGAGCTCAATAATCCTCTGACCAGCATTCTGGGCATGGCGGAACTGCTGCAAGATGGCGATGCCAGCGAAGCCATCCGCAAACAGATTGTCATTCTGCACAAGGAGGCGCGCCGCGCCGCCGAAATCGTGCAGAACCTGCAATTCTTCGCCCGGCCCCCCCTGCCGGGACGCAGCCAGGTGGACCTGAATGAGTTGGTGCAGCGTACCGTGCAAGTGCAAGCGTATCCGCTGCGCAAGAGCAACATCACGGTGGACTTTCTGCCGGATCCCGCCATACCCGCAATCATGGCCGATCCCAATCAGCTCATGCAGGTGTTCTTGAACCTTTTGCTGAACGCGGAGCAGGCCATCCGCGAAAGCCGCGAGAAAGGCACGATCCGTGTGCGCATCGGACGCAAACCCGACTCGGTGTGGATTGTGTTTCAGGACAATGGTCCGGGAATCGCACCCGAAAACCTGGCGCACATTTTCGATCCCTTCTTCACCACCAAGCGCCCCGGCCGCGGCACCGGCCTCGGCCTCAGCATCTGCAAGACCGTCCTGCGCGAACATGGAGGCAACATCGAAGCCGCTACCGCCTCGGATGGAGGCGCGGTCTTCACCATCACGCTGCCGGTGGCGGCGGTGAGTTAACGAGACTGAATTGTGAGGTCGCGCAAACTTTTTTCTTCGCGCGCGCGCCGCGCAGGTGACTTTCGTACATCGTTGTTTGCGCTCGTTGCGATCATTTTTCTCTTGACTTCGCTCTGCGTTGACTCTATACATCAATCAGTTGCAACAAAATACCGTTGCGAAATTCCATGAAGAATGGAAAGGGAGAATAGATCCATGGCAACCAAAAAGAAAGCCAAGAAGAAAACCACCAAGAAGCACTAAGCACCTGCAACAGGCAACAACCAAGGGGACGCGATGAGCGTCCCCAAAGTTTTTTGAACCCCATTCATAATTTGTCATCCTGAGCGAAGCGAAGGACCTGCTTTTCGCGGCGACCTACTGATCGCTTCGCTCAGGGCAGGCTCGCGAGACACCCGCCGCTCCACTAATTGACGCGAGGCCCCGATTTCTTCTGCGGGGCCGCGACGATCTTCTCGGTCGCTGGACAAAGATTGCGATAGGGACAATATGCGCAGTGATATCCGGGCTTCGGCGGAAATTCTCCTTGCGCGATTCCGTCGGACACTTCCTGCACGCGCAATTTCGCCGCTTCCAACTCCGCGTCCGTGCGCGTGGTAAAGACGGGCGTGTTGTCTTCGAGATTATAAAAAATCAGGCGGTCGGCACGCTTCCCCCACGTTTCCCGGGCCGCCAGCGCATACAAGGAAAGTTGCAGGCTCTGGTCGGCATCCTCTTGCGACTTCGATTTGCCCGTCTTGTAATCCACGATGGCAACCGTGTCGGGGCCCGTGCGATCAATGCGGTCCACTCGTCCGGCCAACTTTACCTTCCCCACTTGCAGTTCGAATCCGCGTTCGGTCTCGATCACTTCGGGTGGAGGAACGCTGCGAGCGGCCTCGAAGAACTGCCTCAACTGCTCCATCCCCTGCCGCAGATACAGCTCATACTGATAGCGGTCGGCAATGCCCGCGGAAGCGAGGCCGGCGCGAAACTCTTCGAGCAATTCGTCGCCGCCGATTTCCCTCTTGTAACGCTGTGCGTCGTAGAACGTGCGCAAGACCCGGTGCATGGCCGCTCCGTAATGCAACGCGGCTGGCACGTCGCGCGGCAGGTTCCACTCCCGTTCGAGCTTGAAGCGCAGCGGGCATCTTTCGTAATCGTCAATGGCCGACGCGCTCAGCCCTGTGACAAAGCTCGCCGACGGCGGCATCAGCAGCCACGCGGCCACGTTCGATTGCGGCACGTCAGTTCTCGGCGCTTCTCCGGCGGCAATATCCTGCGTGAACTCCGCTGAGCGAGTGACCCAGAACTTCTTGTAGGCCGGGTTTGCCATGAAATCCCGCAGGAACTTCGTCGGCCTCGTGTCAACGCCCGTGCCCTGCTTGGCATAGATCGCGAGCGTGTCTTTGGCTCGCGTCATGGCAACGTAAAAAAGACGGCGCTCCTCTTCTTCGTGCAGCGTTTTGTCGTCGTTTGCGGAGGCGTCGGGCCGCCGCAGTTCCGCCGGAAACGCGATGAGCGGCGGCTTGTAGGGAGCTGGGAACGTCGTGGAGGAACCGCGTAGGATGGCCACATGTCGGAACTCAAGACCCTTGGCGGCATACGCGGTCAACAGGCGTACGCCATCGTCTTCGATGGGCGGAAACTCAATCTTGCCTTCCTCCTGCGCAAAATAATCGAGATAGTCGAGAAACGCGGACGGACTGCCGGTTTCGGCAATGGGTTTCTTCTGCCACGCTTCGACAAACTTCACGAACGCGTCGATCCCAGCCGACCGCTGCAGGCCGAAGCTCTGGATCACAATGTTCACCGCATTGTTGGCGCGAACTCCGTTTTCCTCCACTTCGCGGTGGACGTTCTCCACTCTTTCCAGCACTGCTGGTCCGCCTGCGATTTTTCTCAACACCGTGCCCAGGTCGAGTTCCTCCCGCCGCACCGCCCTCATCGCCGCCCGCAATTCCATTGGGTCGATGCCGAACCGCGGCAGCGCCGCCACGCGAAACAGGCTGGCGGCATCGTTGGGAGATACAGCGACGGTCAGGCATGCAACGATATCGCGCACCTCGGGTGTGTCGAGCGCGTCCAGACCTTTGATGGAAAATGGAATGCCGCGTTCGGCAAGTTCCTGGACGAGTTCATCGCGATGGACGTGATTGTGATAGAGCGCCGCAAATTCCTTCCACTCGCAGCCCAGTTCTTTATGTTTCTGCTCGATCCGATGGGCAAGGTCGGCGGCCTCGACTTCTTTTTCCTTCCAGGTAACAATTTCGACCTGTGCAGCGCAGTCGTGGTCTCTCCTCTTTGCTTTGCCTCCTCGTCGCGCAGCGACTCCAGGGGCGCGCGCTGGTAGGAAATTGAACGGGGAATTGAACTTTCTTCTGGTGCGAACGTTTGTCCAAACACTGCCGGGTTGTCATTCACAATGCCAAACGCGCAACGCAAAATCGGCGAGAGCGAGCGCCGGTTCTTTCCGAGTACAACCACTCGCGCCGCCGGAAAATTCCTCGCGAACAGCGTGAACGCTTCGCTCGAAGCGCCGCGAAACCGGTAGATCGCCTGGTCAGGATCGCCTACCGCAAAAACATTCGCCGCCGCGCCCGCGAGCAGCGTGAGGATTTCAATCTGGGCAAAGTTCGCGTCCTGGAATTCATCCACCAGCAGAAAGCGAGTGCGGTCCCGTTCTTCTTCGAGCAACGTGGGATCGTCCTTCAGCAACCGATAGCGCCTTGGCGATCATGTGGCCGTAGGTGCCCAGCTTTTTCTCCCGCAGCATCTCTTCCACGGTGGTGAAAACGCGGGCGATTTCCTGGCAGCGTTCGATGATCTCCGTCTTGTCCAATTCCGTTTGCTTCTTCGAGCGCGCGACCCGGGGAAGCGGACCTCGCCGCGTTCCAGGCGCTCCACATAGCGCGCGTATTCGGCGGGGCCGACCAGTTCGTCCTGGCAACGGCGCATGAAATCGCAGCAGGCTGTTGAGAAACTTGCCGACGTTGGCAGCGCGCACGAAGTGCTTGAGACGCAGATCGCGAATGCGGCGGCGCAAATATACCCAGAGATCTTTGTCGTCGAGCACGCCAAAACCGGCGCCGCGACGCTGGAGCAGCCCGTAGCACCACGAATGGAATGTGCAGGCCTGCAGGCCGTCGATGGCGGTGCCCTGCAGTTCTCCCCGGACGCGGGCCAGCATTTCCGCCGCGGAATTGTCGGTATAGGTGAGCGCAAGAATTTCGTCGGGCCGGGCGTGACCTTCGCGGATCAGATTGGCGACGCGCTGCGTGAGCACGGTGGTCTTCCCCGTGCCCGCGCCGGCAATCACCAGCATCGGCCCATGAACATGTCCGATGGCTTGCCGCTGCCGTTCATCAGGAACGATCTTCTTCGCAGGTGAGACAGTCGCATTCATCAATTGTCACTGGAGAACTCACTGGCCGGAGAATATCAGAGGTTGGTTGCGGAATGCTCTGCGTATCATGATCGCGGATAGTTGAAACGGCATAGAGAACGAGCAGCCTCGTCATCCTACGAGCGAAGCAAGAGCGACCTGCTGCGATAGTTGCGTCTGTTCCCGATGCAGCGAGACGCTCGCTCGGTCGCCCTGTACGGTGGCTCTCGCTCAGCGGTCAAGATCACAAACCGAACTTATGTCGCGAATGAACGGGGCACGATAGCTGGGGAATCAACGCAGCGCGTCGAAAGCCAGAGCAGTGGCAACAATCGCCGCAGTCTCCGCTCGCAGGATTGTTTCGCCGAGCGAGGCCGCAACCCATCCCTCCTCGTAAAACCATGCAAGCTCCGCGTCGGCCCATCCGCCTTCGGGCCCCACGGCAAGCGCCACTTCGTCTGCGGTGGAGCGGGACTGCAAAATTTCTCCCAGCCGATTTTCCTCTGACCGACTCGGCCAGAGATTCAGCGAGAACGATGCGAGTCTCTGCGCCCGGCGGCAGGACGCTAGCAAGTTCTTTCAATTTGACCGGGACTGCAATCTCCGGCGGCGCAGACCTTCGCGATTGTTCAGCCGCCTGACGAACGATCCGCTGCCAGCGCTCGTGCCGCTTCACGGCGGCGGCGGCCAGATGAGCATCGCTGCGGCGGGCGATTACAGGAATGATGCGAGCGACTCCGATCTCCGTACACTTCTCGATCGCCCATTCCATGCGGTCGAACTTGAAGATGGCAAGAACAAGAGTGATCTTCGGATCGTCAAACGGCTTGGATCTTGGCGTGTGGTATTTCTTCGTGCCAAGCGCGAACTCAACGCGATCATAGGAAATCGTGGTGATAGTTCCGCGGCGAACTTCGTCTCCGGTTGCGATGTCGAACTCCTGCCCAACTTCGGCGCGCAAGACGCGAGCCAGATGCGCAGCATGCTCGCCCACCAAAGCGGCAGTGTTTCCGGATACTTCGTCGGCAATCCAGCGGCGGCGTGTCATGGAGCAGGTCTCAGGTATTAGGTTTCAGGTCTCAGGAAAATCTCATTCATTGAGTGCCCAGGGCAAGGAACTTGAGTCTGAACCATGAACCCTGACACCTGAGACCTAAAACCTGGGACCTTTTCTACACAAACATGTCCTTCACGCGTCCCAACAGCGATTGACGCTGCGGCTTGTTTTCCACCGGAGACAGTTCTCCAAATTCGGCCAGCAATTCCCGCTGGCGCTTACTCAGTTTCCCGGGTGTTTGGATTCGCACCTCGACGTAAAGATCGCCTTTGCCGTGCCCATTGAGCACTGGCACTCCCTTGTTCCGTATGCGAAACGAGGTGCCCGACTGCGTGCCTTCCGGGATTTTCAACTTATGTTCTCCTTCCAGCGTCGGGACCACAATCTCGATGCCGAGGGCGGCTTGCGGGAACGAAATCGGGACCATGCAGTGCAGGTCGTTGCCCTCGCGCTCAAAAAAGGCGTGCTCTTTGACGTGCAGCACAACATACAAATCGCCAGCTGGCCCGCCGAACACGCCCGCTTCGCCGAGGCCGGTAAAACGAATTCGCGTGCCGTCCTCCACTCCCGCGGGCACCTTGGCTTCGACCACGCGCTCCCGCAGCAAGCGGCCTTCGCCTTTGCACTTCGGGCAGGGATCGGTGATTACGCTGCCCGCGCCCTGGCAGGTGGGGCAGGTCCGGGCGATGCTGAAAAACCCTTGCTGATACCGCACCTGGCCCCGTCCATTGCACGACCGGCAATTGACCGGCGCTTTACCGGGAGCTGCGCCGGTCCCGCGGCACGCGTCGCAGGTCTCGTGGCGGCGGACACTCACTTGCTTTTCGGCGCCGAAGACCGCTTCATCGAATTCGAGAGTCAAGTCTTCGCGAAGGTCGGCTCCGCGCTGGGCGCGGCTGCGACGGCGGCTGCCCTGGCCGAACATGTCGCCGAAGCCGAAGATGTCGCCAAAGATGTCGCCGAAATCCTGGAAGATCGCGGGATCGAATCCAGCCGGGCCTCCGGCGCTGCCGCCCACGCCGGCGTGCCCGAAGCGGTCGTACAAAGATCGCTTCTCGCTGTCGGCAAGAATCGCGTATGCCTCGGTGATCTCCTTGAACTTGTCTTCCGCATCGGGATTGTTGGGATTGCGGTCGGGATGGTAGGTCATCGCGAGCTTGCGGTAGGCGCTCTTGATTTCAGCGTCGGTGGCCGCTCGGGCGACGCCGAGCACTTCGTAATAATCGCGTTTTGTGTTGGCGGCCAGAAAACTCCCCCACTCTTTTGGTTGGCAAATCTCGATCGGCAAATCTTTATCTTAGATTATGCGCCGGTATTGCGAGCGACCCGCACCATCGCCGGACGCAGCAGCCGTTCCTTGTACTTGTAGCCGCGCTGCAGTTCGTCGAGAACGTGGTGGTCCGGGATTTCCGTGGTATCCACCATTTCGATGGCTTCGTGGATCCGCGGATCGAAAGGCTGCCCCACGGAAACTATCGGCTGCACTCCGATTTTCTGCAGCGCATCCTGAAACTGGCGGTAGATGAGCTCGATGCCGTTGCGGAAGTCGGTCGAGTCGCCGCCAGCTTTGAGCGCGCGCTCGAAACTGTCGAGCGTTGGCAGAAGACCCTTGATGACCTCGGCCGCGGCGTATTCTCGAAAATCCTGCTGCTCACGTACCGCGCGCTTGCGGGCATTGTCGAATTCCGCTTGCAGACGGGCCAGGCGATCGAGCAGCGCGTCGCGCTCGGCCTTGAGTTTTTCCGTTTCCGAGAGCCGCTGCCGCGCTAACTTCCGCAGGTTTCGCCGCGGCCGCGGCAGGCGCTGGATTCGTCCACGCCTTCCCCGGCCGGAAGCTCGTGCTCGAAATCCTCGCGCTCGCAGGTCAACGCTCTGCAACTTAATGTTCCCGTCAGTCTTTCCGTTTCCCTTGCCCATGCTGCCGCAGTTACTCCGATTCATTCAAAAGTTTGTCAAAGAGCCGCGCGATGTACGACACCGCCGACATGGTGTGTTGATAATCGAGCCGCGTAGGCCCAATCACGGCCAGCGATCCCATCACTTCCCCGCCCACGCGGGCGGGCGCGCCAATCAGCACGAAATTCTGCAAATTCGAAGCAGGCAACGCCTCATCCAGCCCAATCACCACCCGCACCGCTTCCTGCCGCGTGTCGAGATAAGCGCTGAGCAGCTTCACAACTTTTTCCTTTTCTTCCAGCGTCCGCAGCATATCTTGCAGCCGCGCGCGATCTTCCTCTCCGGTCACCAGATTGGCCGCGCCTTCGACGAACACCGCCTGCGTGTCGTCGGTCGAAGCGAGCGCGCCCTGCTGATAGAGCTGCTCGATGGATTTCATCATCCGGTCGTACTCGCTGCGCTCTTGTTCCAGGCGGCGGGCAAGTTCGGCGCGCATGTCGGCCATCGTCCAGCCGCGAAAATTTTCATTGATGTAGCGCGCCGCCAGGTCGAGATCGGATTGCGGAATATCGAGCCGCAACACGCGGTCGCGCACCACTCCCGAACGCGTGACCACGACCGCCAGCACCTTCTGATCGCCCAGCCGCGAAAAGTAAACATGCTCGAGCGCATTTCGCGGTCCGGCCGTGGCCACCGTGACGCCGACGCTGTGCGAGATCAGCGAGAGCACATGCGAGGTGCGCTCCATGAACTCCGCCACGTCCGTCACGCCGGTCAAAGTGTCCTGAATGATGCTCTGGTTCTCGCGCGAGAGATGGACCTCGCCGCTCAACTGCTCGACATAATAACGATAAGCCTCCGCCGTCGGCACCCGCCCCGCCGAAGCGTGTGGCTGCTCCAAAAATCCTGCATCCGCCAAGTCGGCCATCACGTTCCGGATCGTGGCCGCACTCAGCCCTTCGCGGCTGGAGCGCGCCAGCGTGCGCGACCCCACCGGCTCCCCGCTGGCAATAAACGTCTCGACAATGGCGGTCAGGATTTCCCGTTCCCGTCCACCCGCTGGCCCTGCAGGCATATCTACCCGAGTCTCGGAGCGAACCCGCCCCTCTAAATTCTTTGATGCAGTGGCTTAGATAAACCCTCCACCACTCCCTATTGAAATTCTAGGGAGCGTTGGCGAGGGTGTCAAGGAAGGGCTTGTCTCGAGACTTTGTTGACGTGTGACATACAAACCCTCGTGTTAAAGTGGTTCTACACATGTCCCCCTCGGTGTGCAGTCCGTCAGGCAATCATGCGCCAAGTGGGCCGTTTCGATTCGAGCGTGACATGTTCGCGAGCGTCTGCGAACTCTTACCTCAGTGCATAGCTCGAGTTCCCGACCGTTGGATCCAACTTAGGGAGCCCTCCATTGGGAATGTCATACCTGATTTGCTCTTCGGCGAATGGCGCGATGAGCTGCGTCCTCTGAAGAGAAACTTCACGTTCGTTGAGGCGCGTATCCTTGCGCTGTTGGAGCAGCATGACGAGCTGCCGGAGACAGAGATCTCCCAAATGTTGCACCTAAGTGAACGCGCGGCCGCCAGAGCGTTTAAGCGAATCGACGGCTCGGGGCTTGTCATACGAACGAGAGATGGAAAGATATCGCTCGACGCTGGCGGTTTTACGAGAGGAGTGATTGTTACCGCCATCGAGCTAAAGCTGTCTCGTTGGCGCGAGGCCCTACATCAAGCCACAAGCTACCTCAAGTTTGCAGATCGTGCGTACGTCGTGCTTGATGCGGATCGTACGTCTCGTGAGGAGGAGATGGTTCAGGCCTTCCGGGCCGCGCGTGTGGGCCTCTTTATGCTAGGCGCAGGCGACCTGACTGAGACGGTTGCTGCCCGAGAACAGCACTGTGTAAGCGTGCAGAGGGTCCAGGCGGTACAGAAGCTTTGCGTTTCGTTGACCACATCGGGACGTCTACACTCGCGCGTGGGAACACCAGCCCTCGAAGGCGTTTAGCCAAACCGCTTGATGCGTCAGTTCTGTTTGCGCGGACGCTGTGATCCCGATTCTCTGCAGATTATCCACCCACAGCACAGCGCCCTCAAGCCACCGTCGTACCGTCTGAATTCGCGTCTCTGGGTTCTGCGTATCGAGTTGCCCCAGCCTGTAGGCAACCTCATTGTAATGTCCAGCTGCGGCTGTTATGTTGCTCTGCGCATATTCCCACTCAGGAGGAGGATAAGCGCCAGATGCCAAAGCACGCGCGAGTGTCAGTCCATCATCTGTAGCTGTCAGGATTCGATCTCCGTACTGCGCGTAGGCATGCTGAATGTCCACCTGAAGACCGATGTCCCCTGCCAGCTTGACACTGTGATAGCGAGGCATAGCTCTGGCGATCTGATCCTCAAAATCGGCTAACTTCAGGCGCCGCTGGCTCCGATAGTAGCCGGAGGCCCAGACAGAAGTCCCCACCGCGGAAAGGACGGCGCCAAAGGTGCCCACATAATTGACCAGAGCCATCTTGCCGGCCCCACGTACAAGGTCGTCGGCAAGCAAGAGCAGGCTGAGAAGAGTGTCCCGGTTGGTGCAAACATACCCGTTTTCCGAGGCCAATTCAGGCAGAATGTATGCGCCAGCCAACTCTGTCCTTGCGCTGAGCTGGTTGCTTATTGTGTGCAAGAGCGGATTTTGCGTTGGGTCCACTCCACGGAGGAGGCTATCCGAGATCGCGACCGTTGCCAGAACCGGTATAGCTACTTTGAGTGCCTTGCATGCTTCGATTCCAGCATCGATCCACGCGGTCTCAATCGCAAATTGCTGTGTCGCGATCGTTGTGAGCGGGACCGGCAAAATGACCATTTCGCAACCCAAATCCAGTTGGGTCCTAATCGCCGCTCTCGCAGCGTCCGCAATCGGATGTGGATCGCTAGGCACGCTGTTTGGCCAGCTTCGTAGTAACGCATCTCCGTGAAGATCCTTCCAGCGCTTCACCGATGCATGGGTGTTGGAATCGTAGTCAGGCACTACCCCTGGACAAAACCAAGGCCAAGATGCCAAGTTCAATACGGATCTTCCCGCAGTATTGGGATCGAGGCTCGAAAGGTAAAGCTGAGGGTCGAATAGCCGGTGTTGTAGGTAGGCGTGAGTCCTAAAGTTACGTCTTAGTAACTGGCCGGCTGGCATCGCCGACGCCGCGACGACTCCACCCGCTATGCCACACGGGTGACCCGGGAGCGCGAATTTATATTTGGCGTTGTAATAGAACATAAGCTCCTACAACTCCGCGGCCAGTTCAGCAAAGCGTGTGACCAGCGCGGCAGGAAGTGGTCTGAACGGCGCCCGTATGCTTAACATCCGGTCTATCGCTTCTGCCAATGCTGCCGGAGCGGAAGCAACGAGATCTGAGGTCTTAGGGGGAGCAGTGACCAGAGCCTGTTGGTCGCCACGCGTTGGGTGCCGACCTGCGAGCGCTTCCTGAAGAGAAACCCCGAGCGAAAAGACGTCCGAATGACATGTGAGGTTTGGCTCGGCTCGGCACTGTTCGGGAGACAAATATCCATATGTGCCCCAAGTAAACCCTGGAGAGGTTATAGGGCTCTCCAAGAGGTGCCTAGCAATTCCCAAATCGATGAGAACTGCTTCTGCGTCGCCGCGTTTGAGCATGATGTTTTTCGGAGCGACATCTCGATGAACGATGCGTTTCGACCAAATGTGATCGATCGCCCGCGCTACATCTCGTCCGATGCACGCAATGATTTTTCCTGACAAGGGTCCCGCTCGCAGCCTCGTGTCTAAGGGCTCTCCGTCGATGTATTCCCACACCACGAACCTTACAGGCTCGCCGTTAAGGTCGAAGCTTCCGTGCTCTAACACATTCGCAAGATTCGGGTGTCTGAACCCCTCGAGAGCCCGGATTTCCCTGTCGACGCGCCGATCCTGCGCCGAATCGAAGTAATACTTAATTGCGCATTCCTCAGCAACCGATCGACCGTCCCGCGTCTGAGTTCGGGAACCTTTATAAACGACACCCTGTCCGCCCCCACGAATCAGGGTTCCGACTTGAAACCTCGGCCCGAGCGCCGCATTTGCTTCGGCTATTGGAAAGGTAGCTTGCGTGAACACGCGATACTCCCGGAAACAACAGGGGACTGGGCATAGCCACGCCCCCTCACGGTACCAACCTTTTTTACTCCGATATCTAGAGAAATGCACGTCTTTCTCGGCTACGAAGGCCGTGTGCCCCAGGTCTCGCGATTTTCGAGACCTGGGATTTCACAGTCGCGTCAATCTTGGGATTTTGTCTGACTGGGTACTGAGCCTTAGGGATTTTTCATCAGAACCAACCTGTGACCACCATCACAGACATAAGCCCCACCGTCCGCGAAAATAGAGATCTGATTGGGGCAGTTTTGCGGAGTGTCCGTCAACCCAGACGCTCCTCAAACCTGCCCCAAACCAATTTTCAGCGCGATTTAGGAGCTAAGTCCTTATTCCGGAATACTTTGACCTGTAAGTCCTTTAGACTCAAAGACCTGGCGGAATTTTCCTCCTAACCCTATGATTCCAGAAGACCGGGGGGGAGGGGGGGGTAGTAAACACGGGTTAATACCTATAATAGTAAATAGATGAAAACGAGGCGAAAAGCGGCGAGGAACAGGGATTACCGATCCCATGGCTGAAAACCACCACCCTGGTGGAACCGGGCCACCAAAGGCTTGCGAATGGCCGCTTGTTTACACTGGGATGTCTCTCTTAACTCGCTAAAAATAATGCGGTTAGAAAAATTCCTGTTCGTCCCTCTGCATTGGCACTCTGCCTGCATTCTTTCAAGCAGAGTTTTTTTCGAACATGGTGGAGGTGCTTATGAAATCCAAATTCATGGCGGCAATTCTAGGATTGGGATTGACGATGGCGATACCAAGCGCCGTCTTTGCTCAGACCGAGGTTGATCTGGCGCCGGATCAAGATGCGCAGGTTGCCCCGGCTCCCAGCGGCCAGGGTTCGAACGACCAAGGTTCGAACGACCAGGCTTCGATGAGGCTCGGGCACGACCGACCCAGACCCCGGCAGCCAGACCGCCAGTGCGCCGGAGGAAACTAACGGGGTCGCGCGCATCAGTCTGATTCATGGCGATGTTTCCACGCAGCGTGGCGACTCGAAAGATTGGTCGGCGGCGGCGCTCAATGCCCCCGTACTTGCGGGCGACCGCGTTTCCACCGGCGACAAGGCGCGCGCGGAACTGCAGCTCGATTACGCCAACATGCTGCGCCTCGCTGAGCATACGCAGGCGAACATCACGACGCTCACGCGCTCGCAAATTCAGGTCCAGCTTGGGCACGGCATGGCGAATTACTCCGTCTTCAGGAACAGCGATGCGGACGCGGAAATTGACACGCCCAACGTGGCCATTCGCACCGATCGCCGCGATGCCAGTTTCCGAATTCTGGTGACCGCCGACGATCATACCGAGGTGTTCGTCCGCCGAGGCGAAGTGGAAGTTACGACTCCGCAGGGCGGTACGCGCGTGGCGCAGGGCCGATCCATCACCATTCAGGGCACGGGCGAGCAGGCGCAATACAAGATCGGAGCAAATCCGGCCCGCGACGATTGGGACCAGTGGAACGCGGACCGCGACAACATGATTCGCAACTCGGTATCGCGGCGTCACACGAACGACTACTACGTTGGGACCGAAGATCTCGACGCCCATGGCACCTGGACGGAAGTTCCGGATTACGGGCCAGTGTGGCGGCCGACCGTGGACGTGGGCTGGGCCCCGTATCGCGCCGGGCGCTGGGTGTATGAGCCTTATTGGGGATGGACGTGGGTTTCCTACGATCCCTGGGGCTGGGCGCCGTATCACTACGGACGCTGGATGTATTACGACGGATGGTGGGGTTGGTGGCCGGGGCCGGTTTACGGGTATCCGTATTACCGTCCGATTTGGGCGCCGGCTTATGTGTCGTTCTTCGGCTGGGGCGGTGGTTTTGGATTCGGATTTGGATTCGGCTGGGGATCGGTGGGCTGGCTTCCGCTTGGACCGTGTGACCATTTCCATCCGTGGTGGGGCCGATGGGGCGGGCGCTATGGCGGTGTCGGGTTCCGCGATTACAACCGCGGCGGGTTTGCTCCGCTGCACGGGGGCACGCGATTCTCGAACGTGAACCTGGCGCTGCATGACCCGCACTTTCGCGGCGGGACGATGGTCTCGGGCAACGAGTTCGGCAAAGGCCACATGAGCGCGCAGCCGATAAATCACGCGCAGTTCCAGAATGCGCATTTCTCGACCGGCAAATTGCCCATGACTCCGAGCCGCGAGAGCTATTCGGCCAGCGGACGCCCAGCGGCTGCATCCACGACCCGGAACGTACCGCAAAACCAGCATTTCTTCTCGGCCCGAGGCACGAATGCGGCGCCGCGCTCGATGGAGCGAGGACAGTCGCAGATCTCGGGCGCTAGGCGGCTGGATGGCGGGCCGACTCGAAACAGCCGCGAATTGTCAAGACCCGGAAATAGCGGTTCGAACAATGGCTCGAATAGGAGCTTGAACACTGGTTCGAACAGCGGGTTCCGGCGCTTCGGCGAACCGGGATCGAACAATGTTGCTGGATCGCACAGCAACAGCAATAGTAACGTACCGCGCTCTTCTGGCCCGGAGAACAATTCTTTGTCGCGTCCGGAGCCACGAGGCAATTCGAATTGGGGTTCGGCGCCCAGGCCCGGCAACTCGGGCGTCTCGACGCCGGCCCGCGAAGTCGGCAGTAGCAACGGCGGCTGGCAGAAGTTTACGCCAATGCCTCCGCGCTCATCTTCTGAGTCAGGCCGGACGGGTGGGTCGTCCGGTTCGTACGGCTCTTCTCGCGGTTCGGCTTCGGAGGGCCGTGGCTACGGCGGATACTCGCGTCCGCCGCTCAACATGAGGCAGCCCATCGTAACTCCGCGTTCTTACGGCAGAGGCCCCGGCGGAGGCGCTTATGGCGGCGGACGCTCAGCCCCAAGTCACGGCGAAGGCCATTCGGCACCCAGTGGCGGATCGTCGCACGGTGGCGGCTCCTCTCACAGTGGTGGATCGTCGCACGGCGGCGGTGGTGGCGGCAGACATGGGAAGTAATCCTGCGCTGGATTCTTTCCCAGCGTAGTGAAGCAGCATAGCAACACTCTCCCAGCAGTGAGACGCGCAACCACGCGTTCCACTGCTTTTTTATTCTGAAGCTCGCGTGGCGGCGGGCGTCCGCCGCGCAACGTTGCTTCGAGCGACGAGTAGGTTTTGATCGAGCAGGACCTCGAAGTCCACCGTCCCAGCTGCATTTTTGTTCGCGCGACCACGCAGAATAATCGGCCGGACGATGAGCATGATAACCATATCGTCAATGTGCGTGCCGGTGGAAACTGTGTAGAAGTTCTCCGCGGTGAAGTTGCGATGGCGACGTAGCGGATCGAAACGCCGCGCCAGTCGCGGCTCCCAGGCCGATGGCACGGTCTTGCCTCGCGCCGAAGTGCCATTGGCGAGCGCGCTACTTTACCAGCGCCCGGATTCTCGATAGCATTCACCTCGCTCCCGATTCTAAAAAAAGAAATCAGGCAACGAATTCAAAAAAAAATTGCGACAACTGTCTCCCGGTTAGGTCAATGAAGCCCAAGAAAACGATTCTTTGTGTAGACGATAATGAACAGGCCCTCTCCATCCGCAAAATCATGCTGGAAACGCGGGGCTACCGCGTGCTCGCCTGCAACAGCGGAGCAATGGCCCTCGAAGCCTTCCGCCGTGGCAGCGTCGATCTGGTGCTTACCGACCTGATCATGCCGGGCATGGATGGTCCGCGGTTGATTGAGGAAATAAAAAGTATTTCTCCGCAGACTCCGGCCGTGCTCATCTCGGGCCGGACCAAAGTTTACGAGCGCGAGACCCTCGCCGATCTTTTTTTGCCCAAGGGAATGTTCGAACCCGCGGATCTGCTGGAGCGCATTCGCCTGCTGCTGGTGCGCAAGCGCGGCCCCAAACGTCCGGTTGAACTTCGCGTCCCGGCGGCGGCCGTGGAGCAGGCGAGCGTGGCGTGAGCGCGGACCCTGCCGATTTTCGCCGGCTTCCTGTGATATGGTTTTTACTGGATGCCGGCCTTCATCGAAGCCAGGGAATTGCGCAAGACCTATCGCGTGGGCAAAGTTGATGTACCTGCCCTCTGCGGCGTCTCTTTCAGCGTGCAAAAGGGGGAGTTCGTCACCATCGTGGGGCCTTCGGGCAGCGGCAAGTCCACGCTTTTTTATCTGCTGGGCGGACTGACCCGCGCCGACTCGGGCAGCGTCGTCATCGACGGCGTGGATTTTGCCACGCTCTCCGACGGCGAGCGCACCCGGTTACGCAAAAGCAAGATCGGATTTGTCTTCCAGAAATTCAATCTTCTGCCCACGCTTAATGCGCGCTCGAATATCGAGATCGCCGTGGACATCGCCGGGCTGGCCGCGCCCGATCCCGCGTTTCTGAAAAAGATCACCGAGATGCTGGGCATCGGCCAGCGTCTCGAGCATCGTCCAAACGAGCTTTCCGGCGGCGAGCAGCAGCGGGTCGCGCTCGCCCGGGCCCTCATCAACCGTCCCGCCATCGTGCTTGCCGACGAGCCCACCGGCAACCTCGATTCAAAAAGCTCCAGCGTCGTCCTCAACATGCTGCGCCAGTCGAACAAGGACCTGGGCCAGACGGTGATGATGATTACGCACAATCCCGAGGCCGCCGACTATGGAGATCGTATTATCCACATGCGCGACGGCCAGATCGTAACGCCCGATGAAGACCCGCAGTGGTCGCCGCATCATCCGCATCCCGACGCACATTTGCAGTCCTGATTGCTATGTTTGCTCCTCTGGGATGGCCTCGTTTATACTCATAAAGTCGGGCGGGAGTAACTCAGTGGTAGAGTGCGACCTTGCCAAGGTCGAAGTCGCGGGTTCAAATCCCGTCTCCCGCTCCAGTTTTTCTTCGATCTGATCGTCACGCTGGGTGAATTATGCCGGACGGTTTTATACTTCGCATCCTCATCGACCTAGCTTTAGGGATTCCGTCCTTTCTGCTTTGGCTGGTGCTGTACCTAATTGCGAAACACCGGGGCATATCGGTGGCTGGAATGGCTGATTGGTTGAAGGTCGTTCTTTTTGTCGTCCTGGGTCTAAATGTGATTTTCTCCGCAATGAACAAGAACACATTGGCCAGCGGCTTAAGCATCAATTTTTGGGGTGTCTTTTTGGCATTAAATTGGGTGCAGCGACGGTCTAAACTGAACGAGCGAGCCCCGACCGTTTTGAACATCTCCGGCCGCGAGTGAGTCAGCATTTATTGAGTGTCTCATCGCTAGGCAAGGCGCGGTAGCCAAGTGGTAAGGCCGAGGTCTGCAAAACCTCTATCGTGGGTTCGATTCTCACCCGCGCCTCCAATCCTCCTCCATATGCAATTAGCCTGAGATCCCTCGCTGCGCTCGGGATTTCGCCTGCAAGCTCCCGCTTCGCTCACGCCTGCAAACCGGCTCAAGTTCGATTCTCACCCGCGCCTCCAAATTCATCCCGCACAAACCTCCCGTGGAAATCGCTTTTAAGCTCTTAGCTCTTGGCCTTTAGCTAAAAGCCAACAGCAACTTTCTCCGTGTCGTTCGCGGTCAAGGACACTGCCGCGCTACTTGATGTCCTTCATCGCCAGGAGCGTCCCGTAGTCGTGGCCGGAGGGCTCGACGGCCCGCGCCACCACTCCGGCAAAGGCTTCGCGAAATTCGGGAAACTTCGCCACCAGCGCCTTGATCACAGCCGTATTTTCCTGAAACGCGCGCGCGGTATTCGATACATCGGCGGCCTGGTACTTTACGACCACGTCGAGATCGTTGCCCACGGCCAGGGGAAAAATTTCGGTCCAATGATAGACCTTGCCGCTGGCGCTTAGATCCACGGCGTTTCCGTTCACGGGCACATCGGAGGGTTGCGCCGCCTGGGCCGCGTCGTAGAGTTGGTCGGTCGCGAGCGTGCTCATGATGTCCACTGGAGCGGCGAGGAAGATCGCCTCGCGGTAATACAACCAGGCGTTGCGGTTTTGCGCCTTGGCCTTGAAATCGCGGGCGCGCTGGGCAAACCATGCGGCATCGTGTCCCGCCGCCCGCGAGGATCGGGGGAAAAATCCCGCCAGCTTCCAGTCGCCGCCCGACTGCTCCAGCGCCTGCTCTAGGACGAGCGTCAGCGTCATGGCCGCCGCGCCTCCGTTCACGTCGAGAATGGTTACGCCGTACTTGCCGGGCGGCAGATTGTTCAGGACAAATACCGCACTGTTTTTGGTCTGGCCCGACGGTCCAAATACTCCGCATAGAAATTCAGCGCGCGCGAGCGGCGCGGGGCCCTCGGCGTTCAGCAAAAATGGCGGCCGGACGGTCGCTTGCGCGCCGGTGAACGCGGCCTGGTTGTCTTTGACGGCGGCTTCAATTCCGGTAAAGTTCGCGGCCACGCTGGCAATGGAGTTTTGCTTGAGGGCAGCCGTATCGCCGCGCGCCGATATATCGAAGTAGCGCTTGGCTGCGGCTTCGAGCGTGGTTCGCGCCGAGGTGTCCATGTCCTCGGCGCTCTGGCAAGTTTGGCCTTGGGCGCAGACCGAGGCTCCCAGCAGCAGCAGCCACAGCCATCGCCGCGCGCGCTTCCGATGGCGGAGCGTGAATTCCACCCGAATATCCGAAGCCATACCCAAAGGGAAAGCCTCCGCTGGCATTTTACGCGCAGCTAGAGCGTAAAGCAGTCCAAATGCCCGCAAAGGCTATATCTGCAATGGGTCGTTGGTAATCATTGACAGTTATTGCGCAAGAAACAAGGCCCTCCGGCGTTCCATAAGCAATGGTAAAATCAGGCAGGGCGCAGTGGCCGTGGGACCCTTGGCCGCTGGCGCGAACGGGGAAATTCTGATGCCGCGCACACGAGGATGGATCGCTTTGGGGCTCGTGCTGGCAGCTCCGGTCTTTTTTGCGCCGACTTTTTTTGCGCCGACTGCGCTTGCACAGGATGCCACCCCGGCCGCCGCGCCGCCCACCCCCAAGCGCCACAAGTCCCACAAAGCCCCGAAGCCGCTCGTGCTCCCGCCGTTGCCCGCCGGTCCGCTGAGTCAGTTGCCGATGGACCAGATTCCGGCAACGCCCGCGAAAGTCAGCTACCAAGATGGGTTGCTGACCATCTCGGCCCAGAATTCGACTTTGGGCGAAATTCTGCGCGATGTGCGCAAGCTTACCGGGGCTTCGTTTGAAATTCCCCCGCACTCCAGCGGCGCAGATGAGCGAGTGGTCGTGCGCCTTGGGCCGGGAGCGCCACGGGATGTTCTGGCGGAATTGCTCGACGGCTCAGCCTTCAATTACGTGATGCTGGGCACAAGCTCCGATCCCACGACCCTGGCGACCGTGATCCTAACTTCAAAGGCATCGGCACCGGGAGCTGCCCAGACCGCCGTGAACGGCAATCCGGGAGCGGCGTCTCCAGACCGCTTTTCCCAGCCGGACTTCGTCCCGCGACCGGGCCATAGACGACGGGAAATGGCTGCGCGCAATGAGAGTAGTGACGATGAAGAGGATCCCGCCGACGACACCGCCGACGATCAAGCCCAGTCCGAGCAGCCCGACACGCCCGAGGCAGATGCTCCGGACCAGCCGCCACCACAGGATCCCAACCAGCCCAACGCGGCGCCGAGGACCCCGGAGCAGATTCTGGAGATGCTCCAAAGACAAAGACCCGGGCAGCCTCTCGTCATGAATCCCCCGCAATAGAGGGCTGGGCAGAAAAATCCACTTCTTCGGCAGTCTGGCCGGACTCGGCGGGAAGCTCGCGCGCCGCGCTTAGTCGCCGTTCACGTTGCTTTGATGGGGTACCAACATTCGGAGGAGGTGGGACGGTCGAGAGGGGTTGACGGCGGCCAATATACCGCAAATCGCGCAATACGCGCCGAATATACCTAGAACCACAGCCAGGATTGCGGTGCTGCTGACCAGGAATGCCACGGAAAGTGCGTTCACGTTACGGTCCCTTGCTGGCAGCCACCCTCGAAATCGCGCGGCTGCAAATAACTTACTCCACGAGCATTTGACCCTCGCCGTTGTTCGCAACTAAGATACGAGAATCGAACTGCGTATCTCCACTCTCCAATATTTTTTGGGACCCGTCCACGGTACGGAAGTCCATTAAGTAAAGTAATGCGTTCAATGACCATCACCAGGATTTCGGTGCGCGGGGCACGCCAGCACAACCTGAAGAACATTGACGTCGAGATTCCCCGCAATACTTTGACCGTCATCACGGGCCTCAGCGGCTCCGGCAAATCCTCGCTCGCCTTCGATACCATCTACGCCGAGGGCCAACGCCGCTACGTCGAAACGCTTTCCGCCTACGCCCGCCAGTTTCTCGATCAGATGGAGCGTCCCGACGTTGACTCCATCGACGGCCTCAGCCCCTCGATTTCCATCGAACAGAAAACCACCAGCCGCAGTCCGCGCTCCACCGTTGGCACCATCACCGAAATCTACGATTACTTGCGTCTGCTCTACTCTTCGATCGGCGTACCCCATTGCCCGAACTGCGGCAAGCCCATCACCCGCCAGTCCGCCGAGCAGATCGTCGAGCGCGTCATGGCGCTCACGCCTGACGACCGCGTCATGATCATGGCGCCCATCGTCCGCGGCCGCAAAGGCGAATTCAAAAAAGAAATGGAGAAGCTGGTCCAGCACGGTTTCTCTCGTGCCCGCGTGGACGGCGAACTGGTAAACATCGAGGACGATCGCGCCCTCGACAAGCGCAAGAACCACACCATCGAAGTCGTCGTGGATCGCCTGCTGGTCAAGCCCGGAATCGAACACCGCCTCGAACTCTCCGTCGGGCTCGCCATGAAACTCGGCGGCGGCCTCGTTCTGGTCGCGGTCGTCAACGGAGAAGAGACGCTTTATTCCTCGCGCCTCGCCTGTCCCGACTGCGGCATCAGCGTTCCGCAACTGGAGCCGCGCTCGTTCTCGTTCAACAGTTCCTATGGGGCCTGCCCCGAGTGTCATGGCCTCGGAAGCCGCTACGATCTCGATCCCGCCAAGGTGATTGCCGATTGGTCGAAGCCGCTGCTCGAGGGCGGTCTAGGCCCGGGCTCGTCATCGCAAAACATGATTCATGGCCTGCGCTTGGTGTCCGAAGCCTACGCGATTGACTTGACGGTACCCTTCGAAAAATTTCCCGACAAGATCCAAAACCTCCTGCTGAATGGCGAGCCGCAGCGCGGAGGCAAAACTGGATTTCTCGGAATTCTCGGCCATCTCAAGCAGAATCTCGAAGCCTCGGCGTCCGATACCTATCGCGACTATCTGCTCGACTATATGTCGGCCACTGAATGTTCGGTGTGCCACGGCAAGCGTCTGCGCCCGGAAAGTCTCGCCGTAAAAGTGAACGGCATGTCCATTGCCGATTTCACCGAGCTTCCCATTGCGCGCTCGCTCGATTCTGCCAGCAAGATCAAGCTGACCGGCAGGGAGCTAATCATCGCCGGACGCATCGCGCACGAAATCACCGAGCGCCTCGAATTCCTCGACAACGTCGGACTCGGCTACCTGCAGCTTGGCCGCTCCGCCGCCACACTTTCCGGCGGCGAAGGCCAGCGCATCCGCCTCGCCACGCAGATCGGATCGAAGCTGCGCGGCGTTCTCTACGTCCTCGACGAACCTTCCATCGGATTGCACCATCGCGACAATGGACGCCTGCTCGCCGCGCTCGAAAATTTGCGCGACCTCGGCAACACCGTCCTCGTCGTCGAGCACGATGAAGAAACCATCCGCCGCGCCGACTACGTCATCGACCTCGGCCCCGGCGCCGGCCGTCATGGCGGCGAGTTGGTCGCCGCCGGTACGCCCGCCGAGATCATGAACGCGCCCGCCTCCCTTACCGGAGCCTATATCTCTGGACGCCAGCGCATCGCCATGCTTTCCCAGCGCCGCAGCCCGAATGGCAAAGCCATCACCATCCTCGGCGCGCGCGAAAACAACCTCAAAAATCTCGACGTGGTTTTTCCGCTCGGCGTGATGACGGTGGTCACCGGCGTTTCCGGCTCCGGTAAATCGACTCTGGTGAACGACATTCTCTATCGCGCCCTTGCCCAGCAGCTTTATCGTTCCCGCGAAGCGCCCGGCGCGCACAAAGCCATCGCCGGAGCGGAGCTGATCGACAAGGTTATTCGCATAGATCAGTCGCCCATCGGACGCACCCCGCGCTCGAATCCCGCGACCTACACTGGAATTTTCGCGGCGGTCCGCGACCTCTATGCCATGCTCCCCGAGTCGCGCGAGCGCGGATACAAGCCAGGACGCTTCTCCTTCAACGTCGCCGGCGGACGCTGCGAAGCCTGCCAGGGCGAAGGCCAGCGCCGCATCGAGATGAATTTCCTGCCCGATGTTTACGTGCAGTGCGAAATCTGTGGCGGACGCCGCTACAATTACGAAACCTTGTCCGTCCACTACAACGGCTCTTCCATCGCCGACCTGCTCGAAATGCCCGTGTCGGACGTGTTGCAAATTCTCGAAAACATTCCGCAGGTCAAGCAAAAGTTGCAAACCCTGGTTGACGTTGGCCTCGGATACATTCATCTCGGTCAATCCGCCGTCACGCTTTCCGGTGGCGAAGCCCAGCGCATCAAGCTCGCCCGCGAACTCGGTAAGCGCCAGACCGGAAAAACTCTTTATCTGCTCGATGAGCCGACCACCGGATTGCACTTCGACGATGTGCGAAAATTGCTCGATGTTCTGCACCGTCTCACCGATCTCGGAAATACCGTCATCATCATCGAACACAACCTCGACGTAATCCGCAACGCCGACTGGGTCCTCGACCTCGGCCCCGAAGGCGGAGAAGAAGGCGGCCGCATCGTCGCCCAAGGCACTCCCGAACAAGTCGCGCGCGTAAAAAAGTCCTACACTGGACAGGCGCTCGCCGCGTATTTCAATGGGCCGGAAAAGAATGGTTCGGCAAGAAACGGGTCTGCAAAGAATGGTTCCGCAAAGAACACGCTCGCGCCCACTGGCACCGGGGAACTCGTGTGAACTTTTCGCCTGACGATCTTCCAGAAAGCCCAACGTCAGCGGAAAAATCTGCGGATGCGGCGTCGCGTTCTGCCGACGGTCTTCCTTCTGTTCAACCCGCCGACTTCGTCCCCACCTCGCCTGATCCCGCCTGGGACGGCTGGGACGTGCTCCGCATCATCTTCATCACCATCGTGGCACTCTTCGCCAGTGTATTTACCGTGCTGTTCCTGGCCCGCTGGTGGGTCTACCCGCACATGCGTGTCGTCGAAATCGCTCGTGTCCCCCTGGTCGTCGTTGCCGGACAAGCCTTGGCCTACCTTTTCATCCTCGCCTACATGTATGTCCTGGTGACGCGCGAACACCGCCGCCCCGATTTTTTCGCCGCTATCCACTGGAACTGGCCCTCGAACGTCGCCGTCTGCGTGTTGACGGGTTTTGTGCTGTCGGTCGTTTTGCAGCTTCTATCCCATCTATTGCCGATCCCGAAAGAACTGCCCATTGACAGTTTTTTCCGCACGCCCGCCGAAGCCTGGGCGATCGGCATTCTCAGCATCACGCTCGCGCCTTTGATGGAAGAGCTTTTTTTTCGCGGCTTTCTCTATCCCGTGCTCGCGCGCCGCCTCGGCTTGCCGGTTGCCGTCTTTCTGACCGCGCTCGCTTTCGCCCTGCTCCACGGCGCGCAACTGATGTTCTCCTGGGGCCCGGTGTTGATGATTTTCCTCGTCGGCCTCGTCTTGACTACGGTAAGAGCCAAGACAAATTCCGTGGCCGCCGGCGTTCTCATCCACATGGCCTATAACGGAACCATCACCCTAGCCATGTTCGCCACCACCGATGGATTCCGGCATCTGGAAAAACTCAATCAATGAAAGGTGTCAGGTCTTAGGTGCCAGGTCTCAGGTTTAAGCGATTCGCCGCTTAGTAACTCAAACTTCGAGGTGACAGTAGTCGGCGGTTCGCTATACCCTGAGACCTGAAACCTGAGACCCTGAACCCACATGCCAACTGCACGACAAGAATTATTGAAATTGCTGGCGCAAAAATCCTTCCGCCTCGGAGAATTCAAACTATCCTCCGGCGGATCGAGCGACTACTACATAGACTGCCGCACCACTACGCTCGATGCCCGTGGCGCGCAACTGGTCGGCCAAGTCTTCCTTGATGAAATGCGTGCCCAAGGCTGGCACGCCGACGCCATCGGCGGACTCACCATGGGCGCCGATCCCATCGTCGTGGCCGTCGCCGTCACTAGCGGGACCCTGCACGGCTTCCTCGTGCGCAAGGCCGAGAAGCAGCACGGCACCGGCCAGCGCATCGAAGGCTTCCGCGAAAAAGGCGCGCGGGTGGTGATCGTGGACGACGTTTGCACCACCGGATCCTCCACCGTGCAAGCCATCGAAGCCGCCCGAGAATTCGGCTTCAAGGTAGTAGGCGCGATGTGCCTGGTCGAGCGCGAGGACGCCCACGGCCGCCCCAACGTAGAAAAAGCCGCCGCGCCCGCCCCGTTCATTTCGATCTTTACGGCAAATGAGGTGCGGAAAGAGCATTTAGCCGCAAACCGCGCATAGCGAACGACGAACAGCGAACGACCAACGACCAACTTCATGATTCCCGATGGATATACCGACCTCGCTCCCGGAAAAATCGCGTCGGTTGTGACCTACCTCGAAATGCTCGCGCGACCTCCGCTGGTAGGCGTTTCATCGAGCAGGATTTTATTGAGTGAAGTGCAATTGCGGCAAGTGCAAAACGCGGGGCTCGATTGGTATCGCGCGCTCTACCGGCGAGCAGGTGCGCCATGGTTGTGGTTCAGCCGTCTGGAGATGACGGACGCGCAACTGGCGGCGGTGTTGCATTGCTCCACCACCGAATTGTTCCTCTGCGAACGCGAGGGACGTGAGATCGGCATCGCGGAACTCGACCGATCCCAGCCTCCGAACGTGGAGATCACCAGCTTCGCATTGTTGCCCGAGGAGATCGGCAAGGGTCTGGGACGCCCTTTCATGACCCAGTTGCTCGATCGCGCATGGAGTAACTCGGCGGCGCGCATCTGGTTGCACACCTGCACGCTTGACGGCCCGGCGGCGCTGACTTTCTACATCAAGTGCGGCTTCCGTCCCTACAAGCGCGCGATCGAAGCGGCCGACGATCCGCGCCTCCGCGGCATTCTTCCAGAAGATGCCGCCCCACAAGTCCCGATTATCCGATAATCTAAAGTTCTTGGCTCCATGCCAACGACGAACGACCGACGACCGATTTATGATCCAAACTCTCGAATGGACCGCCCGCGGCGTAGTCTTCATCGATCAGACGAAGCTGCCCACCGAAGAAGTTTACGTGACCTGCGCCACGCACCAGCAGGTTGCCGACGTGATCCGCAACATGGTCGTCCGCGGAGCGCCCGCCATTGGCGTTGCCGCTGCCATGGGCATCGCGCTCGGCGTTAAAAATTCCCCAGCGGAAAACGCCGCCGACCTCAAAAAAGATTTCGACCAAATCTGCGAGACCATCCGCCAGACGCGCCCCACCGCCGTGAATTTATTCTGGGCGATACGCCGCATGACGGAGAAGTTTGAGCGCATTCGCACTCGCCCCATCGCACAAATCAAGCAGGATCTCATCGAAGAATCGCAGCGCATGCACGCCGAAGACATCGCCGCCAATCGGGCCATGGGACGCCACGGCGCTGCCCTCATGCCCTCTAGCGGCGGCGTGCTCACCCACTGCAATGCCGGAGCGCTCGCCACCGCCGGCTACGGCACCGCGCTCGGCATCATCCGCGCCGCTGTCGAGCAGGGCAAGAAAATTCACGTCTACGCCGACGAGACGCGCCCCTTTCTGCAAGGCTCGCGCCTCACCGCCTGGGAGTTGATGAAAGACGGCATCCCTACGACCGTCATTGCCGACAACATGGCCGGGGTCATGATGGCGCAAGGCAAAATTGGCGCCGTCGTTGTTGGAGCCGACCGCATCGCCGCCAACGGAGACACGGCAAACAAAATCGGAACCTACACCGTGGCCATCCTCGCTAAAAAGCACGGCATCCCGTTCTACGTGGCCGCGCCGATTTCAACCGTAGATCTGCAAACACCCAACGGCAGCAAAATTCCCATCGAGCAGCGCAACCCAAGAGAAGTCACGCACATCGCCGGTAAGCAGATGACGCCCGACGGAGTCCAGGTTGAGAACCCAGCCTTCGACGTAACTCCCGCAAAGTACGTGGCCGCCATCATTACCGAACGAGGCATAGCCCGCGCGCCGTATGAGCAGTCTCTAAGCCAGCTGGCAAACCAGCCGTAGAGACGCGGCTTGCCGCGGCTCGGTTGGCACGACCAAACCCCGGAATGCGCCATACACTACTTAGTTGTCGGAAGTGGGCACAGAATCCCGCAGACACGGGTGGACGCGTCTCTGACTCATTCTAAAAGTGCATGAATGCAGAGTCGAACAAATGCAGTGTCAAACCGCGTCGTTCCATGCGAAACTGGGCGGATGAAAGTTATTGCTGTGATTCCGGCGCGGCTGGCTTCGACGCGCCTGCCCCGCAAAATGCTGCGCGAGATCGCGGGCGTGCCGTTGCTGGCTTGGGTCTATCGGGGAGTGCGGCGGTGTTCAGTCGGTCGACCAGGTCATCATCGCGACGGATTCGGATGAAATCATGCGGTTCTGCGAGCGGCAAGGGTTTGTCGCGCGAATGACTTCGGCGGCGCATCGGTCGGGTACCGAGCGGGTGCATGAGATCTCGACCGCGGTTCCGGCCGATGTTTATTTGAATGTTCAGGGCGATGAGCCGCTGACCCGGCCCGAGCATATCGAGAGCTTGATCGCAGTGATGCAGGGCGCGGGGGTCGAGGTTGGGACGCTGAAGACGCCGGCTGCGGCGATTGACATCAACAATCCGAGCGCGGTGAAGGTGGTGACTGATAGCGCGGGGCGGGCGCTGTATTTTTCGCGGGCGGCGATCCCGCATGACCGCGATGGAGTGAGTCCGCAATACTACAAACATCTTGGGTTTTATGGTTATCGCAAGGACGCGCTGGACAAGTTCGTGCGCTGGCCGGAGTCGTCGCTCGAACAGCAGCGAGCGGCTGGAGCAGTTACGCTTTCTTGAAAACGGAGTGCCGATCCACGTGGCAGAAACGCCATTCGACACCGTGGGTGTCGATACGGAAGAGGATGTGCGGCGAGTGGAAGAGATCCTGAAGAATAATTTGTAATTAGGAAATTTGTAATCTGTAATGTGAAACAGATTTCGTGCCACATCCGCGTAAAGATTTTCCCTGAATTTTAAATTACAAATTTCCCAATTATAAATTGAGTCTTCGCCCATGCTTCGGCGGCGGCTACCCGTTTTGCGATCGCAGGATGCGAGTGGAAGAACCACTCGACCCAGCGGGCAGGCGTTTTTTCGGCGAGATTCTGTTCGGCCAATTTATTCATCGACGAAATGAAAGGTTCGACGCTGGCCACGGACTGGAAGCAATAACGGTCGGCCTGGCGCTCGTTGAAGCGCGAGTAGGCGTTGAGCGCGGGCATCAGCAAAAACGAGAGCACGGTCGAGACCAGGACCAGCAGCGGCAGATTGGCGAAATCGGACAAGGCCCGCGAACTCGTGGCGGCGATACACGGCGTAAGTGAGAACATCGTCGGCGAGCCAGAAAGCCGACGAGCGTGATTCCCGCCTGCACGAAAATACTTTTCAGCATGTGCCGGTGTACGTGATGCCCGAGTTCATGCGCGAGCACGGCTTCGATTTCGTCGTCGGAATAGTTGTCGAGCAAGGTGTCGGCGAGAATGATGCGGCGGGTCGCGCCGAGCCCGGTCAGCGCGGCATTGGCCTTTTTGCTCTTTTCGGAAAGATGCCACTTATAGACACCGCGCACGCGCGTGCCGGCGCGTTCGCTCAGGACGATCAGGCGGCGCTTGAGTTCCTCATTTTCCAGCGGCTCAAATTTGTAGAAGATCGGAAACAGCACAACCGGCGCAAGTTGCGCGAGCAGCACCATGAGTCCGAGGAACATCAGCCCATGCGATCGCCCACCAGTATTGCGGGCTCTGACGCATGAGCATGTAGAGCAGTTCCACCGCAATCGTCGCCATGATGAGGCCGATCAGCAGACTTTTGAACTCGTCCCAGATCCACGAGCGGAGCCGCTGATTGGACAAGTTATAGCGATGCTCGAGGCGGAAACTGTAGTAATCGAACGGAGTTCCAATCGCCTTGCCGATCAGCATCAGCATCAGCACATAGAGAAAAACGGCGTAAGAATAATTCTGCGAAGCGCCGCGCAAGGCGAGATCGCGGAGCGTCCCGGTCCAACCAGCAGCCAACAGCACGACGAGCAGCCCGAAGCCGACGGCAAAATCGGCGATGCCCAGCCACCGCTTGATGCGGTTGTAGCGGCGCGATTCCGGAGAATCGGCTGGAACCGGGGCGTCTTCCTTGGCAGACATCATGCTGAGTGTCATTATCCTATCGTGTTTCGAGTCTGGCTAGAACCGAAAGTACAGGGAACGGCTGTCAGATCTTAGAGCATTTATCGAGTTACTGCATGGGGAAGACAACGGATAGGGCACAACTTCAGTCGTGCCGCAAGAGGCTGCAACGGGTTCCGGCTTTAGCCGCTGCGGGTGCGCACTCTACTCCATCACGAGAAATGCTCTTAGCTGCGGATCCTTGAATTAAGAATGAGGGATTGAAATAGGTTTTTTCCCTTGGTTTTTCGTGCCTTGGTCCAAAGAAAAATCACCCCGAACAAATCATCGATGTATTTCCGAGGGATTTCTTGTCCCAACGGCCAGATTATTTGAAGGTTGGATATGCTAAGTCCGTCAAGTTCCTGCCCCGTGGATGGCGACTTTTGGGCTTCAGCCTTTCGCTCTCTCCGCCACCAGCATGGACTGCAGAATCTGTTCCGAAACTTCCTTGACCGCCGCGGGCGAGTGCGCCAGAAACAACGTGTTGGTTTTGTCGCTCTCGCCAATAGACTTTAGGGTATCGAAATACTGTGTCACCATCACCAATTGCATGACTTCTTTCGCGGACGCCCCGTCCACCACCTTCTGGAACTGTTCGATCGAGACCTGCAGCCCTTCGATGATGGCCTTTCTTTGATTTGCGATCCCTTGTCCCTGGAGGGCCTTGCTTTCCGCTTCGGCCTCGGCCTTCTTGACCACCAGAATCTTCTCCGCCTCGCCCCTGGCGTTGGCGGCTACCTGCTCGCGCTGGGCCGCGTTGATATCGTTCATGGCCGACTTCACCTTGGCATCGGGAACAATATCGGTCACCAGCACATTTACAATTTCGTATCCGAATAACGCCATGTCCGCATCCAGCTCCTGCTTGACCGCCGCGGCGATACTGGATTGCGAGGCAAACACTTCGTCCAGCGTCATCCCCGGGACATGCCCCAGGATCACCTGCTCGACATAGGATTTGATCTGCGCCACCGGATCGGACAACTTGTAGTACGCATCGTAGACTTTTTCCGGACGAACGCGATTCTGCACCGAAATAGGGATGGTGACGAACACATTGTCTTTGGTCTTCGTTTCCATGGTCAGAGTGATCTGATTCACACGCAGACTCACCGTGCCTGCCACGGAATCGAAGAACGGCCGCTTCCAGTTCAATCCAGGCTCGGCGACCCGAAGGAACTTGCCGAATCGCGTGATCACGGCGACTTCGGCCGTGCGCACGGTGAAAAAGCTTCCCAGAATCAGGTAAAGCACAATGAAAGTTACGATCCCCAACGGAATCCAGTACAGTGGTTCCATTTGATTTCCTCCGCTGCTCTTTCTGGAAGCAAGCCAGATTATATCTCACCTTTCCTTTTTGAAGTCCGTGTAACTGGTCGCATGATCGGGTTAACGCCAGTATCCATTGCAAACGACTCGCGTCTATCCCTGCCCTACGAATCTTTCACCGGCTTCCAGAATTTCTTCGACCAACTCGGGCGTGGCCGCTTCCACATAGCATCGTAGCATCCGTTCGGTGCCGGAGGCGCGAAATAATACCCACGCATCGGCTCCGTTGCCATGCTTGGGAGCGTCGAGAAAAAACTTCACGCCGTCGCGATTCTCCTTGCGCAGGATGGTATATGCGCCGAGCTTCTTCGTTTGCGGATCGGCGGCGCGGCGAATGGCGCCGTTCTTGATTTCGTCGGAAATGTGCAGATCGCGGCGTCCATAGTAATGCGCTCCGAATTCACGCTGCAAATCGGCGACCAACTGGCCGAGCGGTTTCTTTTCTTCCGCCATGACATTGGCCAGCAAGAGCGAATTGAGAATGCCATCTCGTTCCGGGAGAAATCGGCCGTATCCGATGCCGCCCGATTCTTCTCCGCCGATCAGAATTTTATGTTCCATCATTAGATCGGCAATGTACTTGAAGCCGATGTTGCACTCGTACAGCTTGCGTCCGTGCTTGGCGGCGATGCGGTCGATCATGCCGCTGGTGTTGAAGGCGCGTACCACATCGCCCGGCCACTTCTTGTAAACCAGCAACCAGTTCAGCAGGACGGCCATGCACTTGTGCGAATCGACGAAGCTTCCATCTTCAGCGACGGCGCCGATGCGGTCGGCATCGCCATCAATTGCAAGGCCGGCGTGGCATTTTTCTTTCACCACGGTTTTCTGCAGCAGCGCGACGTGCGGCAGGATCGGCTCGGGATTGATGCCCGGGAATAGCGGGTTCACTTCCTGACGGATCGCGACGTAGCGAATGCCGTGGGCGTCAAATATTTTCGGCAGAACTTCGCGGCCGGAGCCGTACATGGAGTCGATGGCAAACTTGAGATTCGCGCGGCGAATGAGATCGAGATCAGCGAATTGGGTGATCGCTTCGACGTAGGCGGGCTTCAGATCCACCTCTTCGATTTTCGCGGGTGTGGGTGCCCCATCCTTCCGCGCATTTTGCGGAAGGGTGGGTAAGCCGCTGGCATCAAGCCCGCGTTCAGTTCTTCCTCGATGGACTTCATGATTGCGGGCGTGGCCGAGCCTCCAAACTTGGCTTTGAACTTCACGCCATTCCAGTTCCACGGATTGTGGCTCGAGGTAACCATGACTCCGCCGGCCGCTCCCAGTTTTTTGACGTTGTAGGAAACGGCGGGCGTGGGCACATAGTCGTTAGCCAGCAGCACGGGAATACCTGCGTCGGCGATGACTTGAGCGACGGCGCGAGCGGCGTGGCCGGAGAGAAAGCGCGTGTCATAGCCGATAACTATGCCGCGAGTGGGATCTTCGTGCTTGAGGACGTAGCTGGCAATTGCGCTAGCCACGCGGCGCACGTTGTCGAAAGTAAAGTCGTCGGCGATAAGACCGCGCCAACCGTCGGTACCGAATTTGATTTGGGGCATGGTTCGTCGTTAGTCGTTGGTCGTCAGTCGCGGGTCGTTCGCTGTTCGCCGTTCGCAAAATCCTTTCGATTTGTCATCCCGAGCGGAGCGAGGGATCTGTATTTGCGAGCAGCGAACGACCAACGACTGCCTTTTCACACCAGCTTCTTCAGCTTCTTCTCATCCAGATGCTTCACCACTTTGCCTACATCCTGCGATTGGTCGAGCGTGGTGACGAGCAACGCGTCTTCGGTCTCGACAATCACCAGGTTGCTCACCCCGACCAGGGCGACAAATTTTCCGGGAGCGTGAACGTAATTATTCTTCGCGTTCAGGGTAAAACTTCCGGACGCCGAAAACAGGCTTCCGTCGCCGGGTTTCGCCTTCGCCACATGGTGCTCGTGCAGCGACGCCCAGGAGCCAAGATCGTTCCATCCGAAATCGGAGGGCAGACAGAAGATGCGCGACTGGCCTTCTCCCTTGGCGGAACGCGGCTCCAGCACCGCATAGTCGATGCTGATGTTTTCGCATTTCGGGTAGAGCTTGCGAAACATGTCGGCAAACTTGCGCGTGCCATAGGCGGCGGCAATCTTTTCGAGAAGAGGAGCAGTGTTGGGAAGGTGCTCGCGTAGCGCATTCGCCAGCGTGTCGGCGCGCCAGAGAAACATGCCGCTGTTCCAGAAGTAGTTGTCCGCGTCGAGAAACTGCTTGGCTTTGGCGAGATCCGGCTTTTCGGTGAAGCGGCGCACGCGCAAGGACAAAGCCCCTTGGCTATAGGACGCGCCAGTCTCGATATAGCCGTAGCCGGTTTCGGCGCGCGTCGGGCGGATGCCGAGCACGACGATGTTGTCTCCCGCAGCGGCGATCTCGATTCCCGCGCCGAGAGTCGCGCGATATTGAGCGGGGTCGGCGATGACGTGGTCGGAGGGAAACAGACCGAGCACCGCATCGGGATCGTGACGAAGCAAAAGAAATGCCGCTAGCCCAATGGCGGGAGCTGTGTTGCGCCCGGCGGGCTCGGCGACGATCTGCTTCGGAGGAAGCTTCGGAAGCTGACGCAGGATGGCGGAGCGCAGGTCGTCGTTGGTAAAGATCCAGAAACGATTCGGCGCGGCCATGGACGCGAGTCGCGCGACCGTCTGTTGGATCATGGTCTGGTTGCCGTCGAGCGCGAGTAGTTGCTTGGCGCGGCGCTTGCGGCTCAACGGCCAGAAGCGCGTGCCTCGTCCGCCAGCGAGGATCACGGGGTAGAAGTGCGGGTTCGCTTTCACAGTCGTAGGAAGCCTAACATTTACGTGGTGCGCGGCGAAAGGCCTCACCATAGAGGAAGCCCTTAAGATGTTTGGTTTCCGCTGTGGACTTCTGTGGTCCCTGAGGTCAAAAATTTCGTTTCCTTGCGCGTCGCGGGCTCGGGCACCGCCGCACCCGGTACGCAGGCTTTCAAGAACTCGATCGCCCACTGCGGGCGCACTGTGAAATCTTGCACCGCGGCCGGGACCACGACCGCGTCTCCTTTGGCCAGTGTCACGGGATCGCGGCCTTGCGCTTCTACAACTCCACAGCCTTCCACTGCCACCAAAATCTGCACGGAAGTTTTGCCTGCATCACTTTTCTTAAACTCGGCGGTTGAGAATACATGCGGCTCTTTCAATTCAAACATGTCCACCGTGAAGTAAGGCGCGGCAATCATCGAAGACTGCCGGCTTTTGCCGCCGTGAATGCCGACCGGCGCGGGGCGGATGACTTTACCTGAGGCGTTGCGCTCCTTGATCGAAGCGAGGCCGCGTTCCAAATGCAGTGGGCGCGGGCGTCCGTAGTCGTAGAGACGATACGTGGTGTCGGACTGCTGCTGCGTCTCTACGAGGACGGACCCCGGTCCTAGCGTGTGCACCGTGCCGCTGGCCACATAAATCATTTCACCCTGATAAACATTGATCCAATTGAGCAGATCCTCGGCGCGATTCTCGTGGATGGATTGCTCGAATTGAGCGGTCGTAACACCGGGCTTGAGTCCGAGTGCGATCTGCGAGCCTGGTTTCGCGTGGACCACGTACCAACATTCGGTCTTGCCCCAGGGCTCGCCGAAGCGCTGCGCGGTCGAGTCGTCGGGATGCACTTGGACGGAGAGGTTTTCCTCGGGGAAAAGAAACTTTAGCAGCAACGGAAAACGCTGCGGATCGCGCGCGGCTGTGCCGACGAGGGAGGGGCCGAATTCCTTGCTCAAGTCGGCGAGCGAACGCTTCGCCAGCGGGCCGTTCGCGACCACACAGTTGTCGCCGGTGAGCCAGGCTTCTCCGATGCGCTCGTTGAATTTGTGATTGGGATAGATGGCGGAAAGATCGAGCGTGCCCCACGGGCGCGGGTCGAAAGCGGGCGACATTAGGAATGGGTAAAGTTGGGTCATGGGAGCAAACTGTGAAACGAGTGGCGTGTTCCGCAAGTCTCTGGCATAAACCCACGTTGTCATCCTGAGCGAAGCGAAGGACCTGCTTTCTTGCCGGTGCAAGAGACAGCAGATCCTTCGCTTCGCTCAGGATGACAACCAGAATTTTTGGAGCGCGACGCCCTACAACTCGCCAAAGAACTTCCGCATCCGCTCCAGCGCCTTGTCAATGTTCTCCATCGAAGCCGCGTACGAAATGCGGACGTGCTCGGTCGTGCCGAAGCCTTCTCCGGCGACGGTGGCAACGTGTGCCTTATGCAGCAAGCCGTTCGCAATGTCTGCGCTGCACTTCACTCCGCTCTTGCCGAAAAACGCGGAAACATTCGGATATACATAGAACGCGCCTTCCGGCATCGTGCACTTCACGCCCGGAATCGTGCGCAGACCGCCGACGATATGGTCGCGCAGCCTGATGTACTCCACGCGCATTTCTTCCACGCACTGCTGCGAACTGTTCAGCGCTGCGACGCCCGCCTTCTGCACAATCGACGTAGGATTCGACGTGGACTGGCTTTGCAGTTTCGTCACTGCGCCCACGACCGCCGCGGGTCCCAGCGTGAATCCCAGCCGCCAGCCTGTCATCGCGTATGTCTTCGAAAGCGACCCCACCACCAGAAAACGGTCGCGATATTCATTCAACGATCCGACGGAAAAACTTTTGCCCGTGTAGTTGAGATACACGTAACACTCGTCGGAAATCACCCAGATGCCGCGCTCATGCGCGAGGCGCACCACGGCTGTCATGTCCTCGGAACTCATTACAGCGCCCGAAGGGTTCGAAGGCGAATTCAAAATAATCAGCTTCGTCTTCGGCGTGATCAGCCGCTCCACCATCGGCGCGGTGACGCGGAAGCCCTGCGATTCATCGGCATTGAGCAGCACGCAGTTGCCGCCTACGTAGCGCACCATGTCCTTGAACGAGACCCAATAGGGCACGGGCAGAATCACTTCGTCGCCGTGGTCCACCAGCACCGAGATGACGTTGAAGAGCGCGTGCTTGCCGCCCACCGAGGCGCATGTCTCCTCGCGCTTGTAGGCCGAGCCGAAATCGGCGGCGTGGCGGCGGATGATAGCGTCCTTGAGTTCGACCGTGCCACCCACCGGCGTGTACTTCGAAAAATTGCCGTGGATGGCTGCAATGGCCGCGTCTTTAATGTGCTGCGGCGTCGCGAAGTGCGGCTCACCGGCGGTCGCGTCAACCACGTCGATTCCCTGCTGCCGCAGCTTTTCGGCCTCGGCCACGGCGGCCATGGTCGCGGAGGGCTCAATGCGGTTGATGCGTTCCGTCAGGCGGACGGGATGAGTGACGGGCGACACGATTGTGCTCATGGTTATTATCCTCAAACTTTCTTTTTTCTGGACTTGCTCTTGGTTTCGGAAGACGCCTTGCCCGCGGGTTCGCCGCCGTTCTCGAACTTGTGGGCGACATCCATTTTCTCACGAAGTTTTTGCGCGACCAGTTCAGGGACCAGGCAATCGACCGATCCGCCCAACTGCGCAACTTCGCGCACCAGACGCGAACTTACGTAAGAATATTTTTCCGCAGGCATCATGAACACCGTTTCCAGACCGGGCTGAAGTTTGCGGTTCATCAGCGCCATCTGGAGTTCGTATTCGTAGTCGCTGATGGCGCGAATGCCGCGCAGGATGGCCGTCGCCTCGACCCGCAACGCGTAGTCCACGGTCAGGCCCTCGAAAGTGTCCACCGAGACGTTTTCAAAATCCGCCGTCATCGCCTCCAGCATTCTGCGGCGGTCGGCCACGCTGAACAGCGGGGCTTTCTCGGGATTCTGAAGAATGGCGACGACCAGCTCGTCAAAAATCTTGCTGCCACGCTCGATCAGGTCAAGATGCCCGTTGGTGGGAGGGTCGAACGATCCGGGATAAACGGCTTTAATACGCTTCACGGGGGCCTCGTTGGGAAAACTTGATTGTATGCGGGGGCACGCGGGGATGGCAATCGGAGGGTGATTCAGACACCAATGGCTGAAGCAAGCCACGAGCGACGGCCCACATGGTTTCTGCCACTACTTGCCCCGCTGCCATTCCCGATAAGCTTCGCTCTTGCCAATCCCGCGCTCTTTCGCAACCTTTTTCAGCGCGGATTTTTCGTCCGCCTTTTCTTGGGACATGATTTCGCGAACGCGCTGGGCGATACTTACCGTCTCGGATGCGGATGGGGCTGCTCCCTCTTCTGCTTTGGCGATCAGGAGCGTGATTTCGCCTTTGACTTCTCCTCGCGACTTCAGTTCGTTAAGAACTTCCTGGGCTCGCCCGCGCAGGAATTCTTCGTGGATCTTGGTCACTTCGCGGGCGACGACCACGTGGCGGGCTTCTCCCAGGACCTCGCATACATCCTCTAATGTCTCCAGCAGCCGGTGAGGGGCTTCGTAGAAGACTTGTGTGCGCGGAGAGTCTTTCACGCTTTCGAGCAGCTTGCGGCGTTGCCCCGATTTCGCGGGGAGGAAGCCGCTGAAGCGGAAGGAATCGGTGGGCAGGCCGCTCGCCACCAGCGCCGCCAAAAATGCGGACGCGCCGGGAATCGGCACGACCGGCACATGATGCCGGATGGCTAGTGCGATCAGGCGAAACCCGGGGTCGGAGATGCCGGGCATGCCCGCGTCGGTGACCAGAGCGATCTTAGCTCCGCTTTCGAGATCGACGACGAGTTCGGCGGCTTTGGTCATCTCGTTGTGCTCGTGATAGCTGACGGTGCGCGTCTGGATGCCGTAATGGCTGAGCAGCTTCAGGGTCTGGCGCGTGTCCTCGCAGGCGATCAAGTCGACTTCCTTGAGCACGCGCAGGGCCCGCAGGGTGATGTCTTCGAGGTTGCCGATGGGCGTGGCGACCAGATAGAGCGACGGGCCTCCAAGGGAGTCGCCTCGCTCGGAGCTGCCGCCATTCTTTGTGTCTTGCTGCATGAGGGAAGTCTAGCAAGAAAACCCTTCTTCACCACGGAGACACGGAGGCACGAAGGAAATCGCGGAATAAGTTTTTTGCTTTACTCCGTGTCTCCGTGCCTCCGTGGTGGATTCTTGCCGCGCAACCCGAACCAGTGCGATCAACTTCTAGCTTCGCCTTTTATTCGCTTCGTGCTAAACTGACCCAAACTAATGTGACAGCCAACACTTCACGCTCCAGCCGGCGGGTGTAGGCTACGGGAGATCGTACCCGGATTCCAGATTTACAAAATAGGAGCAGCCATTATGGCCGACGAACGCAACAACGAGCGCAGCAAAAACGAAGAGCGCAACAACGAGCGAGTCAAGGCGATTGATCTCGCCTTCGCGCAAATTGAAAAACAATTTGGCAAAGGTTCCATCATGCGGCTGGGTTCGAAGGAAGCCATCGTTCCAATCGCGGTGATTTCGACGGGCGCGATTTCGTTCGATGCCGCGCTGGGCGTGGGCGGCGTGCCGCGCGGGCGGGTCGTGGAAATTTTCGGCCCGGAATCTTCCGGCAAAACCACCATTGCCTTGCAGGTGATTGCCGAGGCGCAAAAGGCGGGCGGCATGGCGGCGTTCGTGGATGCCGAGCACGCGCTCGATCCGGCCTACGCCAAGAAGCTGGGCGTGGACGTGGACAACCTGCTGGTCTCGCAGCCCGATTACGGCGAGCAGGCGCTGGAAATTACCGAGGCGCTGGTGCGTTCGAATGCCATTGACGTGCTGGTGGTGGACTCGGTCGCGGCGCTCGTCCCCAAGGCCGAACTCGACGGCGAGATGGGCGACAGCCACATGGGCTTGCAGGCGCGCTTGATGTCGCAGGCGCTGCGCAAGCTGACGGGAACGGTGGCCAAGTCGCGCACCTGCCTGATTTTCATCAACCAGATCCGCGAAAAAATTGGCGTGATGTTCGGCAATCCGGAAACCACGACGGGCGGGCGCGCGCTTGAAGTTCTATTCGTCGGTGCGCATTGACATCCGCCGCATTGCGGCCATTAAAGAAGGAGACGTGGTCACCGGCTCCCGCACCCGGGTCAAGATCGTGAAGAACAAAGTGGCAGCGCCGTTCCGCGAATCGGAGTTCGACATTCTTTATGGCGAGGGCATTTCGCGTGAAGGCGATCTGATCGATCTGGCGGTGGCCCAGAATATCCTGGAGAAGTCGGGCTCGTGGTTTAGCTATAAGGGCGAGCGCATCGGGCAGGGACGCGAAAACGCGCGTACCTTCCTGAAAGAGAATAAAGACACGATGGCCAAGCTCGATGCCGAAGTGCGAAAAGCTCTGGGGATGGTCCCGTCCGCAGCGTCAGCGGCTCCGGCCGCGGTCCCGGCGCAAGCCACTGGTACGCAGGGACGCGTCACCACGATGCCGAGCGCAGCGGAAGCGGGGAAAGTGCCGGCGGCGAGACGGTAATGGTCGAAGAGGTTCGTGTGCGGACGGGCACCGGCGCCCGTCCCGTCCGAACGCGGATAGAGTGGAGAGCGTCAAGGGATTCTGGAAACTCTTCGGGGATGTAGTGACACGAAGAGAAAGCGCCCAGAAATTCGTAGTTCGGAAAGCGCCGTTTAGCGCATTTCCCGAGTTACTGTATGGGGAAGGCAGGAACGGGTAGGGCACGGCTTCAGCCGTGCCGCCGTGGCTGCAACGGGTTCCGGCTTTAGCCGCGAGGGTGCGCACTCTACATCATTACGCGAAATGCTTTAGCGTTACTGTTTATTGGCGCATCTGAAATAGAGTGCGGGCATTATGGCCAACAGGAAGCAGTTTCAGAACGTTCCAGCACCGGACCCGAAGTTGATGCGTTTCCCTTGAGATGTCCCACAATCGTCCGGTCACCGAGGACGAATTGCACGAGCGAAGAAGCCGCGCCCTTCCCCAACCAATTTATGAGTCCGTCTTACTCTTTCAGTTCTTCCCGCCGAATACTTCTTTCGCCGCCGCCACCGTGTTGCAGTGGATCGTGATTGTGTCCTCGACATTCCGGGCGTAGCCCCCGGCGAGTGTGACCATCACTGGGATGCCGCGGGCTTTGGCGGCGCGGAAGACGAGATCGTCGCGCTTCCTCAATCCTTCAATCGTGAGAGCGAGGCCGCCGAGCTGGTCTTCGCGATAGGGATCGGCTCCGGCGACGTAACACAACAGCTCCGGGTGGAACTGGCGCAGGCCGTAACTAAGCGCGTTGTCGAGCCAGGCGAGATAGTCGTCGTCGCCAATTTCGTCGGGAAGATCGACGTCGATCGAAGAGGGAGGCTTCCAAAACGGGTAGTTATTTTCCTGGTGGAGCGAGATGGTGAAGACGTCTCCCGAGTGGCCGCTGTGCATTCTGCTCTTGGCAGAACTGGCTTTAGCCGCGTGCGCCGGATTCAGCGGAGTTGTTGGCACCAGCGGCAGCGGCTCGCTGGCCGTGCGCGTGCCGGCAAAAATCGCGGCGGTGCCATTGCCTTGATGCACGTCGCAATCGACGGTCATCGCCCGGTGGATCTTGCCGTCGCGCTGCATGCGGCGGATGGCGATGGCCACGTCGTGGATCACGCAAAATCCTTCGCCGTGGTCGGGAAAGGCGTGATGAAATCCTCCGCCAATGCTCAAAGCGACGCCGTCGTTGAGCGCATGATCGGCGGCCAAAATCGAGCCGCCCGCGTGCAGCCAGAAAGCGCTCACCAACTCTGGCGAGTACGGAACTTCGAGCTCCAACTGTTCGCGCGCGCTGAGCGTGCCCGTCTTCAGTTTCTCGACATATTGCGGAGTGTGCACCAGCAGCACGTCCCGGTCGTTTGCCGGACGAGGAACGGCAAAGTCGGAAGGCGCGGCAATTCCAAACTCGAGCAGCCGGTCGCGAATGTGCCGATACTTTTCGGCGGGAAAAACATGGGAACCGATGGGCAGGTAATAGTCGTCGCTGTAAACCAGCTTGAAAGGCAGCATTCGGAAGTCGGCACTCAGCATTCAGCACTCAACATTCAGCGGGTTGGACTGGACTCCTCGACTGAGACAATCAGCTAGACAAAATTTCGCCGTTCGCCGCCAAGGCATAGTACATGAAGATCGTACGCAGATTGTACGGCAAGATTGTACGGCAGACTATACAGCGAAGTGGATCGTTGGCAGTATAGCTCTGGCTGCCGGCACGGAAGCGGACTCTGCCAGCCTGACCTCAAGCGGAACGATGCGCCTTGCCGGAGATTCGTTCGAGGCGGATGCGCACCACGGCGGTTTGCGGGCCGGAAGTGGCGATGGCCTTTTCCGCCTCGGGCGACATCGCTCCGCAGAAACGCACGGCCAGAAGCTCCAGGACCCGTCGTTTTTCCGCGGGATCCGTCACCAGCGCCGCCCGGCCGAATGCAATCGCGCTCTCATAGAGGGTTGACAGCTCCGCCGGCAACACCGTGGCGCCCGCCACGGCGCAGAAGGAAACCCGTTCTTCCTGAGCGATGTTTTCCAGCTTGTGTCCCTCGACGGCGCCGTGAATGTAGAGCATATCTCCGGACAGCACGTGGTTCACGGGAACGGCATAGGGCCATCCGTCCGGTCCCACCGTGGCCAACACGCCGTGCTCCGCCCGCGTCAGAATCTCCCGGGCCTCGTCCTCGGTAAGCGCCCTTTCGCTTCGTCGTATCTCCCTAAACGTGGTCATCTTTTGGAATTCATGTTCTGGAACTCATGAACATGTTAACAGCCGTGCGTGGCTGAAGATCCGTGCCGTCCGCGCACCCGCCGGGACAGCCCCGTTCGCATGCGCGCTGAAGTCCAACCCGCCCGGCATTCAAACCATTGTGCTCAGCCACAAAAAAAGCCGGGGCCCGAAGACCCCGGCTGTCCAGTTGGTTGTGCGCCCGGATTAAAGACAAAACTCAATCATGTGGAGGGACGGGCGCCCTCGTCCGTCCAAGTCTCACTCGCTTACGCGCTCCGTCGCGGCCGCACCGTCAAGTCCCGCACCTGCGCCAGAATGCTCGACATCTGCATCCCGCTCAGTTGCGATATAAACGGCAACAAATCGGTGACGAACGGATCCTCCATCAACTCGCGGACTTCATCCTGCCGGTTCCGTTCTCCGCCCGTGAGCAGGTCGGGCACGCCCACTTCGAGCGCCCGCGCCAGACGTTCCAGTGAAGACAGTGTCGGCGTCGCCTTCTCGTTTTCGATCTTCGATACGTAAGTCCGCGGCACAGCCATGCGCAGCGCCAGTTGCCGCTGACTCAAACCATTGCGCAAGCGCAGCGACCGGATCGCGTGCGCCAGATTCAGGTGCCCGCGCCCGTTAGAATGGAGGTTGATGGGAAGCACTTCCGCCGTCGAAGTCATAGTGGCCAGCGCCGCTTCGTTCTCGTCCTCATCCAACGATAGATGACAACGGCGGCATAGACTGTTCGATGTGCGGAATTGCACCAAGAAACAACGGTCGCACCGTACAACTTCCCGTGAGTCCACGGGAGCAAGTGTGGTAGCCATTTAGGGTTTGCGAGTGCCAGAGCGGGGGGCTACTCTCAAAACCAACTACAGCGTAATCTGCTGTATTGGGCCTGTGAAAGTCAAGACAAAAGTGCAAGAAAACAAAGCCTCTACGCAAAAAACGATCCTTGCGCGGCAAAAATCGGCGGAAAACAGGATAAAAACATGACTCAACGCGAATCCGCATGGTGTTTACTAACTGAGTTCACCCAGTCGGAAAATCTTCGGAAACATGCCCTCGCAGTCGAAGCTTGCATGCGCGCCTACGCTCGCAAAGCCGGGGCGGACGAAGAATTATGGGGTGTGACCGGACTTCTCCATGACTTCGATTACGAGAAATATCCGAGCGCCGAAGACCACCCCTCGAAAGGCTCCGGGATTCTGAAAGAGCGCGGCTATTCCGAGGAAGTGCGCCGCGCCATCCTGTCGCACGCCGAGTACACCGGCGTCACGCGCCTCTCACCCATGGAAAAGACCCTCTTCGCTTGCGATGAACTCGCCGGATTCATCACCGCGTGCGCTCTCGTGAAACCGGGGAAATCGCTCGCGGAAGTCGAAGCCAAGTCTGTCCGGAAAAAAATGAAAGACAAAGCCTTCGCCCGCAACGTCCACCGCGAAGACATCGTCGCAGGCGCCGCCGATATCGGCGTGGACCTCGAAACCCACATCGCCTTCTGCATCGAAGCCATGAAGAGGATTGCGAAAAAGCTGGGCTTGGATGGGAGCGCGGCCAAGACAGCATCTCCTGACGTAGCGTAGAGACGCGGTTTTTGCCGCGCCGTAAAGCCTGTGGATGTATCTAACCCCTATTCCTCAAAGTAATCGGAATCGATCCGCTTCATGACGTACGACTTAGTTTCTGAGACACCTATACCGTAGTCGAACAGCAGGCCAGCCAACGTGGAACCATCAATCAATACGACCTTATTCTCGATTGTCTTGACGTACTCACGAGCACTGTTAACGAAGTCGCTGGTGGTGATGAAAATACCTTTTCGTGCGCGCTTTCCCTGAAGTGCACCAACGAACTGCTGAATATCCTGTCTATTTACCATTCGGGTCGTCCATCGTTTTGCCTGCACGTAGACAACGTCCAATCCCAGCGCATCCTCGTCAATTACTCCGTCTATCCCTTCGTCGCCAGACTTCCCGATAGCCCGTCCGGCCCCTTTACGGGAGCCTCCGTAGCCCATCTTCAGCAATAGATCGACAACCAATTGTTCGAAGAATTCAGGCGAACCAGCCTTCGCGCGACTGAGCACGTCATTCTCAATTTCAGCGCGAAGTGCCTGATAGCTGTTCTCTATTGCCTCTTCAGGGTCTAGGCCTTCAGTCTCGGTCGGAGTAGCGTTCTCATGATGTTCTGGCTTAGACTGCTTGAACTCGAGAAACTCGGGAAATTTTCGCAGATACTTGTTATCAACCCCATTCGGACTTTCCTTGAGGGCCGTTAGTCCTCTCTGCGTAATCTTAAAAAAACCACGACTCGGGTATTCGAATAGGCCAGCTTTCTTCAGGTAGGTTCGCGCCCACTCCAAACGATGAATTAATCTATTTCTTCCGTCGGGAAGTGTCTCTTGCCGAAGGTTCTCCGGAAGCGAGAAGTGCCCCGCGACTTTTTCAACCACTTCACGAACGCGGTGCGGCTGACGGTCAGCGGCTGCCAGCAAAAGAGGGAACATTAGCTGTTCATATGTCGGTACTGTCGTCGCAGCGGCCCTAGCAACAGGTTCTACCATGGAGAAAACCTCACACAGAACGTAAATTATGTTACGGCGCAAAATTTCGCTATCTTACCACCTCGGCCAGCTTCCCGCTGGCGATCAACTCCGCGATGCGCGCGAAATCCTGGTACATCGCGCGGTCTTTCTCCATGGTCGCGCACACCTCGCGGATCGCCGCGTGCGCCTGCTGCAAAGGCTTGGAAGTTTTCAGCGGCGCGAGCAAGTCAAGCGCCTGTGCCGCCGCCATGGCTTCGATGGCCAGCGTGTTCCGCGTGTTCTCGACAACTTTCCTCAGCTTGTTCGCCGCAGTCATGCCCATCGAAACATAGTCCTCTTTGTTCCCCGACGTGGTAATCGAATCGACCGACGCGGGATGCGCCAGCACTTTGTTCTCACTGACCAGCGCCGCCGCGGTCACTTGCGGCATCATGAAGCCCGAGTTCATGCCCGCGCCCGGAGCGAGAAACGGCGGCAGCCCTTCGCTGAGCGCGGGGTTCACCATGCGCTCCAGCCGCCGCTCGCTGATGCCGGCCAGCGCGCTCAAGGCAATGGCGAGAAAGTCGAGCGCAAATGCCAGCGGCTCGCCGTGGAAGTTTCCGCCCGAGAGCACGTCGCCCTCGCCGTCCATTGCCTTCGGATTTTTCACGAAGACCAGCGGGTTATCAACGGCCGAGTTCGTCTCCGTCTCAAACACCGCGCGGCAGTGGGCAAGCGTGTCGCGCACCGCGCCATGCACCTGCGGGATGCAGCGCAGCGAATAGGCATCCTGCACACGGCCGCACTCGCGGTGCGACTCGCGGATCTCACTCTCTTCGAGCAGACGGCGCAGGTTCGCTGCGCTCTTGCTTTGTCCGGCATGAGGGCGGACGTTTTGAATGCGCTCGTCGAAGGCGACGATGGTCCCCTTGAGCGCATCGCACGCCATCGCGCCGATGACGTCCGCGCTATCCACCAGCGTCTCCGCCGCGAGCAGCATCAGGATGCCGACGGCCAGCATCGCTTGTGTGCCATTGATCAGCGACACCGCTTCTTTCGCCTCGAGCGTCAACGGCGCGATCTCGGCGCGTTTCATCGCTTCGGCACTCGGAATGCGCGCGCCCTTCTCGGCCTCGTTCCAACATTCGCCTTCGCCGATCAAGGCCAGCGCCAGATGCGACAGAGGCGCAAGATCGCCGCTCGCTCCCACGCTTCCTTGCGACGGGACCATTGGAGTCACGCCGCGGTTGAGCATCTCGCAGATAGTGTCGATGACGATGGCGCGCACGCCCGAATTGCCTTTCGCGAGCGAGTTGGCGCGCAGGACCATCATGGCGCGCGTCTCGGGGACCGAAAGCGGTTCGCCCACGCCGACGGCATGCGAGCGCACCAGATTGACTTGCAGCTCGCGCACCTGATCTCCGGCGATGTGAACATCGCTCAGCTTGCCCACTCCGGTCGTGATCGCGTAAGACGTTTTTTTGTTGGCGACGAGCGCGTCCACCACGGCGCGGGCGCGATCGACCGCCGCGCGCGCGTCGGGATCGAGGAGGACGGCCCGGCGGCTGCCGGTGTGCGCCACTTCGCGCACGGCTTCCAGCGTGAGATCGTTTCCGTTAATGTGCAGGGCTTTCAAAAGCAGTCCTCAGTCGTTAGTCGTTCGCTTTTCGCTTTTAAGTTTGGCGGCTATGCAGGCCGCAGAAAAATCGTGATTGTATCAGGGCATCGCTTTAGCGCTGCCGCAACCGGTCACTATCTTATGCCATTTTATGGGCTGCCCAGCGCGGCGCGGAACGCCTTCATATATTTCTCCGGCAACTCACGAGGTTTCATTTTTGCATTGGCGACGATGTGCGTGGTCTCGCCTTCGGCCAGCAACTCATCCGTCTCCACCCTCCGCAGTTCGTATCCGAAGCGGACCACTTTCTCCCGCACATGGGTCAGGCGCGTGCGCACGACGACCTCGTCATCATAGTGCACGGGAGCTTTGTAGCGGCAGCGGGCCTCGACTACGGCGATGAAGCAGTCGTCTTCGCGCTCCATATTTTTATAGCTGAAGCCGAGTTGGCGGAGGAGTTCCACCCGTCCTACTTCAAACCAGATGAAATGGTTGGAATGATAGACGACGCCCATCTGGTCGGTTTCGGCGTAGCGGACGCGGATGCGGGTTTCATTCACAGTCGCTTGATTTACATTGATATCCATCGATATATCATTTCCTATCAAAGACTTGTCATCCTGAGCGAAGCCAAGGACCTCTGCATTTCGCCTGCTCTATTAAAATGCCGAGGTTCTTCGCTTCGCTCAGAATGACAAATATTATTACGGATGACAAATCGAATCTTGTACGAGCACTACTTCATGACAGGCGTTTTGTATCTCGCACCAATTTCGATGCTCGCGCGCACGAGTGCGTCCAGCGATTTGAGCGGGGGGAGTTGCGCGCCTTGGCCGCGCAGGGCTTCGATTACGATTTCGGTTGGGATGTTCCCCACCAACTCATCCTGCGCGAAGGGACATCCGCCGAGGCCGCCGATGGCAGAATCGAAGCGGCGGCAACCGGCTGCATAGGCCGCTAGGATTTTCGCGGCGGCCTGATTGGGGCCGCTGTGCAGATGGACCCCGATTTCGAGGTAATCGTATTTCGCCAGCACCGCGGAAACAACTTCGCGAATTTTTTCCGGCGACGCCAGGCCCACGGTGTCGGCGAGCGAGATCGTGCGAATCTCCTGCAATTCGAGCAAGCCCACGGCTTCGACGACTTCCTCTACGCTCCAGGGATCGCCGTAGGGATTGCCGAAGGCCATCGAGATATAGACGACCGTGTTGAGTCCGGCCTCGTCGGCCCGTTTCTCGATTTTTTCCAGTTCCTCGATTGCGTCTTCCAGCGTCTGCCGTTGGTTCTTCTCCAAAAATGTTGGCGAGATCGAATACGGAAACCCCAGCGTGCGCACGGCGTCGGTCGCAATCGCCCGCTGCGCGCCTTTTTCGTTGACCACGGTGGCGATGATTTCCACGTCGTCGGGCGGGTCAAGCTCTTTCAAAACTTCTTCGGAGTCGGCCATCTGCGGGACGGCGATGGGCGAAACAAAACTGACCGCGTCAATGTGCTTAAAGCCAGCGGAGATCAAGGCTTGGAGATAGTTGGTTTTGAGTTCAGAGGGAATCTGGCCCTTGAGACCCTGCCATGCATCACGGGGACACTCGATTAGTTTGACTACTCCAGGCATTGACGATTGTCTTCTTTGTGCGGTATCCGAGCCGTCTTGCAGTCGCTTCCGGATTTGCTTTCAGATGAAATCGGTGATAGACCTCTGATCCTTCCGTGATTCTTCGATCAAAAAGCTCAACAATCTCTAAAACTTTATGGAGTTTCCATCTCACCATCTCCCCGTAGACATTTTTATATGAATGCTGGCGCTGTTTAGCTACTTGGTGACCCTTAGTAGCTGCAGAAGAGGGCGTACTCTTAAAGAGAATAACAGACTCTTCCAAGAGCATTCGAACGGAACTTGGGCCTATATGCCCATGATCCGCTCGGTACAACGCCCGTGCAGCGTACCAAACTCCACCCTTTCTCACCCTCGCCATAACAATCCACCTCCGTCTGTGAAAATGTGTGGCCTAGATACCGCACGACCTATGTTTGCAATACTCCCACTTTAAACTCAGGCACATCCGGATTCAGCGACGCGGCTTCTAATGCCTGCGTGATGGCTTGGCGGGTTTCCATGGGGTCGATGATTTTGTCGAACCAGAGACGAGCGGCGCCGTAGCGGGGGTCGGTCTGTTCGTCGTAGGTTTTGGCGATGGAATCGGAAAGTTCTTTTTTCTCTTCTGCGGTCAACTTTTTGCCGCCGCGCTCCAGTTGCTTCACTTTGATTTCCACGAGCGCGCCGACGGCGGAATCTCCACTCATCGCCGCAAATTTCGCGGTGGGCCAAGCGAAGACGAAGCGCGGGTCAAAAGCTCTGCCGCACATGGCGTAGTTTCCCGCGCCGAAAGAGCCGCCAACGATCACGACGATCTTGGGCACGACGGAGTTGCAAACGGCATTCACCATTTTCGCTCCCGCCTTGACGATGCCACTCCACTCGGCATCGCGCCCCACCATGAAGCCGTTGACGTCGTGGAAAAAAATCAGCGGAATCAGGCTCTGGTTGCAGTCCATGATGAAGCGGGCGGCTTTATCGGCGGACTCGGTGTAAAGGATGCCGCCGAATTCGATGCGCTTGTGGCCTTCGTGGTCGGTCTGGTGAGCGTGGAGTTTCTGGTTGGCAACGATGCCCACGGCGAAGCCTCCGATGCGAGCGTAGCCGCAGATTAGGGTCTTGCCGTATTCGGGTTTGTACTCATCGAAGCGGCTTCCGTCCACGATGCGCGCGAGAATTTCTTTCATGTCGTAGGGGCGCGCGGGCGAGGCATCGAAGGCGCCGTAGATTTCTTCGACCGGCATCGCCGGGTCCACGGGCTTTCTGCGATCCCACAGGGACTGGCGGCGGTAACCCCATTTATCAATGAGCGAGCGGATGCGGGCGAGGCAGGCCTCGTCGTTGGGCTCGCGGAAATCTACAGTGCCGCTGATGGCGGAGTGCATGGCGGCGCCGCCCAATTCTTCAGCGGAGACTTTTTGCCCGATGGCGGCTTCGACGAGATCGGGGCCGGCGAAGAACAGGGCGCTGCCGTCGGTCATGAGAACGTGGTCACAGAGCACGGGAAGATATCCGCCTCCGGCGACGCACATGCCCATGAGGGCGGCGATCTGCGGAATGCCCATGGCCGACATGACGGCGTTGTTTCGGAGAACGCGGCCGAAATCGCCGGTGTCCGGGAAAACGTCTTCTTGCAGCGGGAGAAAAACTCCGGCGGAATCGACGAGGTAGATGGTCGGAATATGATTTTCGATGGCGATGTTTTGCGCGCGGATGATTTTTTTCGCGGTCATCGGGAAAAAGGCACCGGCATTGACAGTGGCGTCGTTGGCGACGATCATGACCAGGCGCGAGTTGATGCGGGCGAGTCCGGTGACGACGGCGGCGGCGGGAGCGCCTCCCCATTCTTCGTACATTTTGTGCGAGGCATAAAGGCCGAGTTCGAAGAAAGAGCCGGGATCGGCGAGAAGGTTGATGCGCTCGCGGGCGGTGAGGCGCGACTTGGCGTGCTGCGCTTCGACGGCTTTCGCGCCTCCGCCTTCGCGGATTTTTTCCTCTTCATTGCGGACCTGCGCGACCAGATCGGCGACCGAGCGCATGTTGGATTCGAAGCGAAGAGAGCTGGGGTCGATTTTGGTGGGAAGAACGTTGTCGATCTTGAGGGCGGTGGATTCTGTATGTTCGCGCATAGGGAAGAGTTCGAAATTAGTTGCAAAACTACTTACTATACCAGCAGGGCGAAGGATAAAGTGGAGGGATTTCGCTGATAGACTCGGATGCGGAGTTCGATGTGGACAGTGGGACAAGAAGTGCGAAAGCTGGGGCCGCGGACGGATTGGCGGACCGCTCTTGCGATCACGGCGGCGTTGCGCATGTTTTATACGAGCACTCGCGGCGGTCGCGGCGGTGTTTGTGCATCCGGAAGCGCGTTTGATTCACAGCAATGCGCTCACTGGGAATTTGCCGGCGCCGGCAGGTCTGCATTATGCGTTGCTTGGGGTTTGGCAGCGGTTCGATACGCTCTGGTATTTGCGCATCGCCGAGCGCGGATACGATCGGCCGATGGCGAGTGGTTTTCTATCCTCTTTATCCCTGGCTCATTAGGGGATTGAGTGGGCTGGCGGGCCCGATGGCTGCGGCTTTGCTGATTTCGACGGTGGCGGCGTTTTTTTATTTCTGGGGACTGCTGCGCCTGGCGCGAAGTGAATTTCCCGGCGCGCAACCGCTGCGGACGGCATGCTGGCGGCGGCGTGGCCCGCGAGCTTTTTCTTTTTCGCGGGATACGCGGAGGCCCTGACGGTTGCGCTGATCGTCTGGTCGGTCGCCTGGGCGCGGGACGAGCGTTGGCTGTTGGCTGCACTGTGCGCTTTTGCCGCCGGGTTGACGCGCTCGGCGGGAACATTGGCGGTTGTTCCCCTGGCAATCATGGCTTGGCGGACGCGGCGCGCGGCGCGATGGTCAGTTGCGATCGCTCCGCTCGGAACGCTCGGATATTGGTTCTGGTTACGGCAGACGGGACGCCTCGGTGTGGTGGCGGCTTATCGGACGTGTTGGAACATAGAGGTGGCAAGTCCGTGGACGACGTTGTGGCGGGCGATGCGCTCGCTGGCGGAGCGCTTCGACCCACTGGTGGCGGTTAGTCTGCTTGCGCTGATTTTTTTCTTCGCTGCCGGAGTGGCGACGCGGCGGCGCATGCGGACAGAAGACAGGTGTTTTTCGGCGGCCGTGATCGCACATCTTCTCTTGCGGATGTGTTGGCCGCCGCTGCTCGGGGCTCCCCGGTATTTGCTGCCCGTATATCCGGCTTATCTGACCATGGGAAAATGGACGGAAAAGATGGAGCGAACGCGCTTCGCATTTTTGTGCGGTGCGCTGTTTGCGTTCAATCTGGCTTGGATGTGGGCATTTCTGAAGTGGTCGCTGGTACTGTAGCGCAGCGATTTCGAGACTCGCGTGGGGACAGCCGTCCTCGGCTGCCCCCGCGGGGCAAAGCCCCGCAACGATCTTTGGCTGCATGGACCGAAACCCTGGCAAGTTGTCGAGCAGGCCCCTCATACGAATCGCTCTTGTCCCCGGTTGTCTCGCAAAAATCCGGCGGGCTTCAGTCTCGCGAGTGGAGCTTCGCGCAGCCTGCGGCCCGCCCGGCGTTTAGGCTGCTTTTTTGTTCTGTCTGATCTTGGCCCAACGCGCTTTCTGGGCCAGAGAGATTCTCCGGCGCCCTGCCGCGGAGAGGACCCGCTTGGTGCGGTGTGTCGCTCCCGCACGAAATGTTACGCCCGCGCCTCGGGTAAGTTTTTCGAGGACCGAAATAGCTTCCTCAAGCTGTTGGACTTGTTTTTGTGCATCCCGGTGCTCCTTGCGGAGCCGGGCGATTGCCTTAATAATGTTTGTCATCAAATACCCCCTCGGGTAACTACCGTGGGCAATTGTATTACTAACTCGCCGTTTCTGTCAGTATTTATTTTGTCGAACCGGAATTACATGGAGCCTGGATGACAGAAGGACGATGACACAAGGACAACGAAACGAGAAAGGTGACCAGGGGACGACCATTCATTGATCCAGATGGCCCGTCCACAGCCTCATCCCAAGGGCGGCAGAAGTCCCGGCGACCCGAACAGAAAGAAAGCGCCAACCACCAGAATAAGGATGCCGTCGATAGGAGTGCAAGTTGAAGGCGGTTCGGCGTGATGGTCATGGATTCCCATCAGCCTGTGGTGAAAGTGAGGATCCGCCACTTACCCTAAATTCACCCTATTTTGTCAGCCCGAGCGAAGCGAGGGATCTACCATTTTCCGCAAGAAGCAGGTCCTTCGCTTCGCTCAGGATGACAAAATCATGAAAAGTGTTGCTCATCTGTCGCTCTTCGACTTGCACCACAGGCTGCTATGGGACCCAGCCCAGAATCTCATGATCCTGAATTTCGAAGTCAGGTCATGAATTTCCCGTGAGTGGGAGCACGAGGAGCGACAATTCTCGGATCGGGTGGTGGTGGCTGTATCCAACTTCGGTGAAGTTGAAGTTACAAACACATGTTACTAACAACTAAAATAATCTGTTTCGAACAACACTATGGCATTTTCACATTTGCCATAGACTTTGCCGCCGACAGTCCCTCAGGGGCTAAAGCCCGCATTTCTAGCGGTGGTTAGCGGCACGACTAAAGTCGTGCCCTTCCCAAAACCCGACTACGATCCACCCCAATTGTGAAAACCCTCTGACTACGGGACCCATGATCATGATGACGAGAAGGTCATCCGTGATGGCACGGAGCGTGGCCTTGGCCTGCACTTTCCATGAAGTTGGCCTAGCCGATGGGCACCGCTGACGGCGGAGGAGGCCCCAGGACGGGAGGCAATGCCGGAGCCGGAGGCGCGGGATGCAGCAGCGCGTCCAGATGCGGATAGCGAGAAGCAAAAAAATACATCGCATACGCCGGAAAGAAAACCGTAGCCGGCACCGACACCAGCGCGATCAGATAAATCAAAACCAGCAGCAGCAAAGTTCCGAAGATGATCGCCAGACTGATGGTCGTCACGTTCCATCCCAACCCCGCGGCTTTGCCCACGAGCACGGCAACCACGCCAGGGACCACGACGAACAGCGCCGGGATGATCGCAATAATCCCAAACAGGATGGCCGCAGCGATTGAAAGCACCAGCTTGAGCAGCAGGTAAACGGCGAATCGTCCCTTCTCGGGCCGAACCATCGCCAGCAGACGGTGCCAGCCGTCGGCGAAATCGAGGTCTTCGAGGGCCATGAGCGGCACCAGAAAATCTCTAGCCAGCACCTGAATCGCAGCCACTATCAGCGCAAAGACTACGAACAGGCCCACGAGCAAAATTACTCCAACAATCAATCGCCCGATATGTTGCCGCAGATCTGCCGTCCAGCCTGCGGCAAAAGCGAAGGCCAACGGTAAGCCCACGAGGACCGCCAGAAACAGCCCCGTCGAAATCATGAGCACAAGCTGCCACAGAAAAAATCGTCCGCCGGCACGATGCCATTTTCTCCATCCCTCGCCAATCGAACATTCCTGCCGCAGTACCGAGTCGAACAGGATGAAGCGAAACACGCTGTTGATGTACAAGAAGACGAAGGCCAACACGATCGCGGCGAAGATTACTACCGCGATCAATCCGATGAACTGCCCGATATGCGCGGAAATACCCGCGGGGATGTGCGGCGGATTGAAGGGCAGCAGACCAGCAGGCGTGCCCGACGGCAGAAAATCGCTTTTGGCCTTGTGCGGCCGCGAAGCAAACTGCCCGAGGTTTCCGAAGTTGCATCCGCCGGCGCGTAATTCCGCCGCCAGAATTCCAACCAGCGCCAGGCGCGACCATTGCCCGAAGCGGAAACGAGTGAAGAGTTGTTCGCGCGCATGCTGCAACGCGGGCTGTATGCAATCGACGGCGGAAACGGGCAACGGACCACCTCGCACTAACGCCGCCAAGGTATCGCGTCAAGACTCCCGCCGTCAATGCGAAAAAAGCATGTGAAAGAGCGGGCTGCGGCCTGCCGCATCGTAAATCTGCCGGTGGAGCGACGGGCACCCTCGCCCGTCCCCAAAAATATTTTCGCACTAAATCTCCACACTGTGCGATTCTCCGGGGACGGGCGAGGACACCCGTCGCTCCATTACACAATAAGGACAACTTACAGTTCAGCAGAGGGTTGAAGGGAGTTGCACCCAAGCCACTCCCCAAACTCGCGCAAGGCAAGTTCACATTGCAGCCGATGACGTTCCTTGCGGTCGCGGACTTTTCGATCCAGCGCGGGCAGCAAGTCGAAAGTTATATTCGCCGGCTGAAAATTCTTGCTCTCCGCCCGCGTGATGTAGTGGACCAGCGAGCCAAACGCCGACGCTCGCGGCGGAGGCACCGGATCGCCGCCGCTGGCCAGCGCGGACGCATTCATTCCCGCCAGCAGGCCGGTGGCGATCGATTCGACGTAGCCTTCGACGCCGCAGATTTGTCCCGCGAACAGCACCTGCGGATGCGCCCTCATCTGCAGCGTCGGCCCGAGCAGCGCCGGTGCGTTGATATACGTGTTGCGATG
>CAWHBX010000005.1:0-222227 GCA_963827765.1 uncultured Acidobacteriaceae bacterium
ACGGTGCGCGCAAGGGTCTGGCCGACACGGCGTTGAAGACCGCCGACTCGGGTTACCTGACGCGCCGTCTGGTGGATGTGGCGCAAGACGTGATCATCAGCGAATACGACTGCGGCACGGTGGATGGAATTTACGTTTCCGGCATCGTCGAGGCCGGCGAAATTATCGAGCCGCTGCGCGACCGCATCGTGGGCCGCGTGTCGCTCGAGAAGATCAAGGACTACGAAGGCCAGGTCGTGGTGGACATCAACCAGGAAATCACCGAAGATCTCGCCGGGGCGATACAGGCTGCCGGCATCGAGCGAGTGAAGATCCGCTCGGTGCTCACCTGCGAGTCGAGGCGCGGCGTTTGCGTCATGTGCTACGGACGCAACCTGGCTTCGGGACGCCTGGTCGAACTGGGCGAGGCCACGGGCGTAATTGCGGCGCAGTCCATTGGCGAACCGGGAACGCAGCTCACCATGCGTACGTTCCACATCGGAGGCACGGCGTCGCGAGTTTCGGAACAATCGCGCCTCGATGCCAAGAGTAACGGCATCGTGCGCTTCGTCAATTTGCAGACGGTGAAGTCGAAGACGGGCGACCTGGTGGTTATGAATCGCCAGGGCTCGATCGCAATTGTGGACGAGAAGGGCCGCGAGCGCGAGCGCTACGCCGTCGTGTATGGCGCCAAGGTAAAGGTCACCGAAGGCGGGCCGGTGCAGCTCGGCCAGGCCCTGGTCGAGTGGGACCCGTACACGTTTGCCATCCTCACGGAAATTGGCGGCACGGTGCAGTTCAAGGACTTGCAGGAAGGCATCACGCTGCACGAGGAAGTGGATGAGGTCACCGGCCTGTCGCGTCACGTGGTGGCGGATTCGGCCGACGAGAAGCGTCAGCCGGCCATCGTCATCAAAGGCAAAGCAAGCAAGCGTTACCTGATGCCTTTGCGCGCCCACCTTATGGTGCAGGACGGAGACACGGTGTATCCGGGCGACGTGCTGGCCAAGATTCCGCGCGAAACCACCAAGACCAAGGACATCACCGGCGGTCTGCCGCGCGTGGTCGAATTGTTCGAGGCGCGCAAACCGCGCGAGACCGCCGTGATCAGCGAAATCGACGGTGTGGTGCGCTTCGGCGAAGTGGCCAAGGGGCAGCGCAAAATCTATGTGGCCGCCGATAACGGCACGGAGAAGGAATATTCCGTTCCCCGCGGCGTCCACATCAACGTGCAGGAAGGCGAACGCGTCAAGGCGGGCGAACCGCTGATGGACGGCCCCCTCAACCCGCACGACATTCTGGCCGTGCTCGGTGAAAAAGAACTGCAGGCTTACCTGGTAAATGAAATCCAGGAAGTTTACCGCCTGCAGGGCGTCAACATCTCGGACAAGCACATCGAAGTGATCGTCCGCCAGATGATGCGCTGGGTGAAGGTCGAAGATGTGGGCGACACCCAGTTTCTGCTCGAACAGCAAGTGGACAAGTTCCGCTTTCACGAGGAGAATGAGCGGGCGATTGCACAGGGCGGCAAACCGGCCACTGGGCGCCCGTTGCTGCTCGGCATCACCAAGGCGTCGCTCTCCACCGATTCGTTTATCTCCGCCGCCTCCTTCCAGGAGACCACGCGCGTGCTGACCGAAGCTTCGATTCAGGGAGCGGTGGACCATCTCCGCGGCTTGAAAGAGAACGTGATCGTGGGCCGCTTGATTCCCGCCGGCACCGGCATGGAATATTACCGCAACGTCCGGCTCTCTCCGGAAATGGAAGAGGCGGCGAGCAAGGTGCAGGAGGAAGTCTCGCAAGCCTACGAAGATGCCGAGCGTGCTCTCGAACTCATGCGCCACGAAGGCGAGACCGAAGAACTCGCCGCGGAGTAAGATGGGACGAATCCGGATCAGGGGCGGCGCGAGTCGCCCCGCGTTTTTGCTCGTGTGGGGACGGGGCGGAGCCTGTCCTGAGCGGAGCCGAAGGGCCCCGTCCAAGCGGGGCGAAGCCCCGCTTCCACACGGCCTAGGCGGAGCACCTCGTCCGCTACCTGCGATCGCAGCGACTCTGGATCCGTTATAAAATGACGCTGAATTGAACGACGTATTCTTGAGCCCCATGGCTTTAGCACTCGAACTGCAGCGCCACACCGAGGAGCCTCGGGACCGCAACTCCGCGCCGGAGCCGGTCCCCGGTGGGCTGGTGCTGGCCCCGGCACTGAGGCGCTTCTGGCGGCTGTTCCGCTTGTCAATCTGGCGCGCTTTCGAGCACGATGCTTTCGGAATTGCCAAAGCTTCGGCCTATTCTTCCATCTTTACTTTTTTCCCGGCCTTAATGGTGCTCGGCTCGGTCCTCGCCACCCTGAACCGGGGCCAGGTTTACCTGCGCGAAATCTCCTACGCCCTGGGAACCATCTTGCCCGCAGGCAGCACCGCCGCCATTTCCTACCTGCGCGGCAGCACGGACCGGCCGGTGGGCCTGCTCATCTCCGCTTCGCTGTTGACCATCTGGAGCGCGTCTGGCGTCATCATTTCCTGGATGGATGGTTTTCGCCGCGCCTACCAGCTTCCCAAGACCTGGGGGTTGCTGCAGGAGCGTGCGATTGCGATTTCGCTGGTTTTGATGGCGGGGTTGCCCCTGACTTTCGCCACCATTCTGGTTGCCTTCGGCAGCCGCATTGAAATGCGGATTTTGTTCCTCATGGGGCGTGAATTCGGGCCTCTGATTCTGCTGGCGTGGGGCGCGATCCGCTGGGCCATCGCCATCCTGACCAGCATCGCCGTGATCCAGCTCATCTATCACAACGCGGTGCCCCGCACCCAACCCTGGCACAGCGTTTTGCCGGGCGCGGTCCTGTCCACCGCCCTGTGGCTGATCTCGACCGCGCTCTTTGGATGGTATTTGCAGCACTATGTGGATTACAGCATCATCTACGGTTCGCTTGGCGTGGGCATTGCGTTGCTGGCATGGATGTACCTGGTCTCGCTGGTGGTGCTGATTGGCGCCGAATTCAATGCCATGCTCTTCCCTCGCTGTCTCAAAAAAGCTCCGCCTCCGCAGTTAGTCACTGATACTCGCTGATCGTGCAAGAGACGCGGCCAGCCGCGTTTCTACGGAGGGAGTTCCTCGAGGAGTGCGTGCGGTAGATATTACTGAAAGCTGATAGCTGATAGCTGACAGCTAATTCACCCAGCCCGATTTCGATCCGCCATTCGGTTTGTCGTGGTCCTCGGGAGGAATGTAGTTTCCGTGCTCGTCGAAGGTGACTTTGCGGTCGTGATCGCGCATATAGACCTCGAACTTTCTTGCCGCGCGCCGCCGCTTCCAGCGATAGTAAGAATTCCTCACTCCGAAATAACGCTCGGACGCCGCGTAGCTCAAGCCGCGAGAAGGCAGGAATTTCACCCACAGAAAACCAAAAAGCAATCCGCCGAGATGAGCGAAAACCGCGACTCCGCCTTGCGATGGCTCAAAAATCGCAATGATCGCGACCACGACCCAAATCCCGACCAGGTATTTCGCTTTGATCCTAAACGGCAGCGGAAACAAAAACATTTCCTGATCGGCGTAGAGAATGCCAAAGGCCATCAGCAGTCCGAAAATGCCGCCGGACGCGCCCATCGTTTCGGTCCAAGGACGCATCCCCAAAAAATGGGTATAGGAGACAGTCATCGTTACCAAGGCGGCGCCCACCACGCAAAACGTGTAGCACTCGATGAACCGTCGCGGCCCCCAATCGCGCTCAAGATACGCGCCGATGAACCAGAGAGTGAGCATGTTGAAAAACACGTGACTGAAGTTGGCGTGCAACAACGAGTACGTGACCACTTGCCACACTTCGCCTTCCATCACAGCAGACGGGATTAGCGCCAGTCGATCCTGCCACAGATGGACAACGTCCGGGGCGAACGTGTGCACTATCACCTGAAGCAGGTAGATCCCCGTGCAAGTCAGGATGATGCGCTTCACCCATCCTGCAAATGGGGGGAAGCTGAACGAAATGGTTTGTCCGCGATTCACAATCTTTTTCTTTCTGGTTCTAACACAACCGGCAGACTGCGATGTCCCGCAGCATCTAGGACCCCCACACCGAATATCTTATTATCCATCGAAAGCTTCAGGGTTGCACGCGCGTCGGCGGCGGTGCTCCATTTCCCGCGTCCAGCAAGGAGGACCGCACGACGCCAGCGCCAAGGCAAACGTCGCGGCTGCCACAACCTTTGCCGAAGGTCAAGCAAAATGGAAAAGCTTGTGCACTTGAAAATTTTCTTGGCAACCCTCTTGACCTTTTGCTCGCGAAGAAACTAAATATAACAGGGTACCCCGAACGTGGAGGGAATCATGGTGTATTGCTCACAATGCGAGACGGACCTCGACATCGACGAAGATGAGGTTGATGAAGGCGCGGTCGTCTCCTGCCCGGAGTGCGGCACCGACTTCGAGGTGGTCACCGTCAACCCCATTGAACTGAAGATCGTCGGCGAAGACGACATCGTCGAGGACGAGGATGAAGAAGACGTCGCCGACGAAGAGGATGAAGACGAAGATTTGTGAAGGATTTCGCAAAAATAAAGATAAAAATAAAGATCCGAGCGGCGAGGCGCTTTGCCGCCGTGGCATGGCCGGCGGTGTTGCTGGCGTCTCTCGTTACCCTTGCCCCTGCGAGCGCGCAGAGTAGCGGCCGCGAAAAGCTGCAGCCTTACGCTCTAATCTTCGGAACGGTTTGGGACCCTGATGGTAACACGCTCTACGGGGTCACGGTAAAGATCCGGCGGGCCAGTGACAAGGACAAGAAAGCGCGCTGGGAGATTTATTCCAACCACAGCGGCGAGTTCGCGCAGCGCGTGCCCGCCGGCAAAGCCGACTACATCGTCTGGGCGGACGTGAAGGGCTACAAGCTGCCCTCGGGCAAAAAGTTGAAGCAGGGCACCGAAGTGACCGTGCACATTGACAATGACGAGCGCTCCGACATCGGTCTTCATTTAGACTGGGAGTGACTCGCCGTGGACTTGGAATCGGCGGCACGGGGATGCTCATGAAGAAAGCGGGCGCGGTTGTTTTTGCGGTGGCGGCTTCGCTGCTGATCATGTTGTCGCTAGTTGTTTTTTCGACCTTAGTTCTGGCCGCTCCAGCGCCGCAGTTTGGCGGAGGCGGTTCGAAACGAGACACGACCCGCCTGCTCACCGGCAAGGTGCTGGATGGCGGCGACAATCCTCTGCCCAACGCGGTCGTGTATCTGACCAACACGCGCACCCGCTCCGTGAAAACTTATATCGTCGGTCCAGATGGGACCTACCGTTTTCCCGCGCTCCAGCCCAGCATTGATTACGAAGTGTATGCGCAGTACAACAAGCGCAAGAGCGGAACAAAATCCGTCAGCCAATTCGACAACCGCACCCAGGTTTATATCAGCTTGAAAATCGAAACCAAGTAGGCGCTGTGGCTTCCATCTGACCGCGCGTTGGCGACGCGATGCTCCGCCAGCAAGCCAAGTATCATCTTCCCCAGATCACTGTTCTACCTTCTTCTATTTACTAGAAAGGTATTAACCCGTGTTGACTACACCCCCCCCGGTCTATTGGAATCATGGGGTTAGGAGGAAATTCCCGCCAGGTCTTTGGGTTCAAAGGACTTAGAGGTAAAGTATTCCGGAATAAGGAGTTAAGTTGTCAAAGAGCGCTGAAAATGGGTTTGGGGCAGCTTCGAGGGCCGTCTTGGTGGACGGTCTCACCTCTTCACTGCCCCAATCAGATCTTCATTGTCGCGGAGGACGAGGCTTAAGTCTGTGATGGTGGTCACAGGTTGGGTGTGATGAAAAAAAGAGTAGGGTGATGTGCACGTCCACACATTCGCAAAATGCTCCCAAGCCTTACCGTGGCATCAGTTTAGCAAATGACTCCAGTTCGGGGTGAGCCTTTTCAAGAGCGTTTTGAAGGGAAGCATCTTTGCTGTAGCCAGCACCGGTTGCCGATATTTTCCGTGAACCGCACTCCTGATGTGTTGCGGACTTCAAGCACTTGAGGTCAAGGCTCAGATTTGTTGTGACAAGACCGTCAAACTGTGGGGACGATTCAAAAGTTGCGTTGCTTTCGCCCAAGATTACGTATTTGACTCTGTTACCAATCTCCAAATCTTCTATCCCGCTCCATTCACCCGAAAAAAGCCTGCGAGCACGTCCCTCCGAAACAAACGCTGGCTTAAAAAAAGTTAGCGTCGTAGCAAAGCCTTGTTCCGATAGTGCCGATGCAAGCATCTGTTCGGCACCTTTAACAGCGTCCTGCTGGTTCTTGGGGAAAATCAGAATCGCTATTTGGTTTCCCCTAGTCACGGATGTGTCAATGAAAGGTTCGGCGGCTTTTTCCGATGCCAAACGTCTCGCATGCGCTTGTGCGCCTTCCTGCAAACGAATTGCGTTTTGTATCGTAGCTTGATCTATCGGCAGAAGGTCTTCACCGGAACCCGGATATTTCCCCGCCTTATCGTAGAAGGCGTAGGTTCCGTCGGGCAGCTTGTAGTACCACACACGCGGCTTGCCGGTGATGGGATCAAAAAAAGTAAACTGCCGCACAACGGCGATCTCTATTTTCTGTGGCAGGCGAACCCCGTTTCTTTCTGCCTGAGAGCCACTATTTGATCGAAGGTGCAAGGTTTCGCGGCAATTCCATACACGGGATCAATTCCAGCAGAATCGAACGTGCGAATGCCCTCCGGTGTCTCAGCACACCATTTATAGGCATAGGCATCGCGGGAGGCGAAGTACATGGCGATGAAGAACAAGCCGACGTACGAAACGATAACGATTCCGTAGGGGTTCCGGTAAAGCTTGAGGGACGGTTTTACCCCGTGCAGCCAAAGCATCCCGTGCGTGTATTTCGCAATTGCCCAAAAGAACGGGATTGTCACCAAAATCACAATCCCTCGAACAAGAAATATACTCACGCCAGATCGGCTCGCGAGGTTCTGCACAACGTAGTCGATGGTTGCGACGACTATATTGTGACTTCGCCATTTCGAGAGCAGATAGATAATTGATATTACAAAGAGAGCCGCGGCGGAGGCGGGCACGATCCATTTTGCTGATGAGCGATCTGACGAAGTACTCTCCATCCCTGTTCACCTATGCTGTAAGCGGATATTTCTCACTGTTGTTTTATCTTTACCCGCTGTAAACACTATCGAAACTGAGGTTGCATCTGCGGAAAGGCCCTCTCCGAAAAGGGAAAACGACATGGGAAGGTTCGGCTCAAGGATTGGTCGAAGGCCACCGGTAGCTCCGAACTCGAGGTGCATCAGCTGATACGCAGGGGCTCTGCTCTGTTTTCCCAGATTGTCGATCAGGTAGCTACGGTCGGTCATACGTAGCTCCGCGCTTTGTGAACCCCTATTCGTTACAGTTCCCCAACAATCCACCTTGTTCCCTGTGAGGCGACAGCCCTGAACCAAGAATAGGAAATCCCCCATCTCAGCAGTGGCTGAATCAGTTGTTTGTTGAGCTTTCTCAGTTTCTATCTTTTCTGTCGGAACGGTTGCAGGTTGATCTCCAGTGGCTACCCCCCTGGCTAGCAATTCATCTATTGCTTTGTTTCTGGGCATGTCAGCGGCAATCCCACTAATGATCTCCGCCGTCTCAGAGTCGAGAACCTTGACCGATATTCGCAGGCTGTCACCGAAAGGCGTAATGGTTCCTGTGACGAGAGCCTGGACTCCGGTGATTTCCCCCAATTTGCGTGCAGTCTGAGGATCGATGATGCCGGTTGATGCAAGTTTGTGTTCTTGCAATATCGTCTTTAGATTTGTCCGGTCGATAACTTTGAAACTGCTCGGAGTCGTGGCTAAAGCCACGGAGAATTCTTCCGCCAAGAACCTACCAAATTCAGTGACGCGGCCTTGTAGGTCGGTGAAATCGACCACGGCGACGGTCTTTTTCCCTGATTTTGTGATCGCTTCTGCGAGGCGAGGAGAAATGGCTATGACATCTTGACAATGCGATTCAGGAGGTCGTACCGCGAAGACCAGCGACAGTAAAATCAGGGACATGATCCGAGTTGTTTTCATAGTTGTCCTGTTTCTAGTTGTTGCCCAAACGAATATTCCTGATTACCGCTTGTCCCGCGTCGGTATGGATGATTATGGAAACAGTAGAAGCACCTTCGTCCAGGCCAACCCCGGAAATATCAAACGCTAAAGGAAGAGCGGGTTCTAATTCTTGATGGACCGTGCCACCCGGGCCCATTGTGTGAGCAGTTCCTATCCTTACAATGGACTTAGACATGTTGTAAATGTATCCGCTTATACTTTGGTTCCCAAGATTATCAACGATATTGGTCTCTCGATCATTTACTGCGACTTCAGCACGCCGTTGCCCCTGATTAGTTACGGTGCCGTGACACTCCACTTTGCTTCTGAGTTGTGAAGATGAAGCTGAGGATAAACGGCAGCTTTCAATTGAAAACAGAAACTCTCCAATTTGTGCATGCCCCGAGCCGCTTGGCTGGGATGAGGCTGGCTGGTCGGTACTTTTTGCAACGGATGTGGCTGCGCCCGTCCCGTCAGAAGTCGAGTTGCAGCCACCCGAAATCCCTCTTTTCAGAAGCTCATCAATCGCTTTGTTTCTGGGCATGTCCGCAGCAACTGCGCCGATGATCTTCGCTGTCTCCGCATCTAGGACCTTTACTGAGAGGTGAACAGTATCACCAAATGGCGTGACCGTTCCGGTAACCAATGACTGCACGCCAGCAATCTCGCCCACCTTCCGCGCAGTCTGAGGATCGATGATTCCGGTAGCTGCGAGCTTGTGCTCCTGCAACAGCGTCTTGAGATTCGTTCGATCAATCACCTCGAAGCCACCCGAACCAGTTGCCAATGCGACAGAAAATTCCTCAGCGAGAAATCTGCCAAACTCCGTCACACAGCCTTGCAGGTCGGTGAAGTCCACCACGGCCACGGTCTTTTTCCCCGATTTTGTGACCGCCGCAGCAAGGCGAACCGAAATATCTTTGATCTCTTGGCCGTATGACGAAGTGAGAAAACTTGGCAACACAAGGCACAGGAGAATCATGCGCCGGATCGTCGCTGGCTTCATACGCGCTGTTTTATGCAGCGCCCAAGATAATGCCGGAACCCCGTGTACAGAGGTTTGGGTTCTTGAGACTTTTGTCATAGCCTGTCACCTATTGCACAAAAAAGGTTGCCCGGGTCTCAGTAAAAAGTTAGCGACTCTCGAACGCCACAGGTTACACAAGCTTCGCTTCCTCGGCAACTGTCTTCTTGGAAACCGTGTTGGGCGGCGAGAGCATTTCTTGCGAGGGTGTAGAGTGCGAACCCTCAGCGGCTAAAGCCGGAACCCGTGGCAGCCACTGGCGGCACCCTTCGCTTCGCTCAGGGCAGGCTCTTGAAGCCGTGCCCTTCCCGTTCATCGCAAAGAACGCAATGAGTGGCGCACCCGCAGTTTTCCACAAAAAGCAGGTCCTTCCCCTTCGGCTCCGCTCAGGGTCAGGATGACAAGTTGGATGGGGTGGCTGGCGGATGAAAAAGCAGCACGGCTGAACAGGCTTCGGAAAGACTCATCTGCAGCGCAAAAAGCTCACTTCAGGCGCTAAAGCGCGAGCCTATTTCCAACGTCTTACGGCACGAGTAAACTCGTGCCCTTCCCAAAAACCTGCGTGAATCAGAGTTTTTCCGCAGCCTGTGAAGCCGTGCCCTTCCCAAAACCATTTACGAGGCCGATTCTAGTAAGCAGGAGTTAGTTGTTATCTCCGCCGGCGCGTTTCCAGGAGATCAAGTCGCCGATGGTGGTGCTGGTCGAGGAAGAAGAGGCCGGGTGCTTATAAGACTCGACTTCCTGGCGCGACGCTTCTTCGCCGACCGCTTTAATACTTAGTCCGATTTTCTTCTCTTCCTGATTCATCTTGACGATCTTGAAGTCGAACTCGGCGGCGGGTTCCAGGTGCATGGGTTGTCCGTTCGCATCAACCGCTTCCGAGTTATGACAGAGACCTTCGATGCCTTGGGTGATCTCGACAAACGCGCCGAAATTCGCCACGCGCAGGACCTTGCCACGCACGATGTCGCCGATGCGGTGCTGCTTGAAGAACGATTCCCAAACGTCAGGCTGCATTTGTTTCACGCCAAGCGAAAGGCGGCGCTTGTCGGGTTCAATGGCCAGGACGACGGCCTTGACCTTGTCGCCCTTCTTCAATACCTCGGAAGGATGCTTGACGCGGGTGGTCCAGCTCAGGTTGCTGACGTGGATCAGGCCGTCGATGCCGTCTTCGATTTCAATGAAGGCGCCAAACTCGGTCAGATTGCGCACCTTGCCCTCGACCGTCGCGCCCACGGGATATTTGGTCGTGCAGCGTGTCCCAGGGATTGGAGGCGAGTTGCCTCATGCCGAGCGAAATGCGGCGTTCGGTTGGGTTGACGCTGAGGACCACGCAATCCACTTCGTCGTGAACGTTGACCAGCTTCGAGGGATGCTTCATCCGTTTCGACCAGGTCATTTCGCTGACGTGGACGAGGCCTTCGATGCCTTGTTCGAGTTCGACGAAGGCCCCGTAGTCGGTGACGCTGATGACGCGGCCGTGGACGTGCGCGCCCACGGGGTAGCGGTGCTCGGCATCGAGCCACGGATCGGGCGTGAGTTGCTTGAAGCCGAGCGAAACGCGCTGCTTTTCTTTGTCGTACTTCAGGACCTTGACCTGGATCTGGTCGCCGACGTTGACCAGGTCGCGCGGGTGAGTGAGGCGTCCCCAGGACATGTCGGTAATGTGCAGCAGGCCGTCGAGTCCGCCCATGTCCACAAACGCGCCATACTCGGTCAGGTTCTTGACGATGCCGGTGAGGACGCTGCCCTCTTCGAGGTGCTCGAGCGTCTTGCCGCGCTTTTCGTTCTGCTCCGCTTCGAGAAGCTGTTTGCGCGAGACCACGATGTTGCCGCGCTTCTTGTTGAGCTTGATGATGGCGATTTCCATCGTCTGGCCCTTCATGCCATCCAGGTTGCGAATGGGACGCAGGTCCACTTGCGAGCCGGGCAGGAAGGCGTGCGCGCCTTGAATGTCGAGGGTCAGGCCGCCCTTGATGCGTTCGATGACGATGCCCTTGATCGGCTTCTTTTCGGTGTAAGCGCGCTCGATCTCGTCCCAGGAGCGCAGGCGCTGGGCCTTGAGGTGGGAGAGGTTGACGTAGCCTTCTTCGGTTTGGCCCTTCTCGCGTAATACGTCGATCTCGTCGCCGGGCTGGAATTTGGGCTTGCCCTCGTGATCGAGGATCTCGGCGATGGGCGCCATGCCTTCGGATTTCGTTCCGATATCCACGACGACGTGGGTCGCGGTCAGTTTGACCACGGTGCCTTTGATGACGCGGTCGCCGCCCACCGCTTCTTCGGCTTCGGTTTCGAAGCTATGGAGAGCGGCGGCGAAATCGTCGGACGGAGCCGCGGCATTCTCGGAGGTGGAAATTTCCGGAGTCTCGCTGGCAGTGGGAGATTCGCTGGCCGCCACGATATTCTCAATCTCAATGGCGGAACTCTCAGGAGCTTCGTTTTGAGGGGCTTCAACTGGAGAAGATTCAATCTGAGGAGCGTCAGGGGTGGAAGCCAGGGGCTCCACGGGAGAAGGTTGTGCGGGCTCGGGAGCGTCGAGTACGGCCGGGCCGCCGGTTTGGGTGTCGTTGGCAGATGTCATGGTTTCAATGCTGGATTCAAGATTGCGGGCGGTACTATCGTCGAACAAGCTCATAGCCTCTGTGCCGGCGCGCGTTCGGGCGCGACCTGCGGGACGTGGTGTAGCGGACGGCTGGCGTGGTCTTTAGGTTGCGTTGAGGCCGACCTGGCGGACGACCCTGGGACAATTCCAGCTGGTTCGAACCGCGTCCAATAGGGACTCTACGACTATAGCAACCGCTTTGGAACAGTGTCAAACGCGAAAAAGGCCAATGGCCAAAGAATTTACAGGACTGTCACACTGGACTGGGGCACAAGTTACGAGGCTCGAGCTTCAAGCAAACCGTTTGCAGCGTGGTTCTTAGCTCGCAGCTTGCAGTGTATTTCTGCTACCCTCGCCCCATGGATTATCTCTGGACCCCGTGGCGTTACGCGTATGTTACCGGCGCTGGCCAGCAGCCGGGCTGCATCTTCTGCCATGCTCCCAAGGAAAGCGACGAGCAGGCCCGCATCGTCCACCGCGGCGAGCATTGTTACGTCATTCTTAATACCTATCCATACACGAATGGGCATGTCATGGTCGTGCCCTACGCGCACCTGGACGAGTTGCAAAAGCTTCCTGCCGATGCCGCCCAGGAGATGATGGCTCTGACGCAGCGGATGGAGGCGGTCCTGCGCGCGCTCTATCGGCCCGACGGCATTAACCTTGGTATGAATATCGGGCAAGCCGCGGGCGCCGGCGTGGCGGGACATATCCACATGCACATCCTGCCGCGCTGGATCGCGGACGCGAATTTCGCCAGCGTGATCGGAGAGACGAGAGTGCTGCCCGAGGCGCTGGACGTGACTTGGGAGCGGATACGGAAAGAATTTGGGATTGGTGATTTGTAATTGGTAATTTGAAAGGCTTGCGCGTTTGGCGTTCTTGGGTTGTGCTCCAATTACAAATCACCAATTACAAATTATTCTGCATCCAGGCCCACGCGCTCGACACGATGTCAGCGAGGTTGCGCTTGGCAGTCCATCCCAGCACGCTTTGAGCCTTTGCCGGATCGGCTACCAAGATTGGAGGATCGCCCGGTCGCCGCGGTCCGATCTTGCGCCGGACGGGGCGTCCAGTGACGGGTTCCGCTGCTTGGATAACTTCGAGAACGGAATGTCCCCGGCCTGTTCCCAGATTAAGGGCCAGCGAATTACCGCCATTTTCGGCGCTGCTTTTTTCCTGGGGTTGCGTTTCCATGTTTTGCGTTTCAAGATATTGCAACGCGCGGACGTGCGCCTCGGCGAGGTCGTTGACGTGAATGTAGTCGCGGATGCAGGTGCCATCCGGAGTCGGGTAGTCGGAGCCGTAGATTTGCAGCTCGGGTCCGTTCGCGGTCGAAGCGGCGAGCGCCAGCGGAATCAGATGAGTTTCCGGGTCATGGAGTTCGCCAATCTCGCCGCCTTCATCGGCGCTATCGTCGGCCCCGGCGGCGTTGAAATAGCGCAGGGCGACCGAACGCAGTCCGTAGGCGCGGCCGTAGGCTTCGAGCGCGTGTTCGAAAAAAAGTTTCGACGCGCCATAGGGGTTCACCGGCTCGCGCGGCGTCTGCTCCGTGATGGGAATCTTTCCGGGGATGCCGTACACGGCGCAACTGGAGGAAAACACGAAGCGGCGGATACCGGCGTCCAGCGCGGAGTTCAAGAGGCTAAGCGCGGCGGCGACGTTGTTGCGGAAATACTTGCGCGGGTCCTCGACCGACTCTCCCACGTAGGCGTGAGCGGCAAAGTGCATGACCGCGTCCACGCGCGCGAGCACGGGCCGGAGAGTGGCTTGGTCGGCGATGTCGCCCTCGACCAGCTCGAAGCCTTGCGCCAGGCGGCGAAAGCCGGTGGAGAGATTGTCATAGAGCACGACCTCATAGCCGGAACGCCGCAGCGCGCGCGCCGCATGACTGCCGATATAGCCCGCTCCGCCCGTTACCAGGATCGCCAAGAAAAACCTCGCGTGATTCCAGAGTCGATTTTTGCTATGCGAACATGTTGCCGCGAGCGGCGGTAGTTGCGAGGTGATACTCATCACGCTCCGTTTGTGACAGAGGGGCGCATGCTCGCCCGGGGCAGCCGTCTGGTGTAGAATCTGAGAGTCAATCCCCCGCGCTGTCATCGTCATCCTCGGCAGCGGGTTCCGTCGGGACGTAGCGCAGCCTGGTAGCGCACTTGCTTGGGGTGCAAGGGGTCGCGAGTTCAAATCTCGCCGTCCCGACCATTGATTCCATCCCGGATGTCAAGTAGATTCGGCCAGCGACATAGGTTCGCCCTGCGGATTGGCTGGGGGCAGAGAACATTTCACCGCCGAGACGCAGAGGGCGCCGAGAAAACTTTTTAAATTCTTGTGTGGGAACGATGTTTTACCCCGTCCAAGCGGGACAAGGCCCCGCTTCCACGCAGGGCCTTGTCCTCCCGCTACTTTGTGGCAATCTGAAAAGGCCATTACACTGGAACCTTGCGCACTCTGATCACACTGTTGTTGATGGTTGTGCTTGCCGCTGGCGGCTGGGGAGCTTGGCAGGTCTATGCTCCGGTTACGCCTCCGGCCAATACTTCGTTGTTGCTGCGTCCGGGGTATTCGACGCGGCGGATTGCTTCGGAATTGAAAAAGGCTGGGGTGATCCGCAGCGAGCTGGCTTTCCGGCTCTGGCACGCGTCGCATCCCAAGCCGCTGTTGAAGGCGGGCGAATACCGGTTTGAGCGGGAGGCGACGCTTCCGCAGGTTTACGAGCGGATCGCGCGCGGCGATGTCTATTTTCATGTTGTGACAATTCCCGAGGGCTACACGATGTACGACATCGCCCAGGCGATGGAAGACGCGGGGCTCGGGCCGGCATCCGATTTTCTGCGCGTGGCCGAAACTCAGACCCAGTTGATCTCGGACCTGGCACCGGAGGCCACGTCGCTCGAGGGGTATCTCTTCCCTGAGACCTACCAGTTCACGCGCACCGAGAGCTTGGAGGAAATGGCGGCTGCGATGGTGCATCAGTTCCGGCAAGTGGCGCAACAGATCGGACTGAATTCGGACACATCCTCGGACATACCTAGGATCGTAACCATGGCGTCGATCGTCGAAAAAGAGACGGCGGCTCCGGAGGAGCGGCCGCGCGTGGCCAGCGTGTACTACAACCGGCTGGCGCGGAAGATGGCGCTCGATGCCGATCCGAGCGTGATTTACGCGGAGTTGCAGGCGGGCACGTACCAGGGAAGCCTGCATCACGCCGACCTGGCGATGAAGTCGCCCTATAACACCTATCGCTATCCGGGGCTGCCGCCGGGGCCGATTGGCAATCCGGGAAAAAGCGCGCTGGAAGCGGCTTTGCACCCCGACAGCACGAAGTTTCTTTATTTTGTCAGCGATGGCCACGAGCGCCACCGCTTCGCCCGCAGCCTGGCAGAGCACAACCGGAACGTGGCCGCCTATCGCCATGCGCTCGGTTTGCGGTAAACGCTGATCCCTTTGTGCTTTATACTAATAAGTAGATTGCATTGCGACAACGGTTTACCCAGGTATTGACAAAGGAATGTATAGTTCTCATCTGCGCTTTTTTACTTCTACTTCTGATGGCGGCAACTTTTCCGCTCAGCGGGTGTCTGTTCCGGACACGCGCTTTGGAGCGGCAGATCTCCGACCGGCCGCTGAAGACCGCTACCCAGCAGGAACTGATCGACTACGTCAACACGCAGGCCGCCAAGATCCAGTCCATGCAGGCGACGGTGGATATTGACGCTTCGGCAGCGAACCTGAAAAACGACCGGATCACCGATTACAAAGAAATTCGCGGCTACGTACTGGCGCGCAAGCCGTTCATGCTGCGCATGAAGGGACTGTTGCCGCTGGTGCGCAACACGGCCTTCGACATGGTGAGCGACGGGCGGAATTTCAAGCTGTGGATCCCACCGAGGAACAAGTTCGTCGTGGGTTCGAACGATGCCGACGGTTACCAACCCGAAAAGCGCCTGGAGAACATGCGGCCACAGTACATTTACGACGCGCTGCTAATGGCGGCGGTCGGAGGGAACGAGATTGCGGTGCTGGAAAACGGTTATGAAACCGTCCTGAACACGAAGAAACTTCGCGTCGAGCAGCCCGATTACGAACTGGCGTTCATCCGCAAAGGTCCCCAAGGATGGTATCTAGCGCGCAGAATCGAGTTCAGCCGGACCGACCTGCTGCCGCACCGGCAAAGGATCTACGACCAAGAGGGAAACGTCGTGACCGACGCGCACTACCAGAATTACAAAGACTACGCGGGGACGACATTCCCGAGTACGATTCAGATCGAACGGCCGCGGGAAAATTACGACATCACCTTGAACATGCTCAAACTGGAAATCAACAAAGCGCTGACCGACGACCAGTTCGCGCTAGAGCAGCCGAACGGAGCGGAGGTGGTGCATCTTGACCAGCCCAATCCCAGCGCGGCGAAAACGCCGCGTGGCCAATAGCCAAGGATACTGAAAGGATAGTCGTTGGTCATTAGTCGTTAATCGCTCGCGAACGACTAACGACTGGCGGCCAACGACAGGGTTCCCGGAAAAACCATGATGAATCGCATGATCGTCGGAAATTTGGTACATCGGCCGGTACGGTCGCTGATCAGCATTGTGGCCGTGGCGCTGGAAGTCACGCTCATCCTGCTGATCGTGGGGTACTCGCTAGGGATGGTGAACGACTCTCGCAACCGCACGGCGGGCATCGGGGCGGACGTGATGGTGCTGCCTCCGGGATCGTCGTTTATATCGGGACTGACCGGCAGCCCGATGTCGATCAAAGTGGCTGGCATTCTCGCCAAACTTCCGCATGTGGAAAAGGTTACCCCGGTTTTCACTCAAATCTCGGCCGCAGGAAAATCAGTCGAGATCATAGCTGGAATCGATCTGGCGAGTTATGAGAGCTTGTCGGGCGGCTTCCACTATGTGCAGGGCGGCCCGTTCCAGGGGCCACATGATGTGCTGATTGACGATCTTTTCGCCCAGTCCAAGCACTTCAAAGTCGGCGATACCATAGATATCCTCAACAACCCTTTTCGCATTTGCGGCATTGTCGAACACGGCAAGGGCGCGCGCAAGTTTCTCCAACTCTCCACCCTTCAGGAATTGGCTGGCGGGGAGGGCAAGGCCTCGGTGATGTATCTCAAGCTCGACGACCCCTCCAATGCCGACGCAGTGGTGGATGAGGTCAAGCAGGTACCGGGCATGGAGCACTACGTGGCCAGGTCTATGGCAACCTACCTATCCATGATGATGCCAGACAACATTCCCGGCCTATCCAAATTTTTCGATGTGGTGATCGGGATATCGGTGGTGATCGGCATTCTTGTAATTTTCCAGGCGATGTATACGGCGGTGATGGAGCGGACACGCGAAATTGGGATTTTGAAGGCTATGGGAGCGTCGCGCTTGTATATCGTGAACGTGGTGCTGCGGGAAACGGCGCTGCTGGCGCTTGGAGGCATCGCGCTGGGCATCGTCGTGAGCCTGGCGGCACGGGCCCTTATTCATAGGTTGCTCCCCCTACAGCCGATGGATCTTGCCGGGGTATGGATTGCGAAAGCGGTCGTGATCGCCTTTGCCAGCGCGCTGGCCGGGGCGCTGTATCCGGCGTTCAAGGCGGCGCAGAAGGACCCCATCGACGCCTTGGCCTACGAGTAGGGCGGAGGCCATTCTCCAGTTTCGCTTTTAATTCGCCAAGCACTTGGCGGGTTCCCCCCTGAAATATTTTTCTCGCAAAACGGCGGGGAATGCACGATACTGCCCGATGAAACTGCGCCGTGCTATAATCACGCGCCGTTACGCAAAAGCAGTATAGTTTTGCAGCCGGTTGTCTTAATTCCCCGGCCCTGGGCGTAAATGCGCGCAGGGACCGCAAATACACAGGAGGAGATATGAGCTTCGATGATCCGACCCTGTACGGTCGGGACGATGAAACAGATGAGTACAGCGACAGCGGCGCCTACGGCGAATCGCTGGAAGAGGATTTGGACGAAGAGGAAGAAGAGGAGGAAGAACCCGCTCTCGCAGAGGAAAGCGACGAGATTCCCGCGCCGCCACCGGTGCGGGAACCAGCGCCCGTAGTTCCATCGGGTGGTGGCGGCAGCCCGAGCGGGCCTCCGAAGAAGAAGGCGCCTGCCAAGAAAGCTCCAGCCAAGAAAAAGGCCGCCAAAAAGCCGGCGAAGAAAGCCGTAAAAAAACCGGCCCCGAAAAAAACGGCGAAGAAAAAGAAAGCGCCCAAAAAGAAAGCCCGGAAAGCGGCGCCGAAGAAAGTTGTCCGCAAAAAAGGCCGCCGCCGTTAGCGGCTGATGTTAGCGGCTGATGTTATCAGGCTGCGGAGAAACCCGGGGTTCGCATTGGGGCATCGCTTTAGCGATACCGCAAGATATTTAAGATCCGGTGCCCGCTGAGGGGTCGGCCATCGAACGCCGGCATTTTCCGCAGCCTACTGTCAGCCCAAACGATGGCGGAAGCCCGGTTCTCGTGCCGGCCTCCGCTTCCGCGCCGCTTCTTGGTGGGAAATCCGCCGCGGATTTCTACGATCTTGTGCAGCGGACGGCTCTACAGCACGACTCCATGGCGTTGGTGATGGTGCTCGCCAAGTGGCCGAGCGATTTCGTGGCTATGGTCGTAGGTTGGCCATAGGTCGCTCATTCTCAACTTCTTCCCATGGCTGTTCACACAGTTCTACTCACACCCTCTTACTTGCCTGCCCTAACTCTTGCCCATCGCGCCCTCTGCGCTGCCGCTATTCTCTTGCGTCCTGCCGCAGAGATCGTCCGTTTCTTGGGAGTTGCGACAGGTCCACGATTGCTCTGCTGCATGTAGACCTTCCCAAAGGTAGTTAGGGCCGCGGTTACGCGATGAAGTTCATTCTCAAGTCGCGCGCGTTCTTGTTGAAGTTGTTTGACTACGGATTGAATTAGTGTTTTTGCCATAAGAGATTTTATCACTCGTAAGTTGAACATCAAGACAATTTCCACAAGAGAGGTTGCCAAGTGGCGCGACATTCCCGTAATTGCAGGAAATCCATCTCTGGGCAAGGCCTTCAGGCTGGCGCTGCGGCCCCGTCATTTCCTGGCCCGTTCTTTGCAGTCTGTGGTGAAAGCCGGTGAGCGGCGCACGAGCGAAACTTTTTATGAATTGTCATCCCGAACGAAGCGAGGGATCTGCATTTTGCGGCAAACTACCGATCCCTTGCTTCGCTCGGGATGACAAAATCTGCGAATTGAAAATTCTAGGGCGGGATCGCGCTTTCACCACGGACTGCTATGGTTACTTCTTTCCGATTACGAGCAAGTTACTAGCTCTGATTGATTTCCTTTTCCCAGCTACGAGGGCATCGCAACTCTTTTCACTTTCCTATTATCGCAATTTGTAAGTGCTTGAAGCGGGAGCGCAAACCTGTGCTCCAGTTGGCACCATGATTGCAGTTCTAAGTGTGTCCTCCCCGCTAGAAAATTTTGCAAGAACTAAAGTAATCGAATTTGTTCTTGGAGGATCCATCGTGATCAATCGCCGTTTTCTTTTGCCGCTGGTTGCAGCCCTATTCCTCTCCACGCTGGCCTCGGCCAATTCCACCATTGTGAATATGACGTTCCTTCACCCGGGAACCAACGTCTACGGTGGCTTTTATACTTATCCCTACTATTTCTCGATCAACGGTGGGAAGGCCACACCCATGATGTGCGACTCGTTCAACAACCGCGTTTGGCCGGGCGAGAGCTGGAAGGCCAACGTCAGCGGGTTGCTTTCCGGTAAAGGCATGTTTGGCAAGAACATCACGGACTACAAAGCGGCGGGCATCATTTTCCTGGGCGTGATGAATGGGACAATCAACGCCAAAATCGGTAACTGGGCGGTGTGGAACCTGTTCAGCAACACCGGAACGAAGAGCTCCGCAGTGCTGGCCCTCGACAAGAACGCTCTCGCTTTGGCGCTGAATGCTCCGTCAAGCGAGTTCAAAGGGTTGGTGCTATACACGGCTGTCGGCTCAAGCCCGGGCCACGGACCGCAGGAATTCATCGGCTATCGGACCAATGGGATGTCCACCCCGGAATCGGGCAGCCTGCTGCTGCTCTCGACGGGCCTGGTCGGGATCGCAGGAATAGTGCGGCGCAAGTTTCTGCGCGGCTAACTCGGGGTTGGTTGTTCACGTTTTCGCAAGTCAAGTGTATCCTCGTTCTCCTTTGATCGCCGCCATCGGCGCAAATTCGATGGCGGCTTTTTTTGAGTTTCACCGACACATGGCAGCAAGGACCCTGGTCGGCATTCCCGACCGCAAGTTGGCGCTGTTCGAAAACGGAAAGGTCGTCCGCATTGATCGTGTCGCGGTCGGCAAAACTTCGACTCCGAGTCCGGCGGGCAAATTCAAAATCGTCCGCCGCAGGCAGCATACAGCAATGATCGGTCCGCTCTAATAAGGTCCGCCCTAAAACGTAAGGATGGGCCCAAATTCCGTACGCTGGTCCTGCCAGACGCGGGACGGCTTGCCCGCGATATCGTAGAGCGGTCCAACCTTAGGCAACATGCGGGTCCCATAACGCGATTTCTCGATGGCGCAAGTGGAACGCGTGGCCTCGAGCAAAAAGCGAGGGTGCCCGCTGATACCTTAATTATTGTCATCCTGAGTAAAGCGAAGGACCTATGCATTGAGCGGCCGGCTACTTAGGTCCTTCGCTTCACTCAGGATGATAAAATTTATTTTGGTCGCGAATTTGCAGGATACGACGCTAAGTCCATTTGCAATTTTCATCCTCCACAGACGACAATCGCATGGTGCCCAGCACTAGCTTTTATCAGGAACCGCAAGCTGTCAGCCCCTTCCGTCCCGGCGCGCTCGTGATCGCGACGTTGGGCAACCCGCGCGAGAAATTTTGGGGCGCGATTCTCCATCTTTCGGAGGAAGGCGTCAGCCTGCGCGGCGTCGATCTCGCGTCGTTCGACGATCTAGCTTCGCAGATCAAGAACGGCGAGCCCTTCACTTCCGGCGTTGTCTTCTTTCCCATGCACCGCGTGGAGCGCATGGAACTGGACCTTCCCGAAGGCAACCTCCTCTCGCTCGCCCAGCGCTTCGCCGAGAAGACTGGACAGGACCCCGCCCCGCTTCTGGTCAGCGAGTTCCTTGGCAGCGCCGGTGGAGCGGCTGCAGGAGAAAAAAAACGGTGAACATCCGGCAGATCCTGACCGCGCCCAACCAGCTCACGCTGCTGCGCATGATTTTCCTGCCGTTCGTCGTCATCAATCTGGTCAAGCACGATTTCAAATGGGCGCTGGCGCTGTTCGTTCTCGCCGGATTGAGCGACACCCTCGACGGTCTGCTGGCCCGCAGGCTGCACCAGCAAACGCTGCTCGGTCAGTATCTCGACCCGATCGCCGACAAGCTGCTGATGAGCACCCTGTTTCTCGTGCTCTCGATTGAACGGATGATCCCCTGGAAATATACGATCCTGGTGTTCAGCCGCGACATCTCCATACTGCTGATCAGCGGCGTGCTGTTCATGATTGCCGGCCTGCGCGATTTTCGCCCCAGCATCTTCGGCAAAGCCAACACCTTCGCGCAAGTGGCTGCGATTTTCTTCGTGCTGCTATTGCTGGTCGTGCCCGTGCGCTGGGTCTGGATTGCGCGCACCACATTCTTGCGCGCCACGTTCATCTTCACCATCGTCTCCGCCGTGCATTACGCATTGCTCGTGCAGCATCGTTTGCGCCTGCCAAGCGCAATCGGTCCCGCAGCCCCAGCACCTACGTCATCTCAAACCACTTCCGCCACGCGCGTACCATAGTAGAGAACGACGGCTGACAAAGGCGGAGGTGTCCTCGTGAAGCTGCAGCGAATCATCAGTTTTGCAACCCTGGCAATTTCGATTCTTACGCTCGTCCTGGTCTTGAAACGCCCCGCGCCGCTTGCGCCCGTCGCAGCACCCGCCGCGGCTGCCGCCAATGCGCAGTCCTTTCAGGAGAAGGTGAACCAGCTCGCGCAGCCCAGCGTGTCCGGCGAAACCGGAAGCGAGGTCCGCATAAATTCCGGCGAATTGTCGGCCGCGCTGGCGCAAGCTGCCGGCGCGCTGCCCGCAACCACGGCTGCGCCCGCGAATACTTCCACTAACGATCCTTCTATCGGCAATCCCTCTGTCGGCAATTCCGCCAGCTCTTCCCCCGAAAGCGGCGCAATGGAGTTTCCCGGCGCGATCCCCAATATCAAGGATTACCAAGTCTCCATGGATGGAGACATCGTGCGCGGTCAATTTCTCACGCAGATCGCTGGCAAAGACGTCTACCTCACGCTGGCCGGGCATCTCGGCGCTAAAGACGGCTACGCCACTTTCGAGGCCACCGAGGCCAAGATCGGCGATCTCTCCGTGCCCGTAGCGCTTGTCAACGAAGCGTTACAGAAAAAACTCGCCGAGCAGCGCGATCAACTCAAGCTGCCCGATAAAGTAAAAGACCTCAAAGTAGAAAACGGCGAACTCGTCCTCATAGAAAAATAGCGGCCACGAGCTGCGAGCCACGAGCGAGCGGAGGTTTGGTATTGCTCGCAGCTTGTTTAATCCGCAACATAGAATTAGCCCCCGACTCGCCCCGGCAGAAAATTCCCTGCAACTACCAATCGATCCGCTTGTAAAGCAAAATTTGCCCGGCGCGCTACACCAAGGGTTTCTTTTAACAGAGTTTTCTAATCTCTATCTAATCCGTTTCTAACCGCGTCCGTTTCAAATCGAAGGTATGACGAGCTTTCCGATCCCGTCCAACTACGCTAACCACATCCTGGTGGCCAGCCCAAGTGCCGTAGTGCGCCAGCGCGTCCTCGAAAGTCTGCGTTCCCCCGCCCGCCGTTTCGAACAGGCCACCGGAGGCGCCGAAGCCCTGGTCCATTTGGAGAGCGGCTACTGGCAGGTGCTTTTTCTCGATCGCCGCCTGCCCGACCTCGATGCCGAGGAATTGAGCCACACCGTGCGCCAGCGTTTTCCCGGAATCGAAGTCGTGCTGCTCGATCCGGGGTTCACCCCCGCAAGCGATGCCGAATACTCCGCGACCGCGGAAGCGGACGACCTGCTTCAGGACATGCGGCCCGCGCTGTCCCAAATTCAAGACGAAGACAAGAACACAAATCATTACCAGCGTCCGCCCGCCGCCCCGTCCATTCTCGAAACTCCCTTGCCTGGAATGATCGGCAACTCGCGTGTCATGCAACCCGTGTATCGTCTGGCGCGACTGCTGGCGCCGCGCAACACCACCGTCCTGATCACCGGCCCAACCGGCTGTGGCAAGGAAGTCGTCGCCCGCGCCATTCATCATCTGAGTCCGCGCTCCGGGCGCGCCTTCGCGGTCGTCAATTGCGCCGCCATTCCCGAGACCCTGCTCGAAGCCGAACTCTTCGGATACGCCCGCGGCGCGTTCACCGGGGCCATGCAATCCTATGCGGGAAGAATCCACGCGGCCCAGGGAGGCACGCTCTTTCTCGACGAAATCGGCGAGATGCCGCTGAGCCTCCAGCCCAAGCTGCTGCGATTCTTGGAACAAAAAGAATTGCAGCGCCTGGGCAGCTCCGAAGTCGTGCGGGTGGATGCCCGCGTCATCTCCGCCACCAACGCGCACCTGCTTAGTCTCGTCCGGGAAGGAAAGTTCCGCGAGGATTTGTACTACCGCCTGTGCGGTTTTCCCATCGAAATTCCGCCGTTGCGCGACCGGCCCGAAGATATCGCGCCACTGGCCGCGCACTTTCTGGAAAAATGCGCCTTGCCTCTGCCCGCGCCGGAACTCTGTGCCGAGGCGCTGCAACTGCTGAAGACGCAGTCCTGGGCCGGCAACATTCGCGAACTGCAGAACGCGATCGAACGCGCTATGGTCCTCGCTGAAGATCAACCCGTGATTCGCCCCGAGCATCTCTTGCTCGCGGACTCCAGTTTTCAAAGCTCACGCTAGGGCTCGTGTGGGAACGGGCGCCCTCGCGCGCCTGCCCTGAGCAAAGTCGAAGGGTTCAACCGGGCGGGAACGCCCGGCCCTCCACTAATAAGCTTGGATCGGCAACCATAACAATCACGCAGTCAGGTTATTCGGCCGAGCAATAGGTCGTCTGCATTCGTACTCCGCATAAGAGCGATCTAAGGCAATTTATGCCGGGCTGGCATCGCCGTTGCTAAGTGATCGTCATGTCCAGTTCTTTTCCAACCCCGCGAGATCCGGCGCGCGACCCCGAGCATCCGCTGGCCCGCGCCTTTGCCTCGTTCACCGAAGCGGCCGGTTCGCTGGAGCGCACCTATGGGCAACTACAGGAGCAGGTCGCTCACCTTCGCCAGGAGCTCGAAGTCACCAACCGCGATCTGGCCACCAGTCTCGAAGAAAACCACCGCATCCGCGAACGCCTGCGCCGGATTGTCGAAGGCTTGCCTTGCGGCGTTCTGGTGATCGAAGCCGAATCCCGGATTTCGACCCTCAATCCCGAAGCGGCGCGCCTCCTTGGCGCGAGCTTTGCATCGGTTGACGCGTTGCCCGCCGCGCTCTCGGCGGCGCTCGATCAAGCGCGCCAAACGGGCGAGGAGTTTGAACTGCCACTGTTTGATTCAAGCTCGAACCAGCATGGTCCCGACCCGTCTCTCCTGGACCAGTCTCTTTCGGACCCGTCTTCTGCAAATCCGTCTTTATCAAATCCGTCCAGTCCCGTCTGGGTCGCCATCCGCCACGCCTGGCTGGAACAAAGTGAGGCCCGCGTCACTTCGGTCTTTATCCTGCGCGATGTCAGCGAGGCGAAGAAGCTCGAACAGGATCGCGAGAATCTCCGGCGGCAGCAGGCCCTGGTCGAGATGTCCGCTCTGCTGGCGCATGAAATTCGCAATCCCCTGGGCAGCCTCGAACTCTTCGCCGGACTTCTGGCCGAGGCCAATCTCGAAGGCGAAAGCCGCCGCTGGATCGAACACGTCCAGGCCGGTCTGCGCACTCTTTCCGCCACCGTCAACAACGTGCTGCACCTGCACAACACGCCCCAGCCCGAGCTCGCCCCCACCGACGCGGGCCAGCTCCTCGACTGGGCCTACGGATTTCTCTTGCCGCTCGCCAAGCAAGCGCGGGTTGAAATGCAGATCGTCAACGGCCTCCATGGCGTCACCATTCAAGCCGACCGGCACCGCCTCGAACAAGTGCTGCTCAACCTCGCGATCAACGCGTTGCGCTTTATGCCCGGCGGCGGATGGCTCTCGATTCGCGGCACCGACTGCGCCGCGCGGGAAAACGCCGCGCATGAAAGCAGGAACGACAAAGACGGCGGCGTGGAAATTTCCGTGCGCGACACCGGGCCGGGTATCGCGCCCGACGATCTGCCGCACATCTTCGACGCGGGATTCAGCACCCGCGCCGGCAGTTCCGGACTCGGACTCGCCGTCTGTCAGCGCATTCTCGCGCAGCACGGCGGCTCGATCGCGGTCGAGAGCCGACCCGGTCACGGCGCCACTTTCCGGCTCCGCCTTCCTCGCAATGGCGCGATAAAAACGGCGGACGAAACGACAGTTAGACACTTGCCGGAAGCTTCGTCCCAGCATTCATGTGAGCACTCGCCCGAACTTGTTGCCGAATCCGCCGCCGATTCTGGGAGCCAGCTATGAAGCGGCTTCTTATCGCCGACGACGATGCCGGCATGCGCGCCGCTCTCGAAGCGCGCTTCCGGCGCCGCGGATGGCTGGTCGATGTCGCGGTCAACGGCACGGAAGCGCTGCGAGAAGTTTCGCGCCGGTTTGCATTCGCTCGTCATCACCGACGTGCGCATGCCGGGCCGCGACGGTTTCGAGCTGATGCGCGAAGTGCAAACCTCGTCCGCGCGCACGGCTGTGATCCTGCTGACCGCCTATGGTTGCGTGCCCGACGCGGTCGAAGCCATGCGCAATGGGGCCTGCGATTATCTGGTCAAGCCCGTATGCTTCGAGAAACTCGAACTTGCCGTTGAGCAAGTATTGCGCCGCGCCGAGGAGTTTGGCAAAGACACGGAAACGCTGATCGGCCATTCTCCGGCCTGGGAACAGGCGCTCGATCGCGCGCGGCAGGCGGCCGCGACCGACGCCGACGTTTTGATCGAGGCGGAAAGCGGCACCGGCAAAGAGCTGATCGCCCGCCTCATTCACCGCCTCAGCCATCGCAAGCCCGGCCCGTTTATCGCGCTGAACTGCACCGCGTTTCCCGAAACTTTACTCGAAAGTGAATTGTTTGGACACGCCCGCGGCGCCTTCACCGGAGCGGTCGGCGCGCGGCCCGGCAAGTTCGAAACGGCCAACGGTGGCACCCTGCTGCTCGATGAGGTGGGGGAAATGCCGCTGGCGCTCCAGCCGAAACTGCTGCGTGCCCTGCAGGAGCGCGAGTTCGACCGCCTGGGATCGAACCAGGCCGTACACGTTGATATCCGCGTCATTGCGACCAGCAACCATCCGCTTGAAACCGCGGTCGGCGACGGCCGCTTCCGCGCCGATCTTTACTATCGTCTTAACGTGATTCCCATTGCCCTGCCGCCGCTGCGCGACCGCGTAGGCGATATTCGGGAACTGGCCGAATATTTCGCCGGGCTCTATGCCGCGCCCGGAACTCAAGTTCGCTTGTCCCCCGAACTCGTCGCGCATCTCGAAGAGCATACCTGGCCGGGCAATGTGCGCGAGCTCGGGAACTTCGTGCGCCGGGCGGTGGCTTTGTCGCGCGGCGGCGAGATTGGCGTCGAGGCCCTCGATCACGAAAAAAATCTGCGGGGAAAAATTTCGCCCCTTCGCCCGCCGCGCTCCCCGGAGTGGAAGCCCGGCCTCTCGCTCGGCGAAATGGAGCGCCAGCTTTTTGCCATGACCCTCGAATCCACCGGCGGCAACCGGGCGCGGGCGGCCGAGTTGCTGGGCGTCAGCCTGCGCACGGTGCGCAACAAAGTACGCGAGTTCGGACTTCCGCCGCGCGACAACTATCGCAATCGAACTTCGGAACACTGCCAATGCCAAATACCAAGGAGCAACCATGTCCATGATCGATACCCCGCTGATGCGCGGGCTGGAGCGCGTGCTCGACCAGAGCGCATTCCGCCATCAGGTGATTGCCGAGAACCTCGCCAACATCGATACGCCGGGATACCGCACTCGCGACGTTCGTACCTTCGCCGGCGAAATCGAGCAGGCCATGACCGGCGACGAAGCGCCGTTCGCCCAACCGGCGTTTACCCCGGTTGCGCATGAAATCCCGGGACTGCTTGAGCGTCCCGACGGAAACAACGTCTCGGTCGAGCGCGAATCGCTCTTGCTCGCCCAGAACCAGTTGCGCTTCACGGTCGCGGTGGCGTTCATGAAAGCCGAGTTTCACCGCCTGTCGAGCGCCATCAGTGGAGGAGGGAGCGCGTCATGAATCTTTTCGGCATGCTCGAACTGAGTGGTTCGGCGCTGGGGGCCGAGCGGCAGCGCGCGGAGGTGGTGGCCAGCAACATGGCCAACTCCCAAACCACGCGCACCCCAGCGGGCGGCCCTTATCGCCGCCAGTTGGTGGTCTTTCAAGCGCAGCGCGTCCCCCGGTTCTCGCTCGCCCTCGCCGGCCTGCATCCGGAGTCCGCCTCGGCCGTGCGCGTGGCCGCCGTGGTCTCCGACCGGCGACCGCCGGTGATGCGCTTCGAGCCGGGACATCCCGACGCGAACGCCGAAGGCTACGTCGCCTACCTGCGCATCGTCTTCGATTGCAGCCTGGTTTCCGCCGAGCACCTCACCTTCCTCGAGTTTCTCGAGCGCATGCCGGAAAAAGCCTACCTCGCCTCCATCGATCTCGCCCCCGCCGGCGCCACGGCTGTTCTTCAGCTCGATCTCGAAATCGCCTTCCCCATCATAGATTTCATGCTCGGCGGCGAAGGCAAGAGGGGCGAAAATTCCCGCGACATCACCGAGATCGAAGAGCAGGTCTTCGAAGGCATCGTCCGCATCATGTGCCGCGAGCTGCAATCCGCCTGGCAGGCCATCGCCCTCGAATTCAATTTCTGCGCGCGCCAGCGCCTCTTGCAAACCCAGCGCCTCATGCCTCCCGAAGAAAAAAACCTTTGCCTCAGCTTCGAAATCAGAATGGCGGAAACCCGCGGCACCCTCAACCTCGCCATCCCCGCCGTGGTCTCCAACGCCTTACTCAGAAAAATTTCCGTCGACTTCAGCTATCAGCGCCGCCGCACTTCCGCCGAAGCCCGCCTCCGCATCCAGAACAAGCTGCTCAACTGTTCCTTCCCCGTCGAACTCTCCATGCCCGGCCTCCAGGTCCCTTTGCAGAGCCTCAGCGAACTCGTTCCCGGATACTTGCTTCCTTTTTCTGCCAGCGTCTCCGACCCCGCCGTCATGCTGATCGAGGATATTCGTCTCTGCTCGGCCGCCCCAGTGCGCGTCAGCGACCGCCGCGCCGCCCGCGTCCTCGCTCTCGAAACCCCGATTCCCGCTACAGGTGAACTATGACCGACGTTTCCGCCAACAGCCCAGCCCCCGAACTTCGCAATTGGTGCGATGCCTGGAAAACCTCTCTCCAAAACGTGCTTGCCCAGGTTTCCGGACAACCCGCCGTTTTCGAAATCTCTTCCCTGCCCCTGCCCGCCTCCGATTCCGACGTCTGGTACACAATCGTGGCCGGAGGCGCCACTCATGGCGAGATGACTTTGCGTCTTTCTGCCGCCTCCGGCACCCGTCTCGCCCAAAAGCTCCTCAGCGAAACCGGCCTTGCCGCCGAGGGCATCACCCCAGATCACAAAGACGCTCTCGAAGAACTTCTGCGCCAAGTCGCCGGCCTGGTCTCCACCACGCTCGCCCCCGTCGTCGGCGGCGAACTGAAACTCCATCTCTCTCCCTCCGCCGCTCCCTCCTGGTCCTCGGACGCCATCGTCTGCCTGCAAACCCGCGACGAAGCCGGCGTCTCCATCGCCCTTGAAATTCAGATCAGTCCCGCCCTCGCCGCCGCGCTTCAGCCCCAGGCCCAACCCGCGCCCGCCCCGCCACCACCATCGCCCCCATCTTCGTCACCATCTTCGGCCTTGCCCGCGCCCGCCTCCAGCTACGGACGCCTCATGGATGTCGATCTCGACGTCAAGCTCCGCTTCGGGGTCCGCCGCATGCTGCTGCGTGAAGTCCTCGCCCTCAGTCCCGGAGTCGTCGTCGAACTTGAGAACGCTCTCCATTCGCCCGTGGACCTTCTGCTGGACGGACGCCTCATCGCCAAGGGCGACGACGTCGTCGTCGACGGCAAGTACGGATTGCGGGTCACCGACGTCGTAGATTCCGTGCCCGTCGCCGAAGCGCCCGTCTGATTTTCGCTGTTGGCTGCTGGCTCCTAGCTTTTAGCTCTTAGCTCTTGGTTTCTAGCAGCCCGTGGATTTGTATCAGGGTATGCCTTCAGGCATACCGTAAACGTCATGTTAGGAACGCGCCATTAGGCGCTGGCTTTCGGCTCTGGAGTTTTACCACGGGCTCTTAGCTGGATTGGCTCGGAATGATAGCTAGAAGTTAGAAGCCAAAAGCCAACAGCTAAAACCAAATTGCAATGATACGGAGGATTGCCCCATGCCACATTTTCTCAATCCGCAAATCTGGTTCGCCAACTGGACCAAGCGCCACAACCTTGAAACCTCTCAGCCCCCTTGCGCGCTCGTCTCCTGCACCCGTTCGCAATCCTACTGGCAGCGTCTCCGCGACCGTCACCGCCCCAACGGCACTTTCCTCCAGGGTGCCTTCTATTGCCAGCCCCAATGCCTGGAGACCGCCCTCCTCAACCAGATCTCCCGTCTGCGCTTGATGGCTCCAGCGCCGCAGCCCCCCAACCGCATTCCTCTCGGGCTCCTCATGGTCGCCCGCGGCAAGCTCACCCACGACGAAGTCCGCGCCGCCCTCGAAGCCCAGCGCCGCGCCCGCTACGGCAAAATCGGCGAGTGGATCGAAAAACTTGGCTTTGCCACCGAACAGGAAGTCACCACCGCCCTCGCTCTGCAATGGGGATGTCCCGTCGCTACTTCCGTTGATGCCTCCACCGTCCACTCTCTCGGCAATATTCCCCTCCCCATCCTCGAAGCCTTTCAGATGCTGCCCATCAACTACGCTTCCTCCACCAATACCCTCTACCTCGCCTTCGGAGAACGCGTCGACCACGGCGCTCTCTACGCCATCGAAAAAATTCTCGCTTGCCGCACTCAGCCCTGCGTTGCCGGACGCAAAATTATCGCCCGTCAACTTGAGTTCATGCACCAACTGCCACGCCCCACCGACGTCGAATTCGGTCCCATGAACGACCTGGTCGAAATGGCGCGCATTGCCTCGAGCTACACCGCCCGTCTCAGTCCCGAAGAAGTCCGCCTCAGCCGCATCGGCCGTTTCATCTGGCTCCGTCTCGATGTCCACCCCGAAAGTCGCCCCAGGACTCGCTCCGTCACCACCAACCTCGTCTTCCGCCTCGCCACCGACTCCCCACGCCCATCCGCCCGCCTCTTCCGCGAGGTCCCTCCCATCCCCCCGCCACCAATCGCATAGCGACGCGCTCGTGTAGGGACGGTTCGTGTGGGGACGGGGCTTTGCCCCGTCCCAGCTCGCGTAGCACCAGCCGCCCCCGCCCGTCCCGCCGGACGCAGTCCGGCAGAGCGCTCTGATTTTGACTGTTTGATTCTGGATGTTTGTTTTGACTTTGTTTTGAAGGAGCGCGGCTTCAGCCGCGCCGTAGGAACCGCAAAATATACTGGGGCTTCATAGCCTGCGGAAAAACTCCGATTCCCGCAGGGTTTGGGAAGGGCACGAGTTTACTCGTGCCGTAAGACATTGACCATGCTTCTGCGCTTCAGCGCCTGAGGTGAGCTTTTTACATATTAGACGAGTTTTTCCGCGGCCTGTTCAGCTCCCGAGGAAGCCTTTCCCCCGCGCTCCAACCCGAACCGCGAATGACCAGCGACCGCCCCCCTACAGCGTCCGCTTAAACAACGGCACCGCCGCCCCCAGCGTCACCACCGCAAAAATCGACAAATAAATCATGTCCGGAACAATCGCCCCCAGCCCCGTTTCCTTCAACAGCAGTGACTTAAATCCATGCACCGCAAACGTAAACGGATCCACCCTCGCAATCGCCCGCAGCCACGGGGGAAACGCCTGCACCGGATAAATCGATCCGCTGGGGAAAAACAGCAGCGTATTCAGAATTCCAAACATCGCCCGCGGCACCAGCGGGTCCTCGATCCGCACCATCAGCAAAAACATCATCGTATTGAACGCCGCCGAGGTCAGTGCGATCATCACCACCAGCCCCAGCATCGTCCCCGGATTAAAGATCGTCCCCACTCCCGCCAGGAGCGATCCAATCACCGTAATCACCACCCCGGTCATCACCGCCTTGATCGCGCCCGCTCCAACCAGCCCCAGCACCAGCTCCGTCTTAGTAATAGGAGTTACTAAGTATCCCTCGTGTATCCCGCGCGCCTTGTCGTCAATATACAGCATCCCTCCGCCGATCATTACCGATACGAACATCGCCAGCGTAATCGATCCCGGCAGAAGATACTTCATATACTCGATATACGGATATAACTCGACCACCTTCAGCGCCGTCTGCTGCAATAACCGCGGCGCAACGTCCGGCGTGTTCAAAGCGTTCGTAACTTGTGTCATCTCGTCTTCGAACGTCGAACTCATGAAGTTATCGGAGTTGTCCACAATCAGCGCAATCCGCGGATGGTTCTTCTCATACACCATCTTCGAATACTGCGCCGGAATAATCACCGCGCCCTGGATTTTTCCGTTGCGCACGTCCTCCCGCGCCTGCACTTCGTCGTCATAAGGAATCGCGACAAACGTTCCCGCGTTCGCCCGCACCGCGTCGAACGCCTCTCTGATTCGGACCGCCTGCGTCCCATGGTCCTCATCCACCAGCCCCATTTTCGCGTCGCGAATTTTTCCGCCAAACGCATTTCCCAGCACGATCAATTGCACTAGCGGAAAAATCATCGAAGCCAGCATCAGCGCCGGCGACCGGAAAAACTTCCGCATCTCCCGCTCGATGATCGCCATCGTCCGGTTCATGGCTGCAACCCCGGACGCGGCGGCATCACAAACGCGTGCGCCTTCACCAGCTCATCTCTCAACTGCCGCCCCGTGTAGTGGACGAACACATCGTCCAGCGTTGTGTTCTGCACCGTCAGCGTCTTCACCACCACCCCCGCCGCGACCGCCATTTCCACCAGGTCCGTCGTCGTCCTCGACCCATTCGCCGTCAGTACCCGGAACATCCCCGCGCTCTCGTCCTGCACCGACGTCACCTCCGGCAATCTCCGCAACCGCTCTTCCCAATCCTCCGGCGCGCGCTCGAATTGCGCCTCAATCACATTCGTTCCCGGCACGCTCGCCTTCAACGCCTCTGGAGTATCCAGCGCCACCAGCTTCCCGTGGTCCACAATTGCTATCCGGTTGCACAGCCGGTCCGCTTCATCCATGTAATGAGTAGTGATAAGGATCGTCAGCTTCCTCTTCGCCTTGATCGCCGTCAGCATCTCCCACACCGCCACCCGCGACACCGGATCGAGTCCCGTAGTCGGCTCGTCCAGAAAAAAAATCTTCGGACTGTGCACCAGCCCGCGCGCTATCTCCAGCCTCCGCCGCATCCCGCCCGATAGCGTCTTGGTCTGCGCGTCCCGCCACTTAGTAAGATCTACCGTCTCCAGTAACTCTTCAATCGCCTCTTTGCGCCGCTTCTTAGGAACGTCATACAGCTTCGCGTAAATATTCAGGTTCTCTTCCACCGTCAAATCCAGATCGCTGGTTAAAGCCTGAGGAATCACTCCAATCGTGTGCCGCACCGCATTCGGATCCCGCGCCACATCGTGCCCCGCCACTCGCGCCGACCCCGCCGTAATCGGAATCAGCGTCGTCATCATCCGGATCAGCGTGGACTTCCCTGCCCCATTCGGCCCCAGCAGCCCAAAAATTTCCCCCTCCTTCACCGCGAACGATACATCGTCCACCGCCGTGAACTCGCCATATCGCTTTACGATATGTTCGACTGCAATAGCATCGGGAGCGTCCGCCTCCACATCGCCCCGCAGGCTAAGTTCCGATCCTGCAACACTCATGCCGTTAGTCGTGTTCCCTTCCATCCTCGATCTCCCCGTACATGTGTGGGGACGGGGCCTTGCCCCGTCCAGCCGAGCGCACCGGGGCCCCCGTCAAGCCCGGTGTTGGCTTGACGGGGTGGAGCAGCTCGGCAGCTTTCTACTGCTTCCCTGCCGCGCTCGCAGTCCCCTTGATCTGCTCGGGCGAAACCAGCACCTCCGCCGTCATCCCCGGTACATACGCCCCCTTGGGGTTCTCCAGCCGCACCTTCAACGCAATCGTCCGAATGTCCCGCTTGCGCCGCCCCACATCCCGCTGCGTGGCAAAATCCGCCTCCGCCGCCTTATAAAAAACTTTCCCCGGAACCACCGTCCCTCCCGGCAACCGCACCCGCAGCGTGTCGCCCCGTTTAATATGGTCCGCCTCCGTCTCCGGAATCGCCGCATACGCCCATGTGTCGCTGAAATCCACCACCGTAACAATCGCCTGCCCCGCGTTCACTACTTCGCCCTCGCGCGCCGCGCGCACCAAAACCGTCCCCGTCACCGGAGCATAAATCTTCGTATATCCCAGCCGCACTTCCGCTTCCTTCAACGCCGCCACCGCGTTGTCCACCTGCGCCCGCGACGATTCCACCGTACTCTCGGCCGCCGTCGCCTGGTTCGTCCGCGCAATCGCCGAATCCAAATCCCCCTGGCTCGCCGTCACCTGGTCCTTCAGCGCCTGCACGCTCGCCTCTTGCGCCTTCAGATTCATCTCCGCCTGCACCTTCTCCTGCTCCGACGCCACTCCCGCCTGCGCCAGTCCAATCGTCCGCCGGCTGTCGCTCTCCACCCGCGTCAGCGTCGCTTCCGCCTGCGCCAGTTGTGCCCGCGCCGCCGCCAGCTTCGCCTGCGAATTCGCCACATCTCCCGTCGTCGACCCCTTCGTAGATTGCCGCGTGTATTCGCTCTCGCTCACCTTCGACCGCAAACTCGCTATCGTCGCCGCCGCCCCGCGCTCCTCCGCCTCCAACTCCGAAGCATCCAGCAGCGCGATCAACTCCCCCTGCTTCACCTGCGAACCTTCCTCCACCAGCAGCCGTGTAATTCGCCCCTGGATCTGCGGACTCACCACGATCTGGTTCGCATCCACCGTCCCCACCAGCACCAGGTCGTTCCCGCCCGGCGTGGAAAAAACGTAATATCCCGAAGCAATCGCCAGTATGATCCCCAGCACAATCAAAAACCGGTTCCGCGCACTCATCGCAAATCTCCTAACCTGTCGAATCGAGGACCTGTTGAGAAACTAGAGGGTGCCCCGTTCTAGTCGCTCCGTTCTTTGGAGCGGCTAGGGCGGGGATTTTAACATGCGACACCAAAGTCCCAATGTTCGATTCCCTCTGTGGACCCCCGTGCCCCCTCTGGTTAAGCCCTAAGGAACCTCTGATTAAGTCCATTCCCGGATCGCTTGGGAAGGGCATGGCTTCAGCCGTGCCGTTAGACCCCGCCAAATATGCGGCTTTAGCCGCTGGGGGCCACACTTCTGGAGCATTCTGTTTCGCCAGCAAGCACTTAATCGGAGATTCCCTAAGTTTTTCTCCGCGCACTCCGCGTCTCGGCGGTGATCACCGAAACAGCGCCGCCGAAACAAACTCCAGCACAAACGCCCGCCGCTCCCGTATCCGCTTCGCCGACAACGGATCCACCTTCGTCAATGCCTTGATCACCGGCGCCGCGCTGAAATAGAACACTATCACGGCCACCACCGAGGGCAGAAAATCCACCGGATTCACCGCCCGAAATTCCCCCGTCCCGATTCCCTCCCGCAACACATCCGCCAGCTTTCCGAAAATTGGGGCGAAATATTCCTTCGCAATCCGCTGCATGTGCGTGCTGCCGTTCGCGCCCGTTCGCATCCACTCCCCCTGCACCACCCGCGGAAACCGCGGATTCGCCGCTATATAATCGAAATACGCCCCCACATATTCCAGCATCTTCTGCCGCGGCCCCAGTCCGCTTTCGAGCACCGGCATCACCCGCTCCCGCAGCCCGCTGAACACTTGGTCCAGCACCGCTTCGTACAATGCGTCCTTGTCCTTGAAGTAGTAATAAAGCAGCGCCTTGTTGACCCGCGCCGCCCGCGCAATCGCATCCGTCCGCGCCCCCGCAATCCCATTCTCCGCGAATTCCCCCACCGCCGCCTTCAAGATCGCCGCCCGGCTCTCCTCCGGATGCCCCCGCGTCCCCAAACGATGCGCGCTTTTCATATAATTAACCGGTTAGTTAGATTGTACCACAAACCCTATGAGCACACAGCTTCATCTTCCTCGCCCCAATCCTCACTTTTTTCTTGACTTAACCCCAATCCCCGCCCAAACTTTTATCATATCCGGAAGTTGATAACGGCAATCATTCTTATAGCCAACTGCTAACTCCATTGTTTTCAAGATTTTGCCCGCAACTCCTTTCGGATCATAAATTTATCTCATAGTCTCCCGCTAACCCCTTGATTGCAATAGATCACGGGGTGGGGGAAGGAGCCTTTCATGCCTTTCATGCGTTTAACCGACGGTCTTTATCCCTACAACATCCAGCGTTGCCAGCACATCAAGGTCAACGGGACCCAATGCGGCTCGCCCGCTCTCAGAAATTTTCGCCTCTGCTTCTTCCACAACCTCTGGCAGCGCACCAACACTCAACTCAACGCCAACCGCGCCCGCCGCGCTTCTCCATCTCCCTTCACCCTCCCCCTCCTCGAAGACGCCAACTCCGTCCAGCTCGCTCTCATGCAGGTCATGCGTCTCCTCCTGGCCGGAGAGATCGAGCACAAAACCGCCGCCCTCCTCCTCTACGCCCTGCAAACCGCCTCCCACAACCTGTCCCACACCGATTTCGCCCCTCGTCCTCAGGAGGTCGTCATCGACCGCTCCGGCGTGGCCGATACCAACCTCGGCGACGATGCCTGGTACAAACAGGAATTTCAGGATGAACTCGACGCGGAAGAAAACGAAGATGACGACGACAACAACGACAACGACGACAACAACGAAGAAGAGTACGAGAACGTAACCGCCAGAAAACCGGCCAAACAAGCCCCAGCCCAGCAAGCCAAAAACAAAAACGACGGCCCCAGCGACTCCATCAACCTCAAAGCCGCCGCCGAAACTTCCACCCGCTCTTCTACCGCGCCCCGCCCGCGATCGAAGGCACCAGCAGCACTTCGTCGCCGTCCTGGAACGAATACGAAGCGCCCCCCAGGAAGCGAATATCTTCCTCATTCACATAAATATTCAGGAACCGCCGCGTCTCTCCCGCTTCATCCCGCAAATGGGACTTCAGGTCGGGAAACTGCGCGTCGAGTTCCGCGAACAGCTCATTGAGATTCGCAGCCGTGCATACAACCCGCGGCGTTCCTGCCGTCAACCGCCGCAGGGCCGTGGGAATTTGAACGGTAATGCTCATAACAAACCTCCCGGGCAAACAGCCCGCATGAAAAATGATGTGTGGTCGTTCGCTGTTCGTCGCTAGCCAGCAGCGAACGACTAACGACTAGCGACGAACGACTAACGACTAGCGACGAACGACTAGCAACTAACGACCAACGACTGCCGCCACTGTCTCCACCACCGCCGCCAGCGGCGGCAGCGTAGCCGATTTCGCCGCCAGGTACGCTTCGAACTCGGCAATCTTTGGAGCGATCGGAGTTTCCGCTTGATACTGATCGGACAGCACGTCCGTGGTCTTCAGTCCGTTGCCCGTGATGCAGAGCACGGTCGTTTCATCGCGCAGAATGCGGTCTTGCTGCATCAGCTTGCGCGCGGTCCCAACCGTCACGCCGCCCGCGGTCTCGGTGAAGATGCCCTCGCTCTCCGCCAGCAACTGGATTCCACTGACCACTTCGGGATCGGAAATGTCTTCCGCCCATCCACCGCTTTTGGTGATGGCCTTCACCGCGTAATGTCCATCGGCCGGATTGCCAATCGCGAGCGACCGCGCGATCGTCCTCGGACGCTGCGGTTCGATCTCGCTGCTGTACTGCTTGATCGCCGTCGAAATCGGCGAGCACCCTGTCGCCTGCGCGCCAAAAAACTTCACCGGCTTCGGGTCCACCAGTCCCAGCAGAATCAGCTCATCGAAAGCCTTTTTGATTTTCGTGATCAGCGATCCGCCCGCCATCGGCACCACGATGTTGTCGGGCAAGCGCCAGCCCAGTTGCTCGGCGATTTCATAGCCCACCGTCTTCGAGCCTTCCGCGTAATACGGACGAAGATTGACGTTCACGAATCCCCAGCCGCGCTCGCCGGAACCATGTTGATCGGAATCATGTTCGTCGGCGATCTGCGAGCACAGGCGATTGACGTGGTCGTAGCTGCCGTTGATGCGCACCAGCTCCGCGCCAAAAACTTGTGTGCCGATAATTTTCGCGGGTTCAAGGTCCGACGGAATAAATATCCACGCCTTCAACCCTTCGCGGGCCGCTTGCGCCGCCACCGAATTCGCCAGGTTGCCCGTGGACGAGCACGCTACCGTATCGAACCCGAAACTGCGCGCATTCGCCAGCGCCACCGCAACCACGCGGTCCTTGAAGCTCAAGGTTGGCAGGCACACCGCGTCATTTTTGACGAAGAGCCGCCGCGACCCAATCTTCCCGCCCAGCCGCGGAGCGCTGACCAGCGGCGTATATCCAATTGGCAAGGAAGGCTGATACTCCACAGGCAGCGGCAGCAGCTCGCGATAGCGCCACATGTTTGGCGCGCGCGAAGCGAACAGTTCGCGCGAAATGCGCGGGCGGATCGAATCGTAATCGTAGGTGACTTCGAGCGGTGAGAAACACTCTTCGCAGATACTGCGCGGCTGATTACCCCAGGTCTTGCCGCATTCGCGGCAGCGGAGTTCGTACGTGCTCGTCCTCATTTTGCAACTTCTTTCTGCGACTGCGGGACGAGCCGGGAAAAAATTCCCCAGTTACGACAAAACCTCTTTTCCGGATTGGAAAAGAGGCTCGGGATACGCGAACAAATCGCCATCACCCCGAATCTCATGGTCCCCGTTGCCGGGCGAGAGTTGGCACCTGTCAGCCGGGATATATGATCCCGGTCCGGTTGCCGTGGCGTCCTAGGGCTCGTCCCTCAGCCACTCTGCATGAAATTCCCATTCGCTCAATTCAGAGCAAACTTGGGATCAAATACTACTATCGGTCAGGTCGGCTGTCAAGCGGGAATTCAGCGGCTGTACTGATTCCGCTTCTTGTCTTCGTGGCGCTCGAGGCCGAGTTGGATCAGCCGATCAATCAGTTCCGGATACGACACTCCCGTCGCGGCCCACAGCTTCGGATACATGCTGATGGCGGTGAAGCCTGGCATGGTGTTGATCTCGTTGACGAAAATCTTGCGCGATTTGGGGTCCATCAGAAAATCCACGCGCGCCAGGCCCGTGCAATCGACCGCTTGAAACGCCGCGATGGCGAGCCGCTGCACGGTTTTCATTTCCGCTTTCGTGATCTTCGCTGGGATCACCAGATCGGAGCCTTCGACCAGATATTTCGCGTCGTAGTCGTAGAACTCCTTGCACGGAATGATTTCTCCCGCCACCGACGCTTTGGGATCGTCGTTGCCGAGCACGGCGCACTCGATCTCGCGCGCCCTATGTTTCTTTCCGCCAACACCTTCCTCAATCACAATCTTGCGATCGAACTTGGCCGCTTCCGCAATCGCCGGACCGAGTTCCTTGGCATCGTGCGCTTTCGAAATTCCCACCGAAGATCCCAAGTTCGCCGGCTTCACGAACACGGGATACTTCAGCTTGCTCTCGACCAGCTTCTGAATTTTTATTGGCGCGCTTTCGAATTGGCCGCGCAACACGGTCACATGCTTCACGATGGGCAATCCCGCGGCGCGAAACAAGGACTTCATGATGTCTTTATCCATGCCCGCGGACGAACCGAGCACGCCCGCGCCGACATAGGCGATGTCGGCCAGTTCGAGCAGACCTTGAATCGTTCCGTCTTCGCCGAAAGTTCCGTGCAGCACGGGGAAGATGACATCCACGTTGATGGCGCGGTCGGAGGCGCGACGGAGCGAAGCGGCATCGGTTTGAAACGGCGCGAATCCAGCGTCGGGCCGCGCCGGTTCCGGAGGAACCACGACCGACTCACCCGCAGCCAGCAGCGCCGCTCCCGGAGTCGCCTCGGGATCGCCCGCCCGCAAATGCTTTTCGGGCGCGGGGTGAAGACTGGTGTGCTTTTCGCCCCGCAGCAATCTCTCGGCGTGTTCCGCCGTGAGCCAGCGGCCGTCTTTGGTGATGCCGACGGGAACGACTTCATATTTCGTTTTATCAATTGCGTTCAGAACGGAGGCCGCCGACAGCAGCGACACTTCATGTTCGCCGCTGCGTCCGCCAAAAAGGATGCCCACCCGAATCTTTGCTTTTGCCATACCTTTTCAGTCTGGCTCCGCGCGTGTTTTCCGTCAATCGCAGCTTTGGTTCCAGGAGCAAACGTTGCACCGCCGAGACGCCGAGTGCGCCGAGAAAGTTCTTTTAGCAGTCTGTGGAAAAGGCGAATCCGGAGCGCCGCACAAGCAACGCCATAGTCATTGTCATCCTGAGCGAAGCGAAGGACCTCTGAATTGCGACGGATTCAAATGCAGAGGTCCTTCGCTTCGCTCAGGATGACAAGGCAAAACTATAACAATGCAAAACCATGCCGCAACTTTACGGCACAAGACACAAGACTATTCCCGGCTTCTCAGCGTCAGCGACGTGTCCACCGGCTGATGCGGCGAATCGTTGAGCCGGTCCTCGAGGCGCTTCTGGATGAGGTCCCATTCCGAGCGCAGCGTCATTTCCTTGATGGCAAACTTCGATTCGTGGCGAGCGTCATCCACGCGCACCACCAATTCTTTTTTCTGGAAACGGAAGTCAACGATTTCCGCGAGCGGCACCAGATCGTTCGACGACTTGCCCACGATCACATACACGACCTTATCGGTCACGAGCGTGTATTCCGGGCATGCGCCCTCGTTCGCTGCGGCTTGCGGCGGGCCGAACGCGGTCATAAGGTTTTTGTGCACGAGCAGGCAGTCGCCCATGCGCATACGGACCACGGTCCCCTGCCGATAAATGCCAAGCGGCGCGGCCCCAGCCAGCGAAACGCCCGTCCCTATCCATACAATCCATACAAGAACCAACAGCAATGCGGATTTCATAAGTCTCCAATGTTCATAAGATCCAATCTAAGGACCACCCGGTCCGTAGAAATAACCATTCCGGCTGTGGAAGGTGAGGTTGAGGTTGTGGGTGGGCAAAAGGCGAAGCGAATGAAATCCAGCGTGGTGGCTAGGCAAATCGTAAGTCACCACATAGGAGGCGCGCAGGTCCTCGAGCACGGCGTTCAGCACCGTGGCGGCGCCGTCTTGCTGGGAGAAGCGCGGAAGGCCGGCGAAAGAGAAATAGCGTCCACCCGTGGCCTCCGAAATTTGCCGCAGGAACGCGCTGCCCTGCGATTCGCTGCGAGAGGTTCTCATATCCACGGAGTAGATCGGAACGCCAGCGTCCAGCACCGCCGCGAGCGCCTGGCGCGCGGAATGCAGGCTGATGGTGTCGTTGCCGTCGGAGAACAGAATCAGGACAGGCCGGGCGGCGGCGCGGCCGCGATGCAAAATGAAATCCGCGCCCAAGAGCAGCGCGTCGAAGAGAGGCGTTGTGCCGCCGCTCTTTACCGCCAGAAGTTTCGCCACCGAGCCCGGACCGCCGCAAGCGCTCGCGCAAAGAACGGAGGGCCTCATGCCGCCAAACGATATAACGGCGATGTGGTCATCGGGGACCGACTGCTCGCGGGTAACCAGTTGCAGCACATCGTTCATGGCAACTCGAAAGCGCGGCGCTGCCGATTCGCTCAGGTCCACCAGCGCAACCACGTCGAGCGAAGTTTCATCCGAATGCGCAAAGCTGCGAAAACTGCGCAGCACACGTTCGTCGTCCACCACCGCAAAGTCTGTCTTCGTCAAGTTTTCGACCGGACGATGGTCCGCGCCGGTGGCGAAGAATGCGACCCGCACTTCAGAGACGGTGCTGCGATAAGCGGGCGGGCCGGAGGAATGGTTCGCGTCTTCGGTAGATACTTTCGCAGAAACTTTCGCGGCAGCTTCCGCAGGCAACCCGGCAGCCGCTTCGGCAGTCGAAGCATACGTCCAGAGCAACAGAGTCAGGAGTGCCAGCCGAGTATGCGAATGCGCCAACATTGCCGTCTATAAGGCTTATCGGCACACGGTGGGACACTCCCTCATTACCGTGGTTACTTATGGAGGTGATCAGAACTGGTCTCGTGAATGCTTTTCAGCTTGGAAGATACATCTCTCAATTGTCCAATCTAAATTTGTCATCCTGAGCGCAGCGAAGGATCTGCTGTTCGTTGGCGGCGATAGATTTGGGCGGAGGCGATGACAAATGTAAATTTCGTATGACTCGCTTGACACGAATGGTGAAACAGGTGTGAAATTGGCCGTAATTAAATGGCCGGTGCTGGATTTTCCCCTTACGGCATTCGGATCCAAGGGTCTTCATCAGAAGAAACGCATGACCGGGATTGCCGGAGTGGAGGAAACTTATCTGGCCGCTCATGCTGCCGGCTGGTAGAGTTATGGGGAAGAAGTTTCGCCCCTCAGAGGAGTGGTCTATGAATTCGAGCGATCGCAGAAAGAACGTTCTGCCGAAATGGTTGGTATTGCTGGTTCTTCTCGCGGTAACCGCCGTGGCTTCGGCGCAAAAAGAGAAAGAGAAGAAGAGCGCGCCCGCACCCCACGCATCCGCTCCGAAGGCGGCGAGTGCGCCGCATCAAGCCCCAGCGCCACACACAGCCGGCGCGACCAATCGCGGCTCCGGAGGCGGGGCGACGCACGGGCCAACCGCCGGCGGAACAGCCACGCATGGCCCGACGGCCTATGGCGCGGGCAGCCACGGACCAACCGCCAACAGTGGAGGCGGACATGCGGCGACAACCGGGCATACGACCACGTCAGGACACACGGCGACGGCCGGACATACGACCACTCCTGGGCGCACGAACACGAACGCGTACGCTGGGCGAAGCAATGTGGGGAGCCACACACCTCCGGGAAGGTCAGTAACTTTGCGAGGCGGTGGATCGGCGAGCCTCCGTCCCAATGGACAAATCCGTTCGATCAACCGCAACAGTATACAGATTCAGCATGGGATCTATGGCGGGCGCACGGTGGTGGGTTTCCATAACGGAGCGCGCGTCGTGAACACGGGAGCGCATGGTGGATACGTGCAGCACGCGTATGTTACGCGGGGCGGGCACTCCTATTATTCGCGCACGTATTATGACCACGGCGTCTATCGGACGGGCGTGTATCGCGGGTACTACTATGGCGGCTATCACTACTACGGCTACCATCCGGGGTTTTGGTACCACCCAGGGTTTTATGCATGGGGTTATCAGCCGTGGGGCGCGCCGGTTTACTGGGGCGTAGGGGCGTGGGGCTGGGGAGGAGCGCCGTGGTTTGGCTTTTACGGCGGGTGGTTCACGCCTTATCCCTATTATGCTTCGCCGGCATTTTGGCTGACGGATTATCTGATTGCGGAGGAATTGCAAGCGGCGTATGAGGCGCGAGCCGAGGCCAATGCGGAAGCAGCGGCGGACGCGCAGGCGAGTGGCGGCGGAGATGCAGCGCCAGCAGCAGCGGCGGGTCCGGTGACACTCAGTCCCGAAGTCAAACAGGCCATCGCCGATGAGGTGAAGGCGCAACTGGCGGCGCAGCAGGCAGAAGCGGCGCAGAGTGGCGCGTCGGGCGGTCAAGCGGCGGTGGCACCGGCACCGGCCAGCGGCGAAGTTCCGCCGGCACTGGATCCGGCCAGGCGCACGTTTGTGGTGGCCAGCGATCTAACGGTAGTTGTAGTGGGCAGCGGGCAGGAATGCGCGCTGACCGCGGGCGATGTGCTCACGCGGCTCACGGATACTCCGGATGCCGACCAGACGGTGAACGCCAGCGTCTCGGCGAGCAAGAAGTCGGAATGCACCGCCGGGCAGACCGTGGCCGTTAAGGTGGACGACTTGCAGGAAATGCAGAACCACTTCGCGGAACAACTCAACAGCGGATTGGGCGAGTTGGCGAAGAAGCAGGGCACGGGCGGTATTCCGAAAGCGCCGGATACTACCACCACGGAGTCGGATATACCAGCTCCGCCTCCGGACACCAGTGCGGCAAAAACTTTGCAAGACCAACAGGCGGCGGCCGATCAGACGGAGTCGCAGGTCAAGCAGGAAACGGCGGGCGGCGGCGCGCAGTAAAAAACGCGTTGGCAGGACTGCGGTTTCCACCGACAAGGAAACACCAGGGAGTGCCGGACGACGACGCTCCCTTCTCTAATCAAGAAAGGCGGAACATTATGAAGAGAACTTGGTTGGTGGCTGGAGTATCAATTCTGTTGCTGACGTTTGCGAGTGCCGCTTGGGCGCAGGCCGCGCCGGAACCGCGCAAGAAACGCATTGCGGTCATGGACTTCGACTATGCCACGGTGCACGCCGGCGTTTCGGAGATTTTCGGTCAGGACATAGACATCGGCAAAGGCATAGCCGACTTGCTGGTCACGGACCTGGTGAAGGACGGCTCGTATTCGATCATCGAGCGCAAGGCCCTCGACAAGATCATGGCGGAGCAGAATTTCTCGAACAGCGACCGGGCCAATCCCACCTCGGCCGCGAAGATCGGCAAGCTGCTCGGGGTGGATGCGATCCTCGTGGGCAGCATTACCCAGTTTGGCAGTGAGACGAAGAAAGTCGGGCTGGGCGGGGGGGGCGGGGGCATCGGCGGTTTCGGGCTGGGCGGGCTCGGGAAAAAGAACTCCAAGGCCATCGTCGGCCTGAGCGCGCGCCTGGTGGACATCGACACAGGTGAGATCCTGGCCGTGGCCGAGGGCAAGGGCGAGTCGAGCCGCGGCGGCCTGATGCTCGGCGGGGGCGGCGGCAATTGGCACGGCGCGGGCGGCGGCGGCATCAACATGGGCAGCAGCGATTTCCAAAGCACCATCATTGGCGAAGCGACCAAGCTGGCGACGGATCATTTGTCCGCCGAGGTCGTGGCCGGCAAAGACAAGCTGCAGGCGCGGACCGTAGTCGTGCAGGGGTTGGTGGCAGCGGTGGAAGAGGGCCAGGTGATCCTGAACGTAGGCGCAAAGTCGGGAATCAAAGTGGGCGACGAACTGAGCGTCGAACGCGTGACCAAGGAAATCAAGGACCCGGCGACCGGACAGGTGCTGCGGCGCTTGAGCAGTCCGATCGGCGTGGTCAAGGTCACCGACGTGGATGATGTCTCTTCCGTGTGTACGGTGGTTTCGGGAACGGGATTCAAGGTTGGAGACGCGGCGAAGACGAAGACGCAGTAGATCGCATTCGCTGAAAAATTAGCGGCGGGGCTGTTTGGGCCCCGCCGTTTGATTTTGGGAGGGCTGGCGGTTGATACGAAACTCTTAGTCGGCGAGACTTTAGGAGGTTGCGGAAAAACTCGATATACCACGCCCAACCTCTAAAGGGGCGATTGAGTTCGAAGGACTTGCGGTATCGTTAAAGCGATACCCTGATACGAAACATGAGTTTTTCCGCAAGTTGCTGGAAGTCCTACCTATGGAAATTACTGTTTACTCCGCCCCTTGGTGTCCCGACTGCCGGGAGGCCAAGCGCTTCCTCGACCGGCACAAACTTCCCTACACCGACATTGACATTGAGACCACGCCGGGAGCCGTCGACGAGGTGGTGAGACGAACCGGCAAGCGCGCCATCCCGCAGTTTGTGATTGATGGAGAATGGATCCAACCCTACCGACCGGGCGAGGGCTTCCTCTACGAAGAAATGGCCAAGCGATTGGGAGTTGAGCCGTAGCTCGTGTAGAGACGGGGCAACAGGCTGCGTCTCTACGGGAACTTTCTTCAGTTACCTTTGGCCGCGTTCCATCGGCCTTCTGTACCCTACTTGTCTTGGACCGAATGCGTCAGGATAGTGCTACCCGGTCATCTCTTTCTGGGCCGGGCTTGACGGCCCATGTTCCATTCCGATCATGCCGAAAGCGAATTGGTGGAGACCTGGCAGCGGTTTGTGCAGGGGTTGCTGGGCGCGCTGGCGTTGGTGGGCGCATTGCTGATGGCGCACTACTACGCTCCGCCGGAGACCACGGGACTCGAACAACAGGTGCGTCAGCTCTCGCGCCAGGTGGCGAGCCTCGAAAATCAGCAAACGTTTTCGGCGGCGACCGTGGACGATGCGCGGGATTCGGTCGCTTACATCTATGGGATTTATCACCTGTCCGGCTCTGCGCAGAGTTTTCGCGCTCGCGTCGCCGGAACCGGCTTTGTTGTGGCGCCGGGCCTCGTGGCCACCAATCGCCATGTGGCCGAGCCCTGGTACGGAGATCGCGAAGTCGCGACGGCATTGCGCCGGGGCGCGTCGCCAGTGCTGGAAAAGCTGGTGGCATATTTTCCCGGCTCACCGCTTCCGGTCAATCTTGAGACAACGGTGCTGGCTGATCATGCGGACCTGGCCCTGCTCCGCCTGGAAACGACGGCCTTCACGAAAAGCCTGCGCCCTTTGACACTGTCTGAAACGCAGCCCCAGGTGGGCGAGCCGGTGACCGTGCTCGCGTATCCCATGGGAGTGACGGGGATGGTCGCCAAGTCGCCGGCGATCATGTATGAGCGGCTTTCGTCGCATCCGGATAATGCGGAGACGGCGGGTGAACTGGCCGCGCTATCGCTGATCAGACCATCGGCAACGTTCGGGCACATCGGCGACGTGACCGGCGACAAGATGATCTACGACGCGCCCACCGCGCGCGGAGGCAGCGGAGGACCGGTGCTGAATTTGCGCGGCGAAGTCGTGGGCATTAACTCCGCTTACATTGACGGCTTTTCCGGAGGCACGCTCGGGATCACCGCCGCCGAGTTGCGTCCGCTGATGGAAGCGGTCAAGCGCGCGGCTTTGGAATCGGGTGTCAGATCGCAGGTCTCAGATGTCAGGGACGTATCGGCCCTCCACTGAGAATTAAGACCTAAGACCTGCCACCTGATGTTGCAATCTCTTGCACAGGCGGGTCTGCTGTCCACCCGTCGCAATGTGCTCCCACGCAGACAAAGTCCATGAATTCAGGTACATTTGTAACCTGCTGATTTGAATAACAAATTGGCCGTATGACTGCTCTAAAATCAGGACAAGTATGGCATAAATCTACGCTGTCATCCTGAGCGAAGCGAAGGACCTATGCAGTTGAATTCGCTATGCTTCAGAGATCGTTCAAAGAAATCTGATTATGATAAAAAATATTCTGTTTGTGATGTTATTGCTGAGTCTGGCGCTGGCTGGCGGATGCGCCAAGGGCGGCAACGGCGTGATACCCCCCGCCATTACCGTTAACGACGGCAACCTTGCAGCGCTTTACCCGAACCAGTCTGTGACGTTCACTGCCACCGTGGGCACACCCCCGGAGCCGGTCGCCGTTACCTGGAGTCTGACAGGCACGGCATGTACTGGCGCGGGGAATCCATGCGGGACAATCGACCCGAATAGCGGCGTTTATGTGGCGCCAGCGGCGGTGCCGAGTCCGTCGGAGATAACGATCACGGCGGTAGCGCAGTCCAACAGCGCGGAAACAGGCAGTATGTCGGTGAACCTGGTACAGGTCTCGGTGGTGGTGACACCGACGACGGTAACGGTTGGACAAGGACTGGTGCAGCAGTTCACCGCCGTCGCGATACCGGACGATGCGCCGCAAAGTTTCATCTGGACGTGCACGCCAACCGGCAGCTGCGGAAGCCTCTCTTGTGGCTCAAACAATAGCTCTTGTGACACAGCCACTTCCGATCCCGCGGTCTATACCGCACCGTCCGCCAACGGACCCGTGGTGGTAACGGCGACTTGGGGATCGACAGTGTCAGGACAAGCTAAAGTTACAGTGGCAGCTTCGCGCCTCGCGGCGGGCGCGTATGCATTCCGGTTTTCGGGATATGACAACAGCGGCAATCCCGTCGCTGCGGCGGGGAGCCTCACGGTTGGCGCGAATGACGCTATCACCGGTGGCGTGGAAGATGTGGTGATTGACGGCGTATATAACCAGTACACGACGGTAACGGGTTCGTATAGTCCAACTCAAATAACACCACCAACATATGAAAACAACCTGGGGACGCTTACGCTGGATGCAAGTGCGGCCGGCGGACCCAAGTACACATACACTGCAGTACTCACCTCGTCTGGCATTATTCGGATGATCGAGTCGGACAGCTTGGGAAGCGGCTCCGGCGTCCTGGAAAAATCGGCGGCAGGCACAGTCTTCAACGCCGGCGCGCAGACATTTGCATTCGGATTCACAGGCGTGGACTCATCGGGCAAGCGGGTTGGGTATGTGGGCCTGCTGCCGATGACTCCGAGCGCAACAGGCGGGACTATCGCCGCTGGCCAGCTCGACATCAACGACAACGGCACGGCAAGTAGTTACAGCAATGTTACGGGCACCTACACACTCAACGCAGGAGTGTGGCAAATGGCGCTGAACTACGGCACGACGACGCTCGATTTCGACTTTTTTGTTGCTGGCGGGACAGCGCAAACCAAGACCGGTCCCAATCCGCTGACGCTTTATGCCATTTCCACCGACCTAGTAGATGCAACGCATCCCGCGCTTTCCGGGGCGATGGTTTACCAGGTTCCGATGACTTCTGGCTACAACAACGCTGCCTTCAACGGCACATCGGTTTCAAATCTTACGGGAGCGAACGCGAATGTCTCGTTGACGGTTGGCACCACCGACGGCACATCGAGCGGTACGGGAGGGGCGGGGAACTTCACGAGCGGCTTCGACCAGAACAATAATGGAACGATCGTTTCGGTGCCGTCGGTGCCAGGATTCACGTACACGTACGTGGCGAGCAGCGGCAACACGGGACGATACACATTCCAGATGCTGGGCAATCCGAATGCGAACCCGGTGGTAGCGCCGCTTCCGTTCATTCTGTATGCCAGCGGCGCGAATCGAGGGTTTCTGCTCGATCAGTCCAGTCCGGCGGTGATGACGGGGACCATGGATCCGCAGTCTGCGAATGCGAGCTACGCTGCAGCGGAGATGCCGGGTACCTATGCGGCAGCGACCATCGGCAACAGCGATTCCGGCCTTGAACCAGTGGCCGAGAACCTGCTGCTTACATGGGCGAACACCGGTACGTGCACCGCCCAGTGCGTCAACGGAACCCAATACGATAGTGCCAACCCAGCGGGAGTAACGATGGCCGGGGCGTACACGATGACCCTCGCAGGCACGGGCACCAACACGCTGACCGCTGGAAGTCCCGCGACCAGTGTGATTTACGCCATTGACGTCGCCACCATCCCCAATCCTGCGAATCCCAAGAGTCCGGATGCCGTAATTACGGATTTCATGATGATGGGCACTTGTACGCCTCAACCCCCTGCGACTACGTGCAGCAGCGGGCCTGCGAGTTCCATCATTTTTGCGCAGCAGTAAGTAAGTAGAGTGCGTGTAGGGACGGGCGGTCTCGCGAGCCTGCCCTGAGCGAAGCGAAGGGTCCAAGCCGAGCGCAGTGTGGCCCCGCCGCAACCCTGGCCGGGCGGGGACGCCCGGCTCTCCACTCACAAGGCGCTACTTCTCCGGCAGATTCGCCTGCAAAAATTTCACCACGTTCTCTCCCATGATCATCCGGATGTCCTGCTCGGAATAGCCCGCTTGCAGCATGGCTTCGGTGATTTCGACCAATCCGGTGGTGTCGAAGGGAGCGGTGACGGCCCCGTCGAAATCCGAACCGAGGGCCACATGTTCCACGCCCACCCGGTCGGAAACATAGCGCATGGCTTTTACGATCGCCCGCGCATCGGCGCCGCAGGTTGCCGTGTCCCAATACCCGATGCCGATCAATCCGCCCTGTGCCGCCACCGCTCGAATCTGATCGTCGCTGAGGTTGCGGCCGTTGTCGCACGTTCCTTGCACGCCGGTGTGGGAAACGAGCAGCGGACGGGTGGCGATTGCCAGAACATCTTCAATCGTTTTTGGCGAAGCATGAGCGAGGTCCACAATCATGTGGCGCGCTTCCATTTGCCGCACCCACGCGCGGCCTTTTTCGGTGAGGCCGGTTTTGTGGGTCCCCGCCGACGATCCTCCAATATCGTTATCGAAAAAATGGCTGGGCGACATCATCCGGTATCCGGCGCGGTAGAGAACGTCGAGATTCTCCAGCTTGCCGTCGAGCGCGTGCGCGCCTTCGATGGAGAGCAATCCGGCGGTGAGCTTGCCATGGAGCCTTCGGCGTTCGAGGTAGCTGGAGAGATCGGCAGCGCTCTCAATCACCACGAATCCGCCGCGCGAACCGCGCGCGAATTGATGCAAACGCCGCGCCTGATAGAGGGCCCGCTCGGTCAGGCTGTTCCAGGTCCTTGGCGGCCAGCGATCTACAAGCGCCAGCCAGAAAATGTTATCGTTCCGGTCCGCATTGCTCTCAAGGTTCAAGCTGCGCGGGACCTTGGTGGGGAGCGAGAACACTTGCAAGGCCACGTTGCCATCCGCCAGACGCGGAATGTCCACCTGCCCGTAGGTGTTGCGCTGGAGCAGGTCGCGGCCCCACAAAAGCGAATCGGCGTGCAGATCGGCGATGGTGAGCTGTTGGTGCAGATGCAGCGCCCGCTGGGATGCCGTGTAGGGCGGCTTCTTCACCAGCTTGTTCAGGTGTTCGTCCAGCAGTCGCGGGATGCCCAGGAAAAACGCGACCACAATGCAGAGGACTACAAGAATGATTTGGACCGACCGTCTGCGCACAAAAACCTCCAGGGTCGAGGTAACACGGCACTTCGCGCGGACTTACCTCAGGGGTAAAGCCCGCGTCTTTACTGGCTTCGGGAGGCACGGCTTGAAGCAGGCTGCGGAAAAACTCGACAGGGCCGCAGAAAGCTCACCTCAGGCGCTGAAGCGCGAACGTATTTTCAACGTCTTACGGCACGAGTAAACTCGTGCCCTTCCCAAAAACCTACGCGAATGAGAGTTTTTCCGCAGCCTGTTCAAGCCGTGCCCTTCCCGAAACGATTTATGAGATAGCTTCCTGGCGTGGAATCACTTCGACAGCGTGCCCAACGCCTCGCGAAACAGCGTGTCAAAACTTTGAGGCCCTTTGCCGCCTCGCGCCCCGAGCAGCGCCTTGTCGGCCGCCGCCCGCGGATAGCCAAGATTTACCAGTGCGGAAATAACGTCCTCCTCCACCGGGCTGGCCAGCCCCGCACCCATTTCGGACGCTCCCGCCGGCGCCGCCAGTTTGTCGCGCAGCTCCAGCACCATGCGTTCCGCCGTCTTCTTGCCGATTCCCGGAATGCGCGTAAGCCGCGCCAGATCGCCGCCGCGAATCGCTCCCACCATCTCGTCGGCCGCCATGCCGCTCAGGATTTTGATTGCGAGCGTCGGGCCAATCCCGCTGACCGTCAGCAGCTTTTCGAAAAGCTGTTTCTCGGCCAACCGTAAAAATCCGTACAGGCTCAACGCATCCTCGCGAACGTGCGTGTGGATGTGGAGCGCGACTTCAGCGCCCGCCGCCGGCATTTCTGTAAACGTCGGCACGCTGATGGCAACGTCATACCCGACCCCGTGAGTTTCCACGATGGCCTGGTTCGGGCGTTTCGCCAGCAAAGTTCCGCGAAGATGCGCAATCATTCGCCCTATTGTACGGCAGTCCCTGCAGGGAAAGCGCAGGGACATCCGCCCTCGGCTGTGCAACGAGCGCGAAGCCCGCAAGTTTCTTGCGCCGCGCAAATAGAAGTACACTTTTCCTTCCCCTTCCACAGGAAGTTTCTCCCCTCCACAGTTTTTACACAACGGGGCCCCACTTTGCCGTTGCGTAAATTTCCCCGCTACCGCAAAGTGCTTAAAGTCAAAAGCGCGAGATGTTCTGGATCTGTTCCAACAAGGATCCGGCGTTGCCGGTGATTTTCTCGAGAGTGGATCACCGGGGGAAACTCGGCGCATGTCCAGTGCGTTGGTGCCCGGGCTTTGCGGCCTCCTAAGAAATCCTTCTTTCGAGAAGGATGGAAACGCCGGATCGCGGCCCTGAAGCGCGAGCCTCAGGTAAGCATCGCTCGGTGGCACTTTTCGGAGTGCGGTAGAGCGATGGTCTTTCGTCCAGGCGAAAGACGACAGTCAGAATGTCCGCGACAACAATGCGGCCCGGGTGGCTGGCCCAGGCCGCATTTGTTTTTGCAGCCCTCCCCGCAAAGATTTTATGAAGCATTGCGGTATCGCTGAAACGATACTCCGATACAAGGCCCAATTTCTCGCAGCCTGCTCTCGCGGGCGCTTCCCTGGCAGCATTCGTTGCGTGCACTATAATGAATTGGTTGGCAGCCGGACCGGACGGTCGCTGTCGCAAGACAGAGGAAAGTCCGAACTCCGCAGAGCAGTGTGCCGGATAACGTCCGGGACGGCCGGTTCAAGCCGGCTGGACGGAAAGTGCCACAGAAAACATACCGCCCGGGCCGCAAGGATCGGGTAAGGGTGAAAAGGTGTGGTAAGAGCGCACCGCCGTCGCAGTAATGCGGCGGGCAGGGCAAACCCCACACGGAGCAAGACCAAATAGGGAGGGATTTCAGCTACGGCTGGACGCGTGCCGGCTCGGCGCGCCACAACCTCCGGGTAGGTCGCTTGAGCCCCGCAGTAATGCGTGGCCCAGAGGAATGGCCGTCCCGCAGCATTCATGTTGCGGACAGAATTCGGCTTACAGGTCCGGCTGCCACAATGACGCTGCCGCATGGGCGTCGCCCGCTGCGTGGTCCGCTAGGCAGGCTTGTTCGCAACGCCCGGCGTTTCTTTGGTTTTGCAAGTGGAGTTGCCGGCCCGAAGCTCCGAAGCGATGCAGATCAATAAGCAGGCCACACCGGCCTCCAGCAGGTTCCGCTTCGACAGGCCCATGGCCATGAACAACGTCCTGGCAATTTTCACTTGTACCAATCCACCGCATACCAGCGCGAGCAAGCCGGCATAATAAGAAACTCTTCCAATCCACCGCAGGCAATTACAGGGACCCATGGTAAAACCTCCAGGAATAAAGAGTAAGTAAGCGCCCTGATATCAGGACAGTCGCCAAGCGGTCGAATTATACACCGGATGGCGCAGCCCTGAGGCTCGGAAAAGGTTGAAGGACCATGGGGCGGTTCAGCATTGCTGAATCCCTCTCGCGTGGGGACAGCCGCGCTTGGCAGCCAAACAAAATCGAGAACTGCCCTATTCGCCGTATTTTTCTTTCAGGGTGCGGGTCATTTCGTCGCGGAGTTGCCGGTAATCGCAGTGGACGGTGGAGCGCAACGCGGCTTCGGTGGACCCGCCTTGCGAGAGGATTTCCAGAATGCGCACGATTTCGCCGATGCCGTAAGCGTTGCGGATGTACTCGGCGGCGGCGAGAGATTCGGCGTAGGCGACAGTGGCTTCGGGAGCGGAAAAACTCATGAAACCGCCTTCGAGCACATTAAAGGGAATTTCATTTCCGGCGGCGAAGAGCTGCGCGAGCTGGCGTCCGTAGGAAGCGGCCGACTTACCCTCTTCGATTTGCGCAATGCCTTCGTTCAGCCAGGTAGGGCAGCGGTTGCTCGACATTTGCGAGACGAAAGAATGCGTCAGTTCATGTTTGAGGATGCGGGCCAGTTCGGGTGTGACGCTCTGGACGCCGCTGATCGGGATGCGCAGCTTGCCATCGTTGAGGGCGCCGGTCCAGGAAGGCGCGCGGGTCACGTCGAAGAACGCCTGCTGCGTGTAGAGCGTAATGGCGATGTTGTTGTGGGGCGAATAGCCGAGATCGCGCACCAGGTCGTCATACTCGGAATCGAGTGTGGCGAGCAGGTCGCGGCGAAAGGTTTCCGAGGTGTCCTTGCCTTCGAAGTGGAGATTGAAGTGGCTGCTTTCGCGTTGCGAGAAATCGGATTCGGCGCTCGATTCGCGCTCGGCGCGGGCCAGATACTGGCTGACGGTGGCGTCGGGACGCAGGGCCAGCGACTTTTTCCAGGAGCGAATGGCGTCGGGCGTATGATCGCTGGCGAATTGCACGAACCCCAGCATGGCGATGGCGTCGGGTGAATCGAGAGCGATGCGGGCGGCGTGTTCGGCGTAGGACAAAGCTTCGGAGGCATGGCCGGTGCGCATCAGGGTCGCGGCATAGTAGATCAGCAGGGTGGAGTTGTCCGGCTGAAAACGGAGCGCGGATTCGTAATAGAGCTTGGCCTGCGGGAAGTTGCCATGATCGGATTCGTGCTTGCCGGCCAGGAAGTAGGCGGTGGCGGCGAGTTCGGGATTGGAGGCTTGTCCGAGGTTGTCAAGCGCGTCGGTATCTACCTTGCCGTCGTGGACGACTTTTGCAGCCACGTCGGCTTCGTGGTCGAAGGTGGGCGCGGGCGGCGTGATGTCGGGAGAATTGGCTGCGGCTCCGGAACCGTGGGCGGGGGCTGCGCCGCCAGCATCAATGTGGTCAATGGAGGATTTCGGGATGGCGTAGGTGTCGTCGCCGAGGTCATACTCGACGCGGTCTTTATTTTCGCGGACCTGGTCGGCCCAGATGGTGCGTCCATTCTTAAGATGAATAACGTCGGCGGGCGCGGAAAGCGCCGCGAGAAGCACTGGAATGAGGACGAGAACTTTCACTCGGCTGATTCTAACAACCGCGCGGAGGGCGGGTAAGGTGACCAAGGTGCTGGAACTGGGGCTACGATTTGCGACGGCGCTCGCGGAAACCTTCGATCAAGAGATAGAGCACGGGGATGAAAAATAAGTTGAGGATGGTGCTCATGATCATGCCACCGAATACGGTGGTGCCTACGGAGTGGCGTCCGTTCTCTCCCGCGCCGCTGGCGGTGACCAGGGGGACGACGCCGAGGATGAAAGCGAACGAGGTCATGAGAATCGGGCGCAGGCGGATGCGGGCGGCTTGGACGGCCGCTTCGAGAACGGTCATGCCGCGAGCGCGCAATTGCTCGGCGAATTCGACGATCAGAATAGCGTTCTTGGATGCGAGGCCGACTAGCATGACGAGTCCGACCTGGCAGTAAACGTCATTCTGCTGGCCGCGAATCCATTGCGCGGAAAGCGCGCCGAGCAAGGCCATGGGCACGGCGAGCAAAATGATGAAGGGCAGCACAAAACTTTCATACTGCGCCGAGAGCGTGAGATAGACGACCAGCGTTCCGAGGCCGAAGAGGATGAGAGTGGTCGAGCCCGCCGCCAACTCTTCGAGCGAAATTCCCGACCATTCGTAGGCGTAGCCCTGAGGCAGAATTTTTGCGGAGAGCTGCTGCATGGCGTCAATGGCCTGCCCGGAGCTGAAGCCGGGAGCAGCGGAGCCGTCGATTTCCGCCGAGCGAAAAAGATTGTAGTGGCTGATGACCTGGGGCGCGGCGGTTTGGCTGATGCTGACTAAATTTTCCAGCGGCACCATGGCGCCGGAATCGGAGCGGACGTAATACTGCCCGATGTCCTGCGGATGCGAGCGGAATTGCTTGTCGGCCTGCACATAGACACGATAAGAGCGGTTATTGAAATCGAAATCGTTGATATAGGCCGAACCCATATAAACGCTGAGCGTGTCGGTGATCTGGCTGAGAGGAATGTGGAGGCTCTTGGCTTTTTCGCGATCGATGGTGATGACATACTGCGGATCGCTGGCCGTGTAAGTGGTAAAGAGTCCGGCGAGATCTTTTCCCTGGCGCGCGCCGCCGGCGCGAGTGAGGTCGTGGGTGGTCTTGTCGAGATCCTGCAGCGTGTGACTGCCTTGATCGAGGAGTTCATATTGGAACCCGCCGAAGGCCCCGAGACCTTGTACGGCGGGCGCTTCGAAGGGGACGACGATGGCGCCGGAGATTCCGAAGAAGGGGCCGCGCAGCCGATTGACGACTGCGGAGGCGGTGTGCTCGGGGCCCTTGCGCTGCGCGTACGGCCGGAGGTTCAGGAAAACCATACCGGCATTGGGAGCGCTGCCTGCGAAGCTAAAGCCGGCAACAGCGAAGGTGCGGTCGATTTCAGGAAAACTCCCGGCGACGGCAGCCACCTGCTCGGCGATGTGGCGCGTGTATTCGAGCGAAGCTCCGGGGGGAGCCTGGATGACGACGAAGAGATATCCCTGATCTTCGGTGGGGACAAAGGCTTGAGGCACATGGCGGAAGACGACGTAAGCGAGGCCGAGTCCGGTGACGAAGAGGATGAGGGCGACGGCTTCCAAGCGCAGGAAAGCGCGGAGGGCGCGAACGTAGCCGTTGGTAAGCGCGGCCAGGAAGCGGTCGACGCGCTTGAATAGCCAACTCTTCTCTCCGTGCTCGCGGCCGAGCAGAAGCGCGGAGAGCGAGGGCGTGAGCGTGAGCGCGTTGAAGGCGGAGATGCTGATGGAAAAGGCGATGGTCAGCGCGAACTGGCGAAAGAGAATGCCGGTGGTGCCGGGAAAGAAGGCGACGGGCACGAAGACGGCAACCAGCACCAGCGAGGTGGCGATGACTGCGCCGGTGACTTCGCGCATGGCGTCGGACGCGGCTTTCACAGGATTGGTCTCGCCTTCCTGCAAATGGCGCTCGATGTTTTCGATGACGACGATGGCGTCGTCCACTACCAGACCGGTGGCGAGCGTGATGCCGAAGAGCGTCAGCGTGTTGATGGAGAAGCCGAGCAGCTTGACGAAAGCGAAAGTACCGATGAGCGAGACTGGGATCGTAACGGCGGGAATAACGGTGGAACGCCATTCTTCGAGGAAAATGAAGATGACAAGGATGACGAGGAAGACGGCCTGGCCGAGGGTCGTGACCACGTCGCGAATGGATTCGCCGACCGCGTCGGTGGTATCGAAGGCGAGCTCATACTTCATGCCGGGCGGAAAACGCTTGGCCAGGCGGTCGAGTTCGGCAATGCAGCGACGATCCACATCGAGGGCGTTGGCGGTGGAGAGCTGGGTGATGCCGATGCCAACGGATTCGTGTCCGTTGAACTCCAAGTCGGAGCTGTAGTCTTCGGCGCCAAGTTCGGAGTGGCCGACATCGCGCAGACGGACGAGAGTGCCATCGGCATTGCTCTTTAGAATGATGTCATCGAACTGAGTGGTCTCAGAAAGACGTCCGACGGCGCGGACGCTGATCTGGAACTGCTGGCCGGGCAGCGAAGGTTGGGAACCGACTTGTCCGGCGGCGACTTCAACGTTCTGCTCGCCAAGAGCGTTGACCACGTCGTCGGCGGTAAGGGCGCGGCTGGCCATGCGCACGGGATCGAGCCAGAGGCGCATGGAATATTTGCGCTCGCCGAAGATCATGACGTCGGCCACGCCGGGTACGCGCTTCAGGTTGTCGCGGACGTAAACATCGAGATAGTTGCTCATGAAGAGCGTGGAGTAACGGCCGTCGGGCGAGAAGACGGCAGCGCCGAAGACGAAGTTCTGCGAAGTCTTGGCGACGGTGACTCCGACTTGCTTGACCGCGTTGGGGAGACGCCCTTGAGCGGTGTTGACGCGGTTCTCGATGTCAACGGCGGCGAGGTCGGGATCGCGGTTGAGATCGAAGGTCGCGGTGATCTGGCTGACACCGTTGTTGTCGCTGGAGGAGGTGATGTACTTCATGCCCTCGGAGCCGTTGATCTGCTGCTCGAGCGGCGTGGTGACAGCGGACTCGACGGTTTGGGCGCTGGCTCCGGTGTAAACGGCGGTGACCCCGACCTGCGGCGGCGCAAGGTTGGGAAATTGCGCGATGGGCAGCGTTGGGATGCAGACGGCGCCGGCAAGAATAATCAGCAGCGCGCAGACGGTGGAGAATACCGGGCGATGAATAAAAAAGTCGACCATAAGGTAATCGGGCCATCGGGTAATCGGGTCATCGGGTGATCGGGAGTTCAGTAGATGGCCCGATGATCCGATGATCCGATCACCCGATGTCTAGCTGCCGCTTTCCAGCGGGACTACGGGTACTCCATCGATTAGAAACTGGGTGCCGGAGACGACTACTTTGTCTCCCGGTTTTACGCCGTCGAGGACGACATAATCGTTGCCGACGATTTGGCCGATCTGGAGCGGCTTCTGATGGACCACGTATCCGCCCTTCCCGTCAGGCTCGGCGACGAAAGCGAAATAGAGGCCGCCGATTCGCGAAACGGCCACGACCGGAACCACCGGCTTTTGCTGGCTGCCCCAGATTACACGGGCGCGGATGAACTGAGCGGTGCGCAGTCTGTCGTTCGAGTTGGCGATGGTCGCTTTGACGAGCACGGTTTGCGTCGTCGTGTCCACTTGCGGCGAGATGAACGTGACGCGGCTGCTCGCGAGCGAGTTTCCTGAAGCGTCGACGATCTGAACGGGAAGGTTCATCTTCAACTGGGCGGACTTCTCGATGGGAACATAGATATAAGCTTCGAGACTGCCGGGGCGGTCAACGGTCGTGAGTGTGGTGGTGGTAACGACACGGTCGCCGACGCGAACGGGAACATCGCCGACAATACCGGCGCGCGGGGCGACCACCTGGTAGTAGTGCAACTGGACCTGCTGCTCGTTGACCTGAGCGTCGAGCGAGTGCAGTTGCGCTTGGGCAGCGTCGAGGGTTGCGCGCGCCTGGTCGAGGTCCTGCTTGCTGACCACGCCGGCATTGGCGAGGCCGTTGACGCGGTCATAATTCTGGCGTGCCCACTTGACCTGTGCGAGCTGGGCAGCGCGTGCGTCCTGCTGGCTCTTGACCGTGGCCTGCTGTTTGGCGGGATCGATCTGCATGATGGGAGCGCCATCGGCAACGCTCTCGCCGGAGTGGACGAAGATCTGCGTAACGATGCCTTCAACCTGCGGCATGACTACGGCGGAGTCGCGAGATTTCAAGGTTGCGACATAGTCGGTGGTGTCTTCGACTTTCTGCGCCTTCGCCGTTTGCACTTTGACCGGCATGGCTTGCGGGGCGGCGGCTTTGGCCGCTTTGCCGTTGCCGCAGGCGGTCGCAATCAAAAGCGCGGCGAGAAGAGTGCCGGGCAGAATCGCGGGCAAAATTAGAGATGACGTTTTTGCAAAGGATCGGGACATAATTATTGTTCCGGAGACGCGGCATGCCGCTTCTCCACGGGAAATCAGACGCACCGTTAGGGCCTAGCCGTCTCGGCGACCCCATTGCAGTAATACTAGAACATTTATAGATTCCCGGTAAGGGCACGAGGCTCCGAGGAATTGTCGCTTCTGTTAAATTGATTGGTCATGAAACCGAGTCGAAGTTTTGCCAGCGACAACAATGCGGTGGTGCATCCCGAGGCGCTGGAGGCGATCCGGCGCGCGAACGACGGGCATGTGGTTGGGTATGGCGACGACCCGCACACGGAATCGGCAAGGGAAAAATTCCGCGAGCAGTTTGGGGCCGAAGTGGCCGTTTTTTTTGTTTTCAATGGGACGGCGGCGAATGTGCTCAGTTTGCAGGCGCTGACGCGGCCGTTTCATGCGGTGCTGTGTGCGGAGTTTTCTCATATTTACACGGATGAATGTGGCGCGCCGGAAAAGTTTACGGGCTGCAAGTTGGCGCCTCTCCGAGCGCCGGGCGGAAAGCTAACCGTGGAAACGGTGGCGCATGCGTATCACGGAATTGGCGACCAGCATCATGTGCAGCCGCGGGTGATCTCGATCACGCAATCGACCGAGCTGGGGACCGTGTATAAGCCAGCTGAAATCGAGGCACTGGCGCGGTTTGCCCATGAGCGCAAAATGTTTTTGCACATGGATGGGGCGCGGATTGCAAACGCCGCAGCCACGCAGAAACTGACCCTGCGCCAGGCGACGCGCGATTTGGGGGTGGATGCGCTTTCCTTTGGCGGGACCAAGAACGGACTCATGGGCGTGGAGGCGGTCGTGTTTTTTCGTCCGGAGCTGGCGGAAGATTTTTTGTTTGTGCGCAAGCAGGGAATGCAACTGGCGTCGAAGATGCGCTACATGTCGGCGCAAATGGAGGCGCTCTTGACGAACGATCTTTGGCGGCGGAATGCCGAACACGCGAACCAAATGGCGCGGCTTCTGGAACTGGAAATAAAAAAAATTCCGCGCATCAAAGTTGTCTATCCCGTGGAAGCAAACGCCGTGTTCGCGCAAATTCCGCGGGGGGCGATTGAGAAGATACACGAGCGGTACTTCTTCTATGTGTGGAGCGAGGAAGAGCCGGTGGTGCGATGGATGTGCGCGTTCGACACGACCGAAGAGGACATCCGGGAGTTTACGAAGTTTGTGGGAGAAGTGGTGACGGACCTCCCGTAACTGAAGCCCACACACTTTTGGTTTGCCACGCAGCAGGATCCAATTTCCCGCCTGGCTGCGTGGAAGATCGGCGTATTCATTTCTTGCGGCTATCTCGATTGTTATGTTGACGACTAACGTCGCGCCGTTGCAACGTTAGCAGCCGCCTCCTTCGGCTGCCAGTAAAAACTTCTGGGACCCAGCGCCCCGCGCGGGCTTCTAACCATATTAGTGGCTCAATAGTCACTTGCGTTGGAACCGGATTCGCGATATCTAACTCGCACAAGGTTTTGTTCCGATAAGAACCTTTAGGGGTTCAGTTTGGAAGGGGAGTGGGGCCATGGAAACGATTCCGGAGATGCATCCGTTGCAGCAACTGTTTCGTGAACTGGTCGGCCGTCATTATGCGGAGGAGATCGGAATCCGCGATCCGCATGTCGTGAGTTACGTCGCGCACCTGCTGTCGGAGTTTTGCGATGCGGAGCAGTTATTGAAAATCCGCAATGCGTCAGGGAAGCCGTTGAGCGATGTGGGCGAGATGCTGATCGAGTCGGACCCGATCTACGGCCCAGCGCCCTCGTTCGACCGCGAACGCGAAGTCCGCAAGCACATTGGCGACTTTACGTTGTTCTACGCGGGCATGTTTCCGGAGAGCATCAACCATTATCGCCTGCGCCGCCAGCGGGTCGAGAATTTCGTCGATTGGATGAAAGCGGGAAAAGAAAGCTACTACATTGTCTCCAAGTTCGAACACTTCGAATACGCCCAGGCGGCGCCGCTGTTCGCGCAACTCTCGCAAAGATTTGAGCAGTGCGTCCACGGATTAAATCTGGTGAAGACCGAGCTTGAAGTGATGCAGCACCCGATTGCGCGCCGAACGAACGAGTTGCTGATGTAAAGGAGAGTAAAAAGTCAGAAGTCAAATTGAAGAAGTAAGACCTTTTGCCTTTCGGACGGACGCTACAAAGATGGCGACGAGTTCTTTGGCCTCCTGGACGATTGCTCGCAACTTTGCTTCGGGAAAGATTCCGGCATCCCGCATCACCTCCAGCCAGAAAGCTGTTTCGTCGGCTTCTTCTCAGACATTCCTAATTTGGCGACGAATTCCGCACGGGAGCCAGCCCCGCAAGCGGGGCGCATTGGCCCCAATCGAAGTACCCGAGCGAAGGAGTTGCTTGCCTAATATCCGAGCGTCATCGGTCTTGGGCAGCGAGCGAAATAGTTTGATGATGCGTAGTGCAAAGTTCCTTGTTCGCTGCTGCAGTTTCTCAAACTGTTCCACTTCTGAAATCTACCGGCTGCCTAGCTGTAACTGAGCAGTGACTCTTGTCACACTCGGATTGGTCGGTTTTACTTCCTCAATTTAACTTCTGACTTTTGACCGCACCATCCGCCTTCCCGCGATTTCAAATTTTCCTTCCAGCACAATATTGATCGCTTCGGTGTAGGCGATATGCTCCTGCTCGAGAATTCGCGCGGCCAGCGTGTGCTCGTCGTCGGAGTCCAGCACGGGTACGGTTTTCTGCACGATGATGGCGCCGTGATCGAGTTCCTCATCCACGAAATGCACGGTGCAGCCTGAAACTTTCACACCATAGGCAAACGCCTGCTGCTGCGCTTCAAGCCCTGGAAAAGCGGGCAGCAAGGACGGATGGATGTTGAGAATTTTCGCAGGAAACTGCCGCACGAACCAGGGCGAGAGCAGGCGCATGTAACCGGCGAGGCAGACGAGATCGACTTTATTGCTGAGAAGCGCAGCCACAACTTCGTGGTCGTGCTCCTCGCGGGACTTGCCTTTCGATGCGAGAACAAGCGTGTTAAGGCCGCGCTGGCGGGCGGTTTCAACGCCGGGAGCATCGGCGCGGTTCGAAATCACGACCGCAATGCGCGCATCGGGAATCCGGCCCGCCGCAATGCTGTCGGCAATGGCTACAAAATTTGAACCGCGTCCAGAAAGCAGAATGCCGAGATTCTTCATAAGACAACATTATTCAGCACGGAGGTATGGAGAAAATTTGTAATTGGTAATTTGAAAACTAATCCAGTTACAGGTACGGAAGATCTTATACTCAAGGCCATGAGCCAGCCGCCGATGCCCGTGTTTCAAGCTCCAATAATTCTTCCGCAGAATATTCCAAGAGAAATCTTGCGTGGGTTCGAGCACCCTTGGACATGGCAATGATGCTCAGTATTGCCCGTATATCCTCAGGGTCTTTTGCCTGCAAGACCTCAACGGCTCCGATCCCGGCCAGTTCCTGAATCGCCCGGTTGTAGTCTTCCTCCAGCCACTCCGGTACCTGTGGATTTTTTCCTCGTTCGCGAGCTAATTCAATGACTGCGACTATGGCATAGATGTTCCAGTCGACCACGCCACGTTGACGATAAATTCTCACAAGATGAGGAACAGCAGCGTATGAGGCCTCTCCCACATCTCCCTGGTGATGAAGGTTTTCCCAGAGTTCATGCCATACAGCTTTTGTGTCCTTATCGGTTTCGAGCGCGGAGAGTAGTGGGCGCGGGTCGAAGTGCATTCGATACCCTCCCTCGAGGTCACTCCAGCGTTTGTCATCGAGACTGAGCATCAGTGAAGTTGAAGATGTGTTTTGAATTACAAATAATCGTAATCTTCATTAAAAGCTAATAGCGGCCCTAGCTGAACACCACTTTGCGATCGCCCTTGACGATGCGGCCCACGCTGTAGAACTTTTCTCCGGCGCGTTCCAGCAGCGTTTGTGCCTTCTTGAATTTGTTGGCGGGAACCACGATCAGCATTCCGAGTCCCATGTTGAAAGTGCGAAGCATTTCTTCCGCTTCGACGTTGCCGAGTTTCTGCAGATGCTCAAAGATGGGCAGGACCGGCCAGGTACCGAGTTCGATAATGGCCGACGTGCCTTTGGGCAGCACGCGGGGCAGGTTCTCGGTGATGCCGCCGCCGGTGATATGCGCCAGTGCCGCGACGCATTCGCCCGCGATCATCTTGCGGATGATCGACCAGTAGCTGCGATGGGTGCGCATGAGTTCGTTGCCGACTTTGTTCTTAATCTCGCTGACAAAAGTCTCGGGGGAATAGCCCGCGACTTCAAAAAGCAGTTTGCGGGCCAGCGAATATCCGTTGGTGTGCAGGCCATTCGACGGCAGGCCGAGCACGCAATCCCCCACCTGCACGTCTTTGCCGGTAATGACGCGGTCGCGTTCGACCACTCCGACAATGAATCCGGCAAGATCGTACTCGCCATCGGGATAGAAGCCCGGCATTTCGGCGGTCTCGCCGCCGATCAAGGCGCAGCCGTTGTGCTTGCAGGCTTCGGCGAGGCCACCCACAATTGTTTCCGTGACTTCCGGCTCCAGCTTGCCCGTGGCGAGGTAGTCCATAAAGAACAGCGGCGCCGCGCCTTGCACCGCAATGTCATTCACGCAGTGGTTCACCAGGTCGGCGCCGACGGTGTGGTGCACTTTCATTTCGAAAGCCACTTTTAATTTGGTGCCCACGCCATCCACGCTCGAAACCAGCACCGGATCCACATACTTCTTATCAACCGCGAACAACCCGCCAAACCCGCCAATCTCGCTCAGCACTCCCTTGGTAAAAGTTTTGTGGGCGAGATACTTGATGCGCTGTTTGGTGCGGTTGCCGCGATCAATGTTGACGCCGGCATCGGCGTAGGTAATGGGGCCGGTTTTGGAGTTTGGGTTCTGGGCCACGTTTTCAGTCCGTCATTGCCAGGGTGGAAAAACCTTGCGCACCACCGAGCCGGTGGAAGAATTTCAGGCGCAACAAATTTTAACACGTCTGGAGTTGGTTCCCGGCTTTTCCAGTAGCGCACTAGCCGAACGGCTTCATGCGGGGAGCGCCCTATGGTCTGGAAGACAATTCCAACGCGCTGCTCGATCGGAGCGATATCGTCGGCGCGCTAGCCGAGACCATGTAGGGACGGGGCTTGGCCCCGTCCATGCGGGCAAAGCTCCGCTTCCACACAGCCTACTTCTAGCGGACCCGCCCGTAGCGCGCATCGAGCGCAAGGTTCAGTTCGAGGACGTGAACGCGGGGCTCGCCCAGGAATCCCCACTGCCGATTTTCGGAATTCTCTTGAACCAGGCGCGCGACTTCAGCTTCCGGAACCTTGCGTTCCGACGCCACGCGCCGAATCTGGAACTCGGCCGCCGCAGGCGTTATATCCGGATCGAGTCCTGAAGCCGATGTTGTGACCAGATCGACGGGGATGGGAACGCCGGGATTTTCGGCTTGCAGTTTGGCGACGTCTCCATTGACGCGGGCGATCAACTGCGCATTAGTCGGACCGAGATTTGAGCCGCCGGAGGCGCTGGCATCATAGCCAGCAACGCCCGCTGCGGATGGCCGCGAATGAAAATAGCCCGGCCCTGAAAATGGCTGCCCGATCAGCCGCGAGCCAATTACCACTCCGTCCTTCCCGTGGATTAGCTGGCCGTTGGCCTGCTTCGGAAAGATCAGTTGCGCGAGTCCAGTTACCAGCAGGGGATACAGAATTCCCAGTAGGACCGTCGTCGCGATTGTCATAAGTACAGCCGTGATCAGATTTTTCTTCATGTCTTTGGCTTTCTTAAATCAGATCTTCCCTATATCAGCTTGATGCCGGTGATGAGCATGTCAATCAGCTTGATGCCGATGAACGGAACCACTAAGCCGCCAAATCCATAGACCAGCAGGTTTTGCCGGAGCAGGGATTCGGCGTTCATTGCCTTGTACTTGACTCCGCGCAGCGCCAGCGGAATGAGGGCGACGATGATGAGCGCGTTAAAAATAACGGCGGAAAGCACCGCCGAGTGCGCCGACTGAAGGCGCATGACGTTCAGCGCATTCAGCACGGGGAACGTTCCGGCAAACATTGCCGGAATGATGGCGAAATACTTGGCTACGTCGTTCGCAATCGAGAAGGTGGTAAGCGCTCCGCGCGTCATCAGTAGCTGTTTGCCGATGGCCACCACTTCGATCAGCTTGGTGGGATTCGAATCGAGGTCCACCATGTTACCGGCCTCTTTCGCCGCTTGCGTGCCGGTATTCATGGCCACGCCCACATCGGCCTGGGCGAGCGCGGGGGCATCGTTGGTGCCGTCGCCGGTCATGGCGACCAGCTTGCCGTCAGCCTGCTCGCGGCGAATCAAATCCATCTTGTCTTTCGGAGTCGCCTCCGCCAGAAAATCGTCCACGCCCGCCTCACGCGCAATCGCCGCCGCCGTCAGAGGATTGTCGCCGGTGATCATGACGGTCTTGATGCCCATGGCGCGCAGTTGATTGAAGCGTTCGCGCATCCCGCCTTTAACGATGTCTTTCAGATGGATCGCGCCCAGCGCCCGCTGATTTTCCGCGACCACCAGCGGAGTTCCTCCCGAGCGCGAGATCTGGTCCACGCTGGCCTGAATCTCGCGCGGCAGCGAGGTGCCAAACTTTTGCAGGTATTTGGTGATGGCGTCGACCGCTCCCTTGCGAATTTCACGGCCATCGAGGTTCACGCCCGACATGCGGGTTTGTGCGGTGAAAGGGACGAACACGGCTTCGTGCGAAGCCAGTTCGCGTCCGCGCAGGCCGTACTTCTCTTTCGCCAGCACGACAATCGAGCGGCCTTCGGGCGTTTCGTCGGCGAGCGAAGAAAGTTGCGCGGCATCGGCCATCTCGGCCGTGGTGATCCCTGGCGCGGAGATAAACTCGGACGCCTGGCGGTTGCCGAGCGTGATCGTGCCCGTCTTATCGAGCAGCAGCGTGTTCACATCGCCGGCGGCTTCCACGGCGCGCCCCGACATCGCGAGCACGTTGTGCTGCACCAGGCGATCCATGCCGGCAATGCCGATCGCGGAAAGCAGACCGCCGATGGTGGTCGGAATCAGGCAAACGAGCAGGGAGACGAGCACAAATACTGTCTGCGGCGATCCCGAGTAAATCGCGAAGGGCTGCAGCGTAACTACGGCGAGCAGAAAAATAATGGTCAGGCCGGCCAGCAAAATGTTGAGCGCGATTTCGTTCGGAGTTTTCTGCCGCTCGGCGCCTTCGACCAAAGCGATCATCCTGTCGAGGAAAGTTTCACCCGGGTTCGACGTGATGCGGACTTTGATGAGGTCGGAAAGCACGCGCGTGCCGCCGGTGACTGCCGACCGGTCTCCTCCAGCTTCGCGGATCACGGGTGCGGATTCTCCGGTGATCGCGGACTCGTCCACCGAGGCGACGCCTTCGATGACTTCTCCATCGCCCGGCACAAGTTCGCCGGCTGCGACCATCACGACATCGCCCAGGCGCAGCTTCGAGCTTGGCACCGTTTCCGTTGTCCCGCTCGCCAGCAAGCGCTTGGCCTCGGTTTCAGACCGGGCCTTGCGCAGCGTGTCGGCTTGCGCCTTGCCGCGCCCTTCGGCCATGGCTTCCGCAAAATTCGCGAACAGCACCGTGAACCACAGCCAGAGCGTGATCTGCAGATTGAATGCGAAACTCTGTTTCTCGCGGAACAACAGCACGGTCGTCACCACCGCGCCAACTTCGACCACGAACATGACGGGATTCTTCATCATGGTGCGGGGATCAAGCTTGACCACGGCATCGGCCAGCGCGCGCCGGATGATTTTTGCGTCCCACAAACTCTTGTTTTTCTTTTCTGCCATGTCTTACCTCAGAAAGTCTTACCTCGGAAAGTCTCGCCTCAGAAAGTTTTCCCTGCCATCATCAGCAGGTGCTCAAGTACGGGGCCCAGACTGAGGGTCGGAAAAAATGTCAGCGCTCCCACGATCACAATCACCGCCACCAGCAGCACGGTAAACAAGGGCGTAGTTACCGGGAACGTACCCGCCGAAGCGGGCACCGTTTTCTTTTTTGCCAGGTTGCCGGCAATCGCCAGCATGGGAATGATCATGAAGAACCGTCCCACCAGCATCGTCATTGCGCCCGCGGTGTTGTACCAGAACGTATTGCCGTTCAATCCGGCGAACGCGGAACCGTTGTTCCCCGCCATGGACGTGAACGCGTAGAGAATTTGGGTCAAGCCGTGAGGGCCCGCATTGCTGATGCTCGAGGTGCCAAATCCCTCGACCGATGAAATGCCCGTGAGCGCGAGAATGATCAGCGGGAAGACCAGCGTGACCAGCATCGCCATCTTCACGTCGTAGGCTTCAATTTTCTTGCCCAGATACTCGGGCGTGCGCCCGACCATAAGTCCGGCGATGAAGACCGCCAGCACCACATAGATCAGAATACCGTACAAGCCCGCGCCCACTCCGCCAAAAACGGTCTCGCTGAGCATGATATTGACGAGAGGGACCATTCCGCCCAGCGGAGTAAATGAATCGTGTTGGCCGTTGATGGCGCCGCAACTCGCGTCGGTGGTGACGGTAGCGAACAACGCGGAGTTAGCAATGCCAAAGCGCACTTCCTTGCCTTCCATGTTGCCGCCCGGCTGCATCGCGGTGGCGTGCTGGTCGACCCCATGCAGCAGAGGATTGCCTTTCGCCTCAGCCCAGTAAGCCGCCGTAACCCCGCATAGGAATAGAACCGCCATCGCTGCCCAGACCGCCCAGCCGTGACGCTGTGAACCAGTCATGCGACCCAGCGTGTACGTAAGACCTGCCGGGATGACGAAGATAGAAAGCATCTGCAGGAAGTTACTAAGTGGAGTCGGATTCTCAAAGGGATGAGAGCTGTTGGCGCCAAAAAATCCGCCGCCGTTCGTGCCCAGCATCTTGATTGCCTCTTGCGAAGCAACCGGCCCTTGTGCGATGGTCTGGTCGGTTACGGTGTCCATCACGGCTTTGCCATCCGGCCCAATCATCGGCTTGCCGTCGGTCCCAGTTTTCTGGATCTGTTGCGGTTCGATCAGCTTCGCGGTGTCATAGGGCCTCAGGTTCTGCACGACTCCCTGCGAAACCAGGAGCAGGGCATAGACGATGCAGGCCGGCAGGAGCACCCATAGGGTGGAGCGGGTCATATCAACCCAGAAATTGCCGATGGTTTCTTTTTCCTTGCGCGCGATGCCGCGAACGAATGCGATGGCCAGCGCGATCCCCACCGCCGCCGAAACGAAGTTATGGTAGGCCAAGCCAGCCATTTGTGTGAGATAGCTCATGGTTGACTCGCCCGAATAGTTCTGCCAATTCGTGTTGGTGGTGAAAGACGCGGCGGTGTTGAAGGCCAGCGCGGGAGGCACGGCGGCAAACTTCTGCGGATTCCACCAAGGCAGCAGATGCTGTGCGCGCTCCAACAGATAAAGCAGCAGCATGGAGGCGCCGCTGAACAGCAGCATGGAGAAAGCGTATTCCGTCCAGCGCATCTCACGCTCTTCATCCACGCCGGTCACACGATAGAGCAACCGCTCGATCGGTCGGACCACGGGATCAAGAAAAGTGCGCTCACGTCCGAACACTTTTGCCATGAACACGCCGAGCGGCCTGGTGATCGCCAGAATCAGAGCTAGAAATACAAAGATCTGCATCCAGCCATTGATTGTCATTTCAGAATTTCTCCGGTCGCAGCAGCGCATAAAGCAGGTAGACCATCAAACCTGCACTCACAATCAGCATAACGATCGATTCAGCATTCATAATGGATTTGCCTCAGGCGATTTGTCTTCATTGCTTTAGCGAATACGATCGCAGAATTTCACATAACCAAGCGACAGCAGGAAGAACGCTATCGCGACCACGACAAAGATCAGGTCTTGCACGGAACCTCCTCAAAGTGCGGACTACTTTTTGTCACGATCAAAATTTGACCATTCAGAATTTAACCATGATGGCCATGTCGACGAACGATTCGTCCTTGCGCAGATCGGGGAACCATACGCTGCTGCCTTGTGCTCCGCAGGCCGATTGCGCGCCACTGAGAGTCAATGGCACTCCAGACGTCTGCGCCGGGTTTCCATCGTTGCAAGCGTAGTATTGGGGAAATCCGTTGTTAGTATAAGGCACTCCGCCCGAACCAGGCGGCGTGATTCCGCCGCGACCAGTCCAATACGGCACATTTGCGTGGCGATAGTCATACTCCCAACGGAAGGTAATCCACTGCTTGGGCATGTAATCAAACGTGATCGAGGAATCCCAGGCCTTGAAGGGGTCGCCGGGATTTCCGGTGAAGTAGGGTGCGTTGATCGCCGCGGAGGAGGCCGTTTCACCATTGATGGGCGGGAGCAGAACCAGATAGCGTCCTGGATTGTTGATCTTGCCGCCGCCGATGGTTAATCCGTACGTATCTTTCTTGAACCAGTTGCGGTCGTAAAGCATGAAGCCGATAAAACTCTGCTTGGGACCACCCGCAGTATTGCCGTGGCAGCTCACGCCGCCGCCAAATTCACAACCCATATCGCCGGTGAACGAGAAGGCCATCTTGTCGAGGGTCTGTCCCGGCTTGTCGAAATACTTGATCTCGATACTGTCGTCCGTGTGGATGCGGCCGCGGTTGGGTATGTAAAGATCGTCGTGGCCGAGACCGTAATTGTTGGAAATGATGTTCACCCAGGGTCTCGGAGTCCACTTGATCTGTCCACCCACGCCCTTCCTTGAATTGGCGGAGCCGTACGATTGCCATCCATTGATGAACCAGGGCTCGATCTTCAAGTGAGGCGTGGGGAAGATCTGAACTCGCAAGCCCTGGAAAAACCATGGTGTGTTGGAAGAAACATACGAAGGTTGGTAAGCCCAGTTATCGTAGTTATAGTAACTGAACAGGCCGACATACGACATGAAGATGCCCGCGTCGATGTTGATTCCGTTCAACGCGTTGATGTGGTAGCCGCCATATGCCTCTGCTATGTAGCGGTCGGCAGTCGTCGAGGTCCCACTGGCCCTTCGCCGGACTGGGATCATTGCGTGGCGTCGTGTCGGAATACATGCCAAATTGAGTCATGAAACGGGCGCGGACGTTGTCGTAATGGAAGTCGCCGCCGATGCCGAGCTGTTCCAACTGGATTTCGTTGGAGCGGAAGAGTTCGCTCGACCCGCCCATCGAGTTGTCGATGGGTTTATTGAAATCGTAGTTGTAGGTAATGTCGGCCCGGATTTCCGGGGTGAAGAATTTTGAATCGAAAGCAACGTCCTTGTTGCGCGGGTTGCCGTTGAGCCAAGTCCAGTCCCAATCCGAGAACGGCGCGATCTTTCCCTGTTTTGTGGACGTGGCCGTCGAGGTTTGCGTTAGAGGTGCCTCAGCCGGCGCTGCCGTCGGCATAGCTACAGACATTCCTGCGGGCGTTCCCGCCGCCGGTGCCGCCTCTGCCGCCGTACGGCTCTTCAGTTCCGCTTCGAGTTGCTCGATCCGCTTTTTCATCGCCTCCAGTTCTTCCATGACGGCAGGCGGGATCGGTTGATCTGACCTCGTTCCCTCCTGAACAGCGGCGCTACTCGCGTCAGAAGCCGTCCGCTGCCCATGCAGTGGAAGCGTGAACAGTAATGCGCCCAGCATTATCAGCACCGTGCGCTTTCCTATTGCCTTTCCTACATTCTCGTCTTGAGTCTTTCCAGGATTCATAGGGATCAGCTTTCCACTTTGGCCTGCCGGTCCGCGCCGCATGCGATCAGCTTTCTCCTTGTGTGGCGCGAGGTACTGGCTCTCCCGAATCAGCCCCACCAGGAACCGCAGCAAAAAACCCTCGGCGAACGCGCACAACATGAGCAAAAAGTACATCATTCCCCTCCCTCCGGAGGCGGCTTCCCACCTTCTCGATTAGATACAAGGCACCATAAAAGGGGAGTAAGGAGTTCGTAAGGAAGTCATAAAGAAATAAGGAGTGATCAATCTCCGGGCTCGAAGCGATAACCCACCCAGGGATCGGTCACGATGTAGCGGGGGGAATTTGGCGAGTGCTCAAGCTTCTTGCGGAGTTGCGCCACGAACACGCGCAGGTATTCGACCTGTTCCGTGCTTTCACCACCCCAGACCGCACCCAACAAGGCGCGATGCGTTAGCACTTTGCCAGGGTGGCGGGCCAGATACGCGAGCAAGTCAAATTCTTTCGGAGTGAGGTGGACCGCACGATCCTCCACGAAAACAGTGCGGGCCCCGGGATCGATCTTGAAATCGCCCGTTTCTATCGGCGCTCCTTCCGACTCTTTCGTTCGCGAGCGGCGCAGATTGGCGCGGACGCGTGCCAGGAGTTCCTCCATGCCGAACGGTTTGGTCACGTAGTCGTCGGCGCCGGCGTCGAGGGCCTTGACCTTGGTCCGTTCCTCGCCCCGCACCGAGAGCACGATGATCGGAATTTGCGTTTTCGCCCGCAGCCGCCGGCACAACTCCAGTCCGTCCATATTGGGCATCGCCAGATCGGTGATGACCAGATCGGGCGACCAATCTTTCATGATCTCGAGCGCAGTCTCGCCGTCGTTGGCCACGCGAATGTCATATCCGTGGCTGGAAAGAGTGGTTCGCAGCACCCGCGTGATCTGGGATTCGTCGTCCACCACCAGAATGTGTTTATGCTCCAACATAGCGGCTTAGCCGCGTTCCTGGGTCACGATGTGCACGTCTACCGCCGGGGCGTCGTGCAAAAACTGATGGATCGCCAAAAGGTAGAAATATCGTTTCCAGCCTCGCGTCGCGGAGCGTCCGAAAACAACCTGCGTGATGCGTTTCTCGTTGACGAATTGCGCGACCGCATCGGCCACGCTTTTCCCCTTCAGGCGCACGATCGACGCCCCAACGTTTTCCGCGAAGCGCACGTTCGCAGCCAGGGTGCGCTGATTGGCTTCGCTCGAGTCCTGCCCCAGGTCGGTATAGATAACAAAGAGCTCGGCATTCATGGCGTGGGCCATGCGCGCGCCGCGGGCAATCAGATACTGCGCCGCCGGGTTCGAGCTGATGCACACCCGATGCTTTCGCGGATGGCGACCGGCGCCCGGTCTTCTTCTTGCTCGCCGCGGTGCTGTTCCAGGCTTAGATCCACTTGTTGGGCGACCTGACGCAACGCCAGTTCTCGCAACGCGATCAAGTTCGTCTCGCGGAAAAAATTTTCCAGCGCCCGGCCGACGCGTTCCTGCGGATAGACGTCGCCGCGCCGCATACGGTTCTGCAGCGCCTCCGGAGTCAGATCGATCATGACCACTTCGGTGACTCTTTGCAGCACCCAGTCCGGGACCGTTTCCCGCACCTGGATCCCGGTGACTCCCTGCACCGTCGGGGTCACGCTCTCCAGGTGCTGGATGTTCATGGTGGAGAGAACGTCGATCCCCGCCTCCAGCAGCTCCAGCACGTCTTCATAGCGCTTGCGGTGCTTGCTGCCCTCGATATTGGTGTGCGCGAGTTCGTCCACCAGCGCGACCCGAGGCTGGCGCGCGAGAATGGCGTCCACGTCCATTTCCTCGAAGAGCGCGCCCTTGTACTCGATCGTTTTGCGCGGCACGGCTTCCAGGTTCGTGACCAGTTCCGCCACCGTTTTCCGTCCGTGGGTTTCGATAACTCCAATCACCACATCTTCGCCGCGGACGTGCCGCCGGATCGCCTCCGTCAACATGGTGTACGTCTTGCCCACGCCGGGAGCGTATCCAAGAAAGAGTTTGAACTTGCCGCCCTTCTCCGCCGGCGAACATTCTTCCAGCCACTGCTCGGGAGTTTTTGCCATCGCATTGATTGTCGTTGAGAAAATGAAAGGTTTCAAGGTTGCAAAGTTGCAAAGTTTCAGAGTTTCAAGGTCTTAATCCGCCCATGGTCGTTGCGCCACGATTTCTTTGTCCTTAGAAACCTTGAAACTTTGAAACCTCGAAACCTCGTCTTTGTCATACAATCGCCTCGTGAACGCAGCGGCCAGATCCGGAGCCGGGTACTTGATCGCGGCGGTGTCTGTGGCCGGAATTACCCTCGTCGGCTACCGCTGGCTCGATCTCAATCCGACCACGCTCGCGCTGGCTTACTTGCTGGGCGTTCTCGGGATCTCCGCTTACTGGGGCTTGCGGCAAGCGATTTTCATGTCGGCGATCGCCACCGTCGCCTATGATTATTTTTTTCTGCCTCCGGTCGGCACCTTCTACCATCGCCGACCCGCAGAATTGGATCGCGCTCATCGTCTTTCTGGTCACCGCGGTAACGGTCAGCGAACTGTCGGCGCGCGCCCAGCGCGAGGCAAACTCTGCCGTCGAGCGCCGCCAGGAACTGGAACGTCTTTACGCCTTCAGCCAGTTGCTGCTTTCGAGCGACAATCCCGCCGAGTTGTTGAACCTGATTCCCCGCTACATTGCGGAGTCATTCGGCATCCGGTCGGCGGCGATTTCGCTCTCCAGCCGCAGCGACGTTTATCGCTCCGGCCCCACCATCGACGGATTGGAATCGGGCGATCTTCAACTCGATCTGTTTGCGCGGTGAACCGCGCTTCGACGCCGCCCATCAATTGGCTTTCATGCCGCTCCACATGGGCATACGCGTGGTCGGCTGTCTGGGCGTCTCCGGTTCGATGCTTTCGCGGCAAACCCTGGAGGCTATCGGCAACCTGGTGGCTATTGCCGTCGAGCGCGCGGGCGCCGTCGAAAAACTCAGCCGCGCCGAGGCCGCCCGCGAAAGCGAGCAATTGCGCTCCGTTTTGCTCGATTCGGTCACCCATGAGTTTCGCACTCCGCTCACCGCCATCAAAGCGTCGGTGACCTCGCTGCTCGGCAGTTCGGGTCAACTCAATCAGGCGGAGTGTCCTACGCCGGAAAGTTATTCGCCGGAGGAAAAACGGGAACTGCTGACCATCATCAACGAGGAAAGCGACCGGCTGGACCGGCTGATCGGAGAAGCCGCCGAGATGGCCCAGTTGGATGCCAATAAAGTGGAATTTCGCCTCGTCTCCGCGCCCATCGGCCCCGCGATCGAGGAAGCGCTCGACGAACTGAAGCAACTCCTGGTCCATCATCCCGTGGACGTCAAAATTCCCGCCGGCCTTCCCAACGCGCGCATGGATCCCGCTCACATCAAGGAAGTCCTGGTGCACCTGATCGAGAACGCCGCCAAATATTCGCCCGACGGCGCTCCCATCCGCATCACCGCGGAAGCCAAGGACAAAGACCAGACGCTGACCATCAACATTGCCGATCGCGGTCCCGGCATAGACGATTTCGAACAGTCGCTGGTCTTCGAAAAGTTTTATCGCGGAAGAAACCAGCGCGTGCAAGTCCACGGCACCGGCATGGGCCTGGCCATCTGCAAAGCCATCGTAGAAGCCCACGGCGGGCGGCTCGGAGTCACTAGCCAGTTGGGACACGGGTCGGTTTTTTACTTTAGTTTGCCGGTGGGGTGAGGGGGGGGGATGGTTAACGGTCGCCACTCACGAAAAGGGACGATGAGTGCAGTGGCGATTTGTTGCCAACGATCATTGGTTCAGTTGCCAACGCAATCCGATCAAGAGATCACGACCAGCGTCACTGTATTCAGAAGACGCGGATACCCGTGCTCTCCGCGACTTTTCGGAATGTGTTGTCCTCGAAAGCGAAGTAGGAAGTGTGTTCATAACTTCCGTCGTCCCGCCCGGTCGCATCTGCACACCTTATGATGAGCAAGCGGCTGTCAACGCGCGTCTTCACGGCTTTAGCGATTGCCGAGTCGCCAAACAAAGAGACACAGAACATCCACTTCTCCCAACCGGTTGTTCCGAGAGAGCCAGGCAGGGGATGAAGTTGGCCAGTAGCGAGATCCACGATTCCTCCAGCCATGCACTGAGTTCCGCAGCCCCAGGTCGCGACACGGTAATGTCCGGCAAAATTCGGACGTCGGCGTAAAGCCCAAAGGAACTGGGATCGGAACATCCTGTCCGAGCGGTTCTCTAGTCGCAATTTCGCGGGAGCCGCCGCCCATTCTTCGGCAACCTTATAATCCGTAAAATCTGCAAAGCGAGGCAGAGCGGACCGTTTCGCCTTGCTGCTTGTCTGGTTGTTTGCCGGACTGGTCGGGACAGTATTGCTAAGTTTGTACTCACCGTCGATAAAGCGATATAGCTTTTTCCAATTCGCGGACACTATTTTCCGCTCAGAATCGGCAGATGTCCCTTGGGAAACTACCAGGATGTCGAAATACTCCGCATTGCTGCCGTGAACGAACTGGTACGTTGCATAAGACTGGTAACATCTTTCTGAAATGCCGCGTTCATTCCTCTCCTGTTCATCATCGCTACAAGCACCGGCGTTATCCCTAGAGATGTTCTCTCCCCATACCTCCCGGAAGTCCATTCCCAAGGGCATTATGAGCTTTGCGCTCGTGCCGCTATAACCTTGATTCAAATCTGAAGTTTCCAATATGACACCGTGCTTCTGCGGTCCAATCCGCACGAATTCCACCCGCTCAGGCGGGCCTCCGTATGTACCAGCAGATGCTAAATATCTATTGGAGCTCTCTACGTCCCACTTGCCCCCTCGCTTCGCAAAGACGGTGGCTCCGACAACGATATTGCATTGGCGACCGCTTCCCTCTCCCCACGATGTTGGCGAAGCCCATGTCACAAAGTAGTGCTTTGCAACTTCACTCTCTTTTACCTCTTTGTCCAACAGTACTCGCACTGTGAGAGGCTCTTCATCGGTTTCACAAATGAATCGATTTCGCTCCTCCTCCTCGCCTGTCTTGGGGAAAGAGAAATCTTTCCAGATGGCTGTTTTTGACTGGGGATCGTAGTTACCGTAAAGACGACGGAAGGCCATTTCTGCGGAGAACTGCACTTGAGCGTGGGAAGCACTTGCATGAAGTGCCATCAACGCAAGCAGGCCGGATGTTGCGAGAATGTTCGTGTGAGCGTGTTTCATGATCCGTACTTATACTGCCGGGTGCCCTATCTTTTGCAGAGAAGTATATCTCGAAAGAGTTTTCTATATCTGAACTGGGCGGCCCGACTCTGTACTACTTTAGAGGCGTTTGACCTCGCGCGCGTTCTTGGTGACGACAAAGATCCGGATGTTGTTGCTGTCTGGGTCGACAGGAAAAATGAAGAAGCCGGTGCGCTGGGGGTTGAAGGCCTCGGTCGTCCCGACAATCTTCTCGCCGTCGTGAAACGTGACTTCCAGGACGCGACCGCGTCCGGGGCTGAGGTCGTTGAGGTCGTGGTGCACAGAGTGCCCGGCGAAGTCTTTCACAAAAAAGATCGCCTTCAGGTCCTTGAACGCCAAGTCGGCGCCCAGATGTTGGGGAGAGTCCGCTTCTGGAAAAAGGCGGCAACGATCCTTGAGAGCGGAAAAATCGTAGACGTGTCCCTTTAAGCGCCGTCCATCCAGACAGGCCACAACTACCTTGTTTGCCTTTTCCAGTGCCATAAAAGTTCCTCCACAACGCAGGAGGATTATCCCTCTTTCCGATGCGCAGCGCACGCAGGAAAAAAGAGTTCAATATTCACCATTAGTTTGTCATCCTGAATAAGCCCCTTTAAGTTCTTAGCTGCTGCGTGCCGGCCTTGCTGGAAGCTGTTTCGTAGCTGGCTTTTCTGTACTTCTGCGAGTCGCTCTTTTCCCTCGAACGTGAAGCCCTCGGCTTCGCCCGCTCGCTCGCGCACGCCGCACGTAGATCGCCGCTTTTCTCTCTTCGCGTACGGCGCACGTGCTGGTTATTCCTGAGTGACTGTCGAAATTAGGCGTTTGCACTCACGCCCCAAATAAAGAAAATTGAGCCTCCGCGTGTTCGATCGGCTTTGGTGGGCCCGCCTGGATTCGAACCAGGAACCAACAGATTATGAGTCTGCTGCTCTAACCGTTGAGCTACGGGCCCTCGGCCTCATTATCCCATGAACTCCCAAATCCGGACTCGTCCCAATCCACAACGGCAAGCCCCAAGTACCTTCGTAACGCATTGTGTTCAATGCCACTCGGCGTATAATGCGTTCAGGTTCGGGCTGCCTCCATGACCAAGCCGCGCTTCCTGCTTTCGGTGCATAACGACAACAACGATTTCCAGATCGAGCAGGTGGCATCTGCGCGCCAAGCAGCCAGCAAGGCCGGAGTGGATATCGAGGTCCTTTGCGCGCGGGATGACAGCAGTCTGCAAAGCCAGGAAATCCTCAAGAGAATCGGAGCCACGGACGATCTTCGTCCCAACGCCATCATTTTCGAACCAGTTGGGTACACCATGTTTCCCCAAGTGGCCCGCGCCGCCGCCGCCAAGGGCATCGGCTGGGCCCTTCTGAGCCGCACCGCCGACTATCTCGACGAGCTTCGCGCGACCTATCGCGTGCCCGCTTTTGTCGTCACCTCCGACCATGCGGGAATCGGCCGTATCCAGGGGCGTCAGCTCGCCGCCCTGCTGCCGACGGGAGGATTGGTCCTCTACATTCAGGGTCCCAGCCATAGCCTCGCCGCCGAGCAGCGACACACTGGCCTGCTGGAGACAAAACCGAGTAACGTACTTTTGCGTGTTATCCGCGCCCACTGGACCGAAGCGAGTTCGCAAAAGGCCGTCACTGCCTGGCTCCAACTTTCTACCTCTCGCGAGGCCGAGATCGCGGCGGTGTGCGCCCAGGACGATTCCATGGCCCTCGGCGCCCGCAAGGCTTTCGAGGGGTGCGCTCATGAACTGCCCAAGTCCTGGCTGAAGATCCCGTTCCTGGGTATCGACGGCATGCCCAAAACAGGTCAGGTATGGGTTCGCCTCGGCATTCTGACCGCCACCGTATTCAGCCCTTCGATGGCCGCGATCGCGGTTGAAATGATGGCCAAGTACTTTGCGAATGGGACCATGCCGCCCGTTTCCACTGTGACCGAGCCCAAATCCATTCCCGCCATCGAAGAACTGGCTCGGAATCGATTGTCCCGGGCAACCTCGCCTCAATAACACGACTTACTGACCTGGCCCTAAGCGAATACAATATTTCCGACTTTTTTGCATCGAACAAGGCCTGGGAAAGATCGATTCACGGAAGTTGCCGGAAGCAGCCCTGAACGAGCGGCGACGACAGGCTGTCAAGCTGCGTCTAGAGGCTGTTAATGACTTTGCATAAGTCTTGCTTATTCAATCAGATGCAGCGCATGACAAGACATCACCAAATCCATGCAAGTCACTCGTATTCAATGACTTACATTCTAAGTTAATAACAGGCTCTAGCGCGGATTTCCGTGCGCGAGACGGCACGATAGTGCGAATTGTCAACGCGCACGGTGGTGCAGGCGCATCAGGCCTATTGCCGTGGTGGTTGGGCGGCGGTCAAGGTCAAGCACGGTCACCGGCCCAAAGGTTCCGGGTGTCTCCTGTCGCCGGAGCAGGAGCTTGCCGTTCAAGGTCTGATCCCAGACCGGACGCCGGACCATATGGAAGCTGAGTTATGCCTTATGGACGCGGCAGGCGGTCCATGAGTTAGTCGAGGTCCGTTATGGTCCTTTACGACGCAACGGCTCTCATTTTTTCTCTTATCTGAAGGAAATTCCGTGGGAGGAGGTTCCCTGGGCTTGATCACACCTCTATCGTAAAGGCATTCCGCACCTCGCAGGTGCAGAAACAACAGCCCCGACCCCTCCGTGGATACGTGCCCAACTGTAGTCGGCCGGGCTCCGTCGCAGAACTCAACGGCGTTGCAGCGCTGTGCCCCTCTAGATTCCTCGATCACTACCAAAGCTTGAGGGGGCCTATCGACCCTGACTGGTTTCTTGCTTGGGAAGTGTCGAGAGGCTGGTATTTGGATCCCAATGGGTCCAAGTTTCAGAGTTGAATCAATCCACGCCGGACGCGGTGAATTGAAAAGAGAGAAGTAATTGGTCGGGGCGCGCGGATTTGAACCGCGGACCCCCTGCGCCCAAGGCAGGTGCGCTACCAGGCTGCGCTACGCCCCGACTGTCGTTCGGTTCACGGTCGTCAATTTTATGAGATTCGATTATAAACGATGCGCTGCAGGTGACCTTCGTCACATTCGCAGAAGTTGGACTGACTGCCCCCACATGCCGCCCTCAGGCTATAATTTTCTCTTCGGAAGTCATGCCTAGTTCACGCTACGCGTTGGTCAACTACGTACGCAATCCGGTGGGCGAGTTCGTGGAACAACTGCGCCGGGAACTCCACCCGACTTTGCCGCACATGCCGGCCCATCTCACGATCCTTCCTCCGCGCGAGCTGACCGGAAGCGAAGCGGCCGCGCTGGAATTTCTGCGAGAGGCTTGTGGCCGCGTGGTCCCGTTCAGCGTCGACTTGGGAGACGTGGAAACATTTCTGCCGACGACTCCGACGGTGTTTATCGAAGTCAAGCAGGCGGCCGATCGGATGCGCGAACTGCACGATCGATTCTGCGGCGAGGGGCTGCGTTGCCAGGAGAGTTGGCCCTATACTCCGCATCTCACGATTGTGAAAACGGAACAGGATGAGCAGGCGCGTGCGGCGTGCATGGTGGCGCGAGAGCGCTGGGCGCGGTTTCCGGGCAAGCGCCACGTCCAGGTGGAGGAGTTGATGTTCGTCCGCGAAAACGGCAGTTGCTGGCAGGATGTGGCACCGCTGCCATTGGGACGCGGCCCATTGTCCTCAAAGTTGTAGTCCGAGATTAAGATCCAGAACAAGCCCCGTAATAAACTCCGCAAAACCCCCTCAAAACCCGTATCCAGCGGCCAGTTTCGCTGAGCGGCAGTACATGTACTTTCTGGCCGTTGCTAAGTCCCTTGGACGGGTTAGCATAGATGTAACGGGCTGCACAGCAAGCGCCGGATCCCAGGCTGCGGGTTGGATCGCGATTTCGATCGGAAGAGAGCATATGCAAATCGGGGTTTATGGATCCGGCTACCTCGCTACTGTCATCTCCGCCTGCCTCGCGGATTTCGGCACGCCAGTTTGCTGCTGCCATGCCGATGCCAGCCGCATTATGGACGTGGCGAAGGGCAACATTCCCTTTTATGAAAAAAATCTTCAGGAAGTAATCCGGCGCAACGTGCGTTCGGGACGGCTGTTGTATTCGGTGGACCCGGAGGAATTGGCGCGCAAAGCGCAAGTAATTTTTCTCGCCGAAGATTCTCCGCAAGGATTGGAAGAACTCGTAGTCCGCTTGGCGGGCGCGGCGGGCCGATTCCAGGTGTTGTCGATCGTCACGCCGGGCCGGGTTGGTTCGACCACCAAGATTGAAAATATTCTGAAGGAAAAAGGGCTGAAGAGCCTGCTGGTATGCCAGCCGATGTTCTTCACCAACGGATGCGCGGTCGAAGACTTCAATTGGCCCGACCGGATCATTCTCGGAACGCCTTCGAGTGAGGCCGTATCTTCACTGAAACAAATTTTCCATTCGCTGGTCATGCGTGGGGTCCCGGTGCTGGTCACGAATTACGAGACGGCGGAGTTGGCGCGCGAAGCGACCACCGCGTTTGTGGCGACCAAGATTTCGTTTATCAACGAAATTGCCAGCCTCTGCGAACACGTGAACGCCGATGCCGTGAGCCTCTCGCTCGCGCTGGGGCTGGACAAGAAAATCGCGCCGCGCTGCCTGCAACCCGGCGCCGGCATGGGCGGCATTTTCGCCGAGAGCGACATGGAGTCGCTGACCGGACTGGCGCGAGAGAACCGCGTCGACCTGAGAGTGCTGAATGCCGCCCGCGAAGTGAATCTGGATCTGGCGAACCGGCTCTTGCAGAAAGTGTCCGATGCGATCGATACCGTGCGCAATAAAGATGTAGGTATTTTGGGATTGGCCTTCAAGCCGAACACCAACTCGGTTGCGGGTTCGGCGTCCATTCAACTGGCGCAGAACTTGCTCGCCGGGGGAGCGCGCGTGCGGGCCTACGATCCGGTTGCCATTCCCGATGCGCGACTGCAACTGAACGGCACGGTGAGGTACTGCGAATCCGCCTACGGGGTCGCTGAAGGAGTGGACGCGCTAGTCGTCGCCACCGGCTGGCCTGAGTTCCGGGCGCTGGATTTCACCAAGATCCGCCACCTGGTGAAACGACCGATCATCATTGACACCAAAAACCTGCTCGACTCCTCGCGTCTCCGCGCCATGGGGTTCCAGTACATGGGTGTGGGAAGGTCGTAGCGGGCGCGCCTACGAGAACCGCAGTCCCGCCGCAATTGCTATAATCGTACTCTGCGGTGGGAGTAGCTCAACTGGTAGAGCATCGGACTGTGGCTCCGACGGTTGCGGGTTCAATTCCCGTCTCCCACCCCAAAAGCTTCCAGCGTCCTCAGTCCGCCGGGTCCCTGCCTTTGGAACAGCTTCTCTTAATGAACCTTGGGTGCCCCGCTCCTTGCGTTTTTTGCAGGGGGCGGTGATGCACTGGGGTTGGGAAAAATCTCGCTCAGCGAGCGCCGGCTTGGTTCTATGATTTCCGTCGATTTCATGAAGTTTATCGAACTCCTCTTTATACCAAAGTGACTTTTACTCCTGCTTCTTTTAGCGCGTGCAAATCCGACTTCGGAATTTGTTTGTCGGTAATTACTTCATGAATGGCGGTGATTGGCACAATGTTACACAGGCTGCGACGGCCGAACTTGCTGGAGTCGCAAACCGCGATTGTCCTGCGGGCGATTTTGACCATCGTCCGGTTTACTTCGGACTCCAATAAATTCGGAGTGAAAAGGCCGGCCTTGGTGTCGAAGCCATCGACGCCGAGAAACAAAATGTCGGCGCTGAGCTGGCGCAAAGTCCACTCGGCCAGCGGACCGACCAAAGAGAAAGAATTGTTGCGCAGCGTGCCTCCGGTCAGGATGATTTCGATGCGCGTTCCGGTCAACTCCGCCGCGATGTTGATCGCGTTGGTGATTACGGTGATCCGCGCCATGTTTTTCAGGGCGCACGCGATGGCTGTGGTCGTCGATCCGGAATCGAGTAACACCGACTGCCCTTCTTCCACCAGGCGCGTGGCGGCGTGGGCAATCTGCGTTTTTTGGACGCGGTGGAGATTCTCTTTCTCGCGCAGGTTTGGATCAAGCAGAGTGCCGGCTTGCACTGGCAGCGCGCCGCCGTGGGTACGGTGAATAAGACCCTGGCCGTCGAGGGACTCGAGATCTTTGCGGATTGTGATCTGCGAAATGCGGAAATCCCGGGCCAGGTCCTTGACCAGCACGCGACCGTCGCGATGCAGGACCTCAAGGATTTGACGGCGGCGTTCTTCGTTGAGGAGAACGTTCGAAGGCATGATGTTTCGATTTGTTTAGAAATTAACTTTCGTCGATGGTCAGTGGAATTGTCAAGGGTTTCCAAGCAGTTAAAATCTTCCTCACGGAGGACACAGGGGAACGCAGGGAATTTTTTCTTTGGCCGTTGCTCGAGCAATGGCTTTCCCTGTGTGGTTGACGTGAGTGGGGCCCCGCCGGAAATGCCTTGTCCGGCGCCTCGCTCCGCGCCCTTGAATCGCGCAAACAGCTCTTCCGAGTTGCGGCGGTACATCTTTTCCAGCACGCGTCGGGCAGACCGAGGCCGAAAACATCCAGCGTCCTTGCTGCGGATATGGCGCGTAAGGGTAGTATTCGTCTCCTGTCTCGATCCAGCGGATGGCGGATTGTTGCGCTGCACCACGGGTCGCGACCAGCTACGCCAGACAAAGGACCGCGGTCTGCATTTGCCCGGTTACTCGATGAGGCGGGATATCCTATGTCGAAAACAACGAAATGAGGCGAAACAAGCGGTCTTGAGTTTCTGGCAGGCTGCTGAAAAAGCTTCTTCCAGCGTTGAACCGCTGGGCCAAGCTGGTTCGCCCCTACGGGACCGGATTCTCCATGGTCCGTTCCACCGGGTTGCCCAATCACGCACACATTTGTTCTAGGCTGCCATGGTTTTGGCGCGATTCCTAGCGAGCTTTCGCAGGTGCTCGGCCGAATACAGACTTCCGCGGCAGCGATGGGACCCGCATAAACAGGGGGCATTATCCTCGCTGTCGTAGAGGTTGTAATCGTAGGTCAATTCTTCTCCGGCCGCGATATCGCGGAGCGCGATGATCCACATTTTGCCCCGGATCTGATCGGTCTCGCAGTTGGGCTGGCAGGAATGATTGACGAAGGCGGCCACGCCGAAGCCGTCGATGATGCGTTTGCCGCCGTCGAGGCCGAACAGATAGGTGTTCTCAAAGTCGTCGTAAAGATCTTCGGCCTGTTCGTAGGTGAGGCGCTCGCCCACGTATTCCACGATCAGCGTGCCTTTGCGAATCGGGCGCGTGGTGTAGCAACCATAGGAATGAATGCGAGACTGGCGGATGATGAGGTTCATAGAGCGCTGTTTTGATTTTATCCGCAAGCGCGCATTTCAGCAGGCTGTTGCGGTGGCTCGGACTCTCGCCATCAAAACGGAATCAACCACAAGGGGTACCCTTCGCTTCGCGCAGGGCAAGCTCCGGAACACAGGGAAAACCGTGGGGCTGCGGCCGCCTGCTATCATTCTCAGTTGACATTCGACGACCGATGGGAGACGACGAACATGGCTCATCAGCATCCACCGCGTTTTTTGAAGATTGTCGAGGACGCGAAGCAGCGCGTCCGCGAGACCAGCGTTGACGAAGTGAAAGGGCGGCTCGATCGCGGCGAGAAATTCGTCCTTGTCGATGTGCGCGAAGACCGCGAATTCGACGCCGACCACCTGCCCGGAGCCGTCCACCTGGGCAAGGGCATCATCGAGCGTGACATTGAAGGCGCGTATCCCGGCCTGCAGACTGAGCTTGTCCTTTATTGTGGCGGCGGGTTCCGTTCCGCGCTGGCCGCCGATAACCTGCAGAAGATGGGATACACGAATGTCATTTCCATGGACGGCGGGATCCGCGAATGGCGCGAAAAGGGCTACGCACTGGAGAAATCGCGGTAGGCAGCGGTCTGCCCCGTAAGTTCGCAGCATCAATTTGGATTGTCAATCAATACTTCGCTTCGCTCAGGATGACAAAGTGTTTTTATATCACGAATTTGCGGGACACCCCAATATTGCCTCGCAAACAGATGCTGACCGATTCTCGGCGTCCGGTGGATTGCGTAGCGTCCGCTTCTCTGAAAAAATACGATAACGATACTGTGGGGGCCCTGGAATGTCACAAATCGGAAGCTTTGCGCTGTTGATCGCGCTGGGCCTGAGTGCGTATTCTTTCATGGCAGGCTTTTTGGCGTTGTTCAGCCGGGATGCGGCTTGGGCCCGTCTCGGAGAGACTGCGCGCCGCGCCGGAATCGCTACGTTCGCCGCAGTGCTGCTGGCGGGCGTCGTGCTTGTCATGGCCGCGTTCAACAACGACTTCTCCATCGCCTACATTTTTCATCACAGCAATCGCGACTTGCCGGCCGCGTATAAGTTCGCCGTGCTGTGGTCGGGGCAGGAAGGGTCGTTGTTGTTCTGGTCGCTGCTCATGGCCGGCTACGGATACGTTCTGCGCTTGCGTTACAAGACCGATCCGCGGTTGTTCGCGTATGCATCGGTGGTGATCGCGGCGGTGCAAGTTTTCTTTCTGCTGATTCTGAATTTTGCGGCGCACCCATTTGCCATCATGCAGGGCGGGCTGCCCGCGGATGGCACCGGGCTGAATCCGCTCTTGCAATATCCCGAGATGGTCATACATCCGCCGATGCTGTATCTCGGATACGTCGGTTTTACCGTTCCCTTTGCGTTTGCGCTGGGGGCGCTCATCATGAAGTATCCCGGCGAGAAATGGATCCACATCACCCGCCGTTGGACGATGGTGACGTGGTGTTTTCTCACCATCGGAATTTTTCTGGGCGCGCACTGGGCTTACGCGGTACTGGGATGGGGCGGCTACTGGGGATGGGACCCGGTGGAAAATGCTTCGCTCATGCCCTGGCTCACGGGCACGGCGTTTCTGCATTCTGTGATGATGCAGGAAAAACGCGGCATGTTGAAAGTCTGGAACATGTCGCTGATCTTCGCGACGTTTTTGCTGTGTATGCTCGGGACGTTCCTCACGCGTTCGGGTGTGATCAGTTCGGTACACGCTTTTGCACAATCTTCGATCGGCACCTGGTTTCTGGTGTTTATTTTGCTGACCCTGGCGGTCTGCACATTTTTCCTGGTGGCGAACCGGTCGCACCTCAGGAGCGAGCACAAGCTGGAGTCGCTGGTCTCGCGCGAATCCAGTTTCCTGTTCAACAATCTGCTCTTGCTGGTCGTCTGCTTCACCATATTGTGGGGGACATTTTTCCCGATCCTTTCGGAATTCGCGCAGGGACACAAAGTCACGGTGGGGCCGCCGTTCTTCAATCGCGTAGCGGTCCCGGTTGCCTTGCTGCTTCTGTTGCTCACTGCTGTTGGGCCGCTGCTGGCCTGGCGTAAGACCTCTGTCGAAAGCCTCAAGAGGAATTTTTTGCTTCCCGCGCTGGGTTCGCTCGCTATCGGCGGCGTGATGATTCTGTTTGGCGTGCGTCCATGGGAAGATCCTTCTTTCTTTTACGCAACCATGGCCGCCGTGCTCGCGGCGCTGGTGATCTTTACAGTGATCGCCGAGTTTCTGCGCGGAGGACGCGTCATCGCCGGCAAAAGCGGGCAGAATCTGATCTCCGCCATGATCCACCTGTGCCACAGAAACACGCGGCGTTATGGCGGATACATTGTCCACTTCGGCGTGGCGTTGGTTGTCATCGGAATCCTCGGCACGCCTTTCAATAAGGAAATTGAAAAAGAAATGGGCTTTGGCGACAAGATTTCCATTGGCCCTTACACGCTGGTTTGCCAGTCGTACACGCAAGACGACAATCCCAACTACGCGAGCGAATCGGCGATCATCAGCGTGTTGCGCGGCGGCAAGCTGATCACGACCATGTATCCCGAGCGCCGCTTCTATAAGTCGAGTGGACAGCCGCAGACGCTGCCGCAGATTTACCCGAGCTTCCTCCAGGATTATTTTCTGGTGAGCGACCTCTATCTTGTCTATGAAGGCAGGAACGATACCACGGGACAACCCATCATTAAGGCGCATGTGAATCCGCTGGTGCCGTGGATTTGGATCGGACTGGTCATCATGGTCTTCGGGACTATCGTTGCGCTGGTGCCGAATGCCGCTGCTGTGCAGGTTGCGACAATTGCGGCGGTCCGCGTTCCGGCGCAGGCGGGGGGAGGAGACTGAGATGAAAGCTTCTAATAGAAGATTTTGGGAAGGGCACAACATCAGTCGTGCCGCAGCAGTCGCCCCTACCTCATCGGCTTTAGCCGCTGCGGGCCAGCGGCCGACGCCACCGTTTTGGCCTATGCCTGAAAAGCCCGTCCGCCGCGCATTCCAGACTCTCTTCATCGCCACAGCCATCTTCCTATTTCTCGGCGCTGGCGATACAGACGCGCGCTTCAAAGACCTGGGGCATCGCTTGATGTGTACCTGCGGATGCGGCCAGGTGTTGCTCGAATGCAATCACGTCGGCTGCCAAGAGTCGGAGAAGATGCGCAATGAACTGCTGGCCGCGCTCGACCGAGGTGATAACGACGATCTCATCCTGCAAGGCTTCGTGCAGGAATACGGGCCGACCGTGATCGCCGCGCCCACAGCCACGGGCTTCAATCGCGTGGCCTGGATCATGCCCTTCGTCGCGCTGGCGCTGGGCATCGCGTTCGTCGTTTACGTAGTGCGCTCGTGGAAGAACCGGCCCGCGCCGGCGCTCGCCGATGGCATCGCCATTTCACATGGCAGCGAGCTTGACGAGTTTCGCGAGCGGGCCCGCAAGGAGACCGACTTATGATGATGATTATTTTTTTCTGCGCCGTCATGACGATAGCGTCTCTCTATTACATTTTCTTTTTTCCCGGCGAGGTTTACGCGGGAGAAGAAAAGACGCGGCTCGGCTATCTCCGTGAGCGCAAGGAAGCGGTCTACGAGAACCTGCGCGATCTGAATTTCGAATACAAGGCGGGCAAGGTCCCGGATGCGGACTATCAATCCATGCGCGCGTCGCTCGAAGAGGAAGCGGCTGCGATCATGGCGGAGATTGCGCGGCTGGAACAGGCAGAGGAGCAGGTGGTGTAAGTGCCTGATACATCAATAGCTTATTCCGCACACGGATTGCTTCTGAATGACCCGTTACTAATCAGTAGCCTCATCCTGAATGGGGTAGAATGACTACGCAAGGAAGGGATGCTCATGAGTGAAAGTCCCCCCAATATCCAAAAGCCACGTCTTGAAACCATCAAGAATCTCCTCGAAGCTAAAGGGTTCCCTGCCCCAGTCAAAAGTATTGAGGACTATCTCAAGGCTATTCGAACCACTTCGGAACGATGGCAGGAGGAAGACTGGAAAGACAAAGAGTGCAATGAGGAGTTCATTCTAAATAATGTTCGAATCGTTGGACAGATTTGGTTTCGCGGACATCATAATTGCGACCTCAGCTTGCGGCCAGGACTCTATCGTAAGGGCACAAGAAAGTATCTACATAAGCAATCCGGAAGTCCAATCCCCTCTGATGAGGAAGCCAATCTCTTCGATGAACTCTTTGAACTGGAGCATGAATTAAGGATAGATTTCACAAGCTACGGCCATCTTCTAAACGAATCCAACCAAGCCAAGACAGCAATTGACTGGTACTTCCTGATGCAGCATCATGGTGTCCCAACAAGGCTGCTTGATTGGACTACGAATGCACTTGCCGCTCTCTTTTTTCCACTCGACGAGTTTCATCGAAAGCTAGAGGAGACTAGCGAAGATAGTTCAGCATCTACAGCCAATATTGCCGTCTGGATGGTTGATGCATATTGGCTCGCGGATCGTCTGAGTAGCGAATGGGGCAGTCCTTTGCTTGCGTGTTCTGACGATGCGGTCAGATATATTCCTCCATTAGAGACACTCCTTGTAAAGATGGATGACTCGAAAGCTCTACTCCCTGGCCATGCTATGCCAATCGAGCCGCCAGCAATGCACCCTCGGGTTGCTGCGCAGGAAGGGCGGTTCATCATTTTTGGTGAAAATCAAGACCTTATTGAACAACAACTTCGCTTAGAGCAGCTTGAAGATTGCTCTGGCATCGAGGAGTTGCGTCTTACGCAGATCAGGTTTGATGTTGATGATATCGAATCGCTTTTGCGTGATTTAGCACAGCTCGGTGTGTCAAAAAGAACTCTTTTCCCTGATCTGGCCGGTCTGGCAGATTTTGTCCGCTGGAAGCATTTTCATAAGGTTAGGGGATATAAAGTTAAATCATGAACAAGGAGTTGTTTTGAGAAAGCTCGCACAGTCCGCCCTACTGGGCGCTATCCTCTCGCTAGCGGTCGCTTCGTCCGCCGCTCAGACGCTTTCTGGCACCGTCACCAACGGCACGACCGGCAAGCCCGCGGCGGGCGATGAAGTTATCCTCATCAATATCGCGAACGGCATGGATGTGGTCGCCAGCACCAAGGCCGACAGCCGCGGAAAATTCAGCTTCAAACTTACAAATAGCGCCGAGCCACATCTGATTCGCGCCGTGCATCAGGGAGTTAGTTATCATCAGATGGCGCCTCCCGGAACTAACTCGGTCGACATATCAACCGAGGTCGAGGTGTATGACGTTGCGGAAAAAGTCGCTGGGCTCAGCGTGACCGCCGACGTCATGCGCTTTCAGGCCGATGGCGGAACGATGCAAGGTGTGCGCCTGTTCGTCGTCAGCAACACGTCTTCTCCCGCGAAGACGCAGATGGGCGATCGCAACTTCGAGTTCAATCTGCCCGCTGGCGCAAAGATCGAACAACTGCAGGCCCGCGCTCCGAACGGCCAGCCGATCAGCGCCGACGCCACGCCTGAATCCGAAAAAAACCGTTACGCCATTGCCTTCCCGCTGCGCCCCGGTGAAACGCAGTTTCAGTTGGAGTACACGCTGCCCTACTCGGGCGAGATCAATTTCGATCCCAAGCCGCTCTATCCCGCCGAGCACGTTGTCGTCATGCTCCCCAAGACGATGCAGTTCCAGGCCGCGAATGCGTCGAGCTTCCAGTCCATGCAAGATCCTAACCAGAGCGATAGCAACGTAGAAGTCGCGCAGCAGACGAAGATCGGGCAGGCGCTCGGCTTCACGCTGAAGGGCAACGGAGTTTTTGCCGAGTCGTCTGGAGCAGCGGCTTCGGGCGCGGGCCAAGAGCAGGACCAGATGCCAACGCAGGGACGCGACGGTAATTCTAGTGACAATCGTCCCGGCGGCGGACTTGGCGCGCCCATCGAGGCGCCTGACGCTCTGCAGGAATATCGCTGGTATATCCTCGGCGGATTCGGCGTGCTGCTTTTCATCGGCGGATGGATGGTCACGAAACGAAAGCCGCTGACGGCAGTCGCGGCGGCATCGAGCGCTTCCAATGCAGCGCTCCGTGCGACTCCGGTTGCGGCCACCGCTCCCGCGGCAAAATCGTCATCGTCATCATCATCATCATCATCGTCAATGCTGCTCGAATCGCTAAAGGAAGAATTATTTCAGCTTGAGTTGGAAAGAAAACAAGGCAAAATCACGCCAGCGGATTACGAAAAAGCCAAGGCGGCCCTTGACCAGACACTGGAGCGGGCGCTGAAACGGCAAGGATAAAGCATGTGGTAGCGGGGCTACGCCCCGCTTGGACGGGGCCCTTCGGCTCCGCTCAGGGCAGGCTCCGCCCCGTCCCCACACAAAAGCCAATGGCCGACGGCCGGCATCTAATGTACTGAGATACACTGAGGCAATACTTATGAGCAACATATTCAAGACCACACTTCTGCTTACCGGCATGACGCTGCTGCTCATGCTGGCCGGACGCGCTTTGGGCGGGCAGAATGGGATGCTGATGGCGCTGGCTTTCGCCGCCGTCCTGAATTTCGTTTCCTACTTTTTCTCCGACAAGATTGCGCTTGCCACTTACCGCGCCCAGCCTGTCAGCCGCGAAGATTTGCCGCGCGTCTATAACATCGTCGAACGCCTAGCGCAAAAAGTCGGCCTGCCGATGCCGAAGGTCTATGTCATCCCGACCGACTCGCCCAACGCTTTTGCCACCGGACGCAATCCGAACCACGCGTCCGTCGCCGTAACCCAGGGCATCCTCGGACTGCTCAACGACGAAGAACTCGAAGGCGTGCTGGCGCATGAACTCGGGCATGTGCGCAATCGCGATATCCTCCTCAGTTCGATCGCGGCAACTTTGGCCGGCGCTATCACTTACCTCGCGTCGATGGCCAAGTGGGCCATGATTTTTGGCGGCATGAGAGGCAGCCGCGACGATCGCAACGGTGGAGGCATCGCAGCCATTGCCATGATGTTCCTCGCGCCATTCGCGGCGATGATGATTCAACTCGCTGTCTCGCGCTCCCGCGAATACGGAGCGGACGACACGGGAGCCCACTGGACTGGCAATCCCTACGCTCTGGCCAGCGCTCTCGCGAAAATTGACACCTATTCCCGGCAGCGTCCGCTGTTGGCGAGCCCGTCCACCGCGCATTTATTCATCATTGCGCCGTTCCTAGGAGGGATGAGTTTCGGCAATCTGTTTTCGACGCATCCGTCAACCGCAAAACGAATCGAGCGGTTGACGGGAAGGCCAGCGGAATTCATAAAGTAAAATGAGCAATCAGCATTCAGCAATCAGATTTTGTGGCTGACTGCTGAGTGCTGACTGCTGACATGACCGCCGTAACCCCTGCTCGCTCCGCTCACATAGTAGAATCGGCAACAATGGCTCTCGAAACTCTGGTGGCAAGCTCGCGCCGCGCGGCGGAACTGGAGAACAGTCTGCGCCGCGTGATTCGCGGCAAAGACGATGTGCTCCGCCTTGCCCTGGTTTCCATCTTCGCCAAAGGGCATCTATTGATTGAAGGCGTCCCCGGAGTGGGCAAGACCACGCTTGGACAGGCGCTTGCCCGCGCCATCGACTGCACCTTTCAGCGCATACAGTTCACCAGCGACATGTTGCCCTCCGACGTGCTGGGCATTTCGATTTACTCCGCCATCGAACAGAAATTCGAATTCAAGCGCGGGCCCGTCTTCGCCAATGTCCTGCTAGCCGATGAAATCAACCGCACCACTCCTAAGACGCAGTCCGCCCTGCTCGAAGCCATGAACGAGGGCCAAGTTACCATCGACGCTCATTCTTATCCGCTGCCGCAACCGTTCTTAGTAATTGCCACGCAGAATCCCATCGAGCACCACGGCACTTATCCCTTGCCCGAGTCGCAGCTTGACCGTTTTCTGATGCGGGTCCGCATGGGATATCCCGAAGGCAACGCCGAGCGCGAAATTCTGCGCGACGAAGCCGGCGCCGCCCAGCTCGAAAACCTGCGCCCCGCACTCAATGCGACCGACGTAGTTGAAATCCAGCAAGCCGTCGCGCAAGTCCACGTGGACGAATCGCTCATCACTTATATGTTGAATATCGTGGGCAAGACGCGCGAGTCGGAGTATCTATCGCTCGGAGTATCTCCGCGAGGCTCGCAGATGCTCTACCGCGCCGCCCAGGCAATGGCCTTCCTCGACGGTCGCGATTACTGTACTCCCGAAGATTTCAAACCCCTGGTCGTCTCCGTCTTCGCCCACCGCGTAGTCGTTAGCCCGCTCTACGCTTCGACGCTGAAAAAGTCCGAGCAGGCCGAGCAAGTGCTGCGCGAGATCGTGGAGAGCGTACCGGTGCCGGTGTAGTCGTTAGCTGTCAGTTCTCAGTTCTCAGTTAAACTCCAACCATGATTGCGGAAGTTATTCCGGTTGCTTACGATGCGATCGGAGCTTGCCGTCATTGCTCGTGGGATTGAAGTGCAAGGTGAACGAATACACGAGCAGATCCACGGCCGAGTTTACTCGCCCGAGGCCGCACCCGGAGAATCGCCTCCGGGAGTTCTATAATCTCGCTCATGCCATTTCTCCGGTTCCTCATGATCTTATCGCTGGTGGTTTGGCTGGGCGGAGTGATTTTTCTTGCATTCGTGCTCGCGCCTACCGTTTTTTCGCCTGGACTTCTCCCGACACGCCACATGGCGGGGGCGATCGTAGGCCGCTCGCTCGATTTGCTGCACTACATGGGCATTGTTTCCGGGATTGTTTTTTTGATCGCGTCCATGTTCTATAACCGCATGACGGCGGGAAGCGCGCGGCCGCTCGGGGCGCGACATCTTCTGATCGCGCTGATGCTGCTGCTGACGCTGGTCTCGCAGTTCGCCATTTCTCCGAAGATGCACGCCATTCGCGCCGAGGTGGGCGTGATGGATAACGTGCCACTGGACAATCCGTTGCGCATGGAGTTCGACCGTCTGCATTTGTGGTCGGAAAAATTCGAGGAAGCGGTGCTTTTGCTGGGATTGGTTGCGTTGTACACGACCGCGCAAACGCTGAAATGAATTGCCGATGGAAAACCGGGCGAGGACGCCCAGCTCTCCATTGCGTATCGAGCGCTATGATTTATTCTTTTGATTGAACTGAAAGCTGAGAGCCCCCCATGAAAACTGGCATCATCGGTCTGCCGCAAGTCGGCAAGACATCTCTGTTTGGCATTCTGACGAAAGTCAATATTTCAGAGCAGGCGTTTTCGAATCCGCGCGAGGCGCACATCGGGGTGGCAAAGGTTCCGGACGAACGTCTCGACAAGCTGGCCGCGCTCTACAAGCCGAAGAAGCTGACGCACGCTTCGGTCGAGTACGTGGACGTGGGCGCGATCGGCCAGGACGCACTGAAAAAGACGGCCTACATCGGTCATCTGCGGCAGGTGGACGCGCTCATTCATGTGCTGCGGGTGTTTGAAAACGACGCCATTCCGCACGTCGGCCCGATCGACCCGCTGCGCGACATCAAGAATGTCGAGTTCGATCTGATGGTGAGCGATTTGGGACAGATCGAAAAGCGGCTGGAGCGGCTGGAAAAAGATTTGAAAAAGATGAAGACGCCGGAACTGGAAAAAGAAAACGAACTGCTCATCAAGGCGAAAGCGCATCTCGAAACGGAAAAGCCGCTGCGCGAAATGGAAATGACCGCCGAGGACAAGAAGCGGATCCGCGGTTTCATGTTTTTGAGCGAGAAGCCGATGCTCTACGTGCTCAATATCGGCGAAAGCACATCGCTGGGCAAGGACCTAGAAGCGGCGGTCGAGAAATACAAGTTGACGGAAGTGGCCGGGCGTTTGAATGCCGGGGCAAGCGCGATCTGCGGCAAGGTGGAAGCGGAACTGGCGGAGATGACGGACGAAGACGCGGCGGAATTTCTTGGCAGTTATGGACTGACGGAAAGCGGACTCGCGCGGCTGATCCGCAAAAGCTATCACCTGCTGGGACTGATTTCGTTTTTCACGGCGGGCGAGGATGAATGCCGCGCCTGGACGATCCCACTGAATACGCGCGCCCAGAACGGCGCCGGCGCCATTCACTCCGATCTGGAAAAACACTTCATACGGGCCGAGACGATTCGGTGGGACCAGTTGCTGGAAGCGGGCTCCGAGGCAAATGCGCGGGCCAAGGGGACGTTGCGTCTGGAAGGAAAGGATTACATCGTGCAGGATGGGGACGTGATGCACATCCGGCACAGCGGGTGAATCGAGAAGTTTCAGCGGGTCAGACCGGCAAAATCGCCTTCATCTCCGGGCGCAGGGGATGGGTTGCTTCATAGGCCGCGATCTCCGCTTCGTGCTGCAGCGAGAGGGCGATCTCGTCCAAGCCGTTGAGCAGGCAATGGCGCGAGGATTCATCCACGGCGAAGGTCGCGGCGAATCGTTGGGCTTGCCCGTCTTCCACCTGCATCGTTTCTAGATTGACGGTCAGCTGATAATTTCCGATCTCCTTCGAACGGCGGATGATTTCCGCTACTTGTTCTTCGCTGAGCCGCACCGTCAGCAGGCCGTTCCTCAGGCTGTTGTTGGCGAAGATGTCGGCAAAGGACGGCGCGATCACCGCCCGGAAGCCGAAATCCTCGAGCGCCCAGACGGCATGTTCGCGTGAGGAGCCGCAGCCGAAATTTTTCCCCGCGACCAAGATCGATGCCTTGGCGTAGCGCGGCTGGTGCAGGATGAAATCGTCGATCTTTCTTCCGTCCGCGAGAAAGCGCCAGTCGTAGAACAGGTACTGGCCGAATCCCGTGCGCTCAATGCGCTTCAAGAACTGCTTGGGAATGATCTGATCGGTGTCCACGTTGACTTTGTCGAGTGGGACAACGATGCCGGTGTGTTTGCGAAATGGTTTCATAAAGTCGGGTTCCCCTGTGTGGAAGCGGGGCTTCGCCACGCTTGGACGGGGCGAAGCCCCGTCCCCACACGGCACTACTAAAATCGCCACTTCCTTATATCTGTAAAGTGTCCCGCAATCGCGGCCGCTGCCGCCATCATGGGACTGACCAGGTGGGTACGTCCTCCTCGGCCCTGGCGGCCTTCGAAATTGCGGTTGCTGGTTGAAGCGCAGCGCTCGCCCGGTAACAGGATGTCGGGATTCATGCCGAGACACATCGAGCATCCCGACTCGCGCCATTCAAATCCGGCAGCGAGAAAAATGCGGTGCAATCCTTCCTGCTCCGCCGCGCGCTTGATGGCCTGCGAACCCGGCACCACCATGGCGCGAACTTTCGGATGCACATGCTGCCCTTTCGCCACGCGCGCCGCCGCCCGCAAGTCTTCGATGCGCGAATTCGTGCACGACCCGATGAACACACGATCCACCGCAATGGCTTCGATTGGCATTCCGGGTTCAAGGCCCATGTAGGCGAGTGCTTGTTCGGCGGCGCGACGGTCGGCCTCCTCAACGAAGCTCTTCAGCTCGGGAATGCGCCCGTCCACAGCGACCACCATCCCGGGACTTGTTCCCCATGTCACGAAGGGCGCGAGCGACGCCGCGTCAATTTCGACCACGCGGTCGAATTTCGCCCCAGGATCGCTGGGCAGCGTCCGCCAGTAGGCGACTGCTTCTTCCCAAGCTTTTCCTTTCGGCGCGAAGCGCCGTCCGTTGACATACGCGAACGTCGTCTCGTCGGGCGCGACCATGCCGGCTCGCGCTCCCGCCTCGATGCTCATGTTGCAGAGCGTCATGCGGCCTTCCATGGACAAGGCGCGCACCGCCTCGTCGGCGTACTCGATCACGAATCCGGTGGCGCCATCGGTGCCGATCTGCCCGATAATTCCGAGCGCCAAATCTTTCGCCGTCACGCCCTTGCCCAGCTTTCCGTTGACGCGGATCTGCATGGTCTTCGGTTTTTCCTGCTGTAGGCATTGCGTGGACAGCACGTGTTCAACTCCCGAGGTCCCAATGCCCCCCGCCCACGCTCCGAACGCGCCGTGGGTCGAAGTGTGGCTGTCGCCGCAGACGATGGTCATGCCCGGCAAGGTGAGGCCGAGTTCCGGGCCGATCACGTGGACGATGCCCTGGTCGGGCGAGTCCACATCGAAAAGGGGAACGCCAAACTCGCGGCAATTTTTTTGCAGCGCTTCGATTTGTTTCGCCGCAATCGCGTCGGCGATGGGAAGGCCGCGCGGAGTGGTGGGGATGTTGTGGTCAACGGTTGCGACCGTGCGCAGTGGCTGGCGGAGACGGCGTCCATTGACGCGCAGCCCGTCGAAGGCCTGCGGCGAAGTCACTTCATGCACAAGGTGCAGGTCTATATAGATCAGCGCCGGCTGCGTCCCGGGAGCGGTGATCAGATGCGCGTCCCAAATCTTCTCAAACAGCGTACGAGGAGGCATGCTGATAGTTTCGCTCAGAATACGCCGATAGTTCAAGGACTCCGGAGCATGGGGCGGCGTGCGCGCGTGCGATTCTGGCCGCTAAATTGAAAAAACTAAATGGAGAGAACTGGCGTGCCAGCCTCAAAAGTTATATATTGTCGTGCATGCGGAAATGTATTCGGGAAAAAATCGGCTGTGTGCCGCTGCAATTCGCTCGCAAGGGTTATCGCTAATTTCCGCAAACTTTTGTGCCAAGGGCAAGGAGCCAATCTATGATGAGTAGTCGTCTGACAAAACCCGCTCGAATGATCGCGGGGCTGTTGACTGGCCTGCTGTTCGCGATCCTGGCTGCACCACTCGGCGCCAAAACGGTGCCTGATTCCCGCGCTGGACAAGGCTTCGGCCCCGCCTACGACGCGGCGCATGAAATCATTCTCCATGGGACCATTCAGGAAGTCGTCACCAAGCATGCGATCGGCAGTCCGGCAGGGATGCACCTGCTGGTGGCTGGCCCGCAAGGCGTAGTGGACGCCCACGTCGGATCTCTCCTGAGCAAGAAAACAGAAGAGGCCCTGCATACAGGAACGCCGGTCCAGATTGTCGGGGCCAATGTTTCGCTCCACGGGAAAGAATATTTTCTGGTCCGCCTGCTGACCGTCGGCGGCCGTACCGTCACCGTGCGCAGCGAGCATGGATTGCTTGTGCGCGAGCACTCTCCCCGCGTGGCGCGTTCCAAGACTGAAAACAAAACCGAAAAAACATCCCAGGTTGAACTCAACGGAGGTGCCCGATGACATTCCGCAAATCGCTTCTTCTTCTCCTCAGTTTGAGCATGATTGCCGCCCTGGTGGCATGCAGCAATTCCAGTAAGCCTGCCATCACGGTCACACTGAGCACGCCTCCACCGGCGACGCTGGGGCTGGGTACGATCGCGCCCATCGCCGCAGCCACCAATGACACGGATGGCGTGACTTGGAGTTGCGCCCCGGTCAATGTCTGCGGTTCGTTTAACTCCCCCACTTCACTCAACGACGCCTCCATCAATTACACCGCCCCCCTCACTACGGGCACCATAACCATCACAGCAACCTCGTACACCAATACCGCAGTAAGCGCCAGCGCCACCGTCAGCGTCGGTTTGACTCCAGGCAATTACGTGTTCTCGATGCGTGGAACCGACTCTGACAACAGCTTCTACTCCGTCTCCGGAGTCTTCACCGTCGCAAGTGATGGGTTGACCATCAGCGGCGGCGAACAGGACTTCGTCGACTATTACTATGTAGCGAATGACACAAGCTTGACCGGCACCATCGCCTCCCCTGGCGACGCAGCCGGCAACGTGACAATCACCCTCCAGACCGGAGACGCCAATATCAATCCGAGTTCAAATAGTGGCGCGGGTGGTCAGGAGACGCTGGTCGCCACGATGGCTTCAAGCTCGAATGCCCTGATCGCCGAAAACGATGCTTGGGCAAGCTCCAACGGAACGTTAGACTTTCAAGCAGCTACTACCCTGCCGACAACGGCCTGTGCGACGACACCGACACCCTGTGGCTACGCCTTTGTCCTTGCCGGTTTGGATCCAAGCGGCGATCCACTCGCTATCGGCGGCGTCCTCACCGAAGATGGCAATGGGACAATCTCGGGAACGAACAGCATCTTCGACGCGAACGACAGCGGGAATACCACCGATGGTCCCCTCTTCCCAGGTGAGACTTTCGGCGCTAGTACGGTTACTGTGCCTGACACTAACGGACGGTTCGAGTTCGAGTTAGCCCCCACCGATACCACGGACTTCAATGATTCGATCAATCTAGTGGGTTACATCGTGGATGGAAGTCGCATCCGGCTGGTGGAAACCACAGATACGTTTGTTGGCACAACTGGCGGCACGGCTTTAAGCCAAGGGTCGAATACTGGACAATTCAGTTCCAGTTCCATTTACAGCAATGGCACCGGCAATAGCTACGTGGTTGGTTTGACTGGCAGCGACACGGCTGGAGTGTTGCAGGTGGCCGGTCTGCTCACCGCAGGTTCCACAAGCTTTACCGGTTTTATCGACTTCAACGACCTCACCGGGTCGGAAACTACGATCCCGGATCCCATCACCTCAGAAACTTACACGGTGGCTTCCACCGGAGATGTGACGATACCCGGCATCACCGACGGTACCACCACCTTTAACCTCCAGCTCTATTTGGATGGGAATGGCAATGCGCTGGCGATCAGCATGGACACTGGCGACGTGCTCGTCGGTCGGGGCTACCAGCAAACCGCACCCACTGACGGTTTCGTTGCTGGCAATTTCTCCGGCACCTACGCCATGAGTGCCGATGGAGTGGATGCGACCAACGGATACTACTTCGCCGCTATTGGCGCGATCACAGCTGACGGGACCTCAGCCTTGACCGGTGGAACCGCTGACGTGAACTGGTTTGACGGCGCTGGCTACACCGGCGTTCAAACTCCGGATGTGGCCGTGACTGGTACCTTCAACGCTAGCGTTGCAACTGGCGCCGCTGGTATCTTTACCGGCACCATCACCGGCCTGGACCAAGACAGTTGCTCCACCACATGCTCCACGGACGCATTCGACTTCTACTTGATCGACTCGTCAGGAGACAACATAGCGATCGAAACCGATGCCAACCAGCTAACCCTCGGATACTTCCAGCTGCAACAGTAACGGAGTACGAGGCCTTAACAATTCGCGTTCAACGCAGTGGCGCACTCCGGTGCGCCACTTTTTTGCCCGACGGATTTGCCCGAAGAAGACGCGGGGCGCCAGAGTGGCAGCAAGTGCGGGCAGCTACTTGGGCCCTTCGGCTTCCCCCTCGGCTTCGCTCGGGGCTTCGGCAAAACGGGCAGGCTCGCGAGGGCACCCGCCCCCACACGAGCATCCCGCACGTTACACTAACCTCTAATGACCCTTTCGGTTTCACGGCTGCGCCGTTGGTTTGCCTTGGGCGCGATCCTTATGATTGCGACGGTTGCGGGGATGTATTTCTACGCGCAATGGCGCGTGCGCCAGATTGTCCACGTCGTCCCGGCGAAAATGGGCATTGACATTCAGCAGACCGCCGAGGGCTTTTCGATTTCAAAGTCGGCGCAAGGCCGCACTCTGTTTACGGTGAGCGCTTCCAAGGCGGTGCAGTTCAAAGCAGGCGGACGGGCGGAATTGCACAACGTCAAGATCGTCGTCTATGGCAAGGACGCCGGCCGCTTCGACCGGATCACCGGGGACGACTTCGAGTACGATCCCGCGTCCGGCAATGTGAACGCGAAGGGCACGGTGCTGATTGACCTGGAAGCGAATCCCGAGGGGATACGGCATTTGGACCAGACGCCTCCGGAACCGGCGAAACAGCCGATTCATCTTGAAACCAACGGGCTGATATTCAACAACAATACTGGGAACGCTTCCGCCACGGGGAAGATCGTGTTTCAGACACCGCAGGCATCCGGTTCCGCGGTGGGTGTTGAATATGTGGCCAAGACGGGCACGATGAACTTGCTGTCGGCGGTCGAGGTGAACGTCAGCCTGCCGCAAGCGGTGCGGCTGAATGCGGACCGCGGCGTGATTACGAAGCAGCCCCGGCAGATCGTGCTGGCTGGGGTGCGCATGACGCGAGAGCGGCAAGAACTACAGTCCGATTACGCGACGTTTTTCTTGCGCGACGACAACACGGTGGAGCGTATTTTTGCCGCGGGCGATGTGCGGAGCGAATTTCATGGGCGTTCGTCGTCGAAATCGTCGGATACGCACGGGCGTTCCGATCGCGCCGAACTGTTTTTGACCGGCACGCGGAATCAACTTACCACCGCCATTCTCAGTGGCAACGTGCAACTCGCCACCCTTGGAGCGCAGCCCGCCGAGGCCTTTGCCGGGCGCGTGACGCTGCGCTTTGCCGGGTCCTCTGCCGGGCAGCAAATGCTGAAAACCGTTCATGCCGAAGACGGCGTAAAGCTGGTGCAGAAGAAAGCGGAGCCTGCTGTGGGTGGACGGGCTGGGACGCCCGTCTCTCTATTGGGGATGGGCGCGCAAGATATTGAGCTGACCGCACCGGTGATGGACTTCATGGTGAAAGACGGCCGTCTGCTGGAGCGTGCCGAGACGAGCGGGCCGCCACAGATCGTGATCACGCAGCCGGGATCGAATCAGAAGACAGTGGTTACCGCCGCCAAATTTACCGCAACATTCACGGAGAAGAATCGCCTGGCCACGCTCCATGGAGAACCGGAAGCAAAGATTGTCAGCAGCATGATCGTCAGTAGCATGAGCGACAGCAGCAAGATTGTCGCTAGCACGATTGTCGCGAATAAGAGCGGCGGCGCACCGGGACAGACCGATCGCGTATCAACCAGCCAGATGCTTGATGTCGTTTTCCTGCCGGAGGGTGGCGTTTCGTCAATCGCGCAGACTGGTGGAGTTGCCTACGCCAATGGCACCGAAAAGGCGTGGGCCGAGCGGGGAGAGTACACAGTCGCCGATCAGATGCTGGTGCTGAGCGGGTCGCCTCGAGTGGTGGACGCTGGCATGACAACGACGGCCCAGACGATCCGCATGAACCGGGTGACCGGCGATGCCATCGCCGAGGGCAACGTCAAGAGCACGTACTCCGATCTCAAGGCGCAACCGGACGGTGCTATGCTCGCCTCCTCCGACCCCATCCATGTGACCAGCCGCAGTATGACGGCGCATCGTTCGCCGTCGGTTGCGCTGTACACGGGCGATGCGCGTTTGTGGCAAAACGCCAACGTGGTAGAGGCCCCCACACTGCAATTCGATCGCGACCACCGGTCGATTATCGCGCAAAGGATCGCGCAGGGGGAAATCAGTGTGGGGACGGGGCTTCGCCCCGTCCGAGCGGGGCAGGGCCCCACTCCCACACAAGCTCTAACTCAGTCGGTTTCGACCGTGCTGGTGCAAATGGACAAGAGCGGGACAGTGACGCCGGTCCACATTACATCCGCGCGTCTGAACTACGCCGATGCGGAGCGCAAAATCTTTCTGGATGGCGGAGTGACCGCGAAGGGTTCCGACGCTACGCTGACGGGCGAGCAAATGACGGTATTTTTGCTGCCGCGGAGCCAGTCGCAGAGCGGCGCCAACCCGGAAACGCCGGGGCAAGTGGAACGGATTGTGGCCGAACACAAGATTGTGGTGACGCAGCCGGCGCGGCGCGCGACCGGTGAGCGGTTGGTGTACACATCGGCGGACGACAAGTTCGTCCTGACCGGCGGAACTCCTAGCATTTTTGATGCCGAACGTGGCAAAATTACGGGCGATTCGTTGACTTTCTTTAGACACGATGATAGGGTGCTCGTAGAAGGCAAGGAAACGTCTCCGACCGTCACTAAGACGCAAGTGGCACGATAAATGCACACGCTGGCCACCGACGAAATTGGAAAATCTTATCGTGGCCGACGCGTAGTGAACGGCGTCAGCCTCCAGATTCTACAGGGCGAGGTAGTGGGACTTCTGGGACCGAACGGCGCCGGAAAGACTACTACCTTCTATTCCATTGTAGGTCTGGTTCCTCCCGACACCGGCAGGGTGCTGTACGACGATGAAGATATCACTAGCGTTCCCATGTACTTACGGGCGCGCCAGTACGGCATAAGCTATCTCCCTCAGGAAGCTTCGGTTTTTCGGAAGCTGACGGTCGAGGAGAACATCCTAGCCGTGCTGGAAGTCCAGCCTATTTCCTGGCATGAACGCCGGGAGAAGGCGGAAAAGCTGATTGACCAGCTCGGGCTGGAGCACATCCGGCAGAATCGCGGGTATGCGCTATCGGGAGGAGAGCGGCGGCGGGTGGAAATCGCACGCGCTCTCTGCATCAACCCCACATTTATTTTGCTGGACGAGCCGTTTTCGGGCATTGATCCGATTGCCGTTTTGGATTTGCAAAAGATCATTTCCGATTTGCGGGCCAGCGGGATCGGGATCCTGGTCACGGACCACAACGTTCGCGAAACGCTGTCGGTGACAGACCGGGCCTACATCATTAACGAGGGCCGTATTTTCCGCTCCGGAACGCCGGAGGAGTTGGGCAGCGACCTGGAAGTGCGGCGAGTTTATTTGGGAGAAAGCTTCTCATTGGGGTGAAAAGGCAGTTGCCAGTTGCCAGCTACTAGTTGCCAGTCAACCCGACTCTACTGGCAACTGCTTCTGGTTACCAAGGCGTAGGCACACTGACCTTTCGTGTCCATACGATCTACCTCGGTGCATGAGAAGCTAGGATTTCCACACTCCGATGGCACGGACATCACGGTGCAGCCGGATGGGTAAGTAATAGTAAATTTTGGGGAGAAATGGTGCTTCTTCAGCACAGACTGAATGTCAAGTTGTCCCAGCGGCAGATTCTGACGCCGGGTCTCGTGCAAATGGTCTCCGTGCTCGCGCTCAACAAGCTCGAGCTCAAGGACATGATCAACGCGGAGATGGTCGAGAACCCGGTGCTGGAAGAACTGGAAGATGCGGTTCCGATGCTCGATGACGTCGGACGCCAGGAAGAAGAGCGCGACCGGCTCGCCGCCAAAGAGACCGCCGCGCCGGAAGAGGGTCCGACCATTGCGGACGAGAAGAGGGACCCTTTCGAGGAGATTGATTTCGGCTCGTTCTTCCAGGAATATCTCGACCCCGGTTATCGCAGTTCGGGCGAAATGGAGGAGATCGAGAAGCCTTCGTTCGAGAACTTCCTGTCGAAGCCGGGGAACTTGAGCGACCACCTGCTCTGGCAACTGGGCGCAATTTCCGTGCGGCCGCCGGTGCATCTGGCCGCCGAACAGATCATTGGGAACCTGAACGAAGAAGGATACCTGATTGCCACGGACGAAGAGCTGCTGGGCATCGCTCCGATCACGCCTCCCGAAGCGGATGTGGAAGTGGCGGCCAAGATCGTTGGTGAAGCGGAGGCGCTCGGGATTGCTGTCGGCGCGGCTTCACTCGAAACTGCCGGCATCGAGACCGCTGGACATGAGGCTGCTGGCCTCGATGCTTCTGTTCTTGCGGCGCAGGACCTCCCCGCCGCGGACGACGGCCTTTCACCGTTGACGGCGGAAGGCACCGAAACTGAGTCTCTTGTTGAGCCGTTGGTTGAGTCAACGGTTGAGCCGGAAGTTCACCCAGCATTAGCAGCTGAGGTTCCGCCGCCCGGCGCTGCGATCCAAGGAAACAACGCAACGGGAACCAACCCTGCGGTAACAGCGGCTACCGGAACAGCCACCGCGCCCGCCCGGATTGAGTCCGTAAGCTTCGCCGTCGCCGACCTGCACGAAGCGCTGGAAGTTGTACGCCAGTTCGATCCGCCAGGCATCGCCTGTCGCGACCTGCGTGAATGCCTGCTCTATCAGTTGCGCTACCATCTGGAGCAGTTGCCGCTGCACAGAAATGGCAATGGCAATGCCAACGTTCTGACCGAGCAAGTGGTGAAGGACGCGATTGCTCTGGTCGATCAACATCTGAAAGCGGTAACACTCAAGCAGTTCAAGGAAATCGCGCGCGCCATAGGGCGTCCCGTGGAAGCGGTGCAGGCGGCGCTCGATTATGTTCGCACCCTCGATCCCCGGCCCGGCTTGCGCTACAACAAGGTTGCTACCCGGCTGATTGAGCCCGATGTCGCTTTCGTGAAGCATGGCGACGAGTGGCTGGTCATCATGAACGACGATGACATGCCGCAGTTGCGTTTGAATCCCGCCTATAAGCGCCTGCTCAACCGCGACGGCAACGACCGCGAGACGCGCAACTACGTCAAAGATCGCTACAAGTCCGCCATCCAGCTCATCAAGAACATCGAACAACGCAAGCAGACGATCGCCAAAGTCTGCTACTCGATCGTGGCGCGCCAGGAGGATTTTCTCGAGCGGGGAATCGATTTCCTGAAGCCGATGATGATCAAGGAAGTGGCCGAAGAAATCGGCGTGCATCCTTCCACCGTCAGCCGTGCGGTCGCCAACAAATACGTCCACACGCCGCAGGGCGTGTTCGAATTGCGCTATTTCTTCTCCGAAAGCGTGCAAGGGCCCGAGGGCGGCGGCACTTCGCTCCTGATTTTGAAACGCCGCGTCAAAAAGCTGATCGAAGAAGAAGACGCAAGCCGGCCGCTGACCGACGAGCAGATCACCCGCATTCTGCAGTCGCAAGGCATCCAAGTCACTCGCCGGACGGTCGCGAAATATAGGGAAGACATGAAGATTCCCAGCACACACCAAAGAAGGGTAAAAAAATAGCTGCGCGCTACGGGCTACGAGCTTGGAACCGCATGGCGAGGGATTGCTCGAAGCTCGCGGCTCGTAGCTCGCAGCTTCTGCAATCCAACTTTTTGATTTTCAGGGAGGTGCTCCATGAACGTGGAATATACCGCGAGAAAATACAAAATTACTCCCACCATCCGCAAGGAAGTTGAAACCGGTCTCGACAAAATCCGCAAAATTCTGGGCGACCGATTCGAGACCAAGGTGGTCCTGGCCGTCGAAAAGCGCCAGCATAAAGCCGAGATCACGATCGACCCGCCCAACGGTCCCATTGTGGGCCTGGCCCAAACCGACGACATGCTCTCGGCCATCAATGAAGCTCTCGACCACCTGCAGAAACAGGCGCTCAAACATAAAACGAAGTGGCTGAGCAAGAAGCGCAAGGCGGTCAAGAAATTTGACGGCCAGTCGTTACAGGACAACATCGAGGCGGCGCTCGGACTGGCGGAGAATGCCACCGTTTCCGTTCTCGTTCATAAATTTCCCTCGGTGGCCCGGACCACCGAAGTGCACCTGGTGCAGGCCCAGGACTCGGTGGCGCTCGGTCCGATGACGCTCGAAGAAGCGATCAAAGAGGCGCACTTCCGCGACAAAGACGTTTTTGTGTTCCGCGATCCCAAGGGCAAGCTGATGATCTTGCACCGCACCCGCGACGGCAAGATGGAGTTGATCGAATCGCCGTAGAAAATCGGGCCATCGGGTCATCGGCTCATCTAAGTTCAAAGGCCTTTGACTTTCGATGACCCGATGGTTAGATGACCAGATTCTCACATGTCGCGGGTCGATTCCTGGGCCCACTCCAGGGACTGCCACCAGGTTGCGGCAACTTCCTCATCGGACAATCTCAATTGTTTGGCAAGTTCGCTCGCTTGGGCCCATTCGCCCGATTCTTGGGCCAGCATCAGTTGGTACAGGGGCCGGAGGCTGCTCTTTTGGCCGAGCAGCGCGGCCTTGGTTTCGTGGTCCACGGGCAGTTGCTCAAGGAGCACGTCCATGGTCACCTCTAGGATCGCGTCCATGATCGAGAGCAGCCCCATCAGAAACAAATCATTGTCCGATTGCAGCCGGTTGGAGAGCAGTTCGCAAAATCGGGCGCGGGTCAATCCCATCAGCACCAGTTCGCTGCACTTCTGTTCGGCCGCGCCCACCGCGACCACCAGCCGGACCCAACGCCGCATTTCCCGTTCGCCCAGGACCGCCATGGCGTGCCGGATGGATTTGATTTCGAGGGCAAATCCAAAGAGCGGGGAGTTCAGATACCGGAGCAAACGGTAAGAAACCGAGGCTTCCTGTTTGAGCGTCCTCTCCAGTTCGCGCATATTGATTTCCAAGTGGGAGACCAATTCGAGCAGCCGTATATAGCGCAGACGGCTGGCGGGAACTTCGCGGCCGATGACGATTTCCGGTTTGCGGAAAAAATATCCCTGGAAATAGACGAATCCCATGTTACGGGCCTGCTGAAACTCGTGGGGCGTTTCGAGTTTTTCCGCCAGCATCTTGCATGTCGGGGACGCGAACCGGCGCATCATGCCGGCCCGTTCCTCCGGCGAGGTTGCCCGGAAATCGACTTTGATGATGCTGGCAAACTCAACCAGCGGGATGCGCGGATCGTTGGGCGCGAAGTCATCGAGCGCGATGAGATAGCCGCCCGCTCTCAGCCGCTTGCAGGCGGCGATCACGCGGTCTTCGGGCTCCACCGTCTCCAAAATCTCGACCACGGTCTGGCCGGGGGGCAGCAATGTGATCAAATCTTTGAACAGCACGTCACTGGTGCAATTGATGAAGGCAAAGCGATGATCGCAGAGCGTGTCAATACCGAAAAGCAGCGAGCTATCCAGGGTCGAGCGGGACGCAAGATCCGGATCGGCGTTGAAGTAGTTTTCGACTCCGTTGCGGAAAAGAATTTCGTATCCGTACACTTTCTGCGAGCGGTCGAAGATTGGCTGGCGGGCAACGAACCGCTGCCCGGGCAACGCAAGCGAGTTCGAGGCAGAGGCTTTTTCTCTGGCGGGAGCGGGTTTCACTCTTTCTACATCGGCCTGTCCGTGGCGAGACTTCAGTCGAAACGGCCTGCGCGCGCTGGATCTCGGAATTCGACTTTCCAACCAGCTGCGGACCCACTTTGGTAACGCCAGATGTGGAAAACTAATGGCCTTTCCCCCTTGCGTTATCGGTGGTTTCATGAGTAACATCAAGGTGTTCCCAATGGCCATGCTTCCAGGCTGGCCGTTTGCGCCAAGTAAGACTCCAGGCGCCTGTAGTTTGAACCCTGTAGTTTGAACAACGATAGTTTGATATCGTTCTCGAATAGCATCCAGCCGATGTGGGGTTTGGTCTGCCGTTGGCCGATTTGCAGTAGGCCACGTGCAGCGGGCCACACGTTGAACGTGTCGGCCGTAAGGGAAAACGAAACAATCGGGCCTGCGATCCAGGCCAGGGATTAACTTCTGGGGTTAACTTCTAAAGCTTTACAAGAGAAAAATATGAATGCAGGACACGGACATCCTTCCGCAGGAGGAGGGAAGCATAAACGGCGCCGTGGACGGCGCCCGCCGAGAAGCGGCGCGGGTGGCCCCATGGGTCGCGCCCGCCAAGATCAGCAGGGAATCTTTACCGCTCCCATGGATCATAGCTACCGCGCCAATATGGGCATGAATAATGGCAACGGCAATGGCAGTGGCGGGGGAAACCGAGGACCGCGACGGCCCGGTTTTTCCGCGTCCTACGCGGTGCTCGATCCCGATCCCCTGCCCGCTCCACGAGAAGGTGCGGCTTCGCGCGTCTTCGCCTTTGTCGAAGACCTGTTCTTCCTCAGCAAAATCCAGGACACGGGCCGCAAGATGAATGTGAAGGTCGAGTTCGTCAAGAATGAGAAGGAACTTACCGAGCGGATGAGCAGCAACGGCGAAGAAAAACCTTCCCTCATCATCTTTGACTTGAACAACGCCAACGCCAAGCCGTTGACCCTCATTCCGAAACTGAAGAGCAAGCTGAAGAAGGGGACTTCGATCATTGGATTTCTCTCGCATGTGCAGGGCGACTTGAAGCAGAAAGCGCACGAAGTGGGCTGTGATATGGTGCTGCCGCGTTCGGCGTTTTCGCAGAACCTGCCCCAGTTGCTGCGCCGCCATGGCGCGGTGGACGACGAGAGCGCCGCGACGCAATAAGGGCTGCTAGCTCCTGGCTACTAGCTTCTAGAGAGCCCAAACGGTTTAGGAAGAAGATTCTTCCCAAAGCTCTATGTTGCTGCGCGTGATCATTTCGGTCTTCGTTGTGTTCGCATGTATAGCGGCGCTTCTCTCCCCTGTGCTGATCGATGCTCATCATTGGTGGCCGCGCAAGCGCAGAAAGACGGATACACAGTCGCCACATCACCGTTAAGAACCGAATTCTCAACCCCGTAACCAAGTAGCTAGCAGCCAGAAGCTAGTAGCAAGCGGTTTCCCTGATACAATTTCGCCGTGTTCCCTCAAAGAATTCTGATCGCGATGTTGGCCCTGGCTGCGTCGGCTTCCGCCCAGCAGCCCCAGGTAAAAGTGAACGTCCTCAACGTCTGCGCGCCTTCGGCCGAGGAGCAAAAAGAATTGTCCTCGGCGCTGGCCCAGATACCGGGCAAGCCAGTGTTCGCCGCCGACTACGAGGTGTCTCGCGGACATTCCACGCTCGATCCGAGCACTCCGATCCCCGGCATGCAGCCCTTGCCTCCAGGCGCGGTCTCGGCGGCTGACTGGGTCCGGATCCGTCGCGAGTTTCCCGACGCTGCTCTCTTCAGCAACGTCCAATATTCGTTCAGCGTGGATTCGCAGAATATGGTGGAGACGCTTGTGCTTCGCGTGCGCGAGCCCAAGCCCAAGTCCAACGACCTGCTGCAAGTTTCGATCGAGGACAGCGCTTCCGCGGTTACTTCCGCGGCCGCAATGTTGTCTTCGAGCACGCCGGTTTCGCGCGTCAAGTTAGAGCGCTTTGGCAAGCCGTCGGTCGGGCTGGCGCGGTGCTCGGGAACGGAGGGAAATCCGGCGACGGATCAGAGTGCCTACGAACCGATCTTCCATACCGCTTCTTCGATCATGGAACATTATCGCGCCGCTCTGGGCGCGACCAAGATGGTGCCCGACGAGCTCGCCCGCCTGCGCGCGGGGAACTCGGCCAGAACTACGGCCAAGGCGAAGACAGCTGCCGACGACAAGAAGACCAAGTAGAATTTTTTAACATATGGACATACGAAATGTTGTGATCGTGGGCTCCGGATGTTCCGGTCACACCGCCGCCCTTTACACCGCCCGCGCCAACCTCAAGCCGCTCGTGATCGAGGGCCATGAACCGGGCGGACAACTGTCGCTGACCACGTTGGTGGAAAACTTTCCCGGTTTTCCCGAAGGCATACAAGGCCCAGAGCTGGTCGAGAACATGCGCAAGCAGGCCGTACGTTTCGGCGCCGACTATCGCATGGGCCACTTGGTCAAGGCCGATTTGAGCAAACGTCCGTTCGAGTTGAAGGTCGGCAAAGAGATCGTCCAAACGCGCGCGCTCATCGTCGCCAGCGGGGCCTCCGCGCGCTGGCTTGGCCTGCCCAACGAGCAGGCGCTGATCGGCCACGGCGTTTCTTCCTGCGCGACTTGCGATGGCTTCTTTTTTTCGGGCAAGGAAATCGCGGTGATCGGCGGCGGCGATTCCGCCATGGAAGAAGCGATTTTTCTGACGCGTTTCGCCAGCAAAGTGACGCTCATCCATCGCCGCGAGCAGTTTCGCGCGTCGAAAATCATGCTCGACCGTGCGCAAGCCAATCCAAAAATCGCGTTTCTCACCGACACCGTGGTGGACGACGTTCTCGATGTCAGCCGGAAAGAAGTCACCACGCTGCGCCTGCGCAATCTGAAGAGCGGCGAATGCTGGGACTTCCCCGCGAGCGCAATGTTCCTCGGCATCGGACACATCCCCAACGCAAGAATGTTTGCAGGCCAGCTGGAAACCGATGCGGATGGCTACCTCATCACCGAGAAGAATGTTTTTACGCGCGTCCCGGGAGTCTTCGCCTGCGGCGACGTGCAGGACCGCCGCTATCGCCAAGCCATCACCGCCGCCGGTTCCGGATGCATGGCTGCGCTGGAAGTGGAGAAATTTCTGGAAGAAGAAGGCCACTGAGGGTTAGGAAAATCGGGTCATCGGGTGATCTGATCATCGAAAATCAAAGGCATTTGAACTTCGATGAGCCGATGGCCCGATTACCCGATGACCCGATTTTTGTCCTCTGTGGTAAAGGTTTTGTTCGTTAGCGCAATACTTGTTTCCGCGTGTCGGAGGGCAGTGTCTCGCCATCATGATCCGCCCAATCTTCGGCAATACCGCGCCGTACGGCTTCTATGTTCTCCTTCATGGCCGGCAGCAGGGCGCATGCATGGTCCTCATCCAGGTAAGGCTCCTTGTAGATGAAAAATAAAATGTAGCGATCCCCCAGCTTCTCTTTCACGGGCAGCGAGTCGCTAAAAGAGTATTCTTGAAGTGCCGAAAGGAAGCTCAGATTCGACGACTTGAGATCATCCTTCAAAAGTATCTTTACGACGCTATAACTAGAATAGTCATTTGATCCAGGATATGACTCGAATCTGGTGACTTCCCCAATCACGGCACGCCTTGATTCGCGCCCGAGGACTCGGAGCACATCGGGGCTACAGGTCTGGGCCGCGGAATTTCTTGTCGCCCTCTTTTCCTTTTCCGCCGCCGCTTCGTTCCACGCAATCGGCATGATATCCGCTCCCGTCTCGCACGGGTGCCACTTTGTCAGACAAGAGAAGTTGATATCCATTAGTCGTTTCACATCAGCAGGATCGGCATATGGAGTGAAAACCGCAGAGGCCCCAAGGTTAACTACACCCAGGGGTTTTTCTACAGGATGCACTATATATTCTGGATGTAAGGGTGAAACATAGTAAGGATATCCGCTTCCCGCCCCTCCGCCGAGATTAATACTGCCGTCGTATCGTGCCGAAGGACTTCGAACCATGGCGAAGATTCCTTTACCCCATACGAAGTCCTTTCGCACTCGAATGGATCCATCAATCATCGCAGGTCTTCCGCCTAGAACTCGAAACACCCGTTCCAGCCTTTGGTGATCGCCAAAAAAACGAAAGTGACGCATATAAAAGTCATAAAGAGATATCTGAACATCACACCGGGACGGCTGGCAAAGTCCTTCTTGGTGAATACTATCTTTCCAACGATCAATCACCAGCTGCGCATCCTGGTAGGTGCTCTTGCGCATCTCCAGCGATTTGAGATCGGCAAGCAATCGCTCGGCCTTCCTGCGCAGCAAATACTGATCGACGCGAATAGCTACGGCTAGGATCAATACGATTGCGCACAGTCCAGCAACTACCCATCCGATCACCCGGAAAATCTTCTTTAAATGGGGCATAGTCATATTAGACACTGCAACCTGTAAAATCGGACGGGCGAGGATGCCCGTCGTTCCTCTTGCGATTCACTTAACGGGAGCTGTGCCGCCCGTCCTTAATGTTTTGTCATAAATCCAAAGCAGCGCCGCAGTGGCGACGCCCACGGCGGTCACCGCCCACCAGATGCGATTCGGCTGATGGGTAACCTCACCATAGTGATGCATCAGCACGCCTCCAAACCTGCCGGCGATCAGCGAGCCAATTCCGATGGGGAGGAACGCGAAGCCCATGTACGTTCCTTGCTGTCCCGCAGGCGCGAGGCGCGAGACGTATTCGTAATAACGAGGAGACTGCGTGATCTCGCCCAGCGAAATTGCGAACAGCGTAACAATCGCCATCGGGACAGTTGGGTGCGCGATGAGAATGACCCATGCCAGGGCCGAAATCAGCGTGCCCAGCGTGATGGCGCGAAAGGCCGGCATCTTCCGCGAGAGCAGGCTGACCACCATTTGCAGCGAGATCACGGTCAGCGGCCCCGTCACCAGAATCAATTCAGTGTCCGTTTTCGGATTGATGTAATCGTGTATGTACAACGGCAGGATGATGAATTCCTGCCAGTAAACGATCCAGTATCCGGAAAAAATCAGAAGAAAGAGCATGAAGCGCGGGTTGGAGAGCACGGTCCCGAAATTCTTCGCGGCCTGAAGCAGACTCACGGACGGGACATCCACGCGGCGCGGCTCTTTGAAAAACAAAAGCACGGCAAAAAACATGACGAAAACGCTGAGGGCGGCGACGCGGAAGACGTTCTCGACTCCCCAGTGGCGATGTACCCAGGAACCGACGTAAGGTCCAGCCGCGCCTCCAACATTCACCAGCGTGTAATAAATCGAGTAACCGATGGAGCGGACGCTTTCCTTCGAAGCCTGCGCCGTAGTGCCGACTACGCAGGGTTTCACCAGCGCCGCGCCGAAGGCCGGCAAAATGAGCAGGAAAGTCGCGAGCGGAACCAGCGGCGTCGCGTTCCGTATGGGCGCGAACCACGGAGACCCGATCGACCCAATCAAAAAGTACGAGCCGCTCAGAATCAGGTAGGCCAGCGACAGAGCGCGGCGAAAGCCCAGCCGGTCGGCCAGGGACCCGCCGAAAGCAGCCACAATCCAGGCAAATCCGAAGAGCCCGGTCAGGCTTCCAGCCTGCTCGACCGAAAGCTTGAGCGTCTCGTGCAGATAGCGTGCCAGCGATGCGAGAACGGCATAGTAGGAAAGCCGCTCAAAAAGTTCGCTGATGTTCGCAACCCAGAAGGGTCGTTCAAAGCCGGTGCGGATTTCGGCGAAGCGTTCGGAAAAGGTCAATCGTTACCCCAATAACACAGAAGTTGTCATCCTGACCCTGAGCTAGTCGAAGGGGAAGGATCTCTGCATTCTGGCGCCGCGAGCAAATGCAGGGGTCCTTCGCTTCGCTCAGGATGACAACGTGGATTTATGCTGCAAACTGCAAAAAAACTACGCTGGCTTCAGATTTTCAATCGCTGCCGGACTTCCTCGGCCGACAAGCCCGTCACACGGATCACTTTATTCCGGCTGGTCTGGCCGGCTGCAATCGTAACGGAGGAACGCGGCACCTGCAAAAGTTTTGCGAAGAATTCTACGCAGGCTTCGTTAGCTTTGCCGTCCGCGGGAGGGGCGGTCAGGGCGAGTTTCAGCGCGTCACCCAGTTCGCCGGTGATGGCATTCCTCTTCGCGCGCGGATGGACTTTGACCGCGAAGGTCGCGCCTGCGGGCGAGTCCCGAACTGGAATCATATGGCTGGCGTTATTGGTGCGCTTTCCACAAAGTCTTTAGAACTATAAACAGAACGATACCGATCCCCACTCCGATGTAAATCAGAAAATCTCGGATGCGATGTCCACCGGCTGAAGGTGAACCAAATCCAAAAGCTTGGCCTACCATGACCAGGATGTAGTGATCCTCATGTTTAAGCGCGTCGAGCGCATCTTTCCAATCTTGTTCCCGACTCGGAGATGATTGGCGATCACGGCCGCGGGCGTTCTTCAGAAGTCCCGCAATCTTAGCTTCGTACTCGTCGCTGTCATAATCGCGTTCGAACTGAGCATTGATTTCATAGATGTTGGGAAGCGAAGGATGCACTTCGGTGAAGTAGAGCATCTTCTTCTCGACTTCCGAGAGGGTCACCTGTTCAACACCAGCCTCATCAATAACCCTCGAAATAAGAAACTGCTTTGCAGCCGTAGGTTCCATGTTGTTCCCCTTGCGTCTCCCTTTGCGTCCTCAGCGTTTAAAGTTTCGTTCGCACCCCGAAAATCGCCGTCCCTACGCGCACGCACGTCGCCCCCTCTTCAATCGCAACTTCGAAATCGTGCGACATGCCCATGGAAAGAACCGCCGTGCCGATTTTCGGCAGCGCGCGCGCGACGATGCTGTCGCGAATCTTGCGTAACTGCCGGAAATAAGCTCGCGAGCCCTCCGGATCTTCCGTGTAAGGCGGGACGGTCATCAAGCCGCGAATTTTCAGGTTCCCCCATCGCGGCGCGCCTTGCAGAATTTGCTCCAGTTCGTTGGAGCCTTGTTTGTCTGAACCTTGTTTGTCAGAGCAAAGCGCGACCCCACTTTTTGCCTTTTCTCCACCGACGTTGATCTCGATCAGGACGAGCAATATTTTGTCTGCGCTTTCCGCCAGCGCATTCAGCTTCTCCGCCATCCGCGCGGAGTCAACGGAATCAACCGCGTCAAACAACTCCGTTGCCTTCGCGGCTTTATTCGATTGCAGATGCCCGATCAGGTGCCATTCGGCACCCGGCAAGTCGCGCAAGGCATCCGCTTTCCCGGCAAACTCCTGCACCCTGCTCTCGCCAAAGACGCGCAGCCCTGCCGCGTAAGCCTCGCGGATGCCTTCCACCGGAAAAGTCTTGCTCACGCCCATCAGTGTGATTTCGTCCACATTGCGGACCGCCCGCCGCGCCGCCGCCGCGATCCGCTCTTGCACCCGGACAATATTTTCCGCAATCGACATTGACGAATAGCTTACATGAACAAGGCGAGGCCGAGCTGCGCTCGGCTTGGACAGCCGGGGGCGGCTGTCCCTACGCAAACTGGGACGGGCGAGGGCACCCGTCTCCACACTAGCATTACATTATCGCCGTCGGCGGGGCCGGATCTTCGGGCCTCCCGGCGTTCACCAGCGGCAGCCAGATCATGACAACAACCAGCAAAGCCAGGCCGACCAGCCCGGTAATCCAATGGCTCCCCCACGCGAGTTGAAATAGTTTGGCCTCAGCGTGCGGGTCTTTCGCCAGCTTCCGCGCAATGATGGCGGCAATCGCGATCCCACATAACGCCTCACCCGCGATCAGTCCCGACGCGGTCAAGACTCCGGCGTTTTCCACGCGAGCTTTCTGCGCATCGTTATAGCCGCGCTGGTTTCGTAATTCGTCGGTAACCCAGCGGATCACGCCTCCAAGAAAAATCGCGAACGTGGTTTCCAGCGGCAGGTACATCCCTACGGCGAACAGCATGGGACTGCGCACCTCCACCATGATCAGTGCGACGCCCATGAAAATGCCGACGACGACGAGCGGCCACGCCATGTTGCCGCCCACGATGCCTTGGGCCAGCATCGCCATCAGTCCAGCCTGCGGCGCTGGCAGCGCCGGGCTTCCGAATGTGTAGGCTTTGTGCAGCATTATGAGCGGGAAGAACAATACCAGGCTGGCGACCAAAATTCCGAGCAGGTCGCCGAGCTGCATCTTGGCGGGAGTGCCGCCTAGGATGTGCCCAACTTTAAGATCTTGCAGCATCTCACCCGCAACCGCCGACGATACGCATACCACGGCAGCCACGCCGAGCACCGCCGATACGCCGTTTAGCCCCGAAACTCCAAGCGCCACCATCATCAGAGCGGCGACCACCAGGGTGCAAAGCGTAAGACCGGACACCGGGTTGTTGGAGGATCCGATCATCCCCACCAGATTGCCCGAGACGGCCGCGAAGAAGAACCCGAGGACCAGCATGACTATGGCAGCGACGATGGCGCCGGGCAGCGTGCCCGAAAAATAGTAGTAAAGTGCGATCATGCACAGGAAGACCAAGGCTATGCCGGTGAATACGATCTTCGCGCTCAGATCGCGGTCCGTACGGCTCGTGGCCTGGTGCGCAGCCGCCGACTTCTTCAAATCGGAAATGGCGCGCTTCATGCCAACGCCCAGTTGCTTGCGCATCCGGAACAGGGTGAACGAGGCGCCCACCAGCATGCCTCCCACGGCGATCGGACGCACGATGGAATACCACACTCCGCCTGCGATCCCGCCCCAGTATTCCATTGCGCTCCCGCCAGCCGGCATGGCGGGCAGCGTCGGGCCAATGAAGTAGATTAGGAGCGGAACCAGCAGTCCCCATGCGACTACGCCCCCAGCGAAGTTGAGGGCCGCGAGGCGAGGTCCAATGATGTAACCCACCCCCAGATATGCGGGGCTGATTGCGGGCGTCGTGAACGTGCTCATGCCTCCCGCAGCCACTGCCGGGCCGCCGCGACCGAGCCGCAGCCCATTCCGCATCGCAGGAATGCGTATCAACACGGATCGTGTGTACCAGAACAAGTTGATTTGTGAGAGAAAATACATCGCGGCGCCAAAGCCCATGTTGGCGAAGAGAATCTTGGCCGCCTTCGCTCCCTGCTGGCCCGCTTTGTGAATCTCGGATGCCGCCACCGATTCCGGATACGGCAGTTCCGGGTCTTCGACCATAACGCGGCGCAACAGCGTAACGAATAAGATCCCCAGCGTACCGCCGAGCGCCATCAGCGCCACCGACTTCCAGTAGGCATGCGCAGTGTCAAAAACAGGCCACGCTTGGGCAATCACAAACGCTGGAATGGTGAACACCGCCCCCGCCGCCACCGACTCGCCGATGGAGCCGACGGTCCGGGCAATGTTTTCTTCCAGCAGCGAACCCTTCATCAGGCGCAGCAGCGCCATCGAGATGACGGCTGCCGGATAGGTTGCGGCAATTGTCATCCCGGCCTTGAGTCCGAGATACGCGTTGGCCGAGCCTAACAGGGCGGTCAGGAACAGCCCGATCAATACGGCCCGGAAAGTAAACTCTTTCATCTCCATCGATTCCGGAACGTAGGGACGATGCTTGAGGGGCGCTTCACGATTCACCGCGGGAGTGCTCATAAGGTCCTCGTGGTCTTTGGAAATTGAAAATTTCTCGAAAATTCATCGCCAATTCATATTTGTGGCGACGGCGCACATTAACATGCCGCAAGGCAGCTTTACAAGTGCAGCGGTCACTCAGTGATCACTGAACGTGAACTATATTGGGTGCGCGTTTTCCTTTACTTGAGGTGCCAAACGTGCTAGCATTCGCGCATCAGTTCGGTTCCTGTCGTCGTAATAGGCCACGGCACTGGAAAAACGATGTCGCAGTGAAGTGCCATTTTTACAGCGATCGCTTCCGACGGATCCCAGGGATGAGTCAGAGTTTTACATATTCTTTAAATCACAAGGAGAATTCTATGTACCTGAAAAAAAGAAGTGTGTTTTTGTGCATGATGGCCGCTGTAGCCGTGCTGCTGATCCCTTGTATCGGGTGCGGCAGCAGCAGCAGTACCAACAATTCCAATCCCGGCGGCCTAACGCAAGCCCAGGCTCAAACACTCGCTGATGAAACGTCTATAGATCTCGTTGCTGCTTTTTCAGACGCTATATCATCATCGGGACATGTTGAAGGCGTTGCGGGACAAGTTTCTGACCCGTTGAATTCGGGCCGCAAGTCTAATTTGCTGGCGGTTATCTCCAAGAACAAGCACATCTCATCTGAGTTGACCCCGGCTGGCACCATCGGGCCGCTTACCTATGATTGCGTCAACGGGACGATTACAATCAACGGAAGCACGAGCGGAAGCTCGGGTTCAGGTTCTTTAAACCTAACCTTGACACCAACCAACTGTGACGATGGCACCCTCACCTATAATGGCAACCCGGACATTACCTTGAGAGCATCAGGAACTGACAACGGCACAACCACAACCGGGACTCTCAATATAGGCGGGGATGTTTCATTCGTGCCAGATACAACAGGTGCATTCCCGTCATCAAGCTGCGGGATCGGTATATCAGCCAGTGCCTCTTTCACAGATGCCACCGGCGCTGCGGCCAGTTGCACGTACAGTGGAGAGATGTGCGGTCAAACGGTGAGCGGTAGTTGTATGCCGCCGCAGTAGTTGTATGCCGCAGGCGTCAAGCCTGAGGGGAACCGGAGATTAAAGTAGATTCGCGGTTAAAGCAAGCCCCACAGCAATGTGGGGCTTTTCTTGCGTGGCTCCTAGCAGGCTGCGGAAAAACTCATCCGCGGCGCGGAAAGCTCACCTCAGGCGCTAAAACGCGAACACATTTTCAACGACTTGCGGCACGATTGAAGTCGTGCCCTTCCCAAAAACCTTCGTGAATCGGAGTTTTTCCGCAGTCAGCAGGCAAAGTGGACGACCGGAAACCGCGTTCTATTTTGAAACTTTCCGCGCAACTTTGCGTCTAAAGTAAGGTTGGAATGTTTTGGGCCATGAAATATTTTGGGGTCCCCCTTGCCAGACCCTCTTGGATGAGGTTTTTCAAGGAATTCCTCTGCCGGGGATGCGGTGCGCAAGAGGCATTCCGCTCCCGCCCTCGCAGTTTTTTTGAAAAATATGTGCTTCCATTTTTATTGCTGCAAGTGGTCCGCTGTGAGCGTTGCTATCAACGGGTGTATGTCTTGCGCACGATTCCGGTGCTTGAACGAGTTCAGCCCAATCGTGAACAGTCGTCGTGAACAACGAATGAATTGACCGCCAAGCGGGCGAATGTCCGCGACGCCCGGTGGCCGCGTTGCGCAGGACGCGTGCCGCGGCTTATACTGACTTCGTGTAGCCCGGCGAAGTGTCATCGGTTTGCGCCGGGTGCGGGAGGCCGTCTTCAGCAGTAGCAGTACTGGGTTTCGAATACGGGCTGCCCAGGGCCAAGCGGCGGACCATGATTTCGCGGGTAATGGATTGGCGGATCATGGGTTCATCGGCTTTGCCAAGCGCTCTCTTGCGACTTTATTCTTCACGTTTTTTCCTGCCGATTGCCGTATCTGCGGTTTCCCACTCCTGAGAATTTCCCGGCTCCCCGTTTGTGAAAATTGTTTGCGCGCGCTGCGACCGCTGCAAGGGGAGTACTGCGCCGTTTGCGGAGAAGCCTTGCGCCTCCCGGCCTACAGCGATGGCGAAGAGGTGGATGGTAAAGATAATAATAAAGACGAAGACCCGCGGTGCCTGCTCTGCCGGCGCGTGGATCCTCCGTTCGAACGGGCGGTCGCCTATGGCAGCTATGACGGCGGCCTGCGCGACCTGATCCATCTGCTCAAGTTCCAGCAAGTTCGTCCCGCGGCGGCGGTGCTGGGGCGCAGGCTGGCGGAAACAATTGCCGGTCTGGATAAGGCAATGCCCGTGGGAAAGATCGCGGTGGTTCCGGTTCCGCTGCATAGGCGCAAGCAGTCGCAGCGCGGATTCAATCAGGCTGAGGTGATCGCGCGGGCCGCGCTGCAGCAACTGTCGCGTCCCAAGAGATTTGAACTGTGCATCGGAACGCTGGTGCGCCGCCGCGAAACTGGAAGCCAAATTGGCCTGACGAGTCATCAACGGCGCGAGAACTTGCGGGGCGCTTTTGCGGTGAGCGACCGAACGCGAATCTTGGATCGCGACATCTTACTTATAGATGACGTCCTTACCACGGGAACCACGGCCTCCGAGTGTGCGCGGGTCCTTCTTCGCGCGGGAGCGGCGCGGGTGTGGGTGGCGACCGTCGCCCGCACATTGAAGTTGAATCTTTCCGGTGTCTTCCTATTGCCCGAGGCGGAAGATCTGCCGCGGCAAGGAAACGAAGAAGCAAACGAGGTAGGGAACGAAGATCGCGTGGGCATCGTGGCCCACGGGTAGAAATCATGTCGTTGCGCTTGCACAATTTCGGCGGAAGCATGTGGCCGCACCTCCCGGCGTCGCTGTTCGCTCCCGGTATGCACGCCGAAGGCGATGGCCACGCGTTGCACCAGCCGGTGCTGGTGCTGAACGCCTCCTACGAGCCGATCAACGTTTGCGCCGCACGCCGCGCGATTGTGCTGGTGCTGAAGGGCGTCGCCATGACCGAAGAGGAAAACGGACACTTCCTGCACGCCGCCCGCGTCGCCATCCGCGTGCCCTCGGTGATCCGGTTGCTGGAGTATCGCCGGATTCCGCACCAGTCGCGGGCGTTATCACGCAAGAATATCCTGCTGCGCGACCGCAACACTTGCCAGTATTGCAGCACCACGCTGCCCTCCGGTGAACTTACGCTCGACCACGTAATTCCGCGTTCTCGCGGCGGCCTCTCCACCTGGGAAAACCTCGTCGCCTGCTGCCATCCCTGCAATCGCCGCAAAGGCAACCAGCTTCCTCACGAAGCCAACATGAAGCCCGCCCGCGAACCTCGCGCCTTCAATCTCCACACCAGCCGCCACATCATGCGCCTGATGGGGCACTCGGACGATAAGTGGAGGAAGTATTTATTTTATTGAGGTTTCAAAGTTTCAGAGGTTTCAAGATTTCAAAGACCATTGGGATCCCGAAAGTTGATGAGCCCTCAAGACCTCACTCTGACCGGTCAGTCGTCACGCGCTGGAATGCTCCTGCCCGTTGTGGCAGTGATCATCTTCATCGCTATGGTTGCGATCGCGGAGTATCAAATCCGTTCATCACCAAACTGGCCCCCGCCACCGCGTCATGAACTCGGAGGATGGCAGGTTGATGACCCTCCGCTGTTGACCTTGGCGGCCAGCCTGAACCTTCCTGCTACTGTTCCAATCTTGTGGATGTGGGCACACAATGACTGGTTCGCTTACGCGCTTGACGATCATAACCTGATTGTTTATGTTCCGTGGATCTTCTTCGTCTTTTGGCTCTGGTACTTCGTTGCATACCACTTCGATCAGTCTGCCAACAGACGAGTTCGAGGCTCAACCCAAGGCTTTCTTGTTTTCGCAGCGCAGGTGTTTATTACTGGAGAGCTGATCTATCTCGCAATCGAAATCATCAGCCGGTCACCCGCCTATCATCCGCAAAAGACTCCAATGGTGGTTATTGCTTGTTTCTGGGCATGGGTTCTTGCCACGATCATTGGCTGGGTAAACCTCATTCGACGTGTAAACAAAAGAGCATCCGTTACAGGCTGAATTGAAACCTTGAAATCCGGCCCCCCCCCTTCACTTTTTCTGAAAAATCAGTGGCGCGAAGTGCGCCAGATTGTCGCGCCAGACCATCCACGTATGCATGCCGGGCGTTTCGATGGCGGTCAGCGGAACTTCCCTGCTCTTGAGCCACGCGATGAACTTGCGGTTCGGTGTGATGAGGTCGTCTTCCGTCCCGCAAGCGATCCAGAGCAGGCGCAGAGCCGGGGTCTTGCCACTCAACGCCGCGAGCCGCTCACCTTCATGGCGTCCAACCGCTGAGCTGAAACCTCCAACCCAGCCGAATTGCTCGGGGTGAGTCAGTCCATTCGTCAGACTTTCCAGACCGCCCATGGAGTTCCCAGCGATTGCCCGTCCATCCCGGTCCTTCGAAACGCGATATGCCGATTCCACCTGTGGCAACACCTCGGTCAGCAGCGCCTGACTGAAAAGGGCCACATTGTGTTCAATCGCTGTGTCATCGTCCCACACGCCCTCCCCGCTATTCACAAATTTCATATCGCCATAGCCAAGCGGCATCACTACGAGCATCGGCTTCACTTTGCCTTCGGCAATCAGGTTGTCGAAAATAAAATTTGCGCGTCCAATTTCCGTCCAGCCGTTTGCCGTGTCACTCCAACCGTGCAGCAGATACAGCACCGGATACGGTTTGGCCCTTTTCGGATCATAAGCCGGAGGTGTGTAGACGTAGTATTCACTCTGGCCGTCCACCAGGCTGTTCACAACTTTGGACGTGTAGAAGTGGTGATGCACCACCCCGTGGGGCACGTTGCGCGGCTCCCATAGCTGGGGGACGCTGCCGGGCACCGTCACCAGGTTGCTTGGACTGGTTAGGCTCGGCGCCAAGATCGGATTGAGTGGGTCGAGTTGCGATCGCCCATCGACTTCAAATCCATATCCGTAAATCTCTGGAGGAAGCGGAGGTGTGACCACGCTCCACACTCCGTCGCTGTTTTTCTCCATGGCCAGAGGCTTGGCTACGCCTTCGAGGTCGAGCAGCACCTTTCCGGCGGCAGGATCCTTGTATCGGAAGGTGATGCTTCCGTCAGGATGGACCTCGTTGGATTTGAAAGAAGCAGTTTCTTGTCCGTGCGTCAAAGCGGCCATGAAGAGCGGCATGATCAGAGCGAGAGCAACCATTCCTTTGGTACCAGGCAACGCGTGTCGAGGTTTCATGCCTGCAAGTGTACCGATTCGTCCTTGCCGCTGCCAACCTGATTTGCGCATGTTGAGCTGAATTTGTCTTTGAAACCTTGAAACTTTGCAACCTTGAAACCTGGCCTTACTGCGGTTTTGGCGGCTCTCCCGCTTTCGGCTCCGCCTTCTTCACTTCCTGGCCTTCATAGGTGATTTTCGATTTCGATCCGAAGCGTTTGTAGTTCGTGTACTTGATGATCTCGCGGATCTTGATGTCGCCCAGGGAAAACTTCAGCGTGTCCTCGGCACGGGTGTAGGTGGGGAACCAGTACTGGCCGTCAATCTGTTCGCGCCAGGTCGTGAACTTGGGAAAAAGATTTTCGTTGCCCCTCTTCTTCCGGATGTCGGGTACGGTCTTGCCATAAGTTTCCACGATTTGAAAATCTTTATTGTCCACCCAGATGCGCCCCTGGAAATAACGCTTCTTGCCCACGATCTGCTTGGGAGCAACATCGAAAACATAGGTGTTGAGCTCGTCCTGCTTCTGCTGGCCGACGTAGAGGATGTCGTATTCCCCAATTTCATCCGAGGTCAGCACGAACGGCAGCCGGTTCTCGATGTCGTCCATGTCTTCTTCGGTCATCTGGATGCGCTCCAGTGTGGGCTGAGGCGCATAGACCACGTTCTTGACCTTGCGTCCCTTGTCGTCGAAAGTCACGTCGAACACCTGCTGGTAATAGCCGTCGGGCGTGTCGCCGTCGAGCGTCATGACCTTAACGTCCTGCCGGAAGGTGTACTGATCGCGCGCCGTCTGGAACTCCTTTTCTTTGGCGGCGAAGCGCTTTATGATTTCTTCGACCGTGATTCCTTTGGGCTCGGTTTTGTCGAGCGGGCCTTCCTGCGCGCGCGCCGCCTGGGGCAACAGAATGATAGGCAGCAGGATGCTCAACCGTACGGCCAGAGAAAGAAGCAATGGGAACGTCAACCGCGCAGCTTGGGATTGGGATCTCATAAACCTTATTCTAACGAAAAGGGAGCACGGAAAGATTAACGGCAGCCTCCACCCCCAGGATCGCCGTACAGACGGCCTTTCGTAGGGGGTGGAAGACTGCGGTTCTGCCTATTTCATTCGATGCGGCATGCGCCGGAAGATTGGCAGGATTTACTTTTCTTTACTTTTTACTTCACTTCTCTATCAAGTTCCCAGTTCCCAGAAAGACCCAAATACCGTTCGGTTTTTACTGATAGCTGATAGCTTCTCCACCGGCGTAAAATTATCTGTGTTGGAGGCACCGTGAGTTCACTGTTGCCCATCTTCCCGCTTGAACTGGTGCTGCTGCCGGGTGTTCCGCTGCCGCTGCACATCTTCGAGCCGCGGTATAAGGAGATGATCGCGGAATGCCTGGAACAGAAAAAGCCGTTTGGGGTGGTGCGGGCGTCCGACGAGGGAGTCGCCGATATCGGCTGCACGGCCGAGATCATGTCCGTCACCAGGAAATACGACGATGGACGCATGGACATTCTGACGCGCGGGGTCGAGCGCTTTGAAGTGATCCAGGTTAACCAGGAGCGCTCGTTTTTGCAGGCCGAGATTTCGGTGGTGCAGGACGAAGATGAAGACGAACCCGGCAAACCGCCAGCCCAGATGGTAACGCAGGCCGTGCGCTTGCACGCCGAGATCGCGAAACTCGCCGGAACAGAGCCCTCCGGCCCCGGCGAACATGGCGGCAATCTTTCCTTCTTACTCGCGGGCTCGCTTCCGCTCGATCTCGACTTCAAGCAGAACCTGCTCTCGACTCTGTCGGAAGCCAAACGGCTGGAGGCGGTAGTTGGCTATCTCGAGGCCGTTCTCCCCGGCCTGCGGCGGGCGTCGAAGGCGCAGTGGAACTAGCTGTCAGCTATCAGTCGGCAGTCGTCAGTCAAACCAACTTCTCTCGATGGATTCCATATCGCGTAAAACGAAGACGATTCACGAGCCTATATTTGTTTGGCGGAAAAACCCGAGGGAAGAAAACCGAGGGTACCCCACTCATTCGCGTTCTTTGCGAATGAGTGGGAGGGCTTTCCACCGGCCAAAAATCGGATTACAGAAGTAACGCGCAACGTGCCAACCCGCGCGCAGCTTCGTGTAAGATCGCTGCAGGATCTTTTGTTCGGAGACGTTATGAAACGAATTGTTGCCGCCTTCATGCTGCTGGTCGCCTTCAGTCTTGCGGGGGCGATACCGGTCCAGGCTCAACGCATCAGTCCCCAGGAAAATGCGCGCCGGTCCCAAAAGGCCGCCAAGAAGCAGCAAAAGATGTTGAAGAAAGCAATAAAGAAACAGGCAAAGGCGCAACGGAAGGCGAATCGGAAGGCGAACCGTCGCCGCTAGATTTCCTGGATTGTCTCACCCGCCCGCCGCCGCATCCCACGGGCCAATTTCCCGGCCATAAAAAATCGCAGACCGACGTCCATCCTGCCTGATAATCTTTAGGTTGCCGGCTGGCATGTCTCGGAGGTCCAGCCCGGCAAATTCAGCACAGGAGGTTTCGTATGGACTCGACCCTGGGCCTTCTCAAGGAGGAAATCAACAAGACCATGGAAGCGGAGCACGACCTGGCGAAATGGAAGCTGGGCGTGACGGCCGCGCTGGGAGTGGCCGCTTTCGGGCTGGCCAAGGATAGCAACCCGAATTACTGGCTGCTTCTCCTCATACCATTCGTTTGCGCCTATGTTGACCTGTATGTTTACCAGTACCAGGTCCGCATTCGGGTCATCGCGCGGTTTCTTCGCGAGCATCATGAAGGCGACGCGCTTATGCAGGAGTATGAGCGCGATTGTGAACACTGGCGCGGACAGCACCTTTTCTCTTTGGGCAACTGGGCTGGACTCGGTTGCAGTCTGGGCGCATCGTTACTGGGGCCGGTGTTTTATTTTCTGAAACGCTGGCGCGGCGAGGTCCCGGATTCTCTGCTGATATCTCCCGTGGCGGCGGGAGTGATCTGGCTCTTGGGCGCGCTCCTCGTCATTTCCTTATGGTTGTATTTTCAGTATCAGGCACGAAAGGTTGCCAAGGAGCGCCACATCCGTGAGGTGGAAAAAGCAGCGTAAAGGTCTCGTGCCTGTCCGCATGATCCAGAATCCGCAGCGCCAAGCACGACGCACATCTTGCGAGGAAGCGTTTTGACTCTCACCACTAACCTACAACTCAACGCCCTGATCAAGCCCGGATACTCCCTGGCGGAGGTCCGGGCGATCTCGGCGTTCCTCGAAAACATGGGCACTCTTACGTTTGCTTCCCTGCCGAACGGCCTGTTTCCGGCCGCCGTGCTGGGCGGCGAGAGCAGCTATACGGGGTATTCCTACGTCTGGGTGCGCGACAACGTTCACATTGCCCACGCTCACTTCCGGATGGGCCGCATCAAAATAGCCGCCCGCAATCTCCGCACCTTGATGACCTATTTCATCAAGCACCGGAAACGCTTTCTCGACATTATCGACGGGGCCGTTGACGCCAACCTCCCCATGAACCGGCCCCAGATCAGGTTCGATGGCAACTCCCTGGAAGAAGTGAAAGAAAAGTGGGCGCACGCGCAAAACGACGCTCTGGGATACTTCCTATGGCTGTTCTCGAAACTGGTGAATGAAAAAGCGATGCCCATGGCTGTGGAGGAACGGAACATGCTGGCCCTGTTTCCTCGCTACTTCGAGGCCATCCGCTACTGGGAGGATGAAGACAGCGGACATTGGGAAGAAGCGCGCAAAATATCGGCCTCCAGCATTGGCGTGGTGGTGGCCGGCCTCACGGAGTTCAGGAGACTTCTGCTAAACACCGGCCCCCTCCGCGACCATCGCGGGACTGTTATCGCGGCCGAGACGCTTGGACCGCCGATCGAATGCGGTCAGGCCGCTCTGCGGAAGATATTGCCTTCGGAGTGCATCCAGCCAAACCCTTTGAAGCGACGCCGGTACGATGCCGCATTGCTGTTTCTTATCTACCCACTGCAGATTGTCGAAGGCCAGATCGCCGACCGGATTATTAGCGACGTTATCGGTAATCTGCAGGGAGAAGCCGGCATCCGCCGCTACTTGGGCGATTCTTATTGGGCGCCCGATTACAAGAAAAAACTCAAACCCGCGGAGCGCACCGCGGACGTAAGTGACGATGTATCCAGCCGCAACCGGCTTCTATCTGCCGTGGGGCAAGAGGCCCAGTGGTGCATCTTCGATCCGATCGTCTCCTGTATTTTTGGCTTGAAGTTCCAATCAACCCGCCTGCCGGAATATCTGGCAAAACAGGCCGAGTATTTGAACCGGTCTTTAAGACAGATTACCGCCGCCGATCAGACAGGTGTGCCAGCCTTCCGCTGCCCGGAGCTTTACTACCTTGAAGACGGCCGTTACGTCCCCAACGACCACGTTCCCCTGCTTTGGACACAGGCCAACCTCATGCTCGCCATGAAACTCATGGAAATAAACTGCCTCCCGTGAGAGCGGTCGCCGGACAACCGCCTCTCACTTCTCGAACAGCGCGAGAAATGGGGCGCTCCGTTATCGCGGCGATTCGTCACAAAAGCATTGTGACCACCCGCACATCTATCTGATCCCTAACGCGCTACTCTGGTTCCACTCCCAGGACCACTCCCGGTCCAGTTCCCTCCAGAAAGAAACTCATTATGCCTGCGTCACGATGCGTGTTGGCCGTCGCACTCGCTTGTTTGTCGAACTTTTTCCTGTCGAATTTCTGCCTGTCGAGCTTTGCGGCGGCACAACAATCGGATCAAGTTGCCGCTGAGCGCGTTCTTGGTCCGCAATGGAAGCAGCTTTCGCGCCGGGCCGGAATGATATTCGCCGGCACGGTGCTCTCGGCCGCACCCCATGCTTTGATAATCCAGACCGGGGCAAAAACGACTGCGGCTGCCGATCGGGCGGTTCCGGGAACGACTCCGGCGATGGAGTTGAGTTTCCGCGTGGACGAGGCGATTGCCGGGGTCGAGCGAGGACAAATTCTCACCATTCACGAGTGGGCGGGCGCATGGGCCATGCATCGCCCGATGATCAGCGGCCAGCGCATTTTGCTCTTTCTATATCCGCCGAGTCGTTTGGGCCTGACCAGCCCCGTCGGCGGATCACTAGGCCAGATTGCCCTCGACCCGAGCGGAAAGAACGTGTCTAAGGATGCGCAGAAGCCTGCCGCCGTCATCAGCCTGCAAAACGCATCGTCTCTGCGGTCGCATGTACCAGTCAATAGCGGGAACGTCAGCGTCGTGCAACTGAAGCGGGCGATCCGCGGTGCCCGAGAGGAGTGAACCATGTTCTCACAAATCATGTCCCGGCAAATTATTCGTCGGCGAATTCTTCTGGCGGTTGCCGTTTTTCTGATTTGTAGTGCCGTTGCCAGTCGCGCCGGAGGCCCGGCTTTTGTCGCTGGCTCCGGCTACAATACCGGAGTCGAAGGCCAAGCGCTGATTTGGGCGAACGGCTCCGTGCAGTACTTCACCGACCAGGGGAACCTGAGCCCGATTCTCACCGGAACGCAGGCCGATGCGATGGTTGCCTCCGCTTTCAGTGCCTGGACCGGCATTGCAGGGGTTGCCCTCACCGCCTCGCAGGGCGGACATCTTGCCGAAGACGTGAACGGCAGCAATATCGTGGTCACCGACGGAACGATCACTGCTCCCGCGGACATTACTTCCGCAGCCACGACTACTCCCCTTGGAATTGTGTACGACTACGACGGAACGGTCACCGACGCGCTGCTGGGCGAAGGCGCGGGAGACTTGGACGAGTGTTTCATCAGCGCCGTCTATGGCGGGCCTGACAACTTTTCGACGGGCGGAAATATCGTCCACGCGTTGGTCGTGATCAACGGGATCTGCGCGGCCACCAGTGCACAACTGCCCGACGTGCAATATCGCCTGGTTCGCGTCCTGGGGCGCATTCTTGGTTTGGGATGGTCGCAGGCCAATGTGAACGTACAGACCGACCCACCGGCCACCAGCGACGATCTTGCGGGATTTCCGGTAATGCACTTTACCGATCCGGTTTCCTGCGTGCCCATCACTGTCTGCTATCCCAACCCGGCCGTCCCCAAAATGGATGACATGGACGCGCTGGCGCGGCTTTATCCGGGCAGCGCGCAAACGGCGGGCAGAATTTACGGCAGCGTGTATTTCACCAATGCATCCGGGAATGCGGCGCAGCCGATGCAGGGCGTCAACGTGGTGGCCCGGTTGATAGACGGATCGGGCCATCCCTCGGCGACAATATGTTGCGACTTCCGTTTCTGGATTCTCGTTTTCCGGCAACGCCGGCAACATTGTCGACGGATACGTGGACGCAAATGGACTTCCCTATGACCGATGGGGTTCCAACGATCCTGCGCTCGAAGGTTTTTACGATCTCGGCGAATTGACGATTCCGGCCGGGCAAGTTACCGCCCAGTACCAGTTAAGCGTGGAAGCGCTGGATCCGAACTGGTCGCATGGGCGTCGAACCGTATGCTCCCACACAGGTGACGCCGTCGGGCTCGTTTGCTCCGGTTCTGGTCACGGTGACGAATGGATCGAATGCCGAGCAGGACATTTTGATGTTGCAGAGTGAAATCGCGCAAACGCATCCTGGCAGCGGTTCGAGCTTATGCGAATCCCGCGAGGCTTCCGCAGGGCGGCGGATGGGGATCGTGGATCTCCGGTTACGGCAGCGCCGATTGGTTCCAGTTCACCGCGCAGGCGAACCGGACGGCCTCGGTCGCGGTGACCGCCCTCGACGAAACCGGCGCGCCGACCGAAAGCAAATTGTTGCCGGTGATTGGCATCTGGGAATTGAGCGACGAGAGCGGCGATCCCGCGCCGGCGTCAACGCCCTCCGCATTCAACACGATAACTTTTGGAATGAGCCGCCTGGATGCGCAATTCAGCGTGTCGGAGGCATTTCGAGTCGGAGTGGCCGATTTCCGCGGCGATGGCCGCCCCGACTACTTCTATCAAGCCAGCCTCCTTTATTCGGATACGGTCACGCCGCCGCGACTGAGCATGGCTGGCGGCGGCGCCACTCTGAACGGCATCGGCTTCAATCCCGGGCAGCAGGTGACTTTGTGTAGTTCGATTTCGCTGGATGGAAGTTGCGTTGGCGGCAACAACGGCAGCACACTTTCCGCGTCCGCGAGCCAGATCGAGGTGGCAGTGCCCGCCGGAGCGCAGGACGGAATTGTTTCCATCCAGGTCACCGATCCGGCAAACGGAGCTTTTTCCCAAATGATCGGCGCGCTGACCTACGGCGCTCTGTCCACGGATCTCTTGCTTCTGTTGCAAGGCGTGGAACCGGCAACTCCGGTTGGGTCCGCCGCCGCCAATCCCATCCGCGTGCGCGCGGTGGCCGCCGATAAAGTTACGCCGGCGAGCGGGGCGACGATTGCCTGGAGCGCGACCCCGGTCAATAGCGTGGAGTTCTCGGTGTGCAACGGAGCGACTTCGTGCTCGGTGTTGAGCGATGAAGCGGGAGAATCTTCGAGCTGGGTGACTCCCACCGCGACCGGACAGAGCACGATCACAATCGCTCTGGCGCCAGAGTCGTACCCGTCGCCACAGTCGCAACAACCGGTGGTGGTGGGGACCTCGACCTCGCTCGATCTGGCTGCGCTAACGCCAACGTACTGGATTGCCCAGGGCGCGACCATTGCCGTTCCACTTACCGTCGAAGCGCTCGACTTGGGCGTGCCTCTGACGAATGTAACCGTCAATTTCGCCATCTCCAAGGGTACGGCTTCGCTTTCTGCGGCCAGTGCGACCACCAACAGCTCGGGGTTGGCCACCATCACCGCTAGTCTTACGAATTTAATTTCCAACGTGCAGGTGACGGCTTGCGTCGCTCCGAACAATACTCCGTGCCAGATCTTCACTTTAATTTCCACGCCCGCTTCGCTGTGGATACTGGAGACGGTAAGCGGTTCGTCACAGTTTGTGTTGACAGGACAATCGTTTCAGCCTCTGGTGATGCGGGTGACCGACGGTTCGCGCACCGATGATCCTGTGATGGGAGTGAACGTCATCTTTGCGACCACGCTGGCACGGATCAGTTCGGGTCCCAGTTCGGATCGAGGAGGCCAGCAGGATGGCGGCTCCGATGTCGAAGGAGACGGAATGCCCGTCCTGCTCGGATCGTCGCAGGCGCAGGTCGTCAGCGACCAGAACGGCCTCGCTTCCATCGCGCCTTCCGCTGGAAACGTGGACCCGTGCGATGTGTTCATCACGGTGAGCGCGGGCCTAACGAGCGCGCAATTTCAAATGGAGAGCCTGGCAGCGATCGTTCCGCCGCAACCAATCGCCGGCCCCGCCACGGCTCCGGCTGCGCCGCCCGATACGCGCTTGGTTCCGCACCCGGTTTCGAACTCTGGTCCGCAAACATCCGCGCCCCAAAGCGCACTGGGAATGCTGTTTGTGTTTCCCGAGGGCGTTCCAAGCGACGATCCGCCGCCGGATTCGCAGGTGAGCGCGGGCCCGGAATTATCCGCGGACAGTGCCTCCAGTGATCGGGGAGTCTCGCCGCCGCCGGCTCCCGCGGTAAGCGACATCTCTGTTTCTCCGCCATCTGCAAGTTTGCAGCCGGTCGAAGCCAAAGCTCCCTATAAGGTGACGCAAACTAAGTGCGACGCTGCCCCGACCAACGCCTCCACTCCGGTGGAGATCCAGTCGAAACCTGATTCAAGTAGCCGACTTCCTGAGGACAAACAAAGTTGCCGCGAGCTGGCCGGGGATGGCCCCCTGCCCTGATTCGTTGGTCACGCTCCATCCGCCGCCGCTGAAAGTCAACACATTCGTTTCGCAAAACCGGGATTGCCCGGGCGAACGTCCCCGGTTTTAGGTTGCAAAGTCGAAGCCCTGACGTTATCTTCGCCAATATGCCGCCGGGCACAATAGTAATGACGAGCAGGGATGACAACGGGGCAACCATCTCGACCGCCAGAGTGGCATTGCTGTTTTGCGTTTTCTTCCTGATCGCTTGCGGCTTGGGCTATCCCGTGCTCAACCGATTTGACCCGCGCCAGACGCCGGGGCTTCCCGACGTGAAAACCTACGCGTCGCTCGTAACCGGAACAACCAATGACCTCGACGCCGGAGACAAGCTCTTCCGCGGTTTCCGCGTGCTTGTCCCGTGGCTCGCACGGCCTTTCTACTGGCTCGCGCGAGGACGGATCGCAACCTGGGACCCGGTGATGTTCGGACTTCTCGTTGCCAACTCTCTCTTTGTTGCCGGGACCGCCGTTCTTATCGTCATTCTCGGAAACCGTCAACTGGGGCGTTCCGCGGCAGGCCTGGTCGGCGCTTTGCTCTACCTCGTCAACTTCGCCGTCCCCAATCTTCACCTGGTCGGTTTGGTGGATGCCGGCGAAGGCTTCTTTCTTCTCGCGCTGCTCTGGAGTTTGTTGGAGTTCGAACTGTGGATCTTGCCCGCGATTGCCGTGCTCGGAGCGCTGACCAAGGAATCGTTCATCCCCTTCAGCATCGCTCTTACCTCCGCTTGGTGGTTCTCAATCCGGCCCGATCATAATCCGAATGCCAATCGCGCTCGAGATCGTTCTCTGTCCGCCACAGCTTGGATCCTAACCAGTTGGATGGCAAGTCTGGCCACGATGATCGGACTGCAATGGGCAATTACCGGCAGATTTGTAAGTCCGCTGCAGTTTGGCCTCGCACTTCATCGCGGCGGCGGCTACAACTTCGCTGCTTCGCTGCACGATCGAAATCTCTGGTACATCTTTTTGTGGTTATTGCCCACCGCCATCCCGAACCTGAAGCGCTTTCCAAAATTGTGGCTCATTCCAGTCGGCGCGGCCTGCGCCATGGCATTGATGCTGGACATGTATTTTGGGAGCGCGCCGGGAGCCGTGGGCCGAGCGCTCTTTAGTATTGCCGGCCCGGTGCTCAGCCTCTCATCCGCGTTATTCCTGCTGCGGATTTCCAGCTAGTACCGTGACCGTAGGATGAGTTCCACGGTGGCTGGAGAGGCGCCTCGTGAGCCTGTCCTGAGCGAATTCGAAGGATCCAGCCGGACGGGGACGCCTGGTGCTCCATCAGCAAGTGGATCGACAGCAGTAACAATCACGCGGTCACGGTACTATACACCCGCGCATAACTAAAGGGACAATCGAGAGCTAATGTGGCATATTGGAAGCGGAGGGTGGCCATGCTTCCTCGATTGCTGCGGTTGCATCCGAGTACTTCCCGCCGGTTGATCCGCCTTAGCAAGGAAGCAGAACGGGATGGCGCTTACCGCGTCGCCAGGCGGCTGCGGGCGGTGATCTTGAATGCGGAAGGCCTTACCAGTGGCGAACTTGCCGACATTTTGCAAGCACCGCGCTCCAAGGTGTCGGAGTGGCTCTCGCGGTATGCGGCCTACGGAGTGGACGGCTTGCTCGAAGGATCTCGGTCGGGCCGTCCGGCGGGCTTGAGTTCGAAGCAACGCGAACAGCTCGGCGATATTCTCGACAGTGGCCCGGTGGCCTACGGACTGGATACGGGAATCTGGACTTCGCCGATGATCGCTTGGGTGATCGAGCAAGAGTTCGACGTTGCGTATCATCCCGGCCACGTTCGACGCTTGCTGCATGCCCTGGACTTCTCGGTGCAACGTCCCCGCCGGGTGTTGGCGCGGGCCGATGCCGCCACCCAGGACCGCTGGCATCGCTGCGCCTATCCAAATCTAAAAAAAAATCTCAAGAAAAAAGCTGCGCCCTGATTTTTACCGACGAGGCGAGTTTCCGGCAAGACTCCACGTTGCATGCCACCTGGAGCCAGGTGGGGCATCCACCCGAAGTCCCGGTCACGGGGCAACGCAAGAGTGTCAAGATCTTCGGTGCCGTGGAACTCTGGCAAGCGCGCTTTCATTATCGGTGGGACAGCGTGTTCAATGCGGCAACTTACCTGGATTTTTTGGAAAGGCTGGCCGGACGGTATCGTCGCCGAGGTGCGATCCTGATTCAGGACAATGCCTCGTACCACAAAAAGGGGCTGGTCTGGGACTGGTTCTCCAGCAACCGCGACTGGCTCGAAGTCCACCAACTGCCGCCGTATTCCCCTGAGTTCAATCCTACGGAACGGCGTTGGCAGTACACCCGCAAGAACGGTACGCATAATCGCTACTTTGGAGATGAGGGGGAGTTGGTGAGCACTTTGACGCGAGTTTTCTCCGAAATACAAAATTGTCCCGAGTTGATCCGCCCCTCCCTCCTGCCTTTTTGCTGATCATAATGTCCCTTTATATATGCGCTGTTGTATATTACGGCGCCGGAGACTTACATTTCATCACTTGCAGTTGTTATGGCCGGCAGCCGTTTCTTGGCACCCCACGCCGCCGTGACCTGTTGCTGGCTGTGCTGGAGCAAATGCGCAGGCGGTATCAGTTCGTCGTAGCCGGTTACGTGGTTATGCCCGAGCAAATTCACCTACTGATCGGCGAACCACAAGTTAAGACTCCTTCGACTGTGATGCAGGCTCTTAAACTTGGATTTGCGCTCCGGGTAATCGCGGAGACGCAGCGGCTTGGGATTGCCCACGATCCCACTTCTCGAAAGGCGCGAGAAGTGGGGCACCCACACGCCGCGCAGCATATCTGGCAGAAGCGATTCTACGATTTCAACGTATGGACCGAACACAAACGCATCGAGAAGCTTCGCTACATGCATCGAAATCCGGTAAAACGCGGCTTGGTGGCGTCGCCGGAACTCTGGCGCTGGAGCAGCTTCCGCACCTACTTCCTAGGCGAGGCCGGTCTGGCAAGAGTGAATGATTGGGAAGTGCTGAAGATGATGGTCCGACCTCCGGCCGCGTAAGGCGGAGGCGAACGGTGTCGGCGGTTCGGGAGGCCACTTCTCGAAAAGCGCGAGAAGTGGTGCACCCCCAGTTATTCAGGTCAATATTAAAAAGACAAACCCGCGTTATACTTCCCCTCCCCCGCTGGTCGAGGGAGAATCCCTCGACCTGAAAAGAGATCGTTCACTTACTTCGAGGGCGGTGGCATCACTAACTCATGCAGTCTGGGGTCTTGCCACATCTTGCTGAAGTCTTCTTCTTGGTAAACGCCAGCGAGATTGCGATAGCCCTCTTCCTTGGCCTTCTTCAGGCACCGGAGGCTATTGTCCACATCGCCACGCCTGGCATAGATCTTCGCCAGCATATAGGAGTATCTGGATTGTTCTTCCTGCGTTGTGACCTGGGCCATCACTCCAGATCTTGAGTTCTGATTCAAGGCCTCCGGGTCCAATTCCAAGGCCCGAGTATATTCGGCGAGAGCGCGATCCACCTTGTTCTGGTTGAACCAGGCGGCCCCGAGGTTAACGTGAAACGTTGCCCGCGTTTCGTCGAGTGCAACCGCCTTCTTGAAGTACTTCGCGGCGGAACTATAATTTTTGTTCAAATACTCCACGGCGCCAATGTTATTGACCGCTTCCGCATTCCTGGGATTGCGCTTGGCCGCTTTTTCGAAGTCCAAACGGGCGCTCCGCCGGTTGTTATTCTGCAGTTCGGTCACGCCCATCTTGTTGCAAATTGTCGAGTTGTTCTTATCTTTGCGCAGTGCCGCCTGAAAATACTTTATCGCTTGCGCGTAGTCCTTTTGCATCCTCGCCGCATCCCCGGCTTTTTCCAACTCGGCTACCGTCATCGCCCCCATGTCGACCTTGGCCTCATCCGGCGCAGGAGTGGCCACGCCGTATCTGGTGAGCGTCATCAGCAACAATACGAGCGCGATCCTCAGTATGAAGTTTTTTTGCATATTCTGCCTTTCCTTGCGGAGTTGCCTCATTCCGGTTTGGGCTGAGCCCTTGCCCCAGGTGATCTGCCCTCCGCATTCGACCTATTTATGACGCGGATTCTCGCGTTCCACAACGCTATATCCGCTACCTTGGGGCTACATCGGCGCGGTTGTTCGCGCCTGCAACCGATGTTCCGCCGAAACAATTACTTAGCAGCGGATATGACCCGGCGGGCAGGAGTCCGCGTGGGGGAGTTAAGCCGCCGTTACAGGGGTTACATAACCGTTTGCAGACCGTGAAAGCGCGGCGAGCAGGTGTATAAAAGGATCAGTTGATGCGCACGGGTAAGGAGGCGGTGGTGCCTGCGACGATGCCAGACTCCGAAAGCTGGGATGCGGAACGCGCGGAACTACAGGCCGTGGTGCAGTCGCGGCTCTTTGCTCGTTGTCCCACCCTGGTCCAACTCCTCACCTACTTGTGTGAAAAAGCGTTTGCCGGCGAAAGCGGACAGATCAAGGAATACTCCGTCGCGCTCGATGTCTTTGACCGTCGCGACACCTTCGACCAGGACACGGATTCGATCGTTCGCGTTGAGGCCAACCGCCTGCGCAAGCGCCTCAGCGAATACTACAAATCCGAAGGCGCGACCCATCCCCTGCACATCACGATTCCGATTGGCCAGTATGTTCCGGTGTTTCAGCGAATGCCGGAGAGTGAGACGGCTCCGCAGTTGAACTCGCAGGCGGAGGGAACGCAGAAAACACCCTGGCGGCGGCATATCTGGATACTGGGCAGTGCGATTCTGCTCCTCGCCATGCTGGGTGGCGCAGCGTTTCTGGCGCATCAGAGGTCAACATCACGTCGTGCGATTCATTCTTCGGATTTTCCGCAGGTGCCCGCCGAACCTATAGTGGGCCTGCCCGTGGGCGAAGAAGTCCGCATTCTGGCCGGCGCCACGCGGAAATATGTGGACCATGCGGGCAAGCTTTGGAGTCCGGACTCGTATTTCTCCGGCGGTACCGCGGTGGCCAGTTCGATCCAGCAAATTTGGAGAACGCAAGACCCGATCGTCTATCGCAGCAGCCGTCAGGGCGACTTCACCTACAACATCCCTCTGAAACCCGGCATTTATGAACTGCACCTGCACTTCGCCGAGACTTATTACGGCCCAGAGAACGCGGGCGGCGGCGGCGAAGGCAGCCGCATCATGACGGTCCGCGCCAACGGTGAAACGCTGCTCAACGACTTCGACGTGCTCGCCGATTCCGGCGGCGATCGCACCGCCGAAGTCAAGGTCTTTCCCGATATTTCTCCCGCCGCCGATGGCCAGCTTCATCTCAGTTTTTCGGCGGTGAAGGGCGGCAGCGGAATGCTCTCCGCCATTGAAATCCTGCCCGGAGTCCGCGGACGCGCGAGGCCCGTGCGCATCGTCGCCCGCGACGTGCCCTACTACTCCAACGACAGCCAATGGTGGAGTCCGGACACCTATTTCAAAGGCGGACAGATTAGTACCAGCCAGGAGCCCGCGGACGGGACCGAGGACCCCGAGTTCTACGAGACCGAGCGTTGGGGCCACTTCTCTTACGCGATTCCCGTCCCCCCCGGCAGATATACAGTGACTTTGCATTTCATCGAACGCCATACCGGCGCGGAGAGCGCCAGTCGCAGTGCGGCTCCAGAAACCAGTTCCACGGCGGCGTCCGAAGACCGTGTGTTCAACGTGTTCTGCAATGGGAAGACGATCCTAGCCAACCTGAACATCCTCGACCAGGCGGGAGAGAATCGCCCCCTGGTGCGCAAGGTCAAAGGCCTCGAACCCAACGCCCAAGGCAAACTGCTGCTGGAATTTGTCCCCGTAACCCGCTATGCCACTGTGACCGCCATCGAAGTATTGCCCGAATAAGTCGCTGGGGAAAAAGCAGGTCCTTCGCTTCGTTCAGGATGACAAATCGTTATATCGGAATGACAAATCGTGAAATCGGGATGACAGGGATGGAATGAGGAGTGGTCGCGGGCTTACACGCCGGGGCCCGAGCCTAAGAGGCTGTAGAGGAGGATGGCGAGGACGATCAGGGTGAAGGCGACGTACAGGCGGTCGCGTTCGAGGGCGAATCCCACGATGGAGAAGGCCACGCGGGCGATGGGGGTGGCGATGAGGAGGAGCAATCCGAGTTGGATCAGGCCTCGGCCCCGGCCGTTGAGGACGCTTTGGATGACTCCGGAGATGGTGCGGAAGTCGGAAGGCTCGCCCTTGAAGACGCGGTAATCGGCGGGCTCGTGGGCATGGCGAGAAGAGGTAGATACACGCTCCGCAGAGGACGACGGCGGCAGAGATAAGGACTCCGGCGCGAAGCAGATTGCCGAGGATGACTTCGATGCGGTGATCGTCCCACGGATGCGGCGGTGGGGGTGGGCGGAGTTGGGCGGCTGGCATTAGATGTCCCCCCAGATTCCCTTGTAAAGCATTTGCAGTCCTAGAACGAGAATCACCACGCTGAAAACGAGGCGGAGCGATTTGGTTTCGGCTTTGACCAGAATGCGGCTGCCGAGTAACGAGCCGGCGAGGACTCCCAACATGACGGGCATGGCGAGGCCGGGATCGACGTATCCGCGGCTGAGGTAAATACCGGCGCTGGCGGCGGCGGTGACTCCGATCATGAAGTTGCTGGTGGTGGTGGAAACTTTGAACGGGATGCGCATGGCCTGGTCCATGGCGAGCACTTTGACGGCGCCGGAGCCGATGCCGAGCAATCCGGAGAGCGCGCCGGCGCCGAACATGAGGCTGAAGCCGGCGGGAACGCGCTGGACGTTGTAACTGCGTGCGCCTTCGAGGTCGGGGAAACTGCCGTTCAGCCGCAGGCGGGTGGCCAGCGGATCGGGCGGCAGGTTGCGCTGGGCCTGCGGTGCGCGGCTTGCGGGAAATGTAGGCCGAGTAGAGCAGAACGGCTCCAAAGACGATGGCCAGGATGCTGGTCGGGATGTGGGTGGCCAGAAAGGCGCCGAGCAACGCGCCGAGCGTGGTGGCGATTTCCAAAAACATGCCGATGCGAATGTTGGAGAATCCTTCTTTCACATAGGAGGCGGCGGCGCCGGAGGAGGTCGCGATCACGGAGACGAGCGAGGCCCCGATAGCGTAGCGGATATCCACATGAAAAAAAATGGTGAGCAGGGGCACGAGGACGACGCCACCACCGAGGCCGGTGAGCGATCCGAGAAATCCGGCGGCGAAGGAGACGATGGCCACGGCGCCGGTAAAGTCCAGGATGTTGAAGTCCAGGATAGTCATTGGATATTTCTTAGGTTAACATTTGTTTTCTTGAAGGCATCGAAGGACAAGCGCTGGCAAGGAGGAGGAATTTTGTATGAAGACGACGAAGCGGATTGTACGGGCGGCGATCACTGCCGCGATTTTCGCCGCAGTGGTGGCGGGCGCGACATGGGCCAAGGCCGGGCAGCAGCAGACGCCGGATTCGGCAACGGCTGCGGCAACGGCGGAGGGGAGCGGCGCTTCTTCGCAGAAGTCGTCGTCCACCAAGTCGTTGCCCACGGTCGAAGTCAGCGGGTCGAAACAGTGGACGGACACGAACATTGACTTGCGCGCCGGAGAGAAGTTGCAAATCACCGCGGAGGGGACGATCACTTATGCCAAGGGAAATCAATTTGGTCCGGCGGGAATTGCGCGGGGCTTCGCCGATCTGATTCATCAATACGCGGTGCCGAACGGGGCGCACGGGGAGTTGATCGGGCGGCTGGGAGCGGGCGCCGCGGCGGAGGCGTTTGAGGTGGGAGCGAGCAGCACTTATACGGCTCCGGTGGCGGGGCGGCTATTTCTCGGAATCAACGAGAGCATGAAAGATGCGGAGGGCGCAACGGGAAGTTTCCAGGTGAAGATTGAAGTGTTGAGCGAGGGATTGAGCACGGCCGATGCGACGGCGGTAGGCGGTCCGGCGGAAACGGCCATGCCGGCCATTACACTGGCGCTGCTCGATTCGATCCCGCGGCGAATTTCCGATAAGGACCACCACCCGGGAGATATGGTGAATATCCTGATCGTCGGGACGGAAGCAGAAATGGTGAAAGCGTTCACGACGGCGGAGTGGGTGAAGGTGGATAAATCGGTGGAGAACACAATGCTGTCGGGACTGGAGGATACGTTCGAAAAGAAGGACTATCTGACGATGCCGATGAGCACGCTGTATTTGTTCGATCGTCCGCAGGACTATGGGTTTGCACATGCGGAGCCGGTGCGGGTGTTCATGTCGCGAAACCATTTGCGGGTGTGGAAGTCGCCGTACGAGGTGACGGGACGGCCGCTGTGGTGCGTGGCGGCGACGCACGATATCGGGCTCGAGCGCGATCAAAGGAATAATGGGGTGACGCATAAGATCGATCCGGCGATTGACGGCGAACGCGAGTATGTGAACCAGACGCTCTCCGGGACGGGGCTGGTGGCGGCGCGGGGACATGTGGTCCCGGCGAATCCGTTGACCGAGGCCAAGACCGCGACGGGCGGGGGATTTCACTCCGATGGACGGATTCTGGTGCTGGTGCTGAAGAGCGGCGGAGCGGAGAAGCCGTGAGAGGACATTCGATTTTCCGTGAAGACGGGGCTTAGGGCGTCTTCGGAGAAGGGGCAAGCCCGTCTCTACGGAAGGAAAAACCGGCGGTACAGTACAGTGGACAGGAGTGTCCGCTCCACGTTTACTGGACGTTCACTGGTTGACCCAGACGACCCGGGATTTTTTCAACAGGGCGTGCTGCTTCCTGATTTCGCGGGCATAAGCGCCAAGCGAGACGGCCTCTGCCTGCGGGAAATCCAAAGCCGGCCTTTCTCCCTGGGCGTAGGTGTAAGTCGTGCCGCCGAGGACGTTTTTCTCCTGAGACATGGGAGCATACTATGCGTGCGCCGGATGACTCTCAAACTGGTAGCTCTGCGGTTGACTGCTGATAGTCCCGCCGCGGATCTGCGCAAATGCCGCGCTGGTAAAAAGTAGGCAGAGCACGAACAGGGTCGTTTTCTTCATCGCAGGGTCTCCGATTGCGGAGCGGGGGACCATCCGTGAACAGCGTGGCGGATGGGGCTCCTCCACTCAGAATATGAGCAAGCCCGGTGCCAAACTTTGCCGGGGTGGAATGGCGGTTTTTCTGGGGTTGGCAGTGACCATGGCAATTATTTGCACAATTGTGGAGAGCGTGTGCAATCGGCATTCCAGGGCCAGTATCGAACGGATTGGGTTTTGTGGGTTGCGGCGCTCTGACAGTAAGTTTCTGGATTCGCCACAGAACCAAGAGCGGCCCGTGATCTGGCTGAATCGCACCCGCTTCTAGTGGGATTTCTGGCTGGCGCGCTGCGGAAAAAGCACGATGCACGCAATAATAAACACCAGCAAACCGGCGGAGGCTGAATACCTGCTCAACGCCAATCCGCCAGCGTTAATCGGCTTATCAAGAAAGTCACCTACTACTGCTCCGAGAGGCCTCGTAAGGATAAACGCCGCCCAAAACAGCAAGGTCCGGGAAATTCTTGTCCGGTAGTACGCTGCGACCACAAGAGCAAGCAGACCACTGAATACCAGCGCGCCGCCCTTGTATCCAAGCCCTGCGGTATCAGCTGTCCAGTCCCCCAATGCTGTACCCAGCGTTTGCGAAAACATGATGGTGACCCAATAGAACATTTCTACTTTTGGCTCGATGACGGTATCAACGGAAACCGATCCCATCGTTCGATACCAGATCGCCAGAGAAGTCATCAGCAGCGTCAGCAACAATGTCGAACCACCCGCATAGCCAATGCCCAAAGAGCGATCCGCAAAGTCGGCGAGCGTTGTTCCCACGGTTGTGGTCGCAATGATGGTCGTCCAGTAGAGAACAGGGTGAAATTGTTTGGCCCTGATCTGTGCGCCGACGGCAACCAGAAAAATTGCAGCAAAAATCCCTGTCCCTACCAAATAGCCAAGTTTCATGGACATTGAGACCGCATCCCCGCCCGTTTCTCCGAGCGTGGTGGCAGCAATCTTAATGATCCAGAACAACAAGTTTATTTCGGGAACCTTGCTCAAGGCGGAATCAGAGTTGTTTTTCATTCAACGCGATCTCTTTCAGCGTGCAGCAGTGCACTGGTCATGACCCAATGGCGAACCTTCCCCGAACTATTCGCCAGCGGCTGTTCGTAAAACAATACTATTGTCGCAGAAAGGATGTTCTGTGGGACGAATTTTCCTCCAGATTGCGATAAGATTATAGCCATGAAAAAGCGAACAGCGACGCGAATCTCTCTGATTTTGCTGGCGGCCACGGTAACGCTGGCGACGGTGGCGGCCGGCGCGGACTACAAGGTCACTAAGACATGGAAGCTGGGCGGCGATGGCTGGTGGGATGATCTGACGGCGGACAGCGATGGGCATCGCTTGTTCATTACGCGGGGCACGCGGGTGATGGTGATTGATACCGAGTCGGGCAAGCAGGTGGGCGAGATTCCAGATACGGCGGGCGTGCATGGCGTAGCGCTGGATGCGGAAATTGGGCGCGGATTTACCAGCAACGGCCGCGAAGATACGGTGAGCGTGTTCAACTTGAAGTCGCTGGCGGTGGAGAAGAAGATCAAGGTCGGAAGCGGGCCCGACGCAATTCTGTATGACCCGTTTTCGAAACGCGTGTTTACTTTTAATGGAAAAGGCCACGACACCACAGCCGTGGATGCGTCCAAGGGCGAAGTGGTGGGCAAGATCGAACTGGGCGGGAAGCCGGAATTTGCCGCGACCGACGAAAAGGGCACTGTGTTCGTGAATATTGAAGACAAGTCGGAACTGGTGGCGTTCGACCCACAGAAGCTGACGGTTAAATCACGATGGAAGCTGGCGGACTGCGAAGAGCCTTCGGGGCTGGCCATCGACCGGAAAAACCGGCGTCTGTTTGCCGGCTGTGGCGGAAATAAGAAAATGGCAATCGTCGATGCCGACAGCGGAAAAGTGGTGGCGAGTCCCGCCATCGGAGAGGGATGCGATGGGACCCGTTTCGATGCCGATCTTGGTTTAGCATTTGCGTCGGCGGGAGACGGCACGATCACGGTGATTCGGGAAGATGGCGGCGACAAGTTCAGCGTGGCGCAAACGGTCGTGACCCAAAAAGGAGCACGCACCATGGCGCTCGATGCGAAGACGCATCGGCTCTTCACCGTAACGGCAAACGTGGGACCGCGTCCGGAGAGAAAAATGGAGCCGGATTCGTTCGTGGTGCTGGCGGTGGAGGCAACGCGCTATACACCCGCGCATAACTAAAGGGACAATCGAGAGCTAATGTGGCATATTGGAAGCGGAGGGTGGCCATGCTTCCTCGATTGCTGCGGTTGCATCCGAGTACTTCCCGCCGGTTGATCCGCCTTAGCAAGGAAGCAGAACGGGATGGCGCTTACCGCGTCGCCAGGCGGCTGCGGGCGGTGATCTTGAATGCGGAAGGCCTTACCAGTGGCGAACTTGCCGACATTTTGCAAGCACCGCGCTCCAAGGTGTCGGAGTGGCTCTCGCGGTATGCGGCCTACGGAGTGGACGGCTTGCTCGAAGGATCTCGGTCGGGCCGTCCGGCGGGCTTGAGTTCGAAGCAACGCGAACAGCTCGGCGATATTCTCGACAGTGGCCCGGTGGCCTACGGACTGGATACGGGAATCTGGACTTCGCCGATGATCGCTTGGGTGATCGAGCAAGAGTTCGACGTTGCGTATCATCCCGGCCACGTTCGACGCTTGCTGCATGCCCTGGACTTCTCGGTGCAACGTCCCCGCCGGGTGTTGGCGCGGGCCGATGCCGCCACCCAGGACCGCTGGCATCGCTGCGCCTATCCAAATCTAAAAAAAAATCTCAAGAAAAAAGCTGCGCCCTGATTTTTACCGACGAGGCGAGTTTCCGGCAAGACTCCACGTTGCATGCCACCTGGAGCCAGGTGGGGCATCCACCCGAAGTCCCGGTCACGGGGCAACGCAAGAGTGTCAAGATCTTCGGTGCCGTGGAACTCTGGCAAGCGCGCTTTCATTATCGGTGGGACAGCGTGTTCAATGCGGCAACTTACCTGGATTTTTTGGAAAGGCTGGCCGGACGGTATCGTCGCCGAGGTGCGATCCTGATTCAGGACAATGCCTCGTACCACAAAAAGGGGCTGGTCTGGGACTGGTTCTCCAGCAACCGCGACTGGCTCGAAGTCCACCAACTGCCGCCGTATTCCCCTGAGTTCAATCCTACGGAACGGCGTTGGCAGTACACCCGCAAGAACGGTACGCATAATCGCTACTTTGGAGATGAGGGGGAGTTGGTGAGCACTTTGACGCGAGTTTTCTCCGAAATACAAAATTGTCCCGAGTTGATCCGCCCCTCCCTCCTGCCTTTTTGCTGATCATAATGTCCCTTTATATATGCGCTGTTGTATAGCATCCAATTGCCCATGCAACCAATCGCCGGTATTGTGACCTTCAATTGTCGCGAGGCCGATCCAGCCCACGAGACACCGCACCTTATCTCCCGAATAGACAACCGACTTTCTTTGCTTTTGAGAAAGAGGCTGCTCATCAGCGAATGCAGTGACTTGCATGTCGGAAACCTGCACTACGCAATATGGGGTTGCAACGCTTAGGAGAATGCTCATAATGCCGACTCTTCTTGCGCGGGAGCAATCGTGGGAACGAACGTGGGAACGAAATACTCTATAAGTGCCTGAATATTCCCAAATGCGCCCGTTAACTCTCCGATTCTACAACTTTGAGTAGAGTGTTAAGGTAGTGGGCCATTTTAACCGGGAAGTATAACGCGGGTTTGTCTTTTTAACATTGACCTGAATAACTGGGGGTGCGCCACTTCTCGCGCTTTTCGAGAAGTGGCCTCCCGAACCGCCGACACCGTTCGGCCCCAGCCGGGGTCCCCATCACGCGCGGTTTTCGCGTGATGGGGTAGAAGCTCCGCTTGGGCGGGGCCTTTGATCATTTTTCATCACAAACCATCTGTGACCGGCATCACAGACTTACCACCCGCATCCCCCGACAATAGAGATCAGTTTGGGGCAGTTTCGAGGTATGTCTGTTAACCAAGACGCCCTTCGAAGCTGCCCCAAAGCCATTTTTAGCGCTCTTTGACAACCTAACTCCTTATTCTGGAATACTTTACCTTTAAGTCCTTTAAACCCAAAGACCTGGCGCGAATTTCCTCCTAAATCCATGATTCCAATAGACCGGGGGGAGGGGGGGTATATATCCTAGTTAGTTGGTTATTATCTTGATAGTAAATAGTTTCGGAAATGTAGTTCGGAGTGAGAGGAACGGTCACAAACTTTCTTCGGCGTACTCTGTTTGTGCGTGGATGCGTTGGCCTCAGGCGAGGATGGAATCGTCAAGCCGTTTGCGGTGGAAGTCGGCTACGTGCTGCACGAACGCCATGATCAGCGGATGCGGCGCGTCTTCGCGTGACGACAGTTGCGGTTGAAACAACGTCGAAACGTAAAACAAGTGCGCCGGAGATTCGATGGCCCAGCATTCTTCCTGTGGACCGCGGGCTACGATCGGAAAGCCAGCTTCCATCGCCATCCATTCGAACTCGGGATTCATTTCGTAGTTGCAGGAGAATTCTTCCTCGATCGTTTCCTTTCCATAAAACGCCGCGAGGTAGGAGCCGGGACGAAGACGAATTTCGCCGATTTTCCCCGAGAGCTTGGGCGCCTTCGGATCGCGGTTCTGGACCGCACAGGCAACGGGATGGATCACCATGTTCTTGGCCTGCGGGTCTTCTTCGGCGGTGGTGGCGTCGCCGATGCCGAGTACGTTGCGGGCACACTCGATAAGCGCGTACTGGAAGCCTCCGCAAGTGCCGAAAAATGGCCGGTCATGTACGCGGGCAAACTCGATGCCGCTGAGCATGCCGTCGAAACTTTTGTAGGGACTGCCCGGCGAGGCCCACAGGCCATCGCAGGCATCGAGCGCGGTGGCAGAGCCCGGCCCGGCCAGCGCAGCCGTCGGAAGCCACGCCGACTCCACTGTAAGTTGGAGCTTCCGCGCCGCGTGCTGGAGCGAATCGTTGGTCGCGTGATGGAAACGGGATTCGGGATTGAAGTCGCCGAGTATCCCGATCCGGACGGATTCGTTCACAAGGCTAATTCTAAATTAGCGGCCCTCACTTGGCATTGAGCAGTTAGCTACCCGCTTCGCGCCAAAAGCCACGAGCGAATTGTCAGGAGCCAATCGCCGCTTACAGCAGCTTCATCCGCGCCAGCAGCGTGTAGAGGCCGATCAGCACGATGGCAGAGCCTCCCCAGATCAAGGCGGCGGATTTCCAGGCGAGCCCAACGACGAATTCCTTCTGGCTGCGGAAAGAAATCGAGAACATAGCATCCTCCGCGCCTTTCATCAGCACGACCGGCGGAGCGAGATTGACGCCGGACGATTGGGGCTGTCCTTCATTTTGGAGCGATTCCCTCAAACGCACTTCGTGCAGGCGCAGTTCGGGCAGTTCGAAATGATCGGAGGCGGTCGCAGGCGGCGCGGTTTCTTCGACGGCCTCAGTTTGGCACCGGACTCCAGCGGCGGACCACGCCTCTGGTTTGGTGATGCCAGCGCGACTGAGTGCGGCCGCGATTTTTGCCTGCTGACTCATTTCCCGGGCGGAGGTCGGAGCCGCGCCACTCTCAAGTCTGATGATCTGCGGGGTAGGACCCTGCTCCGAAAAATTGTCCGGAGCCGGATTGTGCGCAGGATCGTTGTGCAAGTCAGCGGTGTGCGAGCGATCGCCGCGCGGCGCAAGCGGCCGCACCTCAACACCAGGATTTTCCGTCAGCGTTCCCGTGACGAAGAGCGCGTCTTCGGGCTCGATCAAACGTTCTTCGATGCGCACGCGGCCTGACGGAACGATACCGTGACGCGAAAGAAAAGCGCCGATGCGCGCCGTAACGCCATCCGGGATCGAGGAAAAAAGGTTCAACGAGAGAAGGTTCGAGGAACAAAGATTTGACGAAAAAAGCGATGCGTCACATTCTTCGCGAAAGTCATCTTGTAAATCGAGATCGGCTCCCAGCGGTTCGACGAGCAACCGTCCGGTCGAGTCGGCGATGAAGAAGGGCAGGTGCAGAGTTTCGTCCGCAACTTTTTTCCATTCCTTCTTGCCGTCGCGCCGCTCCCATGCGCTGGTGTGGTAGAGAAAGCAAGGCTTGCCGGTGATTGGCGCCGGCATGGTGTTGGGACCTGAAGCCGCGCCGTTGACCTCGACCAGTCCCAGAGCGGCGCTGCGAATCTTGGAAGTTGGCGTGGCCAGTAATAAGCGCTTGCGGGCGAGCAGTTGGAATCCGGCAATGAAAAAACACATGCCGCCGGCAATCGCGATCGACGAAAGAACCGCGAGGTAGTCGATCGGGATGAAGAGGGAAAGGCAGACGGTCACAATGCTTTCCTAACTTGCTTCGAATGATCCGATATTAAGATCCGATATTAATAAAAGGATAAGAAGATATTTCAATTAGGGCACGGGAAAAGAGGCGGCGCGGTCTTACGGAAGTAACGGTTACCGGCGCGAGTGGTAGCATTTCTTAGCCGGTGAGACGCCGGCGCCAACTTCCTACATGTCCACCTTCTGCGACGTCGCTCTCGCCGTGCCGCTCGACATGGTGTTCACCTACGCCATCCCTCCAGGCATGGAGCCGGTCGTTGGCGGGCGGGTGCTGGTGCCGTTCCGGCAGCAGCGCTTTTCGGGCATCGTGGTTGAGTTGCACGATCGCGCGCCGCGCATCAGGACGAAGAAAGTTATTGAGGCGCTCGACCTCGCGCCGGTGCTCGATGAGCAACTGCTGAAACTGGGAAAGTGGATCGCCAATTACTATCTCGCGCCGGTGGGTGAAGTGTTTCGCGCCATGCTGCCGCTGGCGGCGGAGTTCAAGCGCTCCATCGAGTACCACATCACCGATGAAGGACGGGTGGCGCTGCATCTGGCGGGAATGTCGGGGTCTCCAGCGCGATCGAAGCGCGCGCCGGACGAGCAACTGGTCGAGTTTCGCGTGCTCGATTATCTGGCCGAGCGAGAGAGTGCGCGAGAAGCGAGTTTGCGCGGGGCGGCGCGTGTTTCCGTTTCAACTTCAAAGCTCAGAGCGTTGCTCGCCGGAATGGCGCGGAAGAAGTGGATTGCGCGCGAGGATGTGTCGGCGGCGCGGGACGTGGCGCGCTTGGTTAAGGTGGCAGTGTTGCTCGACGCCGAAGCTGCGGAGGCTTCGCCTCCGCTGGACCCTTCGACTGCGCTCAGGGCAGGCTCGCCAGAGGCCCGTCCCCACACAGGCACGGCAAAGAAGCTCAACCAGAACCAGCGCACGTTGATTGAAATCCTCGCGGCCTCAGGCGGCAGAGTGCCGGTGGAGGCGTTGCACGGGGTGGATGTGCCGCGCACTACGCTGGGCACGCTGGTGCGGCGCGGGTTGATCGAGCTGGTGGATGCACCGCAGGACTTCACAGTTTCAAAGCTGAAGCCTCGGCAGTCTCCTTTTGAATTCGAGTTCAGCGCGGCGCAGAAGGAAGCGCTGGCGAAGATTGGCGAGGCCGTGGGATCGCGCAAGTTCGGCGGCCTGCTGCTGCACGGCATCACCGGTTCGGGAAAGACGGCGGTATATCTGACCTGCATGCGCGAGGTGTTGGAGCAGGGGCGGTCATCAATCTTGCTCGTACCTGAAATTGGTCTGACTCCGGCGGTGGCGGCCGATCTGCATCAGGTGTTCGGCGATGAAGTTGCCATTTTGCATTCCGGCTTGTCCGATGCGGAGCGGGCCGAGCAGTGGCACCGCATACGGCGCGGCGAGGCGCGAGTAGTGGCCGGAACGCGCTCGGCGGTGTTCGCCCCGGTCGGCGATCTCGCGCTCATCATCGTGGATGAGGAGCAGGATTCGTCTTACAAGCAGGAAGAAACGCCGCGCTATCACGCGCGCGATGTCGCGGTCATGCGGGCGAAGATGGCAGGAGCGGCCGTCGTGCTCGGCTCGGCCACACCTTCGCTTGAGTCGTATTACAACGCGAAAAAAAACAAGTACGCGCTGGTGGAGTTGCCCGACCGGGTGGAGATGCGTCCGCTGCCGGAAGTCGAGATTGTGGACATGCGGCAGGAGTTTCAGGAGACGGGACAGGAGCAGGTCATCTCGCGCAAACTGGCGCAAGAAATCCGCGAGCGGCTGGAGAAAAAAGAGCAGGTCATGGTGCTGCTCAACCGGCGCGGATATTCTCCGGTGGTGTTGTGCCGCGCCTGCGGTAAGACGTTGCAGTGCAAAAACTGCGCCGTCTCGATGACCCATCACAAGCGCGAGCGCAAGATGGAATGCCATTATTGCGGGCATGTCGCGCACATTCCCGACAAATGCGCGCATTGCGGCAGCGAGTACGTTTATTTTGTCGGGACGGGATCGGAAAAGCTGGAAGAGTTACTGCATGGCATGTTTCCGCAGGCGCGGATCGGGCGGCTGGATCGCGATACGGTGCGCGGGCGGGAAGATTTCGAGCAAGCGCTGAATGCACTGAATGAAGGCGCGCTCGACATGCTGGTGGGCACGCAGATGATCGCGAAAGGCCACGACATCCACGGCGTGACGCTGGTCGGCGTGGTCGGGGCCGACATGGCGCTGGGGTTGCCGGATTTCCGCGCGGCGGAGAGAACGTTTCAGCTATTGACGCAAGTGGCGGGCCGCGCGGGGCGTGGGGAGACTCCGGGAAAAGTTGTGTTGCAAACCTATTTTCAAGATCACTACGCGGTGCAGTTTGCGGCGCGGCACGACTTTGCCGGGTTCTACGAAAAGGAGTTGCAATTTCGCGCCTGGATGCACTATCCGCCCTACAGCGCGATTGCGAATGTGCTCATCCGCAGCGAAAAGTTGGACGACGCGCTGACGTGGTCAGGCGAACTCGGGCGCTGGTTTGAGAAAACGAGGCATGAGGGCATACGCGTGCTTGGTCCGGCCGCGGCCCCAATCACGCGCTTGAAGCGCGATTACCGCTATCACTTCATCCTGAAGTCTCCCAGCCGCGAGAAGATGAACGCGCTTCTAAGGGCGATGCTGGCGGAAGCTGCGGCGAAGAAGATTCCGCGCACGCAGGTGATTGTGGATGTGGACGCGGTGTGGCTGATGTAGAAGCAGTCGTTGGTCGTTCGTCGCTGGTCGTTCGCGGGGTGCGGCAGATGCGGAGATCCTTCTTCCCGCGTCAAACGATGACAGAGACTACTTGCGATGCAGCATGTGGCGAAGATAGTTGCTTAGATCGTGCAGCGTGTCTCGGCTACCATCGCGGATTTCCGGCCATCTCTCGCGGGCGGAACTGCCGGTGATAGGCGCGGGTGTGAAAGCCAGCACTAACATTGCAACCGCACAGACAGCGAGCCATTTCCGTCCAGTGGAAATTCCCGGACGGCGCGGGATCGGCGGATGCCGATAGGTTAGCCACAGCACCACTGCCCAAATCAGCCATCCGATCCAGCAGTACTTGGCCAGCGGGACAAGTGCGAATATGAGAGCCAGCGAAACCCAGCGGTGCAGTTTCGGAAACACCGAAAATAAAATGTGTCCGCCGTCGAGTTGGCCGCCGGGCAACAGGTTTAGTGCGGTTGCGAACATTCCCACCCATCCGGCGACCGCGATCGGATGCAAAGACAGCGACGTCAATGGCGCGTTGAGGTGCAGCAGGCGGGCGGCAAGATGAAATGCGAGCGGGAATCCCGGTTCATTGTCCAGTGGTGAGTTGCTGAAAACTTGCGGGTGGGACAACGAAAGTCCCATCACAACAGCGGCGCATGAGGGGATGAAGCCTGCGATCGGCCCCGCAATTCCGATATCGAACAATGCAGTGCGATTGGGGATGGGGCCTTTAATGCGGATGAAAGCTCCGAGCGTGCCAATCAAGCTCGGAAATGGAAGAAAGAATGGCGGCGTCGCATACACGCGGTAATGGCGAGCGTAGAGGTAGTGTCCCATCTCGTGGGCGAGCAGGATGAACATCAGCGTGAGCGAAAAAGAGAGCCCATGCATTAACCTTGCCGGAGCTTGCCACATCCACTCCACTGGAAATAGAGAAATACTTTCGTCATTGAACGAGAACGCCGGTTGGTGAGCCGCGAAATTGGCGTAGATGCGCGCGCCCACCACGAGCGTGCTTAGGAAGGTTGCGAGCAGCAGCACGACGTGCAGCCACCAGCGCTGGCGCGGCGGTGGGATGACCCAAACGCGGAGCTGCTCTTCCCATTCGAGGGCGGCCGGAAAATGGGATGTGGGTTCGGACATACGTTGTCGGGCTTTTTCCCTATTTCACCACGGAGGCACAGAGACACGGAGAAAATCGCTTTTAGCTCTTGGCCTCTAGCTAAGAGCCAAAAGCTAACAGCTAAAAGCGGTTTCTAGTCGATCGACTGCAGTTCCTTGCCGGGCTTGAAGCGGACGGCCTTGCCCGGCGGAATGGAAACTTCGGCGCCGGTGCGAGGATTGCGTCCGATGCCGGTCTTGCGCGGGCGCACGTTGAATACGCCGAAACCGCGCAATTCAATGCGATCGCCGGTGGAGAGCGCCTTCTTCATGCTCTCGAAAACGGTTTCGACCGCGAGTTCCGCCTTGGTCTTGGTGATCCCAGTGCGGTTGACCACTTCATTGATGATGTCGAGCTTAATCACGGGCATCCCCCGTTTTCTCAGGATTGGTGTTCCTCAAGTTATTGATGCTAAGGGAGATAGGACGGATTGTCAACCGGGCCTGTTGTCTCGTAAGATGACTGCACCAGCCCAAGCAATTTGTAATTGATGATTTGTAATTTGCGATTGGAAACCGTGTCGTTTCTGGTTTCGATTCCACCGTACAATTATCAATTACAAATCACCCATTACAAATCCAAAGGAGTTCCATGATCAAGAGCGATCGCTGGATCCGCCGCATGGCGCAAGAGCAAGACATGATTAACCCCTACTCTGAAAAGCAAGTGAGCACGGGAGTGATTTCCTACGGCGTGTCGAGTTACGGATACGACTTGCGCGTGTCGGACGAGTTCAAGATTTTCACCAACGTCAACAGCACCATCGTCGATCCCAAGCATTTCGACGAGCGCTCGTTCGTCACCGTGACCGCCGACGTGGCCATCATCCCGCCGAATTCGTTCGCGCTGGCGCGGTCGGTCGAGTACTTCAAGATTCCGCGCGACGTGCTCACCATCTGCGTGGGCAAATCCACCTACGCCCGCTGCGGCATCATCGTGAACGTCACGCCCTTCGAGCCGGAGTGGGAAGGCTTCGTCACCCTCGAGATCTCGAACACCACGCCGCTGCCGGCCAAGATCTACGCCAACGAAGGCCTGTGCCAGATTCTCTTCTTCCAGTCCGACGAAGTTTGCGAGATCAGCTACAAAGACCGTAAGGGAAAGTACCAGGCGCAGAAGGGAATCGTGCTGCCGAAGCTGTAGGGGCGGCTGTTTGCATGGTTGCTGAGAATCGGCGACAACATTACGTTCCGCGGTTTTATCTGGAGAACTTTGTCGATCAGTCAGGATACTTGTGGGTCTATGAGGTCGGGTGCGCGTATCGGCGATCCCTTCCGCGAGAAGTGGGACACCAGCGCGATTACTACGCCCTCGAGGCCGATGGGGTAAGGTACAACTCAATTGACGATTGGCTTCAACAGAGCGAAACAGCGGCGGCAACTACGCTTCCCAAGATCGCGCGCGGCGAAGAAATCAGCGAACAAGAATGGTCAGATCTGTGCACGTTTGTAGGATTGTTGTTCGCTCGCGTGCCAGCGGCGCGGAACTATGCCGACCGTACCTATGGAAAGGCCGCAACGAGCAAATTTCTGGCCGTCATCGACGACGCGGAGGAATTTGCGCGTCTATTCGAGAGATCGAAACACAGAATAGTGAACTCGACCACTGCCGAAGAGTTCCATCAAAGACTTCGCGAGGGATATAGGCTGGAGCAGGATTCTCAATACCACAATCTGGTTACGATGGTAGATGTTGCTGAGGAGACCATCCCGCGTCTATCGAAGTTTTCGTGGGAGATCATTACGAGCGAACAAGAGCGGTTCGTAACTGCGGATAATCCTGTTGTGACGGTAACGCCCGACCGACACGGCTCGGCCGCGTACGGAGACTGGTTCGACGTGCCGGGAGTGCTGGTCTTATTTCCTGTAACGCCTACCGTTTGCCTTGTTTTGCGAGAGCGCAGCGCCCGGAGGCGCCATCCCGTATCGCCCAAGCATGTTCGCTGCGTCAACTCTGCCATAATGGCACTTGCGCATCGATTTATGTTTGCCGACGAGCAGTCGGAACGGTTACGGAGAGTATTCGACAAGAAGGGCTGCAAAACGGAATATACCGATACCAAGTTCGTGAAGATCCGCCCGGAATGGCTCGTCTAATCTACGCAGCACCTACTTCTTCCCGTTCTCGCCTTCCTTGAACATGTATTTGATGGCGGGCTTGTAGATCATCAGGTTGGCGGCGCCGGTGCGGTTCAGCTTGATGCAGTTTTTGTCGTACCACTCGATATAGCCGTGGACTTCCTCGCCGTCGCGCAGCACGACGACCATGGGAGTCTTGGTCTGCATCTGCTTCTGATAATAAAAATTTTCGGCGTTGGTCTGCTCGGTGGGCGCAACCTTCTTGGCCGGAGCGCTGGAACGATCGCGGTCGCGATCTCTTTCCCTGCGTTCGGCGGGCGCGTGGTTGGGGCCGTGGTTGTTTTGCGCTTGCTCGGCGCGAGTGAGGGTCGGACGGATCAACTTGCGGTTCGCGAAGCTCTCCTGGTCCGCGGATTGTTCGGCTGGTATGGAATCGAGCGTATCTTTTAAATCCAAATCGCACCACCTGCGCGCCGGGCGGGCAGAAAATGCCACAACACCTAAGCCTGTGATTGTGGGTCCAGAGGCGTGAACTTATGGTTACCGTATCACAGCGCGCAGGGGATGACAATATTTTGTGCAGTGTTTCTTGTGCAGCGGGGGATTCAGGGAACGCGTTCCAGCGCGGTCGCGAAGGCATCGAGCGAGAGCGAGCGCAGCAGGTTGCGGCGCAGGCCCCGCTCGACTTCGCCGAGACCGTCCGCCGCGCGCTGCACCCAGGCGAAGTCGGCGTTTTCCGACATTTTTTTCAGTTCGCTCAGAATGTCCGTATTGCGCACCAGTTGTCCGGCGCCCGATTGCAAAAACATCAAATCTTCCAGCAACGAGTAGAAGGTGCGTAGGAGGTTGTTGACCTTCTCGCGGCCTTCAGCGCCGGCGCGGTAGCTCTCGGTGACTTTGAACAACTCGGTGTGGCCGCCGTCTTTGTCGTTGCCGCCCAGCGCGGATTTCAGCATGATGAGCGCGTGATTGCGAGCGGCTACGTAGCTTTCGAGATCGAAAGATAAAGCGCGTCCGATGGCACCTTCGCTCAGCCGGGCGGCTAGCGCGCGCTGCCGGGCGTTCCAATGGGGACGAAGCTGGGCGAGCCGCTCCTCGATCTCCGCGAAAGTGAGCGCGCCCAGGTTGAACGTCATGGAGCGGGAACGGATTGTGGGCAGCAATTCGCCGGCGTTTTCCGTGAGCAGAAAAATGCTGGCGAACTCGGGAGGTTCCTCCAGAACTTTGAGCAGTGAATTGGCCGCCTCTTTCATGAAGGACGAACTGGTAAAAATGTAAACGCGTTCGCGCGCTTCACCGGGCCGATAGTAGATGGAGTCAATCACATGACGGACCTGATCGACCTTGATCATCATTTGCGGCGGATCGGGCGGGATGATGAGCACGTCGGGATGGGTCTGGACGAAGAGCCGGGTTTCTTTCTTGTCCGTGTCGCGCAGATTTTCGCGCGCCTCGACGGCTTCGGCAAAGCGCGAGTCGAGGTCTTCGGATTGCGCGATGCGAGTGCAGTTCGAGCAGCGTCCGCAGAAGTCGGGCAAGCCGCCGTCGTCTCCTGTGCCTCCGGTGAGCGGCTGCTCCAGGCAGTTCATGGTGCGGGCGAGCATAAGGGCCAGCGTGTACTTGCCCGATCCGTGCGCGCCAGAAAAAATGACAGCGTGCGGAAAGCGTTGGCGCGCCAGCATCTCACGCAGGCGTTGGATGGTTTCCGGATTGCCGTGAAAATCGGAGAAAGGCATAAAAACGCTGTTGGCTGTTGGCTCTTAGCTATTAGCTCCTAGCTAATGACCAAGAGCTAAGAGCGCGCATTTTCGTGGTGCATTAGAATTTCAATTTTTCCCGCAGCAACTCCATGATAACCGCATGCGTTTCGCCGGGCGTGCCGCGGGCGTCCACTATGTGGACTCGCTCTGGCTCGCGGGCCGCTATCGCCAGGTACGCGTGGCGGACGCGCGCGAAAAAGACCTGGTTTTCCTGCTCAAAACGGTTTTCATCTTTTTCTTTTCCCGGCCTCTCTTTTCCCGATCGCTCCTCATGTTGCTTTCGATTCCGGCGCCGCGCCCGCTCCACGCTGAAAGCCGACTCATTGTCTAGTAAGACGGTCAGGTCGGGTTGCAGATTGCCGCAGAGAATTTCGTGCATCTCCATCACCGGCCTCGATCCCAGCTTGCGCCCTCCACCCTGGTATGCCTCGGTCGAATCGGTGAAGCGATCGCAAAGCACGATGCGCCCTTCAGCGAGCGCGGGCAGAATGACCTCGTAAATGTGCTGGGCGCGGGAAGCGAACATGAGTGCCAATTCAGCCAGTGGAGAAAGTCCCGCAGTGCCGGAGTGCAGCAGCACTTCGCGAATTTTTTCGCCCGCCGCCGTTCCTCCCGGTTCGCGGGTGACGGTGACCGAAAAGCCGTGGGCACGCAGGGAGCGCGCCAGCTTCTCGACTTGCGTGCTCTTGCCGCTGCCATCGAGACCTTCGAACGTGATAAATTTTCCGCGCGCGGCCACGTCGAAGATGATAGCAGGCAAAGAGTAGTATCGGTCTCATAAATGGTTTTGGGAAGGGCATGGCTTCAGCCGTGCCACTACCGGCCAATAAAAATGCGGGCTTTAGCCCCTGAGGGCTGGACAGCCCGCACGGGAAATCATTGATGAGACCAGTTCTAGGCAGTCCGCGGGCGATGAATGGAAATGTCTGCCAGCGGCCAACCGGGCCGGCTCAGCCCATTGCCGGCTGCTATATTTGAACTGCTGTTCTATTTGCAGTGCTGTTGAGCGAAGCGAAAATTTGGAGGGGAAAATGGACGCACGTTTTGGCGGGAGAATCTTTTCTTGTCTGGCTATTTTTTTGTTGTCGTCGTTCCCAGTGTTTGCGGGAAGCGCTCCGGCGGGTGCTCCGGCAATCGCGCTCTCCGTGGACGCCTCGGAAGCGCCGCGCAAAATCTTTCACGCGCAATTGCGTATCCCCGCCAAGCCCGGAACGCTCACACTCTACTATCCCAAATGGATTCCCGGCGAGCACGGTCCGACCGGGCCGATCACCGATCTGACGGGCCTGAAGTTCACTGCGAGCGGGAAGACCCTGCCGTGGCGCCGCGATCTGCAGGAAGGCTTTGAGTTTTACGTGGAAGTTCCGGCGGGTGAGAACGAAGTCATCGCGACTCTCGATTACGCTTCACCCGCGTCGTTTGAGTCCGGATACAGCGCCGGAATGGCCGCAACGGAAAAGTTATACATCGTCAATTGGAACACGCTGCTGCTCTATCCCGCCGGCTACGCTTCCGATCAACTTACCTATAGCGCGAGCTTGCGGCTGCCCGCGGGATGGAAGTTTGGCACCTCGCTGCATGTTACCAATCAGGTGGGCAGCGAGATTCATTTCGCTCCCGTTTCGCTGACCATGCTGGTGGATGGCCCGGTGCTCGCGGGCGAATATTTGAAGGTGGTGCCACTGACGACACCCGGTGAAAATCCTCCCGCGGAACTCGATCTTGCCGCCGACAGCCCCGCCGCTCTCGATGCTCCAGAAGAAGTCTGGGAGCATTACCGCAACTTGGTGCGACAAGCGGGAATTCTTTTTGGCGCGCGCCACTACACCGATTACCACTTCCTGCTGACCCTCAGCGATCACGTCGCGCATTTCGGATTGGAGCATCACGAATCGAACGACAGCCGCACCTACGAACGCGCGTTGGTGGAAGAAGAAGGACGCAAACAGCACGCCGGACTTTTACCCCACGAGTACGTGCACTCGTGGAACGGGAAGTACCGGCGTCCGGCGGACCTGGCCACACCCGATTTCGAACAGCCCATGCAGACCGACTTGTTGTGGGTGTACGAGGGCCTGACCGAATACCTGGGAGAAGTGCTTACAGCGCGCAGCGGCGAGCGCACGCCTGCGTTGGCTCGCGAAGCGTTGGCGCAGATGGCGGCGGAGTTGGACCATCGTTCGGGCCGCGTCTGGCGCAATTTGCAGGACACGGCCGACGGCGTTCCCTCCATGCAGATGGCTCCCCACGCTTGGGAAGATTATCGCCGCCCGCTCGATTACTACGACGAAGACTTGCTCAACTGGCTGTGGGCGGACGTGATCATCCGCCGCCAAAGCATGAACACGAAATCCCTGGACGATTTTTGCAAACTGTTTCATGGCGCGCCCAGCGGTCCGCCCATGGTGAAGACCTACACCTTCGACGACGTGGTGAACGCGCTGAACCAGGTCGCCCCCTACAACTGGCGCGGATTCTGGACCGAGCGTTTGTCGAACCATGGTCCGGGGGCCCCGCTCGCCGGAATCGAAGGCAGCGGATGGAAGCTGGTGTACGACGAGAAACCTCCAGAAATTTATTTCCTGGATCGCGACGAAAAGACGATCGATGCGCATTACTCGGTGGGACTCCTGGCCGGGACCGATGGCATGGTCCGGGACACGGTCGAAGGGATGATTGCCGCGCAGGCCGGGATCGGGCCGGGGATGAAGATTGTCGCCGTGAACGGTCGCGCGTTTTCGCCGGATGTCTGGCACGATGCCATTCGGGCCGCCAAGACCAGTCCGTCGCCGATTGAGCTCATCGTCGAAAACACCGATTATTTCCGCGTGGTGAAACTCGATTATCACGGTGGCGAGAAGTATCCACACCTGGTGCGGGACGAGTCGAAGCCGATCTGCTGACGGAAATTTATCGGGCGAAATAGACATCAAGTATTTGTTGCTGATTTTGTCATCCCGACCCTGAGCGGAGCCGAAGGGGAGGGATCTGCATATCGCCGCGAGTTGCAGATCCCTCGCTTTGCTCGGGATGACAATTTGTAGATAGGAAGACTCAGCCTTCCGAAATCGCTGCCACGCGCTCTTCGTCACTGGAATTTACTTCAGGCGATACGTCCAGCATAAATCCCAAAACTTCCTGGGGAACCGGCGCGCTCCACACCGGCGCGAACGATTGCCGATGCAGCGGCGAGGGCCCGTGCTCGCGTAGCGCAGCCAGGTGGCGCGGCGTGCCGTATCCCTTGTTCGAAGCCAGGCCGTACATGGGAAACACCGGGTCCCACTCCGAGATCATGCGGTCCCGTTCGACCTTCGCAAGAATGGAAGCGGCGGCGATGGAGACCGAGAGTGCGTCCCCATGAATGATCGCCTGTTGGGGAAGCTCGCAATCGAGCTGAACCGCATCGACTAGAAGATAATCCGCCGCCGGGATCGAGTTGCTCGACCGCATGAAGCATGGCGAGCCGCGACGCCTGATAGATATTGATTTGATCAATGCGAGCGGAATCGACGGCGGCCACGGCCCAGGCGATCGAATGCCGGCGAATTAGGAGCGCCAGTTCTTCGCGGCGTTCGGCCGGCAGCAGTTTCGAATCGCGCAGTCCGCGAATGCGGTGCGCGGGATCGAGAACCACGGCGGCAGCGACGACCGGGCCAAACAGCGATCCACGGCCCACTTCATCGACTCCGGCAACGTATTCGGCGCCCGCGGCCCAAGCCCGCTTTTCAAAATCGAGAGTGCAGCGCAGTTTTTGCAGCAGCCGCAACTTCGCGGCGGAGGCGGGAACCTTGCCTGCGTTCGAAGTCGCCGATGGGGGCGCGGACTTAAGGCCTGATTTGGACACGGAATCTGATCCGCATCTTCGCCGAAGAAGCCGCGCAAAGCAAGAGCAGATTGCCAACAACGTTTTTTTCAAAATGTTTTTCTAGCCATTGCCACCCGCGCGATGCCCTGTAGGTCGTTCCTAATCTCAACCTCGCCCCAACCAGACAGCAGGTCGCGCACTCGATCCGCAATCGTCCTGCTGATCTCGAACACCAGCCATCCTCCCGGACGGAGCGCCTCGCGCGCCTGCGCAATCAGCCGCTCGATCACTTCCACGCCCGTTGGCCCCGCAAACACCGCATCGCGCGGCTCGAACTTGCGCACTTCAAGCTGCACCGAATCTTCCTCCGAATCCCCCACGTAAGGAGGATTCGAAACCACAAAGTCGAACGAACCTGGAGGCGTACCGCTGAGCAAATCCGCAAGATGAAACTCGATTCGCGAAGCAAGTTCAAGCCGAGCCGCATTGGCCCGAGCGACTTCCAGTGCTTCGGGAGAAATTTCGGTCGCATGGATCTCAGCCCGTGGCAGCTCCGTGGCCAGCGCCAGCGCAATCGCTCCCGCCCCAGTCCCCACATCGGCGATCCGCAGATGATGGAGAGACGGACGCCCGTGTGGGGATAGGCGACCTCGCAAGCCTGCCGCCGAAGCCCCGAGCGAAGCCGAGGGGGAAGTCGAAGGGTTCACCTTCGCCAGCTCCAGCACCGCCTCCACCACATGCTCCGTCTCCGGACGAGGAATCAGCACCGCCGGCGACACAATAAAATCCAGCCCCCAAAATTCCTGATGTCCGGTGATGTACTGCGCCGGCACGCCCGTAGCGCGGCGAGCAACCGCTTCGTCATACCGTCGCGTTTCGTTGGGAGTCAGCTCTCGCTCAGGATGCGCATAGAGGTACGCCCGGTCGCAGTCGAGAATGAACATGATAAGCAACTCCGCATTCATGCGCGGAGAAGGAACCCGCGTGGAAGTCAGCTGCTCGACTGCTGAATTTATAGCCTGGCGAAGTTGCACGCTTCTATTTCACCACGGAGACACTGAGGCACGGAGAAAAACAATGAAAAGAAAAATGAAGAGTAGTACGAAACCTTGATCTACCAACGCTCCGCAAGCGACCAACGACCAGCGACCAACGACCAACGACCGCCTTACGCCGCGCCCGCCTCGTTCTCGCCCTTCAGCTTTTCCGACTGATAGTGCGTGATCAGCGCGTCAATGATCGGTTGCAACTTCCCGTCCATCACCTGCTCGAGCTGGTGAATGGTAAAGCCAATGCGATGATCGGTCAGCCGGTTCTGTGGAAAATTGTAAGTCCGGATTTTTTCCGAGCGGTCGCCCGACCCGACCATCTGCTTGCGTTCTTTCGCCAGCGCGTCCGCTTGCTTCTGCATCTCGACTTCATAGAGCCGCGAGCGCAGCACGCGCATTCCCTTTTCGCGGTTCTTGATCTGCGACTTCTCGTCCTGACAGCTCACCACCGTATTCGTAGGAATGTGCGTGATCCGCACCGCCGAATAAGTCGTATTCACCGACTGCCCGCCCGGCCCCGACGAACAGAACGTATCAATGCGCAGGTCCTTGGCCTCGATCTTGACGTCCACTTCTTCCGCCTCCGGCAGCACCGCCACCGTGATCGCCGACGTATGCACACGCCCTTGCTGCTCGGTCGCCGGCACGCGCTGCACGCGATGCACGCCGCTTTCATACTTCAGCCGCGAATAAACGCGTTCGCCCTCGATCAGCGCGATCACTTCCTTCAGCCCGCCCACGCCCGACTCCGACGTGGAGAGCACTTCCACCTTCCACTTCTGCGTCTCGGCATAGCGGTTGTACATGCGGAAAACTTCCGCCACAAACAGCGTCGCCTCATCGCCGCCCGTCCCGGCGCGAATTTCCAGCACCACGTTCTTCTCGTCGTTCGGGTCCTTCGGCAGCAGCAGTACCTTGAGGTCTTCCTCAACCGTCACGATGCGCGCTTCGAGCTTCGCCAGTTCTTCTTCCGCGTAGGCGCACATGTCCGCGTCCTTCTCGTCCACCAGCACGGCCCGGCTCTCGGCAATCCCGCGCTTCAGGTCCTTGTACTCGCGATACTTTTCCACGATCCCCGCGACTTCGCTGTGCGCCTTGGCGGTCTTCTGGTATTTCGCCGAATCGTTCGTGATCTCCGGCGACAGCAGCGCTCGAGTCAGTTCCTCGTAACGCACTTCGATTTGGTCAAGACGTTCAAACATGAGTTCTCAGTTCCCGGTTCTCAGTTCTCAGAACAATCAGACGGCAACGATAGCCGCGCAGAAATCAGTCCCGCGCCGGTTCTCGTGAATTCTATTGTAAGGGGTTTGACTGAGAACCGAGAACTATGCGACCAACGACCACTACGCAATCACCAACTCACCGCCGTGCTGCTTTTCCAGCTTCATTGCTTCATCCAGCGCGACAATCGCGCACTCAACTTCGCTGTCATCCGGAGGCTGGGTCGTAATCCGCTGCAGCCACAGCCCCGGCGCCGTCATCAGCGCAAAGAGCGAGCCGCCTCGCTTGTCCGAAAAACGCTTGGCGGCGAAGCGAATGATCTCGTACGAAACCCCCGCAATCACCGGCAGCAGCGCAATCCGAATGGCGAATCGGGCCCAGAAAGTATGCACCGGAATCGCCATGTAGACGATCATCGAAATGATCATCACCGTCATCAGAAAACTCGTCCCGCACCGCGGATGATACGTCGAATACTTCTGCACCGCCGCCGTCTCCAGCGGATCGCCATGCTCGAACGCAAACACCGTTTTGTGTTCGGCCCCGTGATACTCGAAAACACGATGAATATCCTTCCACAGCGAGATGCCCCACATGAACAAAAGGAATATTGCAATCCGAATCAACCCATCCACCAGGTTAAACACGATCTGCTGCCCGAATATCGGATTCACTTTCTTCAGTTCCGTCGTCGCCAGCAAGGGCAGGTACTTATACATAAAGATGAAGAAGGCGAAGGAAAAAACCATATTCACTACCAGCACCCAGCCGGGGATTTCCACCTTCTTGCCCAGTTCGTCGTTGGAACGACCTTCGTTGTCACGATCTTTGTCGTCCCCATCGGGACGGATCTCCTCCAGCGCCGCGTTGGCGGAAAACTGCAGCGCGCGGAAGCCCAGCTTCATCGCGTGCCCCAGCGTCATCACTCCGCGCACCACCGGCCAGCCCATCCACTTATGTTTTTCGGAGGGCCGCTCCAGCGGCTCGCTGTGTGTAACCATCTTGCCCGACGGCTTGCGCACGGCAATGCCCCAGGCGTGCGGCGAACGCATCATCACGCCTTCCAGCACCGCCTGCCCGCCGACCAGCGTTTCCTCGCCGCTCTCCAGAACTGGCAGTAATTGCACCGCCGCCAAAAATCGCAATATCTGCCGCCCACGTTTCATAGTCAATTGCCGCATGTTCATTGGATGTTACTCAGGGAGGAACGGCTCCAACCAGCAGAATATCACAGAGCCGGGGATCAATCGCCAAGAAATCCGGCAACACTCGTATTTTCATTGAGAAACGGGTCAGGAGGGCTAGGTCAATGAGTGCTATCGCGATGTTGCAACAGTTAACCGAAAGTAACGTAGACGGGCAGTCCAGGATCATCTAGCTTTTGTGCATGGTAGCTCGTCCGACGCCACTCTCATAGACGCTTGCTGTGTAGAGGGACCTACGATGACTAGGTTGATTGCGCCGTTGCAGGAAAAATATGTTTGAGACTTTAGAAGATATGCGTGAGAAGTCTCAGCGACCGCTGGGTCGTGGACGGGCGCTTTTGATGTACAGCTTCTACGTTGTCGTAGGGCTGTTTTATATAGTCGATGGACTGCAAAGGCATCACCCGTTGGGGGTTGCCGTCGGAGCTGTCGTGTTCCTGCTGTCTTTGATTTGGTTGATAACAACCATTAAATCGCCAGTTCCCTTGAGCAGGCGCGATTTCTGGATTCGCGGCCAAATTGTGGTCTGGATTTTGATGGCGTATCAGGCAGCCTACACTATTGCGGCACGTTTGCTGTAATCAGGCGTGGCTGTTGAAAAACTCTTTTCACGGGATTTGACGGGCGAGATTCGTTTGCAAGTTATTGAATCTTCGTTCGCCGTAGGCGTTGAAATTCACTGAAATTACTGGTTTTGTTCCTTTTTCAACAGCCACAGGCGATTACACTCACGGTTCGCTTACTCTCAATGGGCGCGCCCGTGCTGGTCGTGCCTGGAATGATCCTGTCCGTCGTACTCATCTTCCCCCGCCGCCATCGCGCAATTGTGCGCCGTCTCGCACGCCGCGTGTTCCAACTGGATCGTCGTATGGTGGATGCCAAACCCCTGGCTCAGCTTCTCGTTGATCTCGCGCAGAATCGTGTCGCTCTCCGAAGTCGCCATGTCGGCGATCTTCACGTGCGCCGAGAGCGCGTGGTTTTCCGACCCAATGCTCCACAGATGCAGATCGTGCACCGCGCTCACACCCGCAATCGTCCGCATCGCCGCGTCCACTGCCTCCAGGCTCATCCCGCGCGGCGTGCCCTCCAGCAAAATATTTAGTGTCTCGCGCACAATGCCGAAGCTCGACCACAAAATCAGCGCGCCGATACCGCACGACAGTGCCGCGTCGATCCAGTATTGCCCCGTCCACAGGATCGCAAAGCCGCCCGCAATCACGGCCGCGGTCGAAAGTGTGTCGCCCACCTCGTGCAGCAGCGCGCTCCGCACGTTAACATCAATGTTCCGCCCCGAACGCCACAACAGCAGCGCGATGGCGCCGTTCATCGCCACGCCCACCGCCGCCACCCAAATCATCACGCCAGCGCGCACCTGCGCGGGATGCTGCAACCGCTGCAACGCCTCGTAGAAAATTAGAAACGCCACTAACACCAGCGACAGCGCATTCACCAGCGCCGCCAATACTCCCGCGCGCCTGTATCCATAAGTCTTGGTCGCCGACGGTGGACGCCCTTCCAGATACACCGCCGCCAGCGACAACAGCAGCGCCAGAAAGTCGGACAGATTATGTCCCGCCTCGGATAGCAACGCCAGCGAGTGCGCGCGGATTCCCGCCACCACCAGCAGCACGACGTAAACCATGGTGACGCCCAGCGAGATGCGTAGCACCCACCCCGTACCGCGAGATTGCCCGTGTGCGCTGTGGGCGTGCATGTTAGTAGGATAGCGCAGACGCATGTGAGGTGAGCATGTGTGGGGACGGGCGTCTCGCCCGTCCGCGCAGGGATCGCCGCCCTCGGCTGTCCAGCCGGGCAAAGCCCGGCAGAAGCTGTTCTTGCAGCTACTCCACCAGCCCTTCCAACTCATCTTCCCCAATCACGCTGACGCCCAACTCCCGCGCCTTGTCCAGCTTCGATCCCGCATCGCTTCCGGCGACCACATAGTCTGTCTTCTTACTCACCGATCCCGAAACGCGTCCGCCTGCATCTTCAATCATCTGCTTCGCTTCGTCCCGCGTGTGGCGGGCCAGCGTGCCCGTCAGCACAAAAGTTTTTCCCCCGAGCTTCGTGCCCTTTTCTTTTTTCTGCCCGGTGAAGGTCAGCCCCGCTTTACGAAGATCGCCGACTAGTTTGCGGTTATGTTCATCGGCGAAAAATTCGACGATGCTCTCCGCGATCCGCGGCCCCACTTCGTTCACTTCCTCCAGTTCCTCCGCGCTCGCCTTCATGATCGCGTCCAGCGAGCCGAAGTGCTCCGCGAGAAACTGCGCTGTGCGCTCGCCCACAAACCGTATTCCGAGGCCATAGATCACGCGTTCGAGCGGCAGCTTCTTTGATGCTTCGATCTCCGCCAGCACGTTCTCCGCCGACTTCTCGCCCATGCGATCGAGCCGCAACAGACCGTCTTTCGTTAGCTTGTACAGGTCGGCAACATTTTTTACCAGGCCGCGTTCGGTAAGCTGATTCACCAGCGCCTCGCCCAGTCCATCAATATCCATCACGTGACGCGAGGCAAAATGCAGGATCGTCCCCTGCAGCTTTGCCGGACAATTCGCATTCACGCAGCGATAGTCGACCTCACCTTCCGTGCGCGCCACGTTGCCACCGCAGACCGGACAATGCTCGGGCATTCCGAACTGCTTCACGCCGCGAGGGTGCTGCTCGTCCTCAACCACTTTCACCACTTTCGGAATCACATCGCCGCCGCGTTCCACCTCGACCCAGTCGCCGATCTTTACGCCCAGCCGCTCGATCTCATCCATGTTGTGCAGCGTGGCGCGCGAAACCGTCGTGCCGCCAATCGGAATGGGCTTCAGCGCCGCCACCGGCGTCAGTTTTCCCGTGCGCCCCACCTGCACCAAAATGTCTTCGATCTCGGTCACGCCCCCGCGCGCCGCGTACTTATAAGCGATCGCCCACCGCGGGGCCTTCCCGGTGAACCCCAGTTCCCGTTGCCACGCCGTCTGGTCAACCTTGACGACGATCCCGTCAATTTCGTAAGGCAGCGTTTCGCGCTTGGCCTCCCAGCTCTGAATAAATTTCCAGACCTCGTCCAGACTCTTCGCCAGCTTGCGATTGGGATTTACCTTGAACCCCTCCAGCTCCAGCGCATCCATCGCCTTCGATTGCCGGTCGAAAAAAGTTTGCCCATCTTTCAACAGCATGTAAGCGAAGAAATCCATGCGTCGCTGTGCTGTAATCGAAGGTTCAAGCTGCCGCACGGTTCCCGCGGTAAAGTTGCGCGGATTGGCAAACACCGCGAGCCCCTGCCGTTCGCGCTCTTCATTCATCTTGCGGAAGGCCGCCAGCGGCATCAACATTTCGCCGCGAACTTCAAAGTTAGAGGCAAAATCCGCGGGAATCCCCGCCTTCTTCAACTTGTCCTTAGGGATCGACAACGGAATCGACCGCACCGTCCGCACGTTCGCCGTCACATCTTCGCCAACGCTGCCATCGCCGCGCGTGATGCCGCGCACCAGACGCCCGTCGCGGTAGACGAGCGCCAGCGACATTCCATCCAGCTTCAACTCGCACATGTATTCCAGGTCGGAGCGCCCGCTCAGTTCATGCACGCGCCGCTCCCAGTCGCGCAGTTCCTCTTCGCTGTAAGCGTTGTCGAGCGAGAGCATGGGAGAAGAATGCTTGGCCTTGACGAATCCCTCGCGCGGCTTCCCCCCTACGCGCTGGGTAGGTGAATCCGGCGTGATGAGCTCGGGATGCTCCGCTTCGATCCGCTTGAGCTCGTTCATCAGCGCGTCGAACTCGGCATCCGAAATTTCCGGATCGTCCAGCACGTAATAGCGATACTCGTGATGGCGAATCTTCTCGCGCAGGACTTCGATTTTCTTCTCGATGGCGGGAGCAGACATAACTGAGGAATTATAGTGCGGAGAAGCAGTTAATTTTCCAGACTTTGTCATCCCGAGCGAAGCGAGGGACCTGCATTTTGCGGCGAACTGCAGGTCCCTCGCTTCGCTCGGGATGACAACTAAAAGCCGATGGCTCGCTACTGCCTTTTCGTCTTCCGAATCCGTCCTCGCCCAACCGCGCCGCGGCCAACGCTTGACGGAGGCTTCTTCATCCCTTCCAGCAGTTCTTTCAGCACGATCGCGTTGTTGTGCTCCTCGTTGCGCGAAGCATACAACAGCGTAACCCGCCGCTTGCCTTCCGCAAGACGATGCAGCTTCTCCACCGCCGCGGAACCTTCCTCACTGGCCAACTCCTTGAGATAGCGCTTGCGGAACATGCGCCACGCGTCACGGTTCGCGTGGAACCACTGCCGCAACTCGTCCGATGGCGCCAACTCGCGCAGCCAGAACTTGACCGCCGCGTTTTCTTTCGTCAGTCCGCGCGGCCACAAACGATCCACCAGCACGCGCACTCCATCCAACGGAGAAGCAGCCTCATAAACGCGCTTGACGACGACGCCCATGCCTTCCGTATTATCCTACTTCCGGGCCAGGTTATGCTGCCGGCGCCGCAATCATTATGAATTCCCTAAACTGGTTTTCTGCGCTCCTCCGTGCTTCCGTGGTGGTTCTCGCTCTGCTATTGCTGGGGGCCTGCGAAGTCGAGCGCCGCAAGTCCGACGCCGAACTCGGCCTCAATCCGCAACAGGCGGAGGGCAGAAAACTTTACGACAACTATTGCGCCCGCTGCCATGAACCGTACTCGTCGCGCGGCAAGAATGGCCCGAGTCTGAAAGGCGTCTTCAAGCGTCCGTATATGTCGCTGAGCGGATTGCCAGCTAACGACGAGCGCATGACTGACATCGTCAAGCATGGCCGCGCCAAAATGGAAGCCTTCGGCCACGTCATGACCGAGCAGCAGATCAAAGACCTGCTGGCGTATATGCACACGCTGTAGAAGTTCTCAGTTCCCGGTTCTCAGTTCTCAGAAAAATCAGCCACGCGTTGTTGTCGCCGCTCCCGGATCATCGTAATTGACACTAAGGACTCTCACTGAGAACCGGGAACTTGCTCCACTTCCAAATTGCAAATTAGCAATTACCAATTGACAATGCTTCTATGATTCTCGGCACGGGAGTGGACATCGCCGAAGTTCCTCGCATTCGGGAAAGCATCGAGCGCTTTGGTGAGCGCTTTCTGCGGCGCATCTTCACCGAAGGCGAAATTCATTACTGCGAACGAAAAGCCAGCCGCTTGGAAAGCTATGCCGCGCGCTTCGCCGCCAAGGAAGCCGGGATGAAGGCGCTGGGCACGGGATGGAGCCGCGGCGTCCGCTGGCGCGATATCGAGGTAGTGCGCCCCAAAGGCCAGCGTCCCACCCTTCAATTTCACGGCGAGGCCGCGGCCATCGCGGCCCGGCTCGGCACGAAGAACATCGCGCTCTCGATTACTCATACTTCCGAGCAAGCCCTGGCCCACGTCATTCTGGAAAATTAGCTGGCAGATCTCAGCTCTCAGCTCTCAGCTTTCAGCCATCGGCTCTCAGCCAGCGACCACGACTCCCCGATCTAAAATAACTTCGTCCGCCCTCGCAACATGCTCGAAAGTTCAGGGTTTAATATGGACAAAACGTAATCAGGCCGGGTTCCCGGTTTTAGGCCAAAATGGTTGGGCAAAGGTTTGAACAAAGGAAAGGGCAATCACAATGAAACGCTCAGTTCGCTGGCTGGTCTTAGGAATTTTCATGGTAACGGTTGCGGTCTTATCGCTCTCGACGGCATCGTCCGCGCAAATCGCGGTTGGCATCTCGGTGCGGATCGGTCCACCCGCGCTGCCCGTGTATGAGCAGCCCATCTGTCCCGGTCCGGGCTATCTCTGGACGCCGGGTTACTGGGCGTGGAGTGACGACGACGGCTACTACTGGGTCCCCGGCACATGGGTAGTGGCGCCGGTGGGTATGCTCTGGACCCCGGGCTACTGGGGCTTTGCGGGCGGCTTCTATGGCTGGCACGCCGGCTATTGGGGACCGCACGTCGGCTTCTACGGCGGGATCAACTACGGCTTCGGCTACGGCGGAGTAGGCTTTGCTGGCGGCGAGTGGAGAGGCGGCTCTTTCTACTACAACCGCTCGGTCACAAACGTCAACGTAACCAATGTGACGAATGTTTACAACCGCACCGTCATCGTGAACAACACGCACACCAGCTTTAACGGCCCCGGCGGCGTCACCACGCGGCCGACCCCGCAAGAGCAAACCTATGCCCACGAGCCGCATACCGCGCCGCTGGCAGCGCAAACCCAACACGAACACGCCGCCAGCCGGAACCGGCAGTTGTTCGCCTCCGAGAACCACGGACGTCCGGCCATTGCGGCCACGGCCAAGCCGGGCCAGTTCTCGGGACGCAACGTGGTGCCAGCCCGAGCGGCGGGAGCGGCTTATCACGCTCCAACCATGCCACCGAAGGAGGCGCGAGTTCCGTCCAGCGCGAATCGTGGGGCCGCGTCCCCGGCCAGAAATGGAGGCAACTCCAGCTCGAACTTCAACAATCGCGCCATGGGCAATGGAGGAACGGGAAACCGTCCGGCGGGAAACCCACAACACACGGGTCCCCGAGCCAACCAGAACCCGAAGCCCGCTCCCAAACCCAACTATCAGCAGAAGCAGAATCGGCCACAGCCGAAAGCCGAACCCCAGCGCAACTCTCACGAGCCGCGCCGCTGACCCGGTAATCCAAGCCCGGTTAGTTCGAACAAATAAAGTTCGAACAAATCAATTCGACTGAAAAAAGCTCCCACTCCCCGTGCCGCCTGCGAGGGGGTGGGGGCCTTGTTTTTGGCGCAAGCCCCGCCTCTTTGCCACCTCAAAAAATCTTGGCCCCTGAAATCCCGCCGCGTTTGCTATCATGCTTCTGTCGTTTACAGACGATTTTTACGGACTACTTTTTTACGGACTACCTTGCCTAGCCAAAAGCAGCTGAAATGGTCGCAACTGCGCGTGGGACTCACCGTCCTGATCGCCAGCGTCACGCTCATGGTTCTGATTTTCCTGATGAGCGGCACCGGCGGATGGCTCACCCACAAGATTACGCTGCGCTCCTACGTTGATAACGCGGGCGGTCTGCGCGAAGGCGCGCCCGTGCGTTTGGCGGGCGTGGACATCGGCAATGTCACGACGATCCGCATCGTTGACGGCAAGCCAACCACGCCCGTCGAAGTCACCATGAGGGTCAACACCAAGTACAAGTTCAATCTGCGCAAAGACTCGGTCACTTTGTTGAGCACTGCCGGGGTGCTGGGCGAAACCTACGTGGATATTGACAGTTCGGCGGCGAAGGGCGCGGAGGCAAACGACGGCGACACGCTGGCCGCCCGCGACCAGCCCGACATTCAGGACGTGGTGCGCGCCAGTCAGGGCACGCTGCAAAACATGGACGCGCTGCTCAAGCGCCTGGACACCATTGTGGCGTTTATCGAAAGCGGAAAGGGTTCGATCGGCAAGGTCATTTACAGTCCGGCGTTGTACGACCAGCTCAACGCGACGGTGATTGAATTCAAGGGATTGTTGGACGAGGTCCAGAGCGGGAAGGGATCGCTCGGCCCGCTCGTCACCAGCGACGAGGCCTACAAAAAAGCGCTCGCCGCCATCGACAAGATCAATGCGCTGGTGGACGGCTTGCAGCAGGGCAACGGCACGGCCGGCAAGCTGCTCAAGAACCCCGCGCTCTATGACAACGCGAACAAGACGATGGCGAATGTCCGCCAGTTGACCGACGACATCAATGCGGGCAAGGGCGCGCTGGGCAAGATGGCCCGCGACCAGGAGTTTGCCGCCCGCCTCCAGACACTCATGAACAACTTGTCGCAACTCTCCGACCGCCTGGAAAAAGGCGAAGGCACGGCGGGAATGCTCTTCAAGGACCCCGCACTTTACAACAACAGCAACCAGACGCTGGTGGAGACGCGGGAACTGGTGAAAGCAATTCGCGAGAACCCCAAGAAATTTCTGTCGTTTCGCATGAAAATTTTCTGATGGTAGAGGTCGTGGGTCGTTAGTCGTTGGCAAGTGCGGATCTCTCGCTTCTGAGCATTTTCAGGGTTACTGTAAGTCACGGTTGGTTTTGGGTAGGGCACGACTTCAGTCGTGCCGTTAACGACCGCCAGAAATGCGGGCTTTAGCCCCTGAGGGATTGCCGATGGCGCCGTCAGAAGCAGCCGTGAAAATGTCTCGCATTACACCATCGGTGAAAATGCTCTGATCAACGATTCGAGGTTCCTATGCGTATTTTTTTGAAAGTATTGACCGTCTCCATCATGTTCGCGCCTGCCCTTCTGTCCCAGGACAAGCCGTCCCCAGCCAAGCCCGAAGCCGCGAAGCCGACTGCCGAGATGCGTTTCTCCGTTGACCTGCTCGATAAGAACATCGATCCATGCAACGATTTCTACGCCTACGCGTGCGGCAAGTGGAAGGCGCAGAACCCGATTCCCGCCGACCGCTCGTCCTGGGGCCGCTTCAACGAATTGCAGGAGCGCGGTGAATATATCGTGCGCGACATTCTCGAAAAGGCGTCCCTCGACCAGCCGGGCCGCAACCCGAGCGAGCACCCGCTGGAACAAAAGATAGGCGATTACTACGCCGCCTGCATGGACGAATCCGCCATCGAAAAGGCGGGCACCAAGCCACTCGAGCACGGAGTTCCATAGCATCGCGGCGATCCAGTCGAAAGACGAACTTCCAAGGAGATCGTCCGCCTGCATCGCGCGGGCGCCAATGTCTTGTTCGGTTTCGATTCCGACTCGGACTTCAAGAACTCCAGCCAGATGATCGCCGAAGTCGACCAGGGCGGACTGGGCATGCCCGACCGCGATTACTATTTCAAGGACGATCCGAAATCGGTCGAGCTGCGCAAGAAATACGTCGCGCATATGGTGAAGATGTTTGCGCTCTTGGGCGACGCTGATGCTAAAGCCGAGGCGGAAGCCAAAGTCGTCATGGAAATTGAAACCGGCCTGGCCCAGGGCGCGCTCGACATGACCAGCCGCCGCGATCCCCAGAAGGTCTACCACAAGCTCACCAATAAAGAACTCGTCGCCCTGAGTCCGGCATTCAACTGGAACGCATACTTCGAAGACGTGGGCGCTCCCCGCTTCGATTCGCTCAACGTAACGGAGCCGGATTTCATCAAGCACATGCAGGAAGTATTGAGCGCGCACTCGCTCGACGATTGGAAAACCTACTTGCGCTGGCACGCCGTGCATGCCAGCGCGCCGATGCTGCCCGCGGCGTTCGTCAACGAAAACTTCGATTTCTTTGGCAAGACGCTGACCGGGCGCCAAGGAGTTGCGTCCGCGCTGGAAGCGTTGCGTCGGATCCACGAACGCCAGCCTCGGCGAGTTGGTCGGCCAGATTTACGTCGAGCAAACCTTCGGCGCTGAAGGCAAGCAGCGCACGCTGGCGATGGTGGGGGCCCTCGAAAAGGCGCTGGGCGAGGACATCAAGAGCGTGCCTTGGATGGGCGCGGACACCAAGACCCAGGCGCTGGTGAAACTACAGGCAATCAGTAACCGCATCGGTTATACCGATAAGTGGCGCGACTACTCGGCGCTCCAAATCGTGCGCGGCGATGCGCTCGGCAACTTGCAACGCGCCAACCGGCACGACGTGCAGCGGCGATTGGACAAGATTGGCAAGCCGCTCGACAAGCGAGATTGGCCATATCCGCCGATGACGGTGAATGCGAGTTACGATCCCACGCAGAACAACATCACCTTTCCCGCCGGAATTCTGCAGCCGCCGTTCTATGACAACCGCGCCGACGACGCCATGAACTTCGGCAGCAATCGGCGCCGTGATCGGCCACGAACTTACTCACGGCTTCGACGACGAGGGCAGCCAATTCGACGCCGCAGGCAATCTCCGCGACTGGTGGACCGACGACGACAAGAAGCAATTCGTAAAACGCACCTCCTGCATTCGAGACCAGTACGCGAACTTCGTCCGTCGGCGATCTGAAGCTGAACGGCAAGCTCACCCTGGGCGAGAACACCGCCGACAATGGCGGCCTGCGCATCGCCTACATGGCCTTGCTCAACTCGTTTGCCGGCAAGGAACCGGCGCCCATCGACGGTCTCTCCGCCGAGCAGCGCTTCTTTCTGGGATTTGCCAACGTGTGGTGCGGGAGCTACACCGATGACCTATCGCGCATGTATGTCACCACCGATCCGCACTCACCGCCGAAGTACCGGGTGAACGGGACCGTGTCCAACATGCCGGAGTTCCGCGAAGCCTATCACTGTCCAGCAACCGCGCCCATGGTGAATCAAAACGCGTGCAGGGTGTGGTAGGGAGAAACCGTCGTTCGCTGTTCGTCATTCGCCGTTCGCAATAACCATTTCGTGTTGTTATCCGAAGCGAAGCGATGGACACGCCTTTGCGAACAGCGAACGACCAACGACGGTCTTGCCAACGACTAACGACCATCGACTAACTGCTCGTGCGCGTGATAACTCGACCGCACCAACGCTCCCGACTCGACGTGCTTGAAGCCAAATTTCAGCGCTTCTTCTTTCAGCGATAGAAATTCGGCGGGCGTGTAGTACCGCGTCATGGGAAGATGATCTTTCGACGGACGCAGATACTGCCCAATCGTCAGAATGTCCACGCCGCGCTCGCCCAGGTCGCGGAAGACCTGGATTAGTTCTTCAGTCTCTTCGCCGATGCCAACCATCACGCCGCTCTTGGTGACCGTCGCCGCGTCCCACTTCTTGGCATTCGCCAGCAGATCGAGTGTCCTCTTATAGCGCGCGCCCGATCGCACTGCGCGGTACAGCCGCGGAACGGTTTCCGTATTGTGATTCAGCACGTTCGGCTTCGCCTCGAGCACAATGCGCAAGAGGTTCTTCGAGGCCCTGGAAGTCGGGGATCAGCACTTCTACCCGGCACTCCGGTACTAACTCGCGGATCTGGCGGATGGTTTCGGCAAAAATCTTCGCGCCGCCCACGTTGTCGTCGTCGCGATTTACGCTGGTCACCACCGCATGGCGCAGGCCAAGCGTGGCGACCGCTTCGGCCACGCGCCGCGGCTCGTCCCAGTCAATCGCTTCCGGACGCCCCTTGGGCACCGCGCAAAATCCGCAGCGCCGCGTGCAGATATCGCCCAGCAGCATGAAGGTCGCGGTGCGATGCTGCCAGCATTCTCCAATATTCGGACACTGCGCCGACTCGCACACTGTATGCAGTCCCAGCCCGCGCGCCAGCTTCTTCAAATTGTGGAAGTTGTCGCCCACCGGAGCCTTGGCCTTGAGCCACGCGGGCTTCGGGCTGCGGACGACGGAGCCGAGTTCGATCTGGACGAGCTGGGAAGATGCGGACATGACGAAGGTTGATTTTATCAGTTCGCAGTGTGGCGCGAACTTTTCCTGCCTATTTACTCCGGTGTTACTAACCAATTAGTATAGTGGGTATCCCCCCCTCCCCCCGGTCTTTTGGAATCATGGAGTTAGGAAGAAATTCCCGCCATGTCTTTGGGTTCAAAGGACTTAGAGGTAAAGTATTCCGGAATAAGGAGTTACGGGGCATTTTCTGGGAGGTGCGGAGGGGTTTTTCCTTTAGAATCAAGGAGTTGCCGCTTACGATGTCGCGCAAAGTCTAGATTTCAAAGAACTTATGGTCAAATGCGGCCACGGCCACGCTGGGCTGTAGCGCTATTCTTAATTCTTATTATACCTGCCAGTGTCAAGTGGGGATAGTCGGTGCTTCCCAGCGGTAGAGTCGGCGACCGACGAACACCCCCGCCCAAGCGGAGCTTGGACGGGGCAGCCGCCGTGAAGAGTTGGTGGTGCGTAGGGCGGGTGCCCACCGTCAAATTTCTAGATGTACCCTGAATACGTGATACGATAAAGATGTCATTGGCCGAAAAGCTGGTGATGTTGACGCTGTGAAATTCCAGTTGGTGCCGAGCGCATCGACACAGGAGAAAATTTGATGAGATATGATCGTCCTAACGATCCGAATCCGGGTCGTCTGATTGAATCCCTCCGTTATTTGGGTTACGGCAACTATGAGGCTGTAGCCGACCTAATCGACAATTGCATCGATGCTGAAGCACGCCATGTGAGCATTCGTGTTCAGCAAAAAAACAATCAGCCGCAGATTTCTATCGCAGATGACGGCAATGCCATGACCCGAGAGGTGCTTGATCAGGCTATGCGCCTGGGCTCGCTTACCAGCCGGGATCTGAATTCCGATCTTGGCAAGTTCGGAATGGGATTGGTGACCGCCAGCCTGTCTATCGCTAAGAAATGTCATGTTGTAACTCGCACCGAAGAGGGCTGTTGGTGCAGCGCGTGGGACGTGGATGAAGTCACTGCACAGAATCTATTCGTCAAGCACCTCGACACGGCAACACCCGATGAAGTTGAGCTGCTGAATGCCGAAATCGGTAGGGAATCCAACGGCACTATCGTGATCCTTACGAAGTGCGACAACCTGAGCAATAGGAACACGTCGGCCTTTGCTTCGACTTTGAAGAGCCATATTGGACGCATTCACCGCTACTTCATTGATGCAGGCCTGGAATTTCGTGTCAATGACGAGGTTGTTTCCGCAATTGACCCGCTACAGCTCAATGATCCCGGCACTGAAATCGTTATCGACGAGGTTTTCCCGATCAGTGTCAACGATGACGGCCAGCAGAAGAAGGAGAACGTGCGCGCGCGGATAGTCTTGGTTCCTGAGATTCCAACTAATGAACTCGACGTTGGCAGGTCGATGAAGGCGCAAGGCTTCTACCTGATGAGGAACCAACGAGAAATTATGAATGCGGTGACGCTCAACTTTTTCACCAAACACAATGACTTCAACCGCATGCGGGGGGAGATGTTCTTTCCCGGCACTCTAGATCGGCTGGTCGGAATCGAATTCACGAAGCGCCAAGTCAACCTGGAGCAGAGTCTGTACGATCAACTGGCGAACACCTTAATACCGACTTGCCGGACGATAAAGCGTAGAGAGGCAACCAAGAAACGGGTGGAAACCTCGGGAGTTCAGCAACAACTGCATAACCAGTCTGCGAAGACCATTGCAGAAAAAGATAAGCTCCTTATTAAGCCAAAGGCGGTCATCGAGAAAAGGCAACCGAGAAAGAATGTGGGAAATGGTCCCGCTGCCAGGAGCGAGCCCGAGCGCGAACGCAAGAATCTGACACGCACTCAGGCCTTGGAAACTCGACTGAACTGTGAGATCCGGGAAGAAAAATTGGGACCGAACGGTCAGATTTACGAGTGCGACATGGAGGGCAGAAAAGTCGTGCTCAGGTACAACGTCGAACACCCGTTCTATCAGCGATTTATTGTAGACAACCTTAACGACGGCCGCCTTGTGACTGCTGCTGACTTTCTGATCTACAGCATGGCGACCGCAGAGCTCCGGATGTTGGACGATGGTGTCTACGATGCGGTGAACAGTTTTAAAGCGGTTATGTCCGGCAACCTTCGAACCTTGCTCAATTGAGGGTGCGGAACAACGGCAATGCGCCGCGGGTTACCCCACCCTTCGTTTTTGAAGGGTGGGATTCCACGCCTGTCGCCCACCCTTTTCGCAAAGAACGCGAAAAAGGATGGGGCACCCGCTGGTGTCAGGTCAGGTGGTCGTTCTCCGAAGCTGGCAGCCCGCCCACTCATTCGCAAAGAACGCGAATGAGTGGGGCACCCGCGTCTCTTTTGGACGCGGACCGAGACGCGGCAAGCCGCGTCTCTACAGGGGATTGTTCGCGGGGGGATGGTTCAGGCGAGAAACAAATCATCTTCGCCGTTTACTTCGCCGCGCAGGCGCCGCAACTCGTCGGGCGCTTTCATCGGCACTCCCACGGTGTTCCCCAGCAATGCGTCGATCGTCTCGACCCACAGCATCTGGCTCCGGAAGACGCTGCCGAAATTTCGCGACACCGATTGCGCCACTTCGTTCAGATCGAGTTCCCGCCCTAGTTCTTTCTCCATCGAGGTCACCGGCTTCGCCGTGATTCCGCAGGGGACGATCAGATCGAAGTAGCTGAGATCGGTATTCACATTCAAAGCGAAGCCATGCGAAGTGACGGAGCGCGAAATGTGCACGCCGATGGCGGCGATTTTAGCTTCTGTTGTGTGGGGGCGGGTCTCTGACCCGCCATGGCCGGGCCGGAGGCCCGACACCACATGGGCAGATTCTGTCCAAACGCCGGTCAGTCCGGCGACGCGTTTCGCTGCGATGCCGAAATCGCCGCAGGTGCGGATCAGCACTTCCTCCAGACGGCGAACGTAATCAACGACGCCTAGAGTTTTCTTAGGGGCAGGTTTTCGCGGGCAGGAGTGTCCGCGCTACACGGGCAGACATTAGCATTTGAGAAGGGGCCCAGGTTAGCGCCCAAAGAGCGGGCGCGAACCTGGGGCACCGTGCTGTACCGCGCAGATCGAAGATGGGATAGCCGACGAGTTGCCCCGGCCCGTGAAACGTAACGTCGCCGCCGCGATCGCATTCGAACACCTCGACGCCGCGAGCGGCCAGCTGTTCGGTCGAAGCCAGCACATTGGCAGCTTTGGCGTTGCGTCCGAGGGTGATGACGGGCGTGTGTTCCAGCAGCAGCAGCACGTCGCCGATCTGGCCGGCCTTGCGCAGATCGACCAGCTTTTGCTGCAGCCGCAGGCCTTCCGCATAGTCGAGCACGCCGAGTTGGACAACGGAAATCATGCGTGCGAGCATTATAGGCGGTTTTGGCGCGGGCCACAAGGTTGCGGAAAAACCGTGGAGAGCGCATAAAGCTCACCTCGGGCGCTAAAGCGCAAACGAATTTCAGCGACTTACGGCACGAGTCAACTCGTGCCCTGCCCCAAAACCCCGCGAATCGGAGTGCTGCTGCGGCTTGTACCGCTGTCCGCCAAACGGGCGAGGGACAGCCACTCCCGCTGTCCCTAAGAAATCACCTGTCAAAACTCGCATTGTGCACGCCCCTAAACTTTTTTTTATTCTCCCCTTGCGCAATGCCATTCGCTTTGGTATAACAGATCGAGTCGAGGACAAGTGAACTGTGTGTCTGAGCTTTCCGTTGAATCCTCGCGGTGGCTTGCGGCATCAAATTCAGTAAGCCTCCAATTGACCCCTTTCCGGGGTTCGCATTCGGGGACAAAGTCCCTGAAGGGTTTCCGCGAATAGCAGAGCCTCCCAGCGATCTTTAATTTTTGAGTCGTCTTCCGCTTCGGCCTGCGCCGGATTCTGTGGCGAGCCGAAGCGGAAGAGCGTTTTCGGGCGTGCTGTAAAAAGAGTTCTCCGATTTGCTTAGCCGCAATTTCTGGATGGCAACTCCCCGCACTGTTGAAATCAGGTGGAAATCCTGTGATCTCAGCGGGTTGACAGCCAGCGCGCCGACGCGTAGCTTTATCAAGTTTCGAGGACGCCTAAATCCCGCAAGGGATTTCGGCGGACTGAAGGCGCACCGCTCAGGCGGAAAGCGGATCGGTCTTTGACAAAAGGTTGAACGTGCCAGTCGTGAGAAACAAATGTTCGGGCTCAAGTCTGAACGTACTCACAAGATAGGACCTTCGTCTCAGCGGACGGAGGCCGTCGGTCTACCCAGACCGACTCAGGTTTCAAATGAGAGTTTGATCCTGGCTCAGAATCAACGCTGGCGGCGTGCCTAACACATGCAAGTCGAACGGGAAAGTGGAGCAATCCATGAGTATAGTGGCGACCGGGTGAGTAACACGTGACTACCTGCCCTTGAGTGGGGGATAACCTCGGGAAACCGAGGCTAATACCGCATAATATCGAAAGATCAAAGGAGCAATCCGCTTTTGGAGGGGGTCGCGGCTGATTAGCTAGTTGGTAAGGTAATGGCTTACCAAGGCGAAGATCGGTATCCGGCCTGAGAGGGCGCACGGACACACTGGAACTGAAACACGGTCCAGACTCCTACGGGAGGCAGCAGTGGGGAATTTTGCGCAATGGGGGAAACCCTGACGCAGCAACGCCGCGTGGAGGATGAAGCCCCTTGGGGCGTAAACTCCTTTCGACCGGGAAAATAATGATGGTACCGGTGGAAGAAGCACCGGCTAACTCTGTGCCAGCAGCCGCGGTAATACAGAGGGTGCGAGCGTTGTTCGGAATTATTGGGCGTAAAGGGCGCGTAGGCGGTGCGGTAAGTCACCTGTGAAACCTCCGGGCTTAACTCAGAGCCTGCAGGCGAAACTGCCGTGCTGGAGGGTGGGAGAGGTGCGTGGAATTCCCGGTGTAGCGGTGAAATGCGTAGATATCGGGAGGAACACCTGTGGCGAAAGCGGCGCACTGGACCACTACTGACGCTGAGGCGCGAAAGCCGGGGGAGCAAACAGGATTAGATACCCTGGTAGTCCCGGCCCTAAACGATGATTGCTTGGTGTGATCGGTACCCAATCCGATTGTGCCGCAGCTAACGCGATAAGCAATCCGCCTGGGGAGTACGGTCGCAAGGCTGAAACTCAAAGGAATTGACGGGGGCCCGCACAAGCGGTGGAGCATGTGGTTCAATTCGACGCAACGCGAAGAACCTTACCTGGGCTCGAAATGCAGGAGACCGGGGTAGAAATATCCTTTTCTCGCAAGAGACTGCTGTATAGGTGCTGCATGGCTGTCGTCAGCTCGTGTCGTGAGATGTTGGGTTAAGTCCCGCAACGAGCGCAACCCTCATCCCTAGTTGCCACCGGGTCAAGCCGAGCACTCTAGTGAAACCGCCCCGGATAACGGGGAGGAAGGTGGGGATGACGTCAAGTCCTCATGGCCTTTATGTCCAGGGCTACACACGTGCTACAATGGTCGGTACAAACCGTCGCAAAGCTGCAAAGTGGAGCTAATCGGAAAAAGCCGGCCTCAGTTCGGATTGGAGTCTGCAACTCGACTCCATGAAGCTGGAATCGCTAGTAATCGCAGATCAGAACGCTGCGGTGAATACGTTCCCGGGCCTTGTACACACCGCCCGTCACATCACGAAAGTGGACTGCACTAGAAGCCGGTGCGCTAACCGCAAGGGAGCAGCCGTCCAAGGTATGGTTCATGATTGGGGTGAAGTCGTAACAAGGTAGCCGTAGGAGAACCTGCGGCTGGATCACCTCCTTTCTAAGAGAGAACGTCATAGCACTTCTTGCTTCGGCAAGAAGATGTTGCTATGTACCCCTCAAATCTTCAAACTAACCTGAGAAGATGCGAGGGAGCTTACGGTCAGACCTCTCTTGCTCGAACATTTGTCACAACCGTCAGACTGGGCTTAGCCCGGTCGCGCGTTCAACCTTTTCCTCGAAAATAAGCTCTCAGCTTTCAGCTATCAGCTATCAGTCAGGTGCGGTTTAACTGACAGCTGAAAGCTGATAGCTGAGAGCCGATTAACGCTGGGCTCTCAGGAGTACAATCGGGAAACCGGGCCTGTAGCTCAGTTGGCTAGAGCGCACCCCTGATAAGGGTGAGGTCGGAAGTTCAATTCTTCCCAGGCCCACCAAGATCAGTTGTCAGTCATCAGCTCTCAGTCTTCAGTTCTTAGGTTTTACTGATAACTGACAACTGAAAACTGACGACGGGTTAAGGGGCTGTAGCTCAGCTGGGAGAGCGCCTGGTTTGCAACCAGGAGGCCACCGGTTCGATCCCGGTCAGCTCCACCAATCAACCTGATGTTGGGCGTCAAATGCGACAACCGTGAATCAGTTCACGGTCCAAATGAAAGTCGCTTTGACGCCGAACATTGGGTTGGAAAAAATCCAAACCCGCTCAGGCGGGTCAGCCAGCGACAAGCTGGCGAGGACGAACTTTGACAACTGAATAGATTGGGCAAATTACAAGGCGAAGTAAATTTTTATGAGTGCCGCATGTACCTGCTGGTGTACGTAAGACTTCTTCAATCGATTGACAATCTTACCCAGATTGTCATCCCGAGCGAAGCGAGGGATCTGCAGTTGGCGCTGCAGAAACCGTGTCTAAGCGTGCGAGGAGCAGGGTGGCGCTATAAAGTTTGCAAGGCGCAAAGAGGTGTAACTGAGAGCTGACAGCTGAGAGCTGAAAGCTAGCGGCGAAGCCGCTGTGTGCTGAGTAAATTTTGTGGTCAAGCTACTAAGGGCGCATGGTGGATGCCTTGGCAGAAGACGGCGATGAAGGACGTGGCAAGCTGCGATAAGCCTCGGGGAGCCGCAAGCAGGCTTTGATCCGGGGATTTCCGAATGGGGAAACCCACGGGGGTAAAACCCCCGTACGGCCCGATGAATCCATAGTCGGGTGCGAGCAAACCCAGGGAAGTGAACCATCTCAGTACCTGGAGGAAAAGAAAGAAACCTCGATTGCGATAGTAGTGGCGAGCGAAATCGCATCAGCCTAAACCTGCTTCACCTTCGGGTGACACAGGGGTTGTAGGGCCAGCAACAGTAGAGTTACCAATCCGGTTGTTAGTCGAAGCCCTCTGGAAAGAGGGGCCATAGAGTGTGATAGCCACGTAGGCGAAAACAATCCGGACTCGAAGCTGGTACCTGAGTATCGCGGGGCACGAGAAACCCTGCGAGAAGCTACGGGGACCATCCCGTAAGGCTAAATACGTGCTTCTGACCGATAGTGAACCAGTACCGTGAGGGAAAGGTGAAAAGAACCCCTTCGAGGGGAGTGAAATAGTACCTGAAACCGTGTGCCTACAAACGGTGGGAGGACTATGCGGCGCAAGCCGAAAGTCTGACCGCGTGCCTATTGCATAATGAGCCGGCTAGTTATTCTTGTCAGCAAGGTTAAGCGAAAGCGAGCCGTAGCGAAAGCGAGTCCGAATAGGGCGAACACAAGTTGGCAGGAATAGACGCGAAGCGGGATGATCTACCCTTGGCCAGGCTGAAGTTAGGGTAAAACCTAATGGAGGGCCGAACGGCTGTTTGTTGAAAAAAGCTCCGATGAGCTGAGGGTAGGGGTGAAAGGCTAATCAAATTCCGTGATTGCTCGTTCTCTCCGAAATAGCTTTAGGGCTAGCCTCGTATGATTTGTCGTGGTGGTAGAGATCTGAATGGACTATGGGGCTTTCCAGCTTACAGAATCCAATCAAACTTCGAATGCCATTGAACAACCAGTACGGGAGTCAGACAGCGGGGGCTAAGCTTCGTTGTCGAGAGGAAAACAGTCCAGATCGCCTGCTAAGGTCCCAAAATACAAGCTAAGTGGGAAAGGAAGTCGGAACGCCCAGACAGCCAGGAGGTTGGCTTAGAAGCAGCCATCCTTTAAAGAAAGCGTAATAGCTCACTGGTCAAGCGGTCCGGTGCCGACAATTTAACGGGGCTTAAGCTTGTTACCGAAGCAGCGAATGCATCGACTTAACTGTCGGTGCGTGGTAGGAGAGCATTCCCAACGGTTTGAAGCCAGACTGAAAAGACTGGTGGACTGTTGAGAAGAGACCCTGCCGGCATAAGTAGCGATAACGGAGGTGAGAACCCTCCGCGCCGAAAGTCTAAGGTTTCCTGAGAAAGGTTAATCCGCTCAGGGTCAGGCGGTTCCTAAGGTGAGGCCGAAAGGCGTAACTGATGGACATCCGGTTAATATTCCGGACCTCCCGTGTGGTCGTTATCACGATGGGGAGACGCAGAAGGATAAGCAGGCCGTCCTATGGCTATGACGGTCGATGCGTGTAAGGTGTTTCCGGTAGGCAAATCCGCCGGGAAGTTATCACTGAGACGCAAAGCAGTACCCCGTATGGGGGAAAGCTGCTGATTCCACACTGCCGAGAAAATCCTCTAAGGAGAACATATGGGATCCGTACCTCAAACCGACACAGGTAGACGAGATGAATATTCTAAGGCGCTCGTGAGAACAGTTGGTAAGGAACTCGGCAAATTAACCCCGTAACTTCGGGAAAAGGGGTGCCTCACTAGGATGCAAGTCCGAAGAGGCCGCAGAGAAATGCGCATTGCGACTGTTTAACAAAAACACAGGTCTCTGCTAAGTCGAAAACGACGTATAGGGGCTGACGCCTGCCCGGTGCTGGAAGGTTAAAGGGAGAGGTTAGCCGCAAGGCGAAGCTTTGAACTGAAGCCCCAGTGAACGGCGGCCGTAACTATAACGGTCCTAAGGTAGCGAAATTCCTTGTCGGGTAAGTTCCGACCTGCACGAATGGCGTAACGAAAGTGCGACTGTCTTGCCAACTGGCACGGCGAACTTGTAGTGCCGGTGAAGATGCCGGTTGCCCGCAACTAGACGGAAAGACCCCGTGCACCTTTACTATACCTTTACTATGAACTATGGCACTTGCTGCGCAGGATAGGTGGGAGGCTTTGATTTCAGGTTCTCGGACTTGGAGGAGCCAACGGTGAGATACCACCCTGCGAGTTCTGTGGTTCTAACTTACTCCCGTGATCCGGGAGAAGGACATAGTAAGGCGGGTAGTTTGACTGGGGCGGTCGCCTCCTAAATTGTAACGGAGGCGCGCGAAGCTACGCTCAGGCTGTTTGGAAATCAGCCGTCGAATGCAAAAGTATAAGCGTGGTTGACTGCGAGACCTACAAGTCGAGCAGGTACGAAAGTAGGCTTTAGTGATCCGGTGGTTCTGTATGGAATGGCCATCGCTCAACGGATAAAAGGTACGCCGGGGATAACAGGCTGATCGGAGCCAAGAGTTCATATCGACGCTCCGGTTTGGCACCTCGATGTCGGCTCATCGCATCCTGGAGCTGTAGAAGGTTCCAAGGGTTAGGCTGTTCGCCTATTAAAGCGGTACGTGAGCTGGGTTCAGAACGTCGCGAGACAGTTCGGTCCCTATCTGTTGTGGGCGCAGGAGATTTGAGAGGGCCTGTCCTTAGTACGAGAGGACCGGGATGGACGAACCTCTTGTGATCCAGCTGTCATGCCAATGGCATCGCTGGGTAGCGAAGTTCGGTTGTGATAACCGCTGAATGCATATAAGCGGGAAGCACTCCTCAAGATGAGATCTCCCAACCCTTAAGGGTAATGAAGGGCCCAGGTAGACTACCTGGTTGATAGGCAGGATGTTGAAGCGCAGTAATGCGTGTAGCTTACCTGTACTAATCGCCCGTTCGGCTTGACCATAAAATTTACTCGGTGCAGAAACAGCCGTCAGCACTCAGCTATCAGCTTTCAGTTCGAACTTGTTCGAAAGCCGATGGCGTCCTCAGAAGCGTCAGAAACTGGACGCGGCTGAAGACAAGTACTGACGACTGGCGCCGACGAAAACGTCTTGTAGTAGAGACGGGGCTTGCCCCGTCTCACCCAATCTATTCAGTTGTGAGGCTTCGTCCTCACGCTCTTTGAGAATAAGCTCTCAGCTCTCAGCTCTCAGTCTCTTCAGGAGGGTCCGAGCGGCTGAAGACGCTGCAGTTTGCCGCGACCATCAGCTGCAAGAGCTCAGCACAGGACGAAATGACTGAAAGCTGACGGCTGATAGCTGACGGCTGCAAGTTGTCGGTGATCTTACCGCGGGGGTTCCACCCGTTCCCATCCCGAACACGGAAGTTAAGCCCCGCTGGGCCGATGGTACTGCACGCGAAAGTGTGTGGGAGAGTAGGTCGTTGCCGGCATAAATAAAGGCCACGTTCAGAAATGAGCGTGGCCTTTTCCGTTGAAGCATAGGGTCTTAAGCCAGCTCCCTCATAGCAGCGACAATAATCCACATGTGCTGCCCGACGTTGGTTCTGAGGCGCCTTTCGGTAACCTTCCGCCGCTTGTGATGTGCCACTCCGACGCGATCGCGGTTGATCGTCGCAAGAGCTCGGCCTATGACATTGTCCGCGTGGTTCTGTGCCTGGATGCTCCTGTAGGTCTTGGCGAGCTGTCCCATCGTCATTTTGTCGATCTGAGCGTTCGTCAGAGTTACTGGACCACTCTTTCGGAGGATTTTGATGCGCCCTGTACGAGTCCATTTTTTCAGATAGCGTCGGGCTTCAGTCTCCAGCGTCTGGCACGCTTCCTCGAAGCCTTCCCGCCATTGTGTGCGCTGGAACTGCTCATATGCCGCCCCGAGCGATCGACGGATTACTGGAGCCAAAGTGTTCGCCTCGGGCAACTGGACGTTGAGTGCAAGATCGGCTGGAACGACGTGTTCATCCAACCTATTGTCGAACGCAGCGTAGAGTCCGATTCCTTTTTGGCGGAACGTAGCAACCTCATCGGCCGATACCGCGATCGACGACGGCAAGCAGATCGCGAAGCGTGTGTCCTTCCCGCACGATCGGCAATATCGAACCCACGCTTCTAGCCTCTCCTTTCGGAGTTGGCTGTCAATTTCGACAATGATCGTCGTCGCATCGCGTTTGCAGAGGAGTGTTGGGGTGTACGGGAATCCGAGTTCGCTTCGTTCGACGCGGACCGTGAACCCGCGAGTCTCGAAGTCGTCGGCGACGACTTCGGCGTGGGCGAGGAGTTCGTCCGCGATTGTTTTGAACTTACGCGGCATGACTCAGCCTTGCGAGATGACCTTCCGAATGGCAGAGCCCAGTGATTCTAGTTTCTTCGCCAGAGCATCGGACAACTTGTACTTGCGGCGACGATGTTCTTCCAGAGCACCCGCGAGGCGATCAGCGTATTGCTCCACGCTGTGCTCAAAATCTACCTGTTCGACGGAATCCCGAAACGCAGAATCGATGCTGTAGCTCGGGCTATCGATAAACTTTCGGATGACCTGCTTGGCATTGGCGAGGGGAAGCTCGTTGCGTTCCACGGCGCGGGCCATCCGGGCGAGTTTTCGGGGTGCAACGGTGTTAATGATGACCTTCGTCCTGAACTTTCCAATGATCGCTCTTCGGAGCTGATCCTCGGTGCGATCGTCGACAACGCCGCGCTTTCGCAACAGAGACGCGGCCGTCGTAGCTTCGAGCACATGGTCGACTGTCAGCACTTGCTCGGATCTGGGTTTATCGAGTTCTTTCAGGAGATCGTCGCGATAGCTCTCCGGAAGAGCAAGCAGTTTCTTGAGTCGCCGGACCTCGCCTCGACTCAAAGAGGCGAGTCCTGCGAGCTGTTTCTCATTCGGTTTCCGTCCGTTCCGCTTTGCAAACTCGTCTTCGAGGTCTTGGAGTTTCAGGGCCGTCGGCAGCGGGGCCCAATCCTTCCTCGCATGGTGGATCGCGAACATCATCATGATGTTTTGCAGACGTTCGGGTTTGGGTTGAACGATGACCGGGACTTTCGACAGACCGAGCTTAATCGCGCAGCGCCATCTGCGCTCGCCATCGAGAAGGCGATAGCCGTGGGCGTCTTTGAATACGGTCAGCGGAACCAAGATACCTTGATCGGCGATGCTTTGTTGGAGCGCGTCGAGGTCGTCCTGCCGGAAGATCAGGCGCGGGTTATCTTTGTTCCGTTCGAGTTTGCCGGGGTCCAGTAGAGTTACGACATCAGCCATTTGAATCTCCCCCAGAGCGTCGAGGCTGAGAAATTTTGCGGATCATCCAAGCTCGCTGACGTTCGTCACGATCAGTTCCGCTGCGCGTCGCCTGTGCTTTGCGAACCCAGAAATATTTCGGTGTGTGTACACGCGACGCGAGCTCCAACCAACGAAAGTCTCCTTCGCCTCTCGGCAATAGGCGTACGAGAGCACGAAGCGAGCGCCGCGATCCTCGATCATCTCCAACACAGCTCTTAGGCGTTGCAGGTCGCTCAGCCCAAAGGTGTCGGCACCGTACTGCCGGAAAATTCTGCGATTGCCGACCGCGTAAGGCGGATCGAGGTAAACGAAATCCCCTGCACGAACGGATGATCGGAGGACGAGCTCAAAGTCGCCGCACCTCACCGTGGATCGTTTCAACAACAACGCAGCCGTCGAGAATTGCTCCCACGGCGGGAGATTCCCGGTTTTCTGGGCAGCGAAAGGCACATTAAATCGCCCGTTGCGGTCTGTGCGATAGAGCCCATTGAAACAAAAGCGATTGAGGAAGAAAAACCGTGCCGCTCGCTCTATCGGAGTCAGGAGCGACGGATCGAGAGCCCGAAGACGATAGAATGTGCGCTTGTTCGCGCGGTATTTCTGTGCCTGTTGGTAGACCGATTTCGGATTGTTTCGGATGACGCTTAAGGCTTGAATCAGATCGGGATTGATATCGCTGAGGAGAGCGCGTTTTGGCTGAATTGCGAAGAAGAGCGCCGCCGACCCCGCGAACGGTTCGATGTAGCGCTCGTATCCGGTACCCCAAAACGGCAAGAGCCTCGGCAGAAGTTTCCGTTTGCTTCCGGCCCATCTGAGGAATGGTTGCTCAATTGGCAAAGATTGATCTCCCTTCCTAGTGTCTCTTGGCTGGCGGGTTGGCCTTACCTCCAGCTAAGTATAGAGTAAGACCGTTTTTCTGTCCGCATTTTAACCACTCGGGTGCCGAGTGCCCCGAGCCGCGCCTCGCAGCAATCCTTCGGTGCTCAGGTCCTCGTCGATCTCGGGCCAATGAATTCCGTAGCCGCCGCCGGCAATTTTCCAGTTCTTGCGCTGCGAGGCTGTGGCGTCGAGCAGCCGCGGATACCAGACGAGCGGCACGGTGATGACGCGGCCGTCGCGCAGGCTCACGCTGATCGCGTCGTCCGAGAATTGGACGTCCAGCACACGCTCATCCGCACTGCTATGCGCCGACGATGCCGAAAAACTCATTCCATGCCTCCAGAAACTGATGCCGCGAATCCGTCACCATCGATTGTATCTCGCGCAGCTCGTGGGCGCGAAATCCAAAGTTGCCCGCCAATTGTACGGGCGCAAGCCAGAATTTGACCGACAGATCGTCGCGGTCAACATTCGCAGTCGACATAAATGTGCGGCGGCTCGTTAGGCTCGTGGCTGTAAAAAAGAGGAATCTTCAATGCTGGATTTATGCGGGCGGGGGCGCCCGCACTACACACGATTGATAATTTCCGAATTTTCTTGACTTAAGGAAGTGCCGGACAGAGCATTGAAGTAGTGCTGGCTTGGCGGGACAGGCTCCTTTGGACGGGATCGTCCGAAAGGGGCTTTTTGTTTTTGTGGCTCGTCGGGATGCGATTGATGGTTGCATTCTTGAATTACCACAAACCTTAATTTTTACAATTTTTGGAAAGGTGTGAATGGGCGATGGCTTTGGGGATGGTGGTGGGGGAATTGATGGCGGGGGCAGAGGTGGTGGATTTATGGGCGGCGGCGGAGAGGAGGGTCCGGCGGGAACAGCGGGTCACAGGGAAGCGGCTGGGGGAGATGGCGGAAGCGGCGTTTTTGGCCAAGGCGGCGCGGATGGGGTTTGGAGTGGCGACTCCCTGGGGAGATAGCGAGCGGTATGACTTTGTATTGGATGTGGGCGGGAAGATGTGGCGGGTGCAGGTGAAGTCTTCGCACAAGGAGGGTGCGCATGGAGGATATAGTTTTCACGGGCATGGGCATTCGCTTAAGTCTTATAGGACAGATGAAATCGACTTACTGGTGGCTTATGTTGTGCCGGAGGATGTTTGGTATGTGTTCCCGGTGCGGGACCTGGCGCGGATGCGGTCGATGAAACTGTTTCCGAGTACGCGGTGGAAACGGTCTAAGTTTGAGAAGTATCGCGAGGCTTGGGGGATTCTATCGGAGAATGGGCGGGTTAGTTAGTTTGTCTTGGTTGCGGTCGGATGATTGTGAAAGGCAAAAGCCGGGTGCCGGGTGCGCCACTTCTCACGCTCTTTGAGAAGTGGCCTACCCGATAACCGCTGGGCCGATGGTACTGCACGCGAAAGTGTGTGGGAGAGTAGGTCGTTGCCGGCATTCAATAAAGGCCGATCATGGAAACATGGTCGGCCTTTTCCTCTGTAAGCATCAGAGTAAGCACACGGTTGATGGATGCGGTGGGATAGGATGCGGGCTGATTCTGTTTTGCGGCCCAGGCGGCGAGAGCAAGTTCGGGTATCCGCTGCTATCCAAAATACCAGCTTCATCCGATTGCGCCGCGCGCTCGAAAAACAGATGGCCAGTTACGAGCTGCTGATCGTCGCTGAGTTAGGCTTCGTGCCGCTATCCAAGTCCGGCGCGGAACTGATGTTCGAGGTCTTCAGCCAACGCTACGAACGCGGGTCCACGAGCGAATACCCTAGGGTGAGTCCGTGGGCACGCTGAACTCCGCCAGATAAGCCTGCGGATCCATCAATTTCTGAGCGCGGGCGAGGATTCTCGCCATATGGCCGATGTGGCGCAGATCGATGTCCCGCGCCCACTCCCACCACTTCTTTCGCCCAGCGGCGTTGAGCACGGTGCGCTTCCAAGTCTCGCAGTAGAGTTCAAAGAAGCGCTCGACCGGCAGGCGAGGTTTCCAGAGCAGGTGATGCAGATCGTACTGGTCCCAGTCCAGCACCTTGAGTTGCGCCTTGCTCTGCTCGAAGTAATACGTGCCCGGCAGCGGCGTGAGGATGGTAAAACCCACGCGGTAGAGTTTGTGAGTTTCGATGAAGTTCCACAGCTCGGCGAAGTCTTCCTCGGAGAAATCCGGATCCACGATGAAATTGCCGGTCACTCCAAAGCCACATTCCCGGGCCACGCGGATGGCATCGAGCGTCTTTGCTATATCGGTTCCCTTGTTCAAGGAGTCGAGGCCCTTCCGGGTTGGCGATTCGAAGCCGAAGAAGATGTCGAAGTTTTTCGCCAGGGGACGCCAGAGCCGCAGCAGTTCGGAACTCTCGCCGACCAGATCCACGCGCGCCTGCGCCAGCATCCAGTTTTTACGCTCGCCCGAAGCGAGCAATTCACGCGCCAGTTCTTCGCTGCGCGCCCGGTCGCCCCAGAAATAATCGTCGATGACGAAGACATTCTTGCCGGTACGTTCGAAATCCGCGCGCACGTTTCGCGCCGCATGGAAGCGGCAGGATCCCTTGTAAAACTGCCAGACCGAGCAAAAATTGCAGCGATGCCGGCATCCGCGCGTGGTCTCCAGCGTCCAGACCGGCATGTAATTCAGGCAGACGTAGTGCTTGCGATAGCCGTTCGACCGCGGCACGCTCGGGAGGAAGGACGTGGTCCAGATCCAGCCACTCACGCGCCTCGCCGGTCGAGATGAACCGCCCATCGCCAGTGGGCAACAGCAGGGAGGGCACGTCGTGGAGCGGTTTGCGCTGCGCCAGCGCGTCGCACAAGGCGGGCATGGATGCGCTCGCCCTCGCCGACGCAAATCGCGTCGAGCGAACGGCTCTGCTCCAACGCCTTCGGGTACGAAGCCGCGGCATGGCCGCCTACGGCAACGAAGATTGCCGGATCGATCTGCTTGATTTCGGCGGCAAGTTGCAGTGTGGCGGAGGCGTCCAGAATGTGCAGGCATGAGATGCCCACAATTTCCGGCCGGAAAGATTTGATGAGACGCGCCATGCTTTGGCGCTCGAAACACAGATCCACGATGCGGACTTGATGCCCGCGTACGCCGAGCGCCGCCGCGATGTATTCAAGCCCCAGCGGCTCAGTCCGGAAAAAGGGGGCGAGTCCGAAATGGACTGCGGAGGGGCGTGGTTTGATGAGCAGGACTTTCAAAGCGAAATCAGCCCCTTCTTCCAGCGATACTTAAGGCAAGGAATGTGGATACGCTTTTCGGCCTGTGGTGGATGCGCTTTTCCATAAGAAACATATCCCTAAGATTTTAACCACAGGCCGTTGTGCGTGTCCCGTCAGAACCAAGCATTAGTCTGTCGTGTGCCGGGTAAGCCCGACGATCACCAATGCAGTGCCAGCGCCCATCCAAATTACCCCCGCGCCCTTCCAGACGAGAGCGGTGCAATCGCCGATGACGCCGCTGGATCTGCAACCTGCCTGGGGGTTGTTCTGGCCATAGACAAACGCGCCCGCGCCAACGCCTATCAAGCCCCCGCCGACAATCGTCAGGATCTTTCCCGTCTTGCTCCAGTGCCGGTGTGGCGCGGCCGGCTGGTGGGATGGAGAGATCCCGGCATCGAATGCAACATTCCGGCTAGGAATGCCCGCTCTCAACGCGGACGCGGGAGGCAACAGCTTGAGTGAAACCAAGTCCGACGCTGAAGCTGGCAAACAAGCACCTAACATCGCCACAATAAGTAGCATGGCCCAGAAACGATGTGTCATAGAAGTATGTTCTCCGAAATTAGATATTGCCAGTTCTGTTTGGAGCTGGTTTCATAAATGCCTTTCAGTTCGGGAGGCACGTCTCTCAGGGGCTAAAGCCCCAATTCATGTAGCTCAGGACGGCGCGGCTAAAGCTGCGCCCCTTCAAAACCTGTTTATGAAACGCACAGTAGGAAAAGGCGCTCCAATGCTAAGTTGTACGCCGCGACTTTGTAAAGCTATTTTTGAGAAAATAGGCTTTGGCGCTTGTGTTGCCGAGCGCATAAGCTGCGAGCTACGGGGCATCCGTTTTGCTCGAAACCAGCGGCCCGAAGCTCCATTCGCATCTCTGAGGTTTCCCCGGCGCATGGCGCCGATGCTAAAATGGCAGTCCGATTCCCGTAGCATCTTTAGCAGGCTGCGGAATAACCGACTCCCGATGCCCAGCCCCTAAAGGGGCGTCCGATTTCGAAGAACTTGCGGTATCGCTAAAGCGATACCCTGATACGAACCGGCATAGCTAGAGCTGAAGCGATGCCCTGATACGGACTTGAGTTTTTTTACAACTTGCTAGGGCCTGGGACAACCGATATGGCGAGGTCCGCGATCTTTTTCTTATTATTTCTTGCGACCAACGTCTCCTTGGCCCTGTTGTATCCCTTTACCCTTTCGCGGGTCCTGCTCGCGTGCTTCGATTTATGCCGCTGGCACGCTGCTCATGCTCTATCTGCTGTTTCATCCGCGCAACCAATGGCTGGTCGCCAACCGCTCGCGGGTGGAGGGCGTGGGTTGCGTGGCCCTGACATTCGACGACGGTCCCGACCCCGTAGGACACGCCCAAGTTACTCGACTTACTCCGGGAGAAAGGTGTGAAGGCAACGTTTTTTGTGGTGGGGAAGCGCGCGGACCAGTATCCGGAAATCGTGCGCCGCGCCTGGGACGAAGGGCACCTGGTCGGCAACCACACCTGGTCGCACTATTCTTTGTTTTGTTTTCTCATGCCCTGGCGTCTGCGGGCCGAGATCGAGCGAGGCACGGAGAGCGTTCGCCGCAGCTGTGGTTTCCGGCCGCGCTTTTTCCGCTCGCCGGTGGGCCTGCGTCATCCGCTTCTGGGGCCCTATCTCAAGGATGCGGGACTCGAGTATGTTTCTTGGAGCATTCGGACGCGTGATACACTCACAGCGAATTCCAGCGTTCTTGCCCGGCGCATCTTGAGCAAAGCGGCCAGCGGGGACATCATCCTGCTGCACGATCATTTGCCGGCGGGAGCGGATGTCATGCTCGAAGCCTTGCCCGGGTCATCGATGAGCTGCGGAAACGGGGATTCGAATTCGTCCTGGCCGGCCCGCGTGAGGATGCCGGCGGCAGAACACTGGAACCTGCGCCATGCGAACCTGCGCTCTAATTCCGGCATTCAACGAAGCCCCTTACATCGCCAAAGTGGTGGAGGGGGCCAGGCAGCATGTTGCAGAGGTCGTGGTGATCGACGATGGCTCCGGCGACGGGACGGCGGCAAATTGCCCGGGCTGCCGGAGCCACTTGCTTGCGATCGCAAACGAATTGCGGCAAGGCCTCGGCCCTGCGCACCGGCATCGCCTTCGCGCTGCGCCCAAAACTTCACTCACGCGATCACTCTCGATGGCGACGGCCAGCATCTGCCGGAAGATATCCCGGTCATGCTTCGCGTCGCCGAAGAGACGGGAGCGGACCTGGTCATTGGCGCGCGCTGTTTTCGATCGCGCCCTCATGCCTCGCGCCCGCTATTTCTCGAACACGATTGGCAGCCGGTTGGCCTCGGCGCTCGTCGGCTGCGAAATCTCGGGACAGCCAGAGCGGATTCCGGCTGTTCCGGTTGGACAAACTTTGTGGGACCAAACTGCGCAGCCGGTGCTACGAATTGGAGATGGAAATCCTGATCAAGATGGCCCGGTCGGGCTGCACCATCGCACACGCTCCCGTCCGTATGGTCTACGACGATGGCCAGGCGCGCTCCAAGATGAAGCCGGTGCGAGACACGGTGCGTATCTGCCTCTGGTCGCTCGCATTTCGTTTCCTGGGAGCGTGACATGATCCCGCGGTTCAGACTATGCTGGCTCCTGGTGTTTTTGATTTTCCCGGGAATGCTGGCTGCCCAGATCCCGGACGATCTGCTGACGCGCATTTGGGACGGCGTTCAGCAAGCGCAGAAGAAATACACGAGCGGCTGCGGCACCATCATCGAAACCCGCACCTCCAGCCTGATGGTGAAGCCCATGGTGCTCCGCGGCAAGTTTTGCGCCGAGGGCACCAAGCGATTTATGCTGGAATACTCCGAACCGGCGCCGTTGCGCATTCGCTTCAACGAAAACTATCTCAACGTTACGACCGGCGGCAAGACGGAGGTCATGGAAGTCGGAACGAGCGTTCGCCGCGCTCAGTCCTATTTCAGCCGGGAGAACTCCATCGCGAAACTTGAAGAAGAATTTCACCATCACCGTGCAGGAGGACAGCCGGGATTACGAAATGAAGCTCGTTCCCCGATCGGACGCTTTTCGCCGCAGGCTGAATTACGTTGTGGTGAAGCTGAACAAGCGGGACTTCCTGCTCCGGTCGCTGGAAGTGGACGGCAAGAGCGGCGTGAACAGCGTGTTCGCCATCGACGTCAGCTCGGTGAACCCGAAGATTCCGGCAGAAACGTTCGAGGTGTACAAACCAAAGTGATCGAGCGCAGCGAAATCGAGACGATGATTCCTCATCGCCCTCCGTTCTTGTGGATCGACCGGGTCGAAGAACTGGAGCCGGGGGTTCGCTGCGTTGCCGTGAAGTTCGTCGATCCGGCAGACCCGATTTTTGCCGGGCATTTTCCCGCCAAGCCCATTCTGCCGGGCGTTCTTCTGATCGAAGCCGTGGCCCAGACCGCGGGAGTGATGCTGGGATCGGCCGCGCCGCAGGGCAGCCGGAGAACTGGCGCTGCTGGCGGCCGTAAACCGCTTCAAGTTTTTCAAGCCCGTGACTCCGGGCCGGGAGCTGCGCATTGAAACCAAAAAGCTGACCGACGCCGGGCAGATGGCTTACATCAGCGGCACGGTGTGTGTGGACGGGGAGATCGTGGCGAGCGGCGAGTTGTCGGTGGTGTCGGCCTGATGGCCATGCGAGACGAACTATGACCAGCGACAGATGGAAAAGGCCGACCAGGTGATCCGAAGATTTCAGACTCGCGCGCGGCAGTTCGCAACCGCCTTGCTGAAGGAGAGGCTTGACCCCGGCCGAGCTGCCGCCGCCGTGTTTTTGGGGATCTTCATCGGCATCGTTCCCATCTATGGGTTTCAAACCCTTGCGGCAGTGGGCCTGGCTTTGCTCTTCAGGCTGAACAAGCCGCTGACCGTGGCCAGCACTTTCATCAACAATCCGCTGCTCCAGCCCCTGATTGTCGTGTCCTCCGTGGAACTCGGCTATTTTCTCCGCGGCGGCTCGTTCCGGCCATTAACCCTGTCCGCCCTGACTCGGCGCGCACATGAAAGAGGAGCTTCTTGGCCTGGGTGATTGGCAGCGTGCCGCTGGGGGTACTCGTCGGCGGCGTTGGGGCGGCGATTACTGCGGTTGTGATCCATCTTCATCGTAGAGCGCCCGCCAATCCGGGATTGCGGGAGCGCATTCGCTTTGTGAACGAGATGTTTGCCCGATGTGCGCGGGCCGACCGCGGGTTCGTCCGGTGGAAACTGCGGCTGGATCGAATCTTCGGCTTGCTTGCCGCCGAAGACCTGGGATCGGGGACGGTAGTGGATCTCGGCTGCGGCTACGGCATGGCTCTCGCTTTTGCGGCTTTCGGAGACAGCAGCCGGCGCTTGGTTGGTTGCGATTTGGATGCGCATCGCATCGCAGTCGCTCGCGAGGCCCTCGGCAGCACTGAACGCAGACGTGAGCGTTGCGGACGTACGTCATTTCGAACTTCCGCCAGCCGGTTTGATTTTGATTCTGGATGTCTTGCAGTATCTGCCCGCCGATGAGCAACTGGCCTTGCTGAAACGGTGTTGCTCGGCGCTCGCGCCCGAGGGAAAACTGATTTTCCGCGTCCATGATCGCGAACGCGGCTTGTGGTCGAGCAATCACCATGGCTTTCGACCGGCTGATCTTCGCCTGCGGGCGCGCCGGCGTCCGGCCCTTGATGCTTTCGGCCGCCGAGTACCATAGTGTGCTGGAGAACGCCGGTATGCAGGTGGAAGAGCGCCGCGTTCCGAAACCGCCTGCCCCTGGCCCATATCCTTTTCATTGCGAAGAAACCGTGGCTAAGAGGCCGTGCCAGATCGTCCAATGCGCCATGATGGTCCGCTTCATGCGCTTGGTGGGCCGCTTGGTCGTTGGTCATCCGGGGTTGGTGACGGCCCTTAGCCTGGTTCTGACCTTGTTCTTCTATGCCAACATCCACAACCTGCGCACCGGTACCGACCTGACCGACCTGTTTGGCAATCGCGATCCGCAATGGCGGGCCGCAAGCCAGATCGGCAAAGAACTGGGTTATGGCAACCAGCTCTTCGTGCTGATCGAGGCCCCGGAGGGAGGAACGGACACCACTGCCGAGATGGAGGAAATGGCCGACCGTCTCACCGCCGACATGCTGTCCAGCGGGTTGTTCAAGCAGGCGCGCTGCGGCTTGCAGGAAGAAGAACTGCTCAACATGGTGCGGTTCTTTACCTGGAACTTTCCGTCATTCGTCCAGCCCGAGCAAACGGAAGATCTCAAGCGGCGGCTGGATCCGCAACAGATCCATCAAACCGTTCGCCGCGCCGCCACCGAACTGGTCACGCCGTTCTCGTCCTTAGGAACGAATTACTTCGTCGCCGATCCTCTCGGCCTCATGGAAGTGGCGGCGCACAACAGCCAGGGGTTCTCGCAGTTCGCCAGTTTCGACCTGACCTGGGGAGATGGGAACCGGTTCTTCAGCAAGGACCACAAGGCGCTGCTGATCATTGCCGAGCCTCGCCAGTCGGCCGTGGACTACAAGTTCGCCGAGCAAGTCGTGCAATGGACGCGGGAGCACATCCAGTCGATTGAGCGCCGAGCCCGCCTTCCGCGATTCCGGCGTGCGGGCCACGGCGGCCGGCGCTTACGTTTACGCGGAGCAGGACCACAAGTTCATCGAAAAGAATATTCGCCGGATTTCTCTGATTTCGATCGTCGGCAATCTGCTGTTGTGCCTGCTGATCTATCCGAGGATTCCGCTGCTGCTTTTGTCGCTGCTGCCCACCGGCCTGGGCATTCTATGGACCACGGGCGTGGCGAGTTTCTATCCGGGGGAAGTCAATCTCATCAGCCTGTCTTTTATTGCCATTCTGGCGGGACTGGGAGACGACCAAGTCGTACATTTCTTCAACCGCGTGCCGCAGGAATGGGCCAAGGGCGGGACGCTGAACGAGGCCGTGTTGCGCACCTTCGAAACCACCGGGCTGAGCGTCGTCTTCTGCATCCTGACGGCGGCAACATCCACCGCGGCGCTGGCCACCTCCGGCTTCAAGGCACTGGCGGAGTTCGGGTTCATCCTCACCGTCGGAATGTTCATGATGATGTTCCACACGCTCCTGACCGTTCCCGCGCTGATGCAGCTCTGGTGGAGGTTCTCGAAGCCGCGCGCGCCGGAGACCATTACCTTTCGCTTCCTTCCCTTCGTGGCGCGGAAATCCGTCGATTTTGTGGGCCGGCACGCCCGCCTCGTCGCCGCCTTTTCGTTGGCGATTTTCGTGCTGTCATTACTGGCTCTGCCTGCCATCAAGATTGGAGGGCGCTTCGAGATCAATGGCGGCGCCGACAACCCAGCCATTGCCGCGCAGAATCGCCTTTCCGCAAAGTTCGGCATTGAGGGCAGCCCCAACGTGCTCTTGATCGCCGGCGGCGAGGAGGAAGTCCTGCAGCAGGGCCGAAAAGCTGACGGCCGGTCTGGAAACCTATCGGCAGCGCGGCGTCCTCAAGTCCATCTTCTCCCCCACCGACCTGCTTCCCTCAGCCCGCACGCAGAAGCGAACGGGCCGCTTCGCTGGCGGGCATCGAATCTGGCGGCCTCCGCTCGCGCCTTAGAGGATTCGCTCCGCGAGAATGGCTTTCGCATCGAGCCGCACCAGCCCTTTATCGAGCGGCTGCGAAAGCTGGGACAAGGCTACTGAACCTGTTACCCTGGAAAAGGCCGCCGAGTTTCTGCCGCCAGGGCTGCTCGACAACAGCATTCGCAAGACGAGTGACGGCAGTTACGTCGCGGCAATCGCCTTTTATGCCACGGATCCCAATGCGACCCAGGTGGTTCCGGAGAATGTCATCGAGTCCTGGCGGAATCAATTTGGCCCGTTCGTGGAGTTCTCTTTCGACAAGATCAACCGCGACATGCAGAGCCAAGTCCTGCACGACAGCCGCAGGGCATTAGTGTGGACGGCGGCTGCCATCGTCCTGATCGTCTATCTCTGTTTCCGCAACCTCCGCGTGTCGCTCGTCGTACTGATGCCGATCGTATTCGCCATCATCGTAACTTTCGGGCTGTTGCTGCTGGTGGGACACCGCTTCAGTTTCATGTCCATTACGGCGATCCCACTCATCATCGGCATTGGAATCGACAATGGCATCCATTTAGTCCGCCGTTACCTGGAAAACGAGCGCAACGGAATCCTCGCGGTCGCGAAGGCTTCGGGCGCGGCGCTGATTCAGTCGAACCTGACTACGATCGTCGGCTTCGGAGCGCTCATGGCTTCCAGTTTCGCGCCGCTCGCCGAGATGGGTCTCGTGACCTCATTGGGCGTCGCTCTGGCACTGGCCGGCGGCCTCTGGCTGGTTCCCGCTGTCATTCTCTTAGGGGAAGAGAGAGAAGAGAGAAGAACGGCCCATCTGAATGAGTCGCTCGAGGCCGCACTGCGGCAGACAATACGAGCGGCGGACGATCGGGATTGAGGGCTTGTAGCAGTGCTTGTTTTACTATGGGTCGCCTGCAAATGTTCGTATATACTTGGAGCGACCAAAACCAACGCGATGAAACGCTCACGATGAAGCAGCACGCCCGGGATACTACCATCGACACGATTTTGTCGCGCTGCCCCGAGTGCGGCAAGGCGACGACTTCCGTGATCGGCGATCGAGGCGGCAAGGTCTATCAGCGCTCGCAGTGTTCCTGCCACGAATCCACCGGCTCCCTGATCTTCTCCGACTGCGGATTTATACCGGAGGCTGGAAGAGTGGAATAAGCTGGTCTTTCCGGATGCCCAACCGGCAGCGCCATCTCATGGGGAAGCTTGCGACTGTGCCACCGCCAGCCACAACGAGCCATGCCTGGCCGTAATCGACATCACGAACCGCTGCAATTTCAAGTGTCCCGTGTGTTTCGCCGAGACCAAGGCCGAGGGCGGCCACTACTTCCTCGATACGAAACTGGTGCGCAAAATGCTCCAGTCGCTGCTCGACCGGCCGGTGCCCTGCCGCCACATCCAGTTTTCCGGCGGAGAGCCCACGCTGCACCCCGAGTTTCCGGGCATCCTTCGCACCGCCCGCGATCTTGGTTTCACGCATATCCAGGTGGCCACGAACGGGAGCCGGTTCGTCAACCCCGACTACGCAAAACTCTGTGAGGATGCGGGCCTGCACACGCTGTATTTGCAGTTCGATGGCGTCAACGACGAGGTCTACCTCCAATTGCGCGGCCAGCGGCTGTTGGACAAGAAGATTGCCGCCGTCAACAACGTCGAGAAGACGAACATGCGGCTCGTCCTGGTGCCGACCATCGTGAATTCCGTCAACGTCGATCAACTGGGGCCCATCTTCCAGTTCGCTCTCGAACACAGCTCACACGTCACCGGCATCAGCGTACAGCCGGCTGCGCATGTGGGCAGGGTCGAAGTCGCGGACGGGAACTCCGAGCCCTTCAACCTCGCCGACCATGGCCCGCGAGTTTGGCGAGCAGACGGGATTGACCCGCTTCCCCGACGATTGGTTCCCGCTGAACTCGATATCCTTGATCAGCCGCGCCCTCGACCGCGTCCGCGGCGACGCTACGCTTCCCCCGGTCAGCGATGCCCATTGTTCGCTCGGCACGTTCTTCTACGTTGACGACGACAACAAGCCGTTCTGCCTTAGCAGTTTCTTCGATCTCGACCGCTTCTTTCGAAGCATGGCTGAGATAACTCCGGAGGGCGGACCAGGGCATCATCGAGCGGCAGATTTCGCGCATCCGCCAGTTCGGGCGGCTATCGCAATGTTTCGATAAGCGGAAGGCCCCCGACGGACTCACGTTCCAGCGCATGCTGCGCAGCCTGGAAGGGTGGGAGGACAAGTCCAAGGGAAGGTCCGCGGGATGGTTTCGCAGGGGCTTCAACGGCATATTCGTGGCGGGCATGCACTTTATGGACGCTCGCAGTTACAATCTGCGCCGCCTCCAGCGTTGCATCATCCAGTATGTCGCTACCGATGGGCAACTGATTCCTTTCTGCAGTTACAACGCAGGCGCCAGACTCCGCAGTGCCGAGGAATTGATTCGAATCGAAAACAACCCGTCGCCCCGGCCGATGTGTTGCGACCATGCCGATCACGCGGTGGTTGGTGGCGAGCAGTCAATGCCGGCCGACTAGGAGTTATCTCATAAATCGTTTTGGGAAGGGCACGGCTTCAGCCGTGCCGTCCAGAGCCAACAAAGACGCTGGCTTTAGCCCTTGAGGGGCCCGGCGGTTTACTCCTTCGGTTCATTATGAAATGGCCTCCAGTCTCACCTAATTCAAGGCTGTCGGATTTGAATATGCTCTCACTGAATACACCCGTTTCTTTCTGGACATACGGGCGAATTACCGTTCTTCTGCTGCTTTCTGGTTTTGTGCTTTTACCGCTGACGGCGCAAGCCGGTCTGCCTAGGGCTGCCATCTCGATTCCCACGGACCGCAACCTTGCCGCGGGCTTAAAGGTTGCCGAACAGTGCGAATTCAAAGGCAAATTGATCGTGCTGCCACCGGTGCCTTTCCAGTTCTCCGGTGACGTAACCCCGGCCAGCCTGTTCGAGGAGCAAGCACGAGCCGTCCAGAACATGCCCGATGGGTCGCACGATGGATCGGAGGTCTGGCTGCACGTGCTCGTGGAGTGCCGGCTCACTTACCGGCAAGGAATCCGAGAAACAGATCACGGAGCGGGTTGAAGCTTTTCTGAAACCGGCGCCTCTCTCGGCGCTCGCGGTGCGCGGACTTATCGTGGAAATCAAGGAACCGCTGACAGCTCCCGATCTGTTCGCGTTCGCTCTGCTGCGCCTGGCAGTGACCGCGAAGGCCAGCAACCCTAATTTGCGACTCGCGTTTGTTTTCCCGTCTGGGTTTATCAGCCAGCATGGCGATTTCGTAAAGCGGCTTGCCACCTATTCCGATTTGCTAGGAACGACTTATTCGCAAGGCTGGCGCCAGGATGCTGCGTGGATTGCCGAGCAGGCGCTGAATAAGCCACTCATCCTCAAGTTAGACGCCGAAATGTCCGCCGCTGCGCCTTATCTTACCGCCGCGCTCGCGGCCGCAGGCGCCAACGTCGAAATCGTTTGGTCGGATCCTCCAGACGCCAAGGCCGCAGGCGCGGTGTGCGCAGTGAACAGCTTTCATGACGCATTACATCACCGCCAACATGTTCCCGGCGGATCCCGCAACCTCGCCGTTCCAGTATCGCAGTGGATGGCGTGGACAACGATGAGCACCGGTGGTTCGGCGGCGGCCTAGTCGCCGGACCTTGTGATCGTCGCGCATGTAAATGGGAACCCCGACCACCCGAAGACGGTCACGCTCCAGAGCGTTGCCACGAAACAGAACAAGCGGAACAAGGACAATTCGAGATCCAGTGGTACGACCCCGAGACTGGCGCGCGGCTCCCGGCAGGCGAACCGACCAAGACCGATAAGGGCTTGGCGCAGACCTGCGCTTGCACAAGCGAGTATGCACTGATTTACGTCCACAAACAGAGCGAAGCCGATAAGACGGTCTATAGCTCCGTGGAAGTTAAAGGCGGGGTCGAACTCAAGGTCGAGGAAATCATTGCCCGCTGGCAACAGTACCGCGAAGCGCAGAAACAGAAGCTGGATAACTATCAGGCCTCCGCTTTCATGAACCTGCACTTTGAGAGCACCAATCTGGGGCCGGGCTTCGACATTTCCATGCAGCTCAAGCAATTTTTCAACCGCGCCGGACAGATGGAATTCGCCCAGAAGGAGCTTTACGTCAACGGCGTGAAGTTCGGCAAGAACCACGAGTTTCCGCTGCCGCAAATCGAGCCGGAAAAGGTGCTGACCCAGCCCCTCGAATTGAAGCTCAACGAGCGCTATAAATACAAGCTCCTGGGCACGGAACAAGTCAACGGCGCCATGTGTTATGTGGTCGGAGTCGAGCCCTAAGGCAGCGGACGAGAACCTTTACAGCGGAAAAGTGTGGATCGACGGCACTACCTTTCGCGAAGTTAAGCAGTACCTGAGCCAACGAGGTTCGAAGAGCAACGTCGTGGTCAACGTCGAGACCCAGAATTTCGAGTTAGTGCCCGACGGCAAGGGGAATCAGTTCAACTTACTGCGGTCGATCTCCGCGCAGCAGTTGCTGAATGCGGCGGGACGCGATTTTGTGCTGCAGAGGACCGTGCAGTTTTCGGATTACGCCATCAATACGCCGCAATTCAGTGGCGCCCTCGCGTCCGAGCACAGTTCCGACGACCCGATGTACCGCGACACCGACGCGGGTCTGCGGACGCTGAAGAAGCAGGGTAACGATCGCGTTCTGGTGGAGAACAGCGAGAAGCGCATAATGTCTCTCGTCGGCGGGGCCATGTACGAAGGCACGTTCAACTTCCCTATTCCGTTTGCCGGCATTAGCATGGCCGATTTCGATTTCCGGCACAGTGGCGCGCAGCTTTCGACTTTTTTTGCCGGCCCCATTCTGGTGTCCGACCTTTCGAAGCAGTACGGACCCAAGTTCCGCCTGGCAGTGGATTTGGCGCTCTCCGGGCTGCCCGGCGAGAACCGCATCTACAGCGGCAATACAGGAATTGACGCAAGGAGACGTATGGAACTGGGAGGAAACTACCGGACTGCGGGCCTCCTGGCAGGCCACCACGCATCTCAGCCTGACGGCGTCATCTTACTTGGCCTATGACTATTTCCGCAGGACCAGCGACGCGGACAAGCAATACACGCTGCCGCGCAACGGCGTGACCTTGCTTCCGGGCGTCGAAATAAAGTACACCCGCAAAGGTTATGTGTTCAGCGCGCAGGGAACCAGGGGCGAGCGCATCGATTGGAGACCGTTCGGATGCGCTTCGTCGACCATGCCGCCGTTCCCATGTGCTTCTACGCCGACGAACCCACCGCCGCCAAGCTCCTTGTTGGTCCAGCCGCCGCAGAAGGCATACACACTCTACAACGCCGACTTCAATAAAGATTACTACATCGGTAAGTTCACCAAGGGCGGATTCGATTTCTCCTACTATGGCGGCAACCAACTGGATCGGTTTTCTCGTTACTTCCCCTCGTTCTTCTCGCTGCCGCGCCTTCATGGCATTCCCAGCGGCACGGATTCTTTTGACGCCATCGCCATGGGGAACGTGCATTACGGTTTCAACGTGATGGACTTCATAAAGTTCGAAGGGATGTACGTCTATGCGCGCGCGCGCAACCTGGAGGAATCCAGCCACTTCAACAAGTTTGACGGCCTGGAGGCCAATTTCAACACCCCGGCCCCATGGGCACCTTGGTGCAAGGCACGATCTCCTATGCGCTGGACGGGAATATCGCGCGGTATAACTCCCGTTGGGGTGCTTATCTTATGATCTTCAAGCCGTTGCACTAAACTGAGCGTATCGGCTGAAATGAAGACCGCATTAGTGACGGGCGCCTCGGGGGTTATCGGCGCCGCCATTGCGCAAGCACTGGGTAGCGCGGGGTTTCGCGTCGCCGCGCACTATCGTCAGAGCGAAAGAGTCCGCGGCAGAAGTGGTCGCGCGCATCGCCGCCGCCGGAGGACAGGCGCTGGCCGTGGAAGCCGATCTCTCCCGTCATGAGAGCGTCGCGCCGATGTTCGATCTCATCGAGCAACAATACGGGCCGGTCGATTATCTGGTGAATAACGCGGGCATCAACCGCGATGTCCTGTTGGCGTTCATGTCCGATGAGCAGTGGGACGAAGTAATCGACACCAATCTTCGCGGCACTTATTTATGTTCGCGTTTGGCCTTGCCGGGCATGATGCGTCAGGGGAGTGGCGCCATCTGCAATATCGTGTCGCCCAGCGGAGTTCGCGGCCAAGCCGGACAGTGCAATTACTCGGCTTCCAAGGGCGGCATCATCGCCTTCACCAAAGCGCTTTCTCGCGAGGTGGGGCGATTCAATATCCGAGTCAACGCCGTCTGCCCCGGCGTGATTCCCAGCCCGATGTCCGCCAAGTACATCGAGAAAGAGGAGAAACGAGCTGCTTTCCGAAATTCCTCTGGGGCGTTTTGGAAAGCCCGAAGAGGTGGCCCCGCTGGTGGTGTTTCTGGCGTCCGCGGAGGCAAGCTACATCACCGGACAGGTGATCGCGGTCGATGGCGGATTGCTGTAGTTCCCGGTCAACGAGGCGGGACAGCAAGAGGAACAGCGGATGACGGGTACTGGTTGCTGGGCCATCGAGGACTATACTTACCGTTCCTGTCCCCAGTCCTGCGCGAGAATTCAGCATTTGCGGTTTCACCCCATAACCACTCGTGCTACTCCATTGAGAACCTGGCCTCTCTGAACCAGGTGGTGAAGCTGTGGTTCATGCGGCCGTTCCGCCGCGTCCTGCAGTGGGCATTCGGGCTGGCGCCGGTTTCTGACTTGGACTATGCCGAAGTCTACTACCGGCCGCCACTGACGGTTGAGGATGTGTTGCGCACGGAGTCACGCAAGCGTCGCTTCTCTCGGCTTCGATGGCGTCCATCTGGGAATTACCGACCATGACGAAGTTGCCGGCAGTGTTGAACTGCTGCGGAAGCGTCCTGCGAATGCGCACCGCAACGCTCTTGGCGAGGAGATGTCCTTCCGCTTTCAGGACTATCTCTTCCACCTAGGAGTTACGGATTTACCCGAGTCCGGCGTTGAGGAGACCCATGCCAGCTCTGCAAGCGGCGTCCCGCGCGGAACGGCTGGACGATTTGTTCGAAATCCTGCGCGCCAGTGGATGCCTGGTGGTGCTGAACCATCCGCTGGTTCCCTGGGGCAAGAAGAAGACCCGCTCCGAAAGATCCCGGTGGAAGAACTTCTGCAGCGGTACGGCTGGGCGATTCATGCCCTCGAGTACAACGGAATGCGGGGCCAGGAGGAAAACGACCGCGTCCTCCAATTGGCCAAGCATGTGGGCAAGCCCGTAGTCGGCGGCGGCGACAGCCATCTCCTGCTCGCCAGCTCCGTGCTCTCGCTATCGCAGGCCGCGAGCTATTCCGGGATTTTGCGGCGGGAGTGAAAGAGGGCCGCGCCGTGCCTCTCGTGACGCCGGCGTACTTCGCCCCCTTGCGCTGGAAACTCTTCTTGCGGGTGCTCTATTTCATCGCCCACTACCGGCAAATCGGCCATTTCCGCGGCCAGCCGGTTCGCGATCTGCTCAAGGACAGAGCGGTGCTTCTGGATCCAGTCGGCGTTGCTTCCCGGGGTTTTCTGCGGTCTAACCTCGGCTCGTCGCCTGATACGGTGAGCTTCAATGCTATGTTATACTTCCGTAAACAAACACCATGGCAAGCGTCAAGGAACAACTTAAGCCGATCATTCTGAAGAGCTTGCGGATCACCGACTTGACTCCGGAGGACCTCCGCGACGATCAGCCACTGCTCGGTGGCGACCTGGAAATCGATTCCATCGATATCCTCCAACTCATTCTTGAGATTGAGAGGCATTTCGGTATCAAGCTGGTGGACGCCAAGTTCGACGAGAAAGCGTGGGAGAGTGTCGACACTTTGGCGGCGGCCATCGAATCCAAAATGGCGGCGGCGAAGGCCTGGCACATCATCCATTCCATGAGTAAGTTCCCCCATGCCGATTTACGATAGGATGAAGCCAGCGGCTCGCGTCTTGCTGGTGGAGAGTAACAACATGGGTAAGTGGGTGGGGACCACCATGCCCTACGAGGTGCATATCCCGCCCTTGGGCCTGATGTATCTCGCGTCCTATGCCCGCAAGGCTCTGCCGGGCGTGGAGTTCCGCATCGTCGAGTCCTCGTTCTGTCTTCGCTCCAGACGACGAGCGATTTATCCGCATCTTGCATGAGTTTCAACCGGATGTCGTCGGCATCCGTTCCATCGCATTTTTTCTTGAGGAACTCCAGCGCATCGCCAGCCTGGCGCGCGCCCATAGCGACGCCACGCTCGTCGCCGGCGGGCCGATCGTGCAGGCGTACAAGCAACAGCCTCTTTCAGGAAGTGCCGGAACTGGAGATCGCCGTAAAAGGCGAAGGCGAGAAGGTTTTCGCCGACCTCCTTTCGGGAGCGCCGCTTCCTTCGATCGCGGGACTTTTATATCGGACGGACGACGGGGTCGTGGAAAATGAAGACCAATCCGAAGTGGCGGACATCGACAGCCTGCCGTTCCCCGCCTACGACTTGATCGACCTCGATCAGTACCAGCGTCAACTGAGTTACGCCTACAATCACCGGCGGCAGGGAGTCCTGCTGACCAGCCGCGGCTGCGCGTACCATTGCACGTTTTGTTTCACCCATTGGAAGGGCATCCGGCTGCGGAGCGCCGCCAACATCTTCGAGGAAATCAAGGAACTGCACGATAAGCACGGAATCCAGGACTTCTATATCGTCGACGATATCTTCAACGTCGACGCGAAACGCGCTCTACAATCTGTTCGACTTGATCGTCGGCGGCGGGGATCAAACTGCGGCTCTACTTCGTCAACGGTTTGCGCGCCGACATCACCAGCGAGGAAGTTCGTGGATCGACGCGCTCGAAGCCGGCGCCGTCTGGTTCACCTATGCCGTCGAATCGGGCGCAGACGAAATCCAACGCCTGGTGAAGAAGCGCCTCGATCTGGAAAAGGCCAGGCGCATCATCGCTTATACTCAGCGCCAGAACGTGGCCGTGAACGTCTCGACCATGTACGGCTTCCCCACGGAAACCCGCGAACTGGCGCAACGCACCCTGGACTGGTTGAGCGAATTGCCCAAGCCGTCGTTGTTGCCTTACCACTTTTGCTTGCGGTTCTTTCCGGGCTGCGCGATCAACCAGCAGGCATTGGATGCCGGTTGGGACCCCGAACGTCTGGGACTTACCAGCCGGTTCTCTTACAACGATCTGCCGATAGGCACTCCCACATTGTCGAAGCACGACATGCATCGGCATTCAGCTTGAGTACCACCGCCGCTTTGGACTGAGCAATCCCGCCGCCGTTGACGGCGCGGTGCGCACGCTCCGCTCCATCGGATATAGCGACACGGAGATCGTCCATATGTACTCGGTGTTGAAGAGGAAAGTAATTCACAATGTGGGCGATCTTATGACAGCGGGTGGGAATTGACGCGCTGGTACCAGCATCGTTTTCACAACGTCTTGGCTCACCGGATTGTATTTTGCACCATACCGTGGGTGCCACGCTTCCTCCATCCCCCCATCGCGGTGGTGACGGCGCTGATCTTCTTCCTCCTGTTAAGCGGGAGCGCCGGGCGGTGGCCGGCAATCTGCGGCGTATCTCGGGCAAGCGCGGGATCGCGCTCCAGTGGAAGGTTTATTGCGTTTTCTATTCGTTCTGCGACTTCATGGTTTCCTATTGCTATGTCCCGCAAGCCACCCATGCGCAACTGCTTTCCATGCTCGTGGAACAAGGAGCGCGGCGCCGCCAAGATCGATCAATGCCTGGCTGCGGGCAATGGCCTCATCGTGTGGACGGCACATCTGGGAAATTCGGAATTCGCCTCGCGCCTCCTTGAAATGCACGGCCGGCCCGTCAACGTGGCGCGCCTGGTCGAGGACAAACCGGCGGAGATCATGTTGCGCAATTTGATGACTAACGAGCGGCTCAAAATTGTGGATCTCAGCGGCGGCGTGCGGGCCTCGATAGAACTCTTACAGGCGTTGCGTCGAAATGAAATCGTGGCGATTCAAGGCGACCGCGTCTATCACCACCATAGCGCCGATGTCATGTTTTTCTCGGAGCCCGCTGCCTTCCCGCTTGGCCCCTTCTTACTGTCGCAAGTCTCGGGTGCTCCGGTGCTGCCCGGTTTTGTGGTTCGCGAGGGTTGGCTGCGCTACCGCGTTCTGATGGGCGATCCGATCCTGCCCGCCCCGTCCTCGGCTACATTCGCGGACACATCTGCGGACACTATCGACGACCGCGACGTCGGGCCGCAGCGTGGTTTGCTCCAAGCCGTCGGGTTTCTGGAAAAAACCCTGGCGGCACATTACGATCAGTGGTTGAATTTTTTTGACTTTTGGCCGGTTGCCTCGCGTGACTGATATCCGGAAAACCATCGTGGTGACCAGTGTCGGCGTTGTCAGCCCCTATGGCATCGGCATGGACAGCCTGCAGGCAGGCATGTTATCGGGCAAGTGCTGCCTTGCGCCTACGAACGATCTCTATCCCGGCTTCGAAGGAACGACTGCCCAAGTCCGGGAAGTGCCGCTTCCGGCGGAGGGTTTCACTTCCCGGCATTCCCGCACCGATCAACTCGCGGTGGTGGCGGCTCGAGACGCGGTCGCGACGTTCAATGGTGAAAGCGTTGCTTTTCGGGAGAGCGGCGTCGTGATGGCCAGTACGGTCGCGGGTCTGACCGAGATCGATCCCGGAATCGCTGCGGATCCGTCCGCTTGGTATCGGCACGGCGGTCTGACGCGGGCCGCCTCCTATCCGGTGGCGCGCGTGGCCGACGCGGTTGGCGATCATTTGGACATTCGCGGACCGCGCTGTGCCGTCTCCGTTGCGTGCGCCAGCGGAGCGATGGCGATCGCGCTCGCCGCCAATCTGCTGCTCGACGAAGTTGCGCCCATGATTTTTGCCGGTGGCAGTGACGCGCTGTGTCCGTTCACGTTAAGCGGATTTAACTCACTGCAAGCGATGGATCGAGACCCCTGCCGCCCCTTTGACCAGAATCGCAAGGGGTTGAACCTGGGCGAAGGCTCCGCCGTTCTCGTGCTCGAAACCCTTGCCGGGGCTGCGGCGCGCAATGCCAAAGTTCTCGCGGTGCTGCGTGGATGGGCCATGAACAACGATGCTTTTCATCCCACCGCGCCACAGAAACAAGGAGACGGCTTGGCCGATTGCATGCGCCTTGCCATGGAAATGGCGGAGGTCAGCTGCGATGAGATCGGTTATGTGAATGCCCACGGCACGGGTACACCCCTGAACGATAGTGCCGAGGCCAACGCCTACGAGACCGCATTCCGCGGACGCAGCCGTCCCATTCCCGTATCTTCGACAAAGTCGTATTTCGGACACTGTCTGGGGGCAGCCGGAGCCTTGGAGGCAGCCATCACAATCGCGGCCGTTCGCTGCGGCGCGCTGTTTCCGACGCTGCGGCTGACGGACCCCATCGAAAGCCCGAGCGTTGATTGGCTGCGCGGAGAAGTTCGACACCAGCCGTTGCCACTGGCCATGTCGGTTTCCGCGGGCTTTGGCGGCAGTAACACGGCGCTCCTATTCGGGAGCGTCCGCTTATGACTCCGAACTGGCCAACTATTACCGGGATTGGTTCTATAAGTCCCTATGGGCCGCTCGCCGGACTTATTCCCCAGTGTGAGTTGGAACCCAGTGTTATAAGTGCCTGGAAAACCGCCGGGCTGAGGCGAGCGTTTCTCGTAAAACCGTTTCGCCCCGCCGACGTAGTGCCGGGCCTGAAGACTAGACGTCTGGATCGTTTGTCGGCGTGGGCCTTGGTGGCTTCTGCCCTGGCCATTCAAGATGCTGGGATCGACCTAAGCCAGGTGGATCGGTCGCGGGTTGCCGTGGTCTTTGCCACCGGCTTCGGCTGTGTTGAACTCACAGCAGCCTTCTACCAAAGCGCCGCTGCGAATGGTTGGAGCGGGACTGATCCCAGTACTTTCCCGGAGACGCTTGCTAACGCTCCAGCTAGTCACGTGGCTTTGTTCCACAATCTGCGCGGGCCGAACATCACGGTCGGAAGCAAGGGTTTTGCGGGCGAGAGCGCGCTGATCCAAGCCGCTTCCCTGCTCCGTCACGGGCAATCTGACTTGGCCATTGTTCTGGCTGGTGACACGCTTACGCGCGCCGTCTACGAATGGTACGAGGCAGCCAATCTGCTGTCGCCATCCTGCTATAACTCGGAGTCATTGCCGGAAGACGGCAGTTTCGTGCCCAGCGAAGGTGTAACCGCGCTGGTGCTGGAAGCGGCGGGCCGTCGCGGAGTTCGCTCTTATGCCCATCTTCACTCGGGCCGCTGGGCGGCAGGCGGGCAACCGGTGGAGACCATCCGCCAGATGCTCGGTGGATCCGCTCCGAGTCTCACCATCTGTGCCGGGAATGGCGCGCCTTGTGCCATTAGTCCACTAACCATCATGGCTCGCGATATTGCCGGTGACGGCGCCGCCGTTGTCCCCACTCAAGCCGTGGCCGCGGGTTTGACAGACACGGGCGCTCTTCTCCATTTGATCCTGGCCTTAAGCAGCTGTCCAAGCAGCGGGCAGGCTCTGTTGTTAGGAACATCGTTAGGAACATCCGGCGAGAGTGGTTTTGCAGCGCTGCTGCTGGAGTTACCTTGAACTTGAATGTGCGAATTGCATCCGCGGCGTATGCGGTTCCGCCCGGCGATGAAGCCGTGGAAGCGGTCCTGGAGCGGGAACGAACTCGCATAGAGACAACTCTCGCTCCGCTCGGCCCGCAAGCGAGAAAGAAAGCCATGGAAGGTCTCGGACTGAATCGCGTCCGTGTCTGCGGGGACAAGCAACCCTACGACTTAGTTCTTGAGGCCGCTTCCACAGCGATAACTGAAGCCCGGATTACGGCGCGGAACATCGATCTAATCCTCGATTACAGCACTTTCCCAGGGGATAACTCGCAGTATATCTCTTTCGCCCACAAACTCAGCGCCGAGTTAGGAGCTGAAACTTCGCTGAATTTGAGTTTTAAGTCCGGCGGTTGTGGAGCGCTCCACCTGGCCATCAAAACCGCGCTCGGTTGGATGTCTGCCGACGAAAACATTCAGACCGCCCTGCTGGTGACGGGCGACACCGCTCCTCACGGCAGCCGCTCCCTGCTTCCGATTACCGTGCAAGGCGACGCCGCGAGTGCCGTTATCCTGCGCCGCGCAGGCACGGAAGGCCCTTTGCTGCTGGGCGTTGAAGCCATGACGCTCGGCCATCTGCACGAAGCCATTGCCCTGATCAATACCAACGGCCATCTCGAAATCAAGGTCGATGCTGTATGCATGGAAAACGAGGTCATGCCGATCTACTATCTCAACCTGTTTCGCATGGTGCAAAAGGTTTTGGCGGCATCATCCCTGGGCCTGGGCGATGTTGACCATTTCATTTATTCCAACATCAGCCATCGCGACCGCGAGGGCTTTCGCAGGATGGTGGGACTGCCCGAGGGTGGCCTGCCGCCAACCCCCATGGCGGAGTACGGTCACACCTTTGCCAGCGATCTTGTCATCAATTATGTGCACATGCGGCGCGAGGGCCGAATTCGTCCCGGCGAATTGTTGCTATTCGCTTCCGCCGGGATCGGTTTTACTTGGGGGGCGACGCTTGCCAGAGCCTAAAAGCGACTTGCTCTCAGACTGGCTTCGGCACACGGCAGCAGCCACGCCCGATGCTCCGGCAATTGTTGAAGAAGATCGGGTCACTTCGTTCCGCGAGTTATTCGAGCAAGCCACGGCACTGGCCCTGCGCTTCGTCGAACACGGCGTTCAAAAACAGGATCGCATCGCTCTGGTGCTGCCGAAGACCACCGAAGCTATCGTCTCTGTTTTTGCCTCCCTTCTTGCCGGAGCTATCTATGTCCCCATCCATCCCCAGTGGCCCAAGGAACGAATCGAAACAACCTTGGCGGATTGCTCGGCGCGGCTAGTGATCGAGGGCGACAGTTATCCGCCGCGAATCACAGATCGCCAAACCAGTGCGAACATTGCTTGGCAAACGGCAATAACTGGTCTTACTGGTGCTGCTCTTACAAATGAAAACTTGCTGCCCCACGCGGATGCCGCCGACTCGGCCATCATCTTGTTTACTTCCGGGTCCACGGGCCGGCCCAAGGGAGTAGTCCTTTCCCATCGTGCGGTAAGCGCTTTTGTAAGATGGTCGGAGCGCGAGTTTCAGATATGTTCAACGGACCGCATCGCCTGTCCATCGCCCTTGGGTTTCGATCTTTCCACCTTCGACATTTTCAATATGGCCTTATGCGGCGCCGCCTGCGTTCTGGTTCCCAGCCATATCGTGTGGATGCCGCGTTTCTTGGTACAGTTCCTGCGCGAGGCCCGTATTACTTGTTGGTATTCAGTGCCGTCTATCTTGGCTGGCATGTTGCAGGAAGGACGTTTAGCGGAGCATGACTATCCCTGCCTGCGCGTCATCCTTTTTGCTGGAGAAGCCTTCGCCGCTCGAAATGTGGCGCGATTGCAGGCCGCCGTCCCACAGGCTGTTTGCGCCAACCTCTACGGCCCCACCGAGACCAATGTGGTCACATGGTATCGCGTGCCGCGCGGGTTCGACGGATCGCAACCTCTGCCGATCGGACAGCCCTGTCCCTACGCCGCCGTGACGGTCGATGCGGCGAGCGGCGAGCTGCTCGCTCGGGGCGACTCCCTCATGAGCGGCTACTGGAACCGCCCCGAAGAGACCGAACGCGCCTTCGTCACCTTGGAGGGAAAACGCTATTACCGCACCGGCGACCGCGTGTCGCTCGCAGCCGACGGCAATTATATTTTCCTGGGACGGCTCGACCGGCAAATAAAACGCCGCGGTTTCCGCATTGAACTGGGGGAAATCGAGGCCGCGCTCGCCCGGCAGAAAGATATACTGGAAGCGGCGGCGGTCGCTGCCGAGGTCAATGCCAAAGTCAATGTCAAGGGCGGACGGATGGAGACCGTGATTACCGCCTTTGTCCGCGCCCGCTCCGCTGGCGCTGTCACCTTGGTCGAAGCCAAAGCCCACTGTGCGCGGACACTGCCTCCATATATGTTGCCCGATAACATCGTATTTTTGGATGCCATACCCAAGGGAAGCCGGGGTAAGATCGATTACATCGCTCTAGGCAAAATCGCGGAAGGACTTAGTCATGGGAGTTAATGCCGGGGAAGTTAAGGCCGAGGAGATCAAGGCAGAAATCCGGAAGTATGTCGTTGATAATTTTCTGCTCGGCGCGCAGCGGGCAACGATCGTTGAAGATGCCATGCCCCTCATCACCGGCGGCCTCGTAGATTCCATCGGCATGATCGGCCTCGTCGATTTTCTTGAAAGCCGCTTCCAAGTCGAATTCATGCCGCGAGAAATCGACGTGCATAGCTTGGATACCGTGGAGCGGATCGAAGTATTGATCCGGAAGAAACTGGCCAACCGGGAAGCCGGAGTGGACTCCGGCAACGGACAGCAAATTCGGTGAGGTGCGGCGGTGAGTAACCGTTCGAGACTGCGGAAACTGATACTGACAATGACGCTGACGCTGACGGCAACGTTGCTTCCTCGCCGCCTGCCGTCGAATGCATAAGGAGCCGTTTGAGAAGGCCCCGCTATCTCCCGGCCAGATCGAGGTCGTGCGCCTCTCGAAGCGCGCCAACCTCTCGGTGGAGCGCATTCGTTTCTGGTCCAACGAAATGAACGAGCCCCGCTTTTTTCTCGCTTTGGTGCCCAAGACCAAGGCTGCGCCTTCCGAGGTATTCATCTTGAATCACGGCTGGTGGGACCGGCCAGAGGACCTACTGCAATATCTCAAAGTGGACCAGGTGTACGACGAAATGCTGGGCCGCGGCGAAGTGCGGCCCGCGATAGTGGTGCTGCCCGACGTTCGCTTCAGCAGTTTTTACCGGGAATACTCGGACCGCTTTCCCTACCCCAATTATCTGACCCTGGTGGCGGAGGAGGTGGTGGGAACGGTCTCGCGCTACTACGCCATCCCTTTTGAACGTCAGCGTTGGGCGATCGGCGGTTTCTCCTTCGGCGGTTATTTGTCGCTGGATGTGGGACGGCGTTATGCTGGACGGTTCGCCAGCGTCAGCATTGTGAGTGGACTCGTCGACGAGCAGTGGAGTTTCTGGCCATCGCAACCGCCGCCCGGGCCACTCGATTCCCACGGCCGGGGCAAGCATACCATCGTCGTGGCTGGCCCGGTTCCCAGACTTTTTCTCGCTTGTGGAACGGACGATCGTCTTTTCACTACCATGCGTGATCTGCACCAAAAGCTGACCGGACTCGGCATCCCGCATGTGTGGTCGACTGCGCCGGGTGGCCACACCTGGAAGTATTGGTCTTCGGTCCTGCCGCAGATGTTAAAGTTTCATCTTGCTCCTGAACAGAAGCCAGGTTGAGGCCAAATGAGAGCATTACTGGTTCAAAGCCCCGCCACGTCGCCCTGGGTCCCGCGCAGGCAATGGGAACCACCCAGTGTCGCCATGGCAACCATTGCCGGCCAGATCGATAACCACGACGTCAAAGTGGCGGACATGGTGGTGTGGCGCAAGCAGGCGGTCCCGCGCTTCCTGCAGGTCTTGCGCGAATTCAAGCCCGACGTCGTGGGCTTTACGTCCATGACTTTTCAATATGACACCACGGTCGGCTTCGCCTATTTGACCAAGCAGTTCGACAGCCGGATTCGAACCGTGCTCGGCGGTTATCACGCCACGTTGTTTTCCGAAAATATCGCCGCCGGCGCGGACGCAAAGTTCTGGGACTTCCTCATGCGAGGCGAGGGCGACTTTGCCTTCGGAGAATTGCTCGATAGCATCGAGGCCGATGGCAAGGGGATGGAAAACATCCTCGGGCTTTCCTACAAAGAGCAAGGCAAAGAGAAAGAGGAAAACCGCTTCCGCCACAATCCGGCGCGTCCGCTCGAAGACCTGGACAAGATCCGCATACCCGCCCGCGACAAGCGTCTCGCCAAGGGATTTCACATGTATTTCCGTCGCGCCGACGTCATCGAGACCTCGCGCGGCTGCCTGCATCTCTGCAACTTCTGCAGCATCCGCGAAATGTACGGCCGCTCCTTCCGACTTTTTCCCCTGGACCGCGTTCTGGCCGACATCGAAGACGCTTACCGTCGCGGCGCGCGCCACATTTTCTGCACCGACGACAACATCACCCTCGACATGGACCGCTTCGAGCAGTTGTGCGACGGAGTCATTCGCCTGAAGTTGAAGAACCTGATCTTCACCACCCAGGCGAGCCCGATCGGTTTCGCCCACCGGCCCGACGTTGCCAAAAAAATGGCTCGAGGCGGGGTTCGTGTCCATCTTCCTGGGCATCGAGAATGCGTCCGCCAAGAACCTGAAGACGATGCAGAAGCCCAACACGCTCGATACCATCCAGCGCGGCGTGGCCGCCCTCCAGAAGGAAAACATTATCGTCATCGCCGGCATTATCAATGGGCTTCCGGACGACGACCCGGAGAGCATTCGCGAAAACTACCAGTTCATCAAGAAAATGGGGATTGCCAGTGTCATGGACCAGATCATGACGCCCTATCCCAAGACCCCCTTGCGCGAGGAAATGTTAGAGGACGGACGCGTCGCCAATCTCTCCGATTTTCGCTGGTACGACGGCTACTTCAGCAACGTTCGCACCCAGCAATTGACCCCGGAGGAACTTAATTTTGTGCGCTGGAAGATCCGCCGCGAAATTATCGGCATGTGGCGCGCCACCAAGGCGGACTGGAAGTTTTTCAAGGGATATACCTACTTCTGGGAGTTCGGGTTCCGCCATATCGTATGGCTGAATGAAAGGTTGCTCGAACTTATTTTTGGCGTCGAAGGCCGATACAAACTCCAGATGCGCCAGTTCCTGCAACTGAACGATTTTGGCATTGAAATCCCAGGTCGCCAAAGGACCGACGCTTACCATCCCGTCTACGGCAGCAATGACGGACCCTTACCGCGACACCCGATGGAGCCTGCTTAAACAGCGCCTGCCTTTCCCGTGGCGCAAGCGCCTGCACAAGGAAGCAATGGACGAAGTGAATGCTGGGTTTCAAGTGGAACCGACCGGCGGCCTTCAAAAGGAGAAGTAGCATCGCTTCTGTTGTTCAAACGATCCCAAATTATTGGTTCCGTAATGGCCCCGACAAGCGTAGTATGGGAAGCCATAAAAGGAGACCGGGATGCCAACATAGGTGTCCCGTCGGAGGATAATACCTATGCGATATTCGATAGCGATACTGATGCTTATATGCGCCATGGCCATACCGGCGTTCTGCCAGAAGGACCAAGAGCCTGAGCCGGATTCATCGTCGGCACGCGAATTGAAGGCCTGTGGGGCGAAGGACAAGGAAGTAAAGTACGTCGCCGACACGGACAAGAAGACACACCCAACCGGCACACCGGCCGCCGACACGGCGTTGATCTATGTTATACGGTCAACCATGTTTGGGAATAAGGTCCAGACCAAGCTGGCGGTGGATGGCGAGTGGAAGGGCGTGAACCGGGGCAATAACTATTTCTTCTTCACGCTGAAGCCTGGCGAGCATTATTTCTGTTCCCAGGCCGAGAACCGCAGCGTCTTGGTGCTTACGGTCGAGGCGGGGAAGACTTATTATCTAGCGCAAACCATCCACATGGGAGCGTGGAAGGCGCGCACCGACCTAGTGGCCTTGGGCGATGACGACGGCCAGAAGGAACTGGCGAAGGCCCATCCGAGCACCTGGGAAGTTAAGTAGCCCAGCCAGTACCATAAGGGTGCGGATTCGGAGGAAACAGTAACTCTCTGTCGTCGGGCTGTGCCGCAATGCCAAGGACACAGCCCGCCTGACGTTGTTTCAAAAGCAAACGAATAAAAGGAGTCCAAGAATGCGAAGAGTGGCAGCGTTGTTCGTCGTGGTAGTTGCCTTTACAGTTCTCCTGTATGGGCAGATGTTGGAAAAAGAAGGAAAGGCGTGGCTGGATCCGAACACCGATCCACCCGCAATCAATGTAACCGGAATCTGGGGCACCCACGAGTGGGGAAAAATTTCTCTCAATCAGCGAGAGGGTAGTCGAAGGATCATTGGGGCGGGCGATGGGTGGGACATCTCCGGCGTCGTCAGCGGCAAGGACGTGTACCTGCTGTTCTGCCACAAGGACAAGGTTGCGTTCTCCGCCAAACTGACGGCCGACGGGCCCTCGCAACTGACCGGGATTTATGCCAACGGGATTCTCTCTCCCCGGTCGAAGACGCGCCCAATAGTAATGTCAAAGTAGAGCTGTCTTTTCCCTGGCGCGAGCGCGTGACCGCGGGGCCGGCATTCCAAGCCGCCCCGCGGTCCATTCGTCTAGTGTTTCTTTTTCCCTTGCAGTTCGCCCGTAACCTCCACTTGCAGCTTCCGGCTCACCTCGTCCAAAGCCGCTCGCATATATAACTGGAATTTGAACCATCGCTTTTCATAATAGAGACGAGATGGTACCGACGCAATTTCAATGTTCGTTTTCGGATCAATAAAGTGAATCGACAAACGAATGCCATCGTAATCGTGATCAATATTGACATCCGAGAATTTAACATACAGATCATTGCCCGCAGCGTTTTCGTCATTCCTGTCCTTCGCAACGGTGACTGTCCGACCTGCAAGATACTGGCCTTGACAACTACTTTGGAAATCATGGTTTAAGTCCTTGATCGCGTCTGTCCACTCTTCTTTGCTGCCATAGCCCCAGAGCCGCCACCCTTCTGGAGATAGATCCACCCATCCGAGAAAAATGGTTCTTCTGGCCGACATATCTACAGTCGTTTCTTTCGTATAGTTTTTGGGACCACGGGCCTCCATGGGAGAATAGAGCCCTAAGCCCGCGAATAACACCACCATCAAAGCCAATCGTTTCATAAGAGGCCTCTTCTTTTTACCTGCCGTTCAGGTTGCAATCCAGCCGTCTACTTCTTCTTCCCTTTCGGCCTGGTCGTAACTGCCACTTGCAGTCTCGTACCCACTTGGTCCAGTTCCGTCTCTAAGCAACTCACGAGGCCGCAAAGATGCGCGGCGTACGTTCGGCCGGGAACCGATGCAATCTCAGAATTCGTCTTAGGGTCGATGAAGTGTATGGAAAGGTGGAGGCGATAGCTTGTGTCGAACGATACATCTGAAAACTTTATGTAGAGGTCGTTGCCCGCCGCGTACTCGTCCCCCTTGTCCTTGGCGGCGGTAACAGTCCGATCAGGCAAGTACCGCGATTGGCAATTCCGCTGAAACAAGGAATTCACAGCGCTTATCACATCAGTCCAATCTCCCTTGGAGTAACCTAAGTCCAAGAACTCATCCGGGTTCAAATCGACCCATCCAAGAAAGATGCGGTTCATGTTACTCATGTCAACACTCGACCTTTTGTCGCGCGCCTCCATAGAAGTTGGGAACGAAATACAAAGCAACAGCAATGCCGCCGTGACCACCGATCGTTTCATAAGAGATCTCCTTTTCCTAACTACCGCGCTACTGTTTGGTCAGGAGCATGGGCCTGCCCTTCGTCTTATCACCCATAAAACCCTTGGAATAAGATCCGTTGAGACTGTTATCCCCTTCAGACGTCAACTCGGCCATATAGACGACTTGGCCACGATTGGAAAAGAGCAGAAAGACCTGCTTGCCGCTGACGACGCCCGTGATGTCCCAGCCGTCGCCCTTTCCGGTCACGTCTCTGCTGCCCTCAGCTTGATTCAGGACAATCTTGCCCCATTCCTCCGCATACCAGTTACCGTTGACATTGACCGCGGCAGTTTCGCTATGGGCGTCGAGCCATGCTTTGCCCTTCGCGTTGAGGTTTCCCGCACTTAGCTCAACGGCAAGACAGAGAACCATGACAACAAGCAATAACAGGGAAGAATCTTTTTTCATCTTCGTCTCCTTCGATTGCGCCAGCATATTCTGGAAGTTGTGTAACAACTGCGGAAGCATTCTATCACTCTACGGAAGGTCCGATTAAGTGTTCATGGGCGAGTTGGGACGATTGGAGAGAGCGGGCCTCAGCGGCTAAACAGGCTGCGGAAAAACTCTTCGAGTACGTCAGCAGTTCACCTCAGGCGCTGACGCGCGAACGTATTCTCAACGTCTTACGGCACAAGTAAACTCGTGCCCTTCCCAAAAACCTACGTGAATGAGAGTTTTTCCGCAGCCTGTAAAGCCGCTTGTATGGGGAAACTAACGGCACGGCTGAAGCCATGCCCTACGCAAAGTTATCCGGGAACGAACTTAAACAGAAATTCCCTAAACAGCAGCGGCTCCTCCAAAACGAACGCAGGCTCCGCCATTGCAATCCGCGGGATCGCGCCCGGGACCGCTACGGATGCACCCGCTCTCGCCGCGCTTCCAGGCGCAGCATCAGCATGTAGAGCACGATCAGAATATTGACGACGATCACCAGCACTCGAAACCAGGCGGGATGGCGCCAGAGATCAGCTGCTTCAAACGGGATGTAGATAGTGCCGGAGGCAAAGGCGAGCCACTCCGCCCAGGGACGGATGCGCCACAATCCGTAGGCCTCGACAAACCGAAGGACCACATAAACAGCCGCCACCACGGCGATCTTCCACAGACGCACGTCGCCGACCCGGTGCGCGAGAGCTAGAAAGACGCCAAACAAGCGGTGGTGGTGGTGAGGGTTGACGTGAAGAAATTCCAGGAAGCTCTCGGTCACTCCCCAGATATCTTTGTGGCGCATGGAGAGCACACCGAGACCGGCGAGCGCAACGATGATTCCTTTGGTAAATTCAACGGTGGCAACGGTGCGCACGCCTTTGATGTGTCCGGGATCGTGAAATTTGGGATGCATACTGAACGTCATTTTGAACTTCGAATCCGGTGAAGTCCTCAAGTTTGTTGGCGAACGCTGGCGCGCAATTCCTCGACGATCTCTTGAGCGGCTTGGCGGGCGGCGGTGTTCTGGGTAACGTCGAACGAGATCGCGCCGACGCGGGCGTGGCCGCCGCCGCCATAGCGCTCGCAGACCTTGGCGAGATTGACGGTGGGTTCGCGCTTCGACCAGGGGTTCGACCCGACCGAAACCTTCACCCGGAACGAACTCTTGCTCAGGCCGACGCTGTAGGTCGAATCGGGATGCAGATAGTAGGGAATGAACTTATTGTAGCCTTCGAGGTCGAGGTCGGTAATGTCGAAAAAGATCGTGCCTTCCTTTTCTTCCGAGCGCTGCCGCAAAATGCCGACGGAACGCTGATGGCGTTCGACGAGCGGCGGCAGAACGGAGGCGACGAAGGGCTCCTCCAAAATCCTGGCGAGAGGATGGTAGGCGAGCAGCGGGACCAGCTTCTTGACGAAGTCCGGCTCGCTGGCGGCTTCGATGGCCATGGTCAGCTTCATGGCCGGAGCTTTCATTTCCACCGCCGACTTGGCGTCTTCGTACATGGCGCCGTCGACGATGTCGGTCCAGTGGAGGAGTTCGGCGACCGGGCGCGGATCGAAGCCAAAGCGTCGCTCGGCGATCATGGCAATAAAACTGGTGCAGGACTTGAAGGCCGGATCGTAGAACTTCTGGTTGCTCTGGTCCTGCTCGAAGTGGGCGGCGTCGGCCGGCGAAAGAAACGCGCTTTCGTGGTGATCGAACCACCAGGTGACGTTGGGCGAACTGCAATATTTGAAATCCACGATGGCATTCTCGTCGCCGTCGAACTGGCTCTCGTCGAAAAGAGAGCCGGCGCGATGCAGCAGGCCGGAGCATACGAAGTCCACATCGCCGCGGATTCGCTCCCGGTAGAAACGGCAGAACAGCGCCGCCGAGCAAGCCCCGTCAAAACATTTGTCGTGATAAAACACCCGCACTCGCAAATTAGCTTCCCTTTGGCCCGTTTCTCCGAGCGTGAAGTGAAAAACAATTAGAGTTGCTGGTTTGGAGGATTCTGTCAAGTGGATGTTGACGCGATGAAGCTGTCGGCTGTCAGCGATCAGCTTTCAGTGGAACCCGCGACGACGCCCGGAGGCGCATGGAATCACTTCTTGCGCCGGCGGAGTTTGAAGTCGAAACTGACGACTCCGTTCTGGTCGCGCAGGGCAACAATGGAAATATTTCGGGTGACGTTGTATTCCACCTGGATGATCTGCTGGTTGGAAACCTCAGTGTTGGTGCTGTAGGTGAGGGTGAGATTGCTGGCCACTTGCTGCTCGACGGTGACCTGCGGTCCGCGAACCACGGCAGTTTCACTGGCCAGGCCCTGGGGATCGATCTTGATCCGGCTGGCTCCGAACAAACGCTGCAGGCGGCTGTTGACGGTGCTGTTGAGGGCTTGATTGATGAGCAGATTGGAAGCTTCTCCGCCCAACCCAAAGGACCCGCTCGACCCCGCCGCGGCGGACTCTTCGCGGGTGCGACCGAGAGCGAGCAGGGCGATGACATCGGCTTCGGGAAGTTGCGGCTCGGACTGCCAGGTGACTTTCAATCCGTTGGTAACGCTGGCGTCGCCGCGGAATTGCACGGTGATGTCGTAATCGCGCACGCGCGTGCTGGCTTGCAGATCGATGACCGGCTGCGTTTTGGCCGGGTTCGCGAAGGTAACATCGCCGCGCTCCAGCTTGTATTTGTTTCCGTTGAAAGAGATTTCTCCTTCCAGAACTTCCACCCTCCCGAGAATTGCCGGGCGGTCGGCAGTGCCGCGCACCCTGAGGTCGGCGTTGCCGGAAAGCCTGGCATTGGCGGTTTGCATCCGCAGCTCGGGAGTGGTCACGACGTGAACATCGAAGTTGAGGCGGCTCTGCAGACTATCACTCTCGATCAAGACGGTCGCCTGCTTGCTCTTCTCGATATAGGCGCCGAAATCAAATCCGGGAGTAACGGCGAGTTTGGTAACGACCACATCTCCGCTCAACAAGGCAGAATTCGCGCTGCCGGTGAGGCGGAGGTCCGCGTTGGCGGTGGAACTTACTCCCGGGGGATAGCGCAGGCGGACATCATGGACAGTGGCGCCGAGATCGAGGAGGAGCGCGCCGTTCTGCCAGGTCGCGGAGCCGGTCAGCGCTACGGCGCCGCCGCCGGTCGTGCCTTTGAGGCTCTCGATTTGGATGCGGTTGCGATCGAACAGCAGGACGCCGTTCAGTTCGCTCAGGCCGCTAGGAAAATCGTTGTGACTGATGAAGGTGTTCTTCACTTCCAGACGGCCTTGCAAGACGGGATCGGAGAGTGTGCCAGCGGCGTTGAGGTCCACTCCCACAGTGCCGCGCGCCAGGATTTTTGGATTGAACGACTGGAGGAGCGCCATATTGACTGAACCGCCCAGACGGAGGTCAATCTCTTGAGTGCCGGTCAAATGCGCGCGGCCGTGCGCGGTGAAATCAGTGCCACTGCCCGCGAAGTGGAGATCATCGAGCAACAAAACCTGGTCCGTGATTTCGAGGCGAATGGGTCCGGCATTTTGCACCTGCACATGCTCGACTTCGGCGCTGAAAGACTGTAACTTGGCGATGGCTTTTAAATTGCGCGGAGTACGCAGTGGACCGCGAACGTGGAGCGTCCCATCCAAGAGAGCGTGTCCCGTAATCTTTCCCGGCAAGTAAGCGCGCAGGAGCGAATCGGCATCGAGACGATGGAAGGCCAGATCCAGGTCTGCGGGAAGGTCATGTTCTAGTCCGACGCTCCCCTGCATGGTCAAGTCGGCTTTCTCGAAGTCGGAGTGCGCTTTGAGATCGAGTTGCCGCTCATGGGTGATCGCGTCAAAATAGAAATCTCCGGCGCGCTCCTTGTCCAGGGCCAGGTCTTTGACATGAACGTGGGCTTCGATGGAAGGCTGATCGAAAGTGCCGCTCGCTCGCACGGTGAAATCGGCGACGCCGTCGGCGGTGAAGCGGCTGCTCGCGAAGTGCGGCAAGCGAGCCAGAGCGAGGTTGCGTCCGGCGAGACGCAGGCGAAACTCGGGCATTGATAGTTCCTGATCCGACAACTCCTGCACCCACTGGCTGACGCTCGACAGGTTGACGGCGGCGCTCCCGGAAAGTGAAGCGTCGTAGACGCTGGCATCGAAGTTGTTGAATTGAAGCTCTCCACCGGCGAGGCGGAGATCGCTCTTCAACCAGGGGACGCCCATTCCGTAGGCCATTCCATTGTGAAGATCAATGTGTCCATCGCCGTGAGGATTGGCGCGCGTGCCGGAAAATGTGGCGGACACATTCAGAGTGCCAGACAGATTGCTGGCCAGATTGCCCGCCAAGGGCTGGGCGACTCCGGCCCATTGCGTAAGCTCGGCCAGACCGGCGTTGCGGAGGTCGAAGTGCAGAGTGAAAGGAGCGTTCTCCGGGAATGCGTTCTCAGCCAGTGCCGCGCTGACGTCGAAGCGCGCCGTGGTGTGGGCATGAATGAGCGAGCCATTGCGCGCGGCGAAATGATTGCTTGAGTATTGGATGGCGGTGGTGAGCGCGTCCCAATGAACGGCTCGTGAGGGAACGCGCACGGTCGCTGGCAGGATAGTGTCAAAGTCGTAGACTTCGAGATTTCCGCTGACGAAAGGCGTGGAGAGTTTGCCGCTGACGTTGCCGGTGAAGGTCGCCCAGCCGTGAATGGCGAAGGGCAAATTCGGCGGGCGTTGATTCGACGAGGCGTAGGCGGCTTCGAACAGCGGTGTCCATTCCTTCAGGTTGTGGCTGGTGAAGGAGAATCGCAAAAATGAGGATGAGGATGACGATGAGGACGCGGCCAGATTGCTGGTGGCGGTGATCTCGGAGCCAGGTGTTGTCAGGTGAAGTTGGGCCACTTGCAACTCGTCACGCGATCCGCGATAGATGGCATCGATCTGGCCGCGCGCGGGAATCTCGTTCGGGGCGGGCTTCAGCGGCGGCGCAATACCCAGCTTCAGGCGAATCTCCGCATCATGGATTGAGCCCTCCCAGAGCATCTCCACACTGCCGCTCGCGCTTCCGGAGAAGTCGAGGCTATCCAGAGGAAGTTTTTTTGAGCTCAGCATGGCCAGGGCCGGCGCCAGCGGAAAGCCCGCCAATTGCAGGCGCACCGAGCCGCGCTGAGGACTTGCCGGAGGGACTCGTCCGAGCGATATTCGTCCGATCGCATGACGCCGAGCTGGAGTGGGCGCGGGTTCGAGTGAACTTTGGAGCGAACTCTGGAGCGAACTCTGCCAGTTCGTCACATCGGCATCGCCCGCAAGGTCGCCGCCAAACAGGTTTGCCTTGATTGAGGAAACGCGGAAGCGGTCTGGCGTAACGGAGAAGCCTGCGCTGACGCGCCCATTCCGCAGCAAGAGCTTCCCCTGTGCCCATTCGATGTCTTTGGCCCGCACGGTTCCTTCGGTGGAAAAATCCTGCAGGCTCCAGGAACTTTTGCCCTCGAACTGGGCCTTACCTTTGCGAACCTGCGGCTGGCGCAACAAGGATGCGAGTTCGCCGAGATCGGCGAGGCCATGATATTCACCGCTGATCTGGGGGTTGTGAAAGTCTTGCAGGTGACCGGCAAAGTGAAATTCAGATTTTCCGGAAGCGAGAATCAAGCTGCCGATGTCGGCGCGTCCGCGGGCGAGAAGCAGCGAAGCATCCGCCCGCCATACCAACAAGGGATACTGTTGAAAGTGCGTGGCGACGCTACCGGCGACTACATGGGCTTCGTATTGCCGCCGCAGCAAAGAGTAGTTCAAAAGCAGCGCCAGGTCGCGCGCGGCAAAATCGAATGGCACGTTCTTGTCTTCCCACAGAAGTTCGCCCTGCTGCACCTCGATATGCGAAACCGAAAGCGAGATGAGTTGCTCCAACGGCCCCCGCTCGAGGGAACGGCTGACCAGCGGCACGGGAATGTTGGTGGCGCCATCGGGATAGTCCATGACGTGAACGACGGGGTGATCGAGCGCCAGCGAACGCAATCCCACCGTGGTGCTGAAGAGCGAAATGATTTTCAATTCCGCTTGCACGCGGTCGGCCTTTAGAAATGGGGCCTGGCCGGAGGCTTCGCGACCGTGGATGGTTAGGTCGCGAGCGTCCACGCGCAGGCGGAATGGAATGACGTGAAGTTCCCCAAGCTCTACGCGGCCACCGGTGAGTTTCTCAATCGCCGCAACCACCCGGCGGCGGGCCATCCGCTGAAAGGAATCGGTCGTGACGTACCAGCCGAGCAGACTGAATGCGATCAGGCTGAAAACGCAAAACAGCAGGAAGAGTTTCCACAGAATGCGGCGGCGCTCGGGAGGAACAGGCTCGGTCGTCGGTTCGGTCGTCGGCTGGGTCAAGGGTTCCGCTCTCCGGCAGCGGGGCCGGGAGTCCAAATATGGCTCTCGGAGCGCAGACTCGCCAGCCAATCCGAAAGCAGTTCGTTCATTTTTCGCTCGGCCAGCAAATCCTTAATTCGGCCAAAGACTTCTGGCAGTGGCGCTGCGCGACTGCCGGCCCGTTGCATTTCCGGCAGCAACCGATCGTGGTAATAGGTTTCCACCGCCTGTTGATCGATCTGGATCGAGGGCCGCAGACGATCTTCGACGAGCTTCATGAGTTGGATCTCGTCGCCCAGGCGCTTCTCCAGCGCGCTTTGGGTCAGTCCATAATGTTGCAGCGCGGCGCGCCACGCTGCATCGCTGGTGCAATTCGGATGGAGATTGCGGACTTCCTTGCAGACTTCGTTGCGGATTTCATTGCGTACTTCGGCAACGCGGGCCGCGACCCGATCGGCGGGAGCCGGTTGAGACGGACGAAGCTGTTCCCGCAGCAATTCCCGATCGATCAGGCGATCGAGGGCGGCGCTGCGCTCGGACGAGGTGAACGAATCCGGATCGCGAGCATTCAAAAAGGCCTCGAAAACCACTTCCTGCTCCCAATCGCTCTGCAAAACGACGTGGCCGTTCACATTGCCGACCACACGATCGACGATCTGACCGGCGAAGGATGAGGCCGCCAGCGCCAGGTTTAGCGCAATTGCCAGCGCGCAATGTTTTCCGGGTTTGGTCATGTCGAGTTTCATCAGAACGACTGCCCGACGCTAAATGCGAAGTTGAAATGCCCGGCGCGTTGGTACCCGAACGTCCCGGACTCCACCCCATTCACGGTCTTGATGTTGGTGTAGCTGGGAAAGTACGGTGGATTCAAATTGTATCCGAAGTCAAAGCGCAAGGGGCCGATTGGCGTCTGATAACGCACTCCAACGCCAATAGCGTGGGAAGCGTAGTTGTAATTGCACTGGGTGTGCGTCGCTTCCTGAAAACAGAGCTGCCGATCGGGCTGGTGAAAGCGCCCCAGGCTGGATAGCATTTCCTGAGGCCGCGCAAAAACGTTTCCCATATCCTCAAAAATCGTAAAGCCGATGCTGTCGTGCAGGTAAGGCACGGTGACGTTGGGAAAACGTATCTCCAGATTGTTGAGGAACACGGCGCTGCCGCCGACGGGATATCCGGTGAACGGGTCGCGTGGACCTGCTTGATTTAACCCGAATCCGCGATGAGAGTTGCCCCCTCCGCTGTAAAAACGCTCGGGCAGCGGAATAAGCGTGCGCGTGGTGGTTTCCGCCGGATCCAGCACAACCGTGTTTCCGAAAGGGTTCTCGATGCCGACGCTGGTGGAACGTGCGAAGACGAATCCATGTCCCGTGCTGCGATTGCGAAACAAGGTGTGATAGGTGGAGTTCTTGATCAGCGCCCGGCTAAAGTCGGCCTCGGAGCCAAAATAGCTGGAGGCAACGCCGCCTTCGACGGTGGTGTAGCTGCCGCGCGTGCTCTCCAGATCATTATCGCGCCGGTTGCGAACATAGACAAAATTAGGAGATCCTACCCGGGTTGGCTGCGAGAGGAGCGGAATAAGGTTCTCGGTAACCTCGATATTGCTGGCCTCCACGCGGCGGTAACTGAAACCGTAGGAAAGCGTCGTCAGTTCGCGGTCCTGCATTTTATACAGCACTTGCAAGAGTTGCAAACTGCCCTCCAGTCGTTTTGAGGTGAAGGTGGAGACGTCCACGGTATTGTCGTAAAGCGCAGTGGCGGTAAAACGAAGGTTGTCGCGGTTGAGCAGCTTGGGGACCGCGAAACTGATGAGCCCTTTTTGTTGCAGGCGGCCAAGATTGCCCTTCAGGGTGAGGGTCTGATGACGACCGCCCACGTTGATGCGGCTGACGCCAAGAGACACCATGGGGCTGACGCCGGTCGCACCCAGCGGCTGCTCGGCCCCGACCGCGGGCTGTCCGGTCTGGAACTCGAAGCCGACGCCGTAGTCAAAGGTGTAGCGTTCCGCCTCGCTCGCGGTGACGAGCACGTTCTTGCGCGATTCTGTGCCCTCCGGGTTCTGGATGGCCGTATTCACCTGCTTGAAAAGGCCGAGGTCGTAGAGGCGGCGCTGGCTCTCCAGCATCTCCTGCTGGCTCAGCGGCGCGCCCGGCTGCACCCGCATTTCCCGGTGGGCGACGCCGGGACGGGTGTGGCGCAGGCCATCGAGAAAAACTTGATTGACAAAAAATTGCTCGCCTTCGTGGATCGAGAAGGTCACGCCAACCCGCGGCAAGTCATCGGATGACGGAACGGAAACATAGGCAACATCGACAGCGGCATTCGGAAAACCATTATCAAAATACTTTCCCAGGATCGCGTCGCGGTCATCCGACAAACTCGATTCATCGAAACCCTGGCCCTCGGCAGTGGAAATTTCGGGAAGCTGTTCTTGCGGCAGCGTGTAGGTGCCCTCGATGCGCACCCAGGCCACGCGCGTTTGCGGGCCCTCTTTGACGCTGATCTCGATGGCCAGATGCGAGGGTCGAGGCCAATCGCCGTCTCGAAGTGCTTGCCCGCCTCCTCGAGCCCCTCGATCTCGACGAGCAGGCGCGCGGTGACCTCGTGCGCCGGCGCCGACATCGGCGCGCGGGCGAGCGCGGTCAGGAATCGAC
>CAWHBX010000006.1:0-8377 GCA_963827765.1 uncultured Acidobacteriaceae bacterium
CTGCTCCTGATTCTGACGGCTTTCTGCTCGCCCCTGCGCGCCCAGACGGCGCGTCCACCGAGCTTTCTGGCGGAAAAGTACGAACTGGCCGCCTATCTGGACACCACCGGCCAATCCATCAACGCGGTTGTGAAGATCAATTTCCGCGCCATGGACGTTTCCACGAATCTGCGCGTCGAATTACACCAAAATCTCGATGTGAGGGACGTCAAAACCGCCGATGGAAAATCGCTCACGTTTCAGCGCGAGAACGATAATCCCCTCTTCGTCAACGTAAATCTTCCCGAGCCGGTGGCGGTTGGCAAAACCGTGACGCTGACCTTCAGCTACGCCGGGCTTCTGGTGAATGAAGAGAATAGCCCGGTGCCGAATATTCGCGTGGCATCCATTGGGAAGGATTGGGTGTACCTGCTGCTGCCGTCTCGGTGGTTTCCGCTGACGAATTATCCGTCGAACCGCTACACGGGGACGTTTCGGCTGAATGTGCCGGATACGATGGCGATGGCGGGGACGGGCAAAGCCGATTCGCCGCAACCGGTGGCGCCGCGCGCACCTGCCGAGGGCAACCGCTTGATATACACGTTTCACTGCGACCGCCCGGAACCCAACGGCTCCTTCGTGGCAGGCCCGCTGCAATTGAATCCCAAGCAGGCCGAGGGGATCAGCGTGGCCGTGTATGCGCCGCGCGCCGATTCCGGCAAAGCGCAGGAGTTCGCGAATATCGTGGCCCACCAGGAAATTATTTTTTCGGATTTATTCGGGCCGCTGCCGGACCCGGATATCAGCGTCGTGGAATTGCCCGACGGCACCCTGCGCGAATTTTCCGCGCCAGGTGTGGTGATGCTGGGCCATCGCGTGTGGGACCCCAAGTACAGCGATCGCACGCTGAGCCGCCTGGTGGCGGGCCAGTGGTGGGGGAGCGAGGTGCTGCCGGCTTCCACCGCGGATGCCTGGATTAGCGATGGGCTGGCGCGCTATTCCGAAGAGCTTTACGCCGAGCAGAATTTCGGCAAGGAAGCCGGTTTGAAGGCCATTGACGAATTTGCGGTGGGCGCGCTGATGTTTGAGGATTCGGCGCCGGTGGCGCAGTCGGCGCGGCTGGTGCCATACACCGCGGAGTACCGCTCCGTGGTGATGAACAAGGGCGCGATGCTTTTTCATATGCTGCGCGTGCAGATGGGTGACGTCGCGTTCAAGACGCTGTTGCACACCTTCTACACCACGTTCCAGGGCAAAACCGCAACCATGGTGGCTTTCGAGAGCATGGCCACTGCTACCGCGGACACAGCGACAAAGCGCGGTGAAGCGCCACTGAATTTGCAGGGCTACTTCTCGCAATGGCTGAACTCCACGGGCATACCGGAATTTACGCTGGAGTATGTGACCTACCGGACGCGCAAGGGTTTTCGCATCGTCGGCAAACTCAAGCAGCCGTTGGACACCTTCGCCATGCCTATCCAGTTGCGCATTGATACCGAAGGAAATCCGGAGTTGAAGACCATCGATGTCGTTGGCTTGGAATCCGATTTCACGGTGGAGACTTTTGGGCGGCCGAAACCCGGCGGCATTCGCATTGATCCCAACAACTTGATGCTGAAGAGTTCACCGAGCCTGCGCGCACGTGCCGCGATTGCGCGCGGAGAAGAACTGGCGGAACTTGGGAAATACTACGATGCCGTGCAGCAGTACCAGCGGGCACTGAGCATTCAGCCCAACCGTTCGCTGGCGAACTTCCGCATGGGCGAGGCGTTTTTCTACCAGAAGAATTATCAGGCCGCGGCCAACGCCTTCCGCGAAGCCCTGGCCACGGTGCCGGAGCCGTCCGAGAAGTGGACGGAAGTGTGGGGCCACATCTACCTGGGCAAGATTTTTGATTTGCTGGGGCAGCGCGAGCGCGCCCTGAACGAATACAGCAAGGCGCGGCAAACCAACGACAACACCGGGGGCGCGCAGGACAATGTCGAGGCGCTGGTGAAGAAGGCGTACACGGAAAACGGCATGCCTGCGGTCACTCCCACGGATGCCAGCGCCACGCCGGCAAAGGCGAAAACTGCTGAAATGCCCGAACCGGCGTCAGGCGAAAGGCCGACCTTGAAGAGGCCGAACCCATAGGAATCACGCACGGAAGAGTGCACTGACCCTCCCCCCTGTTTTTCATAAGTGTTGATTCTAGAGGGGGATAAGTCAGGGTTGTTTACTTGACAAAGGACTGCCACATCCACAATCTAAGCGGAAGAGGCGGGTTCCAATGACCTTCATTGTGGGGCTTAAGTGTTGTGACGGGATTATCTTGTGTGCTGATTCACTCGAAGAAGATGGCATCGCTAAGAAGCGCGTGAACAAAATAAGCCTTATGGGTACTAGCCAATGGGGCGTCGCAATCGCTGGGTCTGGTGGCGGAGGGATTATCGATAAGTTTTGTGCCGAAGCAAAGGCAAGGCTGCCACAGAGAATCCTCGATAGGTATGCGATAGAAAACGTGATTGAAGAAGTTCTCGCCGAGTTTCGGGCAAAGTATAAAGAACAAGAAGACAGATTCAGTGTAATAGTAGCTGCCTACGAGAACCCCACTGGCACCAGTCTGTTGTATCGCGCTGACAGCAATGTTCTTTCTCCGGTTTGCGATGAAGCACACATCGGAACTGGTAATAGTCTATGGCGGTTTGTTTGCGATGCGCTCTACGATAGACGAAATTGTGTCGAGGACAATATGAAAGTAGCAATTTTCGCCACGCGCCTAGCGATTCAATACGCGAGTGGTGTAGGCGAACCAGTGCAGGCGGTTTCATACACTTTCGGAGATCAGTATTGGAAATATCCAAAAATAATGCACTATTTTCTTAATATCGGCCCTTCTGTGGAAAGCGCCAAACATGCCCTGCAGAAATTTTGGGCTGCTGATAATCCGCCAAGTCGCATGGAACAGGTTAAGAAATTCGGAGGCGTGAGGACTCCGGGTGACGAACTTACTTTCTTGAACGGCGTTGCCGTGGAGAAACTGCAAACGGTTTCAGGTCGGAATAAAAACGAAGGTTTTTTGTTTGGCAATAGGGACAGGTTACACAAACGCGCGCTTCTGGAGCAGGAGCGGGCTCAAGTACGGGAGAACAAAAATCAACAGCCATGAGCTTTTTGCAGGAATCACATGTAATTCCTAGATATCGAGGCATAGAAACGGCGGGTGGAGCAGAGAGTTTTCTTGGTTCATGAGTCACCGGGCGAGTATATCATTCACCCGAGAAACTTTGCGGGCAGCACAGGTGGGACCGGGTGTGGCGCCCAGAGTTGCTCTGCCCATCAATGCGTGCGCCATTCTGCATCCCTAGCCTAGGCCTGTTCCTGTCGGCAGAGTCACATGAAACATCACCGGGTCGAGCACGAAGTCATTACCCTTAAACTCAGGACGCTTCACCGGCAGGACTCGCGGCTTTTTGCTTAAAGCCGAGAACACGAGATAGATGTAGTAATTTCCCAGCCCTGCCGCCCTCTTTAATTCATTTGCGCTGATGTAAAAGCCTCGATCGAGATTTTCTCCGCTGGTCGCCTTAACTTCAATCAATCGATCTGCTCCGTCTTCCTCGAACGAGTGGATGTCGTACCCAAGACTATCGTCTCTGTCCGAAACGCGATCAACCTTTTTTGCAAGGTCTGCTTTCCCAACCCGCACCAGGCGCTTTCTCTCTAACGCAACCACTATCGCCTCCCCGCGATCACCGATGCGTTCCAGTTGTTTCAGGCGTTTGAAATAATCAGGTTTTCTGTGATTTGCAGTGCTCCTGTTCGCTTCTTCGCCCGACAGAGCGGGCATCAGCTCTATGAACTCAGCTCCATGGACCGCGTCATCGAGCAGCGGCAAGGCCGGGGGAGGCTTCTCCGCCCCCTTCTCTTCCGGCGGAGATCCAAAAACGTAATAGAGAAAACTCATGTAGAGGCATTCAGACTGGCTTGCAAGCTGAGGCCAGCTCGCACGGTACGTCATGAGCGCGCGCTGAATATCCACCGCGCCTTTGAATGGACCGACCAAATTTAGCTCCGCCGCGAAATGTTTCAGATGGTCCAAGGAGTAAACAGGCGCAAATTTCTGCGGAAAATATAAATAGAGTAGTTTGCCCTTGAACAACGGCGAGATCCTGCTGGCCCGGACCGCGTCCATTCGGTCTTTCTCGGCTGCCCCGAGCAGATCAACGATAGCTTTCTTGATAGTGGCGAACGCCTCTTTGGCGGTATCGCCCCATATTTGGGAATGCCGATATTTGCGATAGGGATCGTTTCTTCTCCCACCGTAGTAGATTCCAAATTTGTCGGCTCTCGCACCGAGAATCCGCCCCATGCGATCCAACTCGCGCTCAACCCGATAGCAGAACGACGGGTTGTCGCGACCCTTTCCGATCACATATTCGTCCAGAGTCAGCCGAGGGATGCGCGCCACCGCATAATCGGTCACAAACCGCTGTCGCAGCCTTTCCATGTGCTTCCACTCCGCCGCATCCCGCTGCACGAGAACAGGCACATGCTCGTCAATGCGGCGGGCCATTTCCAAGCGATTCATGCTTTCACCGTATGTCCAATTGCCTTCGATCTGGGGCAACCACCGCTGCACTCAGCTACGATTCCACAAAGTTTAATAGCTCAAGTCTAACCGTTTAACTCGGCGGGTGGCCCGGTCGCTGGTGCTTGGTCCGACATTCCCCATGCGTATGGCATCGTCTATCTAAGGATACCACCTTTATAGTTGAGTGAAGCGTCATGATGCAGTGGGTGCCCCACACCTCGGGTTTACGCGCGGGGGTTTTGGTGTGGTTTTATGCCGAAGGGCTTGAAGAGGCGCTACGGATGCGGGGAGCGGGAGGAGGAAGAAGAAGAGCGGACCCACCCCTGCTCAAACCGCAAGGGTAGGCCACCCGAGGTTGTCTCGGCGCGCTGCGGCCGCACCACCCGCCAGCTCTACCTTCGTCCCACGCAGCATTCGAACACAGTACCACTACATTATCTATTGACATAGTAACTATTTCATGATATCATGAGTTGTGAATCGTCGGCACAAACCCGCGTGTGCTTCCCGGAACATCCTCCCCGGTCTAAATCCCAGACCACTTTTCCCTCATCCTTTTGTTTTCTCTTCGCTTTTGGGGCCGCAAACCACCGCTAACTCCAATCATTCCCGCACATCGGCGGCATTCGCCCGTAAGTCCAATCATTCCCGCACATACGCAAAAACAGAGGGGTGGGGGTGTTATCGATATGGTGACGTATCCAAAATATGTCGGCGCGCCGACATCTTGGAGTGCGGCGGCTCGCCGCCGCTTTTAGGGGTGACACAGGGGCGCCAATTGAATTGTATGGGAGGAATGGATGGCATCGCAAAGGCGGGAGCAAGCTCCCGCACTCCAAAGCACCCCAAGATGGCCACCTGAAGGTGTCCGCTACAACGCCGAGGGATTGTCCAGAGCGGCCCGCGTCAAAAGGCGTACGCTACACAGAGGAGAGGGCGGTGAGTTTGGCGCGGGGGACGGATTTTTGCTGGACGAGGACTTGGAAGCGTTCGCCCATGCCTTCGGGGTAGATGAGCGTTTTCAGTCTGAGGCGGGCGCGGACGCGGTCGGTTTCATCCATGCCGTCATCGTAGAGGTCGGCGAACTCGTTTCCCTTCCCCAGCGCGAGCAAGAACGCGGTCTGGGAAATGAGGCCCAGGGTTTCCAGGCCGCGACGCTGGCCCCAGAGCCGCAACGCAGTGAAATTGACGTGCGCGGTCAGATCCTGTTCGCCCGGCGCGACGTAAAAACTTTCGCTGGCCTGATGCTTGGCGTAGGCGAGCAGGGTGCCGGCCATGTGATGGGAATCGAAAAGATCGGCGGCCTCGTGACCGTAGTCAATGGTCAGAACAAATCCGCGATCCAGGCGCTGCGCAATTTCGCCGATCCAGTCGCAAGTCTCGAGGCCCGCCTCGGCTTGCTGGTCTTCTTCGAGGGTAATGTGTTGCGCGGCGAAGTACTCGTTAACGGCACAGGTAGAAAGCGGCATCAGGAGTTCCACGAAGGAATTGCCGTCGTTGCCGACGAAGATTTCCTGCAGATGTGCTTCCTGTTGGCGCACACGATGCACGGGGAGCGCGTCGAGCAGCTCATTGGAAAAAATGCAGCCGGCGGGGATGTGGGCTGGAATTTCGATGGATGGCTGGCACTTCCCTTCCTGGAGATAAGGCGCGAGATGCACGGTCATCTGATCGCAACGCGCGGGAGAACGCTCAACGGCCACATAGCACAGCGCGGAGTAGAAGTCCGGCAACTTGGTTTGCGCGAATTCCAGGATGTGCTTGGCCAGGCGACCCACGCCCGCAGCGGCTTCGACGAGCAGAAACTCAGACGGGCGGTCGAGTTGCTCCCACATTTCCGCGAATTGGCGCGCCAGCAGGCGGCCAAAAATAGGATGCACGTCGGGACTGGTGTAGTAATCGGCGAATCGCAGGGATTCCGGCTGGCTGTAGTAACCATGAACCGGATGGTAGAGGCACTCGCGCATGTATTCGGCAAACGTGATTGGGCCAAAGCGGCGGATGCGTTCGGCGAGAAGTGCGGCGAGCGGGGTCATGCGGAAGCGGCTCCCGTGGAGAGTCGCTTGCGGAGATCGTCCCAAGTGGACTGGAAGACGTCGCGGGCGCGGGCATCGAACAGGACGAAGTACACGGACTCGAGCGAGGTTTCGCCCTGCAGATGCTCGATGGCTTCGCTGAGCATGATTTGCGCGCATTCGTCCAGCGGAAAGCCGGAAACCCCGGTGCCTATGGCGGGAAAGGCGATGGACTGGAGCTTGCGTTCGGCAGCAAGGCGTAACGAATGCGCGGTGGAAGAGCGCAGAGATTTGGCCGTGGTGCGCACGCCGCCGAGACCCATGCTCGCGGCGTGAATGACGTAACGCGTCTTGAGTTTTCCCGCGCCGGTGATGGCCGCGTAGCCGACGGGGATGCTGCCGATTTCGTTGCACTCCTGCTGGATCGTTTCGCCGCCTTTGCGGTAGATGGCGCCTGCTACGCCCGCGCCGAGGATGAGATCGTTGTTGGCGGCGTTCACGATTGCATCCACATCCATGTCGGTGATGTCGCCTTGCTGGATGAGGATGCGCTCGGTGAGGGGTTTCATTGTGAGTATTGTAGAACAGATTGAGCGAGAGGGAGGCGCGATGGAGAGTGGGTGGCGGTATCGGATAACTGTTATCAGAGATCAGATATCAGGAAGCGGGGAGAAAGGCCAAACCCTTCGGCGGAAGGGAAGAGAAAGTGCGCTGGTGATGATTTAGCTGCGAGGGTGTCAACCGTAAAAGCGGCGGCGAGCCGCCGCACTCCAAATGGGCGAGGCGGGTGATCACCGGATCGCGCCTTTGGGGGAGATCCAGTGCTTTTCGAGGGACTGGATGTCTTCGAGGATGGCGAGGTCGGCGGGTTGCGGGAGCATTTCCTGCATATAAGCCGCGTATTCGCGCTCATCGAGGAGTTCGCCGTGGACATTGTAGGGTTTGTGGGCGTGCTCACCGATGTGGCGATTGAACTTGACGTCGGGCACATAGAGCAACGGCTGGCCTGCGGGCACGTTCTTGTTGATCATGTCCACGAGCTTGACGCATTCCTGGTGATAGAGTTCGCGGCTGTGCTCGTTCATGTGTCCGAGATTGGCCTCGGCCCTGGCGGTGGGCTCGTCGTAGCGGCCCTTGAGGCCCCAAACGTAGAACCAATGCGCGGAACTGGAACGGTCCACGCCGAAGAGATCGAGGCTGACGGGAATCCACTTGTTGATGTACTTCTGGATGATGGAGAGCGGGACGACGCCGGCTTTGACGATGCGCTTGATGCCGTCCTGGCCGGTGCCGAGGTGGAAGGACTCTTCCTTGAGCATGGGAATCATGGATTGCGCCAGCGGAGCGAAACCGGAATAGCTGAGCATGGTGAGCTGGTATTTGCCGTCGCGATCCACGAAATCGGTGTAAACGAAAAAGTCCAGCCAGTTGTTGACATCCTGATTGAAGGCGCCGAGGAGACGCTTTTGATCGAAGGCGCGGCGCTCCAACATTTTTTGCGCTTCGACGCGGCCGCTGTAGCCGAAATGATTCATCAGCAGGTGGCACATCTGCCAGCCGTGGCGCATCTCTTCGGTGACGACGCGGCAAAGGGACTGGCGATCGTGTTCGCTGGGAGCGGTTTCAAAGAGGCGGCGCTGCTGTTCGACGGAGGCAAATTCGGTGTCGCCCTGGTAGACGATGAGATTGAGCAGGGCGTCGCGCATACGCTGGTCGGGAATGCTGACGACCTTTTCCCATTTGGGGCGGCCCCTGTAGGCGCCGAATTCGACTTCGTTGGAGCGCGTGGGGCCGAATTTGGCTTCAAATT
>CAWHBX010000007.1:0-4881 GCA_963827765.1 uncultured Acidobacteriaceae bacterium
CCGCTGAGCAATCAGCGGCCCTTTTTTGTTTCATGGGCGTTGGAGGCTGGCCGAGCCGGGACGTGCTCGCCAAGGTCCTTCGCGGACCAATTCTAAAAATTGGTTCGGAGACATGAACTCCACGAACATCCGCGCTAGAAACCCGCCAAGGATGATTTGGCAGGGCTCTGGTGCACCTTTCAGGTTCACTTTGATGCCCTTTGCGTTGGGGGAACCAGGGATTCGTTTGGCGATGCTGTGCAGCCCTATCTCTTCGTCCGTTGCCCACCGCATTTCCATTCCTTTCGCCTCCGCGCGCTCAAAGAGGCGATCAAAATCGAGTTGTGCGTAGACGCTAACTCTTCCGAATAAGAGATCGATCACTAAATCGCGGGGAAGCGGCCAGAGGAACAACGGCGGTGGCCACATGGCGCGGAGGTTCATTCGTACCAGGTCGAAAAATGGAAAAATGGAATCGAGCTTGGATATCTCCTGCTCAGGAGTCTGCGTCAGAACACACTCTTTGATTCCGAACTGCATGTGATACAGCAAGTGCGCGATTCCCGATCTGCTAAAAAGCTGCTGTAGTTTAGACCCTAGCGCGATTAATCGAAGGCAGCCACCGACGACGCAAACTTCTAAGCCGGTGGAGCGAGCGCTCAGACAAATATCGCGCAGTTTGTCGTCGTAAATAAGCACTTCAACGGATTCCGGAACAAAATTCACAGGTACGTTGTGAAGTATGTCGATCCCCTTGTCCGTCTCTACGAGGCGCATAAACTCATCATGGCGCGATTGTTGTTTCGCCATCCTCTTCGCTTGAACCGCCGCTTTCGCGCCGTATTGTTCGCGAATCTCATTAAGTTTTGTCTCGTCGCTGATTTCAGGTGCCTGAAGTTTGCCTTGCAGAATTGAATTCATTCGGCCATGCTTCAATTCGATCAAATCCCACTTTTTGGATTGCTCGTAGGGTCTTATGCGAACCAAATCTCCCACGTGCACCACAGTCGTCAAATCTGCGACTAGATGAAAACTTGTACGGTTCTCGGCGTTAAGCATGGTCGCAACTTGCAAGGTGTCTTTCACCACCCGCGGGTCGATATCACGGATACGATACTCAGTCATAATGTGACGCGGGATCCATGTCTGCATGGAGAAAAGGTGATACAGGATCGTGTCGGCTAGACGGCGCAAGACGATCTGGCGAGATTCGAGACAGTCAATCAGCGTGCGACATCGCTCGATGGCTAGGTTGTCGCGGTTGCGCCTCGAAGCTTTCAGCTCAGATCTCAGCAGGCGTCTGCTCTCTTCGTATTCGACCACAAGGTGGCCTATCTGGCGCTGGGCTAGGTCCCACCCGTAGTGACAGCCTCGCATGAACCTGCGCATTGCGGAAGGGCTCGCGTCGATTATTGATAGAAGGTCCTCAGGGCGACTTAGAACGCCATCTTTTCGGAGTGCATCGATCCCGCCTTCAAATACCAACGGGTCTAAGCGGCGCAGGATATCTTCAAAGCGTGGCAACTCCGGATGTTCTAGCACGATTGGTCTTCACCCAATGTTCCCAAGAAGCAGGACCGACAGGGCCGGGTGACCCGAACGTCGGTTTTACGTTTGGGGCTTTTTCTTTGGTGCTTCTCAGCTTCGAGCGAGCGCCGACGAGACGTGATTGCTACGGCCAGTCTCGGGCTGCGTGGTAGATGAAGCTGAGGCCCGGCGCCTTCATAATACGTGAGGAGCAACCCAGGAGAAACCCAAGAACCGGTCTAAAGACCGGCCACTACAAATGCGGGTGACCAGCGAACTTCCATCAGGAGGGAAACAACCGGTCGATGCGGGCGCCGACCTCTTCATGGGAAACGTACTCCCCGCGGTCGAGCGACTCCAAGCCGCGCTTCACGGCTTCGATGAAGCGAGCTTCATGCTCCAGGTAAAGGCCAAGCACTTCCTGCGCCAACTCGTTGGCGTTGCGGCCCTTGCGCGTGGCAAGTTTGCTGAGTTCCGCTTCCTGCTCTGGTGTCAGGTGGACTTCCATAATCGCGAGTTTACGCTTCCGAACAGCGTATAATCAAGGGAGGATGAGAGACATGCCGCAGAGCGAAATCATATTCTCCGTGCAAGAGTCACCGGAAGGCGGCTACCAGGCCCGGGCCCTCGGTTTCTCCATTTTTACCGAGGCTGATTCCCTCGACGAGCTCAAGTCCATGATCCGCGATGCGGTCTCCTGCCATTTCGACCCGGCCGAAAAACCAAGTGTCATCCGTCTGCACATGGTCAAGGATGAGGTCATCCCGGCGTGAAGCTTCCCCGCGACGTGAGCGGCGCGGACCTCGTTCGATCCTTCGTGTGATTCAGGAGACGAGAGCGCCTATGTGGAATCGACTACAGAGCTTCTTGCTCGGAATCGCCAGCACTAGGGTGGTGTGGAGTCTGGGTCTGTTGAGCCTTTTCGTGTTGTTGCTGATCAATGTGTGGGGTTTACCGGGGGCATTCCACAGCGATGCGCTGAGGCAGGTGGGCCTGCTGGATATGACCATCAATTACTCCCCGGAGGCCGCCTATGCAAAGCTGGCGGCATACGGGGAGCAGGGGCGATATGCCTATCGCCTCTTTCTGGAATATGTTGACTCCGTTTTTCCCGCGCTCTACGGAATGTTTTTTCTTTTGGGCACAACGTATGCGTTTGCCCGCGTTTTTCCTGGGCGCCCGGTGTGGCAAAGACTGAGTTTTTTGACGGTGGGAACAACACTTTTCGACTATGCGGAGAACTTCTGCTTCCTGGCGATGCTGCGAGATTACCCGCAGCGGCTTGATAGCGTCGCGCGCGTAGCGAATATTTTCACGCTCACGAAGTGGGCTTTCGCGGTCTTCAGCGTGGTTCTGGTCATCATTGGAGCGGGCGGACTGCTTTTTCGGCGCCGCCAAACGTGAGGGCCGCCGGGGAGTGTTAACCCCGCCGCGCGAGAATGCGCTCGATCTGTTCGAGGTGGTTGATGTCGTGTCCGGCCATCATCTGCACGATGCGCTCGATGGATTCCTCGCCGCGCTCAGCATGCATGCCGTGATGCTTCCACTGTTCAGGCGCGAGCGTTTTGTATAGCGCCAAATTCGTTTCCCGCAAGACGCGAAATTGTTCGAGGGATTTGCGCGCGTCGCGCTTTGCGTAGTGTCCGGCGACGAACCAGGCATCTTGATCGAAAGCCTGGATGGGAGTGCCCGGCGCACCGAGAATCGAACGAACCCTCCAGCTAACGACGATCTCCGCATCGGCGAGATGCGCAAGGATTTCCGCGGGCGACCACTGCTCCGGCGCCGGCCGTTTGCGCAGCTTGGCCGGGGTTGCGCCCTTGATCAGTCGCGCCAGTTTTTTCGCGGTTGTGGACTGCACTTTCAAGGGATCCTGGCCCGCGAGTTTGCCCTGGATCCGCTGCACGTACTCCTGAACGGTTTCCTTCATAGTGAAACTCCCGTCACGCGTCGCGTGGCAAAGCAGGATTGTACACAGATTCGACCCTCAGTTGGCGGGCAATTCTGTGCGGTCTGTTGCCTGGTGCTAGGTTTTACGTCTGGGTCTTTCCGTTGGACCGTAATTATGGCAAAAGAGACGTATGCGAATCACGGTGGACATTCCAGACGCACTCTACCGGCAGCTGAAGGCCCGGGCGGCTCGAGAGACTCTCCATCAAGAAACTCATAGTCAGGAGTGTGAAATCCGAAGGTTGTTCACAGAGGCAGAAAAAAGGCCGACGCGTTACCCTCCCGCTGATCCGTTCGAGACGACCAGGGAGTCTTGATATCGACAATCGCAGAATCTACGAGCTCATTTCCTTTCCCTGATGTCCGTCTGTGGCTGGGTGCACAGCCATCGGCATAAGAGGGCAGGTCTCCTTTTTGTCAGCGACTTACCCTGCGTTACCAGTGGTAGGCGTTCCACATGTCGTCGATGAAAGATGGCTGTGAAACTTCGCCGTCCAGCCAGTACTGCGTTTGTCCCTGGCGTTCCCAGTTGGCGCTGTAGTCGTAGCCGCTCTGCGCCAGGATTTCCGCCACCGCCTGGGTGTCATCTTCCGTCATCCAGCGATAGACGTAATCGAAGAAGGCGGGGTAATTCCAGGTACTTTTGCCGTTCACCAGATAGGCCGCAAGGGCTTCACCGACCCAGGAAACGGACGTGCAGCAGCGGCGATAGGCTTCGCCCAATTGTTCGCCGGGCGGGGTCAGGATGGGCCAGTTCGCGGGCTGCAATTGTTCGTAGGGCCCGTACAAGCCCGGCGCTCACCGGAGAGGAGTCTGCGGCATGCACGCCGTAATGGCCGCCATAAATGACCGTGGCGCCCTGCCAGGCTTGCTGGTAGGTTCCGGCGGGCGGCAATTGATTGATGTACAGCGTCTGCATGTCCTCGCCGAATTTGTCCGGGTACGTTGTCGAGACGTTTTTCATTCCCGAGTCATTCAGCAGGATGCCCGCCAGGATGATCGGCAATTTCCTGCCGCTGCGGTGTCCGCCAAACGCCGGCCAGCCATAACCCGCCTGCACGCAACCGTAGAGATCGATCCCGTACTGCACAAAATAGTTGGTGAGATTGACCTTCTGATCGGCCGGGAAGTTCAGCATGAGAAGCAGCGCCGCGTAGGAATCGGCAAACGCGACGTGCTGCCCGTAGCTGGGCATATAGTCTGCCGGGGCATCGAACAGGAAGGCGTTGGTATCAATCCATGGCCTGCGGTAGAGAGCTTCGTATTGCGCGAGCGTCGGCGTATTGGACGGATTCGGAGGCGCCAGCGAAGGCAGCAAGATTTCTCTGCAGGTTGCCAGCGTGGTAGATGGTCTGGTTCCGGTCGCAATAAGACGGCCGGAACGCATCCACGGAGGGCGCTGTCGCAAGAACGGTGAGAACGGAG